>CAWGHS010000001.1:0-22180 GCA_963822425.1 uncultured beta proteobacterium
AGCTTTCATTCGCCGAATATATTCAAGTTCGCTAAGCGCAACTTTATTTCCAGCCTCGAGTTCGAGTGAACTGTTGAAAAAGTCGGCTGCTTCATCCAGATTTCCGAGTTCGATCTGTGCGCTTCCCATACCACGAAGTGCGGCAGATTTTTCTTGCAGGGCGGAATTGTGAGCTGTCGCGAGTGCATATGCCTTCTTGTAAGCCTCAAATCCCTGTTGAGGGTTTCCTTGGCTGACCAAACAGTATCCTTTCTCAAGGAGAGGCTGTGCTTCAAAGGGCGCATACAATATCTTTTTATCCAAATATCTGATGGCCGTATCCCACTCTTGCCCGCTCGAAGCGATGAATGCCTTGAGTTGAAGGGCTTGAACAAAGGAATTGTGCATCCTTGTTATTTTATTTATCTGCTTGCTTTTGCTCTCTTGCACGAACTGCCTGTAATCCTTGTCGTCCCGAAAGCTGACATAAGTTTGCTGGTTATCGGTCATCAGCCCGGCAAAATGGTTTAGCACCTCATCAAGAAGGCGGTTAGCCTGATTAAGTTGTCCCTGATTCACTAGGTTGGCAGCCTTGGACACAGCATCTTGTTGATCTGAGCCGATCCCTGCGCCAGAGGATTCAATCGAATAGTGCGACTCGGTTGCCTCCAGGTTTTTGCTGATTCCCAACCCCTCAGCCTTACCACCCACACTAGCAACTGACATGGCCGCCGTCAGCAGTACGACACACACCGTCTTATTCCCCATTCCCATTTAAGACTCCTTCCTATTATCAGATTAACTGTTGCAAGAGTTTTGCATCATACGTAGCGCATCATCGGATGTAAATTCGAGGTATACATTTTGATATAGCACGGTTAAAGAGAACAAAAGGTACAAGAGAACTAAAGGTACTGGAGTCGAATTGTGTTGGGGGAAACACGGCTGAAAAGAAATCGACTCCGGTACGGAGCTTTTTATTGCTATCGCTTTCCCCCTATGACTCTCTAGGCTTTACTCGGGTAAAAAAACAAACAATTGACCGAGTTAAAAATAATGGATTACCCGGGTTAAAAATGGTGTGTTACCTAGTTATCTTCGTTATGTGTCTTTGGTAAGTTCGTCGCATGATACGAAAAGGGAATCGATTGGCAGAGAAGCAGTGAAAATTCATTTTTCGGCCTACACACTACACCCCATATGTACATTAGCGAGAGGAACCTGCACATTATGAAAGATTTCAAATTCAACATATCTCTGGCAGCGACCGTTGTAGCACTGGTCGCCATATCTTTAATCAGCGGTTGCGGTGGTGGTGGTTCCAGCGCAGCTGCTGCTGCCACCACGGTTTCTGTGTCTGTGGTTGCAATTGGAAAATAATCTCGGAGAACGCTATGAAAGTCAGACAAATGGTAACTGTTTCTGCACTAAGTAGTTTGTTGTTGTTTTCGTTCTCCGTAACAGCTTGGGGAGCCACCAACACAGGCGGCTCCCCACTGTGTCGGGTGACGACGGGATCGACAATTGATACAACCGATCCCGCATTTCCCTATGGCTGTAGCGGCACACCATCAGTGTATACAGTCAAAATGTATCGGTTAGGATTATGCACTTCCGATCCCGCATCTGCCAATGGCACCACTGATGCCAATGGCAATCCTAGTGTCTCGCCTACAGTAGCATTGAATTATTCCTCTTGTACTTTTGCATTGGATAACGCAACGGGCATTCCAACAAATCTTTCAGTGGGGGGGACTGTATCACTAGCAGCCTCTACTACATTTCCAATAGGATCCTACCCCTATGGAGTCATGGTTGCATCCAATGCAGTTTCAATTAATACAACTCAAAATTTTTCAACAGCCGTTGTTGGTACGGGGGCAGTGTCTGGGACTATTTGTGCGACAAATGGTGGCTCTACGTACCTTTCAGCAGCCACACTGATTGACGTATACCCTGAAAATAATGCCAATAAATATTTGACCAAATGTGGCAATGTAGCTCCAGCAGCATCTGCAACGACAGTCATTTTTGATACTTTTGACAATATGGCTTTGACACAGCCTGTGGTTGGAACTGTCGCTATTACTCCCGTAGGTTCTGTGACTGGTGATCTTCTATATGCATTTTTAAGACAGGCAGACGCTTTAGCTGTACCTACTGGAACCGGCGTAACGTCAAGCGCAACAAAGATTATCGGCGTCTATAAATTTAAAACGCCAGTAAACGTTACTAGTGCCACTAAAACATTCAATGTAAATACCATTGTTACTGGTGGCGCAGGATTTGGTGGTGGCAACGCAGGGGCCGGGTGTCCGGGTGCGGGCTGTTACTTAAGCCGTATGCTTGGGGGCCCGTTTATCGCATATATAACGGCAAATTAATTTTGGAAAGATGAATTGAAAGCAACAGGGGGTGGGTTGCAATAAATCCTCAAACCGATTTACTCGGACAACCCGCCCCACCGCAGTTTCCGCGTGTCTAGCTAACTCACCGTCTTTCAGCCAAGCGTAACAACTCCCTCACTTGCTGATGTATCTCGCCCACCACATGCGGTTCCAGCTTGTCCAGCCAGCGCGTCGGTATCGCTGATGCTCCGTATAACGCTCCCCCCAACATGCCTGCGATGGCACCGGTGGTGTCGGCATCTTCACCGCGATTCACAGTATCGATGACGAGCCCTTCGAACGAGTCGGTGATGAAGTAGTGATGCAACACGGTCTGCATGGTGTCCACGATGTAGCCGGAGGCCCGCCCGGGATACGGGGTGAATTGGAATTTGGGATAGTCCTTGAGCAAATCTTTGACGACCTCGCGGCATTGCTTGATCTTGCCGCCTGCAAACATCACGCGCAGCATGCGCCCCAAGGCCAGTGTCGCCGCATCCGACAGCGGATGGTTGTGGGTGAAGTGGCTTTGCGCCAGCGTGTATTCGACGAATGCCTTTTCGTCATTCAAGGTGAGCAGCACCAGCGGCAAGTTGCGCATGGCTGCACCGTTGCCGCCATCGGCCTCGCTCACGGGGCCGCTCAAGCTGCCGTTCATCATGTAGCGCTGGATGCCACGGCGGCAGGTGTTGCCGATATCCACGGGGCGCGTCTTCAACCAAGCCACGTAGGAATCGCCGACGGCATTGGCGTTCCAGCCGTTGGAGGCGATCAATGCCCGCCCCAGCGCCAGCGACATCTCGGTATCGTCGGTCACCCGGCCTGCTTTGAGTTTGAGCCAGCCGCCCCCGATGATGTCTTTGTGTACGCCGTATTGATGGCGTATCTCGCGCGGCAGCATGAATTCAACCGTGGCGCCCAAGGCATCGCCCACGGCCAGACCGAGGTAAGCGCCCAGCGCGCGGTCATACAAAAGATCACTTGCCATCTCTCCCCCTAGTAATAAGACATCGCCACGCGATACTCGCCGCCGATGACCAGATATTCCGCCTCACCGCGCAACAGGCAGGGCGAACGCAGCTCGTTGAAGAAAAGGATTTTGACGACCGGGACTTCGACCTCGATGATGGTGTCGCCGAATTCATCGGCGATGTCGCGCTGCGCGGTGAACGAAACCAGATTGTTCAAACGCACGATGGCGGTGCGTGGATCGATCTGCTGCACCAATTGTTGGTCGCGCAGATCGTTGGTACCGCGATATAAGGTCAGATGTTTTTTGCCGGTCGCCACGAAGCGACGCAACACCCATTGGCTGAATTCGTACAACACATCCAGTTGGATGTAGATGTTGTTGTTATTGAAGCGCGAGGACATCTTCTCTTCCACATAGACGATCCACGCAGGTGAATTGAAACGGCGTATCGGTTTTTTATGAAAGGTGGGGAACAGTCCGAAGCGGCTTTCCACCCAGCCTTTCAGCACCGCCCCCGCCGGACTGTTGGAATCGAACCCCCAATCTTTGAGCAGCCGCAAATAGCTGGCATGGAAGCGCCGTGTGCCGCTGCGCGGCATGCTCAATTCAAACAGTCTGTCCATGTAATTGCAGAATACCTGCTGTGCCTTGTCTAGACTGCCACACAGACTCAGCTCGTCAAACAGATCGGCATGCGCCTCGCGCACACCGCGTATGGACAGCGGAAGTGGGAACTCGTTGAAACTTGCGCTCGAGAGCAAGCCGGTCGGCACGCCAACCAGATTGCTGCTGCCCTCAATCGCGATGGTTCTGCTCACGTCGCTCATCGTTGCTGCGTTCTCGATAGATATCCTTATTTCTTAAAGCAACAAGTGCACCATGCCTCACTGATGCCTACCCCATGCGCATGCGTAGCGGAAAATTGTGGGATTTGTAAGCTTTGCTACAAGCTCGTGGTGCATGCAGATAATTGACCGGATGCTGGCGTCTCCATATAAACAGTCCGTTACGCCTCCCTTCCCCCTTGGCATGATGCTTGCTGAATTCACTGCGAGGGCAAGTCCGCCATCTTCGCGGACACCTGAACGGAGCAAGCTGCCATGGCTAGTCTCAACACCAAAGTACAGGATGTGTTCAACGAACCCGGTTGCGATAAGAACCAAGCCAAGGGTGAGAAGGAACGCAAAAAAGGCTGCACCAAGCAATTGACGCCGGGTGCGGCTGCGGGCGGCTGTGCTTTTGATGGCGCAAAGATCGCGCTGCAGCCTATCACCGATGTGGCGCACATCGTGCACGGCCCCATCGCCTGCGAAGGCAACGGCTGGGACAACCGGGGTTCAAAATCTTCGGGCTCCAGACTCTACCGCACCGGGTTCACCACCGACATCACCGAGAACGATGTGATCTATGGCGGCGAAAAACGTTTGTACAAAGCCATCCGCGAAGTGATCGAAAAATACGACCCGCCTGCGGTGTTCGTCTATCAGACCTGTGTGACCGGGCTCATCGGCGACGAGATCGAGGCCGTATGCAAAGCCGCCAAAGAGAAATTCGGCAAGCCCATCATCCCCATCAATGCGCCCGGTTTCGTCGGCAGCAAGAACCTCGGTAACAAACTGGCGGGCGAAGCCTTGCTGGATTACGTCATCGGCACGGAAGAGCCGGAGACCACCACTCCCTATGACATCAACATCATCGGTGAATACAACCTCGCGGGCGAGATGTGGCAGATCAAGCCGTTGCTCGACCACTTGGGCATCCGTGTGTTGGCGTGCATCTCCGGCGATGCGAAGTATCACGAGGTCGCCAGCTCACACCGTGCGAAAGCGTCGATGATGGTGTGCTCCAAAGCGATGATCAATGTCGCACGCAAGATGGAAGAGCGTTACAACATCCCCTTCTTCGAGGGCTCGTTCTACGGCATCTCCGACACCAGCGATTCGCTGCGCCAGATCGCCAAGCTCTTGGTACAACAAGGCGCACCGGATGATCTATTGGGGCGCACCGAGATATTGATCCGCCGCGAGGAAGCGCGCGCATGGGAAAAACTGCACGGTTACCGCAAACGCTTTGAGGGCAAGCGCGTGCTGCTCATCACCGGCGGAGTGAAGTCGTGGTCGGTGGTCTCCGCCTTGCAAGAGGTCGGCTTGGAGATCGTGGGCACCAGCGTGAAGAAATCCACCGAGGAAGACAAAGAACGCGTGAAAGAGCTGATGGGCGAGGACGCGCACATGTTCGACGACATGCCGCCGCGCGAGATGTACAAGATGCTGAAGGATGCCCGCGCCGACATCATGCTCTCCGGCGGACGTTCGCAGTTCGTCGCGCTCAAGGCCAAGATGCCGTGGCTGGACATCAACCAGGAACGCCACCACGCCTATGCCGGATACGAGGGCATGGTGATCTTGGTGCAAGAGATCGACAAGGCGCTGTACAACCCGATCTGGGAACAAGTGCGCAAACCCGCTCCGTGGGAGTCCACTCATGCATAAATCTACTGCGCATCCCCTCTGGCATCGTCGCGTGCTCGCCACGATTTCTCCAGCAGTGGGGACGGAGGGCTAAATGGCGACCGTCATCACCTCGAAAAAAGCATGCAGCGTCAACCCGCTCAAGATGAGTCAGCCCATCGGCGGCGCGCTGGCTTTCATGGGCATGGCGAATTGCATGCCGGTGTTGCACGGTTCGCAAGGTTGCACCGCATTCGGTCTGGTGTTGTTCGTGCGTCATTTCCGCGAAGCCATTCCCTTGCAGACCACCGCGATGAACGAAGTCACCACCATCATGGGCGGCATGGACAATATCGAGCAGGCGCTGCTCAATATCAACACCCGCGCCAAGCCAGAGATCATCGGACTGTGTACGACCGGACTCACCGAGACCAAGGGTGAGGATGTCATCGGCGATCTGCAAACCATCCGCAAACGCCATCCAGAGCTGGCTGATCTGCCTATCGTGTTCGTCAGCACGCCGGATTACAAAGATGCATTCCAGGATGGTTGGAGCAAGACCGTCACCCGCATCATCGAGGAGCTGGTACACAAGACCGAGCAGAAGATCGTCGATCAAGTGAATGTGCTGGTGGGCAGCCACCTCACTGCCGCCGATGTCGAGGAGATCGTCGAAACCATCGAGGCATTCGATCTTGCCCCTGTCGTTTTGCCCGACCTGTCCGGCTCACTCGATGGTCACATCCCGGAACAATTCAGCCCCACCACCATCGGTGGCACGACAGTGGACGAGGTGCGCAGCATGGGCAGTTCGCTCGCCACCCTCGCCATCGGCGAGCAGATGCGCAGTGCCGCGATGGAGCTCGAGATACGCAGTGGCGTACCGTTTGTCTTGTTCGACCGCCTCACCGGACTGGAAGCCAACGACCAGTTCATGAAGTACCTCTCCAAACTCTCCGGCAAACCGGTGCCGCTCAAATACCGCCGTCAACGCAGTCAATTGGTGGATGCCATGCTCGACGGGCATTTTTTCCTCGGCGGCAAGAAGCTCGCCATCGGTGCCGAGCCCGATCTGTTGTGGTCGCTCGGCTCAGCGCTGACTGAGATGGGGTGCGAGATCACGGCTGCGGTCACCACCACGCGCTCTCCCCTGCTGGAGAAGATGCCTTGCGCCGAAGTGTTGATCGGCGATCTGGAAGACTTGGAGACCCGCGCGCAAGGTTGTGACCTGCTCATCACGCATGCGCATGGACGCCAGGCGGCGGAACGGCTCGGCATCCCGCTGTTCCGCGCCGGCATCCCTATCTTTGACCGGCTGGGTGCGAACCATCGTTTGAGCGTGGGCTATCGCGGCTCACGAGACCTCGTGTTCCAGATCGGTAATATCTTTATGGAACACGCTCACGAAAGCACGCCGGATAGTTGGCCATTGCCGGAAGAAGAACATCATGAACATGCTGCGCAAACTCAGGCTGTATAGCCCTAACCAAGGAGTAAAAGGAATGAAGATCGCATTCGCAACGCAAGACCTGCAACGGGTGGATGCCCACTTCGGCTGGGCTAAAAACCTCGCGATATATGAGATATCGCCGGAGGGATTCAATCTGATCGAGGCCATCCAATTCTCCGGCGATCTGCAAGAAGACGGCAACGAAGACAAGCTTGCGCCCAAGCTGGAAGCCATCAAAGATTGCGCCATCCTGTATGTCGGTGCCATCGGCGGTTCGGCAGCGGCACGCGTCGTTGCAAACAAGATCCATCCGATCAAAGTGAACGAGCCGGAATCCATCAACGAGATACTCAATAAATTACAGGAAGTGCTTAAAGGTGAGCCGCCGCCTTGGCTGCGCAAGGCACTGAACAAAGACAAAGAGCGCGAATTGAATTTTGAAGATTAACCCATCAGGAGCAACAACATGAGCGACACAGCAACAGTGAGTAATACCGGCGAACTCTTTCTGCAAGAACTCGCCAAGCAATTCCGTGCGCAGGACACCTACGGCACATGGGATGGCAAAGACAATACACAACTTTTGGCCGACTACATCATCGACAAAGAGAAGCGCAAAGAGATCCCTTTGATGGGCGACCCGGATCCCGAGACCTTGTGGCGTCTGGAATTGTTCTACAACGCGATCGGTCTTTCCGTCGAACGCCAGACCGGCATCATGGTCTCGCCGATGATGAAGATGAGCCATGAAGGTTTCGGTCGCATGGTGCTCACCGCCGGGCGTCTTGTGGTCGTCAATAAATATTTGCGCGACGTGCACCGCTTCGGCTTCAACGACATGGGCAAGCTGGCGGAAGAAGGCGGCAAGCTGGTGGATTCGGCAGTCGCGATGATCAATCAATTCCCCGAAGTGGCGAAATACGGTTAAGGAGCAGGATATGTCCGACATCGAAACCATCAAAGCGGAAGTGAAGAAACTCAATGCGCAGGCCACGCAATTGAAGATGGATCTGCATGACCTGTCGGAGGATCTGCCGACCGGCTGGGAAAAGATACCCGAGATCGCCGACAAGACTTTTCAGGCTTATCAAAAACTGACAGCCGCACGCCAGAAACTGGCGGCGAGCGGCGGCTAAAGGAGAACGCAATGACATCAGTGGTCACCATCACTCTACCCGACGGGCGTACATGGACGCCCAAGTTCGTGAGCAACATCGATCAGGATAAATGCATCGGCTGCGGACGCTGCTTCCGCGTGTGCGGTCGCGAAGTGTTGCAACTGGTCGGCATCAACGACGAGGGCGAGATCATCAAGCTGGAGCTGGGCGAGGATGACGATGACGAGTATGAGAAAAAAGTCATGACCGTCGCCAACGAGAAGAACTGTGTGGGTTGTGAGGCCTGCGCCAAGATATGTCCGAAAAAATGTTATACGCACGAAGCGATGGCCGCCTGAGTTCCATCCGCTCACACGACAGCGTCGGCAAATGGTTGCTGCTCGACCATGCCGATGCGCCGGAGGATGTGCTCGTGCGCGCCTATGCCACAGTCATCGGCAATTACTGCGATGCACAGGGACAGGTGTTCATCCCGGCCTTAGGAATGCAGCTACCCGTCTTTCGCGGTTTGCTCGCCACCTACTTCCCGCGCTTCATCGCTCCCATCGCCTGGCTGAATGAGCAAAGTGCCCACACGGGCAACGAGGGTGCCTTGTACGAGTTCCCGGACTTGGTGGAACTCCTGCTCGAGCATCGTGCCGTGGTGAACGAACACCATCGCTGTGTCGCTCATCTTGTGGCCAGCGCCTGCATGGGCAACGACCATCTGTGGCAAGACCTCGGATTGCCCAACCGTATCGCCCTCTCGGTGCTGCTCACCACTCACTTCCCCACCCTTGCGGCACGCAACACGGGCGATATGAAGTGGAAGAAATTCTTCTACAAACAACTTTGTGAGCGCGAAGGTTTCAACGCCTGCCGCGCACCCAGTTGCGCAGCCTGCATTGACTACGATAAATGCTTCGGCCCAGAGGACTGATGCAGATCACTCCCGCCACGGCGGATGACATCCCGCAACTGTGCGGATTGCTTGCCCTGCTGTTCACACAGGAAGCAGATTTTCAACCTGATGCCACTAAACAATCCGCCGGGCTGCGGCAGATCATCGAACACCCACAACGAGGACTCATCCTCGTCATGCGCGACGGTGCCACCGTCATCGGCATGGTCAACCTGTTGTTCACCATCAGCACCGCCTGCGGTGGCAAGGTCGCGCTGCTAGAAGATATGGTCGTCCATCCCGACAAACGGGACGCAGGGCTGGGCAGGAAACTGTTAGGCGCCGCCCTCGAAACCGCGAAGCAGGCTGGCTGCTTGCGTATCACCCTGCTCACCGACCGCGCCAACGATGGCGCGATCCGTTTCTATCAGAAGCAGGGATTTGAAATCTCAGCGATGCTGCCGTTGCGCTTGATGCTGACCTGACACGAAAGACTCAGCAGGCCGCCAGCGCTGGATTGAAAGCTTTCGACATGAGCATCACACGGTCACCCGATTTGAGACGTTGCACTTCGTCCGCCGTGGCGATGACGCGGATGACCTGATTACCCACCAGCAGCGTGACAGCGAACACCACGTCCGCCGCTTCGATGGCGAGCACCTCCCCGGCGAAACTGAATTTGCCGCTGGCCTGTCCCGCGCCGAACACCTCGGCCGGTGTTCCGGCGCGTTCGATGCGCCCCTGCTCGATGATGAGTACGCGTTTAGAGAGTCGATACACTTCGCTCACATCGTGGCTAACCATAACGGTGGTGACGCCGAAGTGGCGTTGCAAGCGCAGCACTTCATCTTGCAGACGCAATTTGGTCTCGTGATCGAGTGCAGAAAACGGTTCATCTAACAACAACAGTTGCGGGTCGGCGGCAAGTGCGCGCGCCAACGCCACACGTTGCTGTTGCCCGCCGGAAAGCGTGGCCGGTTTGCGATGTTGTAGTTCCCCCAAGGACATCATCTCGATCAGTTCCGAGACACGATGTTTATCCGCACCTTTCCGCAGCGCGAATTCCAGATTGCCACGCACGCTCATGTTGGGGAACAAGGCATAGTCTTGGAACATGTAACCGACGCGTCGCTGCTGCACAGGGATTTTCGTTTGCCGGTCGAACCATGTCGCACCGTTAACACGGATGTCGCCCGCATCCGGTTCAGCCAATCCGGCCAAGCAGCGCAACAAAGTGGTCTTGCCAGCTCCTGATTCACCAAACAGGGTGACGAATTCGCCAGCTTCGATGTGCAATTTCACGGCCAGTGAAAATTCGCCTTGTGCGCCCAACAGCTTTTTTTGAATATCGAGTTCGATCATGCGCCGCCCAATCGCGTGAGGAATCTCTTATTGAGCAGATACACTGCCAGCAAAATGCTGAAGCACACGCCGAACAGCACCAGCGCATAGAAATTCGCCGCACCGTAGTTCATCGCTTCCACTTCGTCGTAGATGGCGATAGAAGCCACGCGCGTCTGTCCCGGCATGTTGCCACCTATCATCAGCACCACACCGAACTCGCCAATGGTATGTGCGAAGGCGAGCACCACGCCCGCCAGCAGCTGCGGTTTGATGTTGGGTAGCAGCACATGCCAGAAGGTCTGCCAGCGGCTCTTGCCCAAGGTGTATGCGGCCTCACTCAAACTGGCAGGCAGATTCTGAAAGCCTGACTGCACCGGATGCACCAGAAATGGAAAACTGAAGATGACTGAAGCGATGACCAGTCCGGTGAAACTGAATGCGAGCTTTAGACCGACGACTTGCTCGACCCACCCACCAAACCAGTGCGTAGGGCTGAATGTCAGCAACAGATAGAAGCCCAAAACAGATGGTGGCAATACCAACGGCATGCTGACCAAAGCTTCCAGCACGGGCTTGAAGCGCATCCTGGTTTGCGACAGCCACCACGCAAAAGGCACGCCGATGCAGCACAAGATCAGCGCCGTGATCCCCGCCAATTTGAAAGTGAGCAGCAAAGGTTGCCAGTCATAGCTCATCACGCACCTCAATCAATGAAACCTCATTGGCTTTTACCAAGGCATCGACCTCATCGCCTTCTTTAAGCTCGAGCCGCTTCACGGCTCGCGTGGTGATGATGCTGGTCAGCGTTTGATCTTCGCGCTCCAACACCACCTCACACAGGATGTCGCCGCAACGTATCTGCCGCACCGTGCCGCGTACGATATTGCGCAAACTCAGTTTTCCGGAAAGCTCTTTGGCTAAGGAAACCTCGGTCTCTTTGAACAACACTTCCACTTTGTTGCCCACCTTCAGGTGCGGCGCATGCTGCGGCGTTTCCAACAGCATGGCGGTAAACGTATCCTGCCCGACGACCACATCGACCAGCGACAGATGGTCGTTGCACTCGATGGCGACGATGATGCCGGGCAGACGGTTCATGGCAGGATGTAGCCGTACTTTTCAAAGATGGCACGGGCTTTGGCGGTGAATAAAAAGTCCACGAACTTCTTGGCAGCCTCTGGCTGTGTTTCCGCGCCATGCTTGAGTACCACCACGCCTTGCGCGATCGCGTCATAGCTGGTTTTGGGTACTTCCACCCATTTGCCTTTACCTGCGGTCTCCGGCGCAACGACCAATGATTTGGCGACGAAGCCAATATCCGCCGCACCGGAATCAACGAACTGTGCGGTCTGCGTGATGCTCTCGCCATACACCAATTTCGCTTCGACGGCTTTGCTCAAGCCCGCGCTTTCCAATGCTTTGACTGCGGCACGCCCGTAAGGCGCGAGCTTGGGATTGGCGATAGCGACCTTCTGCACGGCCGGATCGTTGACGATTGCCACCCCTTTGCTGAGATCAAGTTCCTTCTTGGTCCACAACACCAGCACCCCGTATGCGTAGACCTTGGAGGCGCTGGTCGCCAGCCCTTCTTTGAAAAGCGCATCGGGGAATTCGGTATCGGCGGAAAGGAAGGCATCGAACGGCGCACCGTTCTTCACTTGTGCGGTGATCTTGCCAGCCGAGCCGAACACACCCTGCACGTCGATACCGCTCTCCTTCTTGAATTCCACCGCCAGCTCATCGAAAGCATATTTCACGTTCGCCGCAACGGCGACCGTGAGCGATTGCGCCGAGACCACCGGTGAGACGATGAGCATCAGTAGTGCTAACAAACTGCCCAAGCAATAATTCCATTTGGATATCTTCATTTTCATTTCCTTTCATTTATAAAAAGAGTTCACACGGCGACACCCAGAATGACGCTGGAGGCCTTGAAGATGGCGCAGACCTTGCCTCCTTCTTTCAATGCCATCTCGGTCACGCTGTCATTGGTGACGATGGCGCACACAGTATTGCCGCCGGGCAGGGTCACCACCACTTCGCTATTCACTTGCCCGCGACTCATACGGCTGATGCTGCCGCATAACCGATTGCGTACACTCAACTTAAAATCGCTGTCATCTGTGGCCAAGATCACCCAAGAGGCTTTGACTAATGCCCAGACTTCGCTACCGATGTTCAAGCCCAAGTTCTGACGGCTCTCGCTGGTGATGGTGGCGACGATACGATCATCACCATTCAAGGCG
Organism: uncultured beta proteobacterium; assembly: GCA_963822425.1. Lineage (GTDB taxonomy): Bacteria > Pseudomonadota > Gammaproteobacteria > Burkholderiales > Gallionellaceae > Sideroxyarcus. The sequence goes on from CAWGHS010000001.1 coordinate 12,828, forward strand.
ATCTCGACCTCATCGTTGACTGCACCGCCTTTGATGGCAACGACCTTGCCGAAGAACTGATTGCGTGCGCTGCTTTTCATAGAAAGCCTCCTGATCAATTGATAAAAATTTTCAAAATCGTCCATGCCCTCACTGATGCTGGACAAAAAACGCTCATGCTCCTGCTGGATCATGCGGTAGGTCTGCACCAGCTTGTGCCCAGCCTCGGTCAGGCGCGTCCCACCACCGCCTTTGCCACCGCTCAGACTTTCCACCAGCGCTTCGCCGGAAAGGTTCTTCATCGCATCCAACGCATCCCATGCCGTTTTGTAGCTGATGCCGACCGCTTTCGCCGCCTGCGTGATGGAACCGTAATCACCGATCTTTTCCAGCAAGGCGATACGCACATCGCTGATCTGAGCATCGTCGTCGCGCCCCATCCAGATACCGCCGTAGACTTGCATGGTCATGCTCATACCGAACCTTTCAGGCAATCTCTGCCTTGCAAATTAAAAGGTGTGCTTGATCCCTACCGACACGCCCGTGATCGCCGCACCGTTCCCGGACGCTGCCGTCGTGCCGGTAGTCACCCCAGCCGAAGCCAAGCTGTAGTTGATACTGGCGCCGTTCTTCAGGCGTGTTGCCAAGGCATACAGCGTGGTGCGCTTAGCCAGCGCATGGTCGATACCGAATGAAATCTGCGTGGCCGATGTATCACGACCAGCCGAGGTACCCGCCAAATTGCCAGCGCGGGTGTATTCAAATTTCAGCGTCTCGTTATCGAAGCCGTACTTACCTGAGAACGTATACGCCTTGTGTCCATAGCAATTCGCCAACACAGCGGTACAGCTTGCAACCGGGGCTGCCGCACCGGTGCCGCCGAAATTGTCTCGGGTTCTCTCGTAGGCCACGCCCAGACTCAATGTATCCAGTGAGCCACGCAAACCGTAGAAGTCGTACAGCGCAGCCACTTTCCATGCCGTTTCACGACTGCCTTCGTGCGCAAAGGTGTTGACCGCATTGCCCGCCAATGTGCCCGTTCCCGTCGATCCCAGATTGTGTACTTCATAACCCAGTGAAGCGTACAGACCATAGTTCTGATACATCGTCGCCATAGACCATGCCGAGCCTTTCACTTTGCCGCCCAAGGTGGTCGACTCACCGCCTGCGACATAAGCTGCGGCGGCGGAAAAAGCGCCCAGCTTGGGACTGAGATAAGCCAAGACATCTCCCTGACGACCATCGAACTGCACTTGTGAATTCTTGCCTGCCACACCACCCATCAAGGTCCGGTTATCCGCCAGCACTTCACCGAACACATCGATACGTCGGCTCGCAATCTTGTATGGTGTGTCATAACGCCCCAACAGCAGCGTGCCGTAGCTGTTGCTCTTCAGCCCGCCGAAACTATTGCGCGTGGCGAACGTGCTGGAATTGGTAGTGCTATTGTCGAGACTGACAAGCGATTCGATCTGCCAGATCGCAGAGAGATCATCGCTCACCGTTTCGCTCCCCATCAGCCCGATACGCGAGGCATCGCTGGAAACTTTCATCACTTCCGTGCCCTGCGTTGCCGCAGTACCGCCCGTGCCCGTATTGACCGAATCCATCGACACATTGATCACACCGTACAGCGTGACATTAGCGCTATCGGCATATGCCAAACCGCTCGACATCAATACTGCGACCAACACTCCAATCCATTTCATTTTCATTTGCCTGCTCCTATCGTTAGCGTTTCACTCAAGCGTCGTATAGAAAAACATATGACGCTCGACTAACAGCAAGGGTTGTGCCAGAAACAGAAAATCGAATGATTCCAATTCGTTATAAAACTCAATACATAACGATGTCGCAGCGAAACCCCACTTTGTAGGGTTTGCTACACATCATTTCGGCATCATCGCCAAGCGAGTATCGGTCTTGATCTCACCATCGCGCACCCAAGCCTCCACCGCTTCGATAAATAGATGCGGCTTACTCGGATGCAAGCGCATGACGTGGTATTCGGCGAAGCTGCTACCGTCGGAATGGAACAATAGAAAACCGGCGCGGTAGAACTGCGAGGGATAAAAGGCGGCCATCAAGGTCTGCTGGCCGTTGTATTTGTCGAACTCCAGGGTGAACTTCGCCGCTTCGAAATCAGGGATGATGATCGGATCGCCTGGCAGTGCCAGCTTGGCGAGTTTTTCGCGCAATGCCGCGAGCAAGGCTTTGCCATTGTCCGCAGCCGTGGCGACGCGTTGTTGCAATTCGGCTTCCATCAATTTGCTCCTTCTGCGATGCTGCGAATGACTGATGCACCAACCGAATCTTGCGGATCGAGCCGATGCAGTTTGGAGAGGATGCTCAACGCCTCGGCGGCATCGCCGCGACGCAAGCGGATAAAAGACAAGGCCTTCAGGGTGAACAAATAGAAATGTGCGGGACTTCTGTAGTCCGACCAATCGGTCGTTTCGGGACGCAAGCTCGTCCAATCCTCACTGAAACCGCCCGCCTTGGCTGCGGCTCCCAAGCCCATACGCGCTGCCGCTTCGGCATTCTCGAGGTCGGCTTTGTAGAAATAGAATTTGTACAACGAGAAGTACACCGGCAATACCTCCGGTGCTTTCTGTTGCGCCTGCCACAACAAGGTCTCAGCCAGTTGAGTATCGGCATAGGATTGCATCGCGCGCTCCAGCAGGACAGTGATCTCTGCCGGAGCTTCGCCACCAAACAATGGCCGAGGTGAGGCGAGTGGATCCATGTTTAGACCGGGCGATTTTCCGGGATGCGAATCGGACCCATTTCTTTCTTACCCTGCTCAAAGCTGATGACTGGGTACATACCTTTGAAACGGAGCACGGACTCGGCGATCTTGTCCAGTTTGGCGCCGGTGTCCAGCTTCTTCAGGTCGTTACGCTCCAGACCGACGATGTCCAGCAGTTCGTTATAAACCGTGGCTTCCTCCAATGGCAGCACGTTGAACAAGATACCGTCGATGGTGATGGAATATTTCTTGGAGATATCCACATTGCCCGCGAACACGAAATACTTACCGTCCGGCTTGAAGTAAGGACCGAGCACTTCGCACAGGTTTTCCAGATAGCCCAACGACTCCAGTTCGCACGCAATGAAATCCAGCTTGCCCGCCGTGGCAGAAAACATGGTTTGGTACGCACCGATCACGGGTGGGCGCGCCTCATCAGCGAGTTGCACCGCGAACTTTAGGGCGATCTCGCCGCGAAAGCCTTCGCTACCGGCCTTTTTCAACGCACCTTTGAAGACGGGCGACAGCAAACGTTTTTGTGCATCAAGTGTTGCAATAGCAGAGCTGCTCATGGTTTTTTCCTTGGTTGTAAATCGTTATCAGCCCCAGACTTCTGCGGGCACTTTCAATCTCTCCACGGGCTGATCACCCAGCAGATGTTGCTCGATGATCGCAGTGACATCCTCCTTGGTCACCGCGCCGTACATCACGCCTTCCGGATACACCAGCACGCTCGGGCCGTTACCGCACGGGCCGAGACAACCGCTGCCGGTCACCGCGTATTGCCCCCACAGACCGCGCTTTTCGAACTGCTGCATGAACTCCTGAAAGACTGCCATGCTGCCGTTGGCACCGCATGAGCCGCGCGGATGTCCGGGTGGACGTGATTGGGTGCAGACGAACAAGTGTTTTTTGGGTTTAGCCATTTTTATTTCCTTTAGGTATCCAGATCAGACTTCATATCTGGCGATTATTTTTTCCAGTTCGGCGACATGCTCAGCTTCTTCATCGGCGAATTCCTTGGCCATGACTTTCACCTCATGATCCCGCGTGACCGCAGCCACTCCCGCATAGAAGGCGCGACTCCGGCGCTCTCCGTCCAGTGCCAGATCAAGGGCAGTCCCCACATCCATCATCGTATCGACACCGATCCAATCGAACTGCTCAGGACTGATCCCATCCGGCCACACATATTCATGAGCGGACAAGGCCGGCAATTGATGGAATCCACCGCGCTCCATCGCCTGCGCCAGATGTTTGCGAGAAAACACCGCCATTTTGCGAAAGAACTGTTCCACCTCGCGATTCCCGCTTGCTCGCATGCCTTCAGCCAACTCCTCGTAGCGGCGTGCCGCCTCACGCTCAAGCTCTACCGCATGAGCGAGGAATACATTCACATCTTCCACTGCGCCCCCCTTCAACCGAACTTGAACAGGATGCCGTAGCCGCCGCGTGGATACTCCCACTCGACATTCTTGAAATCGTCGCAAATGATGCGGCAGGTACCGCACTCCAGACAGCCGTCGGTGATGAGCGAGACGCTGCCGTTGCCTTCCGACTTGTAGCAAGCCGCCGGACATATCTTGGTGCACTGCTGGCTCTTGCACTCACTGGAGCACACGCGCGGATTGATGATGCTGATGTGCGGGCGACCGTGATCGACCTTGTAGCGGTTCTGGAAAAGTTTTTCCTCGACATTGATGTTCATCTGAAAGCCCTCCACAACTTGAATGCATCACCCAACAATCCCGGCAGCGAACGGCTGCGCGCGAAGCTCTTGAAAATCTCGCGTTCCTTGGTCTTCTTATCCACACCATCCACGGTGAGCATGGTGTGCGCGGCCTTGTTGACCAACTCCGGATAAGTGGTGAGGAACTGCGGGTTGGCATGGAACACGCTGGGCATATCGCGATACTTCACCATATCCTTCATCACGAAGCTGCCATCCAGCGTGGTGCGATAAGTCGCGAGATTCTTCTTGCTCATCTCTTTGCCCGCTTTTTTCAACTCGATCACCGTTTCAGCGGCGATGCGTCCGGTGGTCATCGCCAGATTGGAACCTTCGCGGTGCACCGCATTCACGAACATGCCGGAGTCACCCACGATCATCCAACCCTCGCCGAATATCTGCGGAATAGCTTTGTATCCGCCCTCGGGGATGAGGTGCGCGGTATATTCTTTCATCTCGCCACCTTCGATCAGCGGCTTGATCGAGGGATGCGCTTTCATCTTCTCCAACAGCAGATACGGTGACACGCCGCTCTCTTTGAAATCGTTCAACATGCAGCCGACGCCGATGGTGATGGATTCATTGTTGGTGTAGAGGAAGCCCGTCCCCATCATGCCTTGCGTGATCTTGCCCACCATCTCGATCACCACGCCCTCGCCTTCCTTCACGTTGAAGCGTGATTCCAGCGTCTCTTGCGGCATGAACAGGATCTCTTTCACGGCCAGCGCCACATCGCCGGGATTGATCTCGGGATGGAAGCCCGCCTTCTTTGCCAGCAGCGAATTGACGCCATCGGCGAGGATCACGACATCGGCGAACAGGTCGCCGTTCTCGCGATCCGTTCGCACACCGACCACACGCTCTCCGTCTTTGATGAGATCGAGCACGGTGGTTTCGCAAATGACCAGAGCGCCCGCTTGCGACACTTTTTCCGAGAACCATTTATCGAACTGCGCACGCAAGATGGTGTAGCGGTTGTACGGCGCCTTGTTGAAGGCATCGGAACGGTAATGCGTACCGATGAAGGATTCATCATCGAGCACCCACATGCGCTGCTCGATGATGTGGCGTTCCAGCGGTGCATCATCGCGAAAATCAGGGATGATCTTTTCCAGCGCGTCGGAATACAGGATCGCGCCTTGCACGTTCTTGGAGCCAGGATATTCGCCGCGCTCGATCTGGATCACACTGAGACCGGCTTTGGCTAAGGTATAGGCGGCGGCATTTCCAGAAGGACCGGCACCGATTACGATGGCATCGAATTTTTCCATGATCTTCTCCTAGGCAGGCACCGCATCTTTGCGGGCGGAAAGTTCTTTGCGGAACGCTTGCGTCAGCGCGGGCAAGATCGTCATCGCATTGCCGACGATGCCGTAAGTCGCAAAATCAAAGATCGGGGCATTCGGGTCAGAGTTGATGGCGATGATCACGTCCGATGCATCCATGCCCACACGGTGCTGGATCGCACCGGAGATGCCCGCTGCGATATACAACTTGGGGCGCACTGTCTTGCCGGTCTGCCCGACCTGACGCGCCGCCTCGACCCAGCCGGATTGCACCACCGGACGCGTCGCGCCGACTTCGGCACCGAGCACCTTGGCCAGATCCCAGATGAGTTGGAAGTTCTCCTGTTTCTTGAGCCCCTTGCCGCCGGACACGATGATGTCGGCATACTCGAGATTAACCTTGTTGGTGTTCTCGTCGGGGATGAACTCCAGCACCTTGGTGATGATGTCGGTCTCGATCATCGATAGTTTGCCTTCGATGATATTGCCGCTGCGTGTCGCATCGCGCTTCGGCATCGCCATCACGCGCGGACGCACAGTGGCCATCTGCGGACGATAATTGAGCGTCTGGATGGTGCACAGCAAGCTACCGCCGAAGGTGGGACGCGTCGCCAACAGGCTGCGGATATCGATATCGATGTTCAGTTCGGTACAGTCGGCGGTGAGGCCGGTCAGCAAAGTGGTCGCCACGCTGCCTGCCAGATCGCGCCCCAAGGTAGTCGCACCGAGCAGCAATATCTCTGGCTTGTAAGCATTGACCAGATCGGTCATCGCCTTGGTGAAAGGTTGATTGCGGTAATCCTTGAGCAGCGGGTCTTCGATCAGATAGCACAGGTCGGCACCGTGGTAGAACGCCTCTTGGCAGAACGCGCGCGTATCTTCACCCGGCGCCCCCATCACCACGCCAGCGAGTTGCACGCCCAGCTTGTCTGCCAACTTGCGGCCTTCACCCAACAGTTCCCACGACACGGTGTGCGGCGTGCCGCGCTCGTGTTCGATGAATACCCAGATGCCACGGTATTCGGCGAGCTTGGGATCAAGCTCCAGTTTCTTTTTTCCGGCGGGTTTTTTGGCTTCTTCACTCATGATCGCATCCTCTTAATTCGCACTCTTTTCCAGCTCTTCACGCACATGCGGGTACTTGGTGAACATGCGCATCAGTAGCGATCCCACCAAGTCTTGCGGTTCGTTGCTCTCGGTCTGGATGATCTCGGCTTTCACCGTCTTCGGACTCGGTGCGAACACCTTGCTCACCACGGTCGGCGAACCTTTGAGGCCGATCTTGGTGATGTCTTCGATACCTGCTGCAACGCGATCCCAACGCTTCACCGTGGTACGCGCGGCACGGATCATGTTGGGCATAGTGGCAAAACGCATCTCATTGCTGCCTTCCAGCATGGTGATGAGGCTGGGCAAACGCGTCTTCAACACTTGCACCCCGCCTTCGGAACGGCGCTGCACGACGATCTCTTTCTTGTCCGTATTCACGCTGACGATGCTGGAGATGTAAGTCAGCAGTTCAAGATTCAGGCGCTTGGCGATGCCGGGGCCAACCTGCGCCGTGTCGCCATCGATGGTCTGCTTGCCGCAGAAGATGATGTCCACCGGCATGTTCTTCTCGATCTGCTTAATTGCAGAGGCCAACGCGAATGATGTCGCCAAGGTATCCGCCCCGGCGAAGGCGCGATCCGTCACCAGGATGGCATCGTCCGCGCCGAACGACAGCGCCTTGCGCAACGCGTTCTCCGCTTGCGGCGGGCCCATGGTGATGACGGTGACGAAACCGCCGAACTTATCTTTGATGCGCAAGGCTTCTTCCAGCGCGAACAAATCGTAAGGATTGATGATGGCCGGTACACCCTGGCGCATGATGGTGTTGGTCACCGGATGCACACGGATCTGTGCCGAATCCGGCACCTGTTTGATACACACCACGATATGAATCATGTCACTACCCTCTCTTAGCTACGCGCGGGCATCGAAGCGCGCAAACGATCCACGCTGAACGACTTCACGCCCGTCGCATCCTGAAACACCTTAAACACTTTTTCAGTGGCCGCGTCCGACTTCACAAAATCGCCGTACGCTTTAGCCAGCAGCGCCTTATATTCGGCCTTGATCTCAGCATCCGTCGTGCCGCCAAACTTGTGCAGCGCCATGTATTGGTTGAAGCGCTTGAGGATGTGCAAGCGATTCACGTTCACCACGGCCTGCTCATGCTCGACCTCAAGAAAGGCCAAGAACTCTTCCGCCGAAGAAAGCTTGCTCATTGCTGTTGCGATGTCGCTCATGTCTTACCCTTTCACGAATGTCTGGCCGAATAGGCGACCGCCTCAAAATAGATATTCTTCAAATCATCCTGCGCCGGCGTCTTCTTGGCCTGCGTAGCAAAATCGCGCACCCGCAGCAGCACCAGCTCTGCCTCGCTCCTCGACAACACGATGCCCATATCAGCATAGGTCTTGATCACCGCGCTGGTCCCGGAGTGCTTACCCAACACCATGCTGTGTGCCATGCCGATCTCGGAGGGATCGAACGGTTCGTAGTTGAGCGGATTCTTCAGCAGTCCATCCACATGGATACCCGCCTCGTGCGTGAATACCGCTGTGCCGACGATGCTCTTGTTCACCGCTACTTCGCGTCCGGAGGCCGCCGCCACGATGCGCGACAAACCGGGCAAGCTATGCATGTCGATGCCGGTCTCCACTTCCTGGATGTGGCGCAAAGCCATCACCACCTCTTCCAATGGCGCATTCCCGGCGCGCTCACCCAAGCCGTTCACCGTGGTGTTCACATGCGTCGCACCGGCACGCACTGCCGCCAGCGAGTTAGCTGTCGCCATACCGAAATCGTCATGCGCGTGCATCTCAAGCTGCATATCCACCGTCTTACTCAACAACTCGATGCGGCTGTATGTGATGAAAGGATCGAGCAGCCCCAAGGTATCGGCGAAGCGGAAGCGCAACGCACCGCTGTCCTGCGCCGCCTCGGCGATGCGGCGCACGAAATCAATGTCCGCCCGCGAAGAATCTTCCCCCCCGACACATACGTAGTAGCCCATGTCCGACGCCTTGCGCACATACTCGCGCACCGTGCGCAGCGCCCACTCACGGCTCTTGCCCAACTTCTGTTCGAGATGGATGTCCGAAACCGGGATCGACAGGTTGACCCAATCCACCTTGCAACGCGCAATGGCCGCCAGATCGTTCTCGTGCATGCGCCCCCACACCATCAATCCCGCTTGCAACTGTTGCTCGGCGATGGCGTTGATGACCTCGCACTCCGCCTCGCCCATCACCGGCACGCCCACCTCCAACTCGGACACGCCCGCCGCGACCAGCGCATGCGCGATGGCGATCTTCTCGTCGGCAGTGAACGCGACCCCCGCCGTCTGCTCGCCGTCGCGTAGCGTCGTGTCGTTGATCGTGACCATGCTGCTGTAGTGTTCGCTTTGCATTTGGTTGCCCTCTTGCCATCATGGTCAGCAACAACTGTGCCACCGCTCAGAGAGCACCCTTTAGCGATATGAATCAATCAGATAATTTTGATGGAGAAGAAGCGGATAAAAGACAAAGCAGACAAACAGAACGTTTGTAGGGTTTGCGACAAG
>CAWGHS010000002.1:0-354365 GCA_963822425.1 uncultured beta proteobacterium
TATCGTGGCGCAGAGTGGGATGCGGAAACTGAATCTGCTGATACGCCGCGCGATGCAACGCTCTACATCATGGCAGTACACGGCTCCGGCCTCGTGCTGACGCAGCATAAACAACAATAAGGGGACAACATGGAAATCGCTCTGTTCATACTGGTCGCAGTCATCATCTTCATCATCAAGGCACTTAAAGTCGTGCCGCAACAAAATTCATGGGTGGTCGAACGCCTTGGGAAATTCCATGCGGCATTGTTACCCGGTCTGAATATCGTCATCCCGTTCATCGATAACGTTGCTTACAAGCACCTGCTGAAAGAAATCCCGCTCAATGTGCCCAGTCAGGTTTGCATCACCAAAGACAACACCCAATTGCAGGTGGACGGCATTTTGTATTTTCAGGTGACCGATCCCAAGCTGGCTTCTTACGGCACCAGCAACTACGTGATGGCGATCACTCAACTCGCGCAAACCACCTTGCGTTCCGTCATCGGCAAGATGGAATTGGACAAGACATTCGAAGAGCGCGACGACATCAACCGCGCGGTCGTCGCCGCACTGGATGAGGCCGCCACCAGTTGGGGTGTGAAGGTACTGCGCTACGAGATCAAGGATCTGACACCGCCCAAAGAGATATTGCATGCCATGCAGGCACAGATCACCGCCGAGCGCGAGAAGCGCGCGCTCATTGCCGCCTCCGAAGGACGCAAGCAAGAACAGATCAACATCGCCACCGGTGAACGCGAAGCTTTCATCCAACGCTCGGAAGGTGAGAAGCAAGCCGCCATCAATACCGCACAAGGACAAGCGGAGGCCATCAAAGCCGTAGCGTCGGCCACGGCACAAGCCATTCAGCAAGTCGCACAGGCCATCCAATCTCCGGGCGGTATGGATGCCGTCAATCTGAAGGTCGCGGAAAAATATGTCGAAGCCTTCGGCAATGTCGCCAAAGAAGGCAATACACTTATCCTGCCGGGTAACCTCGCCGATATGGGGGCGATGGTGGCGACCGCGATGAGCATCGTCAAGGCGCAGAAGTAGGGCATTTCGAGCGCGGGCTGAATCGCATCTTTTAGTCATGAGTCAGCCTGTTCTCAAGATCATCTCCGACTTGGCGGATATTCGCGCAGCGGAGTGGGATGCGCTGACGGAAGGTGATCCCATGCTGTCGCATGCTTTCTTGCATGCGTTACAAGCCAGTGGTTGTGCCACGCCACAGTTCGGCTGGCAGGCACAATTTCTCACCTTGTGGCAAGACGATCATTTGGTCGGTGCGATGCCGCTTTACCTCAAGATGAATTCCTTCGGCGAGCATGTGTTCGATTTCGCCTGGGCTGATGCCTATCGCCAGCACGGGCTGCACTATTACCCCAAACTGATCTGTGCCGTACCGTTCACCCCCGTGTGCGGCAGACGTTTACTGGCAGCATCGGATGAAATGCGCGGGTTGTTGTTAAAGCATGCCTTGCAATATGCCCGAGACATTGGCGTCTCTTCCTTGCATTGTCTGTTTTTAAATGAGGCCGATGCGGCGATAGCGCAGGCACAGGCACAGGGCATGATGCAACGTCAGGATGTGCAGTTCCATTGGCAGAATCCGGGCTATCGCGACTTTTCGGATTACCTTGCCACACTCAGTCGCGACAAACGCAAACGCATCCAGCAGGAGCGGCGCAAGGTGCACGAGGCAGGCATCACACTGCAATGCATCACCGGCAATGACGCCACCGAGGAGCAATGGGCGTTCTTTGCATCGTGTTATCTACACACCTTGCAGTTACACAACTCACCGCATCAACTGAATGCGGATTTCTTTCAACGTATCGGTGCGGCATTGCCGCAACACACCCTGCTGGTCATCGCCTCGCGCGAAGGCGAGCCCATCGCCAGCGCGCTGAACTACATGACTACGCAGGCTTTGTACGGGCGCTCGTGGGGCACGTTCGAATTCCATTCTGGCTTGCATTTTGAAGTGTGCTACTACCAGGCCATCGAATTTTGCATCGCTCATGGCCTCAAGACCTTTGAGGGCGGGGCAGGGGGCGAACACAAATTAGCACGCGGTTTTTTGCCGGTGACCACGCGTTCGGCTCATTGGCTGGCACATCCTCAGTTCGCGCAAGCCGTAGAGCATTATCTAAAGCGAGAAACCGATGCCATCGCTGGCTATGTGGATGAACTAAATGAGCGCAGCCCTTTCAAACGCTGACCCATTTTTATATTTGCTAGGCATAGCTAACTATGGGACGATGCATCATCGTGAGACTTACTTCATCAACCATTTTTACGGAGCACATCATGTCAACACTGCGTACTGCCGTACTACCTATCGCGCTACTGATGTCTGCGCTGGCCTTATCCGCTTGCGCCACCAAACCCAAAGAAGAGCCGGTGGTCGCACCAGCACCGGTACAAAAAGTCGTTGAAGCGGCACCTGAACCAGCCCCTGCGCCAGCACCTGTTGTCGTAGAGCCGACCCCGGCTCCAGTTGTGGTTGCGGAACCCCCGGTAGCCAAACCAGCTGTTAAGCACGTCAAGAAAAAGGCACACAAAGCCAAAGTGGTCGCCCCAAAAGAGCCTGAGCCAGCACCGGTTGCCGCACCAGCCCCCGTTCCGGTCGCACCACAACCCGCACCCGTTGTTGCGGCGCCTGAACCAGCCCCTGCCCCAGTAGTGGTGCAGCCTGTCGCAAAAGCCGCAACGCCAAACTTCTTTGAGCAATATTGGATGTGGCTAGTTGGCATCGTGATCATCGTGATCGGCTTCTTCCTGTTCACTAGGAAGAAGTAATACCAGAGAGGCTCACACATCCATCGGCACCTTACTCAGGTGCCGATTTTTTGTGGGCAAGCATGACGTACTAGGCCGTTTGGCATATAGTGCGAAGGCGGCTTTGCTGCTAGTCTTCCAGTAAGCAACGCAGAGGTGCAGGTGTAAGCGAAAAGATGTTCCTTAATCTGCATCGGGTCCATAGCCAACATTTGGAGATGCAAAATCAACTCAGAAAAAATCATCGAGCTGTTGCAAGAGTCGCCGCTGTTCCAGAATGTGAAGAGCAGCACGCTCGCTTCTTTGCTGATGAACACCACGCAGGTCAAGCTGGCGGCAGGTCAGACCCTGCTCACGCCGGGGCAGCATAACGACCGCATCTATGTCGTCCTCTCCGGCAGGTTGCGTGCGCAACTCAACGCAGATGACGCTAAGCCGCTTGCGCTGTTTGGTATCGGCGAATGCGTGGGCGAGATGTCCATGTTCGACGACAACCAAGTTTCCGCTTACGTCATTGCCGCCACCGATTGCCAACTGCTAGCCATCGAACATGTGGAAGCATGGGCTGTCCTCAATCGCTCATTGCAAGCCTCGCACAACTTACTGGCCATGCTGGCCAACCGTATCCGCGCCAGCAACCGGACGCTGGCACAGTGGGCAGAGAGGGCGCAAAGCTATGGCGCATTGAATTACGTCAATCCCGTCACCGGCCTCTACAACCGCCAATGGCTGACAGAAAACATCGGGCGCCTCATCCTTCGCCACATCAAGAACCACCAGCCGAGCGCCTTCGTAATTCTTAAGATAGACAACTTCGGACTATACGAAATCGGCTTTGGCAAGCTGGGCAGCGAACAGGCGCAACGCTCCATTGCCGAAAGTATCCTGCGCTGCCTGCGCCCGAATGACGTCGCGGTACAGATCGAGGCAGACCAGTTTGCCATCTTCTTACCGCAGAACGGAACGGACAACTCCGGCGTTGTAGCAGGACGCCTGCTGGAAAAGATCGACTTGATGGTGATCGGCACCTCCAGTGGCGATGCACTGCCTCCGGTCATCCTCTCCGCAGGGCACGGACTGCTACAGACTGACGATACACTGGATAGCCTGATCGCACGCACGCTGCCTGAGATGCATCGGGCTAAACATTAAACATGCACCGTTGATTGGCGCTTTACGGATCGAACGGCACCCTGCGCGGTGCCGTTTTTTGTGGCAGACATACTAAGTACTAGACCGTTTGGCATATGGTGCATCAATGACTTTGCTGATAGATTGCGCGGGCAAAATCATGTGGCGATGAAATGCCGCGCCACAGATCATTTTGTTCCAATCAACTAAAAATGGGAGTGTCTAACGATGTCAAAAATTACTACCGTATTGCTAGTGTCCGTTATCGCTTTGGGTCTTTCTGCTTGCGCGACAAGTCAAGCGAGCCGGGATGCAGTAAATGTCAAAGCGGGTGAGTTAGCGAAAGACCAGTTTGCATTTGAATTCAATTGCCCGAAAGAAAAAGTACAAACGACGATGCTCGCCTCTGGAATTGGAGCTTCCGGTTGCGATCAACGCAAGACTTATATGGTTGTGTGCCCAGGAACCGCATTTGGTGTTAATCCGGAAGGCTGCTTCATCCAAAAATAATAATATCTGAAGGTCGGGCGGTAATGTGTATCCGCCCCGATTATTCATGGAGTGTAGGTGAGGCAGCAATTTATTCGGAGCAAAGAAGGTCACCATGAAAACACTATTGATCACCGGTGCCAATCGCGGCATCGGATTGGAATTCTGCAAGCAATATGCGGCGGCCGGCTGGCGCGTGCTGGCTTGTTGCCGCGATCCCGGCAAAGCGGATGCGCTCAAACAACTGGCGGCTCGCTATCCCGACCTCATCAAACTCCATGCCCTAGAAGTCACCAACCATGCGCAGATCGAGCAACTTGCGCGCTCGCTCGCCGATGAGGCGATAGATCTGCTCATCAACAATGCAGGCGTCTATCCGGCTGCGGACAAAAGCGGCTTTGGTCACACCGACTACGCGGAATGGATGGCCGCATTCAACATCAACACCATGGCCCCGCTCAAGATGGTCGAAGCCTTCGTAACACAGATCGCGCGCAGCCAGCTCAAACTCATCGTCACCATCACCAGCCAGATGGGCAGCATAGACGACAACGGCAGCGGCGGCAGCTATCCGTATCGCAGCAGCAAAGCCGCAGCCAACATGGTCGTCAAAAGCTTGGCTGTTGACCTGAAAGAGAAGGGCATCACCTCCGTGGCCTTCAACCCAGGCTGGGTCAAGACCGACATGGGCGGCCCCAACGCCATGATCCCGGTCGAGCAAAGCGTGGTTGATATGCGCAAAGTGATAGATGGGCTCACCCTAGAGGACACGGGCAAGTTCATCGGCAATGATGGAATTGTGATTCCATGGTGAGGTTTGCGGCTGAAGCATCACTCCTGAACGGAAAGGCCTATATCCTTGCTGCAACTTGCACCCCATAACGACATGCGTTATGCTGGTACATGATCATCGGATTCGCATCCAAGGAGACGGAGAAGATCTGGCGCGGCGAAGTGTCGCGCAAGCTGCCTCGCGACATCCAGCAGATCGCCTTGCGCAAACTCTTCATGCTGGACAAGGCGCAGACGCTGACCGATCTGAAGATACCGCCAGCCAATCGGCTCGAAGCATTAAAAGATGATCGCAAAGGGCAGCACAGCATACGCATCAACGACCAGTGGCGAATCTGCTTCGTGTGGACCAAAAACGGCCCCGATGCGGTCGAGATTGTTGACTACCATTAAGGAGATAGTCATGGATAAATTAAAGAACATTCACCCCGGCGAAATCCTTCTCGAAGAGTTTTTGCTCCCAATGGAGATCAGTCAAACCAGACTCGCCAACTCCATCGGCGTGCCGCCGCGCCGCATCAACGAGATCGTGCTGGGCAAGCGCGGCATCACGGCGGACACCGCCTTGCGCCTTGCCAAAGTATTTGGAACCTCCGTGCAATTCTGGATGGGCTTGCAGGATGAATACGAACTGCGTGAGGCACGCAGCGCGATCAAGGATCAACTGGAACAGATGATGCCGATTGCGGCATAGGTTGGTCGGAGAAAAAATCGACTCCGGAACCTAGAGTTTGATTTTTGATACCCAAGCAAATCAGTTTGAAAATTTAATTCGAACACGATCCCTTTAGTTTTATGACGGGCTAGTGATTCCCCGGTGAGGTTAGCAGGGAAGGCGGCCTGGTAGCAGTTCAGCATCTTCTGGCATATGTGTGTCAGCCGACAGAACAAGTCCCGAATAAAGCTGAAGATCCACACTGCGGTGCAGTATTGAGGTTGCCTATCGGCTGCAATGGCCAACGACCTTTAACTAGGATTGCGCGCACAAACCATAGGAGTTCGATATGAGCGATAAAAAAGTATTTGTTGAAAAGCGCACAGAAGGTGATTTTGCGGTAAGGCGTCCCAACTCTGAGCGAGCTAGTGCTGTATTGCCTACTCAGGCAGAAGCGATCGCACGGGCGAAGGAGCTGTCAAATGGCGGAGCACCAGTGGTCGAGCGCGTCCGTAACACAGCAGGCGGCAAGCCTGACCAGTGGCGCAAGGCATAGCATCATCTCCTGCAGATGACTACATTGACTGCCCTTCGGGGCAGTTTTTGTTTTGGGGCGGGAAGTATGCGAACCCGACCCCATTAGTTCGGATCGAAAGGTCTATATATTCTTGCTTGTGGTAAAGAGTTGCCGTTGCTGATAGATTGCGCTGGCGAAAACGGGGCAGGAAAGTGGGCGATGGGGTAGGTGAAAAAGATTCCGAACCCGACCCCATTAGTTCCTAGGCGAGGTACAGGATTGCTGATAGGCTTCGGTGGGGTAGATAGTATTGTGGCAGGTAAGTATTGCGAACCCGCCCCCAATAATCCCTTCTTCAACCAAATGTAATCAGCAAAAATGGATATTGCTTACAAAATCATAATCGCAGTCATTGGGACGGTAATTGCTACTGTCTTTCTATATTTATTCCGTATGCGTCAGTTATATCTGACTGTGCCAATACTGTACGATTACAATGAGTTAACCAGTAAAGGTAAAACATTTCATTTGAGTATTTTCAACAAAAGTCGAAAATCTGAAGAGGACGTTAGAGTTGAGATGGCTCCCAATTTTGTATACACATTATTGGCATCCTCAAATACTGGAATTTCATTAGAGAATAATATTCTACAAATTCCAAGAATTCCTTCAATGACTGTTATCTCTGTAATCATGTTGGCAGAGGGAGAGAATTTTAGCCAAGCGAGCATCTCGCAAATTTCTTCAAAAGAACAGAAGGGGAAAATCCTTAAGCAGGGAATTTCAGTTCCACCGAATTGGGCAAATGCGGCAATTGTTGCCATATTTTTCATGGCATGTGCGCCTTTGGGATACTGGGCTGGTGGTGTAAGAGCTGAAAGAGAAATTCAACAAATTCAGGATGAACAAAAAGTAGTACTCGATGAACTCAAAGCTTTAAGAAATAATGGATGGAGCAATTACGAGAAGTATGCATTTTCTAGCCTTCGAAAGAGCTATTCGGAGCAAGAAATGCCTGCCACTGTGATTTCGGAACATTTTAGTCAAGGAACATACAGCGCAAATATTGCGGCCACTAATAAAACGTCCAATCTAATATTTGTAGATGCCTATTTGATACCTCCTGAAAGTGAACTAGATAAAGTTGTTTCGAGCAAGTCTGCAAAACGAATAACTGTCGAACCAGGCAATACTGTAAAGTTTCAAATCTCAACTAAACTACCGCGTAGTGGAATTCAACATCCAATGCACACATTGTTTAATTTTTATTATGGGAATGAGGAGCTTATGTATCTGACTTATCAAAATAAATTTGGTCAATAGAGTTCGAATCGCAATAGTTGTTGTGTGAAATATTGTTTCACTCTCCCACCCGTCTTGGCATAATCCGCCCCTCGTAAATTTCACCCATCGGCCTCCCATGTGGAGGCCGATTTAATCCAGCCAAACTCAATATGCTTCCATCAATAGAACAACGCCTTGCCGCCGAGATCGCGGCCAAACCTGCTCAGATCGCTGCTGCCATTGCCCTGCTGGACGAGGGCGCGACCGTGCCTTTCATCTCGCGTTATCGCAAAGAGGCGACGGGCGGGCTGGACGATATTCAACTGCGTTTGCTGGAAGAGCGGCTGCGTTATCTGCGCGAGCTGGAAGAGCGGCGCGAGGCCATCATTGCTTCGATCACCGAGCAGGGCAAGATGACGCCGGAGTTGTTGAAGGCGGTGTCGCTGGCCACGGACAAGACGCATCTGGAAGACTTGTATCTGCCCTACAAACCGAAGCGCCGCACCAAGGCGCAGATCGCGCTGGAGGCGGGGCTGGAGCCGTTGGCAAATGACTTGCTGGCGAATCCGACGCTGAATCCGGAAGAGGAAGCGGCCAAGTATCTGCGCGAGCCTTTCACCAGCGAGGCGGGCGATGCCAACCCCGGCGTGGCGGATGCCAAGGCGGCGCTGGATGGCGCGCGGCAGATATTGATGGAGCGCTTTGCCGAAGATGCGGGCTTGCTGCAATCGTTGCGCGAATACGTGCAGGAACACGGCGTGGTGCAGTCCAAGGTGCTGGAAGGCAAGAACGACGCGGCGGAAAAGTACGCCGACTATTTCGATTATTCCGAATCCATCAACACCATCCCTTCGCACCGCGCGCTGGCGGTGTTGCGCGGTCGTCGCGAAGAGATGCTGGATGTGCAACTACGTCTGGATAGCGAAGAAGAGAAGCCCACTTGGGCTTCGCCGCATAATCCGTGCGAGACGCGCATTGCCAGTCGCTTCAACATCAAGGACATGAACCGCCCGGCTGACCGCTGGCTGCTGGATACCGCGCGCTGGACTTGGCGCGTGAAGAGCTTCATGCATCTGGAATCGGAACTGATGGGCGCGCTGCGCAGCAAGGCCGAGACCGAGGCCATCAACGTATTCGCCCTCAACCTGAAAGCGCTGCTGCTGGCCGCACCGGCCGGGCCGCGCGTGACCATGGGGCTGGACCCCGGCATCCGCACGGGCGTGAAAGTGGCGGTGGTGGACGAGACCGGCAAGGTGGTGGATACCGCCACGGTGTATCCGCACCAGCCTAGGAATGATTGGGATGGCTCGCTGCACACACTGACGTTATTGGCGAAGAAGCATAAGGTGACGTTGATTGCGATTGGGAATGGGACGGCTTCACGCGAGACGGATAAGCTGGCGCATGAGTTGATTAAGCTGTGTGGGAGCGCCGATGGGACGTCGGCTAATCCGTTAGACCCAAACCCCCTCCAACTCCCCCTTGTCAGGGGGAGAGCAGAGCAGGCTCCTCCCCTGATAAGGGGAGGCGGGGAGGGGTTTGAGCGTAGCGAACAAGCCAGTTTGAAGATGACCAGCATCGTTGTTTCCGAAGCAGGTGCGTCGGTGTATTCCGCCTCCGAATTCGCCTCCAAGGAATTGCCGGAGCTGGATGTGTCGCTTGCGCGGTGCGGTGTCTATCGCGCGCCGTCTGCAAGACCCGCTGGCCGAGCTGGTGAAGATCGATCCCAAGTCGATTGGTGTTGGCCAATACCAGCACGACGTGAGCCAGTTCCAGTTGGCGCGTTCGCTGGATGCGGTGGTGGAAGATTGCGTCAACGCCGTGGGCGTGGATGTGAACACGGCATCGGCGCCTTTGCTGGCGCGCGTCTCCGGCCTGCTCAGCAGCGTGGCGCAGGCCATCGTGAGTCACCGCGACTTCAAAGGGTAAATTCAACAGCCGTGCCAACTGCGCGAAGTGCCGCGCCTGGGCGACAAGACTTTCGAACAGGCGGCGGGCTTCTTGCGCATCATGGGCGGCAACGATCCGCTCGATGCTTCGGCTGTTCACCCCGAATCGTATCCGCTGGTGCAGCGCATCCTCGCCGACATCAAGCAGGACATCAAAGGCTTGATCGGCAACAGCATCTTGCTGAAGTCGCTCAGTCCTTCCAAATATCAGGACGAGAAGTTCGGTATTCCCACCATCAGCGATATTTTGAAAGAACTGGAAAAACCCGGCCGCGACCCGCGTCCCGAGTTCACCACCGCGACGTTCAAGGAAGGCGTGGAAGCATTGTCCGACTTGAAGCCGGACATGATTCTCGAAGGCGTGGTCACCAACGTGGCGGCGTTCGGCGCGTTCGTGGATATCGGCGTGCATCAGGATGGGTTGGTGCATATCTCCGCACTCTCCAACAACTTCGTCAAAGACCCGCACACGGTGGTGAAGGCGGGGCAGGTGGTGAAGGTGAAGGTGCTGGAAGTGGACGAGAAGCGCAAGCGCATCGCGTTGACCATGCGCTTGACGGATGCAGCTCCGCAGGCGGGTGGAAAGCCGGAAGTGCAACGCGAACAGCGGGACAATCGAGGGCAGGGCAAACCTGCTTCTGGAAAGCCTGCTAACCGTCCTCCGGCACAAGCACCAATGGGCGGTGCGATGGCAGCGGCGTTCGCCAAGCTTAAGGGTTAAGGCAAAGCGGGATTTGTACTTGGAGGGGTCAGGCCGAATTGAAGCCGAGGAATTTGATCAGGCTGCGTCTGGCATCAACCGAGGCAGGGCGGTTATGGTCGCCAACCACTTTGTTGCGACCACTTTCTTTTGCCAGATATAGCGCCTCGTCCGCCGCCGCCAGTAGCTGATGTGAGACTGAACGGTCGTCGCTCTCCAGCTCGTCGGGCGCTTGGGCGACGCCTATCGAAATCGTCACCTTCAGTTCTTTCTCGTTGCCGACTTGGAATGGTTGTGCAGCGACTGTGCGGCGGATGCGCTCGGCGATCTCGCAGGCGTCTTTCATCCCAGTCTGCGGCAACAGCACGACGAATTCTTCGCCACCATAACGGGCCAGCACATCGTTGCTGCGCAATTGCGATTTGATCAGGCTTGCCACGTCGCGCAGCACTTCGTCACCCATGTTGTGGCCGAAGGTGTCGTTGATGCGCTTGAACTTGTCTATGTCCAGAAACATACAGCTCAGCGGGGTGCGATAGCGACGTACATTCGCGGCTTCTTCCTGACAGCGCGTCTCCAGATAGCGGCGGTTGAAGATGCTGGTGAGCGGGTCGGTAAGACCAACCAGTTTGAGGCGTTCATGGTTGAGCGAGTTCTCCAGGCAGATGGAAAAGATGTTCGCCAGCCGCTCGATGAAATCGGTGCTGCTGTCGGGGGTGAAGCGCTCCGCCATGCTGCTCGCCATGTTCAGGCTACCAACCAGTTCGTCTTGCCGCATCAGCGGCAGCAGTATCATCGAGCGGCAATCCACCGGCCACGGATCGAATATGGCGCGCTCCATTTCTGCATCGAAAAGGCCGAGATAGGGCGCCGGCTTCGTATCATGTGCATTGAGCTTTTCCAGCAGCACTAGCCCCGGCACTTCGGCGCTGCCCTGTTGCGCTCTTTCTAGGATGTGCCTGATCTCGCGTTCTGGGTCGCATAGCACCAGCGTTACTGCATCGGTCTCGCAGGCGGTCTTGTAGTCTTCGAGTATCACGCCAATGAGTTCCGGCAAGGTGCGCGTTGCGATCAGGTGTTTCTCGAACTGATCCAGCCTGCGCCATTTCTTTTCGTTCAGGCGAGCCTCATCCATCAGTGATTGCATCTGTCTGCGCAGTAGCTGGATTTCGGCTTGAGGGTCAGTCATCTTTCGTTTCTGTTCTCACAACGGCTTGGTGACCTTCATGACGGCAGGATCCTCATCACTGGTCTTGAGGGCGAAGCCGAGCCGGGTCATCAGTTTGAGCATGTTGTGGTTGTTGCTCAGTACTTCACCTTCGATCACCGTCAGTCCTTTGGCGCGTGCGGATTCCATCAGCGAGACCATGAGTTTTTGTCCCAAGCCTTTGCCTTGCATGTTGTCCGCCACCACCAGTGCGAATTCGCAGGTGTCGCCGTCCGGGTTGATGGCGTAGCGCGCGACGCCGAGTTCGACTTCACCTTCTGCATCTTCGCGCACGGCGATGAGCGCCATCTCGCGGCTGTAGTCGAGCTGGGTGAAGCGCACCAGCATGGTCTCAGTGAGTTCATGGACGCTGTTCATGAAGCGGAAGTATTTTGATTCATCCGACAGATCGTGCACAAAACGTTTCACCAGATCGGCATCCTCGGGACGGATAGGGCGGATGGTGAGGTCGGTGCCGTCGGCCAACTGCCATTGGCTGACCATGTGCGTGGGATAGGGGTAGATCGCCATATGTGCGTAGCGGTCGGCGCTGGGCTGGCGGAACTCGACCACCACGCGCGCATCGGCAGCCAGTGCGCCGTTCTCATCGAGGATGAGCGGGTTGATGTCCATCTCTTTCAGTAGCGGTAGTTCGCACGCCATCTCGGATACGCGCAACAGCACGTCTTCCAATGCGTCCATGTTGGCGGGAGCCATGTTGCGGAACTTGCCGAGCATCTTGGCGATGCGTGTCTCTTGGATGAGTTCCTTCACTAGGAAATTGTTCAACGGTGGCAGGGCGACAGCGCGGTCGCCCATGATCTCGACTGCGGTGCCGCCCGCACCAAAGGTGATGACGGGGCCGAACACCGGATCGCTGGTCATGCCGATCATCAGTTCGCGACCATTCGGTTTGACCACCATGGGTTCGATGGAGATGCCGTCCACCTTGGCATTGGGGCGGTTGTGCTGCACGTTGTCGATGATGTGCTGGTAAGCGGCGCGCACCTCGTGTGCATTGTTCAGGTTGAGCACCACACCGCCTGCATCGCTCTTGTGTGTGATGTCGGGGGAGTTGATCTTCATCGCGACCGGGAAGCCGAGTTGTTGTGCGATGAGCAGCGCTTCGTTGGGCGAGTGCGCGACCATGGTGCGCGCTACCGGGATATGGAAAGCCGAGAGCAAGGCTTTGGATTCCATCTCGCTCAGCACTTTGCGGTGTTCCTGCATCGCGCCTTCGATGATGAGCCGCGCACTTTCCACATCCGGTTCGATGTGGTGCGAGAGCGGGCCGGGCATCTGCATCAACAGTTTCTGGTTGCGATAGTAGGCGGAGAGGTGCGAGAACACTTCGACAGCAGGCTCCGGTGTGCGGAAGTGCGGACGATGCGCCTGGGTGAACGCATCGCGCGATGCAGCGACTTGCGTCTCGCCCATCCAGCAGGTGAGCAGCGGTTTGTTGTGCGTGTTGGCAAGTTCGATCAGTGCCTGCGCCGATTCCAGCGGTTTGGTCATCGCTTGCGGGGTGAGGATGGCTAACACGCCATCGACGTTGTCGTCTTCGAGGCAGGCTTTCACCGCATGGTGGTAGCGGTCGGCCTGTGCGTCGCCGATGATGTCCACCGGATTGGCGTGCGGCCAATTCGGCGGCAGATGTTGGTTCAAGTATTCGATGGTGGCATCCGACAGGGTGGCGATGTTGAGACCGAGATCGGCGGCACGATCTACTGCCATCACACCGGGGCCGCCGCCATTGGTGACGATGGCAAGCCGGTTGCCAGTGGGTTTGAAACCGCAGGACAAGGCTCTGGCAGCAGTGAACAATTGGGTGACGGTCTGCACGCGTACGACACCGACACGACTGACGGCAGCATCGAACACATCGTCCGCACCGACCAAGGAGGCGGTGTGCGACATGGCTGCCTTGGAGCCTGCGGCATGGCGGCCAACCTTGACCAGGATCACCGGCTTGATGCGCGCGGCGGCACGCAAGGCACTCATGAAGCTGCGCGCGTTACGGATGCCTTCGATGTACATCAGGATGCTGTGGGTGTTGGCATCGGAGACGAGATAGTCGAGGATCTCGCCGAAGTCCACATCGGTGGAGGAACCCATCGAGACCACGCTGGAAAAGCCGACATCGTTGCGGTTCGCCCAATCCAGAATGGCAGTGCACAACGCGCCGGATTGCGACACGAGCGCGATGTTGCCGACGTTGGCCGCGCCTTTGTTGAAGGTGGCATTGAGGCCGATGGAAGGACGCATGATGCCCAAGCAGTTGGGGCCGATCAGTCGGATGCCGTAACGACGGGCTACTTCGATGAGTTCTTTTTCAAGTGCGACGCCCGCAGTACCGGCCTCGCCGAATCCGGCGGTGATGATGACCGCCGCTTTGACACCGTGGATGCCGCAGGCTTCGATGATGCCGGGCACGGTCTGCGGCGGGGTGGCGATGACCACAAGATCGATCGGCTCGCCGATCTCGGCAATAGAGGCATAAGCGCGTTGGCCTTGTACTTCGGGGTTCTTCGAGTTGATGGGGTAGAGCTTGCCTTGAAACCCACTGCTCAACATATTTTGGAAGACGATCTGCCCGACTGAGTCCGGGCGGTCACTGGCACCGAACACAGCAACGGACTTTGGCGCAAAAAGTGCATTGAGATAATGCTTACCCATGATCTTTCCGTTGAAGTAGTGGATTGGTTGGGTATCATAGCACCGGAATATCAGGATACCGTGACCATGCAGACTGCGTACATCAGCCATCCGCTTTGCCTCAAGCACGACATGGGCCCACATCATCCCGAATGTCCGGCACGTATGCATGCCATCGAAGACCAACTCATCGCGTCAGGATTGTTCGCTTATCTGCAACACCATGAGGCACCCGAGGTGACGCGTGAGCAGTTATTGCGTGTACACGCTGCCGACTACATCGACAGCATCTCCAGTATCGCGCCGCAACAGGGCAGCGTGGCGCTGGACGGCGATACTTTGATGAACCCGTATAGCTATCCGGCGGCGTTGCGCGCGGCAGGCGCGGTGGTGATGGGGGTGGACTTGGTGATGGCGGGTAAGGTGGAGAATGCCTTCTGCAACATCCGCCCTCCGGGACACCATGCGGAGCGGGCGCAAGCAATGGGGTTCTGCCTCTTCAACAATATCGCAGTGGGTGCGGCGCATGCGCTGGCAGAACACGGATTGAGCCGGGTCGCCATCGCGGATTTCGATGTACATCACGGCAATGGTACTGAAGACATATTCCGTAATGATGCGCGGGTGATGTTGTGCTCGACCTTTCAGCATCCGTTCTATCCGTACAAAGGTGCGGACAGCGGCAACGCACATATCATCAATGTGCCATTGGTGGCGGGAGCGGGCAGCGATGCATTCCGTGCCGCAGTGACCAGCCGGTGGTTACCTGCACTGGAACAATTCAAACCGGAGTTGCTGCTCATCTCCGCCGGGTTCGATGCGCACTGGGAAGATGATATGTCCATGCTCGCGCTCGTGGATGCAGATTATGTGTGGGTTACCGAACAGTTGAAACACGTCGCTGAGCAATACTGCCGCAGGCGTATCGTTTCTGCGTTGGAAGGAGGCTATGCCTTGCATGCGCTGGGACGTAGTGCGACGGGGCATGTCAAGGTGCTGAGCGGACTGTAAGCGAGGGAGCGGACGAGTGCCGAATCAATCCCTTATTTTTAATGCGTGAATTCTTTGTTACTCGGTGGATGAATCAATTGCTCCGTTCTGGCTAAAGGACTATATTGCGACTCAGGAGCTCAGAATGACTAGCGATACACAAAATAAACGCTCCATTTTAGAAGCGCGACATCATGACCCCTTCTCATATTTGGGGTTACATCAGAACAAATCCGGTTGGGTTCTGCGGGTCTTTCAACCTCACGCAACTGAGGTCGCCGTGCATGACGGCACGAGCTGGCAAGCGCTAGAGCGCGATACTTCCAACGGTTTTTATCACTGGCATGGCAAGCAGGCATTGCCCACTCCCTGCCGTTTGCAACTCAGTTTCTTCAGTCATGTCCTCGAAATACATGATGCCTATAGTTTTGGCAGCAGCATCAGTGAACACGACCTTTATCTGTTCTCGCAGGGGCGTCTAGAACAGGCTTACCGCATGCTAGGTGCGCACGCCATGCAAGTGCAGGGCGTGGCGGGGGTGCGTTTTGCGGTGTGGGCGCCGAATGCGGAGCGCGTCAGTGTCGTCGGGGACTTCAACGGCTGGGACGGTCGTGTACATCCGATGCGGGCGCTGGGCAGTAGCGGCGTGTGGGAGATATTCGTACCGGACATCGGTCGCGGAGAGTTCTATAAATTCGAGATACGCAATCGACAGACTGGTGATGTGTTCGTCAAGACCGATCCTTACGGCCAGTGTTTCGAGATGCGTCCCGGCACCGCATCCAGAGTATCCGCATTGGATACCTACCAGTGGCACGACACTGCATGGCAAGAGCAACGTGCCAAATGCGATTGGCTGCATCAGCCATTGAACGTGTATGAAGTCCATGCCGGATCATGGAAGAAACATTGGGATGGTCGTTTTTACAATTTCCGCGAGCTGGCCGAGAGTCTTGTGCCCTATGTGCAGGAGATGGGGTTCACGCATATCGAACTGATGCCGGTCAGCGAGCATCCCTTGGATGAGTCGTGGGGGTATCAGACCACGGGCTATTACGGCGTGACCAGTCGCTATGGCACACCGGATGATTTCAGATATTTCGTCGATGCCTGCCATGTTGTCGGCATCGGCGTGATCCTTGATTGGGTGCCTGCGCATTTCCCCAAAGATGCCTTTGCCCTAGCGCGCTTCGACGGCACGGCCTTGTATGAGCATGAAGACCCCAGATTGGGGGAGCATCAGGATTGGGGGACGCTGATCTTTAATTATGGCCGCAACGAAGTGCGCAACTTCCTGTTGGCGAATGCACATTATTGGCTGAACGAGTTCCATATCGATGGCCTGCGTGTAGATGCGGTGGCTTCCATGTTGTATCTGGACTATTCGCGCAAGTCTGGCGAATGGTTGCCGAACAAATATGGCGGTCGCGAGAACGTGGAGGCGGTGGACTTCTTCCGCGAGTTGAACCAGATGACGCATGAACGCTTCCCGGGTACTTTGACGCTGGCTGAAGAATCGACCTCGTGGCCTATGGTGTCGCGTCCGACCTATCTGGGCGGGCTGGGCTTCTCCATGAAGTGGAACATGGGCTGGATGAACGACACGTTGACCTATATCGAACGTGATCCGGTACATAGACGTTATCACCACAATATGCTCACCTTCGGCCAGTTGTATAACTACACCGAGAACTTTCTGTTGCCGTTCTCGCATGACGAAGTGGTGCATGGGAAAAAATCGCTCCTCGATAAGATGCCGGGTGACACATGGCAAAAGTTCGCAAATCTGCGTCTGCTGTTCACGTATCAGATGGTCTACCCCGGCAAAAAACTTAATTTCATGGGTAACGAGTTTGCACAGGGGCATGAATGGAAGGTCGGGGCGGAGTTGGACTGGTATCTGCTCGGGCGTGGCGAACATAGCGGCGTGCAGTCGCTATTGCGCGATTTGAATCGTTTGTATCGCGATGTGCCCGCGTTGCATGAATTGGATTTTTCGCATGAAGGCTTTGAATGGCTGGACTGCAATAACGCGGATCAATCGATATTGAGTTTCCGTCGCATCGCACGCGACGGTTCTGACGTCATCGTGTTGCTGAATTTCACGCCGGTACCGCGCGCTGCGTATCGCATCGGCGTGCGGCATAAGGGCTGTTATCGCGAGATGTTCAACAGTGACTCACATTATTATGGCGGTTCCAATATGGGGAACGGTCTGGGGTTGGATACTTCGGACATCTCATGGAACGGGGAATTGCAATCGTTAGAACTGACTTTGCCGCCATTGGCGGGGGTCGTTCTGCAAAGGCTACGTTGATTTTTTGGTAAAGATTAGGTTCGATATGTCCGCACTGACTCAATCCAAAGCTTGGCAAGCGCTGCTTGCACACCATGCCTCCCATCCGTTTTCGATGCGTCATTTGTTCGCTGATGACGGCAAACGTTTTGAGCGCTTCTCATTGCGCGTCGATGATCTATTGCTCGACTACTCAAAGAATCTGATCACACAGGAGACGATGGCGCTGCTGTTTGCTCTGGCTAGACAGACAGACGTAGAAGCCTGGCGCGATAAGATGTTTTCCGGTGAAAAGATCAATTGCACCGAGCGGCGTGCAGTATTGCACATCGCTCTGCGCGCGGCGACAAACAAGGCTCACGCACCGCTCTTGGTCGATGGGGCGGATGTGTTGCCGGATATACGGCGCGTATTGGACAAGATGCGCAGCTTCACCGATCGCGTGCGTGGCGGGGATTGGCGCGGGTACAGCGGCAAACCGATCACCGATGTGGTGAACATCGGTATCGGTGGTTCCTATCTGGGGCCGTTGATGGTGTGCCGTGCGTTGCAGCCCTACAGCGGAAAATTGAAAGTCCATTTCGTTTCAAACGTCGACGGCACGGACTTGCTGGAAAAACTGGAGGTGCTTGATCCGGAGACGACCTTGTTCATCGTTGCCTCCAAGACCTTCACCACGCAGGAAACACTGATGAATGCGCGTTCCGCACGCGATTGGTTGCTGCGCAGTGCCGGGGATGCGCAGCATATCGCCAAACATTTTGTGGCGCTCTCGACCAACGCCAAGGAAGTGACGGCGTTCGGCATCGACGTGTCTAATATGTTCGAGTTCTCCGACTGGGTCGGCGGACGTTATTCCTTGTGGTCGGCCATCGGCCTTTCCATCGCATTGGCGGTGGGAATGGATCACTTTGAAGAGTTGCTGCAAGGTGGCTATGAGATGGATGCACATTTCCGTAGCGCGCCCTTGGAACAGAACATGCCTGTGATCTTGGCCTTACTCGGTGTGTGGTACAACAATTTCTACAACGCGACGACGCAGGCATTGCTGCCGTATGACCAGACGCTGGAACATTTCGTCCCGTATTTCCAGCAGGCGGATATGGAGAGCAACGGCAAGCGCGTGGATCGCGCGGGTGTGCCGGTGGACTATGCGACCGGTCCTATCCTGTGGGGCGGTATCGGTACCAATGGACAGCATGCTTATTTCCAGATCATCCATCAGGGTACGCAGATGATTCCGGCAGATTTCATCGCTCCTGCGCAAAGTCATCATGCCTTGGGTGAGCACCACATGACGCTGCTGTCCAACTTTTTTGCACAGACCGAAGCCTTGATGCGCGGCAAGACCGAAGCGGAAGCGCGCGCCGAGCTGCGAGCTTCGGGTATGGCTGAGGCTGCTATCGAAGCACTGTTGCCGCACAAGGTGTTTGAAGGCAATAAGCCGACCAATTCCATCCTGTTCGAAAAGTTGACGCCGCGCACTTTGGGTAAGTTGATCGCATTGTACGAACACAAGATATTCGTGCAGGGCATCATCTGGAACATCAACTCCTATGATCAATGGGGCGTGGAATTGGGCAAACAATTGGCATCACATATTCAGACCGAGCTGCGTGGGACGGCTGAGGTCGTCGCACATGATGCTTCTACCAATGGTTTGATCCATTACTACAAAGCGCGCAAATGAAACATATCCTGTTCGTTACTTCCGAGGTGCATCCGCTGATCAAGACCGGCGGATTGGCCGATGTCAGTGCCGCGTTACCGGCTGCGCTACAGGCGCTGGGGGAGGATGTACGGCTGTTGATCCCCGGTTATAGCCAAGTGTTGGATAAGCTGGAGAGCAAACGCAGTATCGCCACGTTCAAGGCGTTCGCCGGACAGCCGGAGGTGAGACTCCTCAGCGCGAAGATGCCGCAGACGGAAGTGCCGGTCTATGTACTGGATGCGCCACAGTATTTTTGTCGTGTGGCGGGACCGTACCAGTATGAGTTCGGTGGTGACTGGCCGGACAACGCGATGCGTTTTGGCTTGCTTTCCAAAGTGGCGGCGCTGCTGGGGAGTGCAGCCACGCCTATCGCGTGGCGTGCCGACATCGTGCATTGCAACGATTGGCAAAGCGGCTTGGCACCGGCCTATCTGCACCTGACGGACGGAATACATGCGAAGAGCGTGATGACCATCCACAACATCGCGTTCCAAGGCAATTTCGATCGCGACTGGTTGGAGCTGCTTGAGTTACCGCCGTCTAGCTTCGATATTCATGGTGTCGAGTTCCACGGTTATCTGTCTTTCCTGAAAGCGGGCATCCATTACGCGGATCGGATCGTGACGGTCAGCCCGACCTATGCGCGCGAGATACAAACGACCGAGATGGGGTATGGCATGCAGGGCTTGCTCACCGCACGTAACGGTGATGTAAGCGGCATCCTGAACGGTATCGATGCGCAGGAATGGGATCCGCTGCGCGATAAGTATCTGACCGCGCATTACGATGGTAACGACCTTGCCCCTAAAGCGGCAGGCAAGCGTGCGTTGCAACAGCGGCTCGGGCTGGAGGTGAATGAAGATGCGCCTTTGTTGGGCGTAGTGTGCCGTCTGACCTATCAAAAGGGTCTGGATATGTTGTTGGAGTGTCTGCCCAAATTACTGGATGGCGGGGCGCAGCTGGTGGTGCTGGGGAGTGGTGAGGCCGAGCTGGAACGCCGTTATCAGCAGCTGGCGATACGTTATCCGGGGCGCGTGTCGGTGACGGTACGTTTCGATGAGGGCTTGTCGCATCAGGTCATGGCGGCCACCGATATCTTCTTGATGCCCTCGCGCTTCGAGCCTTGCGGTCTGAATCAGATGTACGGCATGCGCTATGGCACGCCGCCGGTGGTGCGCCGCACAGGGGGCTTGGCTGACTCGGTGATCGATGCGGATGAGATCGATGGCACCGGTTTCGTTTTCGACGAGGCGAGTTCGGTCGCTCTGTATCGCACCATCGTGCGTGCGATCGATTGTTATCTGGATCACAAGAAGTTCCATCGGATACAAATGAACGGGATGCGGCGCGACTTTGGCTGGCATAACAGCGCGCAGCGTTATTTCGATCTATATCGAACGATCATATAGGACGATTTCGGGAGAGTGATTTAATCAACAAGGGAGAAGCATCATGGCACAGGACATGCGTTCACCACGTTTCATCAGTGCACTGACCAAGAACACGGTAGCACTCGTATTGGCAGGCGGTCGCGGTAGCCGTTTGCACAACCTGACGGATTGGAATGCTAAACCTGCGGTGCAATTCGGCGGCAAGTTCCGCATCATCGACTTTCCTTTGTCCAACTGTATCAACTCCGGCATCCGCCGTATCGGCGTCGTGACTCAGTACAAGGCGCATAGTCTGATCGAACACATTCAGAAAGGTTGGGGCTTTTTGCGCGGCGAGTTCAACGAGTTCGTCGCCTTATTACCGGCACAGCAGCGAATCCAAGAAGAGTGGTATCGCGGCACGGCGGATGCGGTGTTCCAGAACATCGATATTTTGCGCGGCTACAATCCGGAGTACATCGTGATCCTCGCTGGCGATCACGTTTACAAGATGGATTACGGTGAGATGCTGGCGCATCACGTGAGCAGTGATGCCGATATGACCGTGGGGTGTATCGAAGTGCCGGTGGCGGATGCGTCTGCATTCGGTGTGATGACGGTGGATGACAAGGGGCGCATCGTCAAATTCACCGAGAAACCGGCGAATCCGACCGAGATACCGGGTAAGCCGGGACGTGCCTTGGCCAGCATGGGTATCTACGTGTTCAATGCCAAATTCTTGTACGAACAGTTGATTCGCGATGCCGACACCAAGAGTTCCACACATGACTTCGGACACGACATCATCCCGTATCTGATCGATCGCTATCGTGTGTATGCACACCATTTCGAAATGAGTTGCGTGGGTATGATAGATGGCGGCGAGGCCTATTGGCGCGATGTGGGGACCATTGATGCCTATTGGCAGGCTAATATGGAGATGGTCAGCGTGGTTCCCGCGCTTGATCTGTATGATAAAAACTGGCCGATCTGGACTTATCAGGCGCAATTGCCACCGGCCAAGTTCGTATTCAATGATGAAGATCGGCGCGGTGTGGCGATCGACTCCATGGTCTCCGGAGGATGCATCATCAGTGGTGGCAGGGTGCAGCACTCGTTGTTGTTCTCCGACATCCGAGTGGGATGTCGCAGCGAGATCACTGATTCGGTGATCCTGTCCGGCGCGCGCATCGGTGAGGATGTGAAGTTGAATCGGGTGGTGCTCGACAATAACTGCGAAATACCCGATGGGATGCAGATCGGGTTTGACCGGGAAGAAGACTCACATCGCTTCCATGTCTCTGCCGGTGGGATCACGTTAGTGACACCCGATATGCTTGGGCAGTCCATCCACCACATCCGATAAGATACTAACCGCTACAGATTTTGGAAAACAAAATGCCGCAAAGCAAACAACAGAACAGCACAACGAAAAAGCTCCAACTCATTCTGTGTTGGCATATGCACCAGCCAGATTACCGGGAATACCTACACGGGGAATACATGCTGCCGTGGACCTATCTGCATGCCATGAAAGACTATACCGATATGGCGTTCCATTTGGAGCGGCATCCGGGAGCCAAGGCGGTGGTGAATTTCGTCCCCATTTTGGTCGAACAGTTGCACGATTACGCCGAGCAGTTCCAAAGCGGAGAGGTGCGCGATGCGCTGCTGAGGATGTTGCATTACGAGCGACTCGATGAGTTGGGCGATGACGCGCGGCAACATATCTTGAATAGTTGTTTTAAGAGCAATCACACCAAGATGCTGCAGCCGTATCGCGCGTATCAGCACCTGTTCGACCTACAGAGGAAAGTGGAAGGACATGGGCGGGAGAACGTGACCTATCTTTCCGGACAATATCTGGCAGACCTGTTGGTGTGGTATCACCTCGTGTGGATGGGGGAGAGCATGCGTCGCAGCAGTGAGTTGGTGGCGCGGCTGATGACGAAGGGCAGTCAATTCACTTATGACGAACGCAAGGAATTGTTCGATCTGATCGGGACGACCATTGTGGGCATCGTGCCGCGTTATCGCAAACTGGCCGAACGTGGACAGATCGAGATATCCACCACACCCTACAATCATCCTATCCTCCCCCTGTTGCTCGATTTCGCCATCGCGCATGAAAGTGAGCCGAATGTGCCCTTGCCACAATCCGCACAATACCCGGGCGGATTGGCGCGCGCCCATGCGCATCTTTCCAAGGCAGTTGAAAATCACAAACAAAACTTCGGTGTCACACCTAACGGCATGTGGCCGTCAGAAGGTGGCGTGTCGCGCGCCACCCTGAAGTTGCTGGCAGAGCATGGTTGCGAATGGACGGCGACTGGGCAGGCGGTACTCGCCAACAGTTTGCGCCGTGAGATGAATGACAATCCATTGCCGGGAAGTTCCGGCTATTTGTATAAGCCTTATCTGGTCGAAACAGGGGGCAAGCCTATCTATTGTTTCTTCCGCGACGATAGCCTGTCCGACAAGATCGGTTTCGAATATGCGAAATGGAAAGGTGACGATGCCGCTGCCGACTTCGTCCATCATCTGGAGGAGATATTGCATCACTCACCGGGCGAGGATGATCCGGTGGTCACGGTGATCCTGGATGGGGAGAATGCATGGGAGTATTACCCATACAACGGCTATTACTTCTTGGATGAGTTATACGCCAAACTGGAGAGTCATCCCGATATTCATACCACCACCTTTCACGAATGTGTTCGTCATTTAAGTGAACCGCGTGCGCGCGTGACGGCAAGCAAGTTGCAACAGATGGTGGCGGGCAGTTGGGTCTATGGCACCTTCAGCACTTGGATCGGGTCGTACGACAAGAATCGCGGATGGGATCTGCTGTGTGAGGCGAAACGTAGTTACGACATCGTCATGGCCAGTGGGCGTTTGAATGCGGAAGAGATGGGCTTGGCAACGGAGCAGCTGGCGGATTGCGAGGGTTCCGATTGGTTCTGGTGGTTCGGTGATTACAATTCGGCGATGAGTGTCGCGTCGTTCGATAACCTGTTTCGGCAAAACCTTTCCAATCTATATCGTTTAATCAAGCTGACCCCGCCGCAGGAGTTGTTGCATGTCATCAGTATCGGCACAGGCGCACCTGCGATGGGTGGGACGATGCGTCGTTCGGATGCTCATTAAGTTAATAGAGGCAGGTCATGGCTCACACCGTTTCCTCGTTGTGTGGGCAGTTAAAGGTAGCTTTGAGTCTTGGAAATTTAAATGAATACAGTCAATAAACCTTTTATCACCAAACATCCCAGTACCATGCGCATACCTCCTCTAGGGATGAATGCCATCGGCCTAGAGGAGGATTTCTGCCGTTACTTCAATCACACATTAGGGTGGGACGAGGCGAGTGCCTCTTCGCACCATGTGTACGTGTCTTGCGCGCTCGCATTGCGCGACCGCTTGGTGGAGCGCTGGCGTCGCACGCAACTCGCCTATGACGATTCCGATTGCAAGCAGGCTTATTACCTATCGCTAGAGTTCTTGATGGGACGTGCCTTGGGCAATGCGCTGTTGAATCTGGAGCTGGAAGCAGAGAGTGCGGAGGCGATGCGCAATCTGGGTCTGGAGATGGAAGAGGTGCAAGAGTTGGAAAGTGACGCTGGGCTGGGTAACGGCGGTTTAGGTAGGTTGGCCGCGTGCTTCTTGGACAGTTGTGCCTCGCTGCAATTGCCGGTGACCGGCTATGGTATCCGCTATGAGTACGGCATGTTCCGGCAAAAGATCAGTCATGGGTGTCAGGTGGAAGAGCCGGATCACTGGCTGCGTAATGGGAACCCGTGGGAGATCGAGCGTCCTGAATATGCAGTCAGGATCAAATTCGGCGGGCATAGTGATTTTTACATGGATGCTTACGGCAACACGCAAGTGCGTTGGCTGAACACACAAGATGTGCTCGCTGTACCTTATGACATGCCCATCCCCGGTTATCGCAATGGCACGGTGAACACCTTGCGTCTATGGAAAGCAGCTGCCACTGAAGAATTCGATTTGGATGAGTTCAATGCGGGCAGCTATACCGAGGCGGTCGCGGCCAAGAATGCGGCAGAACACATCACGATGGTGTTGTATCCGAACGATGCCAGCGAGAACGGCAAGGAGTTGCGCTTACGCCAACAATATTTTCTAGCATCGGCCAGTTTGCAGGATGTATTGCGGCGTTGGGTGGGTAAACACGGCTCTGATTTTTCCGACTTTGCGGACAAGAATTGCTTCCAGCTCAATGACACACACCCGACTTGTGCAGTACCGGAGCTGATGCGCCTGTTGATGGACGAGTATGGCCTGTCGTGGGATGCCGCATGGAATATCACGTCACGCACGATGGCGTATACCAACCATACCTTGCTGCCGGA
This sequence comes from uncultured beta proteobacterium, assembly GCA_963822425.1. Taxonomy (GTDB): domain Bacteria; phylum Pseudomonadota; class Gammaproteobacteria; order Burkholderiales; family Gallionellaceae; genus Sideroxyarcus. The sequence continues at coordinate 24,880 of CAWGHS010000002.1, forward strand.
GGCATTGGAGCGATGGTCTGTCGGTATGTTCGGACGTTTGTTGCCACGTTTATTGGATATCATTTACGAGATCAATGCGCGCTTCATGGAAGAGGTCTCGTTACGCTGGCCGGCAGATACTGTGCGCCAATCCAACATGTCTATCATCGAGGAGGGCGCCGTGCCGCAGATCCGCATGGCCTACCTCGCGGTGGTGGCTTGTCATTCGGTGAACGGGGTGGCTGCATTGCACTCGAAGTTGTTGCAACAGCATCTGTTCCGCGATTTCTTCGAGCTATGGCCGAAAAAATTCAACAACAAAACGAATGGCGTCACGCCGCGCCGCTGGATGGCTTGGAGCAATCCAAGGCTGAGCAAACTGGTCACCAAAATGATCGGCGATAAATGGTGTACCGATCTGACAGAATTGAAGCGTTTGCGCTCGCATGCCGACGATAAACAATTCCAAGCCGAATGGCATGCGGTGAAGCAAGAGAACAAACAACGCTTAGCGGAGATGGTGGCGCGTGATTGCGGAGTGCACTTCGATCCGGCGGCGTTGTTCGATGTCCAAGTGAAGCGCATCCATGAATATAAACGCCAATTGCTCAATATATTGCATGTCATCCATCTGTACGACCGTATCAAGCGCGGCGATATCGGAGATTGGACACCGCGCTGCGTATTGATCGGGGGCAAGGCGGCGCCGGGTTATGCGATGGCGAAACGCACTATCCGTCTGGTGACGGCGGTCGCCGATGTCATCAACCATGATGTGGCTACCAAAGGTTTGCTAAGCCTTGCCTTTCTGCCGGACTATCGGGTATCGGCGATGGAGGTGATCTGCCCGGGAGCAGATCTGTCCGAACAGATATCGACGGCTGGCAAAGAAGCTTCCGGCACAGGCAATATGAAATTCATGATGAACGGTGCAATCACCATCGGTACGTTGGATGGCGCGAACATCGAAATTCGCGAAGAGGTCGGCGAGAAGAACTTCTTCCTGTTCGGGCTGACTGCCGAACAGGTCGATGCGACGCGAGGGCATTATGATCCGGCCGCAATCGTTGCCGCCGACACGGATCTGGCGCGGGTGCTGCATCTTCTGCAAAGTGGGCATTTCAACCTATTTGAACCGGGCCTGTTCGAACCGATCGTGCAGGCCATCCTCAACCCGCACGACCCGTGGCTCACGCTTGCGGATTTCCGCAGTTATGTAGATGCACAACGGGAAGTGGCATCTGCCTACCGCGATCAGGGGCATTGGACGCGCATGAGTATCATGAATACCGCCAGTAGCGGAAAGTTCTCCAGCGACCGTACCATACTGGAGTACAACCGCGATATTTGGCGCCTGCCGCGCGTGCCGGCACATGCAGAGTGATTTGAGGGGCGGGTTTTCCCGCCCTGTTTCATGTATTATTCCGCCCGCGATGTCTGGTTTTGTGAAGTCAGCTTAAATTCAAAGGAAAGTGTCGGTATGCCAAATGTAGAGACCTTAAGTGGATTGCAGCGCCGTTTGAGCGCAGCCATCCCTCAGCAACAACTGCGTGGAGAAGTTGAAGCACGCCTGAAGCATCTTGGACGCACGGCCAAAGTGGCAGGCTTTCGTCAGGGGAAAGTTCCATTCAAAGTCCTAGAGCAACAATACGGTGCCTCAGTGAAACAAGAGGTGTTGGGCGATACCTTGCAGCGTTCTTTTGCGGAAATCGCGGATGCCAACAAATTGCAGGTGGCGGGTTATCCGCAATTCGAGCTTAAGACCGCCGATCTGAATGCGCCACAGATCGAATACAGCGCGACCTTTGAGGTCTATCCTGAAGTCACCATCGGCAGTGTCGCTGGCGAAAATTTGGGGCGCGTGTCGTTCACGCTTAGTGATGCAGATGTGGAAGAGACCATTACCACTTTGCGCAAGCAACGCGCCGAATTTAAAAAGGCGGATCGTGCTGCACAGAATGATGATCGGGTGCGCATTGATTTCTCCGGCAAGTTGAATGGTGTCGTGTTTGACGGTGGTGAGGCAAAAGATTTTATAGTGACCCTTGGTTCAGGGCGCATGTTGCCGGACTTTGAGAAGGCTATCGTCGGAATGAAAGCCGGGGACACCAAATCTTTTGACATGACTTTCCCTGCGGATTATCACGGCAAGGACGTGGCCGGCAAGCAAGTCACTTTCAGTGTCACCGCGCATGTCGTAGAAGCTGCGCACTTACCTGATGTGAATGCCGAGTTTGCCAAAGCACTGGGCGTTGCGGGTGGGGATGTCACGAAACTCAGGAGCGAGATACGCGACAATATCGGACGTGAAGCACAGCGCAGGGTGAAGGTACGCAACAAAGATATGGCGATGGAGCTGTTGCTCAAAGTCACGCAATTGGATGTGCCTAAGGCGCTGCTTGAGAGTGAAGCTCAGCGTTTGATGCAGCAGACTTTGCAGGATATGGAAGCACGCGGCATGAAGGTCCCGAAGGGGATGCAATTACCAGCGGACATGTTCTTAGAGCGTGCAACGAAACGCGTCAAGCTTGGACTTATCTTGGCGGAACTAGTCAAGAAGCATGGTCTTCAGGCCAAGCCGGAACAAGTGCAAGCACTAGTTGGGGAATATGCACAGAGCTACGAGCATCCTGAGGAAGTTGTGCGTTGGTATAACGCAGAGGATGCGCGGTTGCGCGAGGTTGAGAATCTCGTATTGGAAGATAACGTGGTGGCTTGGGTGACGGCTGGCGCTAAGGTAAGCGATCAAGTTGTGACACTGAATGAATTGATGGGGAGTAATTGAGCATGTTGCATAGCACCACTTCACAAATGATGGAGCCACAAGACATCGGCATGATCCCGATGGTGGTCGAAACCAGTGGTCGGGGCGAACGTGCCTATGATATCTATTCGCGTTTGCTCAAAGAGCGCGTGGTGTTTCTAGTCGGTGAGGTCAACGATCATACGGCCAACCTGATCGTGGCACAGATGCTGTTCCTAGAATCGGAAAACCCGGACAAGGATATCCACTTCTACATCAACTCTCCCGGGGGATCCATTTCGGCGGGCATGGCGATCTATGACACCATGCAGTTCATCAAACCCCAAGTATCGACACTATGTATCGGTATGGCGGCATCGATGGGCGCATTCCTCTTGCAAGCAGGTGAAAAGGGCAAGCGCTTCGCGTTGCCCAATTCCACGGTGATGATCCACCAGCCCCTAGGTGGTTTCCGTGGGCAGGCTTCGGATATTGAGATCCACGCCAAGTACATCCTGAGTCTGCGCGAACGGTTATATGCATTGATGTCCCTACACACCGGACGTAGCGTGGAAGACATCGCACGTGATAGCGAACGCGACAACTTCCTGACGGCCAAGGACGCGATGGAATATGGTTTGGTGGATCAGGTACTGGATAAGCGCATTTAAGTAATCGAGTGGGTTGCCGATAGATTCAGAGCGGAGGTGCAAATGACGACGGACAAGAACAAGGGTGACAAGCTGCTGTATTGCTCGTTCTGTGGCAAGAGCCAACACGAAGTACGCAAGTTGATAGCCGGACCGTCAGTGTTCGTGTGCGATGAATGCATCGCGCTGTGCAACGATATCATCCGCGAGGAAACGCAGAGCAGCATCGGTGGGGAGAAGGCGGACAAGAGCGACTTGCCGGTTCCCCATGAGATATGTCAACGTCTGGATGAGTATGTCATCGGTCAACGTCAGGCGAAAAAGATACTGTCTGTTGCGGTGTACAACCACTATAAACGTCTGAAGAACACGGACAAAGATGGTGTTGAATTGGCCAAGAGCAACATCTTGCTGGTCGGTCCAACTGGTTCTGGCAAGACCTTGCTGGCACAGACACTGGCGCGTCTGCTCAATGTGCCGTTCGTTATGGCCGATGCCACCACGCTGACCGAAGCCGGTTACGTCGGGGAAGACGTCGAGAACATCATTCAAAAGCTATTGCAGGCGTGCGACTACGATGTGGAACGTGCACAGCGGGGTATCGTCTATATCGACGAGATAGATAAGATATCGCGCAAGTCAGACAATCCATCCATTACGCGCGATGTGTCGGGTGAGGGGGTGCAACAGGCGTTGCTCAAGCTGATCGAAGGCACGAAAGCATCGATCCCGCCACAAGGGGGACGCAAGCATCCGAATACCGAGTTCTTGCAAGTAGATACCACCAACATCCTGTTCATCTGTGGCGGAGCGTTCGACGGTTTGGAAAAAGTGATTCGCAATCGCTCGGAAAAAGCAGGCATCGGTTTTTCAGCCAATCTTGCTAAGCGTCAGGACAGCAAGGATATCGGTACCGTGCTACGCGAGGTGGAACCGGAAGATCTGATTAAATTCGGCCTTATCCCTGAATTTGTGGGGCGTTTGCCCGTCGTGGCGACCCTGGAGGGCTTGGATGAAGCGGCACTGATTCAGATATTGACTGAACCGAAAAACGCACTGACTAAGCAATATCAGAAGCTGTTTGCCATGGAAGGGGTTGAACTAGAGTTCCGCGAAGGTGTGCTAAATGTCATCGCCAGCAAGGCATTGGCGCGCAAGACGGGGGCGCGTGGATTGCGCTCCATCTTGGAACAATCTTTGTTAGATATCATGTTCGACCTGCCTTCGGCAGAAAACGTGAGCAAAGTGGTACTTGACGAAAACAGCACGGGGGAGATCAAGCCTATCGTGATGTATGCGGATACCCCCAAGGCTGCATAATGCTTCGAAAGGCGGGACTTGTATTACGGAGTCCCGTCCCCACATCGTTAACATCCCTCTTTCTTTTAGAGTCCTGAATCATGGCTGAACACGATACCCTTCCTACCACCGCTGACTTATATCCCTTGCTACCATTGCGCGATGTGGTGGTGTTTCCGCACATGGTGATTCCGCTGTTCGTCGGACGTGCTAAATCGATCAAGGCGCTAGAAGCCGCGATGGAGGCGGGCAAGAGCATCGTGCTCGTTGCGCAGAAATCAGCGGCCAAAGATGAACCGGCGACGGAAGACATCTATCGCATAGGCAGTATCGCTAATATCCTGCAAATGCTGAAACTCCCTGACGGTACTGTCAAAGTGTTGGTCGAAGGTACACAGCGTGCCAAGGTGTTACGTGTGTTGGACGAAAAATCCCATTTCGATGCCGAGATCGAACCAGTGCCGCAGGATGAGGAGCCGGGACATGAGGCGGAGGCGATGCGCCGGGCTTTGATCAACCAATTCGATCAATACGTCAAACTCAACAAAAAGATACCTCCTGAGATTCTGACTTCGCTGGCCGGGATAGATGATGCCGGGCGTCTGGCGGATACGATTGCTGCGCACTTGCCATTGAAGTTAGAGCAGAAGCAGGAAGTGTTAGAGATTTTCGACGTGCGTCTGCGACTTGAACATCTGCTGGGCTTGCTTGAGGCAGAGTTGGATATCATGCAGGTGGAAAAGCGTATCCGTGGACGTGTCAAACGCCAGATGGAGAAAAGTCAGCGCGAGTATTACCTGAACGAACAGGTCAAGGCGATCCAGAAAGAGCTGGGTGAGGGCGAGGACGGTGCGGACATCGAGGAGATCGAGAAAAAGATCAAGGCTGCGCACATGCCCAAAGATGCACGCATCAAAGCCGAGGCTGAACTTAAAAAATTGCGCCTGATGTCTCCCATGTCGGCAGAAGCGACGGTCGTGCGGAATTACATCGATATTCTTGTTGGATTGCCCTGGAAGAAAAAAACCAAGATTGATACTGATCTAAAACATGCGGAAGATGTTTTGGAAACTGATCACTATGGCTTGGATAAGGTGAAGGAGCGCATCGTCGAGTATCTCGCGGTGCAGCAGCGCGTGGACAAGATGAAAGCGCCAATCCTGTGTCTGGTGGGTCCTCCAGGCGTAGGTAAGACGTCGTTGGGGCAGTCCATTGCACGCGCCACCAATCGCAAGTTCGTGCGCATGTCATTGGGCGGCGTACGTGACGAATCGGAGATTCGTGGTCATCGCCGCACTTACATCGGCTCCATGCCGGGCAAGATATTGCAGAACATGAGCAAGGTCGGTGTGAAGAATCCGCTGTTCCTGCTGGATGAAGTGGATAAGATGGGCATGGATTTCCGTGGCGACCCTTCTTCAGCTTTGCTGGAGGTGCTTGATCCTGAGCAGAATCATACCTTTGTCGATCATTACGTCGAGGTCGAGTACGACTTGTCCGATGTGATGTTCGTTGCCACCTCCAATAGCATGAATATCCCCGCACCATTACTGGATCGTATGGAAGTCATCCATGTGTCCAGTTATACCGAGGACGAGAAGGTGAATATCGCCACGCGCTACCTGTTGCCTAAGGCGATCAAAAATAGCGGTTTAAAGCCGGAAGAGATCGGTGTTTCCGAAAGCGCCATTCGCGATATCTTGCGTTATTACACGCGCGAAGCCGGTGTGCGTAGCTTGGAGCGCGAACTGTCCAAGATATGTCGCAAAGTAGTGAAGTCCTTATTGCTGAAGGGGCGCGAAGGGAAGGTCACGATCAATGCGCGTAATTTGGACAAGTACCTCGGTGTGCGTCGTTACAGCTACGGCATCGCCGAGAAGCACAACCAAGTGGGACAAGTGACTGGTTTGGCTTGGACCGAAGTGGGCGGGGAATTGCTCACCATCGAGACCGCTGTACTGTCAGGAAAAGGAAAAACGACGACGACGGGAAAATTGGGCGAGGTGATGCAGGAATCCATTCAGGCGGCATTGAGTGTGGTGCGAAGCCGTGCACGAAAGTTGGGTATCGCCGAGAACTTCTATGAAAAAAGTGATCTGCACATCCACTTACCGGAAGGCGCAACCCCTAAAGATGGCCCCAGTGCGGGCATCGGGATATGTACTGCGATGGTCTCCGCGTTGACGGGCATCCCTGTGCGGGCTGATGTGGCGATGACCGGAGAGATCACATTGCGTGGTGAGGTGTTGCCGATCGGTGGTCTGAAAGAAAAGCTACTAGCTGCGCAACGTGGTGGTATCAAGGTCGTGTTGATTCCAGAAGAGAACGTAAAAGATTTGGTTGAGATACCTGACAACGTGAAGAATAAATTGGATATCCATCCAGTGAAGTGGATAGAACAGGTTCTGGAGTTGGCGCTCGAACGCAAACCGGAGCCATTACCAGAGCCAGAAGTAACTGCCGTGGCTTCCCCTGCGGTCATCAACGAAACAGGAGTGTCGTCTGCAATCAAGCATTGACGGGGGTTGGCGAGAGGATGTGAGCAATTAAAAAGTTTTGCAATTGCTTGACCCGCTCAAAAACCCTTGATATAAAGCCGTTGCAGGGCTTTCCTGTGTCCACAACTAACAAGCAAAGGGGAATCGCGTGAGTAATAAATCTGATCTGATCGAAGCAATCGCCAAGTCCGCAGATATTTCCAAGGCCGCTGCTGGTCGCGCATTGGATGCGACAATCGAATCCATCAAAAAGTCTCTGAAAAAGGGCGAACTCGTGAGCTTGGTTGGTTTTGGTACGTTTTACGTCAGCAAGCGTGCTGCGCGTAATGGCCGTAATCCGCGCACTGGTGCCACCATCAAAATCAAAGCAGCTAAGGTTCCTAAATTCCGCGCTGGCAAAGGTTTGAAAGATGCTGTAAACTAGTCGACTTTCTCGGGTGCTTAGCTCAGCTGGTAGAGCACCGCCCTTACAAGGCGATTGTCGGCGGTTCGATCCCGTCAGCACCCACCAGTGATTTTTTAGGTTCATGGAGTGGTAGTTCAGTTGGTTAGAATACCGGCCTGTCACGCCGGGGGTCGCGGGTTCGAGTCCCGTCCACTCCGCCAAACAGAGGCGAACGAAAGTTCGCCTTTTTTCATATGGGATGTTGGAAGCGGTATCCATTCTTTTAGGTAGGTTTCTATGTTCGATTTTGTTCAAGAAAAAAAACGGCTGGTACAAATCGTATTAGCACTTATAGTTTTACCATTCGCTCTTTGGGGCGTGGACTCCTACCGAAAGTCAGGGGGCGCAGAATCGCTTGCCACAGTCAATGGGGAGAAGATCGGACAGCAGGAATTCGATAATGCACTGACTCAGCAGCAGCAAAGAATGCGGGAGATGGCGGGGGAGAATTTCGACCCATCTTTCTTTGATAAACCTGAAATCAAACATGCCGTACTTGAAGGATTGGTCACCCAGCATCTATTGGGAGTAGAAGCACGTACCGCAGGATTGAGTTTGACGGACGAACAACTCGCTCAGGTGATCGGTAGCCTAGCCATTTTCCAAAAAGATGGGAAATTCGACATTCAACGCTACGAAGCGGTACTGAGCGAAAAAGGAATGAATCGTTTGGGGTTCGAAGCGCGCGTCCGGCAGGATTTACTTACGCGACAATTGACCGATGCCTATACACAGAATGGATATGCAGCGGATAGTGTGGCTGATAATCTAGTACGTTTGAACGAACAGCAACGTGTCGTTGCAGTGGCAAACCTTGATGCGACCTCCTTCATCAAGCAGGTAAAGCTATCTGAAACGGCGGTCACTGATTACTACAACAAAAATGCACAAGAATTCCAAGTGCCTGAGCGTGCCAGCGTTGAATACGTGGTGCTGTCCGCGAACTCCTTGTTGTCTCAAGTCACGGTGACAGCTGATGAAATCAAGCAGTATTACGAGGATCATCAAGCCGAATTCGGCACACAGGAGCAGCGTCAGGCGGCGCATATTCTGATCATGGCCAACAAGCAAGCCACCGATGCTGAAAAGCAAGCGGCAAAGGCCAAGGCAGCGCAGGTGTTGCAACAGATCAAACAAACTCCAAGCAAGTTTCCTGCATTAGCAAAGCAGTATTCGCAAGATCCCGGCTCTGCTGCGCATGGAGGCGATCTCGGGATGTTCGGGCACGGTGCGATGGTTAAACCATTCGAGGAAAGTGTGTTCAGCCTTAAGATCGGCGAAGTAAGTGATCTGGTGCAAACCGATTATGGCTACCACATCATTAAATTGATTGCAGTGAAACCCTCTAGGATTCAGCCTCTGAGCGAAGTGAAGGGGATGATCGAAGAGCGCTTGAAGTCGCAGCGTGCGAATGACAAATTCGCCGAGCTCGCAGAAAAATTCAACAATACCGTGTATGAGCAAAGTGACAGTTTGAAACCGGCCGCCGAATTGGCGAAGGCGCCGTTGCAACGCGGTGTGTGGTTAAGCAAGGGGCAGGCACCTTCAGGATTGTGGACCGAGAAGGTGTTGCAAGCCGTTTTTTCGGAAGACGTACTGAAGAACAAGCGCAACACAGCGGCTGTGGAAGTGGCTCCAAACACCCTGCTGTCTGCGCGCGTGCTTGAAATAAAGCCTGCTGCGGCACGTCCTTTGTCTGAAGTCTCATCAGATATTCGACAAAAATTGGAGAAGCTGCAAGCGGCTGAACTGGCAAATGAGCACGGAAAGAAATTGTTGGAGCAATTGCAGCGCGGTGAAAAAAGCGATGCAATCTGGAAGAAAGCGCTGCCTATTACGCGCAGCCAGCGCGCAGCTATCGAACCGGAATTGCAACAAGCCGTATTTCGTGCCGATGTTTCCAAGTTGCCGACCTATGTGGGACTCGGTGGGCAGAACGGTTACCTGCTGGCTCGTATCGATGCAGTGCAAGACACAGCATCAGTCGATGAAGCAAAACGAAATCGTTATGCGCAGCAGATACGTCAGATCACTGGTGATGAATTGATGGCGGCTTACTTGGCGGATGCAAAAAAACGCGCTGACATCACGATGAAAAATTTCGCATCCGACGATAAAAAATAACCACTGTGGCTGTTCTGTAAATAAAAAGTGCCGCCTGATAAGCGGCATTTTTTATTCGCGGAAACGCACGTCAAGCTTCGGTGGAACCCAGCGCTGTGGTGTTAAATCCACCATCCACATAAGTGATCTCGCCAGTCACCCCACTGGCAAGATCGCTGCACAGAAACGCGGCGACATTGCCGACTTCTTCTACAGTGATGTTGCGTTTGAGCGGTGCGTGCTTGGCGTTGTAGGAAAGTAGCTTTGAAAAATCGCCGATGCCGGCAGCAGCCAGCGTCTTGATCGGTCCGGCAGAGATGCCATTGGCACGTATGCCTTTGCGCCCTAATTCCATCGCTAGGTAACGAACGCTTGCTTCCAAGCTGGCCTTAGCCATCCCCATCACGTTGTAGTGGGGCATGGTGCGCACTGCGCCGAGGTAACTCATGGTCAGGATCGCTGCTCGGTCGTTCAGGGAAGGCAGCGCAGCCTTCGCCATCGCGGGGAAACTGTAGGCACTGATGTCGTGGGCGATGCGGAATGCTTCGCGACTGAAACCATCAAGGAACTCGCCATCCAATGCCTCGCGAGGTGCGAAGGCGATGGCGTGTACAAATCCGTCGAATTTCCCCCAGTGTTTTGTCAAGTCTATGAAAAGCTGTTCGATCTCGGTGTCGGAGGCAACATCGCAGGGAAATACCAAGGTGCTACCGAATTCCTTGGCCATTTCAGTTACACGGTCTTTTATCCGCTCGCCTTGGTAAGTGAAGGCGAGTTCGGCACCTTCTCGATGCATGGCTTGTGCGACGCCATAGGCAATCGAGCGGTTACTGATCATGCCCGTGACCAGAATGCGTTTGTTGGCCAAAAATCCCATTTTTTCCTCAGATCGGAGTGATTATGCACGATTGATGCGCGCGGATTATAACCCAATAGAGATGCACAGCCGGATGGATGGAATGACGTATGAATGAGTGCAATCGTATATAATCCGAGCCTATTTTATTTGGGTAGAAGTGACGATTTCCCATGCGGCAAGCCCCCAAGTTAGAGGTGACTGATCTCGCTTGCGAACGAGGCGATCATCGTCTGTTCAGCGGATTGAATTTCACGATCTCCCCCGGAGAATTGATGCAAGTACAGGGAGCGAATGGCAGTGGCAAGACGACACTGTTGCGGGCTTTATGTGGCTTTGTTCAACTCGTTCAAGGTTCGGTGCATTGGTGCGGGCAAGACATCAGCGAGTGGGACGATGCCTACCATGCTGATATGTGTTATCTCGGACATCTTAATGCCATCAAAGACGAATTGAGCGCGCTAGAGAATTTGCAGATGAGTGCCGGCCTTGCAGGGTATACCGTGAACGATCAACAAGCGGTCGCCGCCTTGCGCCGCATGGGGCTTCAGCGGCGTGAACATCTGCCCGTAAGGGTCTTGTCGCAAGGGCAGCGCCGCCGAGTGGCACTTGCACGTTTGCTGATAGGTGATGCACATTTGTGGATATTGGATGAGCCATTGACCGCACTCGATATAGGGGCTGTCGGGCTGATGCAGGAACTAATCGCTGAACATCTGTCCAACGGGGGCATGACAATATTTACCACGCACCAGCCCTTGCAAGTGGCGGGGGTTCAGACCAGACAGTTGGCATTGTCATGAACAGGCTCTCTCTGATCGGCTTGTTGGGTCTTGTGATCCGCCGTGATCTGTTGCTGGCGATGCGTCGTCGGGCTGATGTACTAACGACACTGATCTTTTTCGTGATGGTAGTGAGCTTATTCCCACTGGGGGTCGGCCCAGAACCGGAGATGTTGCGCAAAATGGCATCTGGCGTGGTGTGGGTCGCGGCCTTGTTGGCTTCGATGTTGTCTTTGCCGCGTATGTTCTCCGCTGACTATTTGGATGGGACGTTAGAGCAAATGCTGCTCGCACCGCAGTCGCTCACTGCACTGGTTCTGGGAAAGATCGTGGCACATTGGATGTTGTCCGGTTTGCCGCTGGTATTGATCGCCCCTGTGTTGGGGTTGCAGTTCGATATGTCGGCATCGGCCTTGGGGATGTTGGTGTTTGCCTTATTGTTGGGCACACCGATTTTGAGCATGGTCGGCGCCATCGGTGCCGCGCTTACGTTGGGCTTGCGTGGTGGTGGTGTGTTGGTGTCCTTGCTAGTGCTCCCTTTATGTATCCCAGTGCTGATCTTCGGGGCGGGAGCTGTGGAGGCGATCACCAGCGGCATGAGTGCAATTTCTAACCTGTCGCTATTGGGTGCGATCTTGCTGTTCGCCTTAGTGTCTACCCCCTTTGTGGCGGCACAGGCATTGAAGATTTCGATGGAGTAACGATTTGGCGATCAACTGGTTCAAATATTCTGCACCCACTACTTTTTACGGATTGGCAGGCAAGCTGATTCCCTTCTTTGCATGGCCTGCTGCGGTGTTGTTTGCTGTTGGCCTGTATATCGGCTTCTTTGTTGCGCCAACGGATGCGGTACAGAGCGAAGCCTACCGCATCATGTTCATCCACGTACCGGCATCCATCCTGTCCATGTTCATCTATCTCATCATGGCGGGGTATGCGGCGTTGGGACTTATTTTTAAGACGCGACTCTCTTCCATGATGGCGCAAGCCTTGGCACCGACAGGTGCGCTGTTTGCTTTCATCTCGTTGTGGACCGGTGCTTTGTGGGGTAAGCCGATGTGGGGTGCTTGGTGGGTGTGGGATGCACGCCTAACATCGGAGTTGATCCTGCTGTTCCTGTATCTGGGTTTTATTGCCTTACAAGCATCGATTGAAGATCCGCGCCGTGCAGATAAAGCAGGAGCATTGCTGGCGATAGTGGGTTCGGTGAATGTGCCCATCATCTATTTCTCTGTCAAATGGTGGAACACCTTGCACCAAGGTTCGAGTATCAAGTTTACGGGAACGAGTATGCATGTCTCCATGCAGCAAGCCATGTTTGCCGTATTGGCCGCATGTTGGCTGTATGCTATCGCAGTGAGTCTGGCGCGTGTGCGCAGCATCATTCTTGAGCGGGAATCTAATACACAGTGGGTGAACGAGTTGCCGGAGGTGCGATCATGACACGGCGCGCGTATGCGGCGGGTGCGGGAATGACCGCATCGCACCTCCTTCTACAGTCTTCGGATTTCACTAATGACCTGTTGGAGGTGCGCTCATGAATTGGTCTGAGTTCCTTGCCATGAATGGCTATGGTTTTTATGTTTGGGGTTCGTACGGTGTGGCGATAGCAGTGTTCGCAATCGAAATCTTGCTGGTGCGTCATCGTAGAAAAAATGCGTTACGCGAAGTACGGCTGATGCGTGACGAAATGGGTGAGAGTGGAACAGGAGAAGCAATATGACGCCTAGACAGAAAAGATTATGGTTCATCATCGCAGGTGTCACCTTGGTAGGGGCGGCAGTCGGTCTGGTATTGTTCGCGCTGAAAAACAACGTCAGTCTGTATTTCACCCCCACTCAGGTCTATAACAAAGAAGCACCACAGAGTCGCAGCTTCCGTATCGGCGGCTTAGTGGAAGTCGGGAGCGTGAAGCGTGAAGGTGATGGTTTGACCGTGCGTTTCAGTATCACCGATACCGCTAAAAACATGCCGGTGATCTACAAAGGCATTCTGCCCGACCTTTTTAAAGAAGGTAAAGGGGTGGTCGCTCAAGGCAAGTTAGAGGCGGACAACGTGTTTCACGCTGAAGAGGTATTGGCCAAGCATGATGAAAACTATATGCCTCCTGAAGCCAAACATGCTTTGGAACAAGCTGCGCTAGCACAATCCGGCATTCCACCCACCACTAAGTAATTCAGGATAACTCGCATGATTCCAGAGATCGGTAATTTCGCACTCATCGTCGCACTGTTCCTTTCACTTGTTCAGGGCCTATTGCCCATCATCGGCGCAGCTCGCAACAATCAAGTGATGATGTCCACGGCACGCCCCTTGGCCGTCGGACAATTTCTCATTGTGGTGATCGCGTTTGCCTGTCTGGTGCAGGCCTTCGTCAATAATGATTTCTCTGTGTTGTATGTGGCGCAGCATTCCAACTCGGAATTGCCTATAGCCTACCGTGTGGCGGCGCTGTGGGGCGGGCATGAAGGCTCACTATTGCTATGGACTTTCATCCTGACGGTGTGGACGGTTGCCGTCGCTTCTTTCAGCCGACATCTGCCGCAAGAGATGGTGGCACGTGTGATCGGCGTGATGGGTCTCATCTCGACAGGCTTTCTGTTGTTCATGTTGCTGACCTCGAATCCATTCGAACGTTTGTTGCCCGCCGCGATGGATGGTCGTGATCTGAATCCTTTGTTGCAAGATCCAGGCCTAGTGATACATCCACCGATGTTATACATGGGCTATGTCGGTTTCTCGGTGGCCTTCGCTTTTGCACTCTCGGCATTGCTGGGGGGGAAACTCGACTCCACTTGGGCACGCTGGTCGCGCCCATGGACGACTGTGGCATGGGTATTCATGACCATCGGCATCATGCTGGGCAGCTGGTGGGCTTACTACGAACTTGGGTGGGGCGGCTGGTGGTTCTGGGACCCGGTAGAGAACGCTTCATTCATGCCGTGGCTGGTGGGAACGGCATTGATCCATTCGCTCGCGGTGACGGAAAAGCGCGGTGCATTCAAAAGTTGGACGGTGTTGCTCGCGATCGCCGCCTTCTCGCTAAGCTTGTTGGGTACTTTCCTGGTGCGTTCCGGTGTGCTGACTTCAGTGCATGCATTTGCCACAGACCCTAAGCGCGGCATCTTCATCCTTTCCTTCTTGGTGGTGGTCATCGGCTCTTCTTTGCTGTTGTTTGCTTGGCGCGCTCCCAAGATTGGGTTGGGGGGAAAGTTCAACTTGATCTCACGCGAATCCATGCTGCTCACCAACAACGTTTTGTTGTCGGTGGCATCCGCATCGGTGTTTTTAGGAACCTTGTACCCCTTGTTCATGGATGCGCTCGGATTCGGAAAGCTATCTGTCGGCCCACCGTATTTCAACACCGTGTTCGTGCCTTTGATGATCCCGATGATCATGATGATGGGCTTAGGGCCGATCTCGCGCTGGAAGCAAGCCAGCTTGCCGGACATCTGGCAGCGTGTGCGCTGGGCATTGGGAGCCAGCATGGTGATTGCACTGTTATTGCCATTGGTCATGGGTAAATGGACCCCGCTGATTGCGCTAGGATTGTTGCTCGCAGCTTGGATCATCACGACCACATTCGTCGATCTGTATAAACGCATCGCGGGTTCCGCTTCTTTATGGCAACGCTTGAAGATTCCGGCACGTAGCTACTACGGCATGGTACTGGCTCACCTTGGCATTGCCGTGTTCATCATCGGCGTGACCATGGTCAAAGGTTACGAGACTGAACGCGATGTACGCATGGATGTAGGTGACACAGTAGAGGCGGGCGGCTATGTGTTCCGTTTCGATGGCGTGAGTGAACAGCGCGGCCCGAACTATGTCGCGGCGCAAGGCCGTGTGAGCGTAAGCAAGGACGGAAAGCTGGTCACTGAGTTGCATCCAGAGAAGCGCCAATACAATGCCTCAGGCATGCCCATGACTGAAGCAGCGATCCAGCCCGGACTGTTACGCGATCTGTACGTGTCACTGGGTGAGCCTATTCCCGGCAGCGAGGCATGGGCGGTACGCGTCTACATCAAGCCGTTTGTCGATTGGATATGGTTCGGTTGTCTGTTGATGGCTTTGGGCGGGGTGATGGCGATCAGCGACCGGCGCTACCGCATCCATGCACCTAAAACACAGAGTACTGCAACAGACTCGAAACCACTGAAGGAGAAGACAGCATGATGCGATTCATATTGCCCTTGGTGGTTTTCTTGGTACTCGCGGGTTTTTTGTATAAGGGTTTAAGCCTCGATCCACGTGAAGTCCCATCACCGCTGGTAGGTAAGGTCGCCCCCGCATTCACTCTGCCGCAGTTGCACGATACAAAAAAGCAATTCTCTACTGAAGAAATGAAGGGCAAAGTCTGGCTGCTCAACGTGTGGGCATCTTGGTGTGTGTCGTGTAAAGAAGAGCATCCAATACTACTTGCGCTTGCACAGCAAAACATCGTGCCGATCTACGGACTCGACTACAAAGATAAAAAAGCTGATGCAGAGATGTGGTTGAGCAAGGGAGGAGACCCCTACACCCTGAGCGTAATGGATAGCGATGGACGCATCGGTATCGACTATGGTGTGTATGGTGTCCCAGAGACCTATGTCATCGATAAGCAGGGGGTCATCCGCTTCAAGCAGATCGGCCCAGTTACGACGCAAAACTTGCGTGAGAAGATATTACCCTTGGTCGCGGAGTTGCAAAGCAAATGAGAAATCTGTTGATCCTGTTGTTCTGCCTGTTACCTACCTTTTCCTATGCGGGTGAGGCTAAAGATTTGGCTGCCGATCCTGTGTTGGAAAAACGCATGATCGTCTTGGCTGAGAAACTACGCTGTCTAGTCTGTCAGAACGAATCTCTGGCCAGTTCACATGCCGAACTGGCAGAAGATCTGCGCCGTGAAGTGCGTGAGCAGATGCAGAAAGGTAAGAACGACCAAGAGATCATCGACTATCTCGTGGCACGTTATGGCGACTTCGTCTTGTATGAACCGCCGATGAAAAGTTATACCTTGCTGCTCTGGTTCGGTCCTTTTGCACTACTGTTGATCGGAGCCGCTGTGTTGGTGTTTCAGGTGCGAAAACGTCGTCAGACCATGCCGGAACCGGTGCTGACTCCAGAAGCACAACAACGTGCAACCGCTCTACTTAGCAAAGAAGAAAACAAATGACATTATTTTGGCTACTCTGTGCGGCGCTATTGATCGTCGCCATTCTGTTCGTCGCCATACCTTTGTGGCGCGGTACTTCCAAAGATAATGCGGTTGAACGCGATGCCGCGAATCTTGAGATATTGCGTGACCAGATCGCCGAGATGGATACAGATCTGAAAAATGGTCTGCTCACACCGGAATTGCACGAACAGGGCAAACGCGAGCTTCAGATGCGCCTGTTGGATGAAGTCGGCAACGAACAAGCGACCGAGGGTGGAACTCAACGTCATCCACTTAAGATCACCGCTATCGTGTTGAGCCTGCTATTGCCGCTGGCATCAGTGGGTTTATATCTGCAAATCGGTAACCTGAACGCCTTCCTGCCACAAGCAGTACATGGCGCCGGGGGCGTCGTGCACACAGAGGCAGGCATTCAAGCGCTGGAAGAAAAGACGCAACAAAACCCGAACGATCCAGAAGCGCTGCTGATGTTAGCCCGCTCCTATGTCGAACTGGAACGCTATGTCGAAGCCTCCAAAACTTTCGAGAAACTCACTAAGCTGATACCGAACGAAGCGGGATTGTGGGCAGATTATGCGGATGCGATGGCGATGGCACATGGCAGCTTGCTTGGCCCAGCGACTAAACTGCTGGATAAAGCACTTGAACTTGACCCGAATGAATCCAAAGCACTGGCACTATCGGGTACAGCGGCGATGGAGCGGGGCGACTATCCGCTCGCTGTTCGTTATTGGGAGAAGCTGCTTGCGGAGATTCCATCAGGTAGCCCGGATGCCAAGATGGTGGAAGAGGGTATCCAGCAGGCACGCACCTTCATGGGCATGAAGAAGGGCGGTAAAGCAGCACCTGCACTGGAACAGATCAACGAGGCAGCGAACAGCAAGCCACAAGCAGCAGGTAAAGAACGTATCACCGGAACAGTGACGTTGAGCGATGCGCTCAAGAGCAAAGCAGACCCAGAGGATACATTGTTCGTGTTGGCACGTGCTGCACAAGGCCCCAAGATGCCGTTGGCTATTCTGCGCAAACAAGTGAAGGACTTGCCATTGACGTTCTCGTTGGATGACAGCATGGCGATGGCGCCGGAAATGAAGATTTCCGGTTTTGATCAAGTCGTGGTGATCGCAAAGATATCCAAGTCTGGAAACGCTATGTCGCAACCGGGTGACATGCAGGGAATGAGCAGTCCGTTACGTCCGGGTAGCAAGGATGTGAAGATCAAGATCGACCAACTCGTGAAGTAAGCGAGTCGCCGAAAGAAGAGCCGCCCTGTGATGCTCAGGGCGGCTTTTTTACGCTTTGTCGACGTTAAGTTGCAGCCAATATTCCAGCAGAGCCAGATGCCACAACTTACTGCCGTTCAGTCGTGTGAAATACGATTCCGGTGCGGCGATCAGTTTCTCCACATAAGCGCGGTTGAACAGGCCACGCCTGATGCAGGCATCTGACATCAGGATATCTTGCATGAATTCGAGGAATTCTCCGCGCACGTATTTCAATGCGGGTACTGGGAAATAACCTTTCTTACGATCGATCACGGAATCGGGGATCAGCCCGCGTGCGACCGCTTTCAACGGGAATTTCCCACCTTCCTTGAGCCGTAACTCGGGTGGCATACGTGCCGCCAGTTCTACTAACTCGTGATCAAGAAAAGGCACGCGCGCTTCCAAGCCCCATGCCATCGTCATGTTGTCCATGCGCTTCACCGGATCGTCCACGATGAGTGTTGTCACATCGAAGCGCAATACCTGATCGAGAAAGGTGTCTGCTTGCGGCAAGGCCAATTCGCGTTGCACCAATTCACTGGTGACATCGGGGGCGTGATATCGCGCATCCACTGTTTCCAGATACTCCGCATGGTCGCGATCAAAATAATGATCGCGGAACCTGTTCAGTGCAGAGCCCGATGCATCGTGCATCTGCGGATACCAGAAATAACCACCAAATACTTCGTCCGCACCTTGACCGGACAGAACCACTTTGACTTCCTCCGACACCTTTTCCGCAAGTAGATAGAACGCAATGGCATCTTGGCTCACCATCGGCTCGGACATGTTGCGTACTGCTTCCGGCAAACGTAGCAACACTTCACTATTGGGGATCAGATACTTGTGATGCTTTGTTCCGAAGCGCTCGACGATTTGATCCGAGTATTCGAACTCATCACCTTTTTCTGCATTGTCACCGATATCCTCGAAACCAATAGAGAAGGTGCGCAGGTCTTGCACATGATCGGCCAGCAGCCCCACCATCAGGCTCGAATCCAATCCGCCGGAAAGCAGCACACCTACCGGCACATCAGCCGCCAGTCGATGCCGTTCTACCGCCTTGGACAGGACATGTCGTGTCGCAGCGATCCAGTCGTGTTCGCTCAGCGCAAGAGCGGGGCGTGTCGCATCCAGATTCCAGTAGCGCCGTTGCGTCACTTCGCCGCTGGCGGTGATGCTCATGTAATGGGCCGGAGGCAGTTTCTTTATGCCATTGAGTAGGGTGCGCGGAGCTGGAACGACGGCATGCAAGGTGAGATGATGATGTAACGCGACCGGATCGATGCTGGTGTCCACGCCGCCCGCTGCCAGCAGTGCCTGCAGGGTAGAGGCGAAGCGCAGGCATGCGCCGTCAGCCGCGTAGTACAAGGGTTTGATGCCGAAGCGGTCGCGTGCAAGGAAAAGCATCTTGCGGCGCATATCCCACACCGCAAAGGCGAACATACCGAAAAAACGTTCCACACAATGCTCACCCCATGCGTGGTAAGCCTTGATGATGACCTCGCTATCGCCTTCTGAAAAGAACTCATAACCCATCGTGATGAGTTCGGCGCGCAATTCCTTGTAATTGTAGATAGTGCCATTGAAGACTAGGGCAAGATGCAGCGCCTCATCCACCATCGGCTGCTTGGAGTGTTCGGAAAGGTCAATGATAGACAGGCGTCTATGGCCGAAGGCGACTGCATCACCGCTGAATATCCCCTCTGAATCAGGGCCGCGCCGGACAAGCGTTGCTGTCATACGCTTGATGACGTCAAGGTCGGGGGGCTGTTTGTCGAAACGCAGTTCGCCGCAGATGCCACACATGATTTGATATCCCCGCCGAATGAAAAAGGGTTAGCGTACCCGCTAACCCTTGATGAATCTGGCTCCCCGACCTGGACTCGAACCAGGGACCTGCGGATTAACAGTCCGTCGCTCTACCGACTGAGCTATCAGGGAATTGATGAGGGCGCTATACTAATGACTGTGAGCGTTTTGGTCAACAATGAAACGTCTCGGCAGACAGATTTCCGATACTTAATTTTATAGTTAGGTCACGCAGCTCCAGAAACGTGTGGCCGATAGATAATCTAAAACATAGGTCATGGACAAAAAAACGATCTTTATCAAAACCAACAAGGGCGAAACTGAAACGTCTAGTCTGACGGGCGATCTTAAACGCGTTATGTCGCTCATCGACAACAAATCCACTTTGGATGAATTGATCAAACACGCACCGCCTAGTTTGCGTGAGGATTTGACTGGGGTCATGAAACAGTTGGTGGTTGGCGAATATATCCGAGACAAAGCAAAACCTGTTGTAGAACCGAAGATCGTTGCTCCCAAGGTCGTCCCGCCGAAGATGTTCGTCCCGCAGCCTACCGCAACCCCCGTAGAGGAGCTGGACTTCACTAGCATGAGCGCAGCCCCAGTAGTGGATCCAGCTGTGGTCGCCAAACAAAAGGCGGCAGAAGTTGCACGTGAGCGCGCCGAATTGGAAGCTGCCGTTGAAGCTGCCAAAGCTAAAGCTAATGCAGAAGCTGCCGCGAAGGCTGAGGCCAAAGCCAGACAAGAAGCTGAGATAGCTGCTCGAGCAAAAGCTGAGGCTGAAGCCAAGGCTAAGCATGAGGCAGTGATCCGCGAGCAAGCTGAAGCCAAGACTAAGCAGGAGGCCGCCGCGCGTATGCATGCGGAACAAGAAGCAGCACGCGCCAAAGCTGCACTGGAAGCCGCAGCTAAGGCCAAGGCTGAAGCGGAAGCAAGGATACGCGCCGAGATCGAAGCGGCAGCGCGCGCCAAACAACTGGCCGAAGCTAAAGCAAAACAAGAGGCAGAGGCTGCTCGTTTGAAAGCTGAGCAGGAAGCCGCTCGTGTCAAAGCTGAATTGGAAGCTGCAGCAAAAGCCAAAGCGGAGGCTGAAGCGGCACGTATCAAAGCCGAGCAGGAGGCTGCTCGGGCGAAGGCAGAATTGGAAGCGGCTAAAGCTCGTGCGGAAGCTGAGGCTAGGGCATTAGCTGAAGCCAAGGCAAAACAAGAGGCAGAAGAAAAAGCCAGACGTGAGGCCGAAGCCGCTCGCTTGAAGGCAGCGCAAGAAGCCGAGGTCGCTCGTATCAAAGCGGAGGCGGAGGCCAAAGCCAAGCGTGAGGCGGAGGAGGCTCGCATCAAAGCCGAGCAGGAAACTGCTGCGCGTGCCAAAGCAGAAGCCGAGAACATGGCTAGGAGACAGGCAGAAGAAAAAACTCAACAGGAAGCAGTTCGCTTGAAAGCTGAACAAGAAGCGCTCGCAAAAGCTCAGGCTGAATCAGATGCGCGCGCGAAACGGGAAACGGAAGAGCGAGCTGAACAGGAGGCGCTGGCGCGTACAAATCAAGAAGATGCAATGCCGGCTTCCGCCCCATCTTTTGAAATCAATCTGGACAACTTCCTAGGAGAAGGCGCTGAACCAGCCGCTCAGACTGCGGCTCCTGTATTTGATCATGCCGCGCAGGAACGCGCGGAAGCGGCAGCAAAAGCCAAATTGGAAACGGAACAGCGCGCAGCAGCCGAAGCGAAGGCTGAAGTAGAAAAGAAATCGAAGCAGGGTGCTGCTGCCGAAATGGCTCGCCTCAAGGCGGAACAGGAAGAGGTACGTCGCGTCGCTGAAGAGGACGCGCGCAAGCAAGAAGAAGAGAAAGCGCTAGCAGAAGAACAAGCCAAGGCATGGGCAGAGGCGGAGCAGCGTGCCAAGGTGCAAGCCAAGATTGAAGCAGAGCAAGCCACTCAGCAAGCGGCGCTGTCGCAGGCTAAGGCGCAAAAGCCTGTGGCAAGAACACATCGCAAACCGTTGCCTGTGGGTAAGATCATTTTCGGCTTGATCGCATTAACAGTCGTGGTGGCGGTAGTGCTGCCTTACGTTTACCCGTTGAAGGACTATATCGCTCCGTTGGAGCAGCGCCTTTCTGCACAATTGAAACAACCTGTACATATCGGCGGGATGAGTGCGGCTTCATTGCCTCCAAAATTACAATTGCAGAACGTCACGCTCGGCAATGCTCAGGAAGTTAAGATAGCTAGCGTGGTGTTGAATTTCGATGCGCTTTCCTTACTGTCGGACATCAAAGTCATCAACAATGCCGAACTGCAGGACATCAGTATCGAAGGTCGCGTCCTCGATAAACAGGCTGCCAGCTTGAAATCATTGGGCGGTGATGCATCCTATCCGGTGCGCCATCTGACCTTGCAGCGGATAAAAATCATCACTGATGAAGTCACTTTGCCGAGCCTGAGCGGTATCGCCGACATTGATGCACAGGGGGCTTTCAATCGTGTCGCCCTGCATAACGATAACGATAAGCTGAGCGTCGATCTGCAATCCAACCAAGGGCGTTGGCAACTGGGAGTGAATCTGAAAGAAAGCAGCTTGCCCTTGTTATCCGACATCGTGTTCAGCGACCTCAGTGCCAAGGGTGATCTGAACGATGGTGAAGTGAACTTCACTGAGATCGATGGGCATATTTACAACGGTATCCTGTTGGGTAGCGCTAAACTCAATTGGCGCAAGGGTTGGCAGTTACAAGGACACCTAGAGGCGAAGACATTCGAATTGAATAAGATGTTCCATCAATATGCTATCGAAGGGGAGATGTTCGGCGAATTCGCATTCTCGATGATGGGCGCAAAACTTTCGCAAATGGATGATGTGCCGCATCTGGAAGGCTCATTCTCGGTCAAAAAAGGAACGGTCAATGGCATCGATATGGTTGAGACTGCGCGATTGTTGAGCCGAGAGAGCATCAGCGGTGGGCGAACTCATTTCGATGACATGATCGGCCTAGTACAACTGGATAACCATGTCACACACTTCCGCCAAGTGAAGGTCATGTCTGGTATGTTGAGTGCCAACGGTTCGTTCGATGTGGCAGCGG
Source organism: uncultured beta proteobacterium (assembly GCA_963822425.1). GTDB lineage: Bacteria > Pseudomonadota > Gammaproteobacteria > Burkholderiales > Gallionellaceae > Sideroxyarcus. The sequence continues at coordinate 47,550 of CAWGHS010000002.1, forward strand.
GTAATCAGCTATCAGGCAGCTTCAATGCAGAGATCAAGATGCGCGCGGGCAACAATCAACTGACTTTATTCGGAACATTGGCAGAGCCGAAGTTGCGCGCGGGACGCTGAGTTACTACCAGAATATAAAAATGGCCAGATCGATTAACAATCTGGCCATTTTTTATTGATTCATCTCAATATTGATTCAGCCCAACGCTTTCGCAATCCGCTCCAGCGCATTCTTTAGGTTTTCCATCGAGGTGGCGAAGGAAATACGGAAGTAACCTTCGCTGCCGAAGGCCGAGCCGGGCACGACGGCAACACCTGCTTCTGCCAGTAGATATTCGGACAAGGCGATGTCAGTGGTTTCTTTGATGAGACCCTTTTTATGCAACGTGGCGATAGCCCCGCGTGCGTCGGGGAAGGCATAGAACGCACCGCCTGCCATGATGCATTTCACTCCCGGAATCTTGTTCAGTTCATTCACCACGAACGCATGACGCTCACGAAACGCTTTGATCATCGGTGCGAGGCAGTTCTGGTCGCCGTTCAGTGCTGCCTCGGCGGCAACTTGTGAGATGGAGGTGGGATTGGAAGTGCTTTGTGACTGCACATTCTCCATCGCAGTGATGATGTTCTCCGGTCCTGCGGCATAGCCGATACGCCAGCCAGTCATCGCATACGCCTTCGATACGCCGTTTAGCACCATGGTGCGCGGATACAGGTCGGGACAGGCGTTCAAGATGTTGCAGAATTTCTCATCGGTCAGCGCGATGTGTTCGTACATATCGTCGGTGGCGATCAAGATGTTCGGATGCTTACGCAGCACCTCGCCCAATGCCTTCAAGTCATCCAGCGTGTACACCGCACCGGATGGGTTGCTTGGGCTGTTGATCACAACCATCTTGGTCTTGGGTGTGATGGCTGCTTCCAGTTGTTTGGGGGTGAGTTTGAAGCCCTGCGCGATGTCAGCCTGCACGATCACCGGCTTGCCTTCCGCGATGATGACGATATCTGGATACGACACCCAATATGGCGCGGTGATGATCACTTCGTCACCGGGATCGATGGTAGATAGCACCAGATTGAAAAAACTTTGTTTGCCACCGCACGAAACCAAAATCTGCTTTGCTGTGTAGTCCAGCCCGTTGTCGCGTTTGAACTTGGCGATGACCGCTTGCTTGAGCGATGGCGTGCCGCCCACTGCGGTGTACTTGGTAAAACCCTTGTTGATCGCGACGATCGCGGCATCCTTGATGTGCTGAGGCGTATCAAAATCCGGCTCACCCGTTCCCAGTCCGATGATGTCTTTGCCTTCAGCTTTCAGTTTGGCCGCGCGGGCGGAGACGGCAAGAGTGGGTGAGGGCTTGATGGCCTGAACGCGAGTGGAGAGAGTCAAGATATTTCCTTGCGGATTAACATTGGTGCAGATTATACCTGTAGCAAAGGAAGCGTGGCTCGGGAGGAACGCTGCTTTGAGTCAATGAACAGGCCTTAACAAATAAAAATGGGCACTCGATTACAAGTGCCCAGCTCCATATGTATCTGGCGTCCCCTACGAGATTCGAACTCGTGTTATCGCCGTGAAAGGGCGGTGTCCTAGGCCTCTAGACGAAGGGGACTTCGTTACTGCTTTTCTTTTTGGTGGAGGTAAGCGGGATCGAACCGCTGACCTCTTGCATGCCATGCAAGCGCTCTCCCAGCTGAGCTATACCCCCCAGGTGGCCCCGAAAAGAGCGCGCATTATAGTGACGGCACCCTACCTTGTAAAGCAAGTCAGGCGGTTTTTTTAGGGAGGTTCTTTTCGATTCTCGCTAACACTAGCTCGCGCGGGAACAGCGCCACCAAAGCATCTACAGACGGTGTCTGGGTTTGTCCGGTAAGCATCACCCGCAGAGGCATAGCCAGCTTGGGCATCTTCAAACCATGCTTGCCGATGACTTCCTTGATGACGATGCTGATGGCAGGCGTTTCCCATGCAACACTGGCGAGTTGTTGCGCCAGATCGCGCAGGGCAGGGATGGCCTCGGCGGAAAGTTGCACATCGAGCAAGGCTGCATCTGGATGCAGATCGATGTAGAAAACTTCCGCTGCATCTGCCAGTTCATTCAGGGTGGCAACGCGTTCTTTATATAAACCTACGATAGCGCTCAGGTCTGGGCTGGCAGTCACCTTGATGGCGCGCGCTTCTAGGCGTGGGCGCACCATGTCGGCGAGCTTGGCGTTGTCGGTCTGCTTGAGGTAGTGGTTGTTCAACCAATTCAGTTTTTCGGTATTGAACTGTGCCGCAGAAGGAGTGATGTGGTCGAGGTCGAACCATTCACAGAATTGTGCAACTGAGAAAACTTCGTCGTCGCCGTGCGACCAGCCCAAGCGAGCCAGATAGTTGATGACCGCTTCGGGTAGATATCCATCCTCGTCGTATTGCATGACGCTCACCGCTCCGTGGCGTTTTGATAGTTTGGTTCCATCATCGCCAAGAATCATCGACAGGTGGGCGTAACTGGGTACAGTCGCTCCCAGTGCCTTGAGAATGTTGATCTGGCGTGGGGTGTTGTTAACGTGGTCATCACCACGGATGACCTGAGTGATGCCCATATCCCTGTCGTCTACTACGACACAAAAGTTATAGGTCGGCGTTCCGTCAGAACGGGCGATGATAAGGTCGTCCAGTTCGGAGTTGCTGAATTCGATATAGCCTTTGACCATATCCTTCCATGCAACGACGCCCTCGGTTGGATTCTTGAAGCGCACGACAGGCTTGATGTCTGTAGGCACGGGAGGCAAAGTCTTGCCCGGCTCGGGACGCCATTTACCGTCATAACGAGGTTTTTCACCTGCAGCACGTTGCGCTTCACGCAGAGTGTCCAGTTCAGCTGGGCTGGTATAGCAATAGTAGGCTTGCCCCGTAGCTAGCATCTGCTGGATGACTTCTTTATAGCGCGGCATACGCTGCATCTGGTAGAACGGGCCTTCGTCGTAATTCAGCTTGAGCCAGTTCATGCCATCCAGAATGGCCTGTACAGCTTCCGGTGTGGAGCGTTCCACATCCGTGTCTTCGATACGCAGAATGAAGGTGCCGCCGTGTTTACGTGCATAGGCCCATGAGAACAGCGCGGTTCGTGCGCCACCAATATGCAGGTATCCGGTCGGGCTGGGGGCAAAACGTGTGCGGACAGTCATGTTTCATTCCTGAAAAGAAGGCGCGCATTCTACGACAGATGGATATGCCGATAAAGAAATTGACCCGCACAATATGGCTATGATTAAATTCGCGCCCTCGACCGGGCGGTTAGCTCAGCGGTAGAGCACTGCCTTCACACGGCAGGGGTCACTGGTTCGAACCCAGTACCGCCCACCAACAAATCGCAAAGGCTGGAAGTGTTCCTTCCGGCCTTTTTCTACAATTCAATAATTTGACATAATATACATTATGCGCACAAGCAAAATAAATCCAAAGTCAGCGATTCGCCCAATAAACCTCAGTATTCTTTTTACTATTAGCTTGTTACGCGCTTTTCAGAAACAAACAATTGAAGTTATGGCTGGTCGCTTCGCCCACTTCTTCCAGCGTGATGTTGCGCAATCTTGCAATCTCTTCGGCCACATGTTTGACAAAGGCTGGTTGGTTCATTTTTCCGCGATGCGGTGTTGGCGCAAGATATGGCGAGTCGGTCTCGATCAGGATTTTTTCGAGCGGAATATTCTGTGCCACCTCTTTGATGGCGGTCGCATTCTTGAAAGTTAGAATGCCGGAAAATGAGATGTGGAATCCTAAATCAATGGCAGCCAGGGCAACCTCCAGATTTTCAGTAAAGCAGTGCATCACTCCGCCAACCTGTTCAGCTTTTTCCTCAGCCAGAAGGCGTAAGGTGTCGGCTGCAGCAGAACGGGTGTGAACGATGAGCGGCTTGCCACATTCTTTGGCCGCACGAATATGGGTTCGAAAACGTTCGCGCTGCCACTCCAGATCACCTGTTAACCGGTAATAATCCAACCCGGTTTCGCCGATGGCGACGACCTTAGGATGCTGCGCAAGATGAACCAATTCGGCCTGAGTCGGTTCAACCTCCAGTTCGTAATCAGGGTGGACACCGACCGATGCATAGAGGTTTCCATGCTGCTCGGCCAATCCCAATATCTGCGGAAATGTTCCCAGCTCAACCGATACACACAGCGCGTGCGAGACCTCATTGACGCGCATGTTGCTCAAGATGGCGTCAATATCTCCTGCCAATTCAGGAAAATTAAGGTGGCAATGCGAATCAATGAACATGGGGAGAGGCTTAAGCAGCGAATAATTGACGGTAAGATAACAACAGAGACTCTAGAAACAGTCTTGGATTTAGCGGATGGAATGCTGCCCGACGGGCTTCCTGCAACTCTTTCTGAAAACGCAGCAACGCCAATGTCGATATGCCACCGGCCAATTTGCGTATCGCGTCGGATTGTTCAGGAAAATAGTGCACTGCACCAGCCAACTGGATGCTGCTCAGGTCGTAGCACCATTGCTGCAAGCAATGAATGACGTACACAGGGGCGCTACGTTGCAAGCTTTCGGCCAGCGCCAAGGCGTCCAGCTTGGACGGTTGGCATATAGCACTCAGCAGAATGTTGCGCTCTTCCGCGCCCTCGCCCGACTCCGCCCAATTCAGCGCTTGCAAGGGAGCAAAGCCGGTTTGAGCCAAAGCGTGTTCTGGATTTTTCACACCTTGTTGTGCCAACCACGCAGCACCGACCTCGCGCGTCGGCGTGTTTACAACTAAACCTAGGGTACGACTGAGGATGGTTGGCAATAATTGTTGCGGCTTATGTGTGACAAGCAAAAACAAAAGCTTATCGGTAGGCTCTTCCAATGTTTTCAGCAGTGAATTGGCAGCATTGTTGTTCATTGCCTCGGCGGGATAGATGACTACTACTCGATACCCCCCGCAATGTGCCGAGAAATTGGCAAAGCTGGAAAGATCACGTATCTGATCTACGGATATCTCACGCGAAGGCTTTTTTCCGCCTGATTTTTCTTCAGCGTCCTCAGCGGAAGCAAGGGCATCAGGTTGAATCAATCGAAAATCGGGATGGCTCTCTTGCTCGAACCAGTGGCAGGAGTCGCATTTTTGACATGCCATTCCATCTGCTAGCGGCTCTTCGCACAAAAGCGATTGGGCAAAATTCATCGCCAGATCGAGCTTACCTATCCCTTGCGCGCCCTTTAACAAGATCGCGTGTGGCAATCTACTGCGTAGCCCTTGCAAGGCTTGCCAGGATTCCGTTTGCCATGGATAGAGTACTTTCATTTCAGAGTGATGCGACGATTTGCGCCAGTTCTTGCTGAACTTCCGGCAGGGTCTTTTCGGCACGTATCACCGCAAAACGCTGCGGCGTTTTGGCGGCTCTAGCCAGGTAGGCCTGACGCACACGCTCGAAAAACTCACCGCGCTCCTGCTCGAAACGATCTAGGCTTGCATTGTTCGCCAAACGCTGGCGCGCGACTTCGATCGGAATATCGAACAGCAGAGTCAGATCAGGCTGTAGTCCACCATGCACCCATTGCTCAAGTTGTTCCAGCTTGGGCAGTGACACTCCCCGCCCGCCCCCTTGGTAAGCGAAACTGGCATCACTAAAACGGTCTGAAATGACCCAAGTCCCTTGTTGCAAAGCAGGACGAATGACTTGCTCTACATGTTCTCGTCTAGCTGCGAACATCAGCATCGCTTCAGTTTCGGCATGCATGGGTTGATTAAGCAAGATTTCGCGCAACTGTTCACCCAGTGGAGTACCACCCGGCTCGCGCGTCACTAGCAGTTCAACACCGCGCTGGCGTAATGCATCGACGAACCACGCCAGCCCGGTGCTCTTCCCTGCCCCATCTACACCTTCAAACGTGATGAATTTAGCAGCACTCATTTTTGTTTAAGTTGAAAGCGGTTAACTGCGTTGTTATGTTCGACCAGAGAGTTGGAGAACTGCGAAGTACCGTCCCCTCGCGCGACGAAATATAGGGCGCGGCTTGATGCAGGGTGCAGTGCTACTTGTAGTGCCGCCAATCCGGGCAGACAGATCGGTGTCGGAGGTAGTCCATCACGGGTATAAGTGTTATAGGGAGTGTCACGTGTAAGATCGCGCTTACGTAAATTGCCGTCAAACTTATCTCCTAAGCCGTAGATGACCGTCGGGTCCGTCTGCAAACGCATGTGTTTTTGCAGGCGATTGATAAACACAGAGGCGATCATCGGACGATCACTCGGCTGCCCGGTCTCTTTTTCGACGATAGAGGCCAAGACTAAAGCTTCATATGGCGTATCGAATGGCAGATTGGCATCCCGTTTTTTCCAGTTTTCTTGTAGTTGGCGTTGCATCAATTGATAAGCACGCTTTAGTACTGCAAGGTCGCTGCTACCTTTGTCGTAGTTGTAAGTGTCTGGAAAGAAAAGACCCTCCGGTAACTTTTCAGTGGCACCGATGCGCTGGAGCATCTCAATATCGGAAAGCGCCAGACTATCATGGCGCAGTGTTGACTCCGCATTCAGTAAGGTGCGCAGCTCTTTGAATGTAGAGCCTTCTATGATCGTCAGCGAACTTTGCTCAACCTGCCCTTTACTGATTATTTTCAGCAATTGCAGTGGTGTGACCTCATGTTCCAACTGGTAGTTTCCCGGCTTGATCTGAGCCGCCTTACCCAAACCACGTGCTAGCAATACGAACAACCACTCGTTGTTCATCCCCCCCGCCTGCTGGATCTGATGTGCCGCACTCTTCAGGCTACTGCCCTGTTTCAGAGAAAATTCGAATGGTTTGCGCTCTAGCGGGATTGGGCTCTTTGCGTAGTAGGCAAATAAACCGATCACGATGATGAGCAGAAACAGCAACCACAGGATCACTTCTTTAATGATGCTCATCGCTCAACCATTCCTGTATCTTCCACGCCGTCGGGTGTTGAATCCGCCTATATTCGCCAAGTTCTCGCACTGGCCACAGACCAAATACGCTGTTAGTCAAAAATATCTCGTCAGCCAATAACATCTCTTCCATTCTGAAATCAGCCACTTTACAGCTCACACCATGTTGCTTAGCCCAATCGATCACTCGATCACGTTGCACCCCAGAAACTCCGCAGCGCATCAGATTGGGGGTATACAGGACGTTGCCGCGCAACATGAAAATGTTACTACGCGTACCAGAGATGATATAGCCTGAGATATCACTCATCACGCCCTCAAGCATGTCCTGTGCTTGCCATTCGCTGGCAGCAAGAACGTTCTCCAAGCGGTTCAGATGTTTGATTCCAGCCAGCAACGCTTGATGCCCCAAGCGAACCTTGCAAACATGCACACGCACCCCTTGTTTCGCGTATTCCACAGGGTAGGTCGTATCAGGGGCAAGACTGAGGATGCGCGTTGCTTCAGATTGCGGTGACGGTGCATAACCCCGAATTGACGCGCCTCTGGTGATGATGATCTTGGCCACACCCTCTGGCTGGGTCTTACCTAATTGCTGTAATTCACTGGACAGCAACAGTGCGGAAGGGCATGCGATGCGCAGCGCAGTGCAATCCTGATGTAGCTTGGCGTATTGGCGTTCCCAACACACAGGGCGCCCAGATTTCATACGCAGTGTGCGGAAAACGCCATCGCCATAGGCCAAGCCACGATCTTCTGCACTGATTGTGTTGCCCGGCGTGCCGTTGATGAGCATCACGGCTCGAGATCAGACCTTACGGAACACCAATGAACCGTTGGTTCCGCCGAAGCCAAAATTGTTATTCACCGCCACATCGATCTTCATCTTGCGAGCTGCATTGGCGCAGTAGTCCAGATCGCACTCCGGATCCTGTTCAAAGATGTTGATAGTAGGTGGTGATATCTGATGATGGATGGCCAGCACGCAAAATAAGGATTCAATGCCGCCCGCTCCACCCAGCAAGTGACCGGTCATCGACTTGGTGGAGTTCACCACCAGCTTCTTGGCATGGTCACCGAAGGCTAGCTTGATCGCTTCAGTCTCATTCTTGTCGCCCAGCGGGGTCGAAGTGCCATGCGCGTTGACGTATTGCACTTGATCCGCGTTCAGACCGGCATTGCGCAAGGCATTGACCATACTGCGTTTCGGCCCGTCTGTGCTGGGTGCGGTCATATGGTAAGCATCGGCACTCATGCCATAGCCGGAGAGTTCGGCGTATATCTTGGCGCCGCGCGCCTTGGCGTGCTCATACTCTTCCAGCACCAATACACCAGCCCCCTCTCCCATCACGAAACCGTCACGGTCTTTATCCCATGGACGGCTAGCGGTGGCGGGATCGTCATTGCGAGTGGATAGCGCTTTGGCGGAAGAGAAGCCGCCAATCGCCAAATGCGAGATGGTCGACTCAGAGCCCCCTGCAATCATGACGTCTGCATCTCCGTATTCAATGATGCGTGCGGACTCACCGATACTATGTGTGCCTGTGGTACACGCTGTGACCACGGAGAAATTCGGCCCCTTCAATCCATACATGATGGACAGGTTGCCAGAGATCATGTTGATGATGGTGCCAGGAATGAAGAACGGCGATATTTTGCGCGGCCCCCCTGCCAGATAATCGCTGTGCGTCTCCTCGATCATCGGCAGGCCACCGATACCGGAACTGATGCACACACCGATACGCTCAGCGTTCTGTTCCGTTACTACAAGCCCAGCGTCTTTGAATGCTTCCATTCCGGCGACGAGGCCAAAATGGATGAAACGATCCATACGCCTCGCATCTTTAGCTGGAAGATACTGATTGACGTCGAACCCTTCGACCTCTCCCGCCACTTGGCAAGCAAAGGCGCTAGGATCGAAGCGCGTGATCCGACGGATGCCGGATTTTCCAGCCACGATGTTTTGCCATGTTTCAGCAACCCCGATACCGACGGGCGAAATCACGCCCAATCCGGTCACTACGACTCTGCGCCTAGTCAAACTGGACTCCGCTACTAAAAGAAAACAGGTGAGACGAAATTACTTAGGATGTGCGTTGACGTAGTCAATCGCTTGTTGCACGGAGGTGATCTTCTCTGCGTCTTCGTCAGGAATCTCGCAGCCGAATTCTTCTTCCAGCGCCATCACCAGCTCCACGGTATCCAGGGAATCCGCACCCAAGTCATTCACAAATGAAGACTCGTTCTTGACTTCGGACTCGTTTACACCCAGTTGCTCAGCAACGATTTTCTTGACACGTTGTTCGATATTAGACATCCCTGATACTCCTACTCTGATTAAAATTCAAAAAGCGCGTGCATTCTACCAAACTTGCGCCGATTTCCAAAACACCACAACTATTCCATGTACATCCCGCCGTTCACATGCAAGGTGACACCTGTAATATAGGCCGCGCTAGGACTCGCCAGAAAAGCGACTGCCGCCGCAATGTCCGCAGGCTGTCCTAGGCGTTTCAGGGGTACATGCTCCACCAGCTTCGCACGCTGCTCCTCGCCCAAAGCATGCGTCATGTCGGTATCAATGAAACCGGGAGCCACACAATTCACAGTGATGTTACGGCTGCCAATCTCTTGCGCTAGGGATTTGGTAAAACCGGCCATCCCCGCTTTTGAGGCGGCATAATTGGACTGACCCGCGTTACCCATACTACCAACCACGGAGGAGATGCTGATGATGCGCCCGCTCCTGGCCTTCATCATGGCGCGCAAAACGGCACGGCTTAGCCGAAACACCGATTTGAGGTTAGTTGTCAGGACATCGTCCCACTCCTCATCGCTCATGCGAGCCAGCAAGTTGTCTTTAGTGATCCCAGCGTTATTCACCAAAATGGAGATTTCGCCGAACTGTTCGCGAATCGCAGTCAGAACCTGCTCGGTCTGGCTTGCATCATTGACGTTCAGAGCAAAACCCCTGCCTTTGATATCTGCCGCATCCAGATAGGCGCTGATAGCTTGTGCGCCGTTGTCGCTGGTGGCGGTACCGATCACGATAGCACCCTGCTTACCCAACTCCAGCGCGATAGCCTGCCCGATTCCGCGCGAAGCGCCTGTCACCAGTGCGATTTGTCCTTGCAGTGTCATGTACTCTCCATTTATGCGAATGCAGCCAGCGCTGTCTTCAGTGCTTCACCATCATTGATGGCCAGCGCCTGCTGGTTGGTGTCGATACGTTTGTTCAGGCCGACCAGCACTTTGCCCGGTGCGCATTCTACGTTGTGGGTAATCCCCTGTTTGCCGAAAGCCTGCACGGTCTCGACCCAGCGCACCGGTGAAAACAGCTGACGTACCAGTGCATCCTTGATCTTGGCGGCATCGGAATATGCGGTGACATCGGCATTGTGCAGTACCGGAATGGCTGGCGCCTGTACGTTGATGTTGCCCAGATACGTGCGCAATTGCTCGGCTGCGCCTTTCAGCAGACTGCAATGCGACGGCACACTCATCGGCAACATCAGTGCGCGTTTCGCCCCTTTTGTCTTTGCCAGTTCCATGCCGCGCTCGACTGCGGTACGGTTGCCCGCGATGACCACCTGGCCGGGAGAGTTGAAGTTCACCGCTTCCAGCACTTCGCCTTGCGCGCCTTCAACGCAAACGGCTCGCACGAGATCATCGTCTAGGCCGAGGATGGCGGCGATACCGCCAACGCCTTCCGGCACAGCTGTTTGCATGCATTGCGCTCGATAGCGTACCAGCGGCAAAGCATCGGCAAAGCTCAAAGCTCCCGCCGCAACCAACGCAGTGTATTCGCCCAGACTGTGTCCGGCCATGATGGTCGGCTTGGCGCCGTTCTGCGATTGCCAGGCACGGTACACCGCGACCCCAGCCGTCAGCATGATGGGTTGCGTGTTCACGGTAGCATTCAGATCGGCATCACTGCCTTCGACAACCAGTTGCCACAGATCCTGCTTCAGCACTTCGGATGCTTCGACAAAGGTGTCGCGCACGACGGGGAAGTCGGCGTAGCCGCTCATCATGCCGCGCGATTGAGAACCCTGACCCGGAAAAACGAAAGCGAATCGAATCATTGTATTACCCTACCACTTGATAAGAACTGCGCCCCAGGTGAACCCGCCACCTACGGCTTCAATAAGGATGTTCTGTCCCGGCTGGATACGCCCGTCACGCACCGCAGTATCTAGCGCCAACGGAATTGAGGCAGCAGAAGTGTTCCCGTGATTCGCAACCGTCACCACTACATTGTCCATGCTCAGGCCGATTTTTTTAGAGGTCGCTTCGATGATGCGGATGTTGGCCTGATGCGGAACCAGCCAATTAATATCCGCGCCCGTCAGCTTTTGCTCCTCCAGCACCTCTTCAACTACATCACTCAACACCTTGACTGCAAATTTAAATACAGCCTGTCCATCCATCTTGATGAAGGGATCGCCGTCCACTTCGCCGTTACGTATATTACCTTCGGCTTTCAACATGTCACGGTGACTACCATCGGAATGTAATTTGCTGGCGATGATGCCTGGCGTCTCCGAAGCGCGTAACACTACCGCGCCTGCGCCGTCACCAAACAACACGCAAGTTGTACGGTCACTCCAATCCAACATGCGTGACAGCACTTCGGCACCAACGACGAGGACGGTTTTCACCTGCCCTCCCTTGATATACATATCCGCCGTGTTCAATGCAAAAACAAAACCACCGCACACCGCCTGAATATCAAAAGCTGGGCCTTTATTTTTGATTCCCAACTTGTCTTGAAGAATGCATGCCGTACTCGGAAAAAGTTGATCTGGCGAGGTCGTCGCCACAATGATCAGATCGATCTCATCCGGCTCGATCCCTGCAGTCTCGATCGCTTTACGACTTGCTTGTAGTGCCAAATCACTGGTCAACTCGTTATCCGCTGCGATATGACGCTCGACGATGCCGCTACGCGAAACGATCCAGTCGTGTGAGGTATCGACCATCTTTTCGAGGTCGTAGTTTGTCAGCACCTTTGCGGGTAAATAACTGCCCGTGCCGATGATTTTAGAATGAATCAAAGTGATTCTCCCGCGTTTTGTTGGCGTGCGTGATGCCATTTTTCAACATGCTCGCTGATGTGCTTCAGCATTCCGCCACGCGCCTCTTCCGCAGCACGTTCGATAGCGCACATGAAAGCAAAAGAATCAGCAGAGCCGTGACTCTTCACCACAATACCTTTAAGACCGAGGAAACTGGCACCGTTATAACGACGATGATCCAATCTGCGCTTGAACGCTTTGAGAACCGGTAGCGAAACCAGTGCCCCTAACTTGGTGAACCAGTTGCGACTGAATCCCTCTTTTAGAAAACCGCCCATCATCTTGGCTACGCCTTCGGCAGTCTTTAATGCAACGTTCCCGACAAAACCATCGCATACCACAACATCCGTTGTACCCTTGAAGATATCGTCACCTTCCACATTGCCATAGAAATTCAGATCACTGTTTTGCAACAGTTCGGCGGCCTGCTTCACCACTTCATTGCCTTTGATATCTTCGCTACCAATATTCAACAGCCCAACGCTAGGACGCTCTTTATGCTCAAGCGCAGATACCAAGGTGCTTCCCATCAAGGCGAATTGCATCAAATGTTCTGCTGTGCAATCCACGTTCGCCCCGAGATCCAGCATGCAAACTTGTCCCTGAGTCGTAGGCAAGAAAGACGCGATGGCCGGCCGATCGATGCCTGGCAGTGTCTTTAATACATAACGTGCCGTGGCCATCAAAGCCCCTGTATTACCTGCACTAACGCAAGCAGCGGCCTCTCCACTTTTTACGAGATTGATCGCGACCCGCATCGAGGAATCTTTTTTACTGCGCAAAACGACTTGTGGCGACTCGTCCATTCCCACGACTTCGCTTGCGGGATGGATACGTAATCGAGTTCTGTCGGCGAATCCGAGCTTCAGCAGATCCGCTTCAATCGCATCTGGCAGTCCGACCAGAACCACCGCATCGTCAGGATGTTTCTTCAGATAGGCAACAGCGGCAGGAACGGTCACCCGTGTCCCATGGTCGCCCCCCATGGCATCAATGACTATCGTGATATCCATTGGGCAGCCCTCTCGAACGAGAAATTGACAGAGATTCAGCTTCCCAAAACGATGGGAGCCTATTCAATAAGCCCAATGAGCTTATTCGCCTTTGGTCTTGACGACTTTCTTGCCGCGGTAGAAACCGCTGGGGCTGATGTGATGGCGCAGATGTGGCTCTCCGGTAGATGGCTCGATAGCCAGTGCCGGGTTAGTCAAGAAATCATGCGCACGGTGCATACCTCGCTTGGACGGGGATTTTTTGTTTTGTTGAACTGCCATTTATCTACTCCTCACAAAAACCAGTATTACTTCTTTAATCCAGCCAGCACCGCGAATGGGCTTGCTTTCTGTTGTAAATCATTGGTTGCCGGGAAGCATTCCCCTTCGGGATGCCTAGGCGCGAACGGCATTCCCAGCAACAATTCTTCTTCGATCAACGCCAACACATCCAACTGTGCCGTTGCTTCGATTCTATCGACATCGTCACCTTCTTCAGTCTCATCCAGCTTGTCGGCTGGGAGCAGCTGCAACCGAGATGTGATGTCAACTAGGTAACTCATCCCGCCCATGCAACGCTGACATCTCAAGGTACAAACCCCATGAAGCGAAAGTACCAACATATCGCTGTCACCGTCCTGTTGGCCGCACACCTTATACGCCAGAGTTCCCTCCGACTTGGCCAATAAATCACTCAGCCTAGGCAGCTCTGCCAAGCCTACTTCACCGCGCAATTCCTTGCCGTTTCGAGCAAAATCAACGCTATCGATGAAAGGCCGTGCAAACATGAGGCGCGCATGATATATATTCCGCCCCCCTCTGTCAAAGACGCCGTTAAGGAATATCTTGAATTCTCAGCTGCTTGTTCTGGCCTCGACCTCTATATATAGGAGAGAGTTGCTTTCCACGCTGCAAATCCCCTTCCAAACCGCCGCCCCCGATGTCGATGAAACACCTCTCCCAGCCGAAAGTGCAGAAGACACTTCTCGTCGCCTGTCTCAACTTAAAGCGCGAGCCGTAGCCAACGATTACCCCGATGCCCTGATCATCGGTTCCGATCAAGTTGCCTTATTGAATGGGCAACAGCTAGGTAAACCCCTGACACATGATAATGCGGTACGTCAGTTGCGTTCGATGCGTGGACGATCCGTTACTTTTTACACAGCCCTGAGCTTATTGAACGCGACCAACGGAGAACTGCAGACCGACATCGTGACCACGGAAGTTACTTTCCGAAATCTCAGTGACGAGCAGATCGAACGCTACCTTAAAAAAGAGCAGCCATACCATTGTGCCGGCAGTGCCAAATCTGAAGGGCTAGGCATTGCCCTCATCAGCCGCATCCAAGGCGACGACCCGAATGCGTTAATCGGCCTCCCCTTAATCTCTTTGGTTAGTATGCTTCAAAAACAAGGCGTTATAATTTTATGACCCATCTTTAAATAATTTTCTTGTTGCGACTCAAATTCCTTTCTGGTATTAAAGCGCGCTTGAAAAATTTAGCACCCTCTTGGAGACCGACGTAATGCCAGCACAAGTCAGCAAGACCTCCGCCCCGTACAAGGCCAAAAAAGGCGAGGCGTACATGAATCCCAACCAACTCGAACACTTTCGTGGCGTTCTGAATGGAATCAAACAAGGATTGAGCGAAGATATCGATCGCACCGTGCATACGATGCAAGACGAGGCAACCGTATTTGCCGACCCGAATGACCGCGCCAGCCAAGAGTCGGACATGAGTCTTGAATTACGCAATCGTGATCGCGAACGCAAACTCATCAAAAACATCGACAAGATGTTGGGGCGTATCGAGGCAGGTGAGTATGGTTACTGTGATAAATGCGGCGTTGAGATCGGATTGAGCCGCCTAGAGGCGCGCCCTACCGCCACCTTATGCATCGATTGCAAGACATTGGATGAGATCAGAGAGCGACAAGTCGCAAAATAAATAGATCGAGTCGGCCATAAACAAAAATCCCTGCCATCGTGCAGGGATTTTTGTTTATGCCATGGTTTAAAGATAACTGGAGGTGCGACCCAGAGTCGAACTGGGCTAACCGGATTTGCAATCCGGGGCATAACCGCTTTGCTATCGCACCGTAATACGTGCCACGAAAAATTAAGGGAAAGCTGAAAGGCTTTCCCAAGAAATTTGGAGCGGGAAACGAGACTCGAACTCGCGACCTATACCTTGGCAAGGTATCGCTCTACCAACTGAGCTATTCCCGCAAAAAACGAAGTCCGCATTATATGGATATCGAACTTCGTGTCAAGAAATTGCTGAATGTCTTTTTGTTTGTGCCTGTGTCGTGCCCACCTCTGTATAATGCTCCGCTCACGAATTTTGGAACTAGCGTTCCGATAGCACCTGTTAGCCCGAGTGGTGAAATTGGTAGACACAACAGACTTAAAATCTGTCGCTGAGTAATCGGCGTACCGGTTCAATTCCGGTCTCGGGCACCAAAATATAACAATCAACAAATACGTGGCAGCTGCTCTCCCGTCAACCAATCGACGATGCGCCTGCCGCCCAACCTTGTGGTCATCTGCACGAAGTCGTGCGCATCCGTAGCCACCTCTCCGATGATTGCTGCAGCACCTCCTTGTGGATGTGTGCGCATTATCGACAGCAAACGTTCTGCATCTTGAGGCGCGCAGATCGCAATCAGCTTACCTTCATTGGCAACATACAAAGGATCAAGGCCCAAGAATTCACATGCGGCAGCCACTGCTGGATTTACTGGGATCGCGGATTCCTGCAAAATCATTCCGACTCGAGACTGCTGCGCAATCTCATTGAGCGTGGTTGCCAATCCACCGCGCGTCGGGTCGCGCAGTACATGTATGCGGGCATTACTGTCTAGCATCACCTCAACCAACCCGTGCAATGCAGCGGTGTCGGAAACGATGGGCGCATCAAAACTCAGCCCCTCGCGCTGTGACAAAATCGCCATGCCGTGATCTGCAATCGTGCCGGACAACAATATCTTATCGCCCGGTCGCGCCAGATCACCAGATAGCGTGATGCCATCACGCACGACACCTACTCCGGTGGTGGTGATAAATACACCATCTCCCTTACCACGCTCCACCACTTTGGTATCACCAGTCACGATGGACACACCCGCCTCGCGCGCGGCGCGCGCCATCGATTCAACGATGCGCTTTAAATCAGAAAGCGGCAACCCCTCTTCAAGAATGAACGAAGCCGCGAGATACAGTGGCTTGGCACCCATCATCGCAAGATCATTGACCGTGCCATGAACGGATAGACAACCGATGTCCCCCCCGGCAAAGAACAGCGGCGACACCACATGTGCATCACAGGACAGTATCAGCCGTCCATTGGCTGGAGGTAACAGCGCTCCGTCATTGCCTTGTGCGAGGAAGGGGTTGTCGAATGCCGGTGAGAACAACTCGCCGATCAATTGCGCCATCGCACGTCCACCTGATCCGTGCGCCAACTCGATCCGTCCATGCTTGAGATCAAGCGTTCTTACATATGCCACTCTGCTTTTACTCATTGCGCATCCTCACGGAAACGTCCATAGGTATAGTGTGCCGCACAGGCGCCTTCCGATGACACCATGCACGAACCCACCGGATTCTGCGGCGTACATACCGTGCCAAATATCTTGCACTCTTGCGGCCGTTTTTCTCCGCGCAATATTGCACCGCATTCACACGCCTTGTGGTCAGGTACGGTGACGTACTCGACATCGAAGCGCCGCTCCGCATCGAACTCCGCATATTCCGAACGCAATCGCAGCGCACTCTGTGGCACGCTCCCCAACCCGCGCCACTCGAATGAGTCGCGCGATTCGAATATTGCCGAAACCAATGCCTGAGCTTTGTGATTTCCCTCGCGCTTCACTGCGCGTGTGAATTCGTTCTCGACTTCTGTACGACCTTCATTGACCTGGCGCACCAGCATCAGAATGGCCTGCATCACATCCAGTGGTTCGAATCCGGCGATCACCACCGGCTTGCTGTAGTCACTAGCGAACACCTCATACGGTTGACTGCCGATGACAGTGGAGACGTGTGCCGGACCGACGAAACCATCCAATTGCACGCCTCCCTCAATATTCAGGATCGCGTGCATAGCGGCGGGGGTCAGCACATGGTTGCACAGGATGCTGAAGTTGTTCAGCCCCGCCGTATGCGCTTGTTGGACTGCCACCGCCGTTGGCGGTGTCGTGGTCTCAAACCCGATAGCAAGAAATACGACTTCGTGTTCCGGATTTTCTTGCGCGATCTTTAACACGTCCTGTGTCGAATAGATCATGCGCACATCCGCACCTGCCGCTTTGGCACGCATCAGCGTCATATCATTCGATGCTGGAACGCGCATGGTATCGGCATAAGTGCACAGGATCACAGACCGTTCCCGCGCCAAACGAATCGCCTGATCCACGCGACCGATGGGCAGCACGCACACCGGACAACCGGGACCGTGGATCATGTGCACATTGTCCGGCAACAGATCGGCGATGCCGTAACGTGAGATGGCATGCGTGTGCCCGCCGCAAAATTCCATCAGGCGATAGCTACACTGAGGTATCGCTTCACGTGCGATGTTGGAGGCGATGTTTTTGGCCAGCTCTCCATCGCGAAACTCATCCACGTACTTCATGCAGGCTTACCCATTTCCGCAAATAACGCCAGTGTCTCCGTAGCCTCGTGCGAGTCGAGTTTTTGCAGCGCATAGCCGACATGTACGATGACATAGTCACCGACCGCCACATCTTCGACCAGCGCCAGCGAGATGGCTTTGCGCACGCCATCCAGATCGATGCGTGCCATATTGGCAGGAAGTAGTTCGACGACGAGCGCAGGAATGGCAAGACACATGGTTATCTCGATTTAAGTTGGTTAGCAGCGACCCACGCCTGCCCCAAGGCAATGGCGGTATCTCCGGGCAGCAAAATTCTTGCAGTGAACATTCTATCGCCGGCAACCAAGCGTTCGCGCAGCCCTACCGACAGCAACTTATTGCAGAAGCAACCGCCACCGCATGCGATGTCGCTGATACCTGTTCGCTGCATCGCCTGCGCCACCCATGCAAGCAGCGCTTCGATGAGGGTGGCATGGAACAGCGCGGCACCCTGCTCGGCATCCTGCGTGTTTGCCAGAACGGAGAGCAGAGGTAATAGATCCAGCTCACCGTTCGCAGAAATCCGCCAGCCATCGGGCAAGGCTTGCGGCCAACCGTGAGCAGTGATGTATCTGGTAGCGGCGAGTTCTAATGAAATTGCGGCTTGCGCCTCGAACTCCATTTTGTGACACAGGCCGAGCAAGCCGGTAGCGGCATCGAACAAGCGTCCCATGCTGGAGGTGCGCGGACAATTGAGGTTGCGTTGCAGCATCGCCGCCACCGTCGCGGCAGCGGGTTCATCAGCATAGCGTCGAATGATCTCGTCGCTGCGCCCCAGCTCATGCAGGACTGCCGCCGCCATGCGCCAAGGTTCCTGTGCTGCCTTGTCGCCGCCCACCAATGGCAATGGCCGCAAGTGGCCGATGCGCTCGAATTCCGTGCCATCGACTCGCAACAATTCGCCACCCCATGCGCTGCCATCCGTGCCCAGACCCACGCCGTCCAGTGCCAACCCCAATACGGATTCAGTCACACCGTGCTCAGCGCACACTGCAGCGATGTGTGCATGGTGATGTTGCACCGCGATGCACGGAATGTCGAGTTCTGCCGCGAGTTGTGCGGCAAAGCGGCTGGAATGGAAGTCGGGATGGAGGTCGTGAACGATGGCATGCGGCTTTGCGCCTAGCCAAGCGATCAAGCTGCGCGCTGTTCGTTCATGGGTATGGCACGCTTCTGACGTATCGAGATCGCCTGCGCTGTGACTGATAAAAGCCCGCTGCCCTGATGTGACGCACAGCGTGTTCTTGAACCAGGCACCCATCGCCAACACAGGCGGCATGGCACGGGGCAATTCGATGACGCGCTCGACACAGTCAGGCCAAATCATGCGTTGGTCTGGTGGTGTGCGATCAGCCATCCCAGCCACTCTGTCATGCCTTCGCCACTGGTGGCAGAGATGCGAATGATGCGGATAGCGGGGTTGACACGGCGGGCATATTCTTCGGCAAGTGCCACATCAAAATCCAGATGCGGTAACAGGTCGCACTTGTTGAGTAGCATCAGTTTCGCGGCGCGGAACATATCGGGATATTTGAGCGGTTTGTCTTCGCCCTCGGTGACCGATAACACCACGACCTTGGCCGCCTCGCCCAGATCGAAAGCCGCCGGACACACTAGGTTGCCGACATTCTCGATGAACAGCAATCCGTTCTGAGGCAGTGCCATCTCTTGCAATGCACGCCCCACCATCTGCGCATCCAAGTGGCAGCCCTTGCCGGTGTTGATCTGGATGGCAGCGATACCGGTAGCGCGGATACGCTCGGCATCGTTGTCGGTCTGCTGGTCACCCTCGATCACCGCCATCGGCAATTTATTTTTGAGTGCAGTCAGAGTGCGCACCAGCAGCGTGGTCTTGCCTGAGCCTGGGCTGGAAACCAAATTCAAAACGAGCACGCCTTTCGCGTAAAATTGGCGACGATTCTCTTCCGCATGCGTATCGTTCTTGGCGAGGATGTCCTGTTCCAGCTTGACAATGCGCGTCGATTCGCTGTCGTTGACTTGAGATTCGCGCAGCGATCCGTTTGCTCCCTCGCCCGCTTGCGGGAGAGGGTTGAGGAGAGGGAATCGGTTATGCATGTTGACTTGCAATGCGGCGGCATGGGCACGGAATAGTGTCGGCTCCTGCGTTGCTTTTGTATGCTGATGCGCTTTACCGCGTATCAACACTTGACTGGTGCCACACCCGCAAGTCGTGCACATCATTCCACCTCCAACTCTTTTACCCGCATCGCATCGCCTGCGATCACCTGCATCCCGTAGCTGCCACATTGCGGACAGGCTTCGTACAGCGTGGCGATGAGTGTTTCGCTGCTGCATTGCGTGCATCTTCCCTGTCCCGGTGTTTCGACGATCTCCAACCTTGCTCCGTCGGCGATGCTGTCCTTGATCACCGCATCGAAGCAAAAACGCATCGCTTCCTGCTCCACGCATGAAAGTTGACCAATCTCCAGCCACACCGTCCTGACGCGCTTGAAACTCTGCTTGCGTGCTGCATCCTCGATGATCTGCAGGGCACTTTCTGCGAGCGACATCTCATGCATGTCATGAAGCCCTGCAAAAGTCGGCGAGGCGAATGCAGTGCAAGGCGTATGGAGCACAGCGACCGAGACATACCGTTTTGGTAGGCGAGAGAGCGAGCACCATGCAACGCAGCAATGCGCCGCCGCAGACACTTTTGCAGGGCTTCATCAGATGTCCTCGGGAATCATTTTGATCGCACCGCACGGGCACTCCGCCACGCAGATTCCGCAGCCTTTGCAGTAGTCATATTTAAATTCGAAGCGATTGCCCGGTCCCAATTTGATGACCGCGTTATCGGGACACACGCCGTAGCAGTTGTCGCACTCAAAACAGTTGCCACAGGAAAGACAACGGCGTGCCTCGAACAGGGCATTCGTTTCATCCAGCCCGCCTTGCACCTCATCGAACGTCGATTGGCGACGCAGAATATTCAGCATAGGGCGCACGGTCTTGTCAGCGTCTGAGTAGTACCAGGGATTGAGTTTGTCGAAAGTGACGATCTCATGTTTGGTTGCAGGTTCGTAAGTCGCCCCACGCAACCAAGCATCGATGTTGCGCGCTGCTTTCTTGCCATGCCCGACTGCCACGGTGACGGTACGTTCCGACGGCACCATATCTCCTCCCGCGAAGATGCCGGGATGTCCCGTCATCATGTTGGGAGCAACCTGAACCGTGCCGTTCTTGACTTCCAAACCTGGCACACCTTCCAGCAACGACAGGTCTACATCCTGACCGAGCGCCAACACCACCGAGTCCGCAGCTAGTGTTTCAAACTCACCGGTCGGTTGCGGGTAGCCCTTATCATCGAGTGCCATCTTCTCGACGGTGATCTCACCCTCGCCCGCCTGCTTGATGGTGGAGAGCCATTTGATCATCACACCTTCCTGCAATGCCTCTTCCACTTCGAAATCATGCGCCGGCATCTTGTCCCGTGTGCGACGGTAGACGATGATCGCCTCGGTCGCACCGAGACGCTTTGCCGTACGTGCCACGTCGATGGCAGTGTTGCCGCCACCGTACACAACCACGCGCCGCCCCAGCATCGGCTTGTCTTCACCTTCCATCGAGCGCAGCACCGACACCGCATCCACGATCTTGGTCGCATCCCCAGCCGGGATGAAGGTACGTTTTCCGATATGCGCACCGACCGCAAGAAAGGCTGCATCAAATCCACCCGCTTTCATGCTTTGCTGGATGTTCCCCACCTTGGTGTCGAACTTGAGCGAGACCCCCAGATCGAGGATGCGCTGTACTTCGGCATCGAGTACTTCACGCGGCAAACGGTACTTGGGAATACCAAAACGCATCATGCCGCCCGCCAGCGCTCCCGCTTCCTGTATCTCGACCTGGTGCCCCATCCTTGCCAGATGATAGGCAGCAGACAGACCGGATGGTCCTGCACCAACTACCAGTACTTTTTTGCCGCTGGCAGGTGCCGGTGTATCGAACTTCCAGCCGCGCTTGATCGCCTCGTCACCGAGGAAGCGCTCTACTGAATTGATACCGACCGCGCTATCCAATTGCCCGCGATTACATGCGCCCTCACATGGGTGGTAACACACACGCCCCATCACAGCAGGCAAAGGATTGTCCTGCACCAACACGCGCCAAGCTTGTTCGTAATCGCCAGATTCGGCATGGAACAGCCAACCTTGGATATTTTCGCCAGCAGGGCAAGCGTTGTTGCAGGGTGGCAATCGGTCCAGATACACCGGACGCTCGGTGCGCCAAGTACCGGTAAGATTAGCTAACGAGGTTCCCGGCTTAAGGGTAATCGCAAATGGCTTAGACATAATTAGATCACCTCCTCTTCCAGCAAGCCGTACTTGCGGATATGGCGATCCGCAATAGCTTGCAAGTGCGCCACCATCTCGGGATGCGCATGCTTGCCGAACAAATGCGCAAATCGCTTTTGCGGCTTGAGATATTCCTCAATGGGAACCTTGTGTCTTATCTTAAGCACACTGGTGACTTCACCATGCTCTGCCTCGAACACCGGGAACATTCCGGTCTCTTTGGCCAGCCGTGCCAAACGAATCGTGTCATGTGAAGCCGACCCCCAGCCGAGCGGGCACGGTACGAACAGGTGGATATAGCGTGCCCCACGGATGTTCATTGCCTTGCGTACCTTGTATTCAAGGTCCCGCAGATCAGCCACCGTCGCTGTGGCGACATAGGGGATGTTATGCGCCATGGCGATCTCCGGCACATTCTTGCCTTGCCCGAAAACATTACCCGGTTCTGGACCTACGGGCATGGTCGTCGCGGTGCGTGCCGCTGGCGGCGTGGCGGATGAACGCTGCACGCCGGTGTTCATGTAGGCCTCGTTGTCGTAACAGATATACAGCACATCGTCGTTGCGTTCGAACATGCCGGACAGACAACCGAAGCCGATGTCTGTGGTACCACCGTCGCCACCTTGTGCCACCACGCGCACGTCGTGCCGCCCTTTCACCTTCATCGCCGCCGCGATACCGGTGGCGACTGCGGCTGCATTGCCGAACAGTGAATGTATCCAGGGCACTTGCCATGAAGATTCTGGATAAGGGGTGGAGAACACTTCGAGACAACCGGTGGCGTTAGCTGCGATCAATTGTCCGTTGCTCTCCGCCATCGCCGCGTCGATCGCATAACGCGCTCCGAGTGCTTCGCCGCAACCCTGACATGCCCGATGCCCGGAGTTGATCGAATTGCTACGCATCTGATTGGCCTGCACACTGCGCTCATCCGGTGCGAGCAGACGGTTGCCGACTGTCAGCGTACCGGTCTGGTAGAACTTGACGGGTTGGAATGACATGATCTTCTCCTAACCGAACTTGGCCGACACGATGCCCTTGTCGTGCAGGATGTTCTCGGCGATAGGGCCGGAACGACGGGTTTGTTTCTCGCGTTCCAGCTGCTTGTTGACTGCGTCCCAGTCCAGATCGAGGAAGGTCACGGGTTCGAGTTCTTCCTTCTCCGCTGATCGAAATAATTTGTGCAACGAAGATTTTGGGATGGATCTTCCACCCAGTCCGGCGACAGCAGTGAATCCACGCAAGCCGCCTCTGCCTGTCACTGCCATACGCACGTTGGTGGCGACGATGCCCCCCAAGCCGACGGCGAGACTCTTCTCCAACACTAGGAAACGCTTGCAGTTGCTCAATGCGGCGCGCACCTGTTCCAACGGGAACGGGCGGAAGCTGATGATGCCGAGCACGCCGATCTTGTGGCCTTCTTCGCGCATCTCGTCCACCGTGTCTTTGATGGTACCCAGCACCGAGCCCATCGCGATGATCACCGTCTCGGCGTCCTCGATGCGATAAGTGCGTACCAGTCCGCCGCTATCGCGTCCGAATCGTTGTTTGAACTCTGCTGCCAGTTGCGGGATCAGCTCCAGTGCCTGCATCTGCTTGGCGTGCGCGAGGTAACGCACTTCCATGAACGCCTCCGGCCCCACCATCGCGCCGATGGAGACCGGCTCTGCCGGATCGAGTACCTGACGCGGCTCAAAAGGTGGCAGATAGGCATCGACCTGTTCTTGCGACGGGATGTCCACCCGTTCGAAGGCATGGGTCAGGATGAAGCCGTCCATGCACACCATGATGGGCATAGACAATTCTTCCGCCAGACGGAATGCCTGAATGTGCAGATCGACCGCCTCTTGGTTGGTCTCGGCGAACAACTGCATCCAACCGGAATCACGCTGTGAGAGTGAATCGGAGTGGTCGTTCCAGATATTGATGGGCGCACCGATGGCGCGGTTGGCGACCGTCATCACGATAGGCAAACCCAAGCCGGAAGCGTTATAGACCGCCTCCACCATGAACAGCAGACCCTGCGAAGCAGTCGCTGTATAAGATCGCGCGCCAGCAGCGGATGAACCGATGGCCACCGACATCGCGGCGAACTCACTCTCCACATTGATGAACTCGCATGGCTTCAACTCGCCTGACTTCACCATCTCGCCCAAGGCTTCAACGATGTGCGTCTGCGGAGAGATGGGATAGGCACAGATCACTTCGGGGCGGCACAATGCTACGGCCTCGGCAACGGCTTTTGAGCCTTCGGTTTGCTTAAGCATCAGTACGCTCCCTCATTTGCTCTTTGACCAAGTTATGGGCTTCCGTCGCAGCAGCAATATTGCCCTCAGCCACCTTGCCGGAGAATTTTTCGTTGATCGCCATGATGACCGATTCCAGTTTGATGATGCCGGACAGCGCGGCGAAACCGGCGATCAACGGCACATTGGGAATGGGACGGCCGATGTGTTTTAAACCAAGTTCAGTGGCAGGCAAGGTACACAAATGATCCGGCTTGTATGCTTTGACCACCTCACCAAGACCAATGACTTCGAAGCTATGGCTGGTGTTGAGCAACACATAACCATCCGGCTTCAATCCAGAGAACACATCGATCTGATGCAACAGCGTGGGGTCTTGGATGATGATCGCATCCGGCTCCATGATGGGCTCGCGCAGGCGTATCTCCTTGTCATCGATACGGCAGAACGCCACCACCGGCGCACCCGTGCGCTCCGAACCGAAACTGGGAAAGGCTTGGGCATGGCGTCCTTCCTCAAACGCCGCTACGGAAAGCATCTCTGTAGCCGTTACCACCCCTTGACCACCGCGACCATGAATCCGTATCTGGAACATATCAATCCTCTCAAAAGCTCAGCTTGAAGCTTACTCTTGCGCTGGCTGAATGTCAGTCAACCAGCCTTTTAACTTCTTTGCGGCTTGTTCAAGATTGACAGCAGCCTCTCTGCTCAATCCATCCCCCAACTCGAATCCGTACCCTCGAATCCGCAGCAAATAAGTCGGCGGAGCCTCTTCACCGTGGAATTGGCGATACGCATGTAACAGTGCGAAGGGTGACATCGCATGGCTGGAGTAACTGTGATCATGCGCTGCTTCTATCTTCGAAAAATGGAACGGAGCCTCGCACGAGACATCGGCATCGATGAACAACACCGCCTCCCGCCTAGCGAGATCGGTCACATGCTCGACCTGCAACTGATACTCCTCAATGAATTCGACCTGTTTGGTATTTTCAGTTTGCAGTCGGCGCACCAGCATTGGCGCCAGCGCATCGTCACCGCGCGAATCGTTGCCGATGCCAAAGATCAGGATGGGTGCTGCCATTAGTTACCCGAACAGAACGATCCATCCGATTCGCGTGTCAGTACATCGACCCGCGCACCCTCCACATCCAACAACTCCAGCTCCAGTGGCATCTTGCCGAGCGCATGCGTAGCGCACGACAGACAGGGATCGAAGGCACGGATGGCGACCTCGATGTGATTGAGCAAGCCTTCGGTGAGTTTGCGCCCATCGATATATTGGCGCGCCACCTGGCGGATGGCTTCGTTCATCGCTTGGTTGTTGTGGGTAGTGGAGACGATGAGGTTGCAGCGCACAATCTGGTCGTTCTCGTCCACCTTGTAGTGATGGATCAGTGTGCCACGTGGCGCTTCGATCACACCCACACCGCGTTCCTGCCGCTCGCCCTTGCTCACCAGTTCCGTGCCTTGCAGGTCGGCATCCAGCAGTAATTCGTGGATCATCTCGGCGGCATGCAGCATCTCGATCATGCGCGCCCAATGCGTACCCAGTGTGGCACGGGCGGCCGAGCCGCCGTTGAAGGCCATGAATTCCTTGCGTTGCGCTTCGGCCAAGGATGTCGGGATAAAGTCGCACTGCGTCACGCGGCTCAACGGCCCCACACGGTACCAGCCGGTCTCCGAGCCGAGGCTGCGCAGGAAGGGAAATTTCATGTACGACCACGGCTTCACGTCCTCGAAGATCACATCCCAATAATGGCGGTAGTCGTAGTGGTCGAACAACATCTCGCCATTCATGTCGCGCGCGCGCAAGCCGCCGTGATACAGATCCATCGCGCCGTCGGCACGCACCAGATTCAGCGTGTGCGCACGGAAGGTGCCGAAATTGTTGTAAAGGTCGAGATTCTGTTCGAACAACTGTCGCGCGATGCCCACCGCATCCGTACTCCACGCCACCATCTGGTCTATATCCTTCAACAGATAATCGCGCTCCTCGATGCTCACGTTCTTGTTCACCCCACCCGGTATCGAACCCGTACCGTGGATGCGTTTGCCTGCCGTGACGCGGATCACTTCCTGCCCGAATTTGCGTAGCAACACGCCTTGCTTGGCGATCTCCGGGTACGCTGCGACCACACCTACAATATTCCGCTTCGCCACATCCGAATCGAATCCGAACAACAGATCAGGCGAACACAGGTGGAAGAAATGCAGCGCATGCGATTGCAATATCTGTCCATAGTGCATCAACCGCCGCACCTTCTCCGCCGTCGGTGTGAGCGTCGCCCCGATGATCATATCCATGGCTTTGCTGGCCGCGATGTGATGCGAGACCGGGCAGATGCCACACAGCCGTTGCACCATCACCGGCGCTTCCCAATAAGGCCGCCCCTGAATGAATTTTTCGAAGCCGCGAAACTCCACGATGTGCAGCCGCACCTGATGCACGCGGTCGTTCTCGTCCAGCAGCAGCGTCACCTTGCCGTGGCCTTCCACGCGCGACACCGGATCGATGGCGACGCGGCGTAAGCCCTCGGGGTGGGCGGCGGTTTCGAGATCATTGGTTGTGTCAGTCATATTTAATCAACCCATGTCCTAATTCTGGGGTCTTGCCCGCAATCAGATCCGTGAGGAATTTCCAGATGGCATCAGCGGACGGTGGACAGCCGGGGATGAAGTAATCGATCTTCACCACCTCGTGCAGAGGGTGCACTTTGTCCAGCGGCAACGGCAGTTCCGGGTCGTTCGGGATGTGGCCGTGCACCAGTCCCGGTTCGGTGAGGTACACCTCGGTCAGGCAGCTACCCAAGTCGAGATGGTTGCGCTGTGCGGGCAAGCCGCCGTTAATGGCACAGGCGCCGATGGCGATCAGTATCTTGCAGTTCTTTCTGAACTCTCTAAGTACATGCACGTTCTCCGCGTTGCAGATGCCGCCTTCGATGATGCCGATGTCGCAAGGCCCGCAGTGCTTGATGTCGGTGAGCGGCGAACGGTCTAACTCGATGAGATCGAGCAGCGGAAACAGGCGTTCGTCGATGTCGAGCAAAGACATGTGGCAGCCGAAGCAGCCCGCAAGCGAGGTGGTGGCGATGCGGAGTTTTTTGCTCATGATGCATCCCCGCAAGGTTCACAGCTTCCGCTCGTTCCAGTTTGGCGCGGCGCATCTTGCAATGCCTGTGCGCTGATGGGGATTCGGTCGTATCGCCGTTCGCCGATAGGCTGACTGAAGCCAACACGTTTTTTCAGAATCACGCCGACCGGGCAGACCTGCATGGCTTTATCGGTGAGCGCGATATCGGTGTCCTTGAGCAATCCGGATTCGGAATTGACGATGAGGTGCTTGGTGATGCCACGACCGGCCAGCGCAAACACATTCTTGCCGTCCACTTCGGAGGAGGCACGCACGCAGAGTTCGCACAGCACACAGCGGTTGAAATCGAGCAGGATATCGGGATGCGAGGCATCCATGGGTCGATCCGGGTACAGATGGCGAAAACCGGTGGCATGCACTTCCAGATCGTAGCCGAGCGCCTGCAATACGCAGTTGCCACTCTTTTCGCAGGAAGGGCAGAAATGGTTGCCTTCGGCGAACAGCATCTGCACCAGCGTGCGGCGTAGCGCATTCAACTCTTCGATGTTGCTCTCCACATTGAGTCCGGTTTCGGCAGGCAGTGTGCAGGAAGCTGCCGTGCGTCCGTTGACCTTGACCGTGCACAGTTTGCAACTGCCGTGCGGCTTGAATTCTGGGTGGTAGCACAGGTGCGGGATGTAATGCCCGGCAGTTAGCGCGGCCTGCATCACGGTCTGACCGGTTTCAAACGCCACAGTCGCGCCGTCCAATTGGAAGGTATTGCTCATTCGATCTCCTTCAGGTGCGCTCCCGCATCGTCACGTCCCGTCATCTGCCTTGCCTTGGCGAGTGCACCGTCGAGATCGAAGGCGGGTTCGAAATCCAGCGATTTGAGACGGCTCTCATAAGCGGGACGGAAGTATTTGAGCGTGTGCAGTACCGGGTTACAGGCGGTGCGACCCAGACCACAATGCGAGGTGGTTTGCAGCACGTGGTCAAGGTTCTCGACTTCGCGCAGGTCGTGTTGCGTACCGTGCCCGTCGGCGATCTTGTCCATGGTCTCCTTGAGCATGGACGTGCCGACGCGACACGGTGTGCAGAAGCCACAGCTTTCATGCGCAAAGAAATGGACGAAATTGCGCGCCACCTCGAACATGTCGCGGCTGTCATCGAACACCATGAATGCACCGGCGGTGAGCAAGTCTTCGAATCCCAGTTTGCGGTCGAATTCCTTTTCGCTGATGCAGATACCAGAAGGCCCACTGATCTGCACCGCGCGCGTGTTCACCGCACCACAGTCTTGCAGTATCTCGCGCACCGTGACGCCGAGCGGATATTCGTAGATACCGGGGCGCGGGCAATCACCAGACACGGAGATGAGTTTGCTGCCGGTGGATTTTTCGGTACCGATGGCACGGTACTTTTCCGCCCCCATATGCAGCACCAGCACGGCCTGGCAGAAAGTCTCGACGTTATTTATGGCCGTCGGCTGTTGCAGATAGCCGTGAGTCACCGGGAACGGTGGACGGTTGCGCGGCACGCCACGCTTGCCTTCCAGCGATTCGATAAGGGCAGATTCTTCGCCGCAGATGTATGCACCCGCGCCAAGATGGATCTCGATGTCGAAATCGAAACCGCGATACCCCAAGATGTCCTGCCCCAACAGGTTGCTGCTACGCCGACGTTGCAGTGTTTTTCTCAAGGGTTCGAGCAGATAGCGGTATTCACCGCGCAGATAGAGAAAACCCTTCTTCGCCCCCACAGCCAGCGCACACAGGGTCATGCCCTCGAACAGCAGGTCGGCTTGGCGCGTGAGCAGCACGCGGTCTTTGAATGTGCCCGGTTCGCCTTCATCCGCATTGCACACCACGTAATGTTCTGTCCCCTTCGCATTGCGGCAGGCTTCCCATTTGAGGCCAGTAGGGAACCCCGCGCCACCGCGACCGCGCAGACCGGACTGCTTGATGACCTCAACGATATCAGCCCCGATCCCTGTTCGCCCTGAGCTTATCGAAGTGCCTTGTGGTTCGACAGGCTCCCCACGAACGGACGATGAAAGAGCGGCGCGTAACGCCTCGCCGTAACCCAGTTCGTTGCCGAGTATCAACCCGCTGCGCCGGATGTTGTCTTCAATATGAAAATAGTCGGCAGGCCAAGATGAAAGCGGTGTGCGATTGCGTATGAGTTGCCCTATCTCTTGGATGCGTTGCGACGTTAGGTGTGTGATGGCTCGACAATTGACCAGCATCGCCGGGCCTTGGTCACACATGCCGGTGCAGGAAGTGATGTTAATGCTGACCAGTCCATCCTCTGACACCTTGCCCGGTTGCAACCACAGCTGTTGACACATGCGCTCCATCAAGGCTTGACTGCCCAGCATACGGTCGGTGATGTTGTCCGAAAACAGAATGCGGTATTCGCCCTGCGGCTTTAGATGCAAAAAAGAGTAGAAGGAGGCGACGCTTTCGATACGTGCAAATGGGATAGACAAACCCGAGGCTATAAGGGAAATCACTGCGTGAGGAATATGCCCCAGGCACTCTTGCACCTCATTCAATATCTGCAATAATTTGCTTGAGTCGTTTTGATATTGCGCAAGTACCTGCCCGATAAAGGCTTGAGCGTCCGTAACTTTGAATTCACCAGAAGATGAGTCAGCATCGTGTAACATATGCACCATTCAGCTTGTTGTTCAGCGACAGTGTCCGGCTCGATTATGGAACAATATTCGAATCGTTTCTTGCCTATATTTTGTGGCTGAAATTGAGTATCCGCCACCTCGATTCAACTTTAACAACAGATTCCGATTTTCTTGAAAGACAGAGTTGAACTGATCGATCCAGTTCAAGCACAGTATGTTAAGCAAACTCAATCCCACGCAGCGCGAAGCAGTCAAACACCTTGGCTCTCCCCTCCTCGTGCTGGCCGGCGCTGGCAGCGGCAAGACCGGTGTCATCACGCACAAGCTGGCCTATCTCATCAACGAATGCGGCTACACACCGCGCAACATCGCTGCCATCACCTTCACCAACAAAGCCGCGAACGAGATGCGCGAACGCGTCGGCAAGTTGCTCGGCGGGCGCGAAGCCAAGGGGCTGACCATCAGCACCTTCCACGCACTCGGTATGACTATCCTGCGCGAAGACGGCCCGCTGCTGGGTTACAAGAAACAATTTTCCATCTTCGATACCGCGGACACCAGCAAGATCATCAGCGAACTGCTGGGCAGCCCGGACAAACAGGAGATACGCAGCGCGCAAAGCGTGATGTCGAACTGGAAGGCCGCCTTCCTCACTCCGCCGCAAGCGGAAAGTCTGGCCGAGAATGAAGAACAGCAACGTATCTCCCTGCTCTACGGACGCTACCAAGAGACATTGCGCGCCTATCAGGCCATGGACTTCGACGACCTCATCCGCCTGCCGGTAGAGTTGTTCCAGACGCAAGCCGAAGCACTGCAACGCTGGCAACATAAGTTCCGTTACCTGCTCATCGACGAATATCAGGACACCAACGATTGCCAGTATCAGATGATGAAGCTTCTGGCGGGCGACCGCGCCGCCGTCACCGTGGTGGGCGATGATGACCAATCCATCTACGCCTGGCGCGGCGCGAGCACGGCCAACCTGAGCAATCTGCAAAAAGACTACCCCACCCTGCGCGTCATCAAATTGGAGCAGAACTACCGCTCCTCGCAGCGCATCCTGCAAAGCGCGAATCACCTCATCAAGCACAATACCAAGCTGTTCGAGAAGAACCTGTGGAGCGAGCACGGCCCCGGCGATCCGGTGCGTGTGTTCGCCGCAAAGGACGATGAGAACGAGGCGGAATCGGTGGTATTGCGCCTGCTGGCACACAAGTTCGAGCACCGCACGCGCTTCGCCGATTACGCCATCTTGTATCGCAGCAACCATCTGTCGCGCGTGTTCGAGGAACAACTTCGCACGCACAAAGTGCCTTACACCGTGAGCGGCGGCACCTCGTTCTTCGACCACGCCGAGATCAAAGACCTAACGGCCTACCTGCGCCTGATCGCCAACCCGGACGATGATCCTGCTTTCATCCGCGCGATTACGACGCCCAAGCGCGGCATCGGCAACAGCACGCTGGAGAAATTGGCATCGCATGCAGCGGTACGTGGCGTCAGCATGTTCGAGGCTGCATTCGAAAGCCCGATGGCGCACCAACTGCAACCGCGCCAACACGAAGACCTGCTCACCTTCTGCAACTTCATCAACCGCATGCAAGCCAGAGCTGAGAAAGAACCTTGCAACGAAGTGATGAACGATCTGCTCTCCGCCATCGACTACGAAGCCTGGCTGTTCGACAGCCACGAGCCGCGCCAAGCCGAGACCAAGTGGAAGAACGTGCAGGACTTCGTCGGCTGGATGAACAAGAAATCCGAAGCGGACGAAAAGAATATGATCGCCATGACGCAGTTGATCGCCCTGCTCAATCTGCTCGAATCGCGCGATCAGGAGACGGATGCCGTGTCACTCTCCACCCTGCATGCCGCCAAGGGCTTGGAGTTCGGTCATGTGTTCTTGATCGGGGTGGAAGAAGGCATCCTGCCGCACGAACGTAGCGAAGCACCAGAACAGATCGAAGAAGAACGCCGCCTGATGTACGTCGGCATCACCCGCGCGCAACGCTCGCTCCAGATCAGCTATTGCACCAGACGCAAACGCGGCAAAGAGCACAGCAACTGCGACCCCAGCCGCTTCATCGCGGAGCTACCACAGGGCGACATCGAATATGCTGGCGTGGCGAGAGTCGGCGATACACCGGCGGTAAGCAAATCAGAAGGGATGGACAAACTCGCGCGATTAAAGGCGATGTTGAAGTAGCATCGTCTTTACAAAAGTCAGCTCACTTAGGCAGGACCTTAGCGGCAAGTGCTTTAGGTACGTAGTGCACGGAGATGGTCACTTCGCTGTCCGACTTTAGCTTTTCTTCCACCAGTCGTTCTCGCTCATTCGGAAGATCGAATGTCACTCTGATACCTTCCGCATCTTTGACCAGTGAAAAATCCAACACCTCCATACTGGTGATGTGTCCCGGGTTGATCAGGCTCATCCAAGATAGTTTGATCTTGCACTTGCTCTTGGCCAGCGGTTCTGCGGGCAGTTGGATGGAATACACCCCAGCGACCTTTTTAATCTGTCCGTAAGGGATGATGCGCTCTGATTTTTCCCAAGTATGAGAGTTGAGCGGCGTCTTTGCCGACTCATTGATGACGACCTCTTCCGAGCAAAAGACTTCATGTGGGATATCTTCAGCGATACCGCGGATATAGACCTCTTCCGGGCGAAAATATTTTTGCAGGTCTTTGGGAATGACCTCCAGCAAAAATGCGCCATCAATCACGATACCTCCAGGCTTGGCCAAATCATTCAATCGGGAGGCGAGGTTCAACACCTGCCCAGAGTAGTCGATGACCTCATCTCCCGCATAGAGACAAAAAGCAGTCCCACGGGCAACGCCGAAGCCTATCCTTTCTGGCAAGGCGTAATTGATCATCAAATCATCTGTGAACATGGTGGGGTAATCTTTGATGGCTCTCCGGCATTGCTTCAAAACAGACTCGGCTTCAGCCAACAAGTCCGCTTGATCGTATTTGTAACGAAAAGCCATCAGCAACCCATCCCCTGTAGGCTTGGCAAAGACGGCATCCGTAAAATAGACACTGAGTAATTTTTCGTAGAACTTCCGGATGAACATGGCGATTTCCGGTGCCTGGCGTCCCACGCTGAATCCAGAGAAGTTGCGTATATCACAGACAACGATGATGACAAATTCGGAACGCCCCTCCGCATCCCTGAATTTTTTGATCATCTCTTCAAGCATCTCGACCTCCCCTGTTGATTCTGGGCATCAATCAAGAATGCAGTCAACCCAGATAGGCTGCCAACACTCTTGCGTTACGGGACAATTCTTCAGGTGTACCTTCAACCGCAATGCGTCCGTTCTCCAACACATAGGCGTAATCCGCCACCTCCAAGGCACTCTTGGCGAACTGTTCCACCAGCAGCATGGTGACACCGGCTTCTTTGAGTTTGCTGATGGTAGCAAAGACCTCTTGCACGATAACCGGCGCCAGCCCCATGGAAGGTTCGTCCAGCAGAATGATTTTGGGATTCGCCATCAAGGCGCGACCGATCGCCAGCATCTGCTGCTCGCCGCCGGATAACGTACCAGCGGCTTGCTCTCTTCTTTCTTTCAGGCGCGGGAACAGCGCGTAGATCTTTTCGAGGTCCGGATTCGCCTGAGCCGAAAAACCGAACACTTTAGGCAATCGCGTATAAGCCCCCAGCAGTAGGTTATCCTCCACCGAGAGTGGCGCGAAGACCTTACGTCCTTCTGGTGAATGTGCCAAACCCAAACGCGCGATGCGCGACGCATCCAGATGCTGCACTTCCCTGCCATCCAGCACCACCTTGCCCCGAGTCGGTTTCAAAATACCGGACAACACGCGCATAGCGGTCGTTTTCCCGGCACCGTTGGCACCGATCAGCGCAACCACCGACCCCGCGCGTACTTCAAAGCTGGCACCACACAACACCTCGCTCGCTCCATATCCGGCATGCACATTTTCGACCCGAAGCAGCGCCGTCTCGCCGAGCTTGCGTGAGGTGTAAGCCGATTCTTTGCTGTCGCCAAGGTAAGCTTGGATCACACGCGGATCACGTTTGATCTCATCGGGCAGGCCTTGCGCGATGATTTTTCCTTCGTCGAGAACGGTGACGAAATCACACACTTCATTCACCACACTCATGTGATGCTCGATGAGAATCGTGGTGATGCCCAGTTGTCTGATCTTGCGCACGATCTCGATGAGTTTCAACACATCGGGATGCGCCAAACCGGCAGCTGGTTCATCGAGTATCAACAGCTTGGGCTTGCGTGCCAGCGCGCGTGCGATCTCCAGAAAACGCTGCGCACCATAAGGCATATCTTTGGCCTTGGTTCTTGCGTCACTCGCCAAACCGACGAATTCCAGCAATGCGAGCGCATCGGCTTGTGCCTTACGTTCTTCTGCGCGTGCAAATCCCAGCAACACCAGCGGTAGCGATTTTTTGTACGCTCCAGCACA
This sequence comes from uncultured beta proteobacterium, assembly GCA_963822425.1. Lineage (GTDB taxonomy): Bacteria > Pseudomonadota > Gammaproteobacteria > Burkholderiales > Gallionellaceae > Sideroxyarcus. The sequence continues at coordinate 81,879 of CAWGHS010000002.1, forward strand.
GGCAACCATCACGTTTTCAACTGCACTCAACTCAGAGAATATCTGCAAATTCTGGAAGGTACGCGCGATTCCGGCTTGAGCAACCCAGTGCAAACTGCCCTTGGGTAAATCGACACCCAGCAGACGCAGCTGTCCTGCACTCGGGCTATACAGACCGGAGATGACATTGACCAGCGTACTCTTACCCGAACCGTTGGGGCCGATGAGCCCGTGCACATGTCCAGCCTGCACTTGCATCGATATCCCATCCACCGCCTTGATACCACCGAAATGACGCTTGACCTCGACAAGATCGAGCAATAGACCAGAGTCTGCTTTGGGGGGCAGCACGGATTCCAACACAGACGCTTGTGGCAAAGGTTGCGCTGGTATTTTGAGCAAGCGCGTCAGCATTTTTTCAGCGTAGCCCATCAGCCCTTCGGGCAGCCCCACCACCACCGAGAACAACATCAGGGCAAAGATCGCCTTGCGCCAATCCTCGGTGTTCTGCACCAGCAGACTACCCGCCACCAGTAAAGCCATGCTCGCCAGCGGCGCGACGGATTGGAACGTGACCCTGTGGTGTTTGCGAAAACTGAGTACCCCTGCGAGCAATGCGAAGAACAAACCAATAAAAGAAAATACCTGGAACAGTGTGCGACTAGACAACAGGTTGGGCAGCAAGACGATCAAACAGGCGCCCACAAAAGCACCCCACAGACTCTTGCGTCCACCCAACACCACGCCCAACAGCAAGATCACCATCAATTCATACACAAAACTATTGGGTTGCAGGAACTGGAAATTAAATGCGTACAGACCACCCGCTAATCCACCCAGCGCAGAACCCAAAGCAAACGCGGCGACCTTGTGGTGAAACACGCCGACACCCATGGCGTCGGTGGCGATAGGGCTATCGCGCAACGCCTCAAATGCCCTGCCCCAATGCGAGGACAATAGATTCTTCATGGCGATCCAAGTCAGCGCCAGCATCACTAGGCACAACCAGAAGAAACCTTGCGGCCCGAGATGCATGCCGAACAGCATAGGCCTGTCCACTACCAGACCTTGCGCCCCCTGAGTGATGCTTTCCAATTCATTCAGCGTGGTCACAGTGAGGGCAGAAAAACTGAGTGTGGCCAAAGCGAACTGCGGGCCTTCCAGACGCAAGGCCGGAAAAGCCAATAAACTGCCGAACACAAAGCCCACCGACAAACTGACCAACAAGGCGGGCAACATGCCAAAGCCGAAGTGCATTACACACAGACCTCCCGCATAGGCACCGAGCCCGAGGAAAGCAGCATGTGCGAGATTGACCTGCCCCAGATAGCCCACGCTGACATCCAACCCGATGAGCAGGATGCCGTAGATCGCCAGCAGGGTGAGCAGCCCCAACACGTAGGAATTGCTGATGGCCAGCGGAATGCAGGCCAGTAGGATAAAGGCGATGAGTTCAGCGCCATTGACGAGCAAGATCCTTTTCAACTTACACTTTCCTTATCGTAGCTTTGCCGAACACCCCATTCGGTTTCATTGCCAGCGCCAAAATGAGTAGCATCAAACCCGGTGCCTCGCGCCAGCCACTGCCGATGTAGAAGCTAGCCAGACTTTCCAATGCCCCCAAGAACAAGCCGACTAACACGACGCCGAATCCCGACTCGAGACCCGCGACCACGGCCACGGCAAAGGCTTTGAGAATCAGGGCGGAGGCCATCGTAGGCCCCACCGTGGTGATCGGTGAAACCAGAATGCCGGCCATGGCCGCAACCATGCCGGATAGTCCATAAGACAACATGATGGTTCTTTTCGCCGAAATGCCCATCAGCTCCGCCGCATCGCGGTCCGCAGACACCGCCTCGAATGCTTTACCCCACAAGGTCTTACGTTTGAACAACTCGATCAGTCCCATCACCGACAACACGCCGATGGCGACTGACAGTTCGACGGGTGTGACGCTGATACCAAAGAAATGCAAAGGCTCGGAAGAGATGGGGGTGGGGAACGGATGATCGTCCCTGCCCCATATATTTTCTGCCGCTGAAAAACCGAACAGACCGACGATGATGGTCATCAATATCCAGCCTTCACTCTTTTGCTCCAACGCCAGACGTACCGCGACACGCTCGACGATCAAGCCAAGTAATACTCCGCACAATAATCCCGCAGGCACCATCAACCAATAAGGCAGGCCGACATTAGTCAGGGTCAGGCTGATGAATGCCGAAAGCATGACCAGCTCGCCTTGGCCGAAATTGATACTTTTGCTGGTGGCAAAAGTCAGTTGAAAACCATATGCAATAAGGGCGTAAACGAGGCCCATCAGAGCCCCGCTTACCCCCATTTGGAGAACTACATCCATGGATTACTTCGCTTGCTTGGCAAGACGTTTCTTGTCTGCATCGTTACCGAAGACCACACGACCGTCCATCACCTTACCCATGACGACATTCTCACGACGGAAGGCTTCGTGGGTTTGTACATCGGCTGGATTCCATTTCGAGAATGGATGACTCCAAGTAGCGATCACACCTTTGACTGGTTCTTTCAGGTCTTCCAGTGCTTCCTTGATCTTGTGGGTATCTGTACTTTGGGCTTGCTTAACAGCGGCAGCAAAGATGTATACAGCATCGTATCCTTGAGCCGCAGAGACCGGAGACGGGATGCGATCTAGCTTATAAGCCTTGTGGTAACCATCGATGAAACTCTTGGCCTTGGGCGAGACCGCTTCTTCAATGAAAGTCTGCGGCATCAAGGTGCCATTGCCGTTCTTGCCGGCGTTGTCGATGTAGTTAGACATCGACAAAGTCCAGCCTCCGATCAGCGGAATCTTCAAACCGATCTTGTCCATATCGTTAGCCACTGCGGCCAACTCAGGTCCGATACCCCAGATCAGGATCGCCTGTGCACCGGCTGTCTTGGCTTTCAGCAACTGTGCGGTCATATCCTTATCACCGATGTTGAACTTCTCGGTGGCCACCACTTCCAGCTTGTTGCCCTGAGCCTTGATTTGCGCCAGCAGGTCGTCGCGACCGGATACGCCGTAGTTGGTCGCGTCGTGCAACAGTGCAACCTTGATGAGTTTACGGTTGATGGCTTCCTCGACCACCATCGCGGACTGGATGCCGTCATGCGCGGCAAAGCGGAAAATAGACAGGTCTTTCGGCCCCGGCTTATCCGCCTTGTCTGCCCATTGCGTCATCGAAGCGGAACCCGCAGCCGGGCAAATGATCTTAGTGATGCCTTTTTCCTGCAAGTGTTTGTCGCCAGCGATGACCACACCTGTGTTCACCGATCCGATCACGCCGGAGAGATCATCCATCGAGGCAAGTTCCTGCGCGATCAACGCCCCACGGTCATTCTTCGCCTCGTCGTCACGCTCGATGATCTCGATCTTGAGTTTCTTGCCACCAACGGCGATGCCACCTGCCGCATTGATCTCGCCGATGGCGAGTTTCGCGCCATCACGCATGGAAGTGCCCATCGGTGCTGAGCCACCGCTAAAGGGGCCGGTGACGGCGATTTTAATAGAGTCCGCAGCAAAAATCTGAGTAGAGAATCCCAGCAACAGCATAGCAGCAAGTAAAGTCTTCTTCATTTTGAGCCCCCTTTAATAAGTTGAAACAAAGTTAGTACAGCAAGCCCATTCTAACTTGAATCAAGTTTATTGCGAGAGGCTCTAGAAGAAAGTGAAAAAGGCTTACATCACTGCAAGCCTTTAATATAGTACGCCCCAAAAAATAAATCAGGTCACAGAGGAAATGCAATCATTTCCAAATCGGTATGGTTAAGTACAGACCATATACGGCGTAGCGATTGAATTCTTTATATCGCGGAATGTAGATAAGGTTTACCTTCACACGGCTAAAATCATAACTGAGACGCGGAATCGGGGCGACAAAGGCATCGCCATAGTTGTAGGTCGGGCTTTGAATAGCCAGAAGGTCGGCTCCAAATTTCCAGCGATCAGTGATCTTGAATCGGTAGCTTGCTCCCACAAACTTTGCCCAGTTGCGAGCGGAGTCCTTGAATATCCCCCCCTCCGAAGACACTACACCAAGATCGTCTTCATATAGCTTGTAGCCAAGCCCTAGCCCAAAATTGAGCTCATTGTCTAAGTGACTGATGCGGACTCCTGCACGATCGGGGTGATAGGAGAGTCCAAAGACATGCAAATTGACACTTAATCGATTCTCATCCGGTGGTGCGGTACGTGTAAGTTTCTCTTTTTCGCTTGAGGAAATGGTGTTCACGGCAGGTTGCTCAGATTGCCGGATACCGTTGCTTGTTCCAGCGGAGCCATGCTGCTGATCAAGAGTATTACAAGCGGACAAACACAAGGCGACTGTTAAAGCAGTCATCAATCTATATGCGACATATCTCATTTTTTCCCTATATCTCACTTTTTCCTTGATCTGCGCGCTAAGCGAATGACGATGCCGCTTTCGATGTGCAGACAAAGGATTCGCGAGACCATCATCACGCACACTCAGGACTTCCACTGTGCGCTAGCAGACGAATGAAACCTTTGGGAAGCGCCTATATCGGCAGATTGATCGCGATCAGCAACAAGGCTCTAGATTGCCAATGGACACGCACGCTGCTACGCGTGGTGAATGGATAAATGGGAAAAGTCGCGCAGAGTGCCACATGAAAAAGGCCTCCATCGCTGGAGGCCTTATGTATTGGTGCGCCCGAAGAGATTCGAACTCCTGACCCCTTGGTTCGTAGCCAAGTACTCTATCCAGCTGAGCTACGGGCGCGTGAAACTTTAATTTTTATGGCGGAGAAGGAGGGATTCGAACCCTCGATACAAGTTTAAGCTCGTATGCGCCCTTAGCAGGGGCGTGCCTTCGACCACTCGGCCACCTCTCCGAAGGCCGCGAATGATACTGATTAGGGACTAGGCGGTCAAACGATTTATGCGCTTTCCTGATCCAAGTCGAAGGCTTTATGTAGCACGCGCACAGCCAGCTCTAGATATTTCTCGTCGATAACCACGGATATTTTGATCTCCGAGGTGGAGATCATCTGGATATTGATACCCTCTTCCGCTAGCGTGCGGAACATTTTGCTAGCGATGCCCACATGCGAACGCATGCCGACACCGACCACAGAGACTTTGGCTGTCTTGTTGTCGCCGATGACATCGCGTGCGCCAATATGCGGCTGCACCTTGCTCTTCAGGATATCCATCGCTTTGGCGAACTCGTTACGATGCACGGTGAAGGAAAAGTCGGTAGAACCATCCACGCCAACGTTCTGGATGATCATGTCCACGTCGATGTTAGCTTCGCTCACCGGCCCTAGAATTTGATAAGCGATACCGGGTTTATCGGGAACCCCGCGCACGGTGATCTTGGCTTCGTCACGGTTGAACGCGATACCTGAAATGATGGCCTGTTCCATTTTATTGTCTTCCTCGAAAGTGATCAGCGTGCCTTCGCCTTCTTCTGTAAAACTAGAAAGCACGCGCAGTTTGACTTTGTATTTTCCGGCAAACTCTACCGAGCGAATCTGCAACACCTTAGAGCCTAGGCTGGCCATTTCCAGCATCTCTTCAAAGGTGATGCTCTTCAAGCGGCGTGCTTCCGGCACCATGCGCGGGTCGGTGGTGTAGACACCATCCACATCGGTATATATCTGGCATTCGTCTGCACGCAAGGCTGCGGCGATAGCGACGCCAGTAGTGTCTGACCCGCCGCGTCCCAATGTGGTGATGTTGCCCTCTTCGTCCATACCTTGGAAACCAGCCACCACCACCACATTGCCGTTTGCTAAGTCGGCGCGGATATTTTGCTCGTCGATGCTGACGATGCGCGCTTTAGTGAAGGCGCTGTCCGTGAGTATCTTGACCTGAGCGCCGGTATAACTCTTGGCTTCCAGCCCGGCGTCTTTGAGCGCCATCGCCAGCAGACCGATAGTCACTTGTTCACCAGTGGAGATGATCACATCGAGTTCGCGTGGGTCGGGATGTTTCTGGATTTCTTTAGCCAGCGCGATCAGGCGGTTGGTCTCCCCGCTCATGGCGGAAACCACCACCACAACTTGATGCCCCTGTGCTTTGTATTTTGCTATGCGCTGCGCAACATTCTTGATGCGCTCGGGGCTGCCCATCGAAGTGCCACCATATTTCTGAACTATCAATGCCACAATAATGCCTGCGTCGTTTTTTGAGTGGGCGGCATTCTAACTGAAGTGGCGTCAAAAGACGATTCCCCCTCTGCTACACTGCGAACGAATATGAGCAAAATCATCCGACGCCCCTTTCCCGCCCAACATCGCCACACAGCTTGCCGACTCTGGCATCCGGCCTTTGTTGGCGCGTATCTACGCGGCACGCGGCATAGAAGATGCTGAGCAATTGGATACCGACATCAAACGCTTGCTGCCTTTCTCTCATTGAAGAATGCAGGAACAAATGGCGTGCCTGCTGGCCGATGCCATCACGGACCAGCAAAAAAATCCTGATCGTAGCCGACTACGATGCCGATGGTGCAACAGCGTGTGCCGTTGCCATGCGCGGATTGAGTGCGCTCGGTGCACGGGTAGACTTCATCGTGCCCAACCGCTTTGAATATGGCTATGGGCTGACACCCGAGATCGTGCACCTTGCCGCTGAAAGCAAACCAGATATTTTACTCACCGTCGATAACGGTATCGCCAGCGTGGAGGGCGTGGCCGAAGCACACCGACTAGGTATGCAGGTATTGGTGACCGACCATCATTTGCCCGGCGATACGCTGCCGGATGCGCTATGCATCGTGAATCCGAACCAGCCCGGATGCACTTTTCCCAGCAAGAATCTGGCTGGGGTGGGTGTGATGTTCTATGTATTGATGGCTTTGCGCGCGGAGATGCGTGAACGCGGCGCGTTCGCCATTAGCCCCGAACCGAATCTCGGCAACCTTCTCGACCTCGTCGCACTCGGTACGGTGGCGGACGTGGTGAAACTGGACGACAACAACCGTATCCTCGTACAACAAGGCTTGCAGCGTATCCGCGCCGGACGCAGTTGCGCAGGCATCCAAGCCTTGCTGCGCGTGGCGCGCCGCCCAGCAGCACAGGCTTCGTCTTATGAGCTCGGCTTCATCGTAGGTCCGCGCTTGAATGCCGCCGGACGGCTGGAAGATATGAGTTTGGGCATTCGCGGTCTATTGACCGACGATGTCACCGAGGCCAATGACATCGCCGCCAAGCTGGATACACTCAACCACGAACGGCGCAGCATCGAGGCCGACATGCAAGATAGCGCACTAGCTGTACTTAACACATTCGATCCCGCAGACAGCTATTCACTTGTGCTGTTCAATGAAGATTGGCATCAGGGCGTGATCGGCATCCTCGCCTCGCGCTTGAAAGATAAATTCCATCGCCCAGTGATCGCTTTTGCACGCTCATCAACGGGCGAGCTGAAAGGTTCAGGTCGAAGCATCGCTGGGCTACATCTGCGCGATGCACTGGATCTGGTGTCCAAACGTCAGCCGCATCTTATTCAAAAATTCGGCGGACATGCGATGGCGGCGGGTCTCAGCATTCGCGAGGAATATCTCAGCGAATTTCGCCAAGCCTTTGAATCCATTGTCAATGAATCGCTAGATGCTGATGCGCTTATTAAGACCATTTCTACGGATGGCGACCTCGCTACGAATGAGTTCTCCCTTGCCATTGCCCGCGAACTGCAAACTCAGGTATGGGGGCAAGGCTTCCCAGAGCCCTTGTTCCAAGGTGATTTCAAAGTAGAGTCACAGCGAGTGTTAAAGGAAAAACATCTCAAGCTGAAGCTCTCGTCCCCTGCCGGCAGTTTCGACGCCATCCGTTTCTTTTCTGTGGAACCCGCCCCTGAACATGTCCATGCGGTGTACAGTCTGAGTGTCAATGAATTCAATGGCAGCGAAAGCTTGCAACTCATCGTGCGTCATTGGTAAGGAGATGAAGCAATGGACATGAGCTTCCTACAAGGCACCGGCATCGAGGCACTTCCTCAGTTTTTGACCAGTCTTGCCATCGGCCTGCTCATCGGGCTGGAACGTGAACGAAATCCCTCCGCCAAAGCCGGACTGCGCACTTTTGCACTCGTTGCCGTATTCGGCACTCTCATCGCCCTGTTGTCTGCCAAGAGTGGATCGCCTTGGTTGATGATCGCCGGTTTGCTGGCGGTCGCGGGGATGATCATCACTGTCTATTTCAACACACCGACTCACAATAACGATCCCGGGACGACGACTGTAGCGGCGCTGTTGATCTGTTATGCGCTCGGCGTGTTAGTTTGGTATGACTCCTCCAAACTCGCCGTGATGCTGGCCATTACCACCACCACCCTGCTCTACTTCAAACCCGAGTTGCAAGATATGAGTCAGAGACTCACACGCCGCGACCTCGTTTCCATCTTGCAGTTCTCGGTACTCAGCTTTGTCATCTTGCCTATCCTGCCAGATAAGAACTTTGGGCCTTATGGTGCATTCAACCCTTATCAGGCCTGGATGATGGTGGTCTTGATCTCCGGCTTGAGCCTTGCGGGCTACGTGGCTTTGCGCCTGACAGGACAACGCTACGGTGCCCCCTTGTTGGGCTTTTTGGGTGGACTCGTTTCCAGCACTGCGACGACGCTGGTCTATGCCAAACACAGCAAGCTCAGCGAAGGGATGTTGCGCCTGTCTGCGGTGGTCATTTTGATCGCTAGTCAGGTCGTGCTGATACGCATCGTCGTCGTCACTGGCTTCGTCTCTCCCAACCTGCTCAGGCAACTCGCTCCGGTGATGGGGTTGGGTCTGTTATTTGGCATGGTAGCAACCCTATTCAACTGGAAGCGTTTGAAGAGTTCGAGCGAGTTACCCATGCCAGAGACCTCTAATCCGACGGAGATACACTCTGCATTAGCCTTCGGCCTATTGTTCGTAGTCGTATTGCTATGCGCTGCATGGCTCTCAGATATCGCGGGGAGCAGCGGACTCTATATCGTCGCCATCGTCTCGGGATTAACCGACATGGATGCCATTGCGTTGTCCAGCCTGCGCTTGTTCAATCTGCAAAAACTCACGAGCGAACAAACCACCATCTCCATCACACTCGCCTTTATCTCCAACATGGTATTCAAGTTCGGCATAACAACTTTCATCGGCGGCGCGGCGCTAGCCAAGCATATCGCTGTCGGCTTTCTTGCCATTGCGGGTGGTGTTTTGATCGGCCTGCTGCTCCTGTAGCACCCGCCCCTTTGTCCCGCATAGGACGTGTATAATCGCCGCCTCTCAAAGTCGTAGCTGAGCATAATTAAAAATGGAAGCTGAACAACTCAACGCACTGACCAATAAGATTCAAGACCTGCGTACCCGCAACACCGAATTACGGAGGTATCTTTGACTACGACGGCAAACAGGAACGTTTAGCTGAAGTCGCCGTACTCGCAGAAGACCCCGCCATCTGGAACGACGCCAAGCGCGCGCAGGACTTGGGGCGTGAACGCAAGTCGCTGGAAGACGTGGTGCTGGGCCTGACGCAGATCGGCCAGAATCTCGGCGACGCCGCCGAATTGTTCGAGATGGCGCAGGCCGAAAATGACGACGACAGCCTGTTGAGCATCGCCGCCGACGTGCAGGACATCGAGAAGCGCGTCGCCGCGCTCGAATTCCGCCGCATGTTCTCCAACCCGGCAGACCCAAACAATTGCTTCATCGACATCCAGGCAGGCGCCGGCGGCACCGAAGCCTGCGACTGGGCCTCGATGCTGTTGCGCCAATACCTCAGATACTGCGAACGCAAGGGCTTCAAGGCCGAGGTGTTGGAACAGACCGACGGTGATGTCGCCGGCATCCGCAGTGCTTCGCTCAAGGTCGAGGGTGAATACGCCTACGGCCACCTGCGCACCGAGACCGGCGTGCACCGCCTGGTGCGCAAGTCGCCTTTCGATTCCTCGGGCGGTCGCCATACCTCCTTCGCCAGCCTGTTCGTCTCCCCCGAAGTGGATGATTCCATCGAAGTGGACATCAACCCGGCCGACCTGCGCATCGACACCTTCCGCGCATCCGGTGCAGGCGGCCAACACATCAACAAGACCGACTCGGCCATCCGCATCACCCACGCCCCGACCGGCATCGTGGTGCAATGCCAGAGCGACCGTTCGCAACACCGCAACAAGGCCGAAGCGATGTCCATGCTGAAGTCGCGGATGTACGAACTGGAGTTACGCAAGCGCCAGACCGAATCCGACAAGCTGGAAGCCACCAAGACCGACGTCGGCTGGGGTCACCAGATCCGTTCCTACGTGCTCGACCAGTCGCGCATCAAGGATCTGCGCACCAACGTCGAAATCTCCAATACGCAAAAAGTGCTCGACGGCGATCTCGATCCCTTCATCGAGGCCAGCTTGAAACAAGGTGTTTAACTTTAGAGACCCAATCATGACTACTGAACAGACTCTGCCCCCACAAGACGAAAACCAGATCATCGCGGAGCGCCGTGCCAAGCTGAAGGCGATCCGCGAGAAAGGTGTCGCCTTCCCCAACGATTTTCAGCGCAAGAACATGGCGCAGGATCTGCATACCGAATATGGCACGAAAACGCATGACGAACTGGAAGCGCTACAGGTTCAAGTCGCCGTAGCCGGACGCATGATGCTGAAGCGCGTAATGGGCAAAGCCAGCTTCGCCACGGTGCAGGACATGAGCGGACGCATCCAGTTGTTCGTCAGCAATGACATCACCGGTGAAGAAGCGCATGCCGAGTTCAAACATTACGACATGGGCGACATCCTCGGCGCTACGGGTGTGCTGTTCAAGACCAAGACCGGCGAACTATCGGTGCGCGTTACCCAAGTACGCCTGCTGACCAAGGCACTGCGCCCGTTGCCGGAGAAGTTCCACGGCTTGACCGATCAGGAACAGAAATACCGCCAGCGTTATCTCGACCTCATCACCAACGACGAATCGCGCAAGGTGTTCCTCGCACGCACTAAGATCATTCAGGCGATTCGCGATTTTTTCGTGCGTCACGGTTATCTGGAAGTAGAAACGCCGATGATGCACCCCATCCCCGGCGGCGCCTCGGCCAAGCCGTTTGAGACACATCACAATGCGCTGGATATGAAGATGTATCTGCGCATCGCGCCTGAGCTGTATTTGAAGCGGCTGGTCGTGGGTGGCTTTGAGAAGGTATTCGAGGTGAACCGCAACTTCCGCAACGAAGGAGTCTCGACGCGCCACAATCCGGAATTCACCATGATTGAATTCTACGAGGCTTATCGTGATTACAAATATCTGATGGATTTCAGCGAGAAACTGTTCGCCGAAGTGGCACGCAAGGTACTGGGTACGACAGTCATCACCTATCAGGGTAAAGAGCTCGACTTGGGCAAACCGTTCCATCGCTTGACCATGGTGCAGGCCGTGCAGAAATTCCATCCGCAATTTACCGATGCGCAGTTGAGCGACCGCACCTTTCTGGTCAATCAATTGAAGGACCTCAAAGCCAAATACAACCCGAAGGATGCCGTGGGCGGTTTGCAATTGTCCTTATTCGAGGAACTGGCAGAGTCGCATCTGTTCGAGCCGACCTTCATCATCGACTATCCGGTGGAGGTGTCGCCGCTGGCACGTAGCAGCGATGCGCGCCCGGAGATCACCGAACGTTTCGAACTGTTCATTGTCGGGCGCGAGATCGCCAACGGTTTCTCTGAATTGAACGATGCGGAAGATCAGGAAGCACGCTTCGATGCGCAGGTCGCAGCCAAGGATGCGGGCGACGAAGAGGCGATGTTCAAGGATAGCGACTATGTACGCGCGCTGGAATACGGACTGCCTCCCACCGCCGGACAGGGCATCGGCATCGACCGTCTGGTGATGTTGCTCACCGACAGCGCCAGCATCCGCGACGTGATCCTGTTCCCGCACATGCGCCCAGAATAAAACAGGGCGATTAAAACTGCTGCGCTCGACATGACTGCGTTGCTCAAGGACTCGAAATGCTCATTTACTCGTATGTAAATTCCGCTTCCTCGCCCTCTCGCGCCTTGCCCTGCCTTCGCTCGCGACGTTTTTCTGCGCCCTATTAAACATCATGCTCGACAGCGCCACCCGCTCCCGCCTGCTGCTGCATTACCCGATGCTGGGTGCGCTGCCAGCGGTGGAACTGGATGCGCTTTGTTCCCAAGCGATGCAGATGTCGCTGCCTGCTGGCGCTGTGGTGTTCGATGAAAACCAACCCTGCCAAGGCTTTCCGCTCATTCTTTCAGGTAGTCTGCGAGTTATCAAAGCCTCTCCCAGTGGGCGCGAATTGCAACTGTATCGCGTCATTCCCGGCGAGAGTTGCATTCTCACCAGCAGTTGTCTGCTGGGGAACTCGCGTTATCAGGCGCGCGGTATCACAGAACAGGCGCTGGAGATGGTGCTGCTGCCCGCCCCCGCTTTCCATTTGCTGCTCGGCAAATACGATGTCTTCCGTGAATATGTGTTCCACCTATTTTCTGATCGCCTGACCGATTTGATGCAGTTGGTTTCAGCTGTCGCCTTCCAAAAACTGGATCAGCGCCTTGCGGCATTGCTTGTTGCAAAATCCAGCCCTCTGCATATCACACACCAAGCCCTAGCAGACGAACTTGGCTGTGCACGCGAGATCGTCAGTCGTTTACTGAAAGGGTTCGCCGAACAAGGGTGGGTGAAGTTGGCGCGAGAACAGATTGAGATCAGCGATCCAAATGCGCTTCAGCACTTCGCTAAACTCTGACTTCCCTAGTGTGTGATTTTTATCACAGACATCCCGGTGATTTGCGCCTACCCTGACGACTCCTCTAACCTCACTTAGGAGCAAAAATGAAACTCAACGTTGGCGGTATTGATCGCATCTTGCGTATCGTGGTCGGTTTGGCACTGATCGGAGCAACACTGGCTGGCATCATTGGCGTATGGGGCTGGATCGGTATCGTGCCCTTGCTGACGGGAATCTTCAAGTTTTGCCCGGCTTATGCCATGCTTGGCATGAACACCTGTCCGATGGAGAAGAAATAAGCAGCGTTTTTTTCCGCTGAAAATGCCCGGTAATGGCCGGGCATTTTTTATTGGATGCTCTCTTCGTGTTTTTTCAGCAGAAACAATATGAGCGAACGCAATTTAGCTGGGCGCACCGGCTTGTGCAACAAGTGAAGTCCGCGCTCATTGGCGGCCTGCAAGACTTCTGGCGCAGTATCACCGCTGACCAAGATAAAAGGGGGAGGCGCATCGCACAGCTCATTGATTCGATCAAACAGTTCCAAGCCACTGCCATCCGGCAAACGATAATCGCAGATCACCAGATCAAAGTGTGACTGCGCATATTTCTCCCTGACTTCTTGCCGACTTTCTGCAAGTGAGACCTGGCACCCCCAAGAGGAAAGGATGCCCCCCGTACTGGTGCGCACCAGTAGATCATCATCCACAACCAATGTGTGTAGCCCCTCCAATTTGTCGTGCCTAGGCAACTCCGCGACTGGCGCTATCGGTTCAGCCAATAACTCTTCGAGGCCGAACACCCGTGGCACTTGGATAGCGAATGATGACCCTCTCCCCGGCTCGGAGCGCACACTGATCGGGTGATGTAGCAATTTGGCCAGCCTATCCACAATTGCTAAGCCGAGGCCAAGCCCCTTACTCCGATCACGTGCATTGTTTGCCAGCTGTACGAATTCGCGAAAGATGTTCTTTTGCTCTTGCTGAGGAATGCCGATGCCATTGTCACGTACCTCGATACGCAAATGTTCCCCGCGTTTGCGACAAGCCAACAGTACTGTGCCGTTCGGCGGTGTGTAGCGCACGGCATTACCCAACAAGTTGATCAGGATGCGTTCCAACAACACCGCGTCACTCAGCACCGACACCCCGGCATAATGCACGCTTAGCGTGGTCGATTTGCGCTGTGCGACGGACTCGAAATCTTGCACCAGCCGCTTCAGCATCGCATCGATATCGATCTCATGTATCTGCGGAATCACGACCCCCGCATCCAACTTAGAAATATCCAGCAATGAATCAAGCAGGCTGGACATCGCTTCGACCGACTCCTCCACCTTGCCTACGATCTGGCGTTGTTCTGGTGTGTCCAGCTTGTTGTATAACTCTCCGACGAAAAGACCCAGCGCATGCATTGGTTGGCGCAGATCATGGCTGGCGGCAGCAAGAAAGCGTGTCTTATCGAAGTTGGCTTTTTCAGCTTCTTCTTTCTTATTGCGTAGCTCTAATGTCGCTTCTTCGATGCGAAGTTGCATGGTATTGCGATCCTGTTGTAGCTGCTGCGCCATATCATTGATCCCACGCGCCAGATCGTCTAACTCCTGCACTTTGGCACCACCAATACGGGTATCCAAATGTCCTTCGCCGATGCGCCGGATCGCATTACTCATCCCCATAACTGGCATCGTGATACGGCGTGATACGCGCATAGCGATCAACAGCGTGGTCACTAGAATCAACAGGGTCAGTAACAAGTTGAGCGCCAACATCTCCATCTTCTGGCTGTTCAACCGGTTCTTACCGATCTCGATGATGACACTGCCCAATGGCTTACTCGCCTCATCCCGCTGCCCCCTATCACCCAAGTCATCCAACTCGATCTGCGTCGCGACGATGGGCTGATAAAGCCAGAGAGCATCATGACTTTCTTGGAATGGAACAACCTCTTTGGCGCTGCGGGGTAAAGCGCCTTGATCATAGACATTGGCTGTGCCGCCCGCACCAGCCAAATATTTGTCATTAGCATCCAACACGATAACGGAATTGACATCTGTCTGTGAGAACGCAATATCGACTTGCTGTTGCAGCAAGCCCTGATTACCGGAAAACACTGGATATTCACCCGCAGAGGCGAGTTGATGCACGATCAACTTCGCCCGCTCAAATAGTGCTCGATCCATATCCGAAAATCGGCTAAAGGTGAAATACCCTTCCAGCACCAGTGCCAAGACCAGTATCGGGATCATGGCGATGGATAGCGTCTGCCTTTCGATGCCCTGTTTTATCATGGGTTCCTCCGGATGTCGTTGCGCAGTTCATCTGCGTCTTTGATCGTTAGATTGAGGGATCTGGCCACCTGCGTGTTGACCGACACCTCGAACTCGTTGGCATATTGGCTTGGCGGTAATTTCCCGGACGCACTGAATTGCTTGATCGCCTCGGCCGCCTGCGCTGCGATTTGTGTCGGGGTACTGTAAATGGCACACAATGCCCCTGCCTTGACGTATGCCTGCGAAATGCCGATCAATGGAACTTGCTTACGATAAGACGTCAACAGGATGTTGCGTATAGTGCCCGCGTTGTAGATGTTGGTGTCCGGCACGACCAGCAGCGTCTCGCTGACCTCCAACACCTCATCCAAGGCATCGGCCAAGACTTGCGCCTGCTCCACCATCTTTTCATGTAACACCAGATTTTTTTCTATGGCCATGCGTCGCAAAGTGGACAAGCCAGAGGGGGGAGCCGCGTAAAGTAGGCCGACATGCTTAACCCTTGGCAGAACTGCGCGCAGCAAAGCGAGTTGTCGCTCTATCGGTTGATCGAGATAGATCGCGGAACGGGAAGAAGCGCGCGGCAGCTTGTCGTAGCCGCCCTTTGGGACAAACACATTTAACACCGGACTAGTTTGAGAGGCCAGCTCCGAAGCAGCCTTCATTCCCACTGCGACGTACAGGTCGGACTCTGTTAAAGCATCTCCTGCACGATTGATACTCCATACGAAGCGGGAAGATTCAAGCTTGCCGCGCAGTGCCTCGGTAAAGACGTCATAAGCCCCGCCCTCTTCGCTCAAAACTATCGTGACATGTACAGGCTCTGCCTGTGTCAGAGGAGTAAAAAAAAGACAGATCAGCACAACGGATAATATCCGGCTGATAAGATTGACTACCGAACGATACGAAATTGCCCGGCGATAACCAATGACTAGCCGCTTCAGCGACTTAATCAAATGGCCAGTAGTTTCATCAGAAATAAAGGGTCGCAGTAAGATAAGTCCGCCGGTTGAATAAGAGATTTACTCGCTGCTGAACATTACTGTATCCCGTATAGTTATCCTGGAATGCATTCTGAACGACCACAGCGATCTCCCCTCCTCCTGCTTTTTCTTTTTGTCCGAATGTCTTGGCGATCCTCAAGTCCACCCTATGCATCGGAGACTCGGCTGGATAACCCGATGACACATCGGTGATCCTTACTTTGCTTCTAAAATAGTAACCAACACTAAATTGCATGGACTCCGCGAGCAGTTGGCTCAACAACAAGTTACCACTATTCGTGGGAACCGACTCTCCGCATAGGTTCAAAAAATCCGCCTGATAGGCTTGGGCAAGATATTGACCAAACGTAGAAGTGGCGGAAATAGGCATTGGATTGGAATATTGGGTCGGGTACGAACCGAATGCACAGTATGTCTTTTGACGTGAATAATTCACCGTGACTTTTCCGCTATCCCAATGATAGCTCGTCGATATATCCAACCCTCTAAAAGTCGCTTCGAACATATTCTTGAAGCTGTTCGTCTGATTGATCGGATTGCCATTCACGTAGGCATCCAGCATGACAATGTCCCGCACCTTGTCCTGATAGAGGCGACTATCCACACTGAATGCACCGAACTGTCCTATGTAGCCGATCTCTTTAGACAGTATCCGCTCCGGCCGGACATCCATCGCTGGCGGGGTATACGCGTCCCGCCAATAGGCTCCGCGAGCCGTGTTCATATACAGTTCCGCCATCACCGGATTACGCGTGGCGGACGAGATCAGAAAACGTACGGTATGTTGCGGAACGAAGTGATAATTGACTGAGAGCCGTGGAGATGTGTTCTTGTGTCCCACGCCATCATCTTCATACATGGCGCCGATATTCACTAACGTCGAGTCTGTCACTCGCCATTCATCATGCGCAAAGATTCTCGACTGATGCAATGCCCGAGAGCTTGTAAATATCAAAGGTTGATTCACATAGTCATAACGGATGCCCCCGCCCCACACAGCTCGATTGGATGAACCAAGCTGAGTAGTATTTTGAAGCTCTAACTCTTGACGTTGGCTGGTCGCAGCATCAACCGCAAAACCTTGAGTCGCCGGAGTTGCGGTTTGACCTTTGCAGATTGTGAAATTAACACACCTGTACGGATCAGCATAATCGCGATTCATCCGGTAATAGGTCAACTTCGTCTCATCCCGCTCCGGCCACAAATGCCCCAAACTCAACTGCTGAAAATCACTTTGTACTCGCACATCTCTGAATGCTTCTTCTGGACGCCCCGAGATACCTTGCCCATACGCCGCATTATTGAGTCCCAACTGTAGCTCGATATTATTTTCGCCGTCTGGATGATAGTTCGTACGCAGGTTGACCAGATGATTTGAGCTAGTGTCATTGACGACCTTTGAATTACTGCCCTCGTCTGTACGATAACCGAACGAAAGTCGATAATCCAGCGCTTCACCGACATTGCCCAAGCGTGCAGACACATCCGATATCCCCATCTCCCCCTTGTTTACCGACAGACTCTTTCCTTTCACGCTAGCCGCATCGCGCGTGATGATATTGATCACACCGTAGAAAGAATTCGCACCATGCGAAGCTGCGGCTGGGCCACGAACCACTTCGATGCGTTCGATATCGTCGATCAGCAATGGCAAGTCTTGCCAGTCGACACCACCAAATGGGGGTAAATAAACGCTGCGCCCATCGATCAGCACTTGCATCCTTCTGGAGTAGCGATCGGAAACCCCATTCAGCGAAACGATAGGCGTGTTGTCCCCCGAGTAACCCACGTACATGCCGGGAACCAAACGAAACAATTCAGCGATGGTTCGAAAACCAGAGGATGTAATCATCTGGCGATCAATCACCGTCATCGCATTGGGCGCTTCGGAAAGGGGTTGTAACAGGCGAGAAGCGCTTAGGACAACCGGAAGGTCTTGCAGATAAGCTTGTTCGGAGACGCTGTCATCCAGCGCCGAGGCATCATTGGGAATAAGAGATATAGAGGAACATAACAGCGCGAACGCGCATCTCCACAAAGAAACAATCCCGTGACGCATGACACCCCGCACAAGCCGATTGGTTTTTTTTCTTATGGTTGAATGGGGTGGCTGATGGGGCTCGAACCCACGACAACTGGAATCACAATCCAGGGCTCTACCAGCTGAGCTACAGCCACCGTTGAACCGACTGGTCTATTGGCGTGCCCGACAGGAATCGAACCTGTAACCCCCAGCTTAGAAGGCTGGTGCTCTATCCGGTTGAGCTACGGGCACAATTCTTTCGGCATCCAACAAACTCGTACTACTAAAACCTGGTCGGGGTGGAGAGATTCGAACTCCCGACATCCTGGTCCCAAACCAGGCGCGCTACCAGGCTACGCTACACCCCGAGAGCGCGGCATTATACAGACCGAGCGATAAAAATCAATTTTGATTTCGAGATTTATCTAAAATTTGTGGCATCGCCAGCATCAGGTAGTAAACCATGGACCATAAAGTCAGTACGGCTGCCAGATAAATCAGCAGCGTCCCCCACCACAGCGTCTGAATGCCGAACAGCGGACTCCTGATACAACAAGAACAAAATGGCAATCATCTGGAAGGCGGTCTTAAACTTGCCCAGCATGGAAACCGCGACACTCTTGCTGTTGCCGAGCTGTGCCATCCACTCGCGTAAAGCGGAGATAGTGATCTCACGCCCGATGATGATGAACGCGATAAAGGCATCAACCAAGCCTAATTTGACCAATACGATCAAGGCCGCTGCCACCATCAATTTATCCGCCACCGGATCGAGGAAAGCACCAAAAGCAGAACCTTGGTTCAAGGCTCGTGCCAGATACCCGTCTAACCAATCGGTGATGGCGGCAAGACCGAAAATCACCGTACTGAACAGGTGCTTCTGATGCAAGCTGAGTGTTTCATCCGAGACATAGAACACTGCAACGAACACGGGGATCATCAGGATTCTGAACCAGGTCAGCAGATTGGGTATGTTGAATGGCATCGTTAATGTAAGTGCTGATAAATTTTTTCGGCAAGTGCCGGGCTGATCCCATCCACTCGCGCCAGCTCTTCTATACTGGCTTGTTGTACGCCCTTCAGTCCCCCAAAGTGAATCAACAAATTACGGCGGCGCTTTTCACCTACACCCTCGATATCTTCCAATGATGAGCTGGTACGCGTTTTGCCGCGCTTAGCTCGATGTCCGCTGATGGCAAAGCGATGTGCCTCGTCGCGGATCTGCTGGATCAAATGCAAGGCTGGACTGTCTGCCGACAATTGTAGCGACTTTTCCACATCGGGTCGTAACAATTGCTCCATGCCCGGCTTACGCTCCACCCCTTTGGCGACACCAATCAGCGCGATGTCGAGCAGTCCGAATTCAGTCATTACTTCCACCGCCATACCTAACTGCCCCGCGCCACCGTCGATCAGGATCAAGTCTGGGCGCTTGCCCTCACCTACCTGCAATTTTTGATAACGCCGCCGCAAAGCCTGTTTCATTGCGGCGTAGTCGTCGCCCGGAGTGATGCCAATGATGTTGTAGCGCCGATATTCCTGCGGACGTATGGATAGTTCGTCGTAAACCACGCAGGAGGCCACCGTTGCCTCTCCCATCGTGTGGCTGATGTCGAAGCATTCGATACGCTTCAGATCGGGCAGCGACAACGCATTACGCAATACCTCCAAACGCAAGCTCTGTCCGGCCTGCAAACCAGCCTGCTGCTGCAATGCCAGCAACGCATTGGCCTGCGCCCTTTCCAGCCATTGCCGCCGCTCACCGGTCACCGCATGGCGTATCTGCACCTTATGCCCCGCTTGTTCGGTCAGTAGCTGCTCCAACGCCTCATCGCTCACCTCCATGCTGGTGATGATGAGCGGCGGCACATTGCTCTCCAGATAATGCTGCACCAGAAAAGCTTCTAACACTTCGCCGCTGTCCTGCCCTTGCACATTGGCGGGAAAGAATTGTTTGTCGCCTAAGTGGCGTCCGCCGCGCACTACGGCCAGATTCAGGCACAGCGCTCCCTCCGCCTCGACCACCGCAACGATATCGGCATCGGTATCGCGTCCGCTTTCCACAAACTGTCTTTCCTGCACGGTATGCAAGGCCTGCAACTGGTCGCGCAACGCTGCGGCATGTTCGTATTGCGTGGCTTCCGCCGCGAGCTCCATTGCATCACGTAGGCGTTTCTCCACTTCATCGAATTTTCCCTGCAACAACAGGCTGGCATTGCGCACATCAGTGGCGTAATCCTCCGTGCTGATGAGTCCTACACAAGGTGCGCTGCAACGGTGGATCTGATGCAATAGGCAGGGGCGTGTGCGATTATTGAACACCCCCTCTTCGCAAGTACGCAAGCGAAAAACCTTTTGCAGCAGATTGATACTTTCCTTTGCTGCCTGTGCATTGGGATAGGGACCGAAGTATTGATGGCGTTTATCAGTTGTCCCGCGATAGTAAGTCAGTCGCGGAGAGGGGCTTCCAGTAAACACGATGTAAGGGTAAGACTTGTCGTCACGAAACAGGATGTTGTAACGCGGCTTCAGCGTCTTGATGAGGTTGTTCTCCAGCAGCAGCGCTTCGGCTTCGGAACGCGTCACCGTCACCTCGATACGCGCGATGTGTGACACCATCAACTGGATGCGCGGCGACAGATTGCTTTTCTGAAAATAAGACCCGACACGCTTCTTGAGCTGGTTGGCCTTCCCCACGTACAGCACCTGCCCAGCCTCGTCCAACATGCGATACACGCCTGGCTGCAAGGGCAGTGAAGCGACGAATTCGGGAATCAAAAATTCGCTTTGCGGACGTTTGCTCCCTCCTCTCTTTGGGGAGGGTTGGAAGGAGCGATTTTCCGGAGTGTCTGCCATCTTCTACATCAGTGCTTGCAGTCCGTTAGCGAATTCGGTCGCCCCACCGTTGGCCGGGTGGCGTACCGCACCGGCGACCTTCACACCCATCTCGCCCAACAATCCTTGCGCCTTCTTGCCGACCGCGACGATCCTCGCTCGCGGGAAAGCTTCAACCAACATGCGCATCGCGGGCTCGCCCAGTCTGATCTCTTCCGGAGAGGGGGTTCTGTTAGACCACAAGTTGTCTGCACGATGCGGATGCAGTTGCATCGCATTCCACAGGATGGTGCGCTCGGCGATGCCAAGCCGGTACAGTGTCTTCCATACGATGGTCGCGGAAGGTTCGGAGAACGGCAAACGTCGAGTCGACAGGCGGTTAGTCGAGGCAGCGATGCGCGGGATAGCTCCCTCACCCAGCAACCGTTCGCTAGTAAAGGCGATACCGCTGTAACGGCAACCCTGATAGCCCGGCGCTTCCCCGGTTAGGATGAATTCAGGCTCGCAATCGAGATGCAAGGCCAGCCTTTCTAGCTTGGCTTCCGGGCCGTTGCCTTCAGTATCGTGCGGACAATGATCGCGCCAAGGATTGAACAGCCCTGACACGCCGCAGGGCAAGGTGTCAACCAGAGCACTGGCCAATAAGAGTCTTGAGGCGTTCATGTACTTCTTCGATTCTTTCGGAAATTTCCAAGGTCGGGATACTAAATGAAAAGCCCCGCCAACGGCGGGACTCGACGCCCCAAAACTTCCGGCAGCCTCTTTCCCTTACTCATTGGAAGCGCAAGGCATCGATAGGTTTGAGCATAGAGGCTTTACGCGCCGGATACCAGCCAAAAAAGATGCCAACAGCCGCCGCAACGCAAAAGGCAGTGATGATGGAAGTCACCGTCACCACGACCTCCATGCCGGTCAACTGGTGCACAGCCATCGCCCCGCCGACACCGAGCAGGACTCCGATCAGACATCCGACTACAGAGATGATGATGGCCTCCAGCAGAAATTGCAGCAGGATATCCTTGCCGCGCGCACCGATGGCCATGCGAATGCCGATCTCGCGCGTGCGCTCGGTGACCGACACCAGCATGATATTCATGATACCGATACCGCCGACCAGCAGGGAGATCGAGGCGATGGCGCCCAGCATCATGGACATGACCTTGGCCGTCTCGGCGGCGGTGTTGGCCATGGCGGTAAGGTTGCGCACGGAAAAGTCGTTCTCTGCCCCTTCACGGATGCGATGCCGTTGGCGCAACAGATCGTTAATGGATTTCTCAACCCGAGTCATCGCGTCCCCGGACTCGGCCTGCGCCATGATGAAGCGCACCGTGCCGCCGATGCGCGTGCCGAACACTTTTCGCTGCGCAGTGGTCACCGGGATCAGCACGGTGTCGTCCTGATCACGACCGTCCAGACTTTGCCCCTTGGCCGCCAGTACACCGAGCACGACGAACGGACTGTTCTTGATGCGTATGGTCTTTCCCACCGGATATTCATCGCCGAACAGATTCTCCACAACCGTTTGTCCAAGCAGCGCGACCTGAGTCGCCGAACGCACATCGGAATCGGCGAAAGGATAGCCCGCAGACAGTTGCCAATCGCGCACGGTCAGAAAACTCGGCGTGGTTCCGGTGATCTGTGTACTCCAGTTGTTGGGACCGTACACCAGCTGTGCCGTACCGGGAGACGAAGGCGCAGCGGCCGTCACCGAAGGTAATTCTTCGATGGCCTGTGCATCCGTAATGGTCAGCGTGGGTGCCGCACCGCCTCCCATGCGCGCGCCGCCGGACGTGGTCGATCCGGATAGGATGATGAACAGGTTGCTGCCCATGGAAGCGATGGAGGCCTGCACCTGCTGTTGTGCGCCCTGCCCCACGGCCAGCATCAGGATCACCGCGCCGACACCGATGACCATGCCCAGCATGGTCAGAATAGTGCGCAGCCGGTTCGCCCACATCGCCATCCAGGCTTCGCTGAGCATGGCGCTTATCATGAGGTTTTCTCCAGATGCTCGGGAGCGGCATGCTCGACCGCGCCGTCATACACAATGCACCCGTCCGATAAACGCACCAAACGGTTGGCATAGGTGGCGATATCCGGCTCGTGGGTGATGAGAATTACCGTGATACCGTCGCGCTGGTTCAGCTCGCTGAACAGCGCCATGATCTCTTGGCTAGTGTGCGTATCGAGATTACCGGTGGGTTCATCTGCCAGTAACAGCTTGGGTTGGTTGACCAGCGCACGTGCGATGGCAACGCGCTGTTGTTGTCCTCCGGATATCTGATTGGGACGAGAACGACTATATTGCCCGAGCCCGACTTTTTGGAGCATTTCATTGGCGCGTGCCAAGCGTTCGGCACGCGGTGTGCCGCGGTAGATCAGCGGCAACGCCACATTATCTTCCAAGCTTGCTCGCGGCAACAGATTGAAACCCTGGAACACAAAACCGATCACCTGATTGCGTAACAGTGCCAGCTCATCGCGGCTCTGCTTGTTCACATCTCGACCATTGAGCAAATACGTACCGCTGGTTGCCACATCAAGGCAACCGAGAATATTCATGAACGTGGATTTACCGGAGCCGGACGGCCCCATGATGGCGACGAATTCTCCCGGCATCACCGACACAGACACATCCTTGAGTACCGGAACCGTACCGGCCTCGGTCACGTACTCTTTGTACAGCTTCTCGATATGGATGACGGAATCGGTGCTCATCGTAGTCTGACGCTAGAATAATCTCATGCTGGGACCACCGCTGGCCTTGGTAGGAGGTTGGCGATCCTCGATGATGACCGCATCACCATCCTTGATCTCCCCCCCCAACACTTCGGTCATACGGTTGTCCGTGATGCCGACGGAGATACGCACCGCTTTGGGTTGTCCATTCTCCAGAACAAAAACCGTCCCCATCTGGATCGCATCACCTTTGCCGCGCCCTTCACCTTTTGCTTTGTCGCCGCCGGTACGCGATTTGTCAGGTCTAACTCCAGCATCGCTGGGACGGAAACGCAAAGCGGTATTGGGCACGAGCAGCACATCTTTGCGCTGTGCCACCACGATGTTCACATAAGCCGTCATGCCGGGCATCAGCGCCTGATCTAGGTTGTCCACCGACACCACAACGTCATAGGTCACCACGTTCTGCTGCGTAGTGGGATTAAGCCGCACCTGACGTACCTCGCCACGGAAGGTGCGATTGGGAAAGGCATCCACTCTAAACGTCGCCTGCTGCCCAACGCGGATGTTGCCGATGTCTGCCTCGGCATAACTGGTGTCAATCTGCATGTGAGAAAGATCCTGCGCGATCTTGAACAACACCGGGGATTGCAAAGACGCGGCCACCGTCTGACCGACATCAACCTCGCGCGATACAACCACACCCGATACCGGCGAACGAATCACGGTGTTGTCCATGTTTCTCCGGTCTCGGACTACCTGCGCCTGCGCTACCGCAAATTGGGCCTTGGCCGCTTTCAGCGCCTGCACAGCAACATCAAGGTCCTGCCGCGTCACGTATTCCTGAGCAAACAGCCCACGCGCGCGCTCCTCATTGGCTTGAGCCAGCTCCATCGAGGCCTGGGCGCTGGAGAGATTCGCTTCGCTTTGCTGAAGCTGTGCGCGCGTCAATGTCGGGTCAAGCTCCAATAAAACTTGGCCCGCTTTGACTTTGCCGTTGAAGTCGGCATAAAGCTTCTGCACGATTCCGGAAACCTGACTGCCGACACTGACCAATACCACCGGATTCAACGTTCCATTTGCTGCGACACTTTGTGTGATGGCTCCATGCTCCAATGCGCCAGTCGCGTAGCGGCCTTCCATTGGGGCATTTGTCGGCATGAACCACCAGACAGCCGCCGCACCCAGCATTAGCACGATCACTCCAACGGATATTTTTTTCATCAAATCTGTTTGCATTCCAAAACTCCTGTTTCAGTTTCCTGCATCCAACCTAGTCAGATCAAGCTGGCCGATGGCTTGCACCAGTGCCAGTTTGCTTGCCTGAAAGTTATACAGCGCCGCCACACGCTGTTGCTGCGCACTCGCCAATATACTCTGCGCATTCAGCACATCCAGGATAGACATGTTAGCGACACCGGCCTTGTATCGTCCCAGCGTCATCCGTTCGGACTGCTCTGCGGATGCCACCAAATCATTGGCTGCGAGCAATGACTGGCTGTTAGTCAGTAAGGTCTGATATGCCTTCCATACGTCCAATGCGATCTGGTTCGCCAGCAAGTCACGCGCCGCCACCTTGCTTTCCACTTGTAACTCTGCGGCGCGGTTCTGGTAAGTATTGCGTGTCCCCGTAAACAACGGCACATTAAGCGTGACACCGATGCTGCTGTTGTTGTTATTGGGCGATCCGGAAATATTCTGAGAACCGGTCGATGCGATCAGATTGAGCGAGGGTAAACCAGTTGAACGGGTCGCCGTCAGTTGCGCTTCGGCAGCCTTGATTTGCGCCTCTGCCGCCTGTAGATCCGGGCGCTTCTGGCGTGCTTCCGCAATCAATTTTCCGATGTCCTGCTCAACGACAGGATCGGGCGTCGATTCCGGCAACGGCACTAGGGAGAACGACAGACTTGCATCAAATCCCATGACGTTCGCCAGCGTACCCTGAGCGCTGCGCGCTGCGCCTTGTGCAGTGATCAGATTGAGCCTTGCTTGGGACAAGGCAGTTTGAGCCTGCAATTTATCTGCCGGGGTCGCAACACCTGCAGAATATCTGGCTCCCGCTGCCGCCAGACTCTCTTTGGCTGAAGCTTCGGCGACTTTCAATGCATCCACACTAGCCCGTGTAGACAACAACGCATAATAGGATTGCACAGCCACCAGAAAGTTGACCTGCAACGTTGAGTCACGCGTCGCATTGGCAGCCACCAGTAGCTGCTTGGCGTTTTCCAGCGTGGCAGAACGTCCGCCAAAATCAAACAGTAAATAGCCAGCCGACAAACTGATGCTGCGACTGTTGTAATTGGATGACTTCCCGGCAGCGCTTGAAAAGTTGCGCGACTCGCTGCCTTGCGCTGTCAAGGTCGGCAAATAAGCCGACATGCTGACACCGACATTCGCCGCTTGGATACGTGCATTCAGCCACAGCGAGCGCGTCTGCGGATTGTTGCACAGAGCCAGATCGACCACGTCGGCTAGGACTAATGGCTTCTTGAATTTTTCCCGGTCACACAAGTTGGAATCAGCCGATTGTGGAAAGACGCCAGGAACGATGTAATCCTCGGTTGACAGAGGATCTGAAGCGGCTCGTGCAGCCAATGGAAAGAGCACCATTGGGCACAGTAGTAGTAAATGAATTCGATATCGAATCACGTTATAGAACAGTCCAGAAGTAGGGATCGGGTATTCACAGTCTCTACCCTATAACAAAAATATCGAATTAGGTGCACTGATACAATTTTTTACAATGCAAACACATGGAATCATCGGTTGAAATTACTTTGGCCACAAACGGCTTCAGGCATCACCATACTCCTCGGCCAACTCCATCAGGAAAGTAATTACAATCAAAAAGCCCCGCAGTGCGGGGCTTTTTGATTGTTGGCTTTAGTATCAATCCAACACGCAGCTTGCGTCGTGGATCGCCTTGCCTTGGATACAGTTCCAGCCTATCCCTTGCGGGTGCAAGGGGGCGGATACCACTTTGATGATTACTCGGCTGCGGGTGCGGCTTCCGGTTGTGGCAACAGCGCCTTCATGCTCAAACGCATGCGGCCTTTGTCATCCACTTCCAACACCTTGACCTTGACCACTTGGCCTTCTTTGAGGTGATCAGCCACGTTGGCGATACGCTCGTGCGAGATTTGCGAGATGTGCAACAGACCGTCCTTGCCTGGCAGGATGTTGATCAACGCACCGAAGTCCAGCAGTTTGACCACTGGACCTTCGTAGACCTTGCCCACTTCGACTTCGGCCACGATGTCTTCGATGCGCTTCTTCGCCAGTTCGCCCGCATCGCCGCTCACGCAAGCGATGGTGATGTTGCCTTCATCGTCGATGTCGATGGTCGTGCCAGTCTCTTCGGTCAGTGCACGAATCACTGCACCGCCCTTGCCGATCACGTCGCGGATCTTGTCCGGATTGATCTTCATCTTGATCATGCGCGGCGCGAAGTCGGAGACTTCCGGACGCACGGACGGCATCGCCTGCTTCATGATGCCGAGGATGTGCATACGGCCTTCTTTAGCTTGGCTCAAGCGCGACTTGCATGATCTCTTTAGTGATACCGTTGATCTTGATGTCCATCTGCAATGCAGTGATACCACGATCGGAACCGGCCACCTTGAAGTCCATGTCGCCTAGGTGATCTTCGTCACCCAGGATGTCGGTCAGCACTGCGAAACGGCCACCGTCCTTGATCAGACCCATGGCGATACCCGCCACATGTGTTTTGACCGGAACACCCGCATCCATCAGCGACAGGCAGCCGCCGCACACGGAAGCCATCGAGCTGGAACCGTTGGACTCGGTGATCTCGGACACCACGCGAATCGCGTAGCCGCACTCTTCTTCGCTCGGCAGCACGGCTATCAGCGCACGCTTAGCCAAACGACCGTGGCCAATCTCACGACGCTTGGGCGTACCCACGCGACCAGTCTCACCGGTGGAATATGGAGGGAAGTTGTAATGCAACATGAAGCGGTCGGAGTATTCGCCTTGCAGCGCGTCGATGGTCTGCGAGTCGCGCATAGACCCCAGCGTCGCGATGACCAGCGCTTGTGTCTCACCACGGGTGAACAGCACCGAACCGTGGGTACGTGGCAACACGCCGGTACGGATGGTGATCGGACGCACAGTGCGCGTATCGCGACCGTCGATGCGTGGCTCGCCGCTCAGAATCTGGCCGCGCACGATTTTGGCTTCCAGCGCGCTGAACAATTCGCCGATCTCATTTTTGGAAACGTTCTCGAATTCCGGAGTCGCCAGCGCTGCCGACACCTTGGCACGGATCGCATCCACTTGATGGGTACGGGCTTGTTTTTCACGCACAGCGTAAGCGGCCTTCAGCTCGCTTTCGGCCAGCATGTTGATCTTGGCGATCAGTGCTTCGTTCTTCGCTGCCGGCGTCCAATCCCAATCGTCCTGACCGGCGGAAGCCGCCATTTCGTTGATAGCATCGATCACGGCTTGCATCTGCTCATGACCGAACACCACCGCGCCCAGCATGATCTCTTCCGACAACTCTTGAGCTTCAGATTCCACCATCAATACGGCTTTGGACGTACCCGCAACAACCAAGTCCATCTGGGAGGTGACCAGTTCATCCTTGGTCGGGTTCAGCACATACTGACCATTGAGGTAACCCACGCGTGCAGCACCGATAGGGCCGTCGAAGGGGATTCCAGAGATCGCCAGCGCAGCGGATGCGCCGATCATGGCGGGAATGTCGGAATCGATCTGCGGGTCGGACGACATCACAGTCGCCACGATCTGCACTTCATTGTAGAAACTTTCCGGGAACAGCGGACGCAACGGGCGGTCGATCAGGCGCGAGGTCAGAATTTCTTTTTCGCTCGGGCGGCCTTCACGTTTGAAGAAACCGCCGGGAATCTTGCCCGCAGCATAGGTGCGCTCTTGATAATCAACAGTCAGCGGGAAAAAATCCTGCTCCGGCTTCGCATTCTTTTGTCCTACCACAGTGACCAGCACCACGGTGTCGTCCAGACTGACGATGACTGCCCCGCTGGCTTGACGGGCGATCTCACCGGTCTCCAGCGTCAATTGATGTTTACCGTAGCTCAGGGTTTTTTTATAGTGACTCAAGATAGCTCTCTCCAAAATGTGTGCGCCCAACCGAGTGGTTAGTGCGCTGCTTCGACATCCAAAACGAAGCGGGTCGCATTTGCGACCCGCTGACAAACTGTGTTACTTGCGCAGATCAAGACGCTTGATCAGCTCTTTATAACCGTCTTCATTCTTGCTCTTCAGATAGTCCAGCAGCTTGCGGCGGCGACTTACCAGACGCAGCAGGCCACGACGGGAGTGATGGTCTTTGTTGTGTTCTTTGAAATGATCGGTCAGGTAATTGATACGAGCCGTCATCAGTGCTACTTGTACTTCCGGGGAGCCGGTATCGCCCTTGGCGCGCTGGTAGTCAGTCACGATTTGCGATTTTTGTGCGGCGGTAATAGACATTGACTTCTCTCTCCAAATAAAAAGTGCGGCATTCTACCTCTGAATAGGGTCCCCGCTCAAGTTGATTCGCGCGTTGCCGCCGCTTTAGCCACTCTGGACAGAAGGCGACTCGGAACTAATCGCCCCCCGCTCAGATCGCCCAGCCCGATAAAGCATCCATTGGCATATAAGCGCCGCTTGCCGTCAGGGAAGGCATCCTTCAGACCCAGTTTTTGTCCTTGCGCAAGCCGACCAGCCTGCACCTCGTCCAACTCCAAGCACGGCAAGTTCTGCACCAGCCTATCCAAAGGCATCAGACAGGCGTCACGTTGCGCCTCAGGCAGTGTCTCCAACTGCGCCAGAGTATAGGCATCATCCAAGCTGAACTCACCGATCCCGGTACGGCGCAATGCGATCAGGTGACCGCCACATCCCAGCTGTTCGCTGATATCTTCCGCCAGGGTGCGCACATAAGTGCCTTTGCTGCATAAGACGCTGAACTCAAGTTCATGGCCTTCCAGTCGTTCCAGCTTCAATTCGTGGATGACCACAGTGCGTAACTCGCGCTCCACAGTTTCACCCTTGCGTATGTATTCATACAGCGGCTTACCCTGATGTTTGAGTGCGCTGTACATGGGGGGCAGTTGCTTCGTCTCGCCCATGAACTGCACCAGCGCCGCCAGCACCTGCGTTTCATTCACCGCAACCGGACGCGTCTCGGTAACCTCCCCCTCAGCATCACCCGTGGTCGTGCGTTGCCCTAGGCGTATCGTCGCGCGATAGCGTTTATCTGCATCCAGCAAGGCGGTGGTGAATTTGGTGGCTTCGCCGAAACACACCGGCAGCAAACCCGTGGCGAGGGGATCAAGCGTGCCGGTATGTCCTGCTTTTTCGGCATTGAACAGGCGTCTGACTTTTTGCAGTGCGGTGTTGGAGCTAAGCTCCAGCGGCTTGTCGAACAGCAGAACGCCATCCAGCGGTCTTGTGACACGTCTGAATTGCTCAGTCTTTTTTGTCACTCGCAACCGCTTGGTCGATCAATTGAGCAAGATGCACACCACGCTCAACGGAGGCATCGTAGAGGAAATGCAACTGAGGGGTGATGCGCAGCTTCATGGCATGTGCCAACTGGCTGCGCAAGAATCCGGCGGCACGTTCCAAACCCTGCTGCAACAGCGGGCTATCACCATCTAGCGAGGTGTAGAACACTTTGGCATGGGAATGGTCGTTGGTCACTTCAACCCCCGTCAGCGTGACTTTCTTTACGCGCGGATCCTTCACCTCCAGACGGATCAGCTGAGCCAATTCCCGCTGTATCTGTTCGGCGATACGATCAGTGCGTGCGTAGTCTTTTGCCATGAAGTGTCAATCACCGAAGAATGAAAAACGTCGCGAGAGGCGATCAGGCAAGGCAGAAAACGGCTCAGAAGTAGCCGCATTGACGCGGTGGGACGTAGTCCTCAGGTGCGGGAAGTGCGGCCAGCATCTGCTCCCGCAAGCGGCTAGCTGCGCCAGTAACGTGTCGCAGATGCGGTGTACATGTAGTACATGAGCATTCTGAGACGTTTCCCAACACAGCATCATCGCCTCGCAGCAGTTTTTCACAGCGCCCGCGCCACTTCGACGATCTCGAACACCTCTAGGAAATCGCCCACTTCCAGATCGTTGTAACCCTTCAGCGACAGACCGCACTCGAAGTTGGATTTAACTTCTTTGGCGTCATCCTTGAAGCGCTTCAAAGAATCCAGATCGCCGGTATGGATCACCACGTTGTTGCGCAACACGCGCACACTGGAAGAACGCTTGATCAGACCCTCGGTGACGTAGCAACCCGCGATCGTACCCACCTTGGAGATGTGGAACACTTGGCGTATCTCGACCATACCGATGATGCTTTCCTTCTTCTCGGGAGCCAGCATGCCGGACAACGCCGCTTTGATCTCGTCCACCATCGCGTAGATGATGTTGTAGTAACGGATATCCACGCCAGACGATTCCGCCAGACGACGCGCCGTTGCATCCGCACGCGAATTGAAGCCGATGATGATCGCCTTGGAAGCCAGTGCTAGGTTGACATCAGACTCGCTAATCGCACCCACACCGCTGTGAATTAGATTGACTTTGACCTCTGCCGTGGACAACTTCTGCAACGAACTGGCGATCGCCTCCAGCGAGCCCTGCACGTCGGCCTTCACGATCAGCGACAGGGTACGCACTTCGCCCTCGCCCATCTGCTCAAACATATTCTCCAGCTTGGCGGCTTGCTGCTTGGCCAGCTTCACGTCGCGGAATTTTCCCTGACGGAACAGCGCGATCTCGCGCGCCTTCTTTTCATCAGCTAGCACTAGGAAATCGGCACCGGCAACCGGCACTTCGGACAAACCCTGAATCTCGACCGGAATGGAAGGGCCGGCCTCGTTGATCACCTTGCCGTTCTCATCCAACATGGCGCGCACACGACCGGACACGGAGCCCACCAAGATCGCATCACCACGCTTCAAAGTACCGGACTGCACCAGCAAGGTTGCCACCGCGCCCTTACCCTTATCCAGACGCGCCTCGACCACCACACCCTTGGCGCTGGAATTCTTCGGTGCTTTCAGTTCCAGCACCTCGGCTTGCAACAAGATGCCTTCCAGCAAGGCATCGATACCCTGCCCGGTCTTGGCCGACACTTCAACGAACATCGCATCGCCGCCCCAGTCTTCCGGCACCACCCCTTCCGCCACCAGCTCCTGGCGCACGCGCTCGGAATTAGCATCCGGTTTGTCAATTTTGGTGATCGCCACCACGATAGGCACTTCCGCCGCCTTGGCATGGTGAATCGCTTCTTTGGTTTGCGGCATCACGCCGTCGTCGGCAGCGACCACCAGAATCACGATATCGGTCGCTTTCGCGCCACGTGCCCGCATCGCGGTAAACGCCTCGTGGCCCGGTGTATCGAGGAAAGTGATCATGCCGCGCGGCGTATCCACATGATAGGCGCCGATATGTTGCGTGATACCGCCCGCTTCGCCACTAGCCACCCGCGTACGACGGATGTAATCCAGCAAAGAAGTCTTACCATGGTCGACGTGTCCCATCACCGTCACCACTGGCGCGCGTGATTCCATGATCACATCACCATGATCGACAGCTTCCATCAGGAACGCATCGGGATCGTCCGGCTTGGCTGGAACAGCCTTGTGTCCCATCTCTTCCACTAGGATCATCGCAGTTTCCTGATCCAGCACCTGATTGATGGTGACCATGGAGCCCATCTTCATCAAAGTCTTGATGATCTCAGCCGCCTTGATCGACATCTTCTGCGCCAACTCGGCCACGGTGATGGTTTCTGGAACCATCACTTCCTGCACGATAGGCTCGGTCGGTAACGAGAAGGCATGAGCTGCTTCAGGCTTGCTGTGTTTGTCATGACGCGGTGCACGGACAGCACTGCCGCCGCTGCGACCGCCCAGTCCGCCACGGGTATCCGCAGTCCGCGAAGGTGGACGTTTCTTATGCCCGGCTTCATCCCAAGGACTATCTTTGGCGACAGCCTTATCTGCTTTCTTAGCAGGACGTGCCACCTTGTCGCCAGGTTTGAGCGTTGGCTTGTGCAATGTTCCATCCGGTGTGCCTGCAACAGGCGCAGCTGGTACTACAACGGTGGGTTGAACCTCAGCGATAACAGGTTCTGGAGCGGGGGCGGGCGTCGGCGCCGGTTCCGCAGCAGCAACCTTACGTTTACTGCGTTCTTGTTTGGCTTGTACATCAGCCGCTTGACGTGCAGCCAGCTCGGCTTGCACTCGCGCCTCTTCCTCACGCGCTCTTTGTTCTTGCTCATCCAGCCCTTTCTTAGTGGGCTTACTGGGCTTGGCTTCTTCCACGACTGGCGCTGCGACTTCTGTGGTTTCCGCAGCAGCCACGGGGGCGACCGTGCGCTTCTTGCGCACCTCGACTTGAATGGTGCGTGATTTTCCAGTGCTATCCGCTTTCTTGATCGCGGTCGTCTCGCGACGCGTCAGCGTGATCTTGTTCTTGCCTGTGCCGTGCGCACTACGCAGATGTTCCAGCAATTGAGCCTTGTCCTGCTCCGAAATGCTGTCAGTGTCCTTTTTCTTGACGACACCAGCCGATTGCAACTGTTCAAGTAGCAGTTCTACTGGCAGTCCCAGCTCACCCGCGAATTGCGCGACGTTCATTTTTCCCATTGTATTCCCTCAGTCCGGTTCACACCTCTGGACGATCTGTTGCTATTACTTAAACGAACCACGGCGCGCGTGCCGTCATGATCAACTGGTTGGCGCGCTCGGCATCCATTCCGGTCATGTCCACCAGTTCGTCTCCGTCCAAATCGGCCAACTGCTCTTGCGTACCGACACCCTTGCCCGCCAAAGTACGCGCGGTATCTTCATCCATGCCTTCGATCTTCAGCAAGTCTTCGATGCCATGTTCAACTTGCTCTTCGTTGACGATAGCCGCCGTCAACAGAGCATTGCGTGCCCGACTGCGCAGCTCGTTCACGGTCGCTTCGTCGAAGGATTCGATGGCCAGCATCTCATCCAATTCCACGTAAGCCACTTCTTCCAGCGTATTGAAACCTTCCTGCACCAAGATGTCGGCCACCTCTTCGTCCACATCCAACTTGGCAACGAACAGGTCGCGTATCTTGGCGAATTCCTCTTCGTTCTTCTCGGCAGACTGCTCCACCGTCATCAGGTTGATCTCCCAATTGGTCAACTCGCTGGCCAAGCGCACATTCTGACCACCGCGACCGATGGCTTGCGCCAGGTTCTCTTCTTCAACTACCACATCCATACTGTGTTTTTCTTCATCCACCACGATGCTCGTCACTTCAGCCGGCGCCAAGGCATTGATGACGAAAGTGGCCGCATCGTCCGCCCACAAGATGATGTCCACACGCTCGCCCGCCAACTCATTCGTCACAGCCTGCACACGCGAACCGCGCATACCGACGCAAGTACCGATGGGATCCAGACGTTGATCGTGGCTGCGCACCGCGATCTTGGCACGCGAGCCTGGGTCACGCGCTGCGCTGACGATGTCCAGAATACCTTCTTCGATCTCCGGCACCTCCAACTCGAACAGCTTCTTCAGGAACTCGGTCGTGATACGCGACAAGATGATCTGCGGGCCGCGCACAGTGCGATCCACGCGCAACAGATAGGCACGAACACGGTCGCCGACGCGCAGATTTTCTTTCGGGATCATTTGGTCGCGCGGCAGCAGTGCTTCGATCTTGCCGAATTCGACAATAGCGTTGCCGCGCTCGATGCGTTTGATGGTGCCGGACACCAGATGCTCGTTACGCTCCATGAAGTCGGCGAGAATCTGTTCACGCTCTGCATCGCGTATCTTCTGGAAGATGACCTGCTTTGCCGCTTGCGCGCCGATACGTCCGAAGTCGATGTTTTCCAGCGACTCTTCGACGAACTCTTCCAATTGGATACCGGGAACCAGCTTCTCTGCCTCACTTTGTTTGATGTGCAGTTCGGGTGTCTCGAAGGTCTCGTCGTCCATCACCTGCCAGCGGCGGAATGATTCGTATTCTCCGGTTTGGCGGTCGATGCTCACACGCACATCCGCCTCTTCGTCCGAGAAACGCTTCTTAGTGGCGGAGGCCAAAGCCGATTCCAACGCACCGAATACGATCTCCTTGTCCACGTTCTTCTCACGCGCCAAGGCATCAACTAACAACAATACTTCACGACTCATCGCTCTCTCCAGCAACTAAAACGTCGGCACCAAACGCGCCTTATCTATATTCGACAGCTCGATTGCAACCAAGCTGCCCTCCACATCCAACTGCAAAATCCCATCCTTCAATTCGCCGATGATGCCGACGAAGTTCTTTCGATTCGCCATCGGCACACGCACCTTGACCTGCACCTTCTGCCCGGCAAAGCGCACAAAATCAGATTCCTTCTTCAGCACCCGATCCAGCCCAGGCGAAGAAATCTCAAGGCGTTCGTAATCCACCCCTTCCACCGTGAACAGGCGCACCAACTGGTTGCTCACTCGCTCACAATCCTCGACCGAGATACCGTCCGGCTTGTCCATGAACACGCGCATCAGCCCGCGACCGGACACTTCCAGATCGACCAACTCGTAACCCATACCGGCCAGCGTCGTATCTACCAGCTTCGCCACATCCATATTCGTACCCACAAATAAAAAACGGGCTCGAAGCCCATCTGAAAACGGCGCGGATTGTACCAAAGGATAGGACTAATGGAAACAGGTATTTAAGGGAAATCGAGAATCGCCCTCATCCTCCGCCTTCCCCCAGAGGGGGAAGGAACCGAATTCCCTCCCCCTCTGGGGGAGGGCTAGGGTGAGGGATAACCATTAAACCTACAACTGCATCAACTTCCGAATGCCTTGCACATCCGGGTTCAGTAGCACGCCCCGCTCAGTAATCAAGCCCGTCACCAGCTCCGCTGGCGTCACATCAAACGCCGGATTACGGATTTTCACCCCCTCCGCCGCCCAGTGATAATCGCGGAAGCCCTTCACCTCCTCCACTGAGCGCTCCTCGATGGGAATGTCTTTACCCGAGGCAATGTTCAGGTCGATGGTCGACAGCGGGCACGCCACATAGAACGGGATGTTGTGCCGCCACGCCAGCACCGCCACCATGTAGGTGCCGATCTTGTTCGCCACGTCGCCGTTGGCCGCCACACGATCCGTGCCCACCACCACGGCGTCCACCTCGCCCTGAGCCATCATGTAGCCAGCCATGTTGTCGGTGATGAGCGTCACCGGAATATTCTCCTGCACCATCTCCCACGCCGTCAGCCGCGCACCTTGCAGAAAGGGACGTGTCTCGTCGGCAATGACCGAAATCTTCTTACCCGCCTCCACCGCCGAACGGAACACCCCCAACGCCGTACCCCACCCCGCCGTCGCCAGTGCCCCCGCATTGCAATGCGTCAGGACCCGCGCCCCGTCTTGCAACAAGGCTGCACCATGCGCGCCCATCGCTTTATTGATACGAATGTCCTCGGCCAGAATCTCATGCGCCTCGGCCAGCAAACGCTGTGCGATCTGCTGCGGCGTTTGCGCAGCAACGCTCTCCCAAACCTTGCGCATACGCTGCAACGCCCAGAACAGATTCACCGCCGTCGGGCGGCTTTGCGCCAGTACGGTGAAACCGGCTTCCATACCCACCTTGAAATCCACCGAACCATCCCCTCCCCCATGCAGGGGGAGGGCTAGGGTGGGGGTAGATTCTGAAAGCCGCAACGCTTCCAGCGCCACCCCATAAGCCGCCGCCACACCAATAGCAGGCGCACCGCGCACCACCATGCTACGGATGCCTTCGGCCACCGATGCAGCCGTGTAATAACTCAGGCATTCAAATGCAGCAGGCAGGATGCGCTGGTCTATCATCTCTAGCCTGTTGTTGAACCAGCGTAGGGTTTTGATTTTCATGTTGATAACTTCCTAATGTTTGGCAGTCGGCTGATGTTTCTTGCTTCGATAACCAGGTCTATAGCCCAATCCATCAGAACTTTGCAGCTCACTCAACGCATTAAAAAAGAATATGGCTGTAATGTCGCTTTTAGGGATGTAGTTATATTCGTGTGATGTAATGGTTAAGCCATCTTGTTTTTTTAATTTGCCGTCAAAGCACAATGAGACGATCTCATCCTTGCTCCCCTTCTTCAAATTCAGCGTGAAGTCTTTGATTGGTCCAGCCCAATTAGCCCCCGTCGTCAATATATAGTTGACTTCTTGCCCTGCCAGCCCCTCTAACGGAATCTTCAATGCCCCAGTTGTAATCCGCCCCTGAATTTCAGCGCCAGCGCGAAGTGAACCATCCGTTATACAAAAATCCTTAACAAGATTTCCATGTGTCGACTTGAGTTCGTTTGGCTCAGTAAAGTCATACCATCCGCTTTGTCCTCCCACGAATGGAGCATATTCATGGGTAATGCGCACCACAGTCTTTGGCGGAAAAACTTGTACCCAAGAATAAAAATAGGCCGCCTTCCATAAAGGAGTTGCTATGACCGCGTTTTCCTCTTTGCCGATATTTGCCAGCCCCTCTTTGCTCAAAACTTCCATGTTTTTTGAAAAAACACCCGTCGAGGAAACCGAATTATCTGAATAACAATTTCCTTCCACTCCGCGATATTCAGCAATGTCTTCATCAGTAAAGCCAAGCACCCTTAATCGACTCGTTACATCCTTATTTTCCAGCCTTGCGCGTACCGTGCGTAAAGTGCCCTGCTGAACGCCATCCACCCACAACTTAAATCCCTCTAATTGGCCTGAATGTTGAGGGCTGCATCCCGCGTCAAATCCATAAAACGGCATGGGAAATATCACAACTTCCTTAATTGGCGCTGAGGAAGTATTAAGAAACTCATATTCCACTCGAATCAAATTTCGAGAGATGGTCAACACCTCTCTTTCCATCGAAATATCCGCTGTCTTCTTAAACTCGATTCCTCCAGCCCCCAGATAGCCAATGCTGTCATTCGCAAAGCAAGAAGTAGCAACAAGTAACGACACCAACAGTAAAACGTATTTCATCTCATCCCCCTCGAACTAGCACAACACAAACACCCTCTGCCCTCGCTTCTCCAACCTTGCTTGCCCGACCGCCTATATCCGTCAAGTCGATGCTGAAACAGCACTCGACGACCTTGCCGTCCATTATTTCCCTGTCAACATTGCTTTGTTGATGGCGCTTGCAAGACCTACTTCGTATTCGTTCACTGCCGCCAGAAAGTATTGGTACATGCTGTCCAGTGTGGCATCGAGTTCGATGGATTCAAATCCTTCATCCCCGGCATCGAGCGGCACATTACCGACCAGCACTTCTTTGGCATATTCGCGCTGATAAGACGGGTCGGCTTGCGCACCGGCATCGAGGATATCTTGTAGCGTTTTGCCGCGCTGCATCAATATCATCAGGTCGTATAGATCGCGCGACCGCACTCTTTGCGAGATGAGCCACGACTTCATGTTGAACAGCGCTTCTTCGGCGGCGATGCCAAATTGAGCTTTGCTTTTGATTCTTTTCATTCCCGCAAAATGGCGGTAGGGAACGTCGTC
Source organism: uncultured beta proteobacterium (assembly GCA_963822425.1). GTDB lineage: Bacteria > Pseudomonadota > Gammaproteobacteria > Burkholderiales > Gallionellaceae > Sideroxyarcus. Next base: position 119,881 of record CAWGHS010000002.1, read on the forward strand.
GCGGGCGAAGAAAGTGACCTTCACGCCACCGATGATGTGATCGCGGCTTTGCGATAGCAGGTCGATGCCGTTGATGCGCGCTTGCGATATTTTCCAAGCGGGGGTGGCGAATTCGTGGGAAAAGCCATGCTGACTCAGATTATGCAAGATGGAATCCACCCGGTCTTTGGACATAGATGGGCCGGGTAGCCAGAAATCCAGGTCTTCGCTCAAACGGTGGCCGATCTGAATGGAGAGCGCCGTGCCGCCGATCAGCACAAACCCTTTCATCAAAGGCTCTTTCGCGAGCGCCTCGAATACACGCCGGGTGCGCTCCGACATGCAATCAAGCTTGAGCATGCATGGCCTTTTCGATGTTGCCCAGCATTCTGTTCAAGGCTGGTGCGGCATCGCTATGCTTGGCGGTGAACTTGGCGATGGAACGGCGCAGTGACGCTGCACCAAAGCGGGCGGCGACCTTGGCCAAGTCCTCAAACAGGCCACGCTCTACCACCTTGTCGATCAGCAGTGCATCGGGCATAGCAGAGTTGCTCCAGTCGTAGGGGAATGACAGATCAAAGCTGGCGGATTTTCTGGTAGGAGGCGAAGTCACCTCGCGTGCGCTGGCCAAACCCTGACTCACCGAGACAATGCGATTCAGGCGGTTCACACCGATCTCATTGATTGAGCCATTCTCCAGCCCATTGATGGTCGCGCGCGAAACATCGGACAGACTCGCCAACTCGGCCTGACTGATACCCGCCCTGAGTCGGGATTGTTTGATTTGAAGCCCTGCGGTTTTGAGGTTCAATAGCATGTGAGAGATGCTACCCAAGGCAGGATTGGCATGTCAAATATATTTGACATTACTAAACCGTGAGCAAAGAAGCATCGCAGGGCTAATCCCCTTCAAATTCGCAAAGCGAAAACACCTTATGCCCGCGCTTCTCTAACCTTGCGCGACCGCCGATGTCCGGCAGATCGATCATAAAGCAGCATTCGATTATCTTGCCGCCCATCTTCTCAATGAGGATGACGGCGGCTTCGGCCGTGCCGCCGGTGGCGATAAGGTCGTCCACCAGCAATACCTTCTCGCCTTTTTGGATGGCGTCGGTGTGGATCTCAATGCGGTCGGTGCCGTATTCGAGCGCGTAGTCGTGGCCTATGGTTTCGGCAGGCAGTTTGCCTTTCTTGCGGATAGGTACAAAGCCTTTGCCTAAGGCATAAGCTAACGCCGCACCAAAGATGAAACCTCGCGCCTCGATCCCGGCGATCTTGTCTAGCTTCACGTCTTTATAGTGCTGCGCCAATTCGTCGATCGTGGCTCGGAAACCTGCCGGATCTTTGAGCAAGGTGGTGATGTCGCGGAACTGGATGCCTTGTTTGGGGTAATGCGGGACGGTACGGATCTTGGATTTGATGGGCATTTCGTTTTCCTCTTCAGCTCTGTTGCTTCCATTCATCCTTCGATACGGCTGCGCCTACTCAGGACGAACGGAACGGGTTTCAACTGCGTTTTTGTATTCAACGAACTTCTCTTGCACTTCGTGCATCTGCTGCGCGGTGAGTATCTTGGGTTCGCCAGCCTGCAAAGTGCGCCAGTAAATTTCGCAGAGGAATTCGACCTCGTGCGCAACGGAGAGCGCGTCGTGCAGATCTTTGCCCAGCGCGATCATGCCGTGGTTGCCGAGTAGACAGGCTTTGCGTTCGCGCAGTGCCTCCAACGCGAGATCAGAAAGGTTCTGTTCGCCGAACACGGTGTACGGTGTGCAGCGGATGCTATCGCCGCCCGCGATGGCGATGTGGTAGTGGACGGCAGGCACGTCGCGCCCCAGACAGGCGATGGTGGTGGCATAAGTCGAATGCATGTGCAGCACCGCACCGATCTCGGGACGTGCTTTGTAGATGTCGCGGTGGAAGCGCCATTCGCTGGAAGGCTTACCGCCTTGCAACACGTTACCCTCCAAGTCCATGTGCACCATGCTTGCGGTGGTCATGTCGGATACCGGCAATGCGGATGGCGTGATGAACATGTCATCCTCATAGCGCACCGAGGCATTGCCTGCCGTGCCCCGGTTGAGGCCAAGCTCGACCAGCCGCAGCGATGCATCCAGCAGTTGCTGGCGTAATTGGTGTTCAGTCATGTTCAACCTTTCAATAAGCGCCCAGCAACGGCTTGCAGCTTCTTTTTCATTGCTTCATCGCGTGCTTCCGGTGGCGTGATGAGTGCATATTGCAGCGCGCTGCGGCAACCGCAATCGCAAGCTTTGGCATCGTTGCCCACATGCGGCACGAGGTGCTTGATCAGCGTCTTGGCCTTGTCCGCATTAGCCAACAGCACCTTAATGATCTGCTCCACGGTCACATCGTCGTGGTCGGGGTGCCAACAGTCGTAGTCGGTGACCATCGCCACGGTGGCGTAGCACAGCTCGGCTTCGCGGGCGAGCTTGGCTTCGGGCATGTTGGTCATGCCGATCACGTCGCAGCCCCACTGCCGGTATAGCTCGGATTCGGCGAGGCTGGAGAACTGCGGGCCTTCCATCACCAGATAAGTGCCGCCGCGTAAGGCATTGATGTTCGCTTCTTTGGCGGCTCGTTCAATATGGTCGCCTAGACGCTTACACACCGGATGCGCCATGGAGACATGCGCCACAAGGCCTGTGCCAAAAAAAGATTTCTCACGGGCGAAGGTGCGGTCGATGAATTGATCGACAATGACAAAGGTGCCGGGCGGCAGATGTTCGCGCAGGGAGCCGACGGCGCTGACCGAGATGACGTCCGTCACCCCTACTCTTTTGAGCACATCAATGTTGGCGCGGAAATTGATCTCGGACGGCGGAATCTTGTGGCCTCTGCCGTGGCGCGGCAGAAAGGCCAGCTTCACGCCGTTGAGTTCGCCAAACAGCAATTCGTCCGATGGCGCGCCGAACGGCGATTCGATCTTTTCCCAACGTTTATTAGCCAGCCCTTCGATGTCATATACGCCGCTACCACCAATGATGCCGATGCTTGCCTGAGCCATGATCCTACCTTTCCCCTTGATGGGCATGGATTGAAACAGGAAAGCCCGACTTTCTCAAGGTCAATGCTAGGCACGATAGACAAAGAGGCTACTCGGGGGTATCTTTTCAACTGTTCATTCCACAAATCCAGACCACATGTCCCAAGCTGAAAATCACACCGACCTGCAGATCGTCGGTATGCGTTGCGCCTCCTGCTCTGCTCGTCTGGAAAAATCGCTGAACCTGCTACCTCATGTCAGCGCCGTGGTGAATCTGGCTACCGAAAAGGCCAGCATCACCTTCGATCCGACGCTCACCAAAGTGGATGAACTCATCCAGACGGTACGCGACACCGGTTTCGATGCGCACGTGGCACGTGACTTTGCCGCCGAAAAAGAGGAGCGTCTCCAGCATTATAAATATGAGCGAATGCAGTTCTTCATCTCGTTGGCGCTCATCTCGCCTTTGTTGTTGGGCATGGTATCGGCGCTGTTCGATTCGCACCTTATGCTACCGGTGTGGGCACAATGGTTGCTGGCGACTCCCGTGCAGTTCTGGATCGGCGCGCGCTTCTATCGCGGTGCATGGAGCAGTCTCAAGCATGGCAGCGGCAACATGGATCTGCTCGTAGCCCTCGGAACCAGTGCCGCATATTTCCTCAGCGTTGCCATCGTTGTCCTCGACATCCACCAGCCGGTCTATTTTGAATCCAGTGCCGTGCTCATCACGCTGGTGCTGATGGGCAAGCTGCTAGAGATGCGCGCCAAGGCCAAAGCATCGGACGCCATCGAAAAACTGATCCAGTTGCAACCCAAGATCGCGCATGTGGAACGTGATGGTGAAGTGTTGGACGTCTCCGTCGGTCAATTACGCCCAGACGACATCTTTATCGTGCGCCCCGGCGAGAACGTGCCAGTAGACGGCGTCGTGCTGGAAGGGGTATCGGCGCTGGATGAAAGCATGCTCACCGGCGAAAGCATGCCGCAAACAAAGTACGCGAATGACAAGGTCTATGCCGCCACATTGAACCAACAGGGCATGATCAAGTGCCGCGCCACGGCCGTTGGCAGCCATACGCAACTGGCAGCTGTGGTGCGCTTGGTCGAACAGGCACAAGGCTCCAAAGCCCCCATTCAAAAATTAGCCGACCAAATTTCCGGCATCTTTGTGCCAATCGTGTTGGTACTTGCCGCCGTCACCTTCTATATCTGGTTCCATGCGGAAGGCGACTTTTCGTATGCCCTCATCAATGCAGTCTCCGTGCTGGTCATCGCCTGCCCCTGCGCCTTGGGTCTGGCGACACCGATCACAGTCGTCGTCGCCAGCGGCCTTGCCGCACGCGAAGGGATATTGGTCAAAGATGCAGCCGCGTTGGAACGCGCGCATAAACTCTCCGTATTGGTACTGGATAAGACCGGCACGCTGACTGAAGGTAAACCCGCCCTCACCGACCTGCGTCCCAGCGCGGCCAGCAGCGTCGGCGAGCTGCTGCGTATCGCGGTGAGCCTCGCACAACACTCTACACACCCCTTATCGGCCGCCATCGTCGAACATGCACAATCACAAGCCACGATGGCCTTGCCTATCACCGATTTCAACGAATCGCCGGGAAGCGGATTGCGCGCGAATCTGGATGGTGCCTCCTATCTACTCGGCTCTCCTGCTTTCGCCGCACAGCAAGGTGTGGCGATAGACGAAGCATCCACCCATGCCTTGCAACAACAAGGCAAGAGTGTCATTGCTGTCGCCCGTGAACATGTGCTGCTCGGCTATATCGCTTTTGCGGACAAGATACGCCCAAGCAGTCGCATCGCCGTCGAGCGTCTGCGCGAGATGGGCGTGCGGGTGGTGATGTTGAGCGGTGACAATGCTGCCACGGCCAAAGCGATTGCCCATCAGGCCGGCATCGACGAATTCATCGCCGAAGTATCCCCGCAAGATAAGGCACGTTACGTGACCTCGTTCAAAGCCAAAAAGACCTTGGTCGGTATGGTCGGTGATGGCATCAACGATGCGCCCGCGCTGGCTGCGGCGGATGTCAGCTTTGCCATGAAGAGCGGTAGCGATATCGCCATCGAAGCCGCAGACATCACGCTGATGCGCAACGACCTGAACGGCGTGGCCGACGCCATCGATCTATCCCATGTCACACTGAGCAAGATTCGTCAGAACTTGTTCTTTGCCTTCGCCTACAATGTGCTCGGCATCCCGCTTGCCGCGCTGGGCCTGCTCAATCCGATGATCGCAGGCGGCGCGATGGCGATGAGTTCAGTATCGGTGGTCAGCAACGCATTGCTGTTAAAACAATGGCGCCCGGGTGAACCAACGCCGGATTTAAGCATCGAACCGTCAGCATCCGACGATACCCAAACAACTCAACCCTCTCAAGGAACGACATCATGAATAAAAACATCATCATTCTGTTGGCAGCCCCTATCCTCCTTGCGGCCTGTGCCAGCGAAAAAGGCGGGGATGTCTATACCCGCGACCAAGTGCGCCAAGTACAACACTTCAAGGTCGGTGTCGCTGAAAGCGTGCACAAGATTCGCATCGAAGGTACTAAGAGTCAGGTTGGCACAGCGGCAGGCACCATCGTAGGCGGCATCGCAGGTAGCGGCGCAGGTAGCGGAAAGACTGGTGAAGTCGCAGCCGTGCTCGGTGCAGTCGTCGGTGGAGTGGTCGGTGCCGCAGCAGAAGAAGGTTTCACCCGCGAGAACGGTATCGAAGTGTCTATTAAACTTGAAGACGGAACCTACATCTCTGTAGTACAGGCAGTGGATAGCAACAGCGAGGTCATCAATGCCGGGGACAAGGTGCGTGTCATCGAAAGCGATGGCGTCACCCGTGTCGTGAAGTTCTGATCCCGCCGAATCGCTACGCAAATAGAAACGGGGGCGATTCGCCCCCGTTTCGTTTAGCACCCGATTGAGTCTTAGAATTCTGTTTCGGTACGTCCCTGCGTCACTGGCTGCGCGGTCAATGCACCCAACTCAGTAGAAAGCTTCAGACTATCTAACACGACGCTATCGTTCACCTGCAGTTCAGGAGAGAGCTGCGCCACAACGATACCGCTGCTGCTGTTTGCAATATGCTCGGCCTTGACATCGCTGTCCACCCCACCGAACCACAAGCCCACGCTCAACAAAAGCGAAGCCGCCAACGCAACCTGCGAGAAGCGGCTGACACGGTGCGTTTGACGCAATCTATGTAGCAACTGCCCCGTTTCGATCTGTGCCTGAGTGCGCTCGAACTCAGCACGCGCCTTATTCGTCATGTTGCGCTCCATCTCTTCGCTGGCATACAGTGCCGCAATGGCTTGTTCCTGCGCCACAATGGTCTCGTTGGCTGCTTGCTGTGCCAGCATTTCTGCCAAGCCACGTTGACGCACTGTTTCCGCAGCCAGTTGCTCGGCCTCGACACGTGCCTGCGTCGCTTCTGCGGTCAGGCGCTCCGCTTCCAGACGATCCTTACGCACAACGGCGACCTGCTCTTCGTACATCAGATTCTGTTGCTCCAACTCGAACTGGATCAATTCTTCGCGCTCGCGCTCTGCGGCAAGACGCTTGGCTTCCGTCGCGGTAGCGATACGTTGCCGCGCCAGCACAGCAGCTCGTGCATCGGCCTGCATCGCCTCCTCTTCAGACTTGATGGCGCGAGCCAGTGATTCCGCATGTAGTTTTGCCATATTGAGTGCACGCGCTTCGGCGGCTGCTTTTGCCTGCTCGGCAGCGATGATCTCTTCTGTCAGCGCCAGTTTGTCAGCGGCGATCTCTTGCGCGCGCACCTCACATACGATGCGTTCGTTATCGGCCTCGATCGCACGCAATTCGGTATCCATACGCAAGGTGATCTTTTCGATGGCTTCGTTCTCCGCGCTTACCCTAGCTTGCGCGACACGCGCCGCCTCTTCATCCAATACTTGGCGCTGTTGCGCGACCTCGATCGCACGACGATCCGCTTCGTTACGTTGCTGCAACGCCACGATAGCGGCGCTTTCCGCTGCCAGTCTTTCTTCCTCGGCCAAGCAGGACGCCACCATCAGTTGTGCGCGCTGTTCCGCCACACACAACGCAGCATTGATCGCCTCCAACTTTTTATTCAATTCTTGGGTCGCCAGCGTATCGGCCTGGGCCTGCGCCGTCTCAGCCGCCGCTAAGCCATGCTCTAGCTTCACTTTCTCCTGCGCCAGACCTTTGGCATAAGCGGCCATCTCCACTCGCTCGTTCGCAGTCGTGATCGCTACACGCTCGGCTTGTAGTTGTAATTCGATGGCATGCGATGCACGCATATCCGCCTCGGCACGTTGTTGTGCTGCCGCCACCAATTCACGTTCCGCGTGCAGCTTAGTCTCAGCGGCACGCTTAGCTTGCGCTTCGGCCGCCAACAGATCGCGCGCTTCGAGTTCGAGCTGTTGTAATAGCTCATTTTCTGCTTCACGCTCTTTGGCCGCGAGCTGCTCGATCTCGACGCGCTCCTCCAGCAGCTTCAGCATCTCCTGCTCGGCCTGCAATTTACGCTCGGCGGCCAAGCGCTTGTCTTGCTCTTTATCAGCAGCTTGTTTGGCCGTCTCGATGGATTTCAACTCGGCGGCCACCCGTGCCGCCGCATCGGCCTGAGCCTGTTGCTCGGTTCTGATACGCAACTCGATACTATCCGCGACTTTGCGTTCCTCATCTGCGCGTGCCAACGCCGCGCGTTCAGCCTCCAGCTCAGACGTCACACGTGCTTGGATCTCGGCCAAAGCCAAGGTTTCGGCACGCACTCGGGAGCTCATCGCCTCTTGCGCCGAGGCTTCGGCGGCTAAACGCGCATTCACCATCGCCACTGCTTCTTTTTCTGACTTGAGCTTATTCTGCGAGGTCTGCGTCACCAGTTTTTCAGTGTGCATCTTGTCTTGCGCCAACAGCGCAACTTCACGATCCAGCAGCGCTTGCTGTTCCAATTCATCACGCAAACGCTGTTCTGCCGTCTGGCGTTGCATCAATTCTGCTTGTGCCTTTCTTTCGGCTTCTTGTCTTTCGCGCACGGCTTCAGCCAAACGCTCCTCTTCCTTCAATTTGGCATGTGCGGCCGCCGCCAGTTCACGCTCCAGCTCCAAACGAGCTTGCACCTCTTCGACCAACTTGGTTTCGGCGCGACTGCGTGATTCGATCTGCTCTGCCAGATCGCTCTCTTGCCGCACCTTACCTTGCGCGATGGCACGGGCATGCGCTTCGGCACGAGCACGCGCTTGTGCCGCCAGTTGCGCTTCTATCTCGGCTTCGATGCGCCCACGCGACTCCAGAATCGCTTCGGATTCGATAGGACTTTCTTCGCCACGGGAAGAAACCAAACGTATGTTTTTCAGTGCTGACATGTTCCACCTCTTTCGCTGAAGGATGCTAAGGCATCGGCTCGACGCTAAATTAACAGTTAGCAAGCCGACTCAAGCGTGGAATAAAGGCAGAAAAACGGGCTATTTTGAAATACAGCGGATACGGCGGTAACACATCCACCCCAAACACCAGGGTGAATGTATTCATAAGAAGCGATCAGTAATCGCGGCGTGGAGCGCTGTAGTCGTCACCAGCGAAGACGAAAGGCGGCGTACGTCCCACCAAGGTCTCGATCAGCATCAACTCTTGGTCGGTGTGGTTCTGGAAACCTGCGCGACGGATGTTCTTGCCTGCCTGTTCCCCCGCCACGATGTACAAAGGCTTATCGTGGTGAGTCGCCATGATGGTGTCTTTGCTGCTCGGGTCGTCATTCGCCTCTACGTCAGTCAGGCCGTAGCAGGTGCAAAAGTAGGTCTGTGCCGGATCGGACTCGATGTAATAGCCTGTACCGCGGATACCGATGGTCGCGGTGCTGGTGCGAATACGCGTGCCTTGGCTACGCGAAACAGATAGCAGCTTGCCTGTCAGCAAACGCAGGCCGTGAATAAAGAAAGATTCCTTCTCTTCCGTACCTTCCAGCGTCAGATGGCTGTTCTCGCGCATGATCATGGAATTGCCGCCAACAACAAACACGATCTCACTCTTGGGACCTGTTTCTACCGTGTCATTGGGCTTGATGATGGTGGACATCGTCGCCTCTTTGCCATTCACCGTCGCTGTGCCATTGATACGATAGATGGACTGCCCCTGCGGCAACTTACTGGGCGGCGTACCGAAGATGCTGGCGGCCCAAGCATCGCGCCCCGGCAACATGGTGGAAAATGCGCCCGCTGCCAAGGCCTTGATCAACAACCTGCGGCGCGGATCATCCGCTTCATCAAAACGACTCATCTCATCACTCCTTAAAAATCCATAGATGCGGCATTCTACTGTGGCGCACCATTCAGTATCCAATTCAAGAACAGATCGTAGTTCGCCCGACCTGCCGCACCCGGCACCAGTGAGCTATCAAAACCTGCTTGGAATGTCGTCCCGAGGGGATCACCACCATGGTGTTTACCCGACGGTTTGAGCAACAACGGGCTATCTGCCGGATCGGTGAAATTGATACGCCCACGTACCTCGGCATACAACCATGCATCATCTGTTGCATCGATCACCGCATCACCATTCCTATCGATGTTGTTGTACACGATCGGCGTCAGCGCTGCTGTGGCCAGATTCGTTGACGTATGGCAGATCATGCATCCTCCTTGAAGGATAGGCTTGATATTGGCAAAACGAATCGCAGATGGCGCAGGGGCGAGAACGTTGTTCACCACGAGGGTCGTTTGAGACGCCGAACTCGTCACCGCGCCCGCACTAACAACCAGTTGCACCACATAAGTACCATTGCTTGTCGCCATGAAAGTGGCATCACGCGCAGTCGCATTGCTCAGTATCGCGCCGCCCACTGGGCCTGACACGATGCTCCATTGATAAGCCGTCGCGTACAAACTGGCGACCCCGGAAAGCGTGGTTGTCCCTGTCACCACGGTGCGACTCGGCCCCGCATCGGCGACCGGGCGCCCCGGCCTCAACACCGCGCCCGCGCTATCTCGCACGGAAGCGACCGGCAGATTACCGCCCAGCGGGTCTTGCAGGAAATTAGCCATCGATTCGTGGATGCTCGGCGTCGCCCAAAATTTCTCATAATGGATCTTAGCCAGCGGCATGTTGCCGCGATCAATGGTGTGGAACTTGATCTGATCCGCATATCCCTTGAACTTGGCATAGCTGATCAAATCGATATCCGTCCCTGTCGTCGCCCCTACACCGCGCAGAATATGGCAGACGCGGCAGCTCGGCACCACGGTATTCTGATACAGCGAAGATTGCCCCACCGACGACCATGCCGTTGGGATGGCATCCACATAGGTCGCATTCGGCAACCCATTCCCGCCATAACCATCTTTGATCACCGACGCCGCTGCCGTGCCCTGCCATTCGTTTGCAGATGCCACGCGGCGTCCCGCATCTTCGGCAAATGCCGTCGGTGTCACCGTTCCCACCGGCAAGGGATAGCTTTGCAATACCCACGTGTTCAAGGTCTTGATGAGAGCTTCTTGGTCGACGCGCCTAAAGCCCACCTGCGTCGAGTATTGAAAACTGTCCGCTTCCAGCGGGTGCATGTGACCTTGCACATCGCCGCGCGTCAACGAAGCGGAATTCTGTACCAGCGGGAAGAGCCCGGTTGGCGTGAGCGGATCGCCCCGTCCACCGTGGCAGGTGATGCAAGGGCTGGGCATCGCTTTGGCACCACGCCCATCCAGATTGACCGCCGTTGCGCGCGAACCGTCAGGTGCGAAGAAATAGAACTTGGCGAAGTAAGTGCAGTTCGCAACCGCATTGGGAAGTGCAGTAACGCACCCCGGCCCAGGGCTGAATTCGATATTGCTGGCACCGATATACCAGCGATTATCTTGAGCGACCGCCGCATCCAGATTCACCGAGGAATAGCCGTATCCTGCCGCAGCCGGTACCAGATAGTTGCGCACGGAAAAGGCCATGGTGCCATCCGCGTTCTTGCGCCCGGTGATGTAACGGCCATAGCCTAGGTCGCGCGAATCGCCGACCACCACGGTGATCTCAGTCCCCGTCCCACTTCCAAAACCATTGGCCGCTTTCCACTTGGCATAGGTGTCTTTGCTGTTGGTCGGATCGATCGCCGCATAATAGGCCGTCGCATAAGCTGCCGAATCGGTCTCCGCAACCCCGCTGGCATTGAGCAATGGATTGGGGAAAGTCAGGAAGCTATTCGGCCCAGTGATGCTCACCGCAGCAGGCACGCTCGCCGGATACGTGTCGCCCGCGTTGTTTCCACCGCCGCATGCCGCGAGCAAAGATACGATCAGCACCAGATAAATATTTTTCATTTCCATGGTCATATCCTTTAGAACGCCATCAGATAAGAGATGGAAAGTTGCTTATCGGTATAGCTCGTACTCGTCGTGGGGAAGGACGGGGTCTTGTCCGGCACCGAGTGTACCCAGCGGTAAGACAGATCGATCGAATCCTTGGCGCCGAATGCGAGGTTGTAGCCCAAGGTCAACACCGAGGTCTTACCCTTCATCCGGTAAGCATGGAAGCCCAAGGCATCGAACGCGTCGTCATGCACGAACACCGTGGCGATATCCAATATCTTGAGTGAAGGCCGCCCGGAAGAGATGATGTCTCCCTTGCGGTACTCTCCCGTCAGATAGATCGTTTTATTTGCGGCAAGCGCGTAGTCCAGATTGGTACGCACGGAAACGTCATGCGTATTGAACACATCGCTCCTGCCCGTGCGCACGTTATCCGCCAGCGCACCAAACAAGTGGATTCGATCCGTCACGGGTTTACGCAATGTCACACCCGCAGAACGACGCGAACCATCGCGCAGGGTCGATTCATAGTTGTCGGCGGTGAAGCGCGCGAAGATGCCATACGTGGGGGAACCGAACTCACCCGAGGCACGATACAGATACTCCGCCTGCCCGCCACCCGAGATATGCCCCAAGCCGGTGTAGGTGTGGAATTTTTCCATATCGAGGAAACCGCTCAACGTCAGCTTGGTATGCGGTGACATCACGATCGACTTGGCTTTGCTCACAGTCAGGCTGTAGATGATGTCGGATAGTTTGTCCGACGGCTCACTGGCGCGGCTGGCGTTGTCCTCAAACGCGTACCCTGCCGCCACCATCAGCCCTGTCGGATGGCTGATCGAGGAGGAATAACTTTCCGTCAACAGCGCTTCAAAATCGTTCTTCCCTTCCAGCTCTTTGGTGAGACGGAAATTGATCGACTGATAGTTCTCACGACCGAGAGAACGCAGGCGCTGGTAATCCAGCGCGAGCTTCAAGGTATCACTCAACAGGAAATCGCTGCCCAAGCCGGCCACGATGGAGTTGGTGTTCAGCGTCGTCGCGGCCAAGGTGTATTGCGTGCCTAACAAGTCGGCATACGCGATCGAGGTCTGTCCGCTATTTTCGATGCCGCGCTGATACTCGATACGAGCACGCGGCTGCACGATACCGAAGCTGGCCTGGTGTACCGATTGCGCGCGCAGACCCAAGGCGATCTGCGAATTACGTGAAGACTGGCTGGCATAGCTCAAGGCATTTGCGCCAGCGCCAGTTTCAGTACCCGCATCCAATCGGTCGAAGGAAACGTCGTAGCGACCATAAGGCGACCACAGCAAACCTTCTTTGCGGTATTCATAACCGAAGGAGAAGGAGCCGAATATCTGATCCCCCTTGCGCGTGGCACGAGCGAAGTCATTCACCGAGGCGACATAACGGTTGGTATCGAAGCTCACCTTGCCGTATCCCAGCAGCGCATCAATGAACGAACCCGAATCCATCTGATAGCTGGCATAGCCCGCCACGCTGTTGCCGCTGGAAGTGCTGTTCGTACCATCCGTGCCGATGCTGCTCTTGTCGCGCGCATAGCCCATCCCCATACCCACGGTCAGCTTGCGATCCAAGCGTTTATCCACCCCCACACTGATACCGTCGGTACTGAATACCGTATCCACACCGGCTTGTGAGCGGGTACCGAAGCGCAAGTTACCCGCCGCCCACACTTCCAAGCGACTGAACGAATCTTCCTGCATCGCTCCCGCCGCATTGGAGACCGTCGCCAAGTTCAGCGAAGAGCTGGTCAACGCGCCTTTCACCACATTCGCCAACATCATCGACATCGGATCAGACGCCGCACCGGGCACATCGCTCAAACGATCCGGCGCATGCAACAAGGTGTTGGGATCGTTGGTATACGCCACGGCTGTGCCGGGCTGCCAGCTATTGAAATAGCCACGTCCTTGGCCGGACTGCGCGTCACCGGCTGGCGCAGGAGTGCCGCTTGGCACATCCGGCGCGGTCACAGGTGAAACCACATTGTTGTACACCGCGTGGTGGCGCGACTCCAAGCGTTGTTGGAAGTTGAATATCTGCGCCCTGCCGAAACGCTTCACTGCGGCAGTTTGGATATTGACCAAGCCAGTCACACGCGCGTCTTGCAAGGGATCAGGACGTCCGGTGATAGTCACCGTCACCGTCGCCGCTGTTGGAGAAACCCCGACCGTGCCATAAGCCACGTACGAGAATGTATCCGTACCAAAATAATCCTTGGCTGGCGTGTAGGTCACCTTCGTGCCGCTCACCGATGTCGTGCCGTGTAGTGCTACGGTCGAAACATTGATACCGGTAACACCCGTACCCGTGATCGAGGCAGCAAGATCAAGCGTTGCAGCCGTATTCAGCGTGGTGGTCATGCTTGCCGCCGTGACACTGGGTGGCAGATTAGAGATCGTGACATTCTGCGTCATCTGCGCTGCCGCACTGTAGTTTGCGTTACCCGCCTGATTGGCTGCGATCGTACAGGTGCCAGCGCTGATACCCGTGACCAAGCCGCTACTCGCGTTGACAGAACAAGTTGCGGAAGCTGTGCTGTAAGCCACTGCCAAACCCGATGTGGCGGTGGCAGAAACCGTGCCCGTCCCGCCCACTGCAATGGCAGGTGCGGTGGCAAAGCTGATGGTCTGGCTGCCGATGCCGATCACGATGTTCTGCGTCACTTGCGCAGCAGCGGTGTAGTTGGCATTGCCCGCTTGGTTCGCAGCGATGGTACAGGTTCCGACACCGACACCCGTGACCGTGCTACCTGAGACGGTACAGACACCCGCCGTCGTACTGCTGTATGTCACCGCTAGGCCAGAAGTCGCGGTAGCGGAAACTGTTCCTGTGCCACCCACAACAACAGTGGGGGCAGCGCCAAAACTGAGGGTCTGGCTGCCGATGCCGATGCTGATATTTTGTGTCACCTGCGGTGCAGCCGTGTAGTTGGCATTACCCGCTTGGTTCGCGGCGATGGTACATGTACCCGTTGCAAGGCCTCTGACTGTCGTGCCAGTGATAGAACAAGTCGTCGGCGTGGTGCTGCTGTAGGATATTGTCAATCCTGATGCTACGGTGCCACTCACCGTCCCAGTTGCTCCCCCTACTGCAAGAGATGCGGGAACAGTAAATCCAGTGATGGTTTGACTACCTTGACCAACCGAGATGTTCAGCGTCAATCTCGGAGCCGCGGTGTAATTGGCGCTTGCCGCCTCATCCGCATAGATCGGGCACGAACCCACTCCCACACCTGTGATCACATTGCTCGCCACTGTGCACAACGCCGTGTTACCGCTGCTGAAAGTGACAGGATTGCCCGATGCTCCGGCAGTTGCACTAATGGGTGAAGCAGTCGCTCCCACCGCCACTGACGCGGGCACCGTAAAAGCGGTAATAGCTTGGCTACCTTGGTTCACTGGAATGTTTAACGTCAAACGAGCCGCATTGCCATATGTCGCATTTCCTAGCTGATCCGCATAGATTGGACATGAACCCACGCCCACGCCTGTGACAACATTACCCGATACAGTACACAGTGCCGTATTGCCACTGCTGAAGGTGACCGTATTCAAAGATGCACCGGGAGTGGCACTGATCGGCGAGGCCGTCCCCCCCACCACTACCGAAGCTGGTATTGCAAAATTGGTGATGCTCTGCGGATTAAGACCCACGATGATACTGGTTGACACTTGCCCTGCCGCCAAGTAATCGGTATTGCCTAACTGATCGGCATTGAGCGGGCAGGTACCAGCGCTCACCCCTGTGATCAAATTACCACTGACCGTACATATCGCCGTGTTGCCGCTGCTAAAAGTAACCGCGTTCCCCGATGCACCAGAACCTGTGACTGTCATAGCTGTTGCTGTTGTGCCACCTACGGTGACCGAGGCTGGTGCAGTAAAACCAGTGATACTCTGGCTACCTTGAGTAACCGTGATGCTGGTTGACGCTTGCCCCGCCGCCAAGTAGTCGGTATTGCCCAACTGATTGGCGTTAAGCGTGCAGGGCCCCACATGCACGCCAGTCACCACATTGCCTAAAACGGTACAGGTCGCGCTGCCACTACTGAAGGTCACTGCATTCAAAGATGCGCCCCCTGTGGCACTGAGTGGCGAAGCGGTGGCCCCTACCGCAACCGAAGCTGGTGCAGTGAATCCAGTTATGGTCTGACTACCCTGCCCAACCGTAATGAGCAAACTTTTAGTCGCTCCCGCACCTGCCGCATTCGATGCGCCTATGGTGACCGTAAATGGCGAACCGGTCACCGTTGTTGGCGTACCTGTGATCGCACCTGTAGTCGTGCTGACAGAAAGCCCTGGCGGTAAGCCAGTTGCGCTATAGCTGATTGTTCCATTTCCCGCCACAGTGTTACTAGCAGCGATCGAATAATTGAATGCGGTACCTACTGTTGCATTTGCTGCCAGTGT
Source organism: uncultured beta proteobacterium (assembly GCA_963822425.1). GTDB lineage: Bacteria > Pseudomonadota > Gammaproteobacteria > Burkholderiales > Gallionellaceae > Sideroxyarcus. The sequence continues at coordinate 135,579 of CAWGHS010000002.1, forward strand.
ACTCGTGATTTCGGGGGCGACAGTGATGACAAGTGATTGACTGGTTCCTGTACCGCCCGCATTGGATGCCCCTATCGTGACTGTATAAGGAGACGCAGTTGCAACCCCAGTGGGTGTTCCGCTGATCACACCTGTGGTCGCATTCGTCAAGCTCAGCCCTGGGGGGAAAGTGCCCGTGGCGGTATAGCCTGTGGGCGCGTTGGTGGCGGAAATGTTGTATGTAAAAGTGGTACCTACTTTTCCTGTTGCCGTTCCTGCGGAAATGACTGGCGGCGGCGGGTTGACCGTCAAATTAAATGTGGCCGAACCTGTCAGCGCACCATTCGTCGCACTCAACGTAACCGAATATGTTTGCGGTGCCGTTAAGTTATTCGGCAAAGTCGCTGTCACCAGACCCGTTGTGCTCACGTTAAATGTAAGGCCTGTAGCGGAAGCGGCATAAGTTGTGGTTGAAACCAGATAATCTGATGCGGCTGCAGAAGCGATTTGATAGCTATAGGCCGCTCCAGAAGCATGCGTACTTGCACCGGGATTGGTTAAGAGCGGTGTCAACAGTGATGCCATATAAGCTGAGATATCAGCGGAATTTTGGGCATTGGTAGCAATGGTGACATTGCCCGCCGACATAGAAGCAGCGTGGGTCGTCGCATTCGTGGCAACAAGCCCACGATTGGATGCCGCATTCGGATTCGTAGCGGATGCATTGGACAAACTAAATAACGCAGGTGCGGCTCCATGACAGGCGCCGCAGCCGCCGCCGTAAATGGTCGCTCCATTGGCGGGGGAGTCAGTGGCAAGATGTTGTGCAGCGTGCACCGCCGACCACGGCATCAACCCGAGCAGCAACGCGACGCTCAGAATCGGGGTAAATCGAGGAATGATGTTTCCGAGAGAATGTCGAAGCGCCTGCGAGAGACGCAAGCGTTTGACGATTGCTGACGCAGACACGCGCGCAGCATTGAAGCTGGAATCCATAAGCCCCCCTTGGGCAACGAATTTCGCTCGTGCTACAGATCGAACTTCGATCAAGTGGTCGATTGACGAGTCTGCTGCCCGCTCTCACCGACTACTTTGCACGCTTTTGCGAATGCCCAAAGAGACACCCGTGGCGAATCATAAAAATTAAACCGACCTGCTCCTCCAAACGGCGCGCATTCTAACAATATATCTAAGGGAATTTCCCAATTTAACGTTTTTTTAACGCAATTTTGCATTCTGCGGCAGGCTAGTACTTGCGGGGATGACGATTCTGGCGGAAATGTTTCTTCCGCAGGTCTAATAAGTCATTTGAGAGGTGATAATGCCCTCAGGATTTGAGCAATTTTTGAAACTCTTCTGCGGGTACGGGCTTGGAAAATAGATAACCTTGTCCATAATCGCAACCGGCTGACAGCAACAAGAGGCGTTGTTGCTCGGTCTCCACACCTTCGGCGATGACCTTCAGCCCCAGCTTGTGCGCCATGACGATGATGGCTTCACACAAGGCCATATCGTCCGGATGGTTGCCCAAATTATTGACGAAGACTTGGTCGATCTTCAGGTAATCGATGTCGAATTTCTTCAGATACGCCAACGAGGAATAGCCGGTGCCGAAATCATCAATTGCCACTTGGATGCCCGCATCGCGCGAGGCCAGCAACCTTTCTTTGATGTTGCCCTCGGTGTCCAGCAGCACCCCCTCGGTGATCTCGATGATCAAACTGCTCGCAGGCACTCCGTTCTGCTGCAATTCGCGCAACCATTCGGCATCTTTCGCCGCACTATCGCTATGGAACTGTATCGGAGATTTGTTGACGCTGATCTGAAAGTTCGGGTTGTAGGTAGCTTGTAGATGCTTCACTTGATACATGGCCTGCCGCAGCACCCAATCACCGATCTCGATGATCATGCCAGTCTCTTCAGCCAGCGGGATGAACTCAGCCGGGCTGACCATGCCGCGTTTAGGATGCAGCCAACGAATCAATGCTTCTGCCTTGTAAATACGTCCGGTCGCCAGTTCGACGATGGGTTGGTAATACACCTGGAACTGGTCAGCGGGTAGCGCTTCGCGCAGATCGTTGATCAAACGCATGCGCTTTTGTGCCGACTCTTGCAGTGCGGGAGTGAAATAACTGAAGCGGTTACGCCCTAGATCCTTGGCGACATACATGGACTGGTCGGCGTTCTTGAGCAAAGTCTCGATGTCGTCCGCATCATTAGGATAAAGCGTGATGCCGACACTGGCGGAAATGAAGGCCTTCTCTTCACCCAACACGAACGGTGCCGCCAATTTGGTGATGATGTTCTGTGCGATGCGCTCGATGCTGCTGATGTTGTCGATCTCGGACAGTATGACCACGAACTCATCCCCACCCATACGCGCCACGGTGTCAGACTCCCGCACACAATGCGCGATACGCTGAGCCGCATCGACCAACAGGAAGTCGCCCGCATCATGTCCCATGGTGTCATTGACTTCTTTGAAGTGGTCGAGGTCGATGAGTAAAAGTGCGAACGAAGAATGATCGCGCTTGGACAGTTTGATCGTCTGTTCCAAACGGTCGCGCAACAGGCGTCGATTGGGCAGTTGCGTGAGTGCATCATAATGCGCTTGGCGTTTGATAGTCTCTTCGGCCTGCTTGCGTTCGGTCAGGTCGGTGTGGGTGCCGATCATGCGTGTCACTTTTCCATCCGATGTGCGGTGCGCCACCATGCCGCGCGTGAGTATCCATTTCCAACTATCGTCTTTGCAGCGGACTCGGTATTCGGCAGAAAATTTTTCCTCTTTGGAATGGAAAAAATCGCTGACCTTTACACGCAAACGGATGCTGTCTTCCGTATGTACGCGGGCATTCCACTTTTCCATGCTATTGCCCATCTCGTCTTCGGCGAAACCGAACATAGCCTTGCCACCTTTAGACAGCATGACCTCGCCAGTTTGTAAGTTCCAGTCCCATACGCAATCACCGCCGCCTTCCAGCGCAAAGCTCCAGCGCCCCTCGCTCTCGCGCAAGGCTTTTTCGGCCTGTACACGCTCGGTGACATCCACCGAGATGCCAATGACACCGATCACTTCGCCTTTAAGATTGCGCAGTTGAGCCTTGGTGACCTCCAACTGATGCAACTTTCCGTCCACCAGTGGCAAAGTCTCAATCGAGACATACGGGGTGTCTTGCGCCAGACAGGCCTGATCCGAGGCTAAACAATTCGCTGCGTTCTCTTCGCCCATTAAGTCCGGCAGATAGGTGGTGGACAGAAAAGCCTTTTCCGGTATCCCTGTCGCTTCGCAAAAGCGCTTATTCACGAAATGGTAGCGACCATCCGTGCCGACCATCCAGATACCAAAGGGGGCGGAATCGAGAATCGCGTGCAGCTTGGATTCGCTTTCGCGTAGCGCATCGGCATTACGCCATTGACGCCGGATATTGGTCGCCAACACGATGCCCACTAAAGTCATGCTCATCATGTAGAGCCAGAAGTTCGCCAACCCGGTATGGATATCCTTGGCAAAGAATCCTACCCCATCAAGCGCCCCCAACAAGCCTTGTATCGCCGACAAGAGTAATACCAAAGTCACCCCGTGTCGTCCGAAGCGGATCGCCGCCCAGATGACAAACAAGAACATCAGATAACCAAAAGGTACATCCGAAAAAGAATGGGAAGTCCAGCCATGAAAAGCAATCAAGCTCGTGATGAAGGCCAGCGTGGTAAACAACATCACCTCCAACCACCTGACTCGCCCGCCAGCCCAATTCGTAGGACGATTGCGCCAGATCAATAAAAACGGGGTAAGCAATGCGATGCCGAACAGATTACCCATCGACCAGAAAATCCATCCCTGAAGCACCGCAGGTGACGGCAAGATATCGGCAACGAACAAGGTGGATACGCCGATACTCGCGGCCAACATGGCAACCAGCACGCCAACAAAGATCAACCACAGGTAATCCAGCGGGTGCTGCAACCGAATATCAAAATGCTTGGTGCGCGACAGCAAGCCGATGGCTAACAATGGCTCGATGACATTGCTAGATGCGATGAAAAATGAAACAGGAAGCGAACGACCAACGCTCAGGTAGGCAGTCAGCGCGCCGATGAAGATAGCGGGCCAATATTTCTTGCCACCGATCAAAAGCACCGCCAACCCCAAGCCACTGGGCAACCAAACGGGTGAGATGTTGCCATCTACGGTCAGGTTGGAGAGAACAAGGCGGATGAGCAGTGCATACAGCACTACAAGGCCTAGCAGCTTAGGCGCATCTGACCAGCGATAACTTGCGTGTGATTGCATATTCAGGTCTCAGTTAAACACGCATGCCCATGCGACGCGTCATTCCCACTCGATGGTCGCTGGTGGCTTTCCGGAGATATCGTACACGACACGATTGATGCCGCGCACTTCGTTGATGATGCGGTTGGACACTTTACCCAGCAACTCATAAGGCAAGTGCGCCCAATGCGCGGTCATGAAGTCCTGAGTCTGTACTGCGCGCAAAGACACCACCCATTCATAGGTGCGTCCGTCACCCATCACACCGACCGATTTAACCGGCAAAAATACGGTGAAGGCCTGCGAAGTGGCGTCATACCATGTCTTGATCTCCCTCTCCCCCTGGGAGAGGGTTGGGGTGAGGGACTTGGCGTCATTCGAAGAGCCACCCTCACCCTGCCCTCTCCCAGAGGGAGAGGGTTCATAGCGAGTGTTACGCAATTCTTCGATGAAGATGGCATCGGCACGACGCAGCAGTTCGGCATATTCGCGCTTCACTTCGCCGAGGATACGCACGCCCAGACCGGGGCCGGGGAAAGGATGGCGGTACACCATATCCGGTGGCAGCCCCAGTGCCACACCGAGTTCGCGCACTTCATCCTTGAACAATTCACGCAGCGGCTCCAGCAACTTGAGGTGCATGGATTCCGGCAGACCTCCCACGTTGTGATGCGACTTGATGGTGTGCGCTTTCTTGGTTTTGGCTCCGGCGGACTCGATCACATCCGGATAGATGGTGCCCTGCGCAAGCCACTTGGCCTGCTTCAACTTGGCCGATTCGCGCTGGAACACTTCGACGAATTCGCGCCCGATGATTTTGCGTTTTTGTTCCGGGTCGGTGACGCCGGTCAGATGCTTCATGAATTCACCGCTGGCATCCACATGCACGATCTTCATGTGCATGTTCTTGCCGAAGGTCTCCATCACTTGCGCACCTTCGTTCAGACGTAGCAGGCCGTTGTCCACAAACACACAGGTGAGTTGGTCGCCGATGGCACGGTGGATCAGCGCTGCCGCCACCGAGGAATCCACGCCGCCGGACAAACCGAGAATGACTTCTTCGTTGCCGACCTGCGCTTTGATCTTGGCCACCGCTTCGGCGATATAGTCCGGCATGTTCCAGTCCTGCCCGCAGCCGCAGATGTCATGCACGAAGCGAGCAATGATGGCTTTCCCTTGGTAAGTGTGGGTCACTTCCGGATGGAACTGCACGGCATAGAAACGGCGCGCTTCGTCCGCCATGGCGGCGAAAGGTGTGGCTTCGTTGGAGGCGATGGCCGTGAAGCCTGCGGGTAATGCGGTCACCTTGTCGCCGTGACTCATCCATACATCGAGCAGACCGTGGCCTTGCGCATTGGTTTTGTCCTGCACGCCGTCGAATAACTTCGAATGGCCATGCGCGCGTATCTCGGCATAGCCGAACTCGCGCACCTTGCCGCTCTCGACCTTGCCGCCGAGTTGTGCCGCCATGGTCTGCATGCCGTAACAGATACCGAATACCGGCACACCCAGCTCAAATACGAGTTGCGGCGCCTTCGGCGTCTCATCCTCATACACCGAATTCGGCCCGCCAGAAAGAATGATGCCGCTAGGATTGTAAGCGCGAATATCCGCTTCGCTCATGTCCCATGGATGCAACTCACAGTAGACATGCGTTTCGCGCACGCGTCTGGCGATGAGCTGGCTGTATTGGGAGCCGAAATCGAGGATGAGGATTTTTTTATGCATGGTCGTTTGAGGAGATGAAATTCAAAATGCGGGACTCGGAGTGACTTCCCCCGAATCCGGCCTCCCTGATCCTGAGTCCTAGTCAATGTGATAGTTCGGGGCTTCTTTGGTGATCTGCACATCATGCACGTGCGATTCGCGGATACCGGCAGAAGTGATCTCGACGAACTCTGCCTTGGCGTGCACGGTGGCGATGTCAGGACAACCGAGATAACCCATGCTGGCACGCAAACCGCCTAGCAATTGGTGGATCACCGCCAGCGCGCTGCCCTTATATGGCACTCGCCCTTCGACGCCTTCAGGCACGAGCTTCTCTTGGTTGTTCTCGTTGTCTTGGAAGTAGCGATCACTGGACCCCTGCTGCATTGCGCCCAAGCTGCCCATTCCGCGATAGGACTTATAGGAACGCCCCTGATACAACTCGATCTCGCCCGGCGCTTCTTCAGTACCGGCAAACAGACCACCCAGCATCACAGTATGCGCACCTGCTGCGATAGCTTTAGAGATATCGCCGGAAAAACGTACCCCGCCATCAGCAATCAGCGGAACATCAGAGCCAGCCAGCGCATCCGCCACATTTTGAATCGCGGATATCTGCGGCACACCGACGCCAGCCACCATACGCGTGGTACAGATGGATCCGGGACCGATGCCGACCTTGACCCCGTCCGCACCATGATCTACCAAGGCTTTAGCTGCGGAAGCAGTAGCGATGTTGCCGCCGATCACATCGACCCGCGGATAGTTTTTCTTGACCCACTGCACTCGGCTCAACACGCCCTGAGAATGCCCGTGTGCGGTATCGACCACCAACACATCCACGCCCGCTTCGACCAGCAAAGCCACGCGCTCCTCCGTCCCCTCACCCACGCCGACCGCCGCACCGACACGCAAACGACCCAAATCGTCCTTGCAAGCCAATGGGTGTTCGCTGGATTTCAGAATATCTTTCACCGTGATAAGTCCGCACAGTTCGAATGCATCGTTGACTACCAGCACACGTTCGATACGGTGCTGATGCATCAGGTTACGCGCTTCATCGCGGTTGGCATTCTCTTTGACGGTGATGAGCCGATCGCGCGGCGTCATGATGTTGGTGATGGACTGATCGAGATTACTTTCGAAGCGCAGATCACGATTGGTAACGATGCCGACCACCTTCTTGCCTTGCAAAACAGGCAGGCCGGATATCTTGTGCAAACGGGTCAGATTGAGCACATCGCGCACCGTCATATCGGGGGCGATGGTGATGGGGTCTTTCACCACGCCGCTCTCGAAGCGTTTGACCTTGGCGACTTGAGCCGCCTGCTCCTTGGCAGTCATGTTCTTATGCACGATACCAATACCCCCCTCTTGCGCCAAAGCGATGGCTAGACGCGCTTCGGTGACGGTATCCATCGCAGCGGACAACAGCGGGATGTTCAGGCTGATGTTACGGGTAAGTTGGGTGCGCAGACTGACATCGCGCGGCAAGATGTTGGAGTGTGCCGGGAGTAGCAGTACGTCATCGAAGGTGAGGGCTTTTTGGGTGATACGCATGGGAACCTTCCTCTGCATAACCAGCGACTCAGCTATCGTCTCTTGATAGCCTAGTCGAATGGCTAGTTGCTTTATCTAAAGCGCGCATTATATCAAAACTTGCGCGGCTCACCCCCCGCTCTTACCCTTATTACCCATCACATAGATCAGATATTCAAAAAAGACTTCGCACCAGCTCTGGTCGTTATCCTTTAAGGTCATCAGCAGCTTATTCACCTCGCTGATCGGCCAGTTGGCATTGAAGCGAACCAGCATCTCCTGCGAATAAGCCGGGAGTAATGCATTTAATTGGCTGCCTTGCTTGTTGATCTCTTTCAACATCAGTGCCAAATCCTTGTCCGAGTCGATCTCAGCCGTGATATCGCCGTAGGTCTTGGGATGCTGCTTGGTGTATTCGATGAAGTTACTGAGGACGTAGAAGAACTCGCCCTTGTTATTCTCCGTGACCGGATCCCCCAGTACGAACGGCAATACAGTCAGTTCCAACCAATAATAGTTCAGCTTTGGATTTTTGCGCTTATGCACCCCAAGATAGCCTTGGCGCTCTTGTGCGCGATAGATGCAGTCGTCGAGGATCAGCTTATCCGAAGCGCGGGTCGCCGTATCGGCATCTTTGAGTACGATGGGTTTGACTAGGAAGAAATCCGGGAAGTCGTCGAACAGCCGCCCCGAGTTCTGATGTGCACGGTAATAGGATCTGAATAGTCTAAGCACCAAGTCTTGGTTCTTATCGACCTGCAAATAGTCCTGATTGATGCCCGATGGCGATTGTGCGTGTGACATTGCGACCCGTGACCTCGTTTGTTGTCGTTCTAGCTCCCCCAATATCGGGAGCAAATTGGGATTCGGGCGCCATCATAAATTGACGTAAGACAAATTAACAGCTAGTTTCGCATCCATCTTTTTCAGGAGGATGTCGTTATGAAGTCATTTTTCGCAATCTTCGCATTGTTATTGACCGGTCTAAATGCCCATGCCGAGCCACGTGGCTGGACTGATGCGGACGGAAAGGTCAATTATTCGGATCATGTTCCTGCTGGCGTCACCAACTCCAAAGCCGTGCGTAGCGTCTCTGGCAAAGGCCAAACGGAAGCGCCCGCCAGCTATTCGAACAAAAGTTATGCCGAACGCGAAGCCGAAATGAAGAAAGCCAAGCAGGAAAAGAACGCAGCCGTACAAAAGAAAACCGAACAGGATGCGCAAGCAGAGACCAAAAAGAACAACTGCACCGCATCGCGCGAAAACGTCCGCGTGCTAGAAGAAAGCGGGCGTATCGTCACTTACGACGCGAATGGTGAACGTACCTATCTCGACGATGCTGCCAGAGAACAACGTTTGGCCGACGCGCGCAAGGCAGTCAGCACCAATTGCAATTAGGCGGAGACCACGGCGGCAGTGCCGCCGCTGTTCTCGCTCAGCTTCATCGCCTCCTCGATATCCACCGACACCACCTTGGATACACCGCGCTCCTGCATGGTCACACCAATCAACTGTTGCGCCATCTCCATGGTGATCTTGTTGTGGCTGATATAGACGAACTGCGTCTTTTCCGACATCTTTTGGATCAGCTTGCACAGGCGTTCGGTGTTGGTGTCATCCAGCGGCGCATCCACTTCATCCAGCACGCAGAACGGTGCCGGATTGAGCTGGAATAGCGAGAACACCAGCGCGATGGCGGTCAGCGCCTTCTCTCCGCCGGACAGCAAATGGATAGAAGCGTTCTTCTTGCCCGGCGGATGTGCCATCACCTGTACACCGCTATCGAGGATCTCCTCGCCTGTGAGCACCAGACGCGCATCGCCACCGCCGAACAGAACAGGGAACATCTCCGACAGATGGCGATTCACTTCCTCGTAGGTCGCCATCAGTAGGTCACGGGATTCTTTGTCGATACGGCGGATCGCGTCTTCCAGCGTTGTTATCGCCTCATTCAAGTCTTTCGCCTGCGCATCCAGATAGGTCTTACGCTCTTGCGCGGACTGCAATTCTTCCAGTGCCGCCAGATTCACCGCGCCCAGCGCGGTGATCTCATTACTCAAACGCGTCAGTTCATTTTGCAGACCACCCGCCTTGGCCCCCTCGATCAATGGCAGCAGCGGCGTCTCGTCCACACCCTGCAGCTGCTCCGCCCATTGCTCGAATTGGATGCGCGCTTCCTGCTCTTTGAGTGTGATCTCGCTCACTTTCTCGCGTAGCGGATGCAGTTTTTGCTCGCAAGCCATGCGCTCCTGTTCCATCCGGTTCAGATTCAGCGTGGCATGCTCCAGCGTATTACGTGCTTCTGCCAAAACGTGCTCGTGCACCTGCCGTTGTTGTAGCGCTGCTTGCAATTGCTGTTGCGCATCACCGTCGCTGAGATTCGTCTGTTCGTTGCGGCTATGAGTCAATGCCTCTTCCAATTGCGCCAACGTTGCGGTGCTCTGTTGTACGTTCTGCTCTAGATCGGCGATCTTTTCGGCACAGGTTTTGGCAAAGAAACGTGCCTCCTGCAACTCATGCTGCGCCTTTTGCGAACGTTCACGTTGCTCACGCAGCAGCGATTCCTGTGACAAGGCCTGTTGCCGCGCTTCCTCACCCGTATCCTGCTGTACCGTCAATTGTTCGCGCTGGATCGCCATGCGCTCGGATATCTCTTGCAACTGGCGCTGTTCATTAGCGACGCGATCCGCCATCTCCTGCAATTCCTGCGCGATCTGCGCACTCCGTTCCTGCGAACGTTCGTTGGCTTGAGTCAGCTTAAGTATCTGCACTTGGCTGCCGTGCTGGCGCTGTTGCAGTTCATTGATGGATGAGCGCAAAGGGCCGATGCGCACCTCGATGGCTTGATACGTCTCTTCCGCTTGCTCGGCCTGCTGTTTGCCTTGCTCGGCAGCGACACTACGCTGCTGTGCCTCTTGCTGCAATTGTTCGATCTCGCGTTGCCGCGCCAAGATGCCATGCACTTGGCTATCGGGCGCATGGAACAGGATGCTATGCGCTCCGACCAAATGGCCTTGCGGTGTGACCAGCCATGCGCCCGCAGGTAGGTCGCCGCGAGAGTTCAGTGCTTCGCTCAGATCATGGACGGCATACACGCCGCACAACCAATCGGCCACCACCGCTGTGGCCTGTGCATCCTGGCAGCGCACATAATTGACCAGCGGTGTCAGTCCCGCTTGCTCTGTGACCGGTGCATGGTGCGAACCATCATTCGCATACACCGCCAACTTGGCTGGCGGCGCATCGTTCCAACTTGCGGCCTCTTCCAGTCGCGGTAATGCCAGCGCGTTGATGCGCTCACGCAACACCGCTTCCAGCGCATCTTCCCAGCCCTGTTCGATGCGGATGGATTGCCACAAGCGCGGCGCCCCCTCCAACCCATGCTGCGTCAGCCATGCTTTCAGGTTCTTGTCATTATCTAGCTGGGCCTGCAACTGCTTCAGCGCATTCAGTCGCGCCTCGGTCTGCCCCAACTGCCGCTCCAATTCTTGCACCGCGTCGCGCTGCTGGCGACGTTCTGCATCAGCTAACGGCAAACGGTCCTGCAATTCGGTCAACTGCTGCTGCTGCGCTTCCTGTTCCATCTGCATCTCGACGAGCTGCTGCTGCGACTGCGCCAACGCTTCGATATCCGGTTGTGGCAGATTGTCGCGCTCCAACATCAAACGCGAACGACGACTATCCAATTGCTGCACGTTGCCCTGGATATGCCCGCGTTGCGTCTCGGCCAATTGCAATTGCTGTTGGATCAGCAACTGTTCGCGTTGCACACCGTTGTAACGCTCCTGCGCCACGCGGGCTGCCTCTTCTGCCTGAGGCAGTTGCCCAGCTTCATTCTCAGCACGGTTCTCGCAGACGGACAGTCGTACAGCGGCGTCCTGCTGCTGTTGCTGCCAATGCGTGAGCAAGGTACGCAGACCTTGCAATTGTGTCTGCTGCTGCGCGATCTGACGTTCGCCATTCTGAATCTGCTGTGATAGACGATTACGCTGTTCGATCAAAAAAGTGATCTGCTGTTCCAGTCGCGCCACCTCGGCGTTGGTGGCATACAGCTCGCCCTGCTTGGCATGCAATGCATCGGAAAGAGCGAAATGCTCGCTACGCGCGCCTTCCAGCTTGCTTTCGACTTCGCGCAACTTGGCGATCTCGGCTTCCAATTCGTTCTTGGTCTTTTCCACCTGCTGCGCAAAGCGTGTGCGGCGCGCTTCGGCTTCCTGTTTATTCACCAGCCACAACAACCGTTGCGTCGTCTCGCGGCGCGCTTCCAGTTCGCGATAGGTCTTGGCCACCTCGGCCTGCTCACCCAGATGCACCAACTGTTTTTCCAGCTCCTGCTGAATATCGGAGACGCGCAGCAGATTGTCGCGCGTGTCGCCCAGACGCAATTCAGTCTCGCGCCTACGATCACGGTATTTGGACACACCCGCCGCCTCTTCGAGGAACACCCTTAACTCTTCGGGCTTAGCCTCGATGATGCGCGAGATCATTCCTTGTTCGATGATGGCGTAAGCGCGCGCGCCGACCCCGGTACCGAGGAAGATGTCGGTGATGTCCTTGCGCCGCACGTTCTGATTGTTGATGTAGTAATTGGAATCGCCGTCGCGTTGCAAGACGCGCTTGATGGCGATCTCGGCGTAGGTCGCCCATTGGCCGCCGACCTTGCCCAGCGAGTTGTCGAACACCAGTTCGACACTGGCGCGTGCCACCGGCTTGCGGTTGCCGGAGCCGTTGAAGATCACGTCCTGCATGGATTCGCCGCGCAAAGCCGAGGCGCGAGACTCGCCCAGCACCCAGCGCAGAGCATCGATGACGTTGGATTTGCCACAACCGTTGGGACCGACGATACCCACCAGTTGCCCCGGCAACGAGATATGGGTGGGATCAACGAAGGACTTGAAACCGGCTAACTTGATATGAGCAAGACGCAATTTGATTCAGGCTGACGATATAATGCGCGCCATTCTAACCTAAGCCGGAAACCTCACCAAATGACCACGCAAGCAAGCAAGACGCTGGAGACCTTCCCCAACCCGCAACCCAAGCGCGACTACCACATCCATATGGAGATACCGGAGTTCACCTGCTTGTGCCCCAAGACCGGCCAGCCGGACTTCGCCACGCTGATCCTGGATTACATCGCCGATGAGAAGTGCGTAGAGTTGAAGAGTCTGAAGTTGTACATCTGGGGGTTCCGCAACGAAGGCCATTTCCATGAAGACGTGACCAACCGCGTGCTGGACGATCTGGTCGCGGCCACCCAGCCCCGCTTCATGCGCCTCACGGCCAAGTTCTACGTGCGCGGCGGCATCTTCACCAATGTCGTGGCTGAACATCGCAAACCGAGTTGGCAACCAGCGCCGTTGGTCGATCTGACACGATTTTCGACGCAGTCCAATACACGACCTTAACTCTACAACCGCTTCATCGCCTTACCAGGACGGGAACACGACGACAGCCCGCAGTGGCTCAATGCTCCCGTTTCAAAAACCTGACAACTTCATTCGCTGGAAGCGGACGGCTAAATAGATAGCCTTGATATTCTTCACACTGTAAGTCCCGAATGAAATCCAACTGTTCCTGGGTTTCCACGCCTTCGGCAACCACTTTCATTTCCATCGCATGCGCCAAGACCACGGTCGCACTGACAATACTTTCGTCGTTCTCATCAGTGGCAATGTCGCGCACGAATGACTGATCGATCTTCAACGCTTTCATCGGCAACAACTTCAAACGGCTGAGCGACGAATAACCCGTACCAAAATCGTCCAGATGCAGCGCGAAACCCGATTCGTTCAATTGGTTCATCATGGACAGGCTGTTGTCCCCCATATCCATCAGCATGCTTTCAGTCAGCTCCAACTCGACAAAAGCTGGGTCGATACCGGCGTCACGCACGATTTGTTTAACCTTGCCTGCAAAATCCTTCTGCGAAAACTGACGAGCCGACAGGTTCACCGCGATCGGCACAATACGGTATTCCTGCGATTGCCAGATACGCACCTGCAAAGCAGCTTGGCGCAATACCCAATCACCGATCTCATTGATGAGTCCACTTTCTTCAGCCACCGGAATGAACAAGGCCGGTGAGATGAATCCAAGCGACGGATGGTTCCAGCGCAGCAACGCCTCCATCCCCACCACGTCACCGCTTGCGACATTTACCTTGGGCTGATAGTACAACGCGAGTTGTTCCTTGGCGATGGCGACACGCAGATCGTTCTCCAATTGCAAGCGCTGAACGGCCTTGACGTTCATCTCCGGCTTGTAATACTCGAAGCGGTTGCGCCCGGCGCTCTTGGCTCGATACATCGCCAGATCGGCATTGCGCAACAATTGCACGCTCGTGTCACCATCGTCCGGATAGATGCTTACGCCGATACTGGGGGTCACCGACAATTGATGCTCGCCCACGGTAAATTGGGCCAGCAACGATTCGATCATCTTTTCCGCGACGAAAGTCACTTCATCTTCCGAATCCAAATCCCCAAGCAGTGCAACGAATTCGTCTCCCCCCTGGCGTGCAATAGTATCCGAACGGCGCAGGCATACTTTCAAGCGTTGCGCTACGAGCTTCAACAATTCGTCACCGACATCATGTCCCAAAGAATCATTGATATTCTTAAAGTGATCCAAATCGATGAACATCACGGCCAATTTGGTCTGATGGCGTTGTGCCAAGGTGATCGACTGTTCCAGACGGTCATTCAGCAAGTAACGGTTCGGCAAGTCGGTCAGGACATCGTAATTGGCGAGGTATTGAATGCGCTCCTCCTCCTTCTTGCGCTCGGTGATATCAAGATAGATCGCGATGTAATGCGTCACTGTGCCTTGTGCATCGCGCAACACGCTGAGCGTCACCCACTCGGGGAATACCTCGCCGTTCTTGCGTTTATTCCATATCTCACCGCGCCAAGAATCGTTCGTATCCAGCGACTCGAAAAAAGTCCGGTAAAAACTGTCCGATTGCCTACCTGATTTGAGAAAACGCGGATTCTTACCCAGCACCTCCTCTTGCGCATACCCGGTGATCTCGGTAAAGGCACGGTTCACCATGACGATATTCCGCGCCGCATCCGTGACCATGATCGCTTCGCTATTGCTCTCGAACACTTTGGCCGAGAGGCGCAACGCGTCCTCCGCGCTCCTGCGCTGATTGATCTCGCTAGTCAGCTTGCCCACCATATCGTGGATCGCAGTCGAAAGATGCTCTACTTCACCATCTCCCTGTTGCGCTGGAAAATCGTACTCGAGTTCACCAGCAGCGATCCTGTCGGCGGCCTGGCTGATGCGCGTGATCGGACGTGCGATGCGCCCCGCCATCATCCAACCCATCCAAGCGAACAGCAGTCCCAATAACCCACCCATCATCAAGATGCGCTGCTGCAATGCTTTTGCCGGGGCAAAGGCCAGTGTCGCCTCTTCGCGCATCAATGCAACCCAGCCCAAACCCGGATAGTCGCGATATCCCGAAGATTTGGAATACCCCACCAGATAGGTCTTGCCGTTGCTCCACCGTTCTAACAAATAACCACCGCCTTGAGATGATTCCTGAATCGTCTTCATGGTTTGTGGAGCCAGCTTGGACAATGCGCTACGCGGCGCTTCGGGTCCGGATAGCACCAAACCATCCTGACTTAGCAAGAAGATTTCTTTGCCCGGCGTGCGCTTGCTATCCAGCACCTCTTCCGCCCATTTCCAAAAGATATGTCCGCACAAGACACCTTGCAACACACCGCGTTTGTCGATCACGGGAGCCGCCACATCGACCAGATAGAACATCTCGCCGCTCGGATTGGGGAGTAGCTTGGACAACAACAAGGCATCATGCATATCGCCGATGTAATGGCCATCTCGCCCTTTGCTACACCAAGGGCGTTTGGATAGGTCTTTTCCTTCAAGATATTTTCCGGTACCGACGACGCCATTTCCTTTGACGTCACACATCCCGATCCAGGCATAGGCATTGAAGGAATGTTGAAGACGCTCCAATATCTCGCGCTTACGCTCGACAGGGACTCGTGCTTCGCGGATATCGTCAAGGCTGGCGGCATTCTGTATCTCGCGGCTACGCTCGAACATGCCGCGATCCAGCACATCCAAAGCACTTTGCGCGTCGCGCACGAAGGACTCGCCCTCGCGCTGCTCGATCTCTTGCCGACTACTACCTGCGGCGTAATAACTTAGCGCGACTGAGAGCGAGAACGCAACCGCACCAGTAGCAAAAGCAATTTGTGCTCGCAAACTACGCTTCGGATTGAAGCGGTTCAACCAGGTCATTCTCTTCTCCTAAATGCACGATCATCGAAAATGAATTCGATTTCGCCTGAATTGCTTAGCCTGACGCGCCTCTACATACGCGCAGTGCCGCAATCCTCGTTGTTTATTTTTGTGCAGTATCTATACCAGCATTTGACTGCGCGATAGGTGAACAATGACGCAGAGGAGCTAATTATCTCTCAATCGCATCTCAAAGTCCTGTAATGCAACTGGCTTACCAAACAGGTAACCCTGAAAGGCATGACAGCCTCGCAGATCAAGGAATTCACGTTGCACCTCGGTCTCCACCCCCTCCGCGATGACGCTCAAGCCCAGAACTTCACTCATCGCGATGATGGTCTGCACGATGGCGGCATCGTTGGGGTCGCTGGCGATATCTCGCACAAAGGACTGGTCGATCTTGATCTGATCCAGTGGTAGGCGCTTAAGGTATTGCAAGGAAGAATATCCCGTACCGAAGTCGTCCATCGAGAAACTCACGCCCAGTAATTTCAGTTCGCGCATCTTGGCGATGGTATCTTCGACATTCTCCAACACCGTACTTTCCGTCAGTTCGATCTTGAGCAATGTGGGGCTGGCTCCGGTTTCCACCAATATCCGCTGGACTTGCGCGACGAAGTCCGGCCTGCGGAACTGCTTGGCGCTGACGTTCACTGCGAGCGTCAGCTCGCGCGTGAGGGATTCGTTCTGCCATGTGTTAAGTTGCGTACAAGCGACCTGCAACACCCAGAGCCCGAGGGGTACGATGAGCCCGGTGTCTTCCGCCAATGGCACGAATTGCGCTGGCGAAACCAAACCACGCTCGGGATGTTGCCAACGCAGCAAGACTTCAGCCCCCAATGGGCGATACGCGCTATCCATCTGTATCTGGTAGTGCAAACAAAATTGTTGCCGGTCGAGCGCATGGCGCAATTCTTCTTCAAGCTCTGCCCGTGCTTCGATGGCGGCTTGCATCACCGGGTCGTAGAAACGGATGGTGTTGCGCCCAGCTGTCTTGGCTTGATACATCGCCGTATCCGCATATTTCAGGACATCATCCAAACTTTGCTGGTGCCCTTTAAACAGCACGACACCGATGCTCGGCGTGGTGTGATGGGCGTAGCTTGACAACCGGTACGGTTGACTCAGGGTGTCGCGTATCTTTTCAGCCACTAGGTCGGCCTGAGCTGCGGCTTCGTCTGAACTCTGGCTCAATGACTCCAACACCACCACGAATTCGTCACCACCCAAACGGGCGACCGTATCTCCATCGCGCACACAGATGTTGAGGCGCTTGGCCACTTCGGCCAGTAATTGATCGCCGATATCGTGTCCCTTTGTGTCGTTGAGCGTTTTGAAGTTATCCAGATCGATGAAGAGCACCGCGCCATGCTGCCCGTTGCGTGCGCCAACAGAAAAAGCCTGCTGCAGGCGTTCGATCAACAAGCGCCGATTCGGCAAAGAAGTCAGGGGGTCATAGAAAGCCAGTTGATGTATCTGCGCCTCGGCCTCTTTGCGCTCGCTGATATCAGAGAACATCGAGACGTAATAGAGCAATACCCCCGCCTTATCTCGTACCGGATTGATGTTCTGCCAGCATGGATAGACTTCACCGTTTTTGCGGCGATTCCAAATCTCCCCTTCCCAATGCCCCTTGTTTTCAAGGTTTTCCCACAGCGCATGATAAAACTCATGGTCATGCCGCCCTGATGCCAAAAGATGGGGATTCTTACCCTGAGCTTCCTCCGTGGCATAGCCCGTGACTCGGGTGAACGCCGGGTTGACGTTGACGATATTTCCCTCGACATCGGTAATCATCACCGCTGAATAGCTGCTCTCGAACACCTCTTCCAGTAGATCGCGCTGAGAGATCAGTTCATTAGTATAGGCATCGTTGTTACGACACAGCACAATGGCTTTCGCCAGATGCGCCAGCACAGGCTGCAACATTGTCGCCAATGACAAAGTCGTTTTCGGTTTCTTAACGGCTAACAGCACGATCACACCGCAATGATCAATGTCCAGCCGGAGGTAAGCGTTATATTGGGTGTGAGTACAGCGTAATGCCGACAGTAGCGCCGATTGATCGCTGCTTGAATCTGTCGACTGGCAGATCAATTCACAAGGCAACACGATGGGCTTGCCGATCTCTCCGATCAGATCGAAATCGCCGACCGCCGCATCAATGCGGACGCCGACTTGCCCTTCTGCTCTGCCGCAAACAGACACATCCAGACACACGAATCCGGCTGAGAACGAGGTGTGATAGAGCAGACGCTGCAAAGTCCGTGTCAGCAGCGGCTTGATGCTGGTCTCGCCACCAATGGTGACGACCAAGTCATACAACACGGGCAATATTTTATTGCGATCCATGCTACCAGCGCGCCGCAACCAAGGTGGCATTGTGAAACAGTGGGTAGCCGTGCAATGTCGAACCTCCGATCTCGCCAAGAGAGAGCGCCCCGGCGACCTGTGCCGCCTCGGTCAGTCCTTCGAATGCCTCCAATTCAGCCGTTGCCATATCGATGCCGAGATGCAAGCGCCGCCCCGCACAATAGAACAGCAACAACTCCGCATCCGCAATGTCTCCGTTCAGCGACTTCAAACCTTCATTCAGATTATGCAAGGTCTCGACCATACGCACGGTCGGTGCTTTGAGCAGCGTCAACACCGAATTTGCAGGCACTTCGCCGACACAGAAAAGCGCACCGTCATTGGCCAGCATGACCGGAATGCGCACAACCACATGATGATTAGCACGTACGATACCGAACGGGAAGTGGACGCCGTACTGATAGAAGTTTTCCTCCGTGACTTCTTCGCCATAATGTTCGTGCACCAACTCCTGATACACCTCGAAGGCTGGGCGCCAATTGATCTGCGAAATGCAATTTCCGTGAGTCGATGTCGCATAGGCAGTATGTTCCGGCGCATGATATCCGTGCTCCAGGATCGCGCCTTTGTGCGAGGTCAGTAACATCAGTAGTACTCCCTTCTGCACCACGCGCGCGCCATCGAACAAACAAGGTATGGGCTGAAAAGTCTCACTGCCTGCATTCGCCCCCGCATAGTGCACGCGGTTCGCCAAATGCAGATACACATAGTCAAGCAACGTGCCCACATTCGGCACCATCGCATCGAACAGCATGAACAAGGTCATGTCAGGTTGATGATCGATCTGGCTGCGGATATCAGCGGCGATCCGCTCTGCAGCTCGCTCCGCCTCCACGGCATCGGTCGGCAGATTTTCATGTAACGCAAAATACGGCATTTCCTTGAAACACAGCAGCCATACTCCCTGTGTCAAAAAACGGCCATCCTTGACGAGCGCCGGAAAGATCGCCCCCACCAACCCCACCTTGCGCCGCGCGCAGACGACTTGCAACAGAGTCACTTTCTCTTTATCCGCTTCAGGCAATAGGGCACAAACCCCCAGCTTAGGATAGCGCGCTTGCAATTCCGCCAACTTTTGTTCAAGCGCCGCTTCTTCTATCTGCGGCAGGTAATGCACCCTGCTTTCGTTGTTCATATTGACTCTCCGCGACATATAACTTCATTACCGTGCATGCTCGCCTCTAGTGATGCGCATACTCCATATCCGTTACGCCATCTTACCAAACAGCCAGCCATCCATCGCCAGCATGCCAAGCGTCATCACGCGGTTCAAATGTCGTACCTCATCGACTGCGGAAGCCGCTCCAAGTACGACGAACAACGGCAACAGATGTTCATCGGTCGGATGGTTCTGCACGGCATGTGGCGCAAGGGTGCGATAAGCGCACAGGGCATCCAGATCACCCGCTTGTATCTTGTCCGACATCCAGTCGATGAATTCCGTCACCCAGGTCGGCGCCGGTTCGCTCTGAGGATGCCGAAAGATGGCACGCAGGTTATGCGTGATGGATCCGCTACCAATGATGAGTACACCTTGCTCACGCAACGGGCGTAATGCACGCCCCAGCGCAAGATGCCAAGCCGGATCATGCTCTGGCTGCAAGGAAAGTTGGGCTACAGGGATATCTGCTTGGGGAAACATCAAACTCAACGGTACCCACGCGCCGTGATCCAGCCCCCGCGCATCGTCCAGTCGAGCTGGGATGCCTGCCAGCATTAACAAACGGGCTGCCTCTTCCGCCATCCGTGGCGCGCCCGGCGCGGGATATTGCAAGCGGTAGAGTGCTTCGGGGAATCCGCTGAAATCATGGATGGTCTCAGGTTGCACCGCGCGACTGACGCTCGGCACCTGCGTTTCCCAATGTGCGGAGATCACCAGAATGGCGGAAGGTCTGGGCAAATCTACGCCCAGTTGCTGCCACTGTGCACCCGTCGCGCCCGGTTCAAGCGGCAAGGTGGGCGCACCATGAGAAAGGAATAACACCGGCATCATCATGGGCAGATGCTAGCACGACGAAACGATTAAAATAATCGCATCTTCGTGGTTCGAGACAAACATGGAATACAGACTTTTAGGAAATAGCGATTTAAAGGTGTCGGCATTGGCGCTGGGCACCATGACCTTCGGCGAGCAAAACACGGAGGCGGAGGCTCATGCCCAGCTCGACCTCGCCGTCGCGAGCGGTATCAACCTCATCGACACCGCCGAAATGTATCCTGTCGCTCCGCGTGCCGAGACCGCGCACCGCACCGAAACTTACATCGGCACCTGGCTCAAACGACAAGCGCGCGACCGGCTCATCATCGCCACCAAGATCGCCGGCCCCGCACGCGGTTTTACTTGGATACGTGGCACGCCGCGCATCAACCGCGAACACCTCACCGCCGCCATCGACGGCAGTCTGCGCCGTTTGCAGACCGATTATGTGGACTTATATCAACTGCATTGGCCGGATCGTTACGTGCCGATGTTCGGCGCCAGCAGTTACGATGTCACGCAGGAACGCGACGCGGTACCCATCGCCGAACAATTGCAAGCGCTGGCAGAATTGGTCAAAGCGGGCAAGGTTCGGCACATTGGCCTTTCCAACGAAACGCCGTGGGGTGTCACCGAATTCTTGCGCTGTGCCGAACAACTCGGCTTACCCAAGATCGTCAGCGTGCAGAACTCCTATCACCTGATGAATCGCAGCTTCGAGAACGGTCTCGCCGAGATCTGCCACCACGGTCAGGTCGGGCTGCTCGGCTACAGTCCGTTGGCGTTTGGCTGGCTCAGCGGAAAATACATCACCGACCCGCACGCGCACGGACGCATCACCCTGTTCCCCAATTTCGGCCAGCGCTACGCCAAAGCTAACGTGCCGCCTGCTGTTAAGGAATATATGCGTATCGCACAAGAAACAGGACTCACCCCTGCGACACTGGCACTCGCTTTCGCCCGCACACGCTGGTTCATGGGCAGCGTGATTCTGGGGGCGACCACACTGGAGCAACTGCGGGAGAATCTGCAGAGTGCGGAAGTGATGCTTGCAACAGAGGTGTTAGACAAGATCGAAGCGGTACACAGACTGTATCCGAATCCGGCACCGTAATTTTTCATGCGCAGCACTGCACCGACCAGCAAGGTTCAGCTATCATACGTCCGTGGTTATCTATAAATTCTTTGGGAGGAAGACATGGTTAAAAATATCGTCGCTGTTGTGTTGATCTTGGCTACAGGCGGAACTTGGTTCTATCTGGATTATTTGAACAAGCAAGAGATTCAAGCCGCAGAAGAGTCACGCAAGGCGATGGAGCAATCGCGTGCGCAAGCCAAGGCACGCGCCGAAGCAAGGGCTAAACTCGAAGCACAGATCATGGCAGACTTGACCGCCTGCAAGACGACTGCCGAGAAAGCGAAAGAAGACTTCCTGACTCAACATCAACAGCCGGTGAAGCGTAAACCCGGTCAATTCACCACCCCGCAAGCCGCTATCGACGAGGCAGCCAAGACCTTGGAAGCAGCCAATACTGCCTGTCAGTCGACCTACGACGCTCATATAAAGAGCGGTTCATAACTCACGACAGATTCGTAACCTCTTCTGCATAGCCATACCCAGCCGGGCTGCGGCCATCTATGCAGAAAGGGGCACACTCCGTGTCCGATGCGGCAGTTCGAGATAACGTCGCGTTTGCATCTCGACCAAGCGACTGGCGATACGCTGAGCCTCGCTATCATGCGCGCCTTCCCCATACAGCGCATTCGTCGCCACTGCAAAGGTCGCCACCAGTTTGACGTGATTGTCGTACAGCACATCGATCAACCAAGTGAAGCGTCTAGCCTCCGCACCGTTGTCCGCACTCAAGCCGGGCACACCGGATAAAAACAGAGTCGGGTAACGACCTGCGATCTCGAGATAATCGGACTGGTCGTGATTGCCACCGCACAATTCCTTGAACTCGAACCAAACGACTTCGCGTGCCACACGTTTGACCGGCAGCCGGTGATGTCCCACTTGGATGGCATCCGTTGCCGCATACATGCCCGCAGTGAGGCGCTGGAACAAAGACAACAGGCGCGCTTCATTCGTACTATCGGCGGGGTGCAAAAAGATGGGGTCGCGCTCCATCTGAAACATGCGGTAATCCGTGTCGCTGGTCAGATGCACCACGCGCAACTCGCGCTTGAGCAATTCGATAGCGGGTAGAAAATTCTGCCGTTGCAAACCGTTAGGGTACAAGCCATCAGGCGGATAGTTGGAGGTGGTGAGCAACACCACGCCGCGCGCCAGCAATGCTTCCAGCAAACGCCCGAGGATCATGGCATCGGCGATGTCGTCCACATGGAACTCATCCAGACACAACAGGCGCGTCGAACGCTCGATTTCATCGGCCAAAGCCAGCAATGGGTCTGGCGTATCGGCTAGGCGTTTCATCTCGTGATGCACCTCGACCATGAAGTGGTGGAAGTGTAGACGGCGTTTGCGGCGATAAGGTAGGCACTGATAAAAACCATCCATCAAAAACGTCTTGCCGCGGCCCACCCCACCCCAGATGTACAGACCTTTAGGCACATCCGGGCTGAGTAAGCTGCGACCGAGGAATTGATTGCGCTTCGCTTTGAACGCCACAAGTTGCTGCCACAACGCGTCCAACTCATCGATCGCCACCAGTTGCGCGGCGTCGCAAACAAAACCCGATTGCTCGCACGCGCTCTGGTACCAAGCCTTTGGACTGATCCCGCTATCGGGTTGCATCACTCGCTGATCTCGATGAATTCCAGCGCATTCTGATCTGGGTCACGGCAAAACAAGGCTCGGCGACCGGATTGGCTCTGCGTATAACTGATGCCTGCCTTGTCCAAACGTTCGACGAGCGTCGCCAACGCCACGACCCTCAACGCCACATGGCGATCACGCCCACCATGCTGCGGACGCCGCAATCCAGCTTCTGGGTCTGGTCGCAACATCAGATGTATCTGCTGGTTCGGCGCGACGTCGTACCACACGCCGTCAAAGCTCATCTGGGGGCGTGCTGAATCAGGACGCAAGCCCAACACCTCCTCGTAGAACAGCACGCGACTTGGCGAGATCGCTGGTTAAAAACGTAGCGTGATGTATCCCGGCGATCATCATGTCTTGAGCGGCTCCACCTTGCTTGCGGCCAATTGGGCACGGGCTCTCGCCTCATCAGTATCGCGCCCTGTCGCCAACGCCACGCCCATGCGCCGCTTCTTGAACGACTCAGGTTTACCGAATAAACGAATGTCAGATTCCGGCACGCGTAACGCCTCCGCCACTCCTTTGAACGCGATCCCTTTTTCGTCTAGTTGCCCGTAGATCACGGCACTTGCTCCCGGCGCGCGCAAGCTTGTATCCACAGGCAAGCCTAGAATGGCGCGCGCATGCAGCTCGAACTCATTGAAGCGTTGGCTGCATAGGGTCACCATGCCGGTATCATGCGGTCGCGGGCTGACTTCCGAGAACCAGACTTGGTCACCTTTCACGAATAGCTCCACGCCGAATATGCCCAAGCCACCCAATTCGTCGGTGATCTTGTGTGCGATGTCGCGCGAACGTTGCAGCGCCAGCTCGGACATCGCCATCGGCTGCCAGCTTTCGACGTAATCGCCGTTTACCTGCACATGCCCGATGGGTTCACAGAAATGCGTCTCGATCTCGCCGTTGATACCGATTGCGCGCACGGTAAGCTGGGTGATCTCGTAATCGAAATCGATAAAGCCTTCAACGATGACCCTGCCCTGATCCACGCGCGAACCACTGGCAGCATAGTCCCACGCCGCTTGAACTGCATCGGTGCTATCTACTTTGGATTGTCCTTTGCCGGAGGATGACATCACCGGCTTGATGATGCAGGGAAAACCGATCACCTCGGTAGCCGCGACCAGCGCTTCCAAACTGTCGGCGAACTTATATGGCGAGGTCGGCAACCACAGCGTCTCGGCCGCAAGGCGACGGATGCCTTCGCGGTTCATAGTGAGCTGTGCAGCGCGTGCTGTGGGAATCACGCGCGCCAAACCCTCTTTCTCGATCTGTACCAGCAGCTCAGTAGCGATCGCCTCGATCTCCGGCACGATGATATGTGGCTTTTCTTTCTCGATCAGTGCTCGTAGTGCCACACTATCCGCCATATTGATGACATGCGCGCGATGCGCCACCTGATGCCCCGGTGCGTCAGGATAGCGATCCACAGCAATGGTTTCCACACCGAGGCGTTGCAGCGCGATGATGACCTCTTTGCCCAGCTCACCGCTGCCGAGCAACATGACTTTGGTGGCGCCAGCGGACAAGGGGGTGCCGAGGACGATGGGCATGACGGGAGTAAGCATACGATGTCCGAATGGGAGGTTAAGATGACTGCGCCAGCGTGAGCGACTTCTCCACGACCCCATGACGCTTGAGCATGCTGGACAGCTCCGCTTCGTTGTGAGTGATGACCTTGGCCAGATAGTCCATGTTCTTTTCGATCGATTCCAAATAATAGTTATTTTCGACGCCCATCGTCTCTTTGAAATGGAATTCCAATTTTTTGTAGATGCCACCCAGCACACCGTCGAGTTTCGCGCGCGTCATCTCGTAAAACTGGTTGGTCTGACAGAGCAGGTCATACATGCTCTGGTAGCTGCCAAAGTGCGCTTCCTTGAATTCCAGATAAAGAAACAATAGTTTTTCCAAGTAGATGCGATCCGCCATCTGCCCGGTGATATCGGCAGTGGCGACGATACGCGCCAACATGCGCGAGCGCTCATCGGCAAAGCATATCTGGGCAAAGGGTCGGTTGTGCTCTGTCCCGAGCATCATCCCCGTTAGTGCAACCGGGATGGTGGGTGATAGATCGTGCTCGGCAAAATATTGCCGCATGAAGTCGATGCCGCGTTGCACATGTGTCTGCGTGAATTGCGCCCCCGTACCCTTCTCCTCGCTCTTGCGTTGCGCGTAACCGACGTCATGCATCAATATGGCAAGGACGATCAGAGTGATCTCCTCATCGGATAGACGATCTCCTGACAGATGCACCCCGTGCATCAAACGCACACCACAGAGCAAGACTTCCAGCGTATGTGACAAATCGTGATACAGCGTCTTGATGGCACCATAGCCGGGATAGTCGCCACGGAACAAGCGCATGATGTCTTGGTAGGCCGACTCAAACAATGTGAAGTCGTAGTGCGGGCTCATGCATCGAATGATGGAGGTCGCCTTGTCCCACACGATCTGCGGATCATCATTATCAAACAGGCTGTTGATTTCGGCGGGTGTAGGACTATTTTTCATGTGCGCAATCCACTCATTCGGCCATGGTCAATATTGACCGTTACTAAAACGGTCGCAGTCTAACCTACGCGCTTATCTGAACACAATTTTCCCGAAAGCAAACTGGCGGAGACGATGAGCGACGCACCGATCCAATCACGCCACTCCAGCGTTTCCCCAGCCAGCAGATAGGAAGAGATCGCAGCGATGACCAGTTCGAACAGGAATAACACCACGGCACGGTTGGCCGAAAGATGGGTGACTCCGTACTGAACGGCAAAACCCGTCGCACACAGTACGACCCCCATCAGCACCAGCATCAGCCAGTGCTGCGCTGAAATCAGCGCGAGTTGTTCGGCGATACCCCCTTGCCACAAGAGAAAGGGTACAGTCAGGGCTGCCGTCCCCAACCACAGACTGAAGGATTTAGCCTCGACACTGAGATGTGCCGCTCTGCGCGAAGTGACATTGGACAGCGCAAAACCCATACCTGCTGAAAGAGCGATCCACTCAGATAGATTCTGCGGCAATGGCAAACCGAGGTCAGGTTTCCACAGCATGACCATCGCACCACCTAGAGACAATGCAATGACAAAATAACCGTAACGGTTGAGCCGCTCCCCCAGCAACCAGAAAGAGAACAGAATGGTCCACACCGGAGCCAGGTAGAACAACAACAGCACGCGCATCACTTCGCCTTGCAGCATCGCGAGCACATAACCAAAATTCGCCCAGCCTGCACTCAATACCAGCAACAACGCCCAACCGCGCAGCCTATCTCGTTCGCGCCACACTCTGCGCAACATGAATGTGCCGGTCACGATCGCCAATAGGTAGGTGATGAGTGTCGCCATCGCACCGGACACACCGATGTCTTGCAATACCCGGTAGGGATACCAGATCAATCCCCACACCAAGGCTCCGCTCAATACCCCCGCAACCGGCATCACATTTTGTTTTGATGGCACTCGCCCGACCTTTATAATGCGCGCTGATTGACAGCACGTTGTGAAACCGCAATGAACCCAGACCTGAGCCAACTTCAACCCTACCCGTTCCAAAAACTCGCCCAATTGTTCGGCGCAGTCACCCCGAATAAGGAATTGAAACCGATCAGTCTGCACATCGGCGAACCCAAACACAAAACACCCCAGTTCATCAAAGATGCGCTGATCGCGGGTCTCGACGGACTGGCGAATTATCCCACAACCCTCGGCAGCGACGCCCTACGAGGCGCCATCGCCAACTGGCTGGCACGCCGCTACGGCATTCCTGTGCCGGACGCAAAGACGCAAGTGTTGCCAGTGAACGGTAGCCGCGAGGCGCTGTTCGCCTTCGCCCAGGCAGTGATCGATCGAAATCGCCCTCACCCCACCCCTGATGGAACTACTAGCCATTCGACTAAGCCCGCAAGCGGGCAAGTCGCTGGTTATCTCCCAGGGGGAGAGGGCGTCTCACCGGTAGTGGTCTGCCCCAATCCGTTTTACCAAATCTACGAAGGCGCGGCCTTCCTTGCGGGCGCTACGCCCTACTTCCTTAACACCTTGCCGGAAGACGATTACGCGCTGAACTTCGCGCAATTGCCGGAAGAAGTATGGCAGCGCACGCAACTCATCTACGTCTGCTCGCCGGGCAACCCGAACGGGCGCGTGATGCCGCAGGCGGAATGGCAGACACTGTTCGAGATGAGCGACCGTTACGGCTTCGTGATCGCTGCGGACGAGTGCTACTCCGAGATCTATTTCGGCAATGACAAACCGCTGGGCGCGCTGCAAGCCGCACAGCAACTGGGGCGCGGCGACTACAAAAATCTGGTGGTGTTCTCCAGCCTGTCCAAACGCTCCAACGTGCCGGGGATGCGTTCCGGCTTCGTTGCGGGCGATGCCAAGATACTGGAGAAATTCGCGCTCTATCGCACCTATCACGGCTGCGCGATGAACCCGGCAGTGCAGGCCGCCACCATCGCCGCTTGGGATGACGAAGCGCATGTCGCAGAGAACCGCCGTCTGTATGCCGAGAAATTCTCCAAGGTCATCACCCTGCTGGCTCCTGTTCTGCCGGTCAGCAAACCGGATGCGAGCTTTTACCTGTGGATCAGAACGCCCATCGCCGATACCGCCTTCGCGCAACAGCTCTACCGCGACTATAATGTCTCCGTTTTGCCGGGCAGCTTCCTTGCCCGCGAAGCGCACGGTATCAATCCCGGCGCAAATTTCATCCGCTTGGCACTGGTCGCCGATCTGGATGAGGCTTTGGAAGCAGCACGACGCATCGCCAAATTCACTCAAAAACTAAACTAGGGAATTACCATGCCGCAATTGCAAGCCATCATCGAAGAAGCCTTTGAACGCCGTGCCGACATCACCCCGCGCAATGTGGATGCACAACTAAAGGAGACCATCAACACCGTCATCGAATATCTCGATCAGGGCAAATTACGCGTGGCAGAGAAGATCAACGGCGCATGGGTCACGCATCAATGGATCAAGAAAGCCGTTTTGCTGTCTTTCCGCATCGAAGACAACGCCTTCATCAAAGGCGGCTTCACCAACTATTTCGACAAGGTACCGTCCAAATTCGCCGACTACAACTCCAAGGAATTCCGCGAAGGCGGCTTCCGCGTCGTGCCGCCCGCTGCCGCCCGTCGCGGTGCCTACATCGCCAAGAACGTGGTGCTGATGCCGTCTTACTGCAACATCGGCGCTTATGTGGATGAAGGCACCATGGTGGATACCTGGGCCACCGTCGGTTCCTGCGCTCAGATCGGCAAGAACGTGCATTTGAGCGGCGGCGTCGGCATCGGCGGTGTACTGGAACCGGTGCAGGCCAACCCCACCATCATCGAAGACAACTGCTTCATCGGCGCACGCTCAGAGGTCGTCGAAGGCGTGATCGTGGAAGAAGGCTCGGTCATTTCGATGGGCGTGTTCATCGGTCAGAGCACCAAGATCCTCGACCGCGAGACCGGCGAGATCCATTTCGGTCGCGTGCCTGCCGGTTCCGTCGTGGTCAGCGGCAGCATGCCTTCCAAAGATGGCAAGTACAGCCTTTACTGTGCGGTCATCGTGAAGAAGGTCGATGCCAAGACATTGGGCAAAACGGGCATCAACGAACTACTGCGCGGTATCTGAAAAAAAGTTGTTAGTCGCTAGATGTTAGTGAAAGAGCGCGAAGCGACACCCCTAACTGACGACTAAAGACTAACGACTACTTTCAAGGAAAAACCATGATCATCACACCACTGCTTCAACTCGCCGCCGACAAGCAAGCTTCCGACTTATTTTTCTCGGTGGGTGCGCCGATCAGCATCAAGATCGACGGCACCTCCATGCCGGTGAATGCGCAGGTACTCGATGATGAAACGGTCAAACGTATCGCCTACGAGATGATGACCGAGCAGCAGATCACCGAGTTCGAGTTGCACATGGAGATGAACTTCTCGTTCCGTGTACCCCACATCGGCAACTTCCGTGTGAACGTGTTCCGCCAGCGCGGCACGGTGGCGATGGTCATCCGTTATGTACGCGGCCATGTACTCAATGTGGAAGAGCTACACCTACCGCTGGTGTTGAAAGAGCTGGTCATGGAAAAACGTGGCTTGGTGCTGATGGTCGGTGCGACCGGCTCCGGCAAATCGACCACCCTCGCCGCCATGATCCAGCACCGCAACGAGACCAAGAGCGGCCACATCCTCACCATCGAAGATCCGCTGGAATATATGTTCCGGCACAGCAAATCCATCGTGAATCAGCGCGAGGTCGGCACCGACACCGCCGACTACGGCGCGGCTTTGGTGAGCGCCATGCGTGAAGCGCCCGATGTGCTGATGATCGGCGAAGTGCGCGACCGTGACACGCTCAAGCATGCGCTGATCTTCGCGCAGACCGGCCATCTATGCCTGTCCACACTGCACGCCAATAACAGTTACCACGCGCTCAACCGCATCGTGAACTTCTTCCCCTATGACGCACGTCCCAGCATCTTGTCCGACTTGTCGCTCTGTTTGCGTGCCGTGATCTCGCAGCGCCTGATCCGCAATGCGCAAGGAAAACTGGTGCCCGCAGTGGAGGTGTTGTTGAACTCCGCCCTCATCGCTGAACTCATCAAGAGCGACCAGATCGACCAGATTCGCGATGCCATCGAACAGAGCGTCTCGCCCGGTTCGCAGACTTTCGAGCAGGCACTGTACAAGCTGTTCAAGGCCGGAGAGATCAGCAAAGAAGAGGCACTGCGCAATGCCGACTCGGCCAGCAACCTGTCTTCGCTCATCGACTATTCGCAAACCAGCAAGATCAAAGCTTACGATGCGAACGCCAACCCAGCCAATTCACCCGCTTCGTCGGCAACCGATTTCGGCGGTATCAAGCTCAATATCGAGATACCAGGTTCGGGTTCCTGATGAAGCTGTACGGCATCCCCAATTGTGACACCGTCAAAAAAGCCCGCGCTTGGCTGCAAGCACACGACATCGTGTATGAGTTCCATGACTTCAAAAAACACGGTGTGAGTGAAGTCATGCTTTCCAGCTGGCTCAAGCAGGTCGGCTGGCAACGCTTGCTAAAAAAGACCGGGCCGACTTGGGGAAAGTTACCCAATGCAGTAAAAGTCTCAATCAAAGACGATGCCTCTGCCCTCGCGCTTATGTTGCAACAACCCAACGTCATCAAGCGCCCCGTGCTGGAAAACAAAGGTAAAGTAGTGGCGACCGGCTTCAGCGGGCAATATGACGAAAATTTGTTTGCCCGCCCCCCTCACCCCAACCCTCTCCCGCGAGCGGGCGAGGGGACAAACGAATAAAATCAATTGTCGCTCCTTGAAACTGATTACAAAAACTTACACCTATGAGCAACACACTCGAACTCGCCAAACAACTCATCGCTCGCCATTCGCTCACACCAGCGGATGACGGCTGCCTCGACATCGTCAGCATGCGTCTTGCACCACTTGCTTTCAGTTTTAACAAGATGCGCCACGGTGAAGTGGACAACCTGTGGGCAAAGCGCGGGACAGCATCCCCCGTCGTCTGCTTTGCCGGACACACGGATGTGGTACCAACGGGTCCGGTTGAACAAATGGCACAGCGATCCGTTCACTCCAACGCTACGCGATGGCATGTTGTATGGTCGCGGTGCAGCGGATATGAAAGGTTCCATCGCCGCCTTTGTCACGGCTGTAGAACGCTTTGTTGCCGAGCACCCACAACACCAAGGCTGCTATCGCCCTGCTACTGACCTCGGATGAGGAAGGGGTTGCCATCGATGGTACGGTACGCGTGGTCGAGACTCTGCAAGCTCGAAATGAAAAATTGGACTATTGCATCGTGGGTGAACCGACCTCCGTTAGCAAAATGGGAGACACCATCAAGAACGGACGGCGTGGTTCTTTGTCCGGCGCACTTACCGTCAAAGGCATACAAGGCCATATCGCCTACCCACACCTCGTGAAGAACCCCATCCATCTGGTTGCACCTGCCATCGCTGAATTGGCCGCGACCGAATGGGATAAAGGCAATGAATATTTCCCGCCGACCTCATGGCAGATCTCCAACATGCACGGCGGTACCGGTGCCACCAATGTCGTGCCCGGCACTGTGGAGATATTGTTCAATTTCCGCCATTCCACAGCCAGCACCACCGATAGTCTTAAAGGCTAGGGTTCACGCCATTCTCGATAAACATGGTTTGCAATACGACTTGAAATGGGAGATGTCCGGCAAGCCTTACCTTACACCGCGCGGCAATCTGGTGGATGCTGTCGCTGCTGCGATCAAGCAAGTACAACACATAGATACCGAACTCTCCACCAGCGGCGGCACCTCGGACGGTCGCTTCATCGCCGACATCTGCCCGCAGGTGATCGAGCTCGGCCCCCTGAATGCGACTATCCATAAACTCAACGAATGCGTGGCAGTGGCCGATCTGGATGCACTATCAGAGATCTATCGTCTGACCTTAGTTAAGTTACTGGTGGAAGGAAGCAAATGAACATCAACCATTTTTCCGAAGCGAGTGCCTCGCTCAAGACACTGCGCGATTGCTTACGCTTCGCGGTCAGCCGCTTCAACGAGGGCAAACTCTTCTTCGGCCACGGCAGCGAGAATGCCTATGATGAAGCCGTCTATCTCATCCTGCACACCTTGCATCTGCCACTGGATGAGTTGGAGCCATTCCTTGATGCACGCATCACGCAATCCGAGGTCTATGCGGTATTGAATGTCATCGAGAAACGTGTCGAACAACGTGTTCCCGCAGCCTATCTGACCAATCAGGCTTGGCTGGGCGACTTGTCCTTCTATGTGGATGAGCGCGTCATCGTGCCGCGCTCTTTCATCGCAGAACTATTGCGCGAACAACTGTTTCCTTGGGTCGAAAATCCGAACGAGATCGTTTCCGTGCTGGACATGTGTACGGGCAGCGGCTGTTTGGCCATCTTGGCCGCCCACGCATTTCCGTTTGCGGCGATAGAGGCCAGTGACATATCACCCGATGCACTGGATGTCGCGCAATACAACGTGACCGATTACGAACTGGATGACCGTATCGATCTGGTCGAATCCGATCTATTCGCCGGACTGAGGGGCAAACGCTACGACATCATCATCAGCAATCCGCCCTATGTCGATGCGCCCTCTGTCAGCGAATTGCCACCAGAATATAAACACGAGCCAAAGCTGGCGTTGGGGAGCGGCAAAGACGGCCTTGATGCCACCCGTGTCATCCTCGAACAGGCGGCCAATCACCTGACCGACAATGGCATCCTCGTCGTCGAGATAGGTCACAACCGTGACGTGCTTGAAGCGGCCTACCCCGACCTACCCTTCACTTGGCTGAATGTCAGCGCGGGAGATGAGTTCGTATTTTTGTTGCACAAGAATGATCTGCGTTGATGTCAGTGGATCACTACGAGAACTTCCCTGTCGCCTCTATCCTCATGCCCAAGCGGCTGCGCAAGCCGGTGGCCGCCATCTACCATTTCGCGCGCGCAGCAGATGACATCGCTGACGAAGGCGAACTTAGCGATGCCGATCGACTGCGGCAGCTTGATGATTTTCGCGATGAGTTGATGCACATCGCAGCGGATGAAACACCGCTACTACCGCTGTTCCAAAACCTCGCCATCGAGATCAAAGCACATGCGCTCCCCATGCAGCCATTTCACGACTTGCTCGATGCCTTCTCGCAAGATGTCGTAAAGAAGCGCTATGCCAACTACGACGAGTTGCTGGACTACTGCCGTCGCTCAGCCAACCCGGTCGGTAATCTGCTGCTGCATCTGTATGAGGAAGCCACACCGAGCAACATCGCCTATTCCGATGCCATCTGCACTGCGTTGCAACTCATCAACTTCTGGCAGGACGTGGCGAAGGACTGGAACATCGGCCGCGTCTATCTGCCGCTGGATGAGATGGCCAAGTTTGGTGTAAGCGAAGCTCAGATCGATCAAGGTATCAGCGATGACAACTGGCGCGCACTGATGAAATTTCAGGCGGATCGCGCACGTGCGCTCATGCTGCAAGGCGCACCGCTCGGCAGCATCCTGAGTGGACGCATCGGCTTGGAGATGCGCATGATCATTGCGGGCGGTCTGCGTATCCTCGACAAGCTCGAAGCGGCCAACTACGACATATTCCATCACCGCCCCGTATTGCGCCCGTTCGACTGGGTTATCATGCTGACCAAGTCCGCCCCCTTGCGATTCTGATATGACCCCTCAAGAATATTGTGAAAACAAAGCGGCTGCCAGCGGCTCCAGCTTCTACAACAGCTTCCGCTTTCTACCGCAAGACAAACGTCGCGCCATCACCGCGCTGTATGCCTTCTGCCGCGAGGTGGACGATGTGGTGGATGAGTGTTCCGATATCAATGTGGCGCGCACCACACTCAACTGGTGGCGTGCGCAAGTAGCCAATATCTACGGCGGCAAGCCGCTACACCCGGTCGCGCAGGCACTGGTTCCCCTCGTCAAACAATTCAACTTGGCGCAGGAACATCTGTTGGAGATCATCGACGGCATGGAGATGGATCTGGATCAGCCTCGCTATGCCGATTTCAAGTCGTTGCAACTCTACTGCTATCGTGTCGCATCGGTGGTCGGTCTGCTGTCAGTTGAGATCTTCGGCTACACCGACCGCCAGACACTGAAGTATGCGCATGATCTCGGCATCGCTTTCCAACTCACCAACATCATCCGCGACGTGGGTGAAGATGCACGACGCAACCGCATCTACTTGCCGATGGATGAGATGCAGCAATTCGGTGTCACCGCCGCAGACATCCTGAATTCGCGCGAGACAGAGAATTTCCAGAAGCTGATGGCGTTCCAGGTGGAGCGGGCACGGCGCTTCTACCGGCAGGCCTTTGAACACCTGCCTGCAGTGGATCGCAAATCGCAACGCACCGGGATCATCATGGCGGTCATCTATCAAGCCACACTGGACGAAGTCGTCGCCAGTGGCTGCCATGTGCTCAAAGAGCGCGTCTCGCTCACACCGACTTACAAGCTGTGGTTGGCCTTCAAGGCATGGCTCAAGAACTGAAGGGTATTCCCTCATCCCAACCTTCCCCCATCGGGGGAAGGAGCAACCGTGAAGAGCAATCCCTTAACATTGGCATCATCGGTGGCGGCTATGCGGGCATAGCTGCTGCCGTGGAACTATCCGCTCGGGGCATCCCGGTCACGGTCTTTGAAAGTGCAAAACAACTCGGTGGTCGTGCGCGCGGTGTGTTGCACAACGATACACAACTCGACAACGGACAGCATCTGCTGCTCGGTTGTTACCGCGAGACTCTGCGCCTGATCGAGCTGGTTGGCGGAGACATCGAACAGGATTTCCTGCGCCTGCCGCTGCAACTCGATTTGCATGGGCAGTTCTCGCTCCGGGCTCCGCGCCTGCCCGCCCCGCTGCACTTGCTCGTCGCGCTGCTCAAGGCACAAGGTCTGACTTGGGGCGAACGTATGAAGGCTGCGCGCTTCATGCTCACGCTACGCGGCATGAACTTCCGTCTCCCTGAGGACATGACGGTCAGCGAACTGTTAGCTCGCTATGGACAAGATGCCGATCTGACGCTCAAGTTGTGGGAACCACTGTGCATCGCGGCTCTGAACACGCCCATCCACAAGGCTTCAGCGCAGGTATTGCTCAACGTGTTGCGTGATTCGCTGAATCGCAGCCGCGCCGATAGCGACATGCTGCTGCCGCGTCTCGACTTCACCGCACTGTTCCCACAACGCGCGGCAACCTACGTCGAACGACATGGCGGAAAAGTCTTCCTCTCTTGCGGGGTGGAGACCATCATGCCACGAGAGGATGGTATTGAACTCGTCACTGCTCAGGGAACTCATGCCTTCAGTCACGTCATCTGTGCGGCCTCGCCCACTGTCGCCGCCAACCTGCTACGCCCTATCGTTGCACTCGGTGATGCAGTCGGGCGGATTGATGTGCTGGAACAGCAGCCGATCTACACGGTGTATTTGCAATATCCAGAACATGTCACCCTACCGCACCCCATGCTCGGTCTTCACCAGCGCTTCAGCCAATGGCTGTTCGATAAAGGCCAGATTTCCGCACAGCACGGCCTGCTCGCCGCCGTCATCAGCGCGGAAGGCATCCATCAGGAGTTGAGTCAGGAAGAATTGGCACAGAAAGTGATCACTGAACTACACGAAGAGTTTGGCATCGCCGACACGCCGTATTGGTTCAAAGTCATTGCCGAGAAACGCGCCACCTTTTGCTGTTCGCCCGATCTGCAACGCCCATCGCAGCAAACCTCTCTGCCTAATCTGCTGTTAGCCGGTGACTACACGGCGGGTGATTACCCGGCGACACTAGAGGGTGCGGTGTTGAGTGGGCTGCGCTGCGCTGCGCTTTGCCTCGAGGGCCGGAAGTAACTCGTATTGTCGTAATACGTCGCCTCTTCATTTTCTGTCGCCCACCCCGGCACGCCAAGCAATGGCACGGGTGTGAGCTCTTTCGTACTACGGCAATGTTCTGCTGCCAATAGATAGCCCTCCAACAACTCATCCAAGTGTGCCAAACGTTGAGCGAGTGGCCAGCTGAAAAAATCTTGTTTCACTGACAATAGTATTCCTTGCCCAGTCATGCCAATGTAGGGGCGCATTGCCTTTTCGTACAATCCGTGTCCGAACACATAAAAGCCCATGCTGTGCTGAACTTCAACTCGCCGCCGCCAGAACAATTCTTTCCATTGGAAATTACGTAGCAATTCAGCCAGCGCTGCATCGGCACAGGGCACGATGACACCCGACTCATCCAGCAAGGTGTTGGTATCGCGTACAGCACCGCGCTGACTACCTGTCATTGCGTCGGTCTTTGCGGTGAGTGCTTGGTAATGGCGCAAGTTGATGGCCGCCTTGGCCTTGGGAAAGGTGAACCACACGAGCGCATTGAACAGATCGTGCCAATTGTTCGAGCGTGTCGGCACTTCACCTTTGAGATAACAACGCGGTTCGTATTGAGCCTCGAATGGTAATTTACCGTGTTCCTGCGACACGAATCTCAACTGCTGCCCGCTGTGCACGGTGATCGGTGGGCGTGTCAGCAATAACGCATTACATTCTTGTAACGTCGGATAGTGGGTTCCCCCAAACTGAGAAATCGCAGCGCGCAATGATTCGTGCGGTAACGAACATAGAAGCGCCTGTTTGTCCCATTCGTGAATGTGATCCATGTCGCCAAGTCTAAATGAAGTCCAAGTGTGATGCGCCATCTAAATAGGCAAAGTAACAATCCCCCTGATAGATGGAGATATAACCCATACCAAAAGTATGGGCTTAGATATAGATGGGTATATAGGCCGTTTGGCATATTGTGCGGATGCCGACATAGAAGTAGCCTGCGCCTCCAACATCGGACATGGAGAACATATTGGAGGATGAGCAGCGACTTCGCATCAACACGGTGAGTAAATCTATTTTGCTCATGTGCGTTATCGCCCTTGTGTATGCATTATTCGCCAAGCTCTTCCTTAGCTTCGCTACCGCCAATGGCAATGTCTCCTTCATCTATCCCTCCAGCGGCATCGCACTCGCAGCACTGCTCCTGTACGGACGCAAAATATGGCCTGCGATATTTTTCGGGTCGTTGATAGAGTCACTTTGGGTGCATGACCCAGCTTGGGTCGCCATCCTGATCGCCATTGGCAATACACTGAGCAGCGTGCTCGCCCTTCACCTGCTGAAACAACGCAATTTCGACACCACCCTTTCAAAATTACAGGATGTGTACATCCTGACCATTTTTGGGGGAGCGCTCAGTTCGGTCATCGCAGCCGTCATCGGCGTAGGCGTATTGACCGTGGCCGACGTCGTCGAAGGGGATAAATTTGTTACTGCACTGTTCACTTGGTGGGGAGGAGATACCTTGGGCATCATCCTGTTTACCCCAATCGTTTTACTCTGGCGTGAGTTCCCATCCTCTTGGTTCAAGCCACAACGCTTTATCGAAATCATCACGTTCTACACTCTCGTTTGGTTATTCGGACAAGTCATCTTCTTCGACCAGTTCTCTGAACTATTGGCTGGTTATTCGAGAGAGTTTTGGATCACGCCATTCATTTTCTATTCCGCATTCAGGTTAGGCTTACGAGGGACATTACTGCTGTTGGCGATGATCCTGACCCAAGCCTCCCTTGGGGCAGCGAACCACATCGGCGTATTCGCCCATGACCTACATTCCACCGGCATGGGCAATGTGTGGCTCTATCTGAGCGTCTATACACTCATTGGTTTAATGCTCACTGTCTTGAACAAACAACGGAATAAGAACGAACGCGAGTTGAAAGCAAGCGAGCAGCGCTTTCAGAAATTGGCTTTCCATGATGCACTGACCGGGTTACCCAACCGCCCGCTATTCTTCGACAGGCTGTCCAAGTCGCTAGCACAGGCGAAACGATCCCAAGGGCATCTCGCCCTGATCTATCTTGATCTGGATGGCTTCAAACCCATCAATGATGAGCGCGGTCACGAAATCGGCGACTGTGTACTAAAAGTCGTTGCACAACGGCTGATTGGATGCGTGCGCGATGTCGATACCGTTGCGCGCATCGGTGGCGACGAGTTCGCCGTCGTACTGGATGGCGTTGAAACACCAAGCGAAGCCGCAATGGTCGCACAGAAAATACTGAATGCACTATCTGCCCCCATGCACCTGTATGGCACCAATAACGACACACACCACGCGAGTATCGGAGCCAGTGTCGGAATCGCCCTTTATCCCGAAAATGGTATGGTCATCGACACTCTGGTCGCGGCTGCAGACGCAGCCATGTATGAGAGCAAACATAATGGCAAAAACAGGTTCTCTTTTTCTGCCGCACACAGTACGACAGACACGCCTGTTTGGATGGCACCCGACAGTTATCACCTTGGCATCGCGGAACTCGACATCCATCATCAGGAATTAGCCGACATCATTGAACGCATCAACGCCATGGTTTATTCCAAACAAGATTGGGGAACCATCAAACAGGCAATCAATGAACTGGAATCTGCGCTCGACAAACATTTCACCAAGGAGCACGAATTGATGACTGAAACCCGGTTTCCTAATAAACCGATTCTCCAGGAGCACCACCTGAAACTAGCCAAGGAACTTGGGTTTATCAAAATACAATTTGCTGAAAATACTGGAATTCTTGCCATCCGGCAGATCAGAAAATGGATGCAATCCCATATTGACGGAGATAGGCCGTTAGCAGAGCATCTGGCAAAAAATCGCTCGTGATCCCCTAAAGCCATCTGCACATATTCATCGCGCCTATCTTGTGGTAATTTGCGCCTTGTTCACCGGAAAATACCTAACCATAGGGAGCGAAAATGAACGAGTTAGATGCGATTCAGGCCAGTCTCGCCAGCTTCACTAAACGTCTTGATGAGGTTTCAAGCGACCGTTTCAACGAATTGCGCAAGTGTTCCTTCTTCGACCCCATTCCCAGTGAATGCCTGACTCCGATCTCAGAACAGGCCGAGATCAAAACATTTTCAGCCGGTGATTGCATCACTTCAGAGGGCGACGATATGAATGCCTTTTATGTCATTCTGTTCGGCACTGCCACCGTCTACTACAGTAAAAAAATCGTTGGTACGATTCGCAGCGGCGAATGTATCGGTGAAGGAATGTTTTTTGCCAACGAGAACATTTCGCGCTCAGCGACCGTGATAGCAGATAACCAAGTAATCGCAGCCGAGCTCAGAAAAGCCGGGATTGACAGCTTGCATGGTGACTCCAAAGCCTATCTGGACAAGGCTCTGCTATTGGCACTGTTCAAAAAACTACAAGGAACGAATCGCAAGATCGAAGAGTTATTGCGCTGAAGGATTTGATGCTCTCCCAAGGCGCATATTTAGCAGGTGTTTTTAATCACAATCTAAGGAGTCTTAAATATGCATAAAGTGCTACTCGCAATTTGCTTGACCGGTTTTTCAGTTTCCGCAATGGCCTCATGTGATGACGTCAAGTCCCAGATCGATGCCAAGCTGCAAGCTAAAGGGGTCACCTCCTACACACTAGACATCGTCCCTGTCGCACATGCAGCAGCGCCTGTCGCCGCATCCGGTGTTGCTGCTGCACCAGCCAAGGAAGCTAAAGGTAAAGTGGTCGGCACTTGCGAAGGTGATTCAAAACAGATCGTCTATACGCGCAACTGATGTTCCCTCCCGCTCAGCCCACCACGGGCTGAGCATTTCTTATTCACCATACACCACACTGATTTCGGCTAGAATCTTGGTCGTATGACCATCATTGCTGTCTTCAATCAGAAAGGTGGGGTCGGTAAGACCACAACCGCCGTCAACCTCGCTGCTGCCATCTCGCGCATCGGACGTGCGACCTACGGTATCGATCTGGATCCACAAGCGCAGTTCAGTTCTATCGCCGACATCTCGGCAAAATCCGGGGCCGACACGGTGCTCAGCCTGTTTCAGAATAACCGCCCGCTACGCGGATTGGTTCAAGACTCCACCTGCGGTATCAAAGTCGTCCCCGCTCACACCGAGTTGTCTAAAGTCGATGTCCTCTACGGCAAAGGCTATAACGTGGTGAACAAACTCAATAGTGCATTGCAGACAGAACGCTTCGGCGGCAAAGAAACGCCTGTCGTGATCGACTGCAGCCCGTTGATCGGCGTGCTCTCGTTGAATGCGATCTTTGCCTGCGATGGTCTGATCGTACCGATCTCAGCCGATCATCTTTCCACCAAGGGCGCGATTCAGATCGAGAAGACCTTGAGTGCGTTGGAGCAAGTGCTCAAGCGTCGTGTGAATCGCCGTTATCTGCTCACGCGCTTCGATGGGCGGCGGCGGATGGCCTGGGATGTATTGAAACTGGTGGAAGAGCGCTTCGGCAGTGATGTTTGCCGCACCCGCATCTCGGAGAACGTCAGCCTGGCCGAAAGTCCGGCATTGAATAAAACGGTATTCGAACATGCGCCAGGCAGTCGCGGCGCACGTGATTATGAGGATCTGCTCAAAGAGTTGATGGCGGACGGTTTTATCGAGTGATACGACAACGCGTCATTTCGAGATCAGGGACAGGATATCTTCGACCGACATGACTTGTGGGGCTTTGGCATCTTCCGGCTGTTTAGCATTACAACTGATCACTTCGCAATATCGATACATCTGCTTAAGCTTACGCTCCGCATCGGCTTCGTCACGTGCCGCGATGACAATACTCTCCACCTTTTGCCCATCACGCGTCAATATCGAGAAATCGAACTTCACCATCCTCTTTTCCCCCTGCCTTTCCGTTTATCCTTGTACCGCCCTCACTCTTCGTGCTTCATATAGACAAACTCCCGTACTCACCGAGACATTCAGGCTTTCCACGCTCCCTTGCATGGGAATACGCGCCAGCTGATCACAAGTTTCCTTGGTCAAACGGCGTAAACCCTCGCCTTCCGCTCCCAGCACCCAAGCTACCGCACCTGTGTGTTGCACATCATACAGATTCGTTTCCGCTTCGCCATCCATACCAATGACCCAGATGTCGCGTTCCTGCAATTCACGTAGAGTACGTGCCAGATTGGTGACGGTGATGTAAGGCACGGTCTGTGCCGCGCCACAGGCAACTTTTTCTACTGTGGCATTGATGCCCACTGCGCGGTCTTTCGGAGCGATCACCGCATGCACACCGAAAGCATCTGCACTGCGCAGGCAGGCGCCCAGATTATGCGGATCCTGCACGCCATCCAGCACGAGCAACAGCGCTGGTTCCGTGAGCGTGTCCAGCACATCGTCCAGATGCTGCACCTTTTGCGCTGCATCGACCCGTGCTGCGACACCCTGATGGCGGCTATTTCCAGCCATGCCGTCGAGACGTTTGCTATCCACTTGGATGATGCGCACGCCGTTGCTCTCGGCCAGTTTGAACAGATCGCGTGCACGCGGGTCTTTGCGCTGGGTATCGACAAACACCTCCAGCACACTATCGGCGTTCTGGCGGATACGGGCTGTGACCGCATGAAAACCGTGGATGATGCGCGACTCAGCCATGGCGCTTACCCGTCTTACCTGATTTTACCGGTGTCTTTGGCTTCTTCGGTGGTGCAGTTCCCCACGCGCCCACATTCAGTTTTGGCGTGCTGTCATCATTACTCTCTACACTCTCCAACACGAAATCGATCTTGGTGCTTTCCATATCGACACGTACCACCTTCACCTTGACGCGATCACCCAAGCGATAACGCTTGCCGGTGCGTTCGCCCAGCATCTGATGTTTGGTTGCATCAAAGTGATAATAGTCCGCACCGAGTTCGGACACGTGCACCAAGCCTTCGACATACAGATCATCCAGCGAAACGAACAAGCCGAAGCCTGTGACAGAAGAGATTGTGCCCTCGAACACACTACCCAGATGGTCGCGCATATAGAAACATTTGAGCCAGGCCTCGACGTCACGCGTGGCATCATCAGCACGACGCTCGGTCATCGAGCAATGCACACCCAGCTCCGCCCACTTGAGTTGCGGTTTGTATTGCTTGCCCTCCAGCACAGCCTTGATAGCACGATGCACTAGCAGATCGGGATAACGGCGGATCGGTGAAGTGAAGTGCGCGTAAGCCTCATAACCGAGACCGAAGTGACCCAAGTTATCCGGTGCATACACGGCTTGACGCAAAGAGCGCAGCATCACGGTCTGCAATAATCCCGCATCCGGACGACCTTTGATCTGCTTGAGCAGCTTG
This sequence comes from uncultured beta proteobacterium, assembly GCA_963822425.1. Taxonomy (GTDB): domain Bacteria; phylum Pseudomonadota; class Gammaproteobacteria; order Burkholderiales; family Gallionellaceae; genus Sideroxyarcus. The sequence goes on from CAWGHS010000002.1 coordinate 177,179, forward strand.
GAATAATCAGCCGCCTGCGGGTCATCACCGCCGCCCAATTGCAAACCGAATTCCTTGAAGAATTCACGTACCGCTTCCAGTTTCTCCGGTGTCGGGCCTTCATGCACGCGGTACAACACCGCATGCTGATGCTCTTTCAAAAAGGCCGCAGCACAGACGTTAGCGGCCAGCATGCATTCCTCGATCAGTTTGTGCGCGTCGTTACGCACGACGGGTACGATCTTTTCGATCTTGCCCTGTGCATTGAAAATCATCTGTGTCTCGACTGTCTCGAAATCAATGGCACCGCGCTTTTCGCGCGCCTGCAGCAAGGTTTGGAACAATTGGTACAGGTTGTGAATATGCGGTAATACGGCGGCGTATTCACGGGCATTCTCGCCTTGCGGATTCGCCAACATGTCAGCGACCTTGGTGTAGGTCAGGCGCGCATGCGAGAACATCACGGAAGGATAGAAACGATGTTTCAGAATCTCTCCCTCTGCACTGATCTGCATATCGCACACCATACACAGGCGCTCGACATTGGGATTGAGTGAACACAGGCCGTTGGATAGTTCCTCCGGCAACATCGGGATCACGCGGCGTGGAAAGTACACTGAATTGCCACGATTGATCGCCTCTTTATCGAGCGCATCGCCGGATTTTACATAGGCGCTCACGTCGGCAATAGCCACCACCAGTCGAAATCCTTGTGCATTCGGTTCACAATACACTGCATCATCGAAGTCGCGCGCGGTCTCGCCATCGATAGTCACCAACGGCAGCTTCACTACGCTCTCGCGTCCTGCGTAGTCGGCTGGCTGCACCTCGGGAGAGAAAGCTTCTGCCTGCTTCTTTGCGTCATGCGGAAACTCATTAGGCAGATCATGCTTACGCAAGGCGATCTCGATCTCCATACCGGGATCAGCATAGTTGCCCAACACCTCGACGATACGGCCAATGGGCTGCGCGTGTTTGGACGGCTGTTGCATGATCTCCAGTATCACCACCTGCCCCGCTTGCGCATCACCGTGCTCACCCGGTGCGACGAGGATATCTTGGCTGATGCGACGATTTTCGGCTACTACGAACTGGATACCATGCTCTTCGTACAAGCGCCCGACCACACGCGTGTTGGCGTGCTCCAATACCTCAACGATGCTGGCCTCACGTCGACCGCGCCTATCCTCGCCACCGACTCGCGCCATCACTGTGTCGCCATGCAATGCTTTGTGCATCTCTTTGGCGCTCAATACTAGATCGGCACTACCGTCTTCCGGTATCAGAAAACCGAAACCATCCGGGTGCCCTTGTACCTTGCCCTTGATCAGATCGAGTTTATCCACCACACAGATGGCTCGTTTACGGTTACGCATGATCTGCCCATCACGCTCCATCGCCCGCAAGCGCCGCAAGAACAAGTCTTCTTCGTGATGCTCGATCTGCAACAGACTGCATAACTCATCCTGTTCCAGCGGCACCCCCCTGTCTGTCAGCACCTGCAAGATGTACTCGCGGCTCGGCAAGGGGTGTTCGTATTGTTCGCGTTCGCGCTCCAAAAACGGATCGAGTTCGCGGATGTTATTTTTCTTTTTCGTCATTGACACAAAATCCCATAGCAATTAAAGTGCGCACCCTCAAGCAATGCCCAGATGGCGGAATTGGTAGACGCACTAGGTTCAGGTCCTAGCGGTTGCAAGACTGTGGAGGTTCGAGTCCTCTTCTGGGCACCATATACCATCAATCAATACACGGATTGGCCGACATCTAACTGATTTGTCGGCCTTTTTGTTTTCTCTCTACTCCACTCTATTTGCATCTAAAACACTTTCAATGGTAACTTGTCACGACATTTTCACGACAAGGTTCACGACATGGCGACAATCCGCAAAAGAGGGAGCGCTTGGCAAGCCCAGGTATTCCTGAAAGGCGTTCGCCAATCATCAACCCATTCAACGAAACTGGAAGCCCAGCAGTGGGCATCCAAAATCGAAGGAGAGATAATAGCAGGAAAGACCGGCTCGGTGCCTGACAAGACATTTGGCGAGCTGTTGGACGAATACGCGCGCAGGGTGTCGCCGACCAAGAAAGGGGATCGGTGGGAGCGCATTCGCATAGCGCTGTTCAAAAAGGATGAGATTGCCGATATAAAGCTGTGCGATCTTGGGCAGCCGAACTTTGCTGAATGGCGAGATCGGAGGCTGCTAAAAGTGTCCGCAGGTACGGTTCGGCGCGAGTGGGTGTTGATGAGTGGGGCATGTACCGTGGCTGTCAACGAGTGGCACTGGCTACCAGAACACCCAATGAAGGGGGTGAAGCGCCCAGCTCCACCGCGCCCAAGGGATAGGCTTGTATCGGATAGAGAGCACGATCTGATGGAGCAGTCATTCGGGACTGATTTGAGCACCATCATAGGAAGGGTGCGCATGGCCTTCCTGCTGTCTTGTGAAACGGGGTTGCGCGAGGGAGAGGTTGCCGATCTTAAAAAAGACAAGCTGCAACTTGAACTAAAGTTCCTCAAGGTTGATGAAGGAAAGACATCTGCCGCAAAGCGCGATGTGCCGCTATCTCAGGTAGCAATCTCGATACTTAAGAAGATGGTTGCAGTCAGTACAACGGACAGCGTATTCAACCTTACGACGGCGCATATTGATTCTCATTTCCGCAAGGGGCGCGACAAGGCGCTCATAAAAGACCTACACTATCACGACTCGCGCCATGTTGCGATCACCAAGCTATCTAAGAAACTAGACATCCTTGAGCTTGCACGATCTGTCGGAATACGCGACCTGAAGACGCTGATGGTTTATTACAACGAGACGGCAGAAGAGCTGGCAAAGAAATTGTAACCAGCCCTACGATTTAGCATCTACGCTCGAAATGTGGAGCATCCTTGAATGACTTCCAAAACATGCCAGCCCTGTTCAGCGGGTCGAGTGATTCCCAGTAGCGCCCAATCTCTTCTGGGTAACACAGCGCCCCTTCCTTGCTGAAGTGAATGTCACCAGCACACTTCTTGAGGTGAAGAGAATCCATCGTCTTGCTGCGACCTGTCTGCACATAGATAGTCTGCATCTCCGTCATTCGCTGCACTTCACCCAAGCGCACGCCATACCCTCGCTCGATAGCGAACATGATAAGCATAGCGAAGTTCTTGGAAAACAGTTCCTGATGCTGTCCGAGCGTCATGTCATCTGTCCTTTGTCAGCGTTTCAATAGTGGCATCTTTTGACCTGCTGCCGCGCGTTGTGCCGAACTCAAAGTTATATATGGAATCCAGGTAGCCGAGAAAGCGCCCGAGCACCAGCGTCACAATGCCCTTCATGAACTCGTTGATGGCGGGGTCGCGCCAGATCATCCAGACCAGCGCGACGATTACCAGAACCGCCAGAATGAACATCACATCCGCACGGTAGTTATGCTGTCCGAGTGACAGCAGTTTTGTGTCGCGATCTCTGGCGCTTGTTCTGTCGCCAACTTCTGTCTTTAGGTCTTCAGATTCGATCTTGCGATCTTCCAGTTCAACCTTAGCTTTTTCGATTGCCAGTTCGAGCAGCGCTTCCTCGTGCTTGAACTCGATCTCGCGCATTAGCTGAGCCTGTTCCGGCGTCATCGGCTTGTCGGCATCGGGAAGCTTGACTCCAAGCTTCTCTTCAACAGCCTCCTTTCCCTTAGAGACGATGGCTTTACCAAGCATGCTCAGCCCATTCGCAAACAGGTCTTTAACAAACGGGGTGAGCGCGGCAACTACGATTGGTGCAACCATTACTGCCCTCCTGTGCGATGTTCGCGTAAGTGGTCGTTCATTTCCCTCACCAGCTCCTTGATGTCTACGCTCAAGCCGGAGAAACCCTTGTGTATCGTTTCATTGAGCTGCGAGAAGCGTTGGTCTAGCTCATGTTTCGGGTAGTGGTTCTCTGCAATCTTCTGCTTGAATTCAGCCAGATCATCCTTGACCTTGTGGTACAGCTTGAACAGCTCGTCCTTTTCCTTCTCATGCTTGGCACGCAGCTCTGATACATCCGTCACATGCTGCTTGCGAAGCTCGGCGATTTCGTCGCCCTGCTTCTTGTCTTTGTTGGATAGCAGCCAGCCGATGACAGAGAACACGGCGGCAATGATGATTGAAAGAATCCAGGGTTCCATGCTTTTACCTTATGTGGTCTGGGTCAATTGCGTTGAGCGGCACAGAAAACGCGCCAGCCACGCTGCCGCGCCAGTCGTTTCTGTATAAGTGGCTGGAGCAGCGCTGCGAGAAAGTCATGGTGCGCGGCGGCTCAAGAAAAATGATGCTTCCGATTACGGCATTGAACAGCACATCGATCATGCCAAACACGATCAGCACAGGCGCGAGCAAAATCTTGATGCCGATCTTGAGTCGATTCCAGGCATGCTTTGATGCCGTATAAATCAGGAACCCAAGAAACAGTAGGTACATCCATAGCAGCGCGTAAAGAATCACCATACAACCCCCTGCACACCAGATACGGTTGTCTCGGCTTGGACTTGCGCCGTTAATGCCTGCCGCTTTCCAACTACCGCACCAGCCATGGCGTTATAAGACGCCGCCTTGAGCAACACTGATGTAGCAAGTGCTGCAACTGTCTGTCCTGACGCTGCTGCAATTGCCGATAGCATCGGAGTTATGGATGTGCTGTTTGCGGTGAATGCCTGCGCTTCCGCGTATTGGTTCGGCCATGTCAGCGTCTCTTGAGGAGGATAAGGCAGGACGATTGCGGCAAGTACCTGCTGGCACTTGCTGTTGATCTCAACAATCTTATCTGCCTTTACCTCTTCCAGCGTTTTGCCTGACTGCACCACGACCCATACGCCATTGCGCCAAAAACATCCCTCTATGGCGGAGTTGTATGTCGGCGCCGCCACTCCTGCATGTAGCATCCATTGGGCTGGGCTGTCTGTTTTGATGTGCTCTCCGGTATCTGGGCTATAAATATCTTGGTTCATGCCGTCACTCCTAGTTTGTTGAGAAGGTTGTACGAATCCGCCCACTGGGCGTATCCGCGCCACGATGCGATGAAGCGGCCAAGCGACAGCTCATCTCCGCGCGAATTCGTCACTTAATGTTTCCACGGTCGCTTCCGCTCCCTATACAGATTGCAAGTGGTCACAGGCAGCACGCAGGCCGACGCTCCAGCCCCAGTTCCACGGGCAGACGCCCCAGTGGGAAGCCCGCGAACCGGAGATCGTGCCGTTCGAGCGCGCGCCGCCAAACATCGCACGAATGAGTCCAAGGCTTGTAAACAGATAATCCTGTCCGCGCCCCGTGCCGGCCCCGTTGTTGCCGTTCACATCGTAATTGTTCTGGGTTGCAGTGCCTTGAGGGTCATAGCTGGAGTCCTGCCCCCACGTCCACTGATGGCCTGAAGCCTGTTCAATGCCGTACTTGCTGGTGTATCCCGCATTGCGTTGTGTGGTCGGGTAGGTCGAGGCAGTAGCGTCAATGGACTGATTCTCGGTTACGCCATAAGCGGCCTCAACGAATTCATGCTCCCACATCAGGCGCTTCTTGTTCGCCCGTGCCAGCTCGTTCGCCACCCACCAATTTAACGTCGGATAAGTCGTCGTGCCGTTGCCGCCGAATGCAGCCGGTATTTTCGGTAGCACCGTGCTGCTGGCGATGTTTGTGTTGTATTTGCTGGTGCCGTTGGCCGCGGTGTCGGTCGAGCACAGGTAGATGTCCACCCAGGTGCGGCCACCGACCAGCACCATGCCGCGCGGATCTGCGGCAGCAGGGCGGAACTTCAAGTCCCAGATGGAATACTTGTTGATGCCTGCGATGTCATCTACATCGCCCTGCGTCCATATCCTGCCGTTGCCAGTGGTGGCGAACGAGCCGCCTGCAACGGTTGTGCCAGCCGCAACCAGCCCGTAATGGAAGCCGCCGATCATGCGCCAGCTACCAGCGCCAGGTGCGTTCGTGAAATCGGTCGTGGCTTGAATCGTGGCGTCACTCTTTACCCAGATTGCGTAGTCTGTTCCGCCAACAAGCGACGGCATAGTGATGGCGGTGTCGGCAACAAATGTGACAACGGTTCCTAGTACATCAACCTTTGTACCAGCCTTGATAGAAAGTGCACCTGCGGCGGTCTTGGTGAATGCAGGGGTTAGCGGGTCAACCTTGTAGAGCAGTCCTGAAATATAGTTCGATGCTGCAATGAATGCATCCTCCCATCCTGCGCTGCCATATACGCGCATCTTTCCTGATGTCGAGTTCCAGTAGAGTGCGCCGATAACGAGCGCACCGCCGTAGTTGTCCAGGGCGGGGTCTGCCGTCTTTGTCCCTAGGTATCGATCATCGAAACTGACAAACGAGCTTGCTGCTGCGGCGGCACTGGCAGCGGCATTTGTTGCAGAGCCTGACGCTGCCGTGGCGGAGCCTGCTGCCGCCGTTGCTGATGCTGAAGCATTTCCGGCCTGCGTTGAGGCGGTTGTTGCCGAGCCGGATGCGGATGTTGCGCTGTTGGCCGAGTTGGTGGCCGATGTTGCGGAGGCGGTTGCAGAGGCTGCGGCATTGGTTGCTGATGTCGATGCCTCGCCCGCCTTTGTGGTGGCAGTTGATGCGCTGGCGCTGGCCGATGTTGCTGATGCCGCTGCCGCTGTCGCGCTGTTGGCGGTAGCGGTCACATTCGAGTCTGTTGCGGTCTTGTTCGTCGCAGCGGCTGATGCGCTGTTTGCGGCGCTGGTTGCAGAGCCTGACGCTGCCGTGGCGGACGTGGCCGCATTGGATGCCTGCGTTGTTGCTGTCGATGCTGATGTTGCAGCGGACGTTGCCGAGGCCGCTGCGGCGGTTTGTGATACAGCGGCGGCGGCGGCAGATGCTGCCGCAGAACCGTCGCCTGAAATCCCTATCCATAACGTATTGTCGAATACGCTCCCAGAGGTGTGGGCTGTGTGGCAGATGTAGGCAAAGCCGCTATGCTGAACAACATCTTTGACAGCGTAGGTGGTTGCAGCAACCCAATCTCCGCGCGGAACACCACCAGTAGAAACAAGTGCGCGAGCCTGCTCGGAGAGCATGTACGGCTCGATGAGCATGTCTTTGACCTTGCCATCGTCGCGCTGCAACAGCTTTATGTTAGTGTTGAGCGCGTTGATCGATGCAGAGATATTGGCCAGCTCGGTATCGACCGATACCGTCTTGACGGTAGAGCGACCGGCAACCTGGTTCGTCTCGTCTGCGGCGAAACTGGCGGTCGGCGTGTAATTTGGCGCGTGTGACATAGGGCGGCTCCTTTATGTTTCGGCGATGCTACGGCCTGCCGCCCTGTTCCATGCGATTACTCTTCGGCAGCCTCCCCGCCAACAGAGCGCATCTTGGAAATGCCTTTCTCCCTGATAGAATCGAACTCGCGCTGGCTTATTGCCCCCTTACTCAGCAACCTTCCTGCACGGCTGATCTCCTGGTCAATTGAGCGTACTTTGGCATTGTCGCCGATCATGTTCATGCTGCCATACTGCTCAAGATCAACAGGGCGCGCCTTGATGCCAATCGTCTGCATCGCGGCATACTTCGGCTGGACTGGGAGTCCATCCTTCCCTGTCCCGGTGTAGTCCTTGAGCGGGTGAGCGCCCTCGATGGTCGTGTCTAAAAAGTTCGCCGCTGCATTCATGAGGCGGTCATAGTGAGTGCCGCCTGGAGCTATGGCTGGGAATGTCAGCTTGTACAAATAGTCGGCGGTCTTGACGGCCTTCTCGCTGCCGGTGTCGTTCGCGTCGAACATTTCCTTGCCGTCCCAGTTCTTGTTATCCACCAGCGCGGAGAAAGCATTCAGCACTGGGTTGCTGGGCATGAATGGTGCCGGAATGCCGATTCCGCCCTTCTCATTCTGCATGTCCTGAATATCGCCGCCAGGGATGAAGCGGTACACATTGATGAACACCGGCAATCCTGTTTTTTCGTCAGTGCCGAGGCGTATCGTCTTCTGTGTTCCCATGGCGGACGCGCCCTTATCCCATTCCGCTAGGTTCTTACGCTCTTCTTGCTCCAGCTCCTGCCCTGCTGTCTTCGGCTCATCGTCGCCGTAGAACCCCATGCAATAGGCATTCAGCAGCGGCGTCATAGTGTTACTCATGATCGCGCGCAACCACCAGTCGTCGTCTCCACTGTCTCCGGCCAGCGCGGCGTAGGATATGGCATTGATCGACGAAATAATTACCGCAGGCGCGGCGAAGCGCCAAGGGTATTCAATGGCGGTACTCGCCAGCGCTGGGATGACCTTGTAGGTGTAGGCGAAGAACGGCAGTCCGTAGTCTCTAATGGCTCTGGCTGTCTTTGGCAGGTCGTCGTACTTGAAGATGTACTTACCGGCGTACTGCACCGCGTCCTCTGGTGACATTCCCTTGCTGCGGGCATCGCGATAGATAAGGTAGCTGAAGAAGCTATCGCTCATCTCATACGCGGTCGCCATTTTGTTGTTCAAGAATATAGAGCCTATCCGCCAAGCCCACCGTCCAACAAGTTCTGCGCCGCTCTCTGTGTGCTTATTAATGAGCTGTCGTACCTCTGGCGGCATTCCCTTCATAATCTCTGAATGGCTGAAGTTTCCAGTGAACAGACCAGCATCTTGAGCCTCGCGCACCATATTTGCGCCTGCCGTGTCACGCTTCTTTCCGAACTGGTACAAGTCTTTCAGGGCGAAGACATACTTTTCGCCATCTACTAAGTAGCTCACACCGGCAAAGTGTGCCATGGTCACGTTCGACACAAAGTTGTTCATGTGCGTGACTGGGTTTAGAACGGTCTTGCCTTCCTTCCATTTCGATAGCGCAGCCTTGTAATAACGCTGGAACTCGTTATCGCTGTTCTCGTGCTGGCTGATGTGGCTCAGAATCTCATCTTTCACATACAGACCGGCCAGCATGCCGTAACGGTTCAGGCCGCCCGTGTCAGGTATCTCGGTGATTGGGATATATGAATATCCCTCGGATGGTGTGCGGCGCGTCCAGTCAGGATTCGCCGCGATCTGCCGATACAGCCTGCCGATGGCGATGTCTCGCTGCATGGAAAGGTATCCCATCACGAAGCGCAACCTGAAGTCCTGAACCTCGCCCATATCGCGGCGCTCGTCTGGCGTGTAGTCCTTCCAGATGGCGACGGTATCCGTGTTCGGCATAGCCTTGCCTTCGACAGTCAGCTCCAGTTGCCCCTGCTTGTTTTTCTTCCACGCTTTGTCGGAAACTTCCCAGCCGAGCGCTTCCCACTCCGGCAGCTCCTGCACGGTGACGACTTGGCGTTTGCCGCGCCCCTTGAGTGAACCGCTGCGGAATCCAGATATAGGGCTTGCCTTGAAAGTGCGCTGCCAGATGCCCTTTACTTCTGGGTCAAGGTGGCGCATGTAGAAGCGCGGCAGGTATTTCCCCTTCCACTTCTCGTAGGCCTCTTTGGACAGCATCTGAAGCTCAACCGCTTCCTGCCCCTGCTCAGTCATAGCACGCTCGACAATGGCTGCAATCTTCATTGCGTGTGCTGGCGGAACATCGCCTGGCTGCATCTCTTCAGTCACGATGCGTGAGATCAGCGCCGATTCCTCCTCGGTCATTCCCTTGGTTGAATCGATGACCTCGCTTGCCACGCGCATTGCCTTGTCCACAGCAGCCTTCTGGCTGCGCATCAGCTTCGCCAGTTCCTTGTTTGCCTGCGCCATTCCGGTTCTCACAGCCATCGGTCGCAAGAATGAAGCGTGCAGGAAGTCTTTCAAGCGGCGCGAGCCGAGGAAGTCAGAGCGGATATTGCCTAGCTCGTCGCGGTCGTATACAAGCGGAATGTGTTTTGGCAGGACTTTCGCCAAGATGTCGAAGTCACGCGGCAGCTTGCTCGCTGCATTGTAGGCTTCTGGTGCGTTGGAGTAGTACAGCCCATCTAATGCGGAGACTGGGGTTTCTCGCTGTTGTATCCTGGAATATGCTTCAGCCAGAAGTTGTCGTCCTTGTCCGCTAGATGCCTGGCGTAAAACGGAACGTGCGAACACCGCTCTTTGCAACGTTGTATTTCCAACGCCCTCCAAGCTAACTCCTCTGGCGTCTCGTCTAGCGAATGATCGTTCCGCAGCTCGTTTAAAATCGCTTGCGGTGAATTCGACTTTATCAGGATTTGCGTGGGTTTCATTTTCATCACCTATCAGGATGAACTTGTCTGTGTGAAAATCGTACTCCACCTGATCGAGCAAAGCAACATTATCAGACGTATGGCGAATGGTCGCATCCAACATCTGTTCGATGTTGTACAAATCATCCCCATCTATCCAGTCTAGGCCGGACACATCACTCGGCAGCAGGTGCTTGGTTGTGCCGTAGCGCAGCGCCGAGGACAGCAGGTTCTCGATTCGGCGCGGAACGGCAATTGTCGAAATTCCGCTCGGGTCTGGGACAAACACGCGGCCAGTGTTGTGCGCGTAAGCCGCTGCGATCTGGTAAATCTCGCTGCCACGCTGATCTTGATTTAGCTTGGATACGTCGATGAATATCTGCTTGTCGTGATCTTCGGTGATGTAGGCCGTTTTCTCGATGCCATCTACAGTGAATTTTATCTGCCACTTGCGCGCCGCATCTTCCGGCACGGTATCGGTCGGCAATTCGCGCACGTTGAACTTACCTGGCTTCATGTCGTTGGCGATTCCAGCCATATCCTTCTTGAAGGAAGTCGGCATACGGAACATCCATTCGTTCGCGGTCAACTTCCACAGGAATTCCAGCGCCTTTCCTTTTGCGGTATCAGGGAATGATGGCATCTGGCCTTGATTGCCTCGGTCGCCCTGCGACATGCTCGCCATGACAGCTCTGCCGGAACCAATGGAATCGCTTTGCTCAACCCCGTCTGCGGCATCCTTCATCTGTAGAATAAGGCTGCGCACCTCGCTGTCGCTCACTTCGTCCGCTGGTTTGCTCAGCACCTTTGCCATGAATGTGCGCACGGCCTCTACGATACGCGCGATTGCGCCAAGAATTCCGCTCTGTATTGCGGCTGGAACCTTCACGCCGTATCGGTCAAACAGTGCCGCCGCATCGCCGGTAATGTGGGCAGCAGCCAGCTCTGCAATCGCTTCTTGCACATGGATGCTCTTGTCGAATGAATCACCGCGATCTTTGGCGATGGCCTGCGCCAACTTCTCGATAGTGCCGTTCTTTGACAGGCGGTCAACGTGCTCGGCCACGCTCTTGTTCAGCATGCGGATACCGCCGTGACCGACAACCTCATGCGCGGCCACCCAGACGGCGCGCTCTGGAGAGGCAATGTTGTCAGCGATCAGGTAGACGGTATTCGTGTTCGGGTCGTATATTCCCTCTGTCGCTTGGTTGATTGGCTGCAATGCCCGCAGCGCGCGTAGGTACACATCATTCGGAATACCTTTCACGGATTGGACGATGCTGACTTTCCTGAATCCAGACCAGCCATTGCGCAAGCGAGCTGTGGCCTTGGTAATTTCATCGACGGTTTGCCCACCGCCAGATTTCCCTTTGCTGAGCAGCGCTATGCCTTTTTCAGTCTCTTTCGATTCGATGGCTTGGAAGAAATTGTCAAACCCACCGCGAATTGCTGGCAATTCGGATTCAGTAGGGTATGGATAACTCCCGCCCTCACCGACCCCGAGCGCCTCTGCGGCGTTCCAGTATTCCTCAGACACCACGTTTGCCAAATAGTCATTGGCGAACCCGCTGTCGTGTAGCTTTGCGATCACATAGCGCTCGAATGAGCGCGCAGACATCTCTATTCCGGTTCCCCAATACGCTTTCGTTCTACGCGCATCCAGTGAGCCGGAGCGCTGTTTGATGGCTGTGCTGTTTATCGCCTTCACCACCGCACCGAAGGCATCGATCATTTCCTTGCGGATTCCATCGTTCTTATATTGGTAGGCAGCATTGCGCGCTGCCAGCGAAACATCCATCCTATCAGTGGCGAATTCGTCCTGCTTTCCAGCCATACGAGAGAAGTAGTTGTCCAGGCTGTGCCACCATTCATGCGCCAAGCTTCCTGCACCACTGCCTTTGGTCAGATTGATGACGACCTGGCCTGGCTCATAATGAGCAGAATGCGGATTCTTGCCGCCAGTTCCGCGCGCACCAAAAGCAAGGCCAAGCTCTCCGTTCAGTGAGATCGACTTCGGCGGGATGTCCAGCACAGCAGCTAAGTCCATCAGTGCATCATAGGCGTCGTTAAGGTCTTTCTGGCGACGTGCGCCTTCAACATAATTGCCGAACTGTACGCCCCTGAAGCCGAACGCATCCGAGAACATCTGCGGAGTCACATCCTGCCCGTTGCGCATATCCTGCCCGACGCGCGGCTTATTGGTGTCATAGCGCTCGTTTGGAACAGCCTTCTTCTTATCAAGGATTTCAGTCAACTCTTCGTTGTTGTTGGCGATGTATTCGCGCGCCTCTTTGATGGTGTCGAAACCGTCTTTGATGTGCAGTACATTGCGGCCAACCTTCTTGCCGATGAAGTATTGCCCTTTGCTGCCAGCCTTGGCGTACCTGTCCGCGTATAGCTCGAACTTGGTTTTGGCATCCTTCTCCTTGCTGGTATTCAGAGTTGAATATGCCTTTGAGAATGCATCGATAGCAGCCTGTCGCGCGTCGCCACTGCCGAGCGTCCTAGGCATGTTACCGAATGCCGTTGCCTTTGCGTCTCGCGTGACCTCCCAGATGATCTTCGGTGGGTTGTATGGCACGCCGTTGTATACGCCATACTGGCTGCGGGATATGCGGATACCCTTCAGCGATTTCTCATGACCGAGCAGTGCGTAAAGTTCTGCGCGGCCATTGATCGCATCTTCCAGCTTCAGGTGTTCAACCTTCTTCATTTCAGAAACAAACTTGTCGGAGAACTCGGTGTCATTCAGGAGCTTGTCTGCGGTCTCGCGCAGTAGCTCTACCTGCTTTGCCCAAGTCTTTTGCTTCCAGTCCTTGCCAGGCTTGTTCGGAACCTCGTCGCGCATTGAGCGTACAAGGCCGACGATATTCTTGTCATAGCCTAAATCGACCAGCTTCTGATAATCCGGCTCCGGCCATGACTTAGACAGCGGCTGCGCCAGCACGTCCGCCTTCATCGCTTCGGCCATGCGGTCTTTGTATGCTGCCGCATATTCTTTGCGAGCGCCAAGAATCTTCTCACCAAAGTCTTCAATTGCCGATGGCTTCTGGTCAAGCAGGTCTGTCTGCCCGTGCGCTGCGACAATGTCAGATTGGCGATCTGAGCCGGTGAGGGTGAATTTTTCCGGCGATGGTGCGGAATCACGGCGCGCAGTGGCCTCTTCCCCCTTCTTGCGTGCCGCCTCCTTCTGACTTAGCTCTGCTTCGGTGTAGCTTTCAAGGAATCCAGCTTCGTTCTTGCCTGTTTGCGGCTCACCGACAGCTCTTTGGCTGCGTCTAGTACCTTCTTGCGGCTCGATTCGTCCGGCAGCTTCAGCAGCGTCTCCGCTGCGCTCTTGTTTTTCTCCACCAGGATCTTGTGTTGCTCCGGCGTTGCTTTCGCCAGACTTGCCTTGTCCAGTAGCCTCAACCCCGTCATATCCACCATCATGTTCTCCAAAGAATGCGGCCATCGCATCGTATGCCGCGCTGCGAGCCGACTGCTCCGCCTGCGCCTCGATGTCGGCATGCTTGAAGCTGCGCTCGCCGTTGATGTGCGCGCGAATCATGTCGCGCAACTGCTGTACGCCGCCATCAGCGTCATTCGTGTCGATTGAGAATCCTTCAGCAGCAAGCTGGGTGGCGAGGTAATTCAGGCCGGTGCCGCCATTCTTGAATGCGAACCGCCATCCACCAGGGGCGCGCTTCTCGCCAGTAATATCCAGCGCCTGAGCGCCATCGATTCCGCCGAGTTGCTTGATGCGTTGCAGTAGATCGCCGGATGCGCGGGCTGGCTTTTTTGTCGCAACTGCGGCCTCTGGTTTTGGCGTATTGGCTTGGGCAATACCCTGCAATGCGCCGTAGATTCTCGCATCCTTGTCCTTGAACAGCTTCGCTGCCTTGGCGAATGTCGCGCTGTCGATCTTGCCGGTTTTCAGGCCTTCTTTCGCCTTGTTGATAAGACTGTCCATCTGGCGCGGCATACCCAGCTCACCGGCCACGCGGCGCAGCTTGATAAGCTGCTCAAGATGCGGACTGACAGAATCTTCATTGCTTGTCGATGGCTCTGCCGTTTGCTCAGCAGGTGCGGCATCCTGCTTTACGTTGTCAGCCTGTGCAGTTGACGTTTCGGGCTGAGTTGTTAAGGAATCCTTAATAACTGGCGCGGCTTGTTCTTGCCGAATGGGTGGCGCAACTTGTCCAGGGGGAGGTGTGGTAGCAGCTTCCTGGGGCTGCGCCATAGGGGTTACTTCTTTCGGGCTACTCGCGGCAGCCGGACTTTCTTCTTGCAGTGGCTGGAACCCTTGTTCCCTGCTCGATGTTGCGACCTGCTCGGCGCGCTGTAGAGACTCGATCACTTTTTCGTAATTGACGCCTTGCTCCGGCACAGCCTCGCCATGTTGCTCCGCTGGCTTTTGCCCCGCCACCTTGCTCAATACGTGCCCGCCAGCGCCCATGCCAGCGCTTTGCAGCAGCGTGGTTAGCGCCGTGTCCTTCATCTGCTTGGCGTATTCATCCAGCCCCGCATCCTGATTAGTTCCAACACCAGGCAGCTTGTCGGTCAAGAACTGGCCGGAAGTGGTGAATAGTTCTCCTGGAAGTTCCTTGGCGCTTGACGCGACCATGGCGCTGCCGAGTTCCGTTGCGCCATGACCGCGCGCTGCCTTCGCCAGCCCAGATGCCAGCTTTTCCATACCGCCCAGCTTTTCGCCTGCCATTTCAAAAGCGCCCATGATCGGCGCGCGGATGGCAGCCCCTGTGCCGGTCAACCCATCCCTACGTCCCTCGCCATACTCTTGCGACGTGCTGGTGGCAAAGATGGATGGCAACACCAGCTCCGGCGCAACGGCAGCGAGCGCTAGGTTTGGCGAGGTCTGAATGGTGGAGCCGATAGCGCTGGCGGCGGCTTTTGGCACATCTTGAACGATGGAATCTGGAGAGAATCCATCCACCTTGCTGTCGCGTAGTTGCGCGCCACGCTCGATCTTGTCCGCGTAGCTCATCTGGTCGTCCGCGATATTGCTCAGCGTATTCGAGCCAAGCGCATCACCAAGCGCCTTTATTAAACCCGCCTCAGTGCGTCCGATGCCCGCATATCCTTGGCGCGCTCCCATTTCCAACACACTGGACAGTCCATCAACAATTCGCACATCGCTGTTGCTGACGCCGCCTTGCCGCTTTGCGTTCGCGCTAAGCTCAGCATCGTGCAAAATGGATAGCGCAGAAGCCAGATCGGATTCGCTCGCGGCAGGCTGTCCCGCGAAGTCGTCCATGATGCTTCCTTCTCGGAAGAGCGCATTCGCCTTCTTGTAAACGCGATCTTTCATGGATGGATTCTGCTCAACAGAATCGAGTGGCACGAAGCCGGTCTGCTCTTGCTCAAGTGGTACGAAAGCCATGCCGACCTCTTATTTGTAGTAGCCGATTAACTTGCCGCTGGCGTTGAATACCTCGATGCCCTTGCCGTCTACCATTTTTCCAGCCTTGTTGCCCTTCATAGCTGGGTCGTTGGAGAAACGCTGCGCAGGCGGTGCAAATGGATCTGGTGCCATCTGCGTTTCTGCTGGCGTGACAATTGGGTTCCCAGCATTGAAGAAGTTCTTCTCATCGATTCCGTGCTTCTTAATCCAGCCCTTTGTGTAGTCTTCGTAGCTGACTGCGCCTTTTGGGCGCTGGCCTGTATATCTGTCGATTGGATACTCTGCGTTGTAGTCTGCGCGTATGTCGTCGCGCACCGCCTTGTATTCGTCGCTTGGCGCTTTTTCCACCTCTCTCGCAGTCTTTCTTGCGGAAGCATTCGCATTGCCAGCCTGAGCAATGTTTTCAGTGATCTGGCTGCGGCCAACTTCATTCACCTTGAATGCGCCATCAAGTAGATTTGTCGTACCATACGTTCCTGCATCAATGGGTGATTTCCCATGAAGCTGAAGTTGCGCAGCCAAAGACTCAGGCGTGCCAGCACCACGCGATTGTTGTTGCGCAAATCTGTCTTGCGATGCGTGGACTGAATTGGTATCACCAACGGCCAATGACTGCATCAATGATGCGATGACATCACGCGCTCTCTCTGCCTGACCTTTAAATAAGGTGGGATTGATGTCTGGAATCTGCGCTGCTTCTGCTACACCGATCTGCGGCTCGTCCGTTTCGATCAGCGCACCATTGTTGATGTCGGTCTTGCCAGTGTTGAAATAGTGTTGCAGCCGACCAGCAAGGTCGTTATTGATTCCCGCCTTCATCATGCCGATCTTGTGAAGTGAATCCGGTGTTTTGTATTCGAATTCTTGGCATTTCAAGTCGGCTTCTGCTTGTGCCTTTCTGGTATCAGCAATCGCGTTCTGACCCTTGATTCCAGCAGTCAACCCTTGGTCATAGGATTGGTTGCTAAAGCCTCCGCCAATCGCCTTGCCCAGTGCCTCGCCTAACGTGAAATGAGTTTGCGGCATGGTGTCCCCTACGCTGTCTTTGCAGGTGCAGAACGGTAGCCAGCAATCTGCGGAGCTGCTCCGGTCAATAAACCGCCAACCAGCGACCCGTTATCAGCTACACCTTTAACGGCGTTCTCTGCATAGCGGTTGTAACGTCCGGCCTGGCTAGTCAGTCCGGCCACATCGCTTGCCATATCGCCGCCCAGCAAAGACTCTTGGCCGTATAGCAACCCGCCCGCATTTGTACGTGCCGTCGCTCGTGCGCGCTTCATAATGTCCTCGGCGGCAGCGGCGGTCGATTCAGCCTTTGCCCGAGCAAAGTCATTTGATAACTTACCCTCGGAGCCTGCGCCGCTCTTGCCGCCAGCTTCAGTCAGCGCCTTGGTTAGCTCACCCTCTTGCTTGACTGCGGCGGCCTCATAGCGCTGGTCGCGCGCTGGTGCAGTCAGTGTGCCTTGGGCGAAGTCCTCGATGGTTGAGGCTTTCTTGTCATTGATCTTGGCTTGCTCTTCAGCGGCAGCATTCAAGATAGTTTGACGCTCGTTGTTTGCCGACTCGGTAGCATCCATCGACATCTTTGTTCCCATGCCGGATGCCACTGTAGATAGAATCATCGCTGTTGCTGGATCGCACATTTCTGGACTCCTATGGTCTTATTGTTCCATTACTGTCTGCTGGCTGCCCCATCCGCGTTGTTGTTGGGACTCCGGCAATGGCTGCTGGTGCGGCATTGAACCCATTGAGCTGTTTGCGTACCTGATTGGCATTGTTCAGGCGGTCAAAGAATCCAGCCAGCGATACGTTATTTGCCTCTGCTGTGGCTTGATTCGCGTTATTGCGCATCGAGTCATAGGCTTGGTTCACTGCGCTGCCTTGGTCAAGACCAGTGCGGATGCTGTCAATCAATCCAACGCGGGTCTTGTCATCCGCAGAGCGCATGGAGTTCTTTACTTGGTCGGCCATTGTTCCAGCCTTCAATACGCCCTGCTGGTAAGTATCTAACACCTCTCGATTGGCATCGATGTCGCGGCTACCGCCAGTCAATCCACTGCGTGCAATATCGAAGTTTGTTCCACGTTCAACAACTCCATGTTCTTTATCAAGGTCAATCATGGCCTTGGTTTTTGCATCCGTTCCCGCTTTGTCGTAGAGCTTCAGACGTTCAGCAAATGCGTTCTGTGATGAGGCTGCATCAGATGCCGCCTGAGCTACTGCTGCTTCGTACCCAGCCTGGTTGAATGTGGTACTAGCTTTGCGATTGTTTCTTGTAGTCCAGCGTCCGCCATGATTATCTATGGCCGATACCCTTGTGGTGAATGCCTCTTTGTCAACACCTAGTGGTTTCGCATTCTCTTGCCCAAGTACGATATTGATCTTGTTGGTGGCAGCGGCAATGCGTGCATCTTCCTTCGCCTTACGCTCTGCTGCTCCGCCGTCCCCGCCTCCGCCTCCGCCGCCTCCACACATATCAGTCCCCCAGCTTTTTCATGTAGCACTCGCCTACTTGTTCATAACCCAGCGCTTTGTATAATTTCCCCGCCGTCTTGCTGCCTGTCGAAACACCTGGGCGGATCGTTGTTGCACCCATGCTTTCGCACCATTTCTCAAATGCTTTGACCAGTTTGAAAGCGGCTGTTCCAGTTCGATGCTCAGGTGAAATGTACAGTGCGAAATCAGTTCCCATGCGTTCCGTCGTGTACCAAGGAGAAATTACGTCTCCCAGCATTCCGCCAACCACCTTCCCATCTATCTCAATCAGCATCACAAACCCATGCTCTATCAATATGGTAGCCATAGCCGCTACTCTGTCAGCCGAATAAGGGACGTTCTTGAATGAGCTATCGGAATGCATCTCCATCCCGAGCCAGACAATGAATGGAATATCGTCCAGCGTTCCTTTGCGCAGCGTCATATCGCCCCTAGCTTGTCAAAGTAGTACGTGAGCGCATGCAGCTCAAAGTCTTGGTTGTCGTAGTTGTGGATGTCAGGCGCGATGTTCGTCGCCAGCAGCTCGACGGGCATCAAATAGCCGGGGCGCGAATCGCCGCTGATCGTCACTGGTGGGTCGGTAATCAGCGCAGGGTTGCGCGCATCGAAACGGTGGAATATTTCACAACTGCCAGTGACAACCGCATCCATCGCTTGAATGTGCTTAAGCATGCCGGGTGATTTGAAATCCAAGAAGGCCATCTCAATATCGACTGCATACAGCACACCGTCGTCCGTCTTCACGTCACGATCTACCTTGTACACATTGTTCCCAGAACGGATGTACAGAACGGCGTTCAGCTCATCCATGTAATCCAGCGAGAACGGGAATGTATACAGGCTCCATGCCATCACGCCGGTTGTTCGGCTGAAGGTGTACACCAGCGCCTTGCTGCCAGAGTAGAGCCAATACTGGCCTCCGCCTCGATAGTATTGCGCCCGTGCATTTGCAACGTCGAAAGCGAGTATCCCAGACAACCCTTTAAGCAACTCTCGGTCGATTGGTGAGCCAACATCGATATCGATCACGTTGGTCGTTACATCCTGCCGAGTGATGCTGCGCACGCCAGCGGGTGACAAGAATAAGACATCGCCCGCCATGTTTGCGTGCGAATAGGGCAGTAATGATCCGACATCTATCGCCTGAAGGAAGTGGTGGTTTGCAGGGTCAACATCGACCTGCCAAATCTGCGCAGAGTCTGCGAATAGCACCACAAGGCGGTTCTGGTAAAAGCCGAGTGCTGTCGCTGTATTCGCACCGTCCTGCTTCAATCCAACAGGCAAGAATCCGGCATCATTTGCCGTTGTCCAGTCGCGCGGCGCGTTTGTTTTGCTGAAGCGCACAGTGTCTCCAGTTGCACCAACAGACCATATCTTGCTGGATATTTTTGTAACCTGCGCCGTGTTCGGGCAGTTAGCATCTGCGATGTGCGTTGCACCTGGGGCTGCTCCATCAAGATAGTGGTGGCGCTTCTCCCCGCCGACATACTCGACGGCTGCATAGACATAGCCATTGAAGACATCCGCATAGTGCACAGCAGATAGAGCCAGCGCAGCAGTCGTCGGGCTGCGTACATTATTCGATTTGAACAGCGTGTTGGCGTGGGTGATCGTGCCCGTTCCGCCATAGAAGGTATTGAGCTTCCCATTGCCTGCGAATAGTCCTGTTGTGCCCGCTTCGAGCGTGGCGATTTTCGTCAGCCCCGGTCTTTTGCGGATGGTCTTACCTTCTGTCGCATGGGCATTCTTCAACATGCGCAGACGGTTTGCATCAGACGTGCTCAACCCTTTGCGCAAGTCCAGACCAAAATCGAACTTGTCGAATGTGATTGATTGAGGCATTACACCACCTGATCCGAGGTGGGGGGGTAGTCGTAAGGATTGCGCCGAGCGCTCTTTGACCAGACTGTTTTGCCGCGATGTTTTGCCTTGATCTTGTCCAGATAGGCGGTCAACTGATTGGCATAAACCTGCGCGTCTGGCTGGCGATAGTGCGACTTTGCAGCAGATAGCGCATGCAGATAGACAGCCTCATCAGGCAGGCTGATGCGGTCGCTGTTGCTCACCAAGGGTGATAGCACCTTGATGTATTCCGTGCGGATCGTGTAGCTGTTGTTGGCGGGCACAGGCCACAATTCGTACTGGTCACGGCGCTCATACTTCATGGGCACGTTGCCAGACGAACTTGAGCTTCTATCCTCTAGGCTAATGCCCTCTTCCAGCTTCCAATAACGCCCACTGTAGAGCACGCCCATCTCGATGATGCGGTCAAGATTGCAGTCGGCAGGATAGTCATAGAACGCTTGGTCTGTTCCGGTGATGCGTTCGTGTACCTTCTTCATTTCCAAGAAGTCGAAATGCACGTAGAGCTGGTTCTGTGCAGAGCGAATCATGCTGTCGATCAAGCTGGAGTTGACCACCCCAGCTTGTCCGGCCATACCAAAGCCCAAGCGCCCCTGAATATCTGCGCGAACTTCACCCAGCGTGCGCTTCAGAGGCAGTGCCATTATTCGCCCTTGGCCTCAGCGATTGCTGCTTGTAGCTTTTCTACGTCCCAGTTCTTGGTCGCTGCGATGCCAAGGTCTTTCGCTTCAGCAATCAGTGCGGCCTTGTCTGTGCCAAAGTCAAACGAGGCTTCGAACTCATCGAGGTTGCGGAATACAGCGCGTGTCGGGTTGCCGTTGTCAGAACCGCCTTTATAGACCTGCTCCAGACGCGAGAACTCATCTGCTGTGTCGAATGTGCACTCTTTGATAGGCGGCACATCGTCGGATAATTGGATTGAATCTTCACCGTGCGTCGCGCGCAAGATGTCGATCTCGTGTGGCAAAACGATCAACGGTGTCTTACTGCCTTCACCGCGAACGAGCAATACCATTTGGTACGGTAATTTGACTTTCATGCTGCTACCTCCATCAAAGTTAAAAAGGGCGACACCCGTACTGGCGTGCCGCCCTCTTGATTACGCGATAGACAATACCGCGTTGCTGTTTCGCTTCGAGCAACCCAAACCGAATTTGGATGTCATCGCGAAGTGATACACATACTGGTCGATTGGACGACCGGGATAGCGCATCTTCATAAAGTCCTCGCTATCCTTGCGCAGCTCGATACCTTGGCCTGGTGTCAGGTTCAGGAAGTAGCAGCGTTTCGCCCAAGTGATCGCAGGCGCACCCAAGCCGAAGTTGGTGTCGAAGTCAGGCACGTAGGTCAACTGGATACCGTCGAACTTCAAGGTATCGGTCGCCATATCGATGCTCAACTTGGAACCAGAGCCATAGGTGATCTGTGTCGTGTTGGATGCCAACACTGCATTGCGCAACGCATCGTAGAAGTCCGCGCCACAGAAGATGTGGGTGAAGCGACCTTTCTTGCGCATGATGCTGCGCTTTGCTGCTTCCATCGCGCCCAACAGTGCGGCTTGAGTGGATGCCAGACCTGTGCTGGCGTAGTTCTGCCAGTAGGCGTTGCTTGCGGCGATGTTGCCAATCGTGCCCGCTGTAGGAGCCAGCGAAACGATAGTGTCCAGACCGGGCAATGCGTTGGTGTACTGCGAACCATCCAGCCACAACAGCGCGTTGATGTGATCCTTCACGCCTTCTTCGAGGGCGGTGAATTGGGACACGATCATGTTGGTCAATGCGACTGCCTCGCCCTTGGTTGCTGTGGACTTGCCGATGTCGTCGCTGACAGTGATACCAGCGCGTTTCAGTTCGTCTTCGTTCAACACAAAGCCGTCGTGGTGGTTCATCCAGTCCCACTTCGAGAAGTCGTTAGGGCTGCGGCTGTTGTAAGTGACCTTACCGTTACCACTCCACAACTGACCGTTCGCGTCGTTTGACTTGAAGATGTTGATGGTGAAGCCGTCCACACCACCTACGATGTCCTTTGCCTTTGGCAAAAGCGCATCCAGCAATGGGCGTGCTACGTTGATCTGATCTACAGGCTTGTTCTTGCCGTAGGCTGTAATTGCTACTTTGCCGATTTTGGCAATCTCTGCTGCGTTCAAGGCCATGATGGCTCTCCTTAGAAAAAATTAAAGTTCAATCCTCTCGGTCGGGCGATACCAGATCAACAGCCCTGCGGTTGGCGATGCCGCAATCAGCCAAGTGTTCAGTGCTACTCGTCAGCCATCCCCATTTCGCTGAGAACAGCGTCCTGGGGACTTTGTGCTTGCTGCTGCAAAAGCGATTTCGCTTTTGCTAGTGCGGCATCCAGAGACTTCGATGGACGCAGATGCTCTTTCGGTTCGTTCTCGTCTTCAGGTGGGCATACGCCTACAGAGAATTCGCCCTTGTCATTCATTTCTATTTCAACGCATACCATGCTTATCCCCTTAATCGTTCAATCCAAGCGCTTGCAGCACAGCATCCTGCGGGTTTGTCGGCTCAAGCAATCCTGCTGTGTGTCCTGCCGCACGTAGCGGACGGGAAACGGTGTCACGTGAAACTGTCTGAGCCATTGCGCCCTTGAGCGACTGGTACTGCATCTCGATCACCGCAGGCCATTGCTCAGGCGGGAAGGTCTTGGCGATGCGCTCCATCTGTGCTTTCAGGTGCGGCAGCAATGCGGATGCGTCTGGGTCGGTCTTCTTCCAGTTGGCCTCCATCGCATTCACCTGAGCGATAGAGCTGTTCATCACTTCATTGCGTTGCTGCTGTTCGGCCTGTTGCGATTCAAGCGACTTCTTGTTCTGCTCTTCTCGCGCCTGTGTAGCGCGGGTTCTTGCCACTTCCAGCGCAACGTCTTCGGGTAATTCAAAATTCTTGACCTTCTGCTTCAGGTCGTCATGGTCATCAAGAGCGCTCACATCGATGGCGACACGCTTGCCATGCATCTGCTCGAACTGCTTGATCTGTGACGCGATTACCTGCTTGAACGTATCCACGTCACCCGAGGCAACCACGTTGCGGAATCCGGCGAACATCACCAAATCATCTGCGGCCTGTGCATCATTGAAGCCAAGCGACTTCAGCGACTCGAACGAAGACTTGTATTTCTCTACGTCGGCCAGTGCGGTATCGGCACGTTGCTTCTCTTGTTTGTAGCCTTCCGTTACCTTCTGGAAGCGTTCGTTCGTCTTCGGGTTCTTGCTGTCCAGCGGCGCTAGGTCTGCATCACTCAGCGCCTCCTTTTTCTCTGGCTCTGGCTTTTCAGCATCGACCTTTTGCTCTGCCGAAACCTCCTCTTCAGGCTTGGCCTTTTCGCCATCATCTACAGCACCTGAAGCGCCAGCGTCAGAATATTCCGCCTGCTCTTTCGGCTCGTCGGATAGGCCAAGCTCAGAAAGTACGGCATCCTCTGGGGTCTCTTGCGTGGCCGCCACCGTATCGGTGGTTTGCGCGAAGGCTTCGGATTGCGCGCCACCACCCTCTTCAACGACACTCAAGCGGGTGAAATAGAACAGGCAAAGCAGTGTTTTCAGCAGATTCATGGTCGGCACCAGGTTAAGTTCACGTAGATGTCAGCCTAACGCTAGTGTTCGTTTTCCATGCGATTCACGTATGCAGCAAAGCCTTCAGCTTTTCGTAGGTGAGATTAGCTTCTGCATCAGCAACGCGGCGCTCGGCCTCGAACTTGATGCGCTCGTTATCCAGATTGCGCGCCTGCTCTTCCAGGTCGGCCTTCTGCTGCTCGATAGCGGCAGCCTGCTGCTGAATCTGCTGCATCTGCGCCTGAACTTCTGGGGGAACGCCGCCAGCCTGTCCGTCTGTCTCTTCGACTTCTTCCTGTTCGTCCTTGATTCCAAGCAGAGCCTTTGCATCCAGGCGCTCATCGAATCGCTTCAGCGTCTCGTCCAGCAGTGCAACAGTCGTCTCGACCATCTCCAGCATGCCTTGCTGCTTGAACATCACGATCTTCTCCAGCGCTTGCTGAATGATCGGCATGATCTGTATCCACTGGTCGCGCTCGCGCATCTTGTTCGGGCGAGCGGTTGAGCCTGCACGGATACTGATGTTCACCATCGCAAACATCTGGCGTTTGGTCAGCGTCGGCCACACTGCTTCAGCGCCGAAGCGCTCCTTGATTTGCTCCGGCGTGATGTTTTGCAGTAGAAGCTGGGCGGAATAGGTCGCCTGTTCAGTCAGCCAATCCTCGACGACATCGATGCTCTCGCTGGTTCGCGATTGCATACCCATCGACATAATCTCGGCCTCGGTCGCCGTCTTTGCCTTGTTGATAGCTCCGCGCGCCGCATCCTGCGTGTTGCCGACCATTTCGATGTCGCGCATGATGTCCGAGGTGTCATACATCTGCTGGTTGTATGGAATCTCCGGCAGACTGCCGAGCTGGTTTTGCAGCGGCTCTGCTCTATCCATGGTCACGCCAATCACGTCGGTTGTGATGGAGCGGTTCGCGATGTTCGATACTTCCTCATCCGTGATACCGGATGCCTTGTTCAGTAGGCGCACAGGGATGTTCTTCTTACGGTGCTCGGCGGCATTGGTGCGGCGCGTGTTGTACTCGTCTTGTAGCTCGATCAGTTGCTCTACCAAGCTGCGCGGATACTTGACCCCAGCGACGCGGCGTAATTGCAATGGGAAGAACGGGAACCAGCGTGCACCGAGTGATTTAGGTTGATACGGTTCGCGAATGTACTGATGGCAACCCTCGATCAGTGTGTACACGGTCAGGTCTTTATGGCTCCACACCTCGTACACGACTACCAGCTTGTCGTCTTCATCAATCTCTGACACGGTTGTTTCTGAATCACCTACTGCGCTGGAATACTTCTTGGCACCAGCGGGCGGCTCCATCTTGAACTGAGACTTGAACGCCTCAGTCGTCATGCGGATACGGTGGGCAATCGCCGCAGCTTGTTCGAAGTCGTCAACGTCACGGCAGGATGAGTCCAGCACGATGACATCCTCAGCAGAGACGGTATCGACGACCAACCCCTCGGATACGACTACCTCGATCTGCGCGCTCAGAGATTCCACTTGCTGATTCATCTCGAACAGCTTGGCTTCATGCTCTGCGCACTCGCCATTCTCGCTACTTGTCTCGGCGATCAGTGTCTTGATGCGCTCGATGTTGTCTTGTGTATCGTTGATGCGGTTCTTGATGAGCGGGTCTTCTCGCACATCTTTCTGGAAGACGATCTTCGTCCAGCCGGTTGTTGCCACCAGCGCAGTGCGCACAGCAGACTTTCCGCGCGTCTTCAGCTTGGCATCCTTCACCAAGTAGGTGTTGAGCGCATCCTGAAGCGTTTGTGTGAATTTGGTGTAAAGCTGGTATTCATCGGAGCTTATACGGTCGTCCATCGTGACCGCGATCTCCGGCGCTTTCGCGTAGATTGCAGGCAGAAGGGTATCGACAACTGATCCAATCAGGTTCACGCGAACAAGGCCGCTTTCCCCATCGTCCTTGTCTTCGTCGATACCATCGGCATATTGCCGCGCCTTATCCCAAGACTTTGCGCGTTCCTTGAGCTTCTTGTCGAAACTCTCGATACGCTTCAGAAGGCGCTTTGCGTGCGCCTTCTCTTGGGCTGGCGGCTCTAGTTTGCCGTCATCCGCCTGCACCAACATCTTAGTTCAAGCCGGAGATTAACGAGGCTTGGATATTGCCCGATGTGAAGGCCGTCACGTTCAAGCGGATGAACTGTTTCAGCGTCACCTCTTGCACGTTCAAGCCAGGGCCAGTCACTGCGACTGCGCCTGTAGCTGTACCCCAAGTCGTGCCATCTTCAGATGTCTGCACGATGGCGGAGCCTACGAACGCACCAGCAGGGGAGCCGATGACTGCGGCGACTTTCATACCTGGCAAGAAACCGATTTCAGTTGTTGCGATTGTTGCGCCAGCAGCGAGAGCCGCCAGAATTGCCGATTGTTTCAATAACATGGTGATTCTCCCGAGGAGGATATGCAAAATTGCAGGTGAAGCCTAACCCTGCCAATTCGTTTCCATGCGATTGTTCATCCACGATACGGCGAGCGGTCTTTCTTCTCTTCCGTCCTTTGGTACACCCAGCCAATCGTTCCCGGCTCGGGAGCTTTCTTGCGCGTCTTGCCTTCACGGATGAATGGACGCGACTTGCAGGCATAGCGCCAATCATCAGCGGCATGGTCTTCCATCTCACTATCTAGGTCTTCGGGCTTGTTGGTGTCGTGCTGCAACAGCGGTATGGTGCGAATGGAGTCGATGCAGGTATCGAAGCAGTAGATCATCGGCTGGTCGTCCTCGCCAATGAAGCGCTGGCGCATCTCGTCCCATCCAGACACACGGGAGTTATCGGCCTGCCTGAACCGCGCACCCTGCTTTGCCATACGTTCAGCATGACTTGCACCGCCGTCTTCCTTCCAGCAAGCAGGGTCGGCAACACCATAGGCTATCGACTCGCCCTTTTCGCGCTTGACGATACCCTGCGCAATGGCCTCTGCCGTCAGCTTCAGGCCTACGTTCGGATCCTTCGCGCCATACCATTCTCGGTAGCGCACAATTGAATTCTTCGGAAGATGCAATCCTCCGTCGCTGATCGCCCACCATCCAACACTGAACGGCTTCGCGCTGCCCCAGTCGAACGACCGGAAGCGCGTCCACTCTGATGGCACCCTGAATGGCTTGATGACGTGCCTATCTCTATCCCAGCAATCGAAGAATGCTCCAGCAACAATGTCCCAGTTACCTTCCAGCCATGCGCGCACCAACTCCTTCGAGCCGGAAGACTTGAGCAGCGCGACGTACTGCTTGTTGTCGCGCAGGTACTTGTTGTCCGTCAACTTGGAAGGAATGAACATCCTTGTCAGACCAGTCTCTGGGTCGGTGTACGGATGGAAGGCAGGGGCGATGTCGATGAATCGTGCCTTGACCCAGATATGCCCCTTGCCGCCCGGATTGCCTGATGATCGGATTCGACCGGGCTTACCCGAGGCGGAACGCAAACACGCCTTCAGCTTGTTGTACCCGTAAGGCGTGGCGTGGTTGGTCAGCTCATCGAATCCGATCCACATATACTGATGGCCTTGGTATCCATCTGCATCGCGCTCATGTTCCAAGTAGCGCATCTTGAGCGTTGCCCCACCTTGGAAGTACCAGCAGTTCGAGAAAGGATAGTCCGAGCTGGCTGTGCTCTTGTACACCGCGCCCAATGGCGGAAACAATTCGCGGGCACGTATCTGCAACTCTTCTAACTCATTGTAGGTCTTGCGGAACACGATGCCGCGCCAGATCGAGCCAAGGCTAATGTCTTGCAGATAGTCACCCAGCAGATAGTCAGACTTACCCCCGCCCCGCGCACCACCGAAGAACAGCTCGTCACACCATGCCGCAGTGATCGCGCTGCTTTGTGGCCCTGGCTGTGGCTCCCACACCATGCTATGCGCCCAACTTGTGCGCCTTCAGCCACTCTTCTTTCGATAGCTTGGGCGCTTCAGCTACCAGATGCTTAACCGTGCCGCTGGTCTTGGCTTCCTGCTTGTCTATGACCAGACCGCACAGCTTGGCCTTAGCCATCGTCGCAGCAACGGCGGCAGAGGATTGCACTGTCTCAGCACCAAGCGCAGCTTCTCGCGCCTCATCAAGCTCATCAAGCAGGCTTTTCAGCGTCACACCATGCGTCTCTGCAAGGGCTTCCTGACGTTTTGCGACAGCCGCCTTAACACTAACATGGGCTAACAGGCGCGCAGCTTGTTCGTTTGCTGTCTTCTTGCTGTATCCAGCCCTAATAGCCGCCTGAGTACCATTCAGGTCAATCATGTACTCATCAATGAATCGCGATTGTTTTGGGGTAAGGTCGCTCATACACACACCATCACAACGCAGTCACGCAGAAAGCCGCACACCTTGCTGGCGATACAGGCGCAAATGACCAGCGCTGCCAGCTTGGCATAGTTGTAGTTCAACACTGGGTAATCAATCTCGCTCATGCCTCTTCCACCTCGGCTGTTTGTGGCATCTGCACACCCAGCACCTTCACGTAATCCAGCTTCTTGAACAGATGCACCTTGTTATGACCGTCTATTCGGGTTCGCGCCTTCTTCACAATTCCCCTTGATTCCATGTCTAGTAGTGCCTTCAGTGCCACCTTCACCGATACCTCAGCCCGGTAAGCGATAGCGGCGACAGGTTGCCAAGTGGGTAATAGTTCCGAATGGACTTGACGCTCTATCGTGCTAAGTCGGTTTTGGGTCATGCTTACGTCTCCGTGATGTCGATGTTGTGGACTGCCTTCATCAAATGCCGCTTGATCCTGTACTCTGTTGTCCTGAAGCCCTTGCAGTCCTCGACAACCATCTTTCCGCCCTGCACATACGTCCAGTCCGCGATGTACTTCATCGGTGGGCGCTTCCTGCCCTGTATCACCACAGACGGAGCGATGATAAAAACCACCTGCTCCTTCAGCTCGGATATGTCGCCTATCCGCTCCAATATCGCCAAGTCGTTGGCTCTGCGCGCCTCACGCTTGGATGCGTAACCGTTTGTCCTCACCGCCCTATATTTGCTCACTTGGTTTGCGCTCCTTGCATGTCTTGGGTTGGTTCTTGCCTTTGTGCCAGTCTGTTGTGTTGCCAAAGGTGATGCGCTTCTCCTTGCAACCCCACAGCAAGAAGTGACCTTTGCCCGTTGTGGTCTTGGTCGCGCGATGTGTGCAGGTGTGGCATATCACCCCAACTCCACCATTCCAATGTCCAGCCAGTGCTGCTGTGTCCGTTGCACGCCCTGCCGATGCATCAATTCGATCTCTTCTCGGTCAAACACCCTGTGCCTTACCCTCCCGTCGATCAGGTCATGGCAGCTTGAGCAGCAGAACGCTCCAAACAGGTCGCTGGTCTTGGTGCCCATCCCGCCGCCGTTGATGTGCGCAAGGACGGTTGTGGCAGGGTCGTGGTTGCATACGCCTGGTATGCGTACAAGGCACGGTTGTCCCCGCGCACTGTCGCGCAGATGGCGTGATTCGTGGCGGCGCTGCTTGGTAAATGTCATGGGGTGGCATCCTCAATATCTTCCGGCAGAAGCTCCTCCTGCCATTTCAGGCAAGGAATGGATGCTTCCTGCTCACGCTTCCAGTCGCCATCCGGCCAGCAGCGCAGGTGATGCGTAGGGAATTCCCCAGGCACGCACTGCGCCCACGCCATGAAGCTCTTGCGGCAAGTGAAGCAAGTGTTCATACGGACTTAGAACAACGCATGCTGCTTGGTGATGTAAACCACGCGCCTACCATCGACGATGCGTTCAATTGCCCCCCCCGTGCGATTTCACGGAGGGCAGCGGAGACGCACTCCTTCTTTATTTTTGCCTCTTCGGCGAGGTCTTTTGGGCGGTAAAACGTCATTGGGCGCATCTTTGTGAACACAACGTCTGCAATGCTGGTCATAGCAATACTCCTCTCAGTTAAGATTCAGAAACAAACGACTCTGCCATCTGCTCGATCTGCTCCGGTGTCAAGGTCGGCCAGTAGCGCTCTGCGATCAACCGGCAGATGGCGCGCGCCGCCTCGTGGTACTCACCTTCATCCATCGTGTCGAAGCTCATGCTGCGCGGTATAACCTGCACCACCATGCCGTAGCCAGGAACCATAATCCCGATCTCGTCACAGGCGATGCGCCCCTCCATCTGGAGCCGCTTGATCACGGTATGGGCATCTAGTCCAGAGAATGCGTCGATATTTGCCGCTGCCAGTTGCCCAATGCGGTGCACTAGGCGGTTGAATCTCGGATTGCGCAGCTTGGTGATCTGCGCGGCCAGCACGTCGCCCACCTTGTATGACTTCTCGCGCAATCGGCTAGCCGCGTAGTCGTCCGCTGGCACCAGCCCACCCTTAATGACGCGCAGATAGATGCGCTCGCGTTTCTGCGGTTTGCGCTGTGCGTTCATGCCAAACACCCCCACTGAGCAGCCATCGCATCTGCAATCCCTTGAAATGTCTTGCTGCGCTCCTTCCAGCGATCAGGTGATGGCGGCATCTTGTGTATACGCGCCTCCCTCCCATCAACTATGTTGGTTGGCTTTAGTGTGGTCAGGTTCTTCAGCCACAAGCATGTCGCCTTTGTCTCCCCATGACCGAACTGCCACGGCTGAATGACTTGATCTGGCTTACGGAAGAAGCTGGACATGATGCAGACTGGATTTTCGACAGCAATCATCGGAATATCTGCTTTCATAAGCTCCATAAAAAAACTGATTGCGCTTTGTTGCCGCCCATCCATACGCTTTTCAGCGAAATGACGCGCTCCTGATACACTTAGGTGTGTGCATGGTGGATGGGCGATCATTAAGTCCCACTGAGCATGAATCACGTCTCGCACATCGCCTTGATAGTGCGCACCAGGAACATCTGTTGGAAGCAAGTCACAGCTCATTGCGTCGTGCCCCCCCCTGACGAACGCATCACGAACAACGCCGGAGTATTCGCATGCCACAAGGACTCTCATGCCGCCTTCCTTTCGCGCAGCTCAAACAGCCCGTCATGCTCTGGGTGCAACAGCAGATACAGCCTGGACAAGTTCGGAATGCAGTGGTCATTGATCTTCCAGGTTCCGTCGCCGATCTCTCGGATGTTGGAGCGGTGACGCATCACCTCAACGATGGTGCGCGCCGAGTAGTGGCGGTATCCGCTCTCGACAACGCGCTGGGCACTAACCTCAAAGTATTCGTAGATGTGCCAGTTGGCCGTGATCCAGTCGAAGAAGCTCTTACTGAACTGCTCTGGGTTGAGTGCGACAGCGGCGCGGGCTTGTTCTAGCGTAGTCATGCTGCCACCTTCTGCTTCAGCGCATCCTTCATCGTCTGAATGCGAGCGAATGACTCTTCCGCGCTAGGCAGCTTGTATTCCAGCGCCAGCTTCTCTTCCCCAGCGGATTGCAGCATGGGCGCGATCTTCTCTGGCGGCAGCAGGCCGATGGCATGATTCGGGGTCAACCGGCCAAGACGTACGGCTTCTGCCAGAACCGCATCGCGGCCTTCCTTGTCCTGCCCGAGCGAGGGGAACCATGCGGGCTTCACTCCGTTGCGCTTGTTCGCGTCCACGATGCGGGAATAAGTTTCCTTGAACGCCATACGCGCGGCAATCTTGTCTCCTGCATCCAGTAATGGGCGCGCCACATGAAGCGACTCGGACATTTCCTGCGTCATCACGGCGCTCGCATATTCGTCCATTGGAATCATCGCCCACGCCTCATCCGCTCCAGGCCGACCATCTGGCCGCATCGCATCGATGATAGAAATGATGCTGGCTGGTTTTGGTGCAAACCGCCCCTCCGCGCATTTCAGGTATTGTCCGAATGCCTGCTCAACATCAGCAAACTCGTAGCCAGCCAGCAGGTTCCACCACAGCCCGACCGTCTCGGTTGTCGCGGTCTTGTCGTAGATGGCAAGCGTTGCCTGCATCATCTTCAGGAACTTCGCCTTGTCTGATTCACGCATTGACCACCTCCGCCTCGATTACTTTTTCGCCGCCGCCAAGAAACTCCGCCGCCACCTGCTCGTTGTGCTTGGCAATCTGCTCCGCTCGTGTACCAGACCGCTGTTGGTCTGATTTCGGCGCATATGGCATCTGCCATCCCTTGAGGATTGCCGTATTCAGGCAGGAAACTGGGTCGTGCCCAGCAGCACGCAGCTTCTCCAGCTCCACAATCAGCAACGCCTCGGCTTGTTCCGTCATCGGCTTCTTCATCGCCTTGCGGTGAGCCTTGAAATCAGACAGTGACTTTTCCGGCAACCAGTCGGGAAGATCGCGCGCTGGTTTATTGGCAGTAGCTTTATTGGTGGTTAATGGTGGTTCGGGTGTCATGGGTGCAAGGGGTTGCGCGCATCCATGCAAGGGGTCGTGCGCACCCATGCTAGGGGTAGCATCGGCGCTAGGGGTCGCATCCATGCTAGGGGTTTCAACGAATCTGGTTGCCACCATCCTGTACCTGCGGGTTGCAGAAGGAGCGCCGCCGTCATGGTTCCCGATGACCTGCAAATAGCCCTCTTCGATGAACTTGTGGATGATTCTGCGTGCCTGGCTTTCGCTGACGTTGATCTTCTTGGCGATTCCTGAAATGGATGGGTACAAGTTCAACCCTTTGTCGTCGCACCAGTCCGCCAGCGCCAGCATTGCCAGCTTATCGCTTCCACCTCGATCAAAGAAATCCCATACAAGGGTCATCATCTTGATGCTCAAGGCTGAGTTCCTTTTCCCGCACCCATAGTTCTGAAGCTACCAATGCGCTGTTCGTGTAACTTGAGCACCATGTCAACGCCCAACACATCGACCATAATCAACTCGCGCAGGTATTCCTGCTCGCTGACTCCCATATCGAATGCCTTACGACGCATTCCTTCCTTGATCTCGATTGGCAACATCGTCTTGGCCGTCTCGGTGCATTTGCCCAGAGGGTTAGATGTGCCGGATCGTGAGGAAAGCGGAATAACGTCAGACATGATTCGCTCCAGAATAAAAAGGCCAGCTCGGGATGGATTCCAAGCTGGCAAGACCCGCCACCATGCTCAGGGAGGAGAAACACGGATTGGTTGGCGGGGAAATCATTACGCAGCTTTCTTTGCGCGCTTCTTGTGTAGGGTGATTAGCTTGTTGCCAACATCCCACCGGACGCTTTTCGTAGCGCCACTCAAGATGTCGAATACAGATGGCTGTTTCAAACCGATTTGCAAACCGATCTGCGCCTGCGTCATGCCTGCATCAAGCAGGTCTTGAATGAGTTTTTGGAAGTCCATGTGCAGATAATATCGACATAACGATATTTATGCAAACGATTTTTCGATAGGTAAATGTGGAGAATATCGGAATGACTATCGGCGACAGAATAAAGCAGGCTAGGAAAGAAATTGGCATGACTCAGGTCGAGCTTGCAAAGCATGCCAAGGTGAATCAATCAACAATTGGTGACTTGGAGCGTGGACACACGAGCAAAACACCATCTGTTGTACAGATAGCGAAAGCGCTTAAAGTAAGCGCTGAATGGCTTTCCACAGGAAAAGGTAGTAGAGAGCTTTCCAACGTTGCACCAGCCCCTGATCTGCGCGGCTATGTCCCACTTATAAGCTGGGTACGCGCAGGTGACTTTGCTGAGGCGATAGATGACTGCAACAACAGTGAATGCGAACTTGTTCCAATCACAGTCTCCAAGGGCGAGCACACCTTTGCCCTATCTGTTGTGGGCGATTCTATGTCGCCAGACTTCCCCGAAGGGATGCGCCTGGTAATAGAGCCAAATATGGAGGCGCAGCATGGTGACTACATCATCGCAAAGAATGGCGGTGAAGCCACCTTCAAGCAGCTCGTGCGCGATGGCGGCGAGTGGTATTTGAAGCCGATCAACAAGCAATATCCAACAAAGCCATTGGGTGAATCGCGTATTATCGGCGTAGTGCGTGAAGCAGTTAGAAAGTTCAGGTAAACAGATTGGCGATGCCGGATAAAACCGATGGTGTAAATTATGTCGCGTGGTTTTGGGGGTTATTCTGGCTCTGTTTTGTTGGCTATTTTTTATATACAAGCGATTATGTGCAAAGCCGTATCAACCATGAAGTATGGGCAGTAGATAAAGAACAAAGGCACATCAAATTCGCAGAAAGAAAGGCGGCTATAGATGCCTCCAAGAGAGCCACCAAAGCAAGGAGCGACAGGAGAAAAGAGTTAGATCAAATTGAATGTCACTACTTACTAAAAGCAGAGCGTGAGTTATTCCCAATTGAGATCGAAAGGAATACGCTTTCTGGGATGACAGAAGAAAAGGCTGGGCAGTTAGTTCTGCGCAATTATGAGATTGATGTTGAATTCTGCGAAGAGTTTGGGCTATCTCCATACAGTAAGCCAGAAGTAGAAGATTAAATGTGTAACGAGAGCGCGAACGCGCCACAACGCCGGAGGATTCCTTAACGTACTAAAAGGAGAATCACCATGAAACGTATCATCTTTGCCGCAATTGCTCTGATCCTGTCCACCGCCGCATTAGCGCATTCAGGTGGAACAGATAGCAACGGATGCCACTACGACCGCAAGACAGGCGGATACCACTGCCACTGATTTAAGCTACCCCCATCACAACCCGCTTCGGCGGGTTTTTTATTGCCCATCGATATTTTTATCGTTTTTTCGATTGACTTGCTATATCGTTTTGTCGATAATGACTCACCCCAACACAAAACCAATAGGCGAACTGAAGGGGTGAAACAAAACCAGTGCACCAAGGCAATGTTGTCGCAAGAGAGGTGCTGAAGCGTGGGACTTAGGTGAGCCGCAACTGGGACGCGAAGGCAGTCAGTAGCACAAGTATCTAGCCTTAATTATGGAGATCGATATGGACACAAATCAAGAATCAGTGACGCTTGATGTAGGCGGCACTCAGTTGACGGTAAGCACCAAGGAGTTGTTCCGCGCATGGTTCGAGAAGCACATCTTCGGCGTCACATCGAACGGTATCCAAATGCCGGAGTTACGTGCTGGAGAAAAGTGGGCTGGGTTCAGTTCTTTGCTAGCGGCAACCAGCACTACAGCTTCAAGGGCAACAAGTTCGCGGCGCGTGCTGTCCGCATATCGCCAATTTAGTCATTCATTAATTTGGGGATGCCATGCAAACAGCAGCAGAAATTGACCGGATGGTAGAGCGCGGGCAACGAAACGAGCTAAATCGCTTTCTCGATAAGGATACTGCCGAAGAGCGGCATGCCGAAGAAATCGAACAGCGCGCAAAGGACATGATGCAGGTGGGAGAAGAATATCACCCGTGGACGTTCGCAAACTTCGAGGAGTCCATCGGAAATGCGCCAGATGCAGAGCGCATGGTGATGTTCGCAACAATTGCCGCCGCTGCCGATCTCGACCTGAAGAACGACCACAGCAACCATATGGCGCTCGTAGCAATCAGGCATTTGAACGAACGCTACTGGATGGAAGCTGCCACACGGGCAGCAGAAAGTTGCGCACATGAAAGTTAAAACCATATCAGAAGGCGTCAAGGCTTGGGCTGTAGTTGCAGCACTGCTGTTGCTCTACGGCATCGTTGGCCGCATGGACTATGAAGACGCAGTGATGCATGAGTCAGAGAGTAATTGCTGTGCAGTGAGAAAACCGTGAGCGGTCTGATTGAAGCTACCCAGCGCATCCACGCAAACATTGATCGAATGGCTGAATTGGCACAGATCGAGGTTTTGAAAGATGGGGTGCGCGCCCGCTGCGCCATCGACGGGATAGTTGAGTGGCATAACCGAAGCATGGCGCAGAGGCGCAGGTTCAGAAACAAACAACGCATTGAAAAACTAGGAGGTAGCAAATGAATGCACCAGCAAAAGGCACTGCGCTCTCAGCAAAAGTGCAGAACACAGCAGTCTCGGCCATGACGGAAGATCAGCTCGTAAACATCCTGCGCAACAGCCTGTATCCGGGCGCACAGACGGACAGCATCAAGATGGTGCTGGGTTATTGCCAAGCCGCAGGACTCGATCCGATGCAGAAGCCTGTACATATCGTGCCCATCTATGACGGCAAGCTGAAGGCGATGCGCGACGTGGTGATGCCTGGAATCGGCCTGTATCGCACCCAAATGTCGCGCACCGGAGAATGTGCTGGTGTAACTGAGCCGGAGTTCGGGACGGACACTACAGAGACATTGGGCGGAGTCGAGATCACCTATCCGCAGTGGTGCAAGGTGATAGTCAAACGAATTCTTCCAAGCGGACAGATCGCCGAGTATGCCGCGACCGAGCGCTGGAAAGAAAACTACGCCATGAAGGGCGGAGCTGAAAAGAGCATAGCGCCGAATGCTATGTGGACAAAACGCCCATATGCCCAGCTTGCCAAGTGCGCAGAAGCGCAGGCTCTTCGTAAAGCATTCCCTGAATTGGGCGCAGCCCCTACTGCAGATGAAATGGAAGGCAAGGAATTCGACGGGCAGATCCTCGAAGCGCAAATGCGTGAAGTGAAGGAAGAGAAGCCTAAATTACCAACCATGGACAAGGACGAAGTTATCACGCGCTACGGCACAGACGTAGTTGACGGCGATAGCGGCGAAGTCACCAAGTTCAGCAAGAAGTCGCTCATCCAGCAAGGCGATGCAAAGGCGCAAACACTAATCGACTTCCTCGCTCCGCGCTGCGTTCTTACTAAAGCAGCAATCGAAGAAATCAAATCATGGGAGAAAAAATAATGCAAATCCTCAACCTAATCCAAGGAAGTTACGCATGGAAGGCGCACCGCGCCACCGCTAACAACGCAAGCGATGCGCCTGCAATGCTCGGCATCAGTAAGTACAAGTCGCGCAGCCAGCTCATCAAAGAGCGTGCGACCGGCATCATTCCTGAAGTTGATGAGTCAACACAGCGCCGTTTCAATGACGGACACCGATTCGAGGCACTTGCCCGTCCGCTGGCTGAAGAGATCATCGGGGAAGAGCTTTCCCCCATCACCGGCGCTGATGGCAAGTATTCAGCCAGCTTTGACGGTATTACGTTCGACGGCATCGTGATCTTTGAACACAAAAGCCTTAATGCTGAGTTGCGCGAAGCAATGGAAGGCAATGACGAGTCAGACCGTCTACACGAACAATACCGCGCACAAATGGAACATCAGCTCATGGTATCCGGGGCGAAGAAGTGCCTGTTCATGGCATCCACCTTTGACCAAAATGATGTGCTGATTGAAGAAAGGCACTGCTGGTACCAGCCTGATCCAGAAATGCGCGCCCGTCTCGTCTCCGGCTGGGAGCAGTTCGAGAAGGATGTCGCTGCTTATGTGCCGGAAGAAGTCAAAGAAGCGCCCAAGGCCGAAGCCATCAAAGCGCTCCCTAGCGTGTTCGTGCAGGCAACAGGTATGGTTACTTCCAGCAACCTGTCCGAGTTCGCTGAAGCCGCCACCTCGTTCATTGCAGCTATCAATACAGAGCTTGTCAGCGATAAGGACTTCGCAGATGCAGAAGCTACTGTGAAGTTCTGTAAGGAAGCAGAAGCGAATCTGGAAGCGACCAAGGCCGGCGTGCTGGCGCAGATGTCCACTGTTGACGAAGTGACGCGCACACTCGACCACATCAAGAAGCAGCTGGCCGACAAGCGCCTGATGCTGGACAAGCTGGTTAAGTCTGAGAAGGAAAACCGCAAGCTGGCAATCGTCAGCAAGGCCGCGAACGAATACACCGCATACATCGACGCTCTCGAAGCCGAGACAAAGCCGATCCGGTTGAACGTGAACGGCCAGACTTTGCCGAAGCAATCAAGGGATTGAAGTCTTTGGCATCTATGCAGGAGAAGGTTGACACCGCGCTGCGCGACGTAAAGTTCGCAGCCGACCAGCTTGCCGCAGATGTGCGCAAAAAGCTGGCTTGGTGCAAAGAGAACGCATCCGGTCACGGCTCACTCTTCCCCGATCTGCAAGCGCTCATGGTCAAGCCTATGGAGGACTTCACACTGACCATCACCAGCAGAATTGATAATAATAGGGCAGATGAGGCCGAGAAGATGGAGGCGGTGCGCGCCCAGGCGGAGGCAAACGCCCGCGCCAAAATTGAGGAAGAGCAGCGAAAGTCGGGTGATGCAAAGCCAATTGAACCTAGCCCGCGAACAACATCAGACAAGCCATCATCGCCCGCTGTATGGCCGTTTCCAATGAAAGACGCGGAAAGTTCCAGCACCATCAAGACTGAGCGGCCAAGCGACGAGGTGCTTATCACAAGTATTGCATCCAGCTTTTGCGTCACCTACGGAGAGGCCTGCGACTGGGTAATGGATGCAGCCGAGCGGATGAAACAAGCAGCGTAATTTTTTACCAACAGCAAAAGGAGATCAAACATGCAAGCAGCAATCGTATCAGCGGCAGAAGTTCCGGCCATCGCAGGAACACCATTTGGCGGCGGTTTATTGGCTGGATTTTTCCAAGCGGAAGGAAGGAAGTTTGCCATTGTCACCGCGCTAAAAGATGAAGGTGAGAAGCAAAACGAACAGTGGAATGATTCGTACTCCATCGTTAAAGGCGCGCTGTCGTTCTTCGACGGAGTGGCGAATACACAGGCCATGGCGGAAGCTGGAAGCAATCTGGCTAAGTGGGCGCTTGGGCTGAACATCGGCGGACATAATGACTGGCATATCCCAGCACAGGACGTTCTGGAGATCATCTACCGAAATCTTAAGCCAACCACAGAAGAGAACTGGTGCTATGCGCGCTCCGGCATCAATCTTTCCGCGATTGAGCCTACCCGTCCCTACACGCCGAGCTTCCCATTGCAGACGGTTGCGGACGCATTCAAGCAAGGCGGCAATGAGGCATTTGAGCCGACTGTGTATTGGACTTCGACGCAGCACGTCTCCGACTCTGATTCTGCCTGGGTTCAGTACTTTGCGTACGGCGGCCAGAGCCTCAGCCTCAAGTACGGCAAGTTCGCGGCGCGTGCTGTCCGCATATTAGAAATTCAGTAATTTAATAATTTGGTTTTATTCAGCATGGCACTCCACACCACATTGCCGATATATAAGGTTGCATATAACCTGTTCGATGTCGTCACCGATCTAGTCAAAAACATGCCGAGAGATTTCAAGGCGAGCATAGGCGGCAAGATCAGCGGTGAATGCATTGAGATTCTGATGCTCATATTCCGCGCCAACTGTGCGCGGGATAAAGCGCCATACCTTGATGAGCTAATCGAGCGCCAACAAGTGTGTGAACTGTTGCTTCGTCTATCTCGGGACAAGCGGATTATTTCGACAGTTCAATACGCAAAGGCTATCGAGATCACCAATATGGTCGGCAAGCAGGCCGGTGGATGGCGCAAAGCCTCATCGCCAGCTTCATAATGGTCAAGGCCACTATGACAGAGCGAATTTCTAATCTGGTCGTGCCGCTGGCGAAAGCCACCGCTATGCGCATCACAGATACCAGTGGGCTAGATACCCATGATCGGTCTGGCGCAGTTTCCTTGCTGATAGACTCATCTAGGATTTTAATTATGCCCAACTTACGCAACACAAAGCACGGCCAACACGGAACGCTTACATACTCGCGCTGGAAATCAATGCGCCAGCGTTGCATCGACAAGAATGCCGAAAATTACAAATATTACGGCGGTCGCGGAATCACTATCTGCCAGCAATGGCTCGATTCGTTTAGCACATTCTTGGAGGATATGGGCGAATGCCCGATTGGAATGACGCTTGAGCGCCTTAATAGTGAGATTGGTTATCGCCCAGACAATTGCATATGGGCGGAAATGGCAGTCCAAAATAAAAATAGGTCTGCTTGTGTTCCCTTAACATTTAATGGTCGCACGATGAATGTAACTGATTGGGCGCATGAAGTTGGGATGAGTCCAAACGCACTATTGCAGCGCCTTTATCTTGGATGGAGTATTGAACGCGCACTTACCACTCCCTTAAAAAAGAGGACTGTGAAATGAGCGTACATTTTTCTAGTGCGACAGATCTATGGGCTACGCCTCAAGCATTCTTCGACAGCATCAATGCTGAGTTTGGATTTGAGCTTGATGTGTGTGCCACGCCAGATAATGCGAAGTGCGAAAAGTTCTTCACCAAAGATGATGACGGACTAGCTCAAGAGTGGCGCGGAATTGTATGGATGAACCCGCCATACGGTAGAGAGATCGGCGCGTGGATGAAGAAGGCTTACGAATCGGCGCGGGGGGGGGGCAACAGTTGTATGCCTTGTTCCTGCAAGAACAGATACGAAATGGTGGCACGACTATGCAATCAAACATGAAATCAGATTCATTAAAGGCCGCCTCAAGTTTGGCAACGCAAAGAATAGTGCGCCGTTTCCTAGCGCAGTGGTGGTGATGCGATAACTACCAACAGCGGCAATTTATCAAAAACCTACAGGAGAGAAGCATGAGTGTGAACAAAGCAATAATTATTGGCCGCCTTGGAAAAGACCCAGAGACTCGTTACATGACCAACGGGGAGGCTGTCACCAATGTATCGCTTGCCACATCTGAGACATGGAAAGACAAGTCAGGCGAGAAACAGGAAAAGACCGAGTGGCATAACCTCGTGTTCTACCGTCGTTTGGCTGAAGTGGCGGGCGAATACCTGAGAAAGGGTTCGCAGGTCTACGTCGAGGGCAAGATTCAGACACGCAAGTGGCAGGACAAAGAGACCGGCAAAGACCGCTATACCACCGAGATCATCGTCAACGAAATGCAGATGCTTGGCAGCAAACAAGGTGGCGAGCAACATGAGAGCAGCGAACCTGCTGCGCGTCCAGCTCCTGCCGCAAAGCCAGCAGCTCCGGCATCTGGTGGCGCATTCGATCACTTCGATGACGATATTCCGTTCTTTGAGCCATGTAGGCACAACGGGTTGTGGAGGTCGATGTAATGTACGCCTTGGACACCCTAGGCATCGAAGAGCTTGCGAAAATCCTGCATAAGACTCCGCGCACAGTTGCGGAGGATGTCTCTCGTAGGCCAGAAGCTCTACCCCCTCGGCTGCTCATTCCGAACAGCCGAAAGGTGATCTGGAGAGCGGTCGATGTTGAAGAGTGGCTGGCTGGAAGAGTGCAGAAAAAGCTGGGAAGAACACGACAAAATCACGACAAACTCGCCGCATAGGCTTATTTTACAAGGTCAGCGAGTCCTCTTCTGGGCACCAAGATTAAACAAAACGGTTCGCGTAAGCGAGCCGTTTTTGTTTGGTGACCAGAACAAGCGAAGCACCTGCGTGCTTCGCGCTAGGACTCGAAGGGCATCCGCTGCAACGGATGCCGGGGTCGCGCTTGCGTGACCGAGCCTCTTCTGGGCACCACCAATCAAAAACATGACTCGCGCAAGCGGGGCATCTTTGTTGTTCTCCATCAAACGAAAATACGCACCGCCTTGGCGATGCGCATTCAATCTTTGCATCGGCACCACTCGCTCAGACCTTGAACGGATGACGCAATACGATGGTCTCGTCGCGATCCGGTCCGGTGGAGACCATATCCACCGGCACTTCACATATCTCGGCGATGCGCTTCAGGTAATTGCGCGCCTCCACCGGAAGTTCTTCAAAGCGTTTCACGCCCACCGTGCTGCCGCTCCAACCCGGCATATCTTCGTACACTGGCTCGCAGCCCACCAACGATTCGGCACCGACCGGCAGGATGTCGCTGAACTGGCCGTCGATCTTGTAGCCCACGCCGATGCGCACAGTCTCCATGCCGTCCATCACATCCAATTTGGTCACGCACAGACCAGACACGCCATTGATCTGAATAGAACGTTTGAGCGCAGCCGCATCGAACCAGCCGCAACGACGCGCACGGCCGGTAGTAGAGCCGAACTCATGCCCCTTCTCGGCCAGCATCTTGCCGATGGGATCCTGTTTGTCCACTGCGTCGTACAGTTCGGTTGGGAACGGGCCGGAGCCGACGCGCGTGGTGTAGGCCTTGGTGATGCCCAGCACGTAATGCAGGCTCTGCGGACCAACCCCTGCTCCTGCGCAGGCTGCACCGGAGATGCAGTTGCTCGAAGTCACAAAGGGATAGGTACCGTGGTCAATGTCCAGCAAGGTGCCCTGCGCGCCTTCAAATAGCAAGTTCTGCCCGGCCTTGTTGGCTTCATACAGGGCGCGCGGCACATCCAGTACCAGCGGCTGTATACGCTCGGCCAGCGCCAGCGCTTCGTCCATGGTCTTGTTGAAATCGACCGTCTCTGCCTTGAAATAGTTCTTCAGCACGAAGTTGTGATAATCCAGCACCTCACCCAGTTTGGCGGCAAAGCGTTTACGGTGGAACATATCCTGCAGGCGGATGGCGCGACGCGCCACTTTGTCTTCATAGGCCGGACCGATACCGCGTCCGGTAGTACCGATCTTGCCCGCGCCCTTGGCTGCTTCACGCGCCTTATCTACAGCCTCGTGATACGGCAAGATCAACGGACAGGCTTCGGAGATGCGTAGCCGCTCATACACCTGCACGCCTGCTGCCGCCAACTTATCCATTTCCTTGAGCAACGCCGCAGGCGATACCACCACGCCGTTACCGATGTAGCAAATAACGTTGCTGCGCAGGATGCCCGAGGGAATGAGGTGCAAGACCGTCTTCTCACCGCCGATGACGAGTGTATGACCGGCATTGTGCCCACCTTGGAAGCGCACCACGCCTTGCGCGTGATCGGTCAACCAATCGACCACCTTGCCCTTGCCTTCATCACCCCACTGGGTCCCGATCACTACTACGTTTTTAGACATCTCTCGTTCCTAATTCAAATCTTTAATTTTTTATTTCGACGACGATCCATTTGCCCTCACGTAGCAGCAACTCGCGGTCACAATTCAATTCGTAGCGATACTCGTCCTTGCCCAATAGATCGACCACTACGATATGCCCCTGTTTGCGCAATTCCGCAATGGCCATATCCAGCATCGCATCTTGCCGGTATGGCGCATAAACAGCCTTAGGCTGCGTACGCTTGACCAACAGCGCATGTACTTGACGCAGATCCATGCTGAAACCCGTCGCCGGACGCGCACGACCAAACGCCTTGCCCACATCATCATAGCGCCCACCCAATGCGATGGCATCATGGCTACCCACATGATAGACAGCGAACACCATACCGCTGTGATAATGATAACCGCGCAATTCGGCCAGATCGATGCCGATGTCAGCCGCCAATGTCTTGAGATGCGCTGCCGCTTGTTCCAGTTCGTTCAAAGCGGCCACCACCTCCGGATAGGCAGGCAAGATGGCTCGCGCTCGGGCGATGATTTCCACACCACCATAGAGCTGCGGCAAAACCAATAATGCTGCCTGGATTTCCTGTGGTAGATCGGCGACTAACAGTCGCAACGTCGGCACGTCCTTGCGTTGCAAAGCGTTGAACAAACCTACTTCCAAC
The DNA here is from genome assembly GCA_963822425.1 of uncultured beta proteobacterium. Lineage (GTDB taxonomy): Bacteria > Pseudomonadota > Gammaproteobacteria > Burkholderiales > Gallionellaceae > Sideroxyarcus. The sequence continues at coordinate 219,921 of CAWGHS010000002.1, forward strand.
TCCGGTGCAATATGGGCACTGCGCACCAGTGCACGGAACACACCGACATGCCCTAAATCCAGATGCACTCCGTCAACCCCCATCAATGCTAGGGCTTGTAGCATCAAGCGCTGCACCTCCAGATCACTTTCGAGACCTGCATGCCCGTAGAGCTCGGCACCGATCTGCAACGGCTCGCGCGTACGCATCAACCCAGCAGGTTGGGTATGCAGCACACTGCCGCAATAACATAGGCGAGTCACCCCTTGACGATTGAGCAGATGTGCATCGATGCGAGCCACTTGCGGAGTGATATCGGCACGCAACGCCAAAGTGCGTCCGCTGAGTTGATCGACCAGCTTGAAACTGCGCAGATCCATGTCCGCACTGTCGTTGATGAGCAACGATTCTGCATATTCGAGCAAAGGGGGAGAAACCAACTGATACCCAGAGCGGCGTAGCAACTCCAGCACTTCACGGCGCATGCCTTCGATGTGCCATGCCTCATCCGGCAACATGTCTTGGATATATTCCGGCAACAGCCAGTTCATAAGGTTTCCATCATTTGATCCAGTAAATCAGCAACAGTCCGCTCAACATCAGTGTTAGCCCAATGAAGCGCGCCTGTCCATCTTGGAATTGCGCCATCTTCCGCAACGTATCGCGCCAAGCGGCGGGAAACAAGAATGGCATGATTCCTTCCAGCACCAGCATCAGTCCGAACGCTGCCAGCCAGTAATTGCTCATGCGATCCTATTTGCCATCCTTGCCAGAGCCCTTCAGATACTTGAAGAACGACGAACCAGCATCCAGCACCATCACATCGCTCTTGCTCTTAAAGCCCTGTTTGTAGACATCCAAGCTGCGGTAGAAAGCATAGAACTCAGGATTACGTCCGAATGCCCCCGCATACAAAGCCGAAGCTTTAGCATCGCCTTCACCCTTGATCTTCTGTGCATCACGATAGGCTTGCGCCAGGATCACTTCTCGCTGCCTATCTGCATCGGCACGGATCTTTTCGCTCTCGGCGTTACCCGTTGCGCGCAATTCATTAGCCACACGCTTACGTTCCGCATCCATACGGCGATAAACGGAATCGCTGATTTCCGCCTGAAAGTCCACGCGTTTCAGACGTACATCCAATACTTCGACACCGATCTTGCGTGCATCCACATCGGTTTTTTCCTGCACCACACGCATCAGCTCGTCGCGTTTGCCGGACACCACTTCATGGATGGTGCGTTTACCGAACTCCTCTCGCAGCGTCGCATTCACCGTCTGCGTCAAACGGGTCTGTGCGCGCACCTCATCTCCACCTACGCTGATGTAATACTGCTTCACATCAGCGATACGCCACTTGATGAAGGAATCAACCAAGACGTTCTTCTTCTCGGCCGTGATGAAGCGTTCAGGATCGTCACTGTCCAGCGTCAAGATGCGCGAATCAAAATAACGCACGTTCTGCACTAATGGCATCTTGAACTTGATTCCCGGTGTGGTCTCGACACGCACCACTTCACCCAGCTGGAACACGATAGCCGTCTGGCGCTGATCGACGATGAACAAACTCAAGCTAGCCAAGATCAGAACGACTACGCCACCCACCAATAAATTCGTTGTATCCAATTTCATTAGCGCGCCTCTCTTTCACGTCCGAATAACGATTCCCGCCCGCGTGGTGCAGGTGTCGCTTCGCTGGACGGCGCCGGTGTCAATTGCTCCGTCGGCTTGGCCGCAGGAGGCAGCTCAGCGCCTGGGTTCGTACTCTGTATCAATTTATCCAAGGGTAGATACAGCAAGTTACCCCCTCCGCTCTTCTGATCCACCAATACTTTGCTGGTACTGGTCAGAATCTGTTGCTTCATATCCTGATACATACGCTCCCGCGTCACCTGCGGCGCCTTTTCGTACTCGACCAATATCTGCTTGAAGCGACTCGCATCACCCTCGGCATTGGCGATCACACGCTGTTTGTAGCCATCCGCCTCTTGCATCAGACGTGCTGCTGCGCCCTTGGCCCTAGGCACAACGTCATTGGCGTAGGCTTGGCCTTCATTCTTCTGCCGCTCTCTATCCTGACTGGCTTTCACCGCATCATCGAATGCAGCTTGCACCTGCTCGGGAGGCTGCGCATTTTGCATGGTGACCTTGCTCACGATGATGCCCGCCTTGTACCGATCCAGAATCTCCTGGATCAACTTGGTCGTCGAAGCGGCGACCTGTTCGCGCCCTTCATACAGGACGAAGTCCATCTTGCTGCGCCCGACCACTTCGCGAATCGTCGTCTCCGCCGCCTGACGCACGATCTCTCTGTCATCGCCCATCCGATTATTGAATAGATACTCTGCCGGATCCTTCAGGAAGTACTGCACCGCGAACTGAATATCAATGATGTTCTCATCATCTGTCAGCATCAGCGACTCTTTCAGCATCTTGTTCTTCACGTTCTCGCGATAGCCGATCTCGACCGTACGCACTTGGCTCAAATTGACCACTTCCACCGTCTCGATCGGATAGGGTAAATGCCAACGCGGACCTGCATCCGTGATTTCGACTTGTTTACCAAAACGCAAGACCACGCCGCGTTGGCTGGCATCAACAATATAGAAGCCGCTGAATATCCAGATCAGCCCCACCACAGCCAATACGATCAGCGCAATGTTCCCCATACCACCCGAAGAGTTACCATTGCCGCCTTTCGGCGCTCCGCCTCTAGACTTGCCAAAGAGCGACTCGATCTTTTTATTCAGATTGCGCATCACCTCCTCCAGATCAGGAGGGCCGCCACCATTTTTGTTACCCCATTGCGGGTCATTCAATCCCATAATTCCGCCGCGCCTTTCGCTAACTCAGTTATCGTTCAGGGGATGCCATTCTTCCACTTGTGCCACAGGTCGTGGTGCATCGCGCACCTCGGCCAGCACAGCGCGTAAATCATCCAAACCAGCACCTGTTTTCGCACTCAAGCAAATGCTGATGATTTTAGCATATTCATCACGCTTCACGCCTGCCTCTAAACCCTGCAGGTCGATCTTGTTATAGACCACGATCTGCGGGATATCCTGCGCCCCGATCTCAGTCAGAACCTTATTCACCTCAGCCACCTGGTCATGGCGTTCGGGACTATTCACATCCACCACATGCAGCAACAGGTCGGCCAGTGCCGTCTCTTCCAACGTGCTGCGAAAGGCCGCCACCAAGCCATGCGGCAGATGGCGAATGAAGCCTACCGTATCGGACAGCACGACTTGCCGCTGGCTGTCGCCCTCCAAGAATATCTTGCGCGCCGTGGTATCCAGCGTGGCAAACAATTGGTTGGCCACATAGACATTGGCGTTGGTCAGGCGATTGAATAAGGTGGATTTGCCCGCATTGGTGTAACCGACGATGGAAACGGACATCACATCGGAACGATTGCGCGCCTTGCGCTGCAACTCGCGATGACGCTTGAGCTGTTTCAAGCGCTCGTTCAGCAGGTGCACGCGCCTATCCAGCTTACGCCTATCCAACTCCAATTGCGTCTCACCCGGACCGCGCGCGCCCACCGCGAATTTCTGTTGCCCCATGTCCATATTCATACCGACAAGGCGAGTCGAAAGATATTTGAGCTGAGCCAGCTCGACCTGTACCTTGCCCTCATGGCTCTGCGCGCGCAAAGCGAAGATATCTAGGATCAGCATGGTGCGGTCGATCACCCGCGTCTGTATCTTGGCAGTGAGGTTGCGCATTTGCGCGGGAGACAGGTCGTGATTGAAGATCACCAACGGCGCCTCCAACTCCTCGACCAAGGCGGCGATCTCATCCACCTTGCCGCTGCCCGCAAAGGTAGATGCATCGGGGCGTTGCCGCTTCCCTTCCACTAGGGCAAGTGTACGCACACCGGCACTTTCTGCCAGCAACCGTAATTCCTCTAAGCTTTCTACGTAATCCGGCGCACCAAAATCAAGACTGACCAATACCGCTGTATTGGCGGTAGTCGTAGACTCGTGCATTACTCAGCGTCGAACGGGATGGTGACGGCGCGTGCAGGAACGATGGTGGAGATGGCGTGCTTGTAAACCATCTGGGTGACAGTGTTCTTCAGCAGCACCACGTATTGATCGAACGACTCGACCTGGCCTTGCAACTTGATGCCGTTGACCAGATAGATGGCGACCTGCACATGTTCCTTACGTAATGCGTTCAGGAACGGGTCTTGTAGTTGTTGCCCTTTTGTACTCATGTTGTCTGCTCTTGTTGTTCTTGGGGCGGTCACTCTACTGGAAAACCTGCCAATACGGAAGAGTATGGGGTTGCGACACCTTTCTACCGATATACCCCGCGTGAATCATTTTGCCATTCCGATGATCTCAATGGGATATCAGCCGTACAGCCTGCGCCCACGAATGCGGGCTCGGTGTGCCGCACGCAATTCGCTCTCGGTAAGCACATGTTTTTTATCGGAAAATGGATTTTTACCGGATTTGAACTCGATACGTAGCGGCGTTCCTTGCAGCTTGAATGCATCGCAGAAGGTCTTTTCCAGATAGCGGCGATAGCTGTCCGGTATCTTGTCCAGCGCACTACCGTGAATGATGATGAGCGGCGGATTGCTTCCCCCCTGATGGGCATAGCGCATCTTGGGGCGGAAGGCACCACGCGGTGGTTGTTGTTTCTGTATCGCCTCTTCCAACACCCGCGTCAGTTGCGGTGTGGGCAGTTTAGTCATCGCGGCGACATAAGCTTGATTCACCGACTTCAATAGCGCATCCACGCCCGTGCCATTCAAGGCGGAGATGAAATGATGCTTGGCAAAACCCAAAAAATGTAACTTGCGCTCGATATCGCGCTTGGCTGTGTCACGTTTATATTCGTCCAGCCCATCCCATTTATTCACCGCCAACACCAACGCGCGACCGGCTTGCAGCACAAAGTCGGCCAAGTGTGCGTCCTGTTCGGTGATCTGGTCGCGCGCATCCACGACCAGCACCACCACGTTAGCATCTTCGATAGCCTGCAATGTCTTCACTACCGAGAATTTTTCGATGGCTTCGTCGATCTTGCCACGACGGCGCACGCCAGCGGTATCGATGATGGTGTATTGCTTACCACCACGCTCGAAATCGATGTAGATGGAATCGCGTGTGGTGCCAGGCTGATCGAAAGCGATGACGCGCTCTTCACCCAGAATGGCATTCACGAGCGTCGATTTACCCACATTGGGACGTCCGACGATAGCCAACTTAGGATGATCGTTTTTCTCTTCGACTTCGATCTCGGCAGGCGGCAACTCATCCAATGCGACTTCGACCATCTCGGCGACATTATCGCCGTGTGCAGAAGAGATCGGGATAGGCTCACCCAATCCCAGTTCGTGGAAATCCGTCGTGACACGTTCGCGCCTCATCCCCTCGGCCTTATTCACCAGCAACAGAAGCGGTCGCCCGGTCTTGCGCAATTGGGTTGCGATGATGCGATCTTGCGGTGTGACCCCATCGCGGCCATCGACGATGAACAACACCATATCGGCTTCGTCCACCGCTTGGCGCGTCTGCTTGGCCATCTCGTGCAAGATACCTTCTTTGGCCACAGGCTCCAAACCTCCGGTATCCACCACCAAATAGGGACGCTCACCCACGCGCCCTCGCCCGTAGTGACGGTCGCGCGTCAGTCCCGGCAGATCGGCCACCAGCGCATCACGGCTGCGCGTGAGGCGATTGAACAAGGTGGATTTCCCTACGTTGGGGCGACCGACGAGTACGAGTGTAGGTAACATTTAGTGGACGACGATGGAATACAGCTCGCCATCGCTGGTCTGGATCAAGGCGCCATCGCCCAAGGTGACCGGTGCCATACGCAGCGCACTCCCATCGGTCTTTTGGCGAGCGACAAAGCTGCCATCCTCACTCTTCAGAATATGGAGGTAGCCTTCAAAGTCACCCAGCACCAAATGATCATCCAAGGGATAAGCCGCCGTCACTTTGCGTTGTGAAAGTTGGTCGTTCTTCCATAACGATGCGCCGTTACTCTTATCCAATGCCAGCACATTGCTATCGGCATCGGTCAGATAAAGCACATTGCCGGACAACGCCAAACCTTTGTCGCTCGACATATCGCGGGTCCACAGCGTCCCCCCTTGCACCGAATCAAAACAGGCAAGACGGCCTTGGAATGCCACTGCGCAGACCTCTGTGTCATCTACGACAGGTAGGCTGGTGATATCACTGATGCGCTCCAGTTCAGTATTGCCGCGCGGTTGCGAAACAGAGGACTCCCACGCCACGACGCCGTTGCTCAACTTGATTGCGGCCAACTTACCTGCTGCAAAACCGGCATAAACCAAACCATTGCGGATCGCCACTCCGGCATGGCTACGCACGATAAGCGTAGGCGTGGCACGCTCGTACAACCACAAACGACTTCCATCTTTGGCGCTCAATCCAGTGATACGCTGGTTTCCCGTGCGCACCACCACGATGCCGTCCGCCACCCTTGGCGCGCTCAACACATCGCTGGATACCCTGACTTGCCATAACAACTTACCGCTGTCCTCATCGTAAGCAGCCAATTCACCTTTGTCGCCACCGACCAGCACCAATCCCTCACCCGCGCCAACACCGCCAGAGATCTCGAAATCAGTGTTGACGCGCCACATCTGCCTGCCGCTGTTGCGGTCGAACCGATACAGCTTACCGTCAACATTCGCGGCAAATACCGCCTCACGGGTCACCGCAGGAAACAGCACACTGCGTCCCGCATCACCGATATCGACATGCCAACGCACTTCGACCTTGGCGCTAGGCTTAAAGTCGACCAATGCAGCCGGTTTGATCCCCGGCTTGTCGCTCCCGCAAGCCGCAAGCAGCAAAGGCAGTAGCAGTGCAGCGAATTGACGATTCAACTTCATTTAGCGCTACCCAAACCATCCATCTTCAATTGGATCAGATTGCGGTACACGCTCTTAGCATCCGTCTTGTCATAAGCTTGTTGGTAAGCAGCGCGGGCTTCATCCGTCTTACCTTGCGCGCTCAACACATCGCCGCGCAAGTCGGCATACAAGCCGGTGAACGATTCCGGATGAGCAGCATCGAGCTGTTTGAGTGCCTCGTCGTATTTCTTTTCATCCAACAGCACGCTGCCTAATTTCAAGCGTGCAGTGTCTTGCAACGCAGTTTCGCTGGCGTGGTCGACCACCCATTGCAACTGCACTTTGGCATGCGCTATGTCCTTAGCCTGCAAACTGGCCTGTGCCGCCAATAGCTGCGCGCGCGGTGCGTAAGCGCTGCTGCCGTAGCGACTGACCAAAGCATCGGCTGCATCACCGATACGTTTAGCGTCATTGCTCGCAGTCTGCTTTACCACTTCGGCATACAACTTGGCCGCTTCAGCCGCCTGACCGGCCTGATGACTCTTCCAAAACTGCATACCCGCGAAACCAAGCAGTCCGATCACCAGTGCCCCCGTCACCCACTTGCCATTCTCTTTCCACCAAGCCTTGAGTGCTTCTACCTGTTCCTGTTCGTGCAAATCCAACTCTGCCATTTTCATTCCCTCACTTGATCAATTCACGAATCTGTTGCTGTAACCCATCCACCTTTACGCGTTGCTGCTCTCCACCGCCGCGCAACGGCTTGAGCGTGACAACATCCGCCGCCACCTCGTCATCACCGATGATGATCGCACACGCCGCCGCACTGCCGTCCGCCTTCTTCATCTGCGATTTAAAACTACCACCGCCGCAATGCAACACCACTTTCAAACCGGCATCACGCAAGCTTTCAGCCACACGCCAAGCCATATGCTGAGCCTGTTCACCCTGATGCACCACATACACGTCCAGCGGTGCGGCAGGATATTGCACGCCGTCTTCCTGCAGCAGAGCCAGCAAACGCTCCACGCCCATGGCGAAACCGCATGCTGGAGCCGGTTTGCCGCCGATCTGGGCTATCAGGCCGTCGTAACGACCTCCGGCGCAGATCGTGCCCTGCGCGCCGAGCCGTGTCGTCACCCACTCGAACACCGTGCGGTTATAGTAATCCAGACCGCGCACCAAACGCGGATTGATCTCGAACGCGATGTCATGCTGCTTCAAGATCGCCTGCACCGCCGCGAAATGCTGGATGGCGTCTTCATCCAATTCATCCATCAGCTTCGGCGCCGCACTTACCAATTCCTGCATGACCGGATTCTTGGTGTCGAGGATACGCAAGGGATTGCTATACAAGCGTCGCTGCGCATCCGCATCCAGCACATCCTTATGCTGCTCGAAATATCCGATCAGTTTCTCGCGATGGCGTTGGCGCGAAGCGGCATCACCCAATGTGTTGATCTGCAATGCCACATCTTTGATACCTAACTTTTTCCACAGCCGCGCGCACATCACGATCTGCTCGGCATCGATATCCGGCCCAGCGAAGCCCAGCGACTCCACACCGATCTGATGGAATTGGCGATAGCGCCCTTTCTGCGGACGCTCATGGCGAAACATCTGCCCTGCATACCACAGACGTTGCGGGGCGTTATACAACAGATTGTGCTGCAACACGGCTCGCACGCAGGAGGCCGTACCTTCCGGACGCAGTGTGAGCTGGTCGCCGTTCAAACTGTCCTCGAAGCTGTACATCTCTTTCTCGACGATGTCGGTGACTTCACCGATGGCGCGCTTGAATAGCGCAGTCGGCTCTACCAACGGCATGCGGATATTGCGGTAGCCATAAGCTTCCAGCCATTCACGCACGGTATCCTCGAACCATAACCACAGCGTTGCCTCTTCGGGGAGGATGTCGTTCATGCCTTTTACGGCCTGTAGCAATTCTTTACTCATCTGCCCACTCAAACTGCTTTGATCTCGATGCGCTTGGAGGGTTTATCTCCCGCAGCACGTTTTGCATACTTGCTTGCCACATAACCATCCACGATCTGAGTGAACTCAGCGGCGATAGCATCACCACGCAGAGTGACGGTCTTCTCTCCGTCCACATACACCGGTGCGGCGGGCGATTCGCCTGTGCCTGGCAGACTGATGCCGATGTTTGCCAGCTTGCTTTCGCCGGGGCCATTGACGATGCAGCCCATCACCGCGACGGTCATTTCTTCCACACCGACGTATTGCTCGCGCCACACCGGCATTTGCGCGCGCAGGTACTGCTGAATACTTTGTGCCAATTCCTGAAACACAGTGCTGGTGGTACGCCCACAGCCGGGGCATGCCGTGACCATAGGCGCAAACGAACGCAAGCCCATCGTTTGTAAAATCTCCTGCGCCACCACGACTTCTTCGGTACGCGCACCGCCGGGTGCGGGTGTCAACGAAATGCGGATCGTGTCGCCTATACCTTGTTGTAGCAATACCGCCAGCGCCGCCGTGGACGCCACGATGCCTTTCGATCCCATGCCCGCCTCAGTCAAACCGAGATGCAGCGGATAATTGCAGCGCTGTGCCAACGACTGGTATACCGCAATTAGATCCTGCACCTCGCTCACCTTGCACGAGAGCACGATACGGTCGTGCGCCAAACCCAATTCTTCTGCGCGCTTGGCGGAATCCAGTGCGGACAGGATGAGCGCTTCGCGCGTCACTTCCGCCACCTCTTTGGGCTGCGCCAATTTAGCGTTCTCATCCATCAGACGCACGACCAGATCCTGATCCAGACTGCCCCAGTTGACGCCAATACGCACCGGTTTGTCGTATTGCTTAGCGACCGCGATCATCATGGCGAATTGATCTTCACCCTTGCGGTTCTTGCCCACGTTGCCGGGGTTGATGCGGTATTTCGCCAGCGCCTGTGCGCACTCAGGGAACTCGGTGAGCAAACGATGGCCGTTGTAGTGAAAATCGCCGATCAGCGGCACATCACAGCCCATGTCGTCCAATAGCTTGCGGATGCGCGGAACCTGCACTGCGGCTTCCGAGGTATTGACTGTGATGCGCACCAACTCCGAGCCCGCTTGCGCCAATTCATACACCTGACGAGCAGTCCCCTCCGCATCGACTGTGTCGGTATTGGTCATGGATTGGACCACGATGGGCGAGCCACCACCGATGGTGACGCTTCCAACGCGGACACCCTGCGTCGAATGACGCGACATATGCGAATGACTCATGCGCCTTACTCCACCGTCAAGTGCGCGACTTCCATCGCCGCGTACTCGGAAAGGTCGATCTCGCGACCTTTGAAATACAGTTTGACATTAGCCGGACGCGAGATGGATACCTCGTATGGCGCACGCCGTGGCCCACCGATCCATTGTTCGCTACCGCGCAGGTTGACCCTAGACAACAGAACTGCGCCATTGACATCTTTTACTTCAGCCCATGCGTCATCGACAAACACAAAATGCAAGGGACGACGTTTAAGCACCTCCAACGGGAGTGTCGGTTTCGTCGGTACCGGCGTAGTCCCGTCAACGACGACGGGTAGCTTGGCTTCCGGCAATTTGTTTTTTTGTTCGGCATTTTTCCGATGTTCGATCACCGGTTTGGTCTCGACATTAGGCGCAATGCTCGGAACAGCAACGGGTTCAACGGGTGGACTGTTCACCTGCGGTGCGGATGCCGCCTCGATGCCCGCTGTGGGCAAGGTGATCGTTTCAATAGCGGTGACTTCCGGTTTGACCTTAGGTGCGCCCGCAGACCACCAGACAAACAGTGCCAGCAACAGCGCCACACTCAACGCAGCCGCTAACCACACGAGGTTGACTCGACGCAACGCCTGCACGGTAGGGAAAGGCACATCAATGCCATGCGATTTGACGGGAGGCTGAGCGGATGGCTCAACGGGTAGCGCGGCGATCAAGACGGCCTCGTCCAATTGCAGCACACGCGCATAACTGCGCACGAACCCGCGCAAGAAGGTCGCTTGCGGCAGGTGCGCGAAATCGTTCGCCTCAAGTGCCTCAACCTGTCTCGGTGCGAATTTGATTCGATCCGCGACATCATTAACGCTCAATCCTGCACGCTCGCGCGCCTCACGCAAAACCATCCCGACGTTCAACGCTTGCTTTTGAACGATCTCTTTTTCTGCATTAACAGCGGTGTCCGTGGTGTCCATCATTCACCTTGCGATAGCAACTGAGTCTCACGTGAATCGGGAAAACGCTTGCGAAGTTGCAACGTGTAACTCGCTTCGGAGTTACGGTCGCGCATCTTGCGTTCGATACGCACTGCCAACCACAGCTGCTCAGCATTCAACTCTTGCGCAGACGCCTGCTGAAAACGCAGGAAATAGGCTTTGGCCCCTGCATAATCGGCATTGCTGTAACTCAAGTCTGACAAGCCGTACAAGGCTTCTGGCAGAGCCGGATGCAAGATCAAGGCTCGCTGAAAATTACTTTCCACGTCTTTCATCAATCCGGCTTTCATTGAGCACGTGCCCAAGTTCACGTAAGCAGTCTCTGGCGTTGCATACAAGGGGTTCTTCAGCGCCTCTTGGAACTGTTTGATGGCGTCCTTCATTCGGCCACGCTGGCACAAATACCAGCCGTAATTATTGTGCGTATCCGCACTCTCACCGTCCAGTTGCAGGCTTCGATGGAAATCAGCATCCGCCTGCTCATCCTCCTTCAACGCCATCCGTACTAGCGCACGCACGTTATAGGCCTGCGCATAATCCGCATCTGCCTGCAATGCCAATCCTACTTCTTGCAAAGCCACAGCATACTGCGCGCGTTCAAAGTAAGAAGCTGCCAATTCGGTATGAATCTTGGCGCTCGCTTGAGCACGAGTCGGATTCAATTCGGGAGTACCCGCTGAACCCCCGCCCGAATTCGCACACCCTGCCAATAAAAACACCAGCACAGCCAAACTAAAAGACTTCATTGACTCACCTCCAGCAATCGATGTGTTCGTTTCGTCTTATCCTGCACCTGCCCCGCCAATTGCCCGCAAGCGGCCGCGATGTCGTCACCGCGCACCTTACGGATGGTGGTCACGATGTCCGCCTGCATCAGCACATCGCGAAAACGCTTCACTGCTTCCATATCCGAACGCTGATAGGGCGCTTGCGGAAAGGGATTGAACGGAATGAGGTTGAATTTGCACGGCACATCGCGCACCAGATCGATCAACTCGCGCGCATGTTGCACGCTGTCATTCACCCCCGCCAGCATCACGTATTCGAAAGTCACGAAATCACGCGGCGCCTTTTCCAGATAGCGCCGGCATGCCGCCATCAACTCATGCAGAGGATATTTCTGATTGATCGGCACCAGTACGTTGCGCAACGCGTCGTTCGGTGCGTGCAGCGAGATCGCCAGCGCCACCGGACACTCGTCGCGCAATCTATCCATCGCGGGAACTACGCCGGAAGTGGACACCGTCACGCGGCGGCGCGACAAACCATAAGCGTTATCGTCCAACATCAGGCGCAGTGCGCTCACCGTGCTGTCGAAATTCAACAGCGGCTCACCCATGCCCATCAGCACCACATTGGTGATCGGCCAATTGCCGTCTGCATTCTTGCCAAGCTGGTGGTTCGCCCACCACACCTGACCGATGATCTCGGCGGTTGAAAGATTGCGGTTGAAACCCTGCTTGCCGGTAGAACAGAACGCGCAATCCAGTGCACATCCGGCCTGGGTCGATACACACAGCGTGCCCCTATCTTCTTCCGGAATGAATACAGTCTCTACCGCATTGCCCGTCCCTACATCCAGCAGCCACTTGCGCGTACCGTCGGTGGCGGTCTCTTCGCGCATCACCGTGGGCGTTTGCACGCAGGCGATCTGTTTCAGTTTTTCGCGTAGCGATTTTGCCAAATCGCTCATCGCATCGAATTCGGACTCCCCGCTTTTGTATATCCAGCGCAACACCTGCTTGGCGCGAAACGGCTTTTCGCCTTGTTCCGCAAACCATGCAGTCATCGCATCCGGTTCAAAATCGAGGAGGTTCTGCTTCATCAAATGTCGCTTAACGCGAGTAGACGTTCAACGCCGGGAAGAAATAGGCGATCTCAACCGCAGCTGTCTCCGCAGCATCAGAACCGTGCACTGCATTCGCGTCGATGCTGTCGGCGAAATCTGCACGGATAGTGCCTTTGTCGGCCTTCTTTGGATCGGTGGCCCCCATCAGGTCGCGATTCTTCAGGATCGCGCCTTCGCCTTCCAGCACTTGAATCATCACTGGGCCGGAGATCATGAAGTCAACTAGGTCCTTGAAGAAAGGGCGTGCACGGTGCACTGCATAAAAGCCTTCTGCTTCGGCACGTGACAATTGCACCATGCGTGCAGCGATGACCTTCAGACCGGCGTTTTCAAAACGGCTATAGATTTGACCAATGACATTCTTCGCCACGGCATCAGGTTTGATGATTGAAAGGGTACGTTCAGCAGCCATGCTTCTCTCCAAAATTATTGTAAATCAGAAAATTCTGAGGGCGCGATTCTAGCAGGCTTTAGCCGCCCTGTCGCAGGGCGGCCTGTATCCGGTCAAGGTCTTGCAGGATGCCTTCCGGCTCCGCTCAGTAAGCACCTATCGCATGCGGGAACCACAGTGATAGCCCCGGCCAATAGGTGACCAGCAACAAAAAACCAAGCATGGAGAGCAGCCACGGCCAAACTGCGACGGTCAGCTCGGTGATTCCCATCTTGGTGATACCCGAAGCGACATAGAGGTTCAGCCCCACCGGCGGGTGGCACATGCCGACTTCCATATTCACTACCATGATGATGCCGAAATGCACCGGATCGATGCCCAGCTTCACCGCCACCGGGAACAGGATGGGCGCGAAGATGAGCACGATGGAAGACGGCTCCATGAAGTTACCTGCCAGTAGCAGCAGGACGTTGCAGACTAGCAAGAAGCTGATCACGCCGAGACCGTTGCCCAGCATCCAATTGGCCAGCGATTGCGGGATATTCTCATTGGTCATGATGAACGAGAACAGCATGGCATTGGTGATGATGTAAAGCAGCATCGCTGACATGTTGGCCGAATTCAGCAGTACACGCGGTACATCCTTGAAGTTCAAATCCTTGTATACGAACACAGCGATGAAAAATGCATAGACTGCGGCCATCGCCGCAGCCTCAGTCGGCGTGAACAGTCCGGCGTATATCCCCCCCATGACGATGACGATCAGCAACAAGCCCCAGACCGATTCGCGGAAAGTCTTCAGCCGCACCGTCCAGCTGGCCTTAGGCAAACGGGGATAATCGAATTTACGCGCCCGATAATAGGTGACGCCGCCCAAGATCAAAGCCAGCACGATGCCGGGCATGATACCTGCCATGAACAAAGCGCCGACCGAGGTATTGGTCGCCACCGAGTACATCACCATAACGATCGACGGCGGAATCAGAATACCGAGCGCCCCCGATGTGGTGATGATGCCTGCACCGAACTTGTTGGGGAAACCGGCCTTGACCATCGCTGGCAACAGGATGGAGCCGATGGCCACGACGGTTGCCGGAGAAGAACCAGAGATCGCCGCAAACAAGGCACAGGCCAACACGCCGGACAGTCCGAGACCGCCGTACAGATGTCCCACCATCGCCGATGCGAACTTGATCATGCGTTTCGCCACCCCACCGTGAGTGAGGAAGTTGCCGGCGAGGATGAAGAACGGGATCGCCATGATCTCGAATTTTTCGATCCCGGTGAACAGTTTCAGCGCCACCGATTCCAGTGGAACCTGAGTGAACATAAAAAGGAAACTGAGCACGGTAAGACCGAGCGAGATCGAGATCGGCATCCCGGTCAGCATCAGTGCCAGCAGCAAGATGAAAATGATCGAGGCGTTCATTTTGGCTTGCCGTCCTTGTGATGCGCTTCGCCTTCCAGCGGATGCTCAAGGTCGGCCGGATGCAAATTGTCATTCAACGCATACACGTTGGCATCGACCGCAGGTTTCTCCTCATCAAGACCCTCCACATGACCATGATCATGATGCGGCAATTCGCCAGTCTTGATAAAACCAACCAGCACTTGCAGGAAACGGAAGCACATCAAACTACTGCCGAGCGGGATCGCCGAATAGACCATCCATGTCGGCCATTCCAGATCAGGCGTGGTCGGCCCTTCCGGCACGTCACCAAAGGGACTTCCAGTCAGACTGAGAAAAGCATGATGCGCACCGTTCTCCCAAACAAAGTAGCCACCCAGCGCAGCCACGACACCGGTAAAAAGTGCGCCCGCAGACAGGCCGAAAACGATGAACTTCGCACGCATCTTTTCATCCAGCCGGTTGATCAACACATCGACCCCGACATGGATGCCGGTACGCACACCATAAGCGGCACCGAACTTAGCCATCCACACGAACATGATGATGGTGAGTTCCTGCGCCCAAGTGAAATTGAGGGTCAGCAACCAGTCCTGTACGACGGGGATATGAAGTCCGGCAGCATAGCGATGAACCACCGCAACAAAAATGATCAATGTTGCGCCAGCCATGAGAAGCGTGATGAACCATTCCTCAAGATGATCCAGATATTTCATGAACAGCCTCCCCCTGTTTTAATTATTTATTTACCGGGCGAAATGTGGGGCTATGCCGCCAGCGCATTGCGCGCCGACGGCGGGTTGATTACAGCTTGCTTGGATTGTGGCCGGTTTCTTTATAGATCGACTGTAGCAACTCGTTGCCGACGCGATCAGCCATCTTGGTATGAACAGGTGCCATCGCCTTTTTGAACGCCATCAGTTCTTCTTTAGTAGGCACATAAACCTCAGTCTTGCCGCTCTTCTTCACCTCGACCAGCGCATTATCGTTTTCTTCCTGGGCGATCTTGTTGGCATAGTCAGTCGCCTCCTTCATCGCCTGTTCCAGTTGGCCGCGAATATCTGCGGGGAGCTCATCCCAGAATTTTTTGTTGACGATCACTGCATAGCCGAGATAGCCATGGTTGGTCACTGTCAGGTATTTCTGCACCTCGTGCATCTTCTGTGTATAGAAGTTGGAGATAGGATTGTCCGCGCCATCCACCACCCCCGTGGACAAGGCCTGATACACCTCGGAGAAGGCCATCACCTGCGGCAGACCGCCCACCGAACGCACCATCTCATCCAACACCTTGGACGACTGGATGCGTAATTTCTTACCCTTCAGGTCTGCCGGAGTTCTGATGGGCGTATTGGCTGAAAAAGATTTGAAGCCGTTATCCCAGAATGCCAATCCCTTGACACCCTTAGGCTCCAGCTTAGCCAACAATGAGGCGCCAATCGGACCTTGCGTGACCTTGTGCAGGTCTGCGTAACCATCAAAGATGAAGGGGAAGTCGAACACCTCGAATTCCTTCACACCGAGCGGACCGAATTTGGACAGAGACGGAGCCAGCATCTGCACTGCGCCTATCTGCAAGGCCTCCATCTCCTCCTTGTCTTTGTACAAGGAACTGTTGGGATAGACCTCCACCTTGACCTTACCTTTGGTCAACTCATCCGCACGTTTGGCAAAGAACTCCGACGCCTTGCCCTTGGGCGTGGCGGCTGCAACAACGTGACTGAATTTGATGATGATGGGATCGGCAGATACTGCCACAGATAGGCCAAACAACAAGACTCCGCACAACGCGCTCACACTTTTCATGTTTCTCTCCCTAGGTGGATTAGCAGCACTGGTACTACAACTTCTTGTTGGCGGCATCATAGTCCAATTATTTGAAAGACACCAACACGCCTTCTTCATCTTCGCGCGCCTGATATTCCGAGTGGATATCCACTCCTGCCACACAGACCAGATCATCGCCGCAATACAACAGCGGCCAACGTTCCCGCTGCCACGGCGGAATGTGATGCTCTTGCAATAGATTCTTCAAGCTGCGCGTCGATGCATTGGGATGAGGCCGCAGGCTTTCGCCGCCACAGCGCAAGCGCAGCGTTACCGGAGCCTGTTGCAGTTTTGCGCTACTGAGTCCTCGCCCCCGCGCCTGTGTGAACTGTAGATGGCGGCCGAGCGCAGGCCACGCCAGTTCTGCCTCCCCCCGCCACGCCGATACGAAGCTTTGATCGAATTCGCCCAAGGTCGGTGACACATAACACCGATCTTGGAAGCGGCGCACTTGCCAAGCACCGAATTCAACACACACTCCCGCATCTTCGCGCGCCTCACATAATTGGTGCAGCATATCGTCAAGCTGTGCGGCTTGCGGCATCGGGGCGTGCTGCGTATGCAGAAAATAGCGCAGTAGATTTTTCGCGCGTTGTGATGACAGCAAGCGTAACACCTCCACCTGCAAAGTCTCACCCTGTAATGCATATACGCCATCCTGCTGCGCCAATTCGTCGAGCAGTCCAGCGGCTTCGGCAAAGTGCTGCGCACTACGGGTCAATGTGTTGCGATAGGCCGGAAAGCGTTGTTCCAACAATGGTAGTAGACGATGCCGCAAGAAATTGCGCGGGTAACTATCATCGGCATTACTCTCATCCTCCACCCAATCAAGTCCTTGTTGCTGTGCATACTCATGCAGCTCATCGTGCGTAATATCGAGTAAAGGACGCACTGTGGCATGTGTGTGTGCAGCGGCAGATTTCAGCAACGGCATCGCCGCCGCACCCTTGATGCCCGCACCACGTAGCAGTTGCAGCAACACGGTTTCCGCTTGATCATCGGTATGGTGGGCCAAGGCGACAAAGTCGCAGGGCAGCTTGGTGAAACAGGCTTGGCGCAGCTTGCGCGCAGCAGCTTCAATACCGTGTTCGTCGCGTAGCGGTGCCACATCGACGTTTTCGACATGCAGGGTGATCCCCAGTCGTTCGCAGAGTCTCATACAGAAATCCGCCCAGCCATCCGCGTTCGGACTGATGCCGTGATGGACATGCAAAGCAGAGAGTCGCCAGTCGAAGCGCGACGCGATGGAATGCAGCAGATGCAGCAGAACGACGGAATCCATGCCACCGCTCAAGCCGATCAGAATGTGACTGTGCTTAGGGAGAAGCGGCGCGAGGCGCGCCGCAACGGTATCAGTTAAGTTCGATTTCCTTGAACTTGCCATAACTCATCAAGCGACTGAAGCGTGCCTGCAACATCTCATCAGTGGTTTGAGACTGCACCTGCTTCAGCGTATCTTGCAGAGCCTTCTTCATCGTCTGCATCATCGCAGTGTAATCTCGATGCGCCCCGCCTAGGGGTTCACTGACGATCTTGTCCACCAGCCCCAAGGTTTTCAGGCGGGTGGCCGTAATGCCCAATGTCTCGGCCGCCTCGGAAGCCTTATCCGCACTCTTCCACAAAATGGAAGCACAACCTTCAGGCGAGATGACGGAGTACGTCGCATACTGCAGCATCAGCATGGCGTCACCGACCGCAACGGCCAACGCTCCGCCGGAACCACCTTCGCCGATGATGGTGCAGATGATGGGCACGCGCAATTCTGCCATCACGTACAGATTCTTACCGATGGCTTCGGACTGACCGCGCTCTTCCGCACCGACGCCGGGATAGGCTCCCGGGGTATCGATGAATGTCATGATGGGGATACCGAACTTTTCGGCCAAGCGCATCAAACGCATCGCCTTACGGTAACCTTCCGGACGCGGCATGCCAAAGTTGCGGTATTGGCGCTCTTTGGTATCACGGCCTTTTTGATGACCGATGACCATCACGCTCTGCCCGTTGAAACGCGCCAGACCACCAACAATGGCTGGATCGTCGGCATAGTTGCGGTCGCCGTGTAATTCTTCGAAATCGGTGAACAGGTGCGCGATGTAATCCAGCGTGTAGGGGCGTTGCGGATGGCGCGACACTTGCGATATCTGCCAAGGGGTGAGCTTGGCATAGATATCCTTGGTCAGCGTCTGACTCTTTTTTTGCAGCCTGCCGATCTCGTCGGAGATATCGAGTGCGGAATCGTCCTGCACATAACGCAATTGCTCGATCTTGTTCTCCAGCTCGGAAACCGACTGTTCGAAATCCAGAAAGGTAACTTTCATCTGCACTATATCCGGGTTGTCTGGGAGCGCATGATACAGGAAGCCGCGCTCCGAATTAAGTCCTAGTTATGAACGGTCTAAATATTCAGCGAGAAGAAGCGCTTAATCATGGCCAATATCTCACCGTGCTGCTGAGACATATCTTTATGCGCACCCGTCGCGTCAAGGTTATGCAATGCGCTGTCCAACTCGGCGCGGCGCGTGACCAAAATGTGCGATATCTCTTCAGCGATACTCGGACGGGCATGGAGTAATTCCTCGAACACATCCTTGTCGATGCGGTAACACTCCACATTAGTCTTCGCGATGACCGAGGCCGAGCGCGGCGCACCGGTCAATAACCCCATCTCGCCAAAGAAATGCCCGCGCCCCAAGTCGCGCACCGTACGTCGCTTGCCATTGGGCAGATCGACATAGACCTCAGCCTCGCCACTGATGATGATGTACAGCCAGTGCGACTTTTCATCACCCTGCCGCGTAATGATATTGCCCTTGGCGAACGGCGAATATCTCAACTGTTCCGCCAACGCCTTCAGTTCGGCATCGGTCAACTGTGAAAACAACTCGACGCGGCGCAACGTTTTGATACGCAGTAACACTTCGCGCTGATGCACGACTTCCTCGTGCTTCTCATTCTCTTTGGTGATGTGGACACTGCGCTCTTCCAGCGCCAGCTTGATACCAGCACGCTGTAATGCAGTGATGATGTGCCAGCGCAACATGGCATCGGTGGGATCGTCCACCGCCAGATCGGTCAGCCAGTAGCGCAGTGCATAACGCGCATACCCCTTATTATCCATGTCCATGAGGATGCAATTAGGTGCCGGATCCTTGGCCACGTTGGTGATCTCCGTCTGCAGGATGGAATCCTCGACCACATTCACCACCCGGCTCGGCGCCACATCCATCCCGACGTTGAACCATACCCAACGGCGCCATTGCACTGGTTGCTCGGTGCGTCGCCCCAGCACGATGAACTTGTTCTTCATCAACTGACTATTGGGGAACACCACCGTCTCCCAATTGCGCGTCTCCACCAGCGTGGAACGCCAACGGATGTCGACCACGCGGCCGGAGATATCATCCACTTTGATCCAATCGCCGATCTCGATGGAGTTATCCATTTGCAAGGCCAGCCCGCCCAGAATATTGCCTAGCGTGTCCTGCATGGCGAATGCCACCACTGCCGTGATCATCGCCGATGTCGCCAAGATACTACCCAGATCCAACCCTGCATAACGCAAGCGCACCATGAACCACGCGACATAGGCGATGATCACAAGGATGTCTTCGGTGATGCGCGGCGGATTGAGTTTGAATGCGGGCAACACGATGCGGAACACCAGCAGCCCCCACAAGCGGATCACCGCGATGCCGGCACCGATAATGAATATCTCGTGCGTCACTCCAGCGGCGCGCTCGAACTCCAGCGCATGCAGCAATCCGCTGATGAATTGCCCGAATAGAGACGCGAAGAACAAACTGACGGTGTTGAAGATACTCGCGCGCTCTTCCCGCCGGAAGTGAAAGAGCAACACCACGATGCATAGCACCATGACCAACAGCGGGAATGATTCCGCCTTCCAGAAAAATCCGATCATGTTGTCCCAAAAACTCATCGCATCGTATCCCTTTAAAGGTGTCTCATTCTACACCGCGTACCACGCCAAGGGGCGTCCCGCATGCCATAGCTTCCATGCATCGCCGCGCGTCAGCTCGAATCTCCGTGCATTGCCCGCTTGCAATACCTCAACCGCGAGATGTTGCAAACGGCCTGTCTGCAAAGCTTTCAGCAAAGGCTCAGCGCATTCATGTTCCACTCGCTGCACCGCCTCGCGCCACGCATAGACATCACCTCGCTGCGATGCCTCCCCCGCTGCCGCGCAAATCCACAGGCCGTTTTCGGATGGACTTTCCAGCAATGCCTGCAACGTTGTGCTTCGCGCCACTCCAGCCATCTGTGCGAACGCCCCCGGCAACCCGCTGTCGCCACCCACGAGATCGAATCCACGTTGCAACTGTGCATCGCGTCCACCGCCCCACAGCCACAGGCTATTGATGGTCAGTTCGTTCCGCTCCTCACGAACCTGATTCAACGGATGCGCATGCAGCAACATCTGCACCTCGGTCATGACACCCTGCCAGCGTAGCGCATCTGAGCCTTGCGGCTGAAACGGCCGCACATCGCGCCATGCCACCCTGCTCAGTGGATACATCGTCACTTGCGGCGCTTCATCCACTCGCACATACCAGCGCTGCGCATGCGGCGCATGGAAGCTCAGCCCCTGCTCGGCAAAATGTTCATTCAGTATTGCGCACAGCGCGATAGCTTCCTCCACACTGGAGCACACATCCGGCTGCAACACCATCTGCGCGCGATGCAATTGCAAATTCACCGGATCGGTACACAGCCAATACCCCCTTCCAACATCCATCCCATCCGCTGCCGCACGTACCGGTGCCACACCCTCTGCCGCGAATGCCTGACACAGCCGCTCTTCCAGCGTATCGATAGCTGTCGTGCTCGCCGCACCGCGCGCCAACAGCTTTTCCAGCGCAGGCAGCTTCAGACCTGCGCACGCTTCGGCGGCGATATCTTGCGGAGGGAACAGATCGGGAATAAGGAGATGCAGATTTTTCATGCTACGGAGTTTAACAGGACAGTCCGAACACGACAGTTCGAGAAAGATGATTACGCCGCACGGAAGAACTCAGTGCGGTATGAGCGTACTAGTTCGAGGTATAGGCCGTTTGGCATATTGACCCTATGCGGCAGGCGCAGGCAGGGTACCTTTAGCAGGAAAACGTGGTCTGTCCCCTATTGTCGAGCGTGCTATCCCAAAAGTTGGCGTAAGCGGCTTCGGCGAGTTGCGCTTGTTGAAACAGATTTTGAATGGTGCTCATTTTTTCGCTCCCAAGAACTTTTCTGTAAATTGCCACATAAGGCTGTCGTTACGTTCTCCGCCAATACAATGCTCATTCGCCAACCACATCTTCCAACCAGACCAACCCGCCTTCCGTTGCTCTTGCGCTGTAGAAAAATCCACATATCGCGCCAATACTTCGTTGGTCTTGGTATCCACCACTTCTTGTTCGTGTCGCCATCGATTAAACAGGAATTGACCGTTATGCTTCACAACCCAGTTGAATCGCTGATTCAAAAAATACATGTCGGTGTAGTTCACCATGTCACCCTGCCTTTTTGAGGGAGCACCCTTATTCGCCACCAGTCCCTCCATCCCCCCCGGATTCTCAGCCTTCCACTGCTCCAGCGTTTTGTAGACCCAGAAGCCAGAGTCCTTGGCGCAGTAGTACTGATGTACCGCCACGGTCGGTATCCAATCCCAGAACGGGATCAGGTACATCACTAGCGCTGCGCCCCAGCCCCATTTCTTGACGCTCAGGCCATTCTTCTTCGCATGGCTGATTGCCCACGCCACCACAATGACCGAGACTGCCAGATAAACACTCATCACTGCCATAATGACGAAGCCCATTACGCCACCTTCCTTTCACATTCGTATCGCGCATCGTTAGCCTGATTGGCAAAGATGGCATTGGCCTGCGCTTCGTTGTTGATGTGGATTATGTCGCCGTTTCCAAGATCGACCGCGAGGGAACCTAGGTGGACATTGCGGATATCGGCTGCGGTGATGCCGTCGCCCTTGTTGTAGAGGTAGGTATCCTCAACAAGAATTAAAAGGTGGGACATCACAATATGTTGTTGCATTTCACATCTCCATCTCAAAATCTAAATTGAGCTTGATCTTCAATTCTCACCTCTTGTTCGTGCTGTGCTATCAGCAGGCCAAGACTTTTGGGGCACACCATCTATCGCTGAGGCTCAGATGTTTTTGCACCGGACATCAAGAGCAAATGAGCGACAGTCCGTATCTCTTAACACGGCAACCAGATGCAAAGTCCAAGGGATCAATGCTGACAATACCAATTTGGTGCGCTATTTTTGTTGCCGTTGCTTCAGGTAAGTCTCGTGGCAAGCACTTCATTTTTCGTCATGGCTTATTTACGTCGGTAATGTTGCTGCCACTCTAAATATTCCACTAGAAAATAATAGGGGGAAACCTTAGTTGAACATCTGTGCGTAGACAATAGACCGAATGGACTAAAAATGGCCTATATCTCGGCCTATATCTTTTGCGCTGACTTCTATATCTTTTTAAGCTACTGGTGACAGGTTCGAATTTATTTTTCAAACCTTTTTACTTGGGCATCATCCACTGCCTTTTGGTATCCCGTCTAAAACCAAAGGTGCAAGTTCAAATTTAGCGCTTGATGCACATCCATTTTTTGCGTAAAGTAAGGAATCATTACTTTTCTAGGGGCGTGAGATGTTGGCCAAAATGACTTCCAAGAATCAACTGACCTTACCCAAGGCGCTCACTGCGCAGGTCGGTGCAACGGAGTATTTCGATGTGGAAGCACGCAACGGGCAGCTTATCCTCACGCCCGTCCGTATCCAGCGCGGCGATGCCGTTCGCGCCAAGCTGGCGGAATTGAATCTGGATGAATCCGATGTTACCGCTGCCGTTACTTGGGCCAGAAAACATAAATGAGTCGGCCCAAACGTCCGCCCCTTGTGGTAATCGACACCAATCTGGTTTTATCCGCTTTGGTGTTCAACGGCGGCCAATTGCAGACCTTGCGCCACGCATGGCAGTCCGGTCAGTGCACTCCTCTCGTTTGCAAATACACGGCAAGCGAATTGATCCGCGTGTTGGCGTATCCAAAATTCAAACTCACAGCCACCGATCAGCATGAATTGCTGAACGATTACTTGCCCTATTGCGAGACAGTCACCCTGCCGGGGAAAGCCCCAAAGACTATCCGTTGCCGGGATGTGAATGACATCCCGTTCCTGCATTTGGCTGTGGCAGGCAAAGCGGATTTGCTCATCAGCGGCGATGAAGACCTTTTGATCTTGGCTGGTGATTTCGCGTGCCCCATTGTGACCGCGCAAGAATTTACCACTCGTTTTCTATCGTAGCTGCGCGCCACCTCCTCTATTTATGGCACACTAGCGCCCATCGCTATTTCGAGCTGCCGCCTTGCAACCTTACGAACTCTTCATCGGCCTGCGTTATACCCGCGCCAAGCGCCGCAATCACTTCATCTCCTTCATCTCGCTCATCTCGATGCTGGGTATCGGCTTGGGCGTGATGGCGTTGATCGTGGTGCTGTCGGTGATGAACGGTTTTCAAAAAGAGATTCGCGCGCGCATCCTCGGTGTCACGCCGCATCTCCAAGTCAGCAACGATAACGGACAATTGAACGACTGGCCGCAGACACTGGACATCGTCACTCGACATCCTGCCGTGCGCGCTGCCGCGCCCTACGTCAACGGGCAAGGCATGGTGTCGCTGAACGAAAGTGTGCAAGGCGTGATGGTGCGCGGCATCCTGCCCGACGCCGAACAGCGCCTCACCGCCTTGGGCGACAAAATGAAGCTGGGCGAATTGAATGAGTTGCGCGCTGGCGAATTCAACATCGTGCTCGGTGTCGATCTGGCTCGCTCACTGGGTGCGCATATCGGCGACAGCGTGCTGCTCATCACCCCGCAAGGGCAGATCACGCCTGCGGGCATGCTGCCGCGCTTGAAACAATTCCACGTGGTCGGCATCTTCGAGGTCGGCATGGCACCGTATGACAACGCGCTGGCTTTGATCCATCTCGAAGACGCGCAAAAGCTCTACCGTATGGGCAGTAGCGTGAGTGGCATCAGTGGCAGCCTGCACAATTTGGATCAAGCGCCGCAAGTCGCACGCGAATTAGAGGGGCAGTTCAAGAATGGCACTTACGTCAGCGATTGGACGCGCCAGAACGCCAATTATTTCGCCGTGGTCGCGATGGAAAAAAAGATGATGTTCATCATCCTTTCGCTCATCGTATTGGTCGCTGCTTTCAACATCGTCTCCACGCTGGTGATGGCCGTCACCGACAAACAGGCCGATATCGCCATCCTGCGTACCTTGGGCGCATCGCCCAAGAGCATCATGCAGATATTCATGGTGCAGGGCATGTTGATCGGCCTGATCGGTATGGGACTGGGCGTGATCGGCGGCGTGCTGCTCGCGCTCAATATCAGCACGATAGTCCCCTTCATCGAACACCTGTTCGGCGTACAGTTCCTATCCAAGGAGTTCTACTACATCAGCGAACTGCCCTCCGACCTGCAAAAGGGCGATGTGTTCGTCGTCGCGGGCATGTCTTTCTTCATCAGCCTGATCGCCACACTCTATCCGAGCTGGCGTGCGGCTCAGACACAACCGGCAGAGGCGTTGCGTTATGAGTAAAGATACCGTCATCTCCTGCCGCGACCTGCACAAGACCTATACGCAAGGTGATCTGAGCGTTTCCGTGCTGAACGGCGTGAACCTCGATGTGGCACGCGGTGAACGCATCGCCATCGTCGGCGCCTCCGGCTCCGGCAAGAGCACGCTACTGCATCTGCTCGGTGGACTCGATTCCATCACCAGCGGCAGTGTGAATATTCTGGAACAAGACGTAGCGTCGATGAACGAGACGCAGCGCGGCGAACTGCGCAACCGCTCACTCGGTTTCGTCTATCAGTTCCATCACTTACTACCGGAATTCACCGCGCTGGAGAACGTCGCCATGCCGCTGCTGATACGCGGCATGAAGCCCGCCGAAGCGCATCCGCAAGCCGCCGCCATGTTGGAACAAGTAGGATTAGCGCAACGCATACGACATACCCCCGCCGAACTCTCCGGTGGCGAACGCCAGCGTGTCGCTGTGGCGCGTGCGCTGGTCACGCAGCCTGCTTGCGTACTGGCCGATGAGCCTACCGGCAATCTGGATCGTGCCTCTGCCTCCACGCTGTTCGACCTCATGCAGTCACTCAACACAAAACTCAATACCAGCTTCATCGTAGTCACCCATGATCTCGAACTGGCAGGCCGGATGCAGCGTCAGTTACGTCTAGTCGATGGCCTCCTGCAGCCGTTCTAACCCCTCAACCTGCCTGCAACCTTTCCTTCATCGCTACGTAACCCCGCAACGCTAGTGTGTTCGTTATCCTAGACACAGGAGCGACGAACATGATTCGTTTTCAATCCCACACCCTGCCACACGCCGAGCTGACCGCCCCGGAATCCATCGTGCAACCCTTCGAGCGCTTGCTCGACTTCAAGACTTTCACCTCGTTGCGACGCATGGTTGCACGCCAACACAACAAACCGCTGGTCAATCGCGCTGATTTCATGCAGCAGATCACGCTCTATCTGCCCGAGGCCGCAGCACTCATCGAAGAAAGTGATTTCGGCATCGTGCACTTGGAAGTCGGCGCTGTGTGCGTCGCCACCAAGCAGGCTATCGCCAAGCGCGATTTCGCTACCGTACGCCGGCATCTGTCACTGGTCGCCGATATTTTTGATCGCGCCGAGGCCGAGCTATACGATGCGATCCGCATCTCCTATCTGGAAACTCTGTTTTTGGGCGAGACTACGACGGCACGTATGGAAGCACGCAGCATGTTATCGAGACCGATGGAAAATACACTGCGGCATGCCGAGTTGGAACTGGATAGACGCCGTTCCGCATCGACCAAATAACAACGCCCCGGCACTTACGTACCGGGGCGTATTTCGTTCGTTTCAGGAATTAGATGGAAGAGCCGACGGAAGTGACTGTCGGTAGCGCAACGATGAACGCGACTGCGCCAGTAATTGCCCAACGAACAAATTTTGCCACGCCTTCATATGCTTTTTTCATCTGACACCTCTCTCAAGTTAACGCGATGACCGGCGTTGCAACTACCGGACGCAAGCTCAGATGCTAATACTTGAGAAAAGTTCCGGAGTTTAGCGAACATGGCGTCTATGCCATTTCCACAGCACAGCCAGACGCCAGCCCAAACGGACAAGGACATAGCCAACTAGCGCCAATCCCAGCGCTAACAACGGCAGGCCGATCAGCAAAGGTTTACCCAACGCCATCAACCACATCCACACCGGGGAGAACCAGTCATGCCAATCCACCTCGGGAAACGCAGGGACAGCAGTGGCGTTCGATACTCCGCTCACCCAGACGCCGATCTCATAAGCCAATAGGTACAACGGGACGATAGTGAAGGGATTGGTATAAAGGGTGGTGAATCCAGCAACTGGGAGATTGACTCGAAACAACACCGCTAGCACTGCGGCGGAGATCATTTGCAGTGGGCCGGGAATCAGACCGCAGAACAAACCGACTGCCACCCCCCCGGCAACTGAGCGCCGATGCAGATGCCATAAATTGGGTTGTTGCAGCCAATGCCGCAGCGGACGCAACCAGCGTTGCCGCAGGAGGCTGTCATGGTCAGGCAGATGTTCTCGAAAAAATCTACGCATGAGTGGATTCTATGTTTTTGCGGTACGCTATGCACCATGGTTTCTTTCGCGCTCTTTTTCACCCTCGGCGTGTGGTATCTGCAACAGCAGGCCGCACTGCCCGAACTCCCCGCTTACTGGCCACTACTCGCACTCGTGCTTTTGCTACCACGCGCGAACGCCACCGTGCTGACCTTCGCCCGGCGCACATTGATCTTGCTGTGCGCCGTATTGCTTGGCTATAGCTATGCCACATGGGTCGCACAAACGCGCCTTAGCGACACGCTACCGGATGAATGGCAAGGACAGAATATCGTCATCACGGGCATCGTCGCGGAGATGCCGCGCATACACGAACGCGGCTTGCGCTTCACTTTCGATGTGGAAAGCGTGGAAACGCCGGATGCACATGTACCGCACCATATCCAACTTGCCACTTACGATGGTGAAGGGAACGACCCGCTTGAAGTGAGCGCAGGTGAACGCTGGAAACTCAGCGTGCGCCTGAAACAACCACACGGCACCAGTAATCCCTACAATTTCGATTTCGAAGCATGGGCCTTGGAGCGCAACATCCGCGCCATCGGCTATGTGTACGAAAAAGGTGACAATCAGATACTGTCTGAACAAACCTCCAGTCCTGCCTATCTCGTGCAACGCCTACGCGAAACGGTGCGCACTCATTTTCAAAAGACCTTAGGGGATGCTCCCTATGTCGGCATCCTGACTGCATTGGCGATCGGCGACCAGTCCAGCATCTCGCAAGCGGAGTGGCAGGTATTCACGCGCACCGGCGTCAATCATCTGATGAGTATCTCCGGCTTGCATATCACGCTGCTCGCCAGCCTCGCCTTTGCCCTCACTTACGGCCTATGGCGGCGCAGCATCTGGCTCACGCTACACTTCCCCGCGCGCAAGGCGGCTGCCATCGTCGGACTGGGAGCGGCTCTGTTCTACACACTGCTATCCGGCTTCGAGATCCCGGCACAGCGCACCTTGTACATGCTGGCGACCTTTGCCGTGATGCTGTTGCTGTCGCGCAACATCTCCCCCTCCCAACTATTGGCGACGGCACTCATGGTGGTCTTGCTCGCCGACCCGTGGGCCGTATTGTCAGCGGGATTCTGGTTGTCGTTCGGTGCTGTCGCTTTAATCTTCTACGTGACCGCGAACCGCTTGCACAAAGCACATTGGCTTCGCGGAATACGGCAAGGTGCAATGGGCGATGATCATCGGCCTGATACCTCCGTTACTGGCACTGTTCCAACAGCTCTCGCTGGTGTCGCCCATCGCCAATGCCTTCGCCATCCCGCTGGTTAGTTTCGTGGTGGTTCCGCTCACGCTGCTTGGCACGCTGCCCGCATTCGAATGGATGCTGTATGTCGCACATGAAGCAATGCGCTTGTGCATGTTCCTGCTCAATCTTCTGGATACCTTGCCCTATGCCGTATGGATACAGCATGCACCACCGGTCTGGACCATCGTCGTCGGCGTTGGCGGTGCGCTCTGGATGCTGGCACCGCACGGCTTCCCACTACGCTGGCTAGGCAGCATTTGGCTGCTCCCCATGTTCTTAGTCGCTCCAGAAGCCCCTGCCGCAGGTAGTGCACGGCTACTCATATTCGATGTCGGGCAAGGTTTGTCAGTCATGGTACAGACACACGACCATGCTTTGCTCTATGACACCGGCCCCGATTTTTCGGGTGAATCCGACAGCGGCAACCGTATTCTGCTGCCTGCCTTGCGTGGTATGGGGATCACACAATTGGATACGCTCGTGCTGACGCATGACGACATCGACCACATCGGCGGTACGGAGTCTGTATTACAGGGAATCAGCGTGAAGAAAGTCCTCTCTTCATTCCCGGACTCACACCCCAGATTGCGCCTCGCCAACACCACCGAGCAATGTACTGACGGCAAGACATGGGAATGGGATGGAGTACGTTTCGAGATATTGCATCCTGCCGAGACAGGCACTACCAAGGTTTTCGAGCATGACAATGAACGCAGTTGCGTGTTACGCATCAGCACCGGACAGCACAGTGTATTGCTCACTGCCGATATCGAAAGATTGTCCGAATCCCGCTTGCTGAAACACCATCCAAACGAGCTGCCAGCCACCCTATTGGTCGTGCCACACCATGGCAGCAAGACCTCGTCTTCGCAGGCGTTCGTGGATGCCGTGCATCCGCGCTACGCGATGTTCACGTCCGGTTATCTCAACCGCTTCGGCCATCCCAAAGAAGAGATCGTGGAACGCTATCGCGCCGTAGGTAGCGAAACGCTACGCTCGGACAAAGATGGCGCAGTGGGTATCGTGATGGACGCTCAGGAATTCAAATTAGAACGTTATCGCACCCGTCACGCTCGCTACTGGCAACAGAATGCTATCCCAGTCGCGGCGGGTTCTTGATGAATTCGATGATATCTTCTGCCAACAAAGGGCGCGCATAGAAGTAACCCTGTATCTCGTCACAACCGCGGATGCGCAGAAAATCCAGTTGCTCCTGTGTTTCCACGCCCTCCGCGATCACGCGCAGATTCAAACGATGGCCCAAGCTGATGATGGAACGGATGATGGCCGCATCGCTTTCGTCGCTCTCGATATCACGCACAAAGGATTGGTCGATCTTGAGTTTATTCACCGGCAGCTTCTTCAGATAATTCAAACTGGAGAAACCGGTACCAAAGTCATCGATGGACAGTTGCACGCCACACTCGTGCATCTCGTTGAGAAAGCGCATCGCCGCACGGTTGTCCCCCATCATGATGCCCTCGGTGATCTCCAGCTCCAGATAACGCGCCTCCAGCCCGGTGTCCTTCAACACCTCCTTGACCAATTCGCCCAGCGTGGGTTGGCGCAATTGACGCATCGATAGATTGACCGCCATTGTCAACTCAGGATATCCCGCCTTGCGCCACTGTGCCATTTGCGCACACGCAGTGCGCAACACCCATTCGCCGATACTGATGATCTGCCCGGTTTCTTCTGCGACCGAGATGAATTCAACGGGTGAGACCAATCCCTTCTCTGGATGCTTCCAGCGGATCAACGCTTCGACACCGATCAATTGTCCGCTCGCCAGATCCGCTTGTGGCTGATATTGCAGGAAGAACTCCCCGCGCTCCAAGGCCAGACGCAGATCTTTCTCCATGGAGAACAACAGATCGACATGGAAATTCATTTCTGTCGCAAAGAATTGATAATTGTTACGCCCCTCATCCTTGGCTCGATACATCGCCATATCCGCATTCTTGATCAGAGAATCCGCATCATGCGCATGATCGGGATAGAGGCTGATGCCGATGCTCGCCTGAGTGGCAATGACCTGCCCATCCAGGTCATACGGGGTAGCTAAACTGACCAGTAACTTCTTCGACACGACTGCGGCCGCCTCGTCCCCGGCATCGCGCAACAACACGACGAACTCATCACCGCCGAGGCGCGCTACGGTATCTCCTTCGCGCACACACTCCTGTATACGCAAGGCCACCGATTGCAACAAGCGATCACCGACCGAGTGTCCCATCGAGTCGTTGATGTATTTGAAGCGATCCAGATCAAGGAACAGGAGTGCGAATTGTTGTTTGTCACGGTGCGCGACAGAGATCATCTGCCCCAAACGGTCGCGCAACAACGTCCGGTTTGGAAGGCCGGTCAGCACGTCGTAGTACGCAAGGAAATGGATGTTGCGTTCCGCTTCCGTCTGCTCGGTGGTGTCGCGTGCAATGGAGACATAGTTCACCACCTGCCCCTCTTCATCGCGTACCGCCGTGATCGACATCCATTTCGGATAGACTCGCCCATCCTTATGTTTGTCCCATATCTCCCCCTGCCAATAACCATGGCTGTTGAGGGCATCCCACATATCGCGATAGAAATCGGCACTATGCCTACCCGAGGAAAGGATGCGCGGATTCTTGCCCTGCATTTCCTTGGAAGTGTAGCCGCTCATCTCCACGAAGGCGTGATTGACCGACACGATATTGGCCTGCGCATCGGTGATGACGATAGCCTCCCCGCTGCTTTCAAATACGCGGGCGGCCAAACGTAAGGTTGATTCTTCCTGTCTGCGCTGACTGATGTCGCGGGCAAATCCCGTCGTCCCGATCAACTCCCCGTCCTTACCCAAGATGGGCGTCTTAAAGGTCTCCACCCAATGCTCACGCCCGTTGTCAAACGAAGGCTCTTCGACCAGTTTCTGGCGTCGTGATTGAATGACCTCAAAATCGTCAGAGCGATATTTTGAGGCCAACTCCTTGGGCCACAGATCGTAATCCGTTTTACCCAGGACCTCTTGCATGTCGGCACGCCCCGTTGTCTTAAGGAATGCCTGATTGATTGCAATGAAGCGCCCTTCCTTGTCCTTTAACCAAGCTAGGTAGGGGATGTTATCCAACATGGCACGCAAACTGGCTTTACTGTCCAGCACCGCTTGCTCACCCCGGTTACGTTGCATGTTCAACACCGCCACACTAAGCGCAGTCAGCCCGAACAACAGGTTATACAACCACACATAGTTGACCAGCGCATCCATATCTACGCCCTGCAGATCAGGTAGCGCCAGCAACCCCAAGATTGAACTGAGGAAGATCATAATCAAGGCGACGCTAACACAGCGCAGATTGAAATTGAGGGCGATCCAGATCAACAGCGGGAAGAACAGACCTAATGCCAGCAATTGATTCGGCAGATCGATCAACAATATCGCGCAGGCCATGAGCAGCACGACTGCAATCAACAATCCACGGCGTATGCGCTCCTGCGTCCATTCGAGCGATGCGCCGCGCAACCAACCCAAAATGGCCGGGGTGAATAAGGCAATACCCAAAGCATCGCCCATCCACCAATATTGTGCGGTGTGCAGGTAATCGGCCCAAGAGCCGTCAATCGCCAGCTTGACCCAGAAAGCGCCATTGATGGCAGCGACCAGAGGGCTAAGCATCGCGCCAAATATAAATAGCAGGCCGATATCGCGCAGCGCCCCCAAGCGTTCATCAAACTTGCACTGGTGACGCAACAGGTAATAGCCGCACAACGCTTCCAACAGATTGCCACAGGAGATGCCAACGACGCTCAGGAGAGGCATCCCAGTCGACAAATTGGCTAGGAATGCGCCGACGATGATGCCCGGAAAAATACGCCAGCCGTAAACCAGCAGTGCGGCGAGCGCGATGCCGGAAGGCGGCCAGAACAAAGTGACTGTGTTGTGTATCAGTCCCAGTGCTAAGCCAAATTTGGCTGCAAAGAAATAGACCGCACCAAGCACGATGACACGTTGCACCGCAGTACGGTCATAGCCGAACATCGGGTTCCCCCTTAGGTGTTTAGCCAAGCGCTTTGATCACATCTTCCACGACCTTCTTCGCATCGCCAAACACCATCATGGTCTTGTCGAGATAGAACAGGTCGTTGTCGAGACCGGCATAACCAGTCGCCATACTGCGTTTCACCACCAGCACGGTACGCGCCTTGTGCGCTTCCAGAATAGGCATGCCAAAGATCGGACTGTTGGGGTCGGTCTTGGCTGCGGGATTGACCACATCGTTGGCACCGATCACCAGCACCACGTCGGTATCGGCGAACTCGTTGTTGATCTCATCCATCTCCACCACTTGGTCGTAAGGCACTTCGGCCTCAGCCAACAAGACGTTCATGTGCCCCGGCATACGGCCCGCCACAGGATGGATGGCGTAACGCACTTTGATCCCTTTTTCCGTCAACAGCTTGGACATCTCGTTGATCGCGTGTTGCGCGCGTGCCACCGCCAAACCATAGCCGGGCACGATGATGACCGAATCCGCATTACCCATCAGGAAGGCGGCATCATCCGCGCTACCGCTACGATAGGTTCTCTGCACACCGCCGTCTTCCACCACCGCGCCTTCAGCACCGCCGAAGCCGCCGAGGATCACATTGAGAAAAGCGCGGTTCATCGCCTTGCACATGATGTAGGACAGGATCGCACCCGAGCTACCCACCAGCGAACCCGCGATGATGAGCATGTTGTTGTTCAGAGTGAAGCCGATACCTGCCGCCGCCCAACCGGAATAGGAGTTCAACATCGACACCACCACCGGCATATCGGCACCGCCGATCGGCATGATGAGCAACACGCCCAGCAACAAAGCGATGGCGGTCATAATGAGGAACGGTGTCCAGCCCGGCACGAAATAGAAGATCACACCAAACACGATTATCACCACGCCCAGCAGCAGGTTAAGCCAGTGCTGTCCGGCAAAGCGCAATGGCTTGCTGCCGAGCTTGCCGGATAGTTTACCGAACGCAATGATGGAACCGGTAAAGGTGATCGCACCAACGAAGGTGCCGATGAACAGCTCGATGCGGTTAGACGCATGCAACGCCTCCCCTGCTCTGGCGATGCCGTAGGCCACCGGATTATTGAAAGCCGACATGGCGATCAACACTGCCGCCAGACCGACCAGCGAGTGCATCGCCGCCACCAGCTCCGGCATCGCTGTCATCTGGATACTTCTGGCAACGAACCAGCCGATGTTACCGCCGACGAGAATGGCGAGCAGGATGTAAGCGACGTTATGCGTCA
The DNA here is from genome assembly GCA_963822425.1 of uncultured beta proteobacterium. GTDB lineage: Bacteria > Pseudomonadota > Gammaproteobacteria > Burkholderiales > Gallionellaceae > Sideroxyarcus. The sequence goes on from CAWGHS010000002.1 coordinate 253,661, forward strand.
CGCTCAGCGTGGTCAACACAGCGATGGCCATGCCGATCATGCCGAACAGATTGCCACGGCGGGCAGTGATCGGAGAACTCAGTCCCTTCAAAGTCAGGATGAAGAGGACGGCGGCAACGAGATAGGCGAGTGCAACAGTATTAGCCGACATTTACTTACCCTTTTTCTTGAACATATCCAGCATGCGCTGAGTCACCAGAAAACCACCGAACACATTGATCGCGGCTAAAGTCACGGCGATCAGCCCCATCACGGTTCCGGCATCCAGCTCTTTTGGGCCCGCTGCCAACATGGCACCGACGATGATGATGCCGGAGATGGCGTTGGTCACCGCCATCAGTGGCGTATGCAACGCGGGGGTGACGTTCCACACCACGTGGTAACCGACGAAGATCGCCAGTACGAACACAGTGAGGTTAAGGATAAAAGGATCGACTCCGCTCATTTCACGCTCCTTATTTAGTGACGACGGCACCATCGATCGCGATCAGCGAACCGGCGATGATGTCGTCTTCACGGTTGATATTGATGGCGCCGCCATTCTTGGGGTCGCACAACAGATTGAGGAAGTTGAGCAGGTTGCGTGCATACAACGCCGACGCATCCGCTGCCACAGAACCCGCCAGATTGGGATCGCCCACCAGCGTCACACCATGTTTGACCACGGTCTTGTTCAGCTCGGTCAGCGGGCAATTGCCGCCCGCCTCCGCCGCCAAGTCCACGATCACCGAACCAGGCTTCATGGATTTGACCATCTCTTCCGTCACCAGCACGGGCGCAGGACGGCCGGGAATCAGTGCGGTGGTGATGACCACATCAGCCTGTGCCACGCGCTTGGCGACTTCGGCCTTTTGGCGGTCCATCCAGCTTTGCGGCATCGGCTTGGCATAACCGCCAACACCCTGCGCGGCTGCGCGCTCTTCGTCGGTCTCATACGGCACATCGATGAATTTCGCCCCCAGCGACTCCACTTGCTCTTTCACTGCCGGACGCACATCGGACGCCTCGATCACCGCGCCCAGACGTTTGGCTGTCGCGATGGCCTGCAAGCCCGCCACGCCCACACCGAGGATCACCACGCGCGCCGCCTTGACCGTTCCGGCAGCCGTCATCAACATCGGGAAGAAGCGTTTGTACAGAGTGGCCGCCACGATCACCGCCTTGTATCCCGCGATGTTGGCTTGCGAGGACAGCACATCCATGGCTTGCGCACGCGAAGTACGCGGCAATCTTTCCATCGCGAAAGCGGCGACACCTTGTTTGGCATAGGCTGCGACCAGATCGGCTTGGTGCGGCGACAACAAGCCGATCAGCACGGTACCTTTATTCAACTGAGAAAGTTCGTCGGCACTAGGCGCCTTCACCTTGAGCACGATCTCGGACTGCGCATAGATATCTGCGGCACCGACCAGTTTCGCTCCGGCAGCCTGGAATTCGGCATCGGGAATACTCGCCCCCGCCCCCGCCCCGGTTTGTACTGACACTTGATGACCTGCCGCCAGCATCTTCTTCACCGTTTCCGGTGTCGCTGAGACCCGTGTCTCGCCTGCGTGAGTCTCTGCAGGAATCCCTATACGCATAAAGCCCTCCTGATGAATGCGCCATTTGCAAAACGCCCGGTGAACCGGGCGCTGTTTATTTAGCGGCGGATTATATACGAGCTTTTTGCACAACCGCAGAGCTATGTGCATACCTGAACAAAAAAGGCACGCTAAGCGTGCCTTTTTACTCACCACCAAACACAGCTCAGGCCGCGATTTTCTTGCATTCCTCGTAACAGGCGGCACAAGCCTCCTTGCATGCTTTGCACTCTGGATGCTTCTCGGTTTTTTTGCATTCTTCCTCGCAGTCCTTGCATATCTCCATCGCCACCTTGGCCAGATGTGGCAGATACTTGGATTCCGCCGAAGCCAATTGTTGTAGCGCGGTGCATATGGTGGCAACTTGGCTAGACGATTTGGCGCAGGCCGCCAGATCCTTTTCACCTTGCCCCATCGCCACGATACAGTGCTGCAGGCACTCATTGGCCTTCAGCACACAATCAGATGCAGCAGCGATCAACTTCTCATTGCGAGTGGATTTATGATCATGCACCTCACCCGCGCTCGTATGGTTATGCTCATGTTCTGCGGCAAAAGCTTTGCTGCTGACGGCGGTGGCTGCCATTGCAGCGGCACCCAGTAATAATTCTCTGCGGTTCATGGTGATCTCCTCTGGTGTTGGATTGAAACTACTGAAATAGCTTACTACGCCCATCTATCATTGCCACAAGCACGACTCTGCACTCACTTGCCCGTTATCGTCAAGAATGAAAGCTTGCTTACCCCAGCTTTTTGCGCGATGGCCATCACCTGTGCCACACGTCCATAATTCACAGCTTCATCCGCCTGTATCTGCAATTGGAATTGCGGATCGGCAGCACGCGTCTTCAACATATTCGCCAGCCCTTCATCGCTTAGATGGGAGTTTTCAAGAGAGACGCCACCATGTGCATCGATCGCCAAACTCACTTTTTGCAACTTGTCATCGTGAGCGACGGATTCGGTCTTGGGCAGATTGATCTTGAGCGCCTGCGGTGCCAGCAAGGGCGCAGTGATGATGAACACCACCAACAACACCAGCATCACATCCACCAGCGGCGTGACGTTGATCTCGCTCATCATGCTGCCGCTTTCCTGCGAAGAATTACCGAATGCCATATTTACCTCTCGCTCTCAGCCGTCATTCCGGTGCAGGCCGGAATCCAGTGGTTTTATCTAAATGCAGTTTTAGTTTGCCCTCGCTACGCGAGGAGTTGTTCTTATAGCTGGATTCAGACCTGATGGAACTACTAGCCATGACAGGTTTTTCTCACAGCTTGAAATCGTGTTTCTGCGCCAAGCGCATAAAGTCGTGCGCGAAATTCTCCAGATCGGTCACATGCACCTTCAACCTGCGCAAGAAGAAGTTGTAGAACAACACCGCAGGCAATGCCGTGGCGATACCGATAGCCGTGGCGATGAGTGCCTCACCGATGGGGCCAGCCACCACATCCAGAGAAGCAGAGCCGCTTTTACCGATATCCTGTAACGCATGCATGATGCCCCACACCGTGCCGAACAAGCCGACGAACGGCGCAGTGGAACCGATGGTGGCGAGTTCCGCCAGACCGCGCTCGTGATAACGCTGGATGTTCTGCAAAGCTTGGCGTAATTGCCGCTCCAGCACCTCCTGCGGCGCACCCAGATGTTTCAGATCCTGCTGCACCTGGCTCAATGCCTTCAGTTCTGCGAAGCCCGCTTGTGCCAAGCGCGCGATGTCGCCTTGGCTCTCTTGCGCCACTTTCTCCGCTTCGCTCCACTCGCGCACTGACCAGAATCGGTCGATGAATTCGCGGTCGTATTTTTTCGACTGCCACTGTTTCCAGAACTTGAACATCGCAATAGACCAGGTCGCGATGGATAGCACGATCAGCAGGATCAGCGTCGCATAGACGATGGGGGAGTTGATGGAGAACAGATTGCTCATGCAGCGTTATCCTCTAAGGAAAATTTGATTGGAACCAAAAAACGTTGGGTGACGGCTTGGCCAAAACGGCGTGCCGGAGTAAAGCGCCAAGTCTTTACCGTCTGCAATGCAGCAGCATCCAAAATGTCATAGCCGCTGCTCTGGTGCAACTTAACATCCCCCGCCTTACCTTCCGCCAGCACTTCGACATCCAGCACTACTTTACCGTGATACCCCATACGGCGCGCCACCATAGGGTAAGGCGGACGCGGATTGTTCAGATAATCTGCCTTGTAATCCGGCTCTGTATCCAGCACCACCGGGGAAGGCGGCGTGGCAGTCTGCACTACAGGGGGCGTCTCTTTTACCGCAGGCTCATCGGACGGGATGGGCTCGGCCTCGCGCGGTTTCGATTCGGGTTTCGGTTGCGGCATAGCATCGGCTTGCTGCATCCGCATATTGGCAAAGGACACCGACATCTCGTTGACTATCACCGTCGGTACTTCCGGCTGTAAGAAGTACGCGACGAAAACCGTCAGGTGCAGCAGGACGACGATACCCACGACAGAGAATCGTTCTCGTAGTGGCGAATTTCCCGGCGGGGTTAAGAATGGGGAATGCATAGCCATGAACGGCATCAAGATCGCGGAGGTCGCCATCCTACCAGTGCCCTTCCCAAGAAACCAACTCTGTCCGCACAAACCCTCCCGACAACTTAAACGTTACGCGATAGTTTGTTGTAGCGCCGGGTAAACAGCCATAACCCCAGCACTGCGATTGTCAGGTTACCCAAACCGAACAAGGCCATCACAAAATCGCGCACATCCTTCCCGGCAAAATCCAGCCAGTGATATTTGTGCAAGTAAGAGAAGCTCCACCCCTCGGCACGATCCGCATCGCGCACGACACTCGCCAATGCACCCGTTGCAGGTTCGACGTAATAAGTCAGGTGATCCGGCGTGCCATACTCCACGCGCCACACCGGCAGCCGCTTATTCAGGAAACCATATTCCCCTTCAAACTTGGTGATCGGCACGACCCGAGCGACTTGCTCGTCGGGCAAGTCGCTGAAATGAGCCGCAAGGCGAATGGCACGGGCACGTAGCGCATCCTCCAACACCGCTCCATTCTCACTGTCCACATAGACCGCCGACGTGGCCGCTAAATTCGCTTGCGGCTTGGCGCTGTGATCATGCTCGCCTGAGGTTGCTGGCGTCGCAGTTCTTTGTTGTGCCAGCAACAGCTGGTATGCGCCCCGCTCCCCGGCTTGCACCAGATCGACCTTGCCCCAAGCGCCATGTCGCACACTGTCCGGCAACCCGAGCTGGCTTACCGGGATATAGCTCTCCATCAAGGGTTGTATCGTTCTGGGTCTGCTTCCAAGCAAATGCCACTCGGCGCTGACCACGAACAGCAACGCGCTCAACGAGACCAGGATGCCGACCGTGCGATGCCAACGCCGCATCGGCAGATGCTGTGCTTTCAGCGTGCCGCGTTTCCACATGAAGCCATACATCCAAATACCGGAGAGCGCGCTCAACAACGCCACCGCAAGAAACGCACTGATGATTGTTATACGCAGTGCATTGGTATCGCGCATGAACTCCCAGTTATGCATGAAACGGAACAGCGAAGCCAACAATATTTTCCGATCATCCACCAGCGCAGACACGCGCGGCGGATTGGTTTCGACATAAGCATGCAATCCATCGTCCCGCTCAAGGTCCACGCGATACACTGGCAGCAAGCGGTTAATGTCGAGATAGTCGTCGCTGAATCGCGTGACCAGCGACACACCGCGCAATCTGCTCTGCGTATCACCGGTGAAATGACGTGCCAGATATTCAGCATAGCGCACATCACCATCAGCCAATTCAGTACCGGAATCGACCTCGAAGTAACGCCGCTGCGCCTGACCTGCGACGCTCACCTGATAATAAGTGACATCGTTCCAAGCCATCATACGCAAGCCCGCGACTTCGCTTATCCCGGCACGGGACAGGACTGTGGCCGGAGACAGCGCGCCATGCAGTGCGGGAATGGCCGGCGGCGGCTGCATGTTGACCGGCGTGGGATTGATGCGCGACATGATGGGGTGCATCACCCCGCTTAATCCCCACAAAATCATCGCCACGCACGCCACCACGCCGAACCAGCGGTGATAGCGAAACAGCCAACCATTCAACCGTGCGCCCACTTTGCGCGACTCTTCCGTCGCCATTTGTTGGTTCGTCGTCATGATAGTTATTTACCGTCGAAGGTATAGGTCAACCCGACCATCAGGCTACGCGGAGCACCCACGGTGTACTGATTCTGCGTATTGGCCGTGTAAACACCTGTACCGGAATAAGAGCTCGATGCCGAATCGGAATAGCGTCTGTTAGTTAGATTCCGTCCTTGCAACCAAGCCTCCCACCCTCCGGCAAAAGCATAACTACCGCGCAAGTTGAGCAAGCGATGACCGTCATAGCGCACGGTATTCGCGTTGTTCATCCAATATGCGCCTTGCTGCACCAGCTCTAAAGCAATGCGTGAACCTTCAATAGGTTTGTAGCCAATTTCTGCAGTAGTGATGTTGCTTGGTGCTGCGGGCATTTCCTTGCCACTGTAATCCAAGGTGGTCGAGACTTTATATTGCTGAAACCGATGCGAGGAGATGCTCGTTCCAAAGCGTGCATCGAATCGCTCGCCTGACCAATTCAGCCCCAGCTCGAGACCTTGACTACGCGTGCGCCCAGCGTTTTTGTTAACACTATTTCCGGGCGCTACCGTGTAATTCAGGATCGTATCGTGCCCATCCAATCTATAGATCGCCGAATCCAATTTCAGAGCGCCCTCTAGGAAAGCGATGCGCGCGCCCAACTCATAATTGTTGTATGTCGCCGCCGTGAGGTCAGGAATCGCCGATATGCTGTAGAGTTGAGATACCTCTGGCGGTGTAAATCCTTGACTGATATTGGTATAGATACTGGATTGTTGGGTCAATGCATAAGTGGCGCCTAGCTTGGGGCTGAAATGCGAGAAACTGCGAGTCTCGTTCGGTGCACCATAGTTCGCTCCGGGCGTCAGATTGTTAGTGAATTTATACGAGATCGAGTCGGAACGCCCCCCAGCCACCACCCGCAATTCCTCCAGAGGTGAAATCTCATATTGTGCAAATAGCGCCGTATTGTTGATGTCAGCCTGATAATTACGCACCCCAGTTTGCAAGGCTGATGCCACGTAGCTGACATAGCGCCCTGTTGCTAGATCTCGCGTGATCGCAAGGTTGTTGCTCCAATACCCGTTGTTGCTTCTGTCGATATAAATTCCCGCCACCAAACGCGAAGTAAGAAACTCAAAATCCTGCTGATGCTTCACGTCCACACCGACGGAACTAACGTGGTTATTATTCTCGGTTCCTCTGCACGTCGAACCAGCGCAACCCGTGATCGTATAACTAGGCAACTGTCCGTGATCGTTTTGACGCCCGAACAACGTCACGGTGGTCTGTCCATTAGGCAGAGTCTCTCCTTCCCACACTATGCTCTCACGGGTTGTTTTATCTTTTCTGTAGGTGAACGTATTCAGACTAAAGCCGGGCCGGGCGTGATAATCATTTTCAAATACGCTGCCTGTCATTGCACTGTCCATATTGTTATAGGTCAGTGTGGCATGTAACAACGAACTCGCCCCCAACACATAATCGCCACGCAACGTAAAGGAATCTTTTTCCCCGCGACTATATTCTTGCCAATTGTTAGTCGAACGACGCGAGCTGTAGTGCGAGAATCTCACCCCAACATCGCCCCAGGTGTTGCTTCCAGCCGTATCCACACGGAAGAAACCGGCTGTATTGTCATGCCGCACACCAACGCTTGCGTAAGGTGTGAGCGAAGGACGGGCGGTCAGAAAGTTGATCGCACCACCCACTGCATTACTACCATACAGCGAAGATGCCGCCCCCTTCACGACCTCCACTTCTCCCGAGCCAGCCAAATTCATTTCATTGAGTGAATTGTGGTTGAACACTCCCAACGGGCGAATCGGGATCCCATCCTCTAAATATTGATAGACTGCATTCGTATTATTCGGCTGGCGAATACCCATACTGTGTTGCTCATTACCCAAGTCATTCCAACTCACTCCTGCAATGCGGTTAATCACCTCACCTATGTTTTTCGGTTTATCACGCTTCAACTCTTTGCTGCCAACCTTACCGATTGACATTGGAGTCTTAGACAGCTTTTCCGCCGAACGAGAGCCGCTCACAACCACCTCGTCCAATGTCTTTTCATTTTCGGCTGCATACACAGCATGATTGAACGCCAGCGCGAGCACGCTGAGCGCGAATATATTTTTGCTTTGCATCTTTCCCCCTGAGAATTTTTTGAGTACAACTGGGGAGATATTAATTCCCTCTAGCAATTGCGGGAATGTGACAAATTGTCGCACCAGCCTAGATTGTTAGTTTTGCAGATATGATCTAATCCGCCGCCTTGGCGAAGGGATCTGAATGTTTTGGATTGCTCAGAAAATCGCTGTCCGTTAATGTTTCCAGAAACGCCACCAGGTCATCCACTTCCGCATCGCTGATTTTGAAACCCTCAATAAAGGAATCGCGCAGCGGACTGGGCGGTTGACCGTCGGTCACGGCTTTACCTTTTACCGCGTAATGTTTGCGAATTACATCCCGCAAAGTGGACAGTGAGCCATCATGCATATACGGAGCAGTCACGGCAATATTGCGCAGGGTGGCGGTGCGGAACTTGCCTTCGTCCGCCGCCTCACCAGTCACCTCTCGGATACCGTGATTGTCCGCGCGGTAAGCACCTTTGCCGTCTACGTTGTACATACCGGTGTTGTGGAAGCCCACTTCAGGGTACGGCAGACGCGTATGCTGAATGTTGTCGGTAAAATTGAAACCTCCGTGGCAGTGCGAACACTCCAGCTCTTCACCAAAGAACAATGACTCACCACGTTTAGCTGCGTCGGAAATAGCTTGCGGTTGCTTGCCGTATTTATAACGTTCATAGGGCGAATTGAACGAGAGCAGGCTGCGCTCGAAACAGGCGATGGCCTTGGTGAGGGTGGCAAGGTTGATCGCGCCTTTCTCTTCCGGGAAGGCCTGCTTGAACAAGGTTCGATACTTCGCATCCGCGTTCAGGCGCGCGAACAGCTCTTTCTCCTTGTCTTCCATGCCGAGCTCGATGGGGTTGTTGCCGAAGATAGGCACCAGCATCTGCTTCTCCAACAACTTCTGGTTCGGATTGCCCCAGGTGAGCACCGGCAGGTAAGCCACGTTGGCCAGCATCATGGCACTGCGCACCCCATCGACTCCGTTGACGCCGGGCGATAGCGGCTTGCCATCAGTAAAGGCTTTGGCTTGCTGGTGACATGTGGCACAGGCCATGGTGTTGTTCAACGACAGTCGCTTGTCATAGAACAGGTGGCGACCCAATTCGACTTTGGCCTCGCTCATCGGGTTGTCTTTGGGCACGACAGGATCGGGCACCCAGGCTGGCTTGTTCCAGCGATATGCCGTCGATCCTCCGGCACCGATCAGCAGCAAACAAACAACAGCAAGTACGATACCCTGTGATGCCGATTTGATTTTCATAGCCTTATCTCATTCTGAAAAAACGTTGCTCCACGGCAGGCTGCTCATTGAATGGCAGACCGAATGCCGAAAAAACAGGAGGGCAATCGGCGTCGTTAGTCGCAGACATGCAACCCGGCGCGGTATCTGCCGCGTTCACATCAACATTGGCGTCACGCAGCAAACTCGCCATATCAGCCACAACGACATTTTTGCCAGTGTCGAAGTTGTCGAAAGTGATAGTCAGGCGATTGGGATTACGGCATTCGCCCGGCGCTGTCGTAAGTGAAGACGAAGCACAAGCCGTGCTACCGAGATGCACCGAGAAGCCTGCGGCACGGGGCTGTTTCTTCATGGTGGTAGCAGGAGCGGATGCCGCGCTTTCTCTTTTCATCGCCGCAATCTTTTCCATGGCGGCGACTTTTTCTTTCATCGACACATTGGGTTCCGCATCGACAGCTTGCGGCAAGCCGCTGCTCGCCATGTCGATCTTCACGAACTTGTAGCCGGACTGCCACACCCAGAACATGCCGCTGATATTGAGCGGAGACGGGGCGATGGTCGGATCGCCGTGGTTGAGCTCGAACGGTACGCCTAGAGTAAAACGTACACCGCGATATTTCCCTTTGGGCACCGTACCCGTCACCTGATCGTGCAAACCGCTGTTGCCGTTGCGGCAAGGTCCGCTACCATCCTCGAAATCCAGCAGGGCAAGATCCCGATATTGCCAGATGCCATCCTGCTCCAGCTCGACCGTAACGGCCTTTCCCTTCCGATCAATCAACTCGACACCAGTCACATAGAAACGAAAGTCAGACGGCGTGATGCGCGACTTGGTGACGCCGATGCCGTCATAGCTTTTTCCGCATTCGAATTTCTCAGCACCAACCGTGGCCGAGAATTTCAATGCGATCTTCTGCGTCGCCGCACTGGCCATCTGAAATGGAATCGCCAGCACCAACACCAACAGTAATTTTTTCATGGTTCCTCCTGCATGGAATGTCGGTAATAAATATCCGGAATGAACAAGGGAGCCGATCAGCTCCCTTGTCATCACTAAAACATTCTTAGAATGTTGCCGACAGGGTGGCCTTATAGTTCCTGCCCATTTCGTAAGTCGTAGAAGCAAGCGCGTTGCTTGACTGATAGACCATGTACTTTTTATCCAACAGGTTGCCTATGCCGAAATCGACCTTGATCTTCGGGTTTGGCACCCAAGACATATACAGATCGTGCACTGTGTAGCCATTGCGACGGCGTGCGACGGTCGAGTCGTAATCCTGTGCCGCCACTGCGGTAGCATCCCACATCACCGACATGTCAGTCGCGGGAACCGCATAACGCACTTGGGTTGCCAGCTTGTCCGGCGTCGCAAACAGGTTGTTTCCGGTCGCATCGTCCGTCACGCGCAGCTTGCTGTAGTTCGCCTTGACCTGCCACAAATTCAGGTTGTAGCCGCCTTCCAATTCCAGTCCTTTGCGGGTGGCACTGCTGACGTTCTGTGCCTGAAAAATCAACCCGACAGGGCCAAGAAGGACGGCGCCAAAGCCAGTTCGCGTATACGTACCATATACCGCATTCGTATTGATCATGTCCTTTGCCTTGGATTGAAACGCCGTAAATCTGAGTTTCATGCTGTCTTCCTCGGCAAACACCTGCCCCTTGTTATAGTTGGCACCGATTTCAAAAGTCGTGTCGGTCTCCGGCTTGAGGCTCGGATTGGGAGCAAAGTTAAAGAAGTTTGCTGTCGGAGCCACCCCGTTCACCAGACTGTTGGTATACATCTCGGTCACGGTAGGCGCCCGGTATGCCTGACCGTAACTGGTATACAAGCTCAACTGCGAAGTTGTCTGCCATGCAAGAGCAAGCTTGGGTGATACATGGCTGAAGCTGGCTGCGGGCGCGGCAACATAAGTGGCCGAGGCATTGAACTTGTCATACCTAGCGCTCGGCGTGAGGCGCCAGTCGGAACCAATGGCCATTTCGTCTTGCAAGACACCAGAAACCTGCGCTTTGCCATCGGGAATAATCGAATTGGGCACGGAGCCCGTGAGGGAGCTCAGCTTATCCTGATAAGTATCCAAACCATAAGTCAGGCGGTGCCCGCCCAGACTGTCGCTGGAAAGGCGCGTCGTGTTTTGCACGCTGCCGCCTGTTGTATCGATTTTGCTGCTGCTATATTTCTGGGCGAGCGCGGTATTCGGATCGTTCTGGTTCTCCAATGCGCTGCGGTAAATCCTCGCATCCAGCTCCTTTTCGCCATGTTCATTGGTAGTCGTGGCCTTCAGCACGGTTTCATTCTGACTGATATGGTTGAGCTGGGTCTGCCCTGTGGAAACGATCTGCGGGTTATTGGGCTGCAAGCTTTGTTTGCGAAAAGTTTGTTGTGAAAGCTCGAAGCGCAATTTATCGCTGGCTTGCAGGCCAACCTTCAACAGGAACCGCTGTCACTATGCCCGGAATTGAGTTGCAAAGTCGTTCCGCCAGCTTGTCGGATGTCATTGGAATCATGGTAACCAACCGCTAGCAGCGCATCCACGAGTCCGCTCTCTGTTTTTCCATACACCCGGGCGTTATAGTGATGAGAGGAATCTCCGCTTGAATATCCCGCCTTGATTCCGCCACCCAGATTTTGACCCGGCGCCAGCAAATCTTTTGCCCCCAAGGTAGTGAAAACCATCGCACCACCATTACCACCAGAGCCATAAAGCGAGGACGATGTGCCGCGTACTACTTCGGCGCGGGACAGGGAATACGGATCGAGAAATAGCGGAGAGGCCAGCCCAAAATTGGCGTTGCGCCGCGCCAGTCGACAAGCAAAGTGATGCTGTTTCCCTGATAACCACGGATGGTAGGAATTTGACCGTTAGTACGCGGGCCGCCGCCGAAATCAACGTTCGGCAATTTTCTCATGACATCGGCAACGTTGTTGGCCTGCTGTTCTTCGAAATCATCTTTCGTCACTCTGCTGCAGAGGCAGGAACCTTGCTCAGACGCTCTTCGGTGCGGGTGGCGGAGACTACGACAGGATCCAGCGACTGCACATTGTCCTCGGCTGCGTACACAACTTGATTGAGCGCCAGCGCGAGTACGCTGAGCGCGAATATTTTATTTTTCTGCATTATTTCCCCTGTAAGTTTGTAGCCTAGATAAAGCGCGCGAATATTAGTTGGGGTGAAATTGTTTTGGAATGCGACATATTGTCGCGCGGCAAAATGTCGCACCATTCGTTCAAATAAAGAAACCCACTGATATTTCAGCGGGCTTCTGATTGTTGTTACGGACTATTTGGCTTGCGCTTCAGCCTTGTCACCAATGTTCTTTGCGCTATCTTCTTTGACTTTACTGGATTGCTTGCCTCTTAAGGGAATCAACACACCGCCCGCGATGCAGAGGCCATAAATCAAAGCAAGCTGCCAATCGTTGAATTCCAATCCAATTGTTGGTTCAGAAGACAAGGCCTGCACCAAAGCGGTTGCCAGCACAGCACCGATCAGTGCCACCAATAACGAATACGCCCACTTCGTCTTCAGATATATCTGCAAAATTTTCAGCATGGTGACTCCCGTATCGTCGTGTTGTATGGATATGCCGAAAGGAAGGCGGCAATTCTGACTTTGGAGAAAACTCTCGAGATCGTGTTATCCCTCCTTTCGGCGAAACGAAATGTAGTCGCGCGTGGCTAAATTGTGAATGCGACATGATGCCGCGCGGCAAAATGCCGCAGCTCAGAACGAGCTGCGATAAATAGAAGAGATGTTACTGATAGCGCAGAGACTCGATGGGGTCGAGCTGCGCAGCTTTCTCACAGGGATAAAGAACCGAAGAACACGCCCGTCTCTGCGGCCACGCCGAGGTGATCAGCGCCGACATCCACGAGATGATCACGGCGGTGTTGCTTAATACGACTTCACCAGCAGTGCACCGCTGATGCCCACCAGCACGCCGATGCAGCAGCCGACCACCGAGATGATGATGGCCTCGAGCAGGAATTGCCGGAGCAGGATAACTGAACAACAGGCCATCGCTCACTCAATGGTGAACTTTGGCACATGGGGAATCGCAAATACATATTCATCGACACAAGCATGGTTAAGACGTTCGACATCCTACCAGCGCTTTTGCGGCGCGGACCGACTATGCAACATTATCGGCGATTTCGGTGATCACTTGCGTGAAGGGATATCCGCTCATCGTACCAACAGCACCATACCCAGCCACCGTTGTGCCCGTCATACAAACCGCTCCCATCATGCCGCCCGGTGCGCAGTCGGCATAAGCCAGCTTGTCAATTTGAGCCTGTACCAATGGCACGGTCGGGTCTGTCGTATTCACGAAGATCATGGCGTAGGCGTTGCCCGGATTGCTGGCTGCAGTCGGAAAACCAGAATCGACGCCGCCCGCAGCCACCCCAGCAGCCGGATCCCAAACCGCGCCGAAAAAAGTCGGGGCTTGTGGCAACGCAAACGTAGTGACTAGGATTCCATTTACCCCGCCCAGTGCTGCGGGCATGGCTGACAGTTGATATCTGAGGGGCACCAAAGTCATGGGCACGGAACCATAGCTACCCCGGACAGCCTGCAATCGTGGCGCAACCACCGGTCATGGATTGGTGAGGTTGCCCACCAGATTAGTTACCGTGCTGGTCGTGGAATTGAATGTGAAGGTTCCGGTGAAGATCGAATTATTGGGCTGCGTCGCCGGTTCGAAAAAAGTTTCGACAACTTTGTAGGTGGTAATGACATCGACCGCAACAGAAGGCGCACTCGAGCCAACCGCGTTTTGGTGGCGACCACGGTGGAAAGCATATCCATTGCAAGTGGCTGGGCAGGTGACCGTGATGGGTGAGGCTGCACCTGTGCCTGTGATGCCAGCCGGGCTGGAGGTCACGGTGAGCAGGGCCTGATGGGATTACCACCGGCAACCACCCCACCAATGCTGACCTTGACTGTGTTAGCGATCGCACCGACAGTGGCCGTGACAGCGTTCGGCGCACCGGGGACAGTAGACCCCGGCGGTGCCGAAACCACGATAGTCTGAGTTGCCGTCGCCGCGTTATATACGGGATAGGTCGAGCTGCCCGCTTGGTTGGCGGCGATCGTGCAATTGCCCGTGAAAATGGCGCTTACCGAACCCGTGACACTATCGACCGAGCAGATGGTTGGTGTGGTGCTGCTATAGCTGACGGGCAAACCGGAACTGGCGGTGGCAGCCACCGTCGTCGAACTATCAAAGTCAACGCGGGAGCAGTGCCAAAACTGATGGTTTGATTTGGATTGACCTGAACGGTGAGGGTTTAAGCCATCAATTCGATCTCTTCTGGCTTTGCACCGGCCCCTTTAGGAGGCATGTTGCCGTTCTTCCAGCCGAAAGCACCACCTTTAGTGATGTTGGCGATCAATGTTTTTTCAGCATCAGCCTTGCCTGCATATTTGGCTGCAACATCCTTGAACGCGGGGCCGACAACTTTTTTCTCCACCGCGTGGCAAGCGCCACACTTTGCTTTACCTTCTTTTGGCATATCCGCAGCCATTGCACTTCCTGCGAACAACAAACCTGCAACTGCGAAACCTGTAACGATTGCTTTCATGTTTTCTCCATGATTAATAAATGCTCAAGGCCTCATCGCTTTCATCCAACTCGACGGCACTATTTTGCGGGGCGCATTATTGTAAATATCCTCAGACAATGGAATGCGACATGATGTCGCACATCCCTCACGCTCAAGATTTGGTGGCGCATCCGCTATAATCCGCGCCATGTCTTCCATCCAACTCCTCCCCGACCTCCTCATCAACCAGATCGCCGCTGGCGAGGTGATCGAACGCCCCGCTTCCGCACTGAAGGAACTGCTGGAGAACAGCCTCGATGCAGGCGCAACCGAAATCGCTGTGCAACTGGAGAACGGCGGCATCAAACTCTCGAGAGTGCGCGACAACGGTGGTGGCATCGCCAAGGAACAACTGCCGCTGGCGCTGATGCGCCACGCCACCAGCAAGATCGCGTCACTGGACGACCTGCAGCGCGTATCCAGCATGGGCTTCCGTGGCGAGGCACTGGCCAGTATGGCCGCCGTGGCACAAGTCGCGCTCACCAGCCGCACACCGGAAGCGACGCACGCATGGAAAGTGGAAGCGATCGACGGCACACAAAGCGAAGCCGCCCCCGCCGCCCATCCACACGGCACCAGCATCGAAATGCGCGAGCTGTATTTCAACACCCCCGCACGGCGCAAATTCCTCAAGAGCGAAAGCACCGAGTACGCCTGGTGCGAAGAAACGTTCAAGCGCATCGCGCTGTCTCGCCCCGATGTGGCTTTTTCGCTGCAACACAACGGGCGCATGGTGTGGCAGTTACCTGCACAAACCCTGCAACAGCGCATCACCGCCATCCTCGGAAACGAATTCGGCCAACACGCCGTCACCGTAGAACGCCAGATCGGCGCACTGCACCTCTACGGCATCGCCGCCCTGCCCGCCTATTCGCGCTCCACGCGCGACGAGCAATACTTCTTCGTCAACGGCCGCTTCGTGCGCGACAAGGTGCTGATGCACGCCGTGCGTCAGGCCTATCAGGACATCCTGCACCACCAGCGCCATCCGGCCTTCGTGCTGTTCCTAGACATGCCGCCGGAACAAGTGGACGTGAACGTGCATCCCGCCAAGAGCGAAGTGCGCTTCCGCGAAAGCCAGGGCATCCACCAGTTCGTGTTCCATGCGCTGCAAGATGCGTTGAGTGCGACGATGAATAGCGGCATTGCTGATTCGTCCACTGCCTCATCGGATTCGTCATTCCCGCGTAGGCGGGAATCCAGCGAATTTATTAAACCACTGGATTCCCGCCTACGCGGGAATGACGGCTCTGCCAATTTTTGGCAACAGTCCATCTCTCTCTCCGCCGCCCAACCGCAGGCCACCTACAAACTTTGGGAAGAAGCCGCAGTCGTGCGCGATCAGGAAGCCGCTTCACCGCAATCGGAAGCCCATCCATTGGGTTTCGCCCTCGGCCAACTCTCCGGCATCTACATCCTCGCGCAGAACCAGCAAGGCCTCATCGTGGTGGACATGCACGCGGCACACGAACGCATCGTGTACGAACAATTGAAGACCGCCTTCGACGCACAGCAGATGCCGACACAACCGCTGCTCATCCCCGTCACCTTCGCAGCGGACACCTTGGATGTCGCCACCGTGGAAGACGAACAGGACGCCTTGCTCAAACTTGGCTTCGACATCGCCCCCATCTCCACCAACACCCTCGCCGTGCGCTCCATGCCCGCGATGCTGAAACAATCCAAAGCCGAAGCCGCCGCCCAAGAAGTGCTGCACGAACTGCGCGACTTCGGCGCAAGCCGCGCCCTCACCGAACGCCGCAACGAACTGCTCGCCACCCTCGCCTGCCATTCCGCCGTGCGCGCCAACCAGCAACTGAGCCTGCCCGAGATGAACGCCATCCTGCGCGAGATGGAACAGACCGAACGCGCCGACCAGTGCAACCACGGGAGACCGACTTGGTTCCAGGTCACGCTGGCGGAGCTGGATGCGATGTTTATGCGTGGAAAATGAACATGGCCGATTCCTCGCCGCCCTTGCACATACCCAATTTGGGTAGTAGGATACCCAATATGGGTATGAACACCACCACTCCGTCACGGCACACTGGTTTATCCGATGCGCTTTTCTCCAACACGCAGCAACGCGTGCTGGCCTTCCTGTTCGGACAACCCGAGCGCAGTTTCTTTGCCACGGAATTGATAGCACTGGCGGGCGGCGGCTCCGGCGCGATTCAGCGCGAGTTGAAGCGCCTAGAAGAAAGCGGGTTGGTGACGGTCACCCCGCTGGGTAACCGCAAGAATTATCAGGCCAATCCGCAGTCGCCCATCTTTGCCGAATTGTGCGGCATCGTGCAAAAGACAGTAGGTCTGGCCGAACCGTTGCGCATGGCACTCGCGCCTTTCACCCATCAAATCGAGGCAGCCTTCGTCTATGGCTCAGTCGCCAAACGCAGCGACACCGCACACAGCGACATCGACCTCATGCTCATCAGCGACATGCTGGAATACTCCGACCTATATGCCGCACTGGAACAGGCAGCAACCATTCTCGGACGCACGATCAACCCCACCATCTACACCCGGCAGGAACTGGCAAAACGGATAAAGCAAAAGAATTCCTTTGTAGAACGAGTGCTGGCGCAACCCAAAGTATGGTTGATGGGAAACGAACATGAGCTCGCCGCTGGATAACCTCTGCGGCCCGAACAAACCGCTTGCGCCCGAACCGCCGGACGCGACGGAATTCGCCGGACTGAAACGCTCCGGCCTCGCGCGATTACAAGATGCCAGCAACACTAGCCTTTCGCTGGAAGGCCGCTTCGACCTCGCCTACAACGCCGCGCATGCCCTGAGCCTTTCCGCCCTGCGCTGGCATGGCTACCGCGCAGGCAACCGCTACATCGTGTTCCAAGTTCTCCCTCACACATTGGGACTTGGGCCGGAAGTGTGGCGCGTGCTGGCGAAATGCCACGACGTGCGCAACCTAGGCGAATACGAAGGAGATTTGAATGTGGATGAGCGACTGGTTACCGACCTCATCAAAGCCGGGCAAGCAGTGGCGCAGGCGCTAGATAAATTGCCAATACCCAAGTGAACATGCACGCCAACCAGCAACTCAGCCTGCCCGAGATGAACGCCATCCTGCGCGAGATGGAACGACGCGCCGACCAGTGCAACCACGGCAGACCGACTTGGTTCCAGATCACGATTGAAGAGTTGGATGCGATGTTTATGCGTGGGAAATAGGTGCCAATAAATTAAGCATATCAACCAAATAACACTCAGGGAAAACAACATGGAATTCCGTCACCCATCTTACGGATTGCGCAATACTTTTGGATAGATAAAGAGCTGTTTCCTATGCCTCGAATGCCATCTTGGAAAATTTCGATTTTGAAAGTGGCTCATTCCCTTCCTTGGCCTGCTTCAAATGAGTTCGACGGCAGCCACTATTGCTGGAGGAGTCACATTCCTCATGGCAGTTATATCTAACCAGACCAGAAAACTTCTGAGTTCAGACAGCGCAGCACGGACTGACGGACTACGGATTTGGCTAAAATCGCTGAATTCAGCAAGTTATTTGATGCATCGCGGCGCCTATTTGTGTAGTTAAGGCAGGTAGCACCGTGAAATTGAGAGAAGTGCAAAATAAAACGAGCAGGAAATTATCGAGTACTTGATGGAAAAATGACCTTTTTGCAAACTCGAACAAGCTGACACAAAACTCAACACTGCGCATCAATCGAACAAAACCATAGCAAATTGCTCGCCACCCTTACCCGTCGAAGAAATTACGTCTGGATGGCTACCGTAAACTTGTACTATGGATATGCAATGTGTCAGTCCAACAATCAAGAGGGTGCCGATTACATTCAAACATCGATTAGCTCTATACCTCGAGATGCACGATAATCATGGCAATTCGAATTGGGATGTTGATATTTTGGTTGAAAAATTATTCGAGAAAGTCAAGTGGTTGTCTTGCAAAAAAGCAAATGAAAGTGAGTTAAAAAATGAGGTGCAGTCGTACCATTGGTCGCGACTTGAATGGAAACCACTTCACACAGCTCCCCTCATTTGAGCCAGATATTAACGGATAGCCATTGACACACTCCACCACCCGAATCGCCTTCGCCTCCTTCATCGGTACCGCCATCGAGTTCTACGATTTCTACATCTACGGCCTCGCGGTGGCGATGGTGATCGGGCCGGTGTTTTTCCCCAACAACGACCCGGCGGTGCAGGCGTTGAATGCCTTTCTCACTTTTGGCATCGCATTCCTTGCGCGTCCGTTCGGCGCATTGCTGTTCGGGCATTTCGGCGACAGGATCGGGCGCAAGACGACACTGGTGGCATCGCTGCTGGTGATGGGCATTTCCACCACGCTCATCGGCGTGCTGCCGAGTTACGAGATGGTCGGATGGGTGGCACCTGCGCTGTTGTGCCTGCTGCGCTTCGGTCAGGGCATTGGCCTCGGCGGCGAATGGGGCGGCGCGGCTTTGCTGGCAGCGGAATATGCCCCCAAGGGTAAACGCGGCTGGTTCGGCATGTTCCCGCAGCTCGGGCCTCCCGTGGGTTTCCTGTTCGCAGTGAGCAGCTTCCTGCTGCTGGCGAATACGCTCGACGATGCGGCGTTTCGCGACTGGGGCTGGCGCATTCCCTTCCTCGCCAGTGCGGTGCTGGTTGTGATCGGGCTTTATGTGCGCTTGAAGCTGGAAGAGACGCCGGTGTTTTTGAAGGCGATGCAGCAAGCCAATTCCGTTCGTCCTGCCCCTTCGACTTCGCTCAGGACTAAAGGCAATGTCGAAGGACTTGCCGTTCAACCCTTCGACAAGCTCAGGGCGAACGGGGAAAAAGAAGCGAGTACGAACGAAAAGAAAATGCCCTTGGTGGAGCTATTCACACATCACAGCAAGCCGCTGCTGTTGGGCGCATTGCTGATGGTGGTGTGCTACGCGCTGTTCTACATCTCAACCGTATTCTCGTTGAGCTACGGCGTCGCCACGCTGCACATCCCGCGCTCGCAATTCCTCGGCATGTTGTGCATCGCGGTGATCTTCATGGCGGCTGCCACGCCGCTCTCTGCAATGGCCGGTGACCGTTACGGACGCCGTCCGGTGTTGCTCATCGCGGGCAGCGCGGCATTGCTCTCCGGTTTTCTGATGGAACCGATGCTGGGCAGCGGCTCGCCGTTGTTGATTACGGCGTTCCTCAGCCTCGAACTTTTCCTGATGGGCGCGACCTTCGCGCCGATGGGGGCGCTGCTGCCGGAACTGTTCCCCACCTCAGTGCGCTATACCGGCGCGGGTGCGGCCTACAACCTCGGCGGCATCCTCGGCGCTTCGCTGGCGCCTTACATCGCGCAGCAACTGGTGCAGCATGGCGGGCTGAATTGGGTGGGCGGTTATATCTCGGTCGCAGCGGCAATCAGCGTGCTGGCGGCGTTTTTGATCCATGAGACACGCGACAAGGAATTGGCATGAAGAGAAACCGTCATTCCGGCGCAGGCCGGATAACCAGCCACTTGCCAGCTTGCTGGCTTAGTGGATTGGCTAGTAGTTTCATCAATCCAGTCAATAAAATAATTCACTCGAAGCGTGACAGCACGCTTGGTTTTGTCTGCTTCGCAGGCTGTCTCTTTCAACTGGATTCCGGCCTACGCCGGAATGACGGCATGTTGAAATGAACACACTCCCCCCCGCCATCTTCCTCATGGGTCCTACCGCCAGCGGCAAGACTGGCGTGGCGGTTGAGCTGGCGCAGAAGCTGCCGGTAGAACTCATCAGTGTGGATTCGGCACTGGTGTTCCGCGACATGGACATCGGCACGGCCAAGCCGGATGCCGCCACTCTCGCCCGTGCGCCGCATCACCTCATCGACATCATCGCCCCGACCGAAGCCTATTCCGCTGCGGCTTTCCGCAAGGATGCGCTGCGCCTGATGGCGGACATCACCACGCACGGCAAGATTCCGCTGCTGGTCGGCGGTACGATGCTTTACTTCAAAGCACTGCGCGAAGGGCTGAGTCCTTTACCGCAAGCCGATGCCGCGCTGCGTGCAGAACTCGATGCCGAGATCGCACAGCACGGCATCGAACACCTGCATGCCAAGCTCGCCGAGGTGGATGCCGCGACTGCTGCACGTTTGCATTCCACCGACACGCAGCGCATCCAGCGCGCGATGGAGATATTCCTCGTTTCGGGCAAGCCGATGTCCGAGCTCATCAAGCAGCAGGAACAGGATCCGTTGCCCTATGACATCGTGCCCATCGCGCTCATCCCCTCCGACCGCGCGGTGCTGCACCAGCGCATCGCCACGCGCTTTACGGAGATGATGAAACAAGGCTTACTAGAGGAACTGCGCGGGCTGCGTCAGAAATATCCGCTGCAGCGCGACATGACTTCGATGCGCTGCGTCGGCTACCGGCAGGCGTGGGAATTTCAGGAAGGCGAGATCACGAAAGATGAACTGCTGGAGAAAGGCATCGCCGCCACACGGCAGCTCGCCAAGCGCCAGCTCACTTGGCTGCGCTCGACGCCTGACGTCATCGAGCTAGATTGCCTTACACCAAATCTGACAGATGCTGTAATGTCACACCTGCGACATGCTGGTATCCATCCCTAGTCACGTCACAAGGAGAGAACCATGAGCATCAACTTCAAACGCGAGATCAATGCCACCCTCGACCAAGCCATCGAGCGCGCCACCAAAGCCTTGGCTGCCGAGGGTTTCGGCATCCTCACCCGCATCGACATGCACAGCAAGATCAAGGAGAAGACCGGCAAAGACATCATCCCCACCGTGATTCTCGGTGCGTGCAACCCCAATCTGGCTTACGAGGCCTATAACATGAACAGCGATGTGGCGAGCCTGCTGCCCTGCAATGCGGTGATCCGCGAGATCGCGCCGGGAAAAATATCGCTGGAATTCGCCAAGCCCAGCGGGATGATGAAGATTCTGGGAGATGCCAAATTGACCTTATTGGCTAGCGAAGCCGATACCAAGATCGAGCGCGCTCTGCAAAATGTTTGAAACCTAGGCTCACGTATAATGAGCGCCATCGCTTATACAGTCCGCTGACACTCGATCCATGAAAATCGCCATTGCCGGTACCGGTTACGTAGGCCTTTCCAACGCCATTTTGCTTGCACAGCATAATGAAGTCGTTGCGCTCGACATCATCCCCGAGAAGATCGAGATGCTGAATCGCAAGCAATCCCCGATCGAAGATACCGAGATCGAGGATTATCTGCAGCACAAGACGCTCAACCTCAGAGCCACGCTGGACAAGCGGGAAGCCTACTCCGGAGCGGACTACGTCATCATCGCCACACCGACGGACTACGATCCCGAAACCAATTACTTCAACACTCGCTCCATCGAAGCCGTCATTCAGGATGTGCTCGCCATCAACCCGAATGCGGTGATGATCATCAAATCCACTATCCCGGTCGGCTACACCGTCAAAGCGCGTGCGCAGTTCAACTGCCCCAATCTGATCTTCTCGCCCGAATTCCTGCGCGAAGGCCGGGCGCTATACGACAATCTGCACCCTTCGCGCATCGTGGTCGGAGAGCGCTCCAAACGCGCCGAGGTCTTCGCGGACTTGTTGAAGCAAGGTGCCGTCAAACAGAACATCGCCACTCTGTTCACGGATTCCACTGAGGCCGAAGCGATCAAGCTGTTCGCCAACACCTATCTGGCCATGCGCGTGGCCTATTTCAATGAGTTGGATACCTACGCCGCGACACATGGTCTGGATACTAAACAGATCATTCAGGGGGTCAGCCTCGATCCGCGCATCGGCGACCATTACAACAATCCGTCGTTCGGTTATGGCGGCTATTGCCTGCCCAAAGATACAAGACAATTGCTCGCGAACTATCAAGATGTGCCGCAGAATCTGATCCATGCCATCGTCGAATCCAATACCACGCGCAAAGATTTCGTGGCCTTTGACATCCTCAAGCGCAATCCCAAAGTGGTGGGTATCTACCGCCTCATCATGAAAGCGGGTTCCGATAATTTCCGCGAATCGAGCATCCAGGGCATCATGAAACGCATCAAGGCTCGGGGCATCAAGGTCATCGTTTATGAACCGGCACTGAAGGAAACGGAATTTTTCCACTCCGCAGTCATCAACGATCTGGCGCAATTCAAGAAACAGTCCGACGTCATCGTCGCCAACCGCATCACAGACGATATCCGCGATGTGGCAGATAAAATCTATAGCCGCGATCTGTTCGGGAAGGACTGAGGAAAAATATCGATCAGGAGTGCGGCTTGTTCAGGTCGCACGCGATGCCTGCATCGGCGGTGAGCATCACCATCACTTTATCCGCAGGCATGCGCAGCAATTCACCGATATCTTTGTAATCGTCCGGCAGTGCTGCATCATCCCAGCCGTTGGCTGAGTGACGCGCCAGGTTGACCGCCAGCACAACGTTGCGAACACGTGGTTTCTGGGCGTTCTCATCATCCATCAAGGTCAGCAACAACTCAGGCAATCCCCATTTTTGCACCAGCTCTTTTTGCAGGTCGCGCAACGCGAAGCCCAGTATCTGCTCTTGCACCGCGCGGCTGCGCAGTGCTTTATCCTGCTGCTGGATGGCGCGTATCTTCAGCATCTCTTGCGGTGAAAAGCACCACATCAACATTTCGGCGAGGTCATGCAGCAGCGCCGCGATCCGTACCTCTTCATAGTGCAGGTCACTCATGCGTACCGCCCAATCATAGGCATACTCGGAAGCTCGATGCGAACGATGGATGACATGCAATAGTTGGATCAGTGCATCGGTGTGCCCTTTCAAGGCATCTTGCACCAGAGGTTGGGACGGTATCTTGTTGAAGAACGCTTCGACACCAAGCATGATCAAGGCCTGCTCGACCTGCATCACTTCACTGGTTTGACTGCGGTGTTTGTGTTGCTGGAGATAACGCAGCAGCTTGGCTGTCATCATCGGATCGACGGCGATCACTTGCGCGACACTGCGTGCGCTGATCTTATTCGGGTCTTGCCTCAATACATCGAGATCGCGCGCGGTCTGCTTCAATACCGGTATCTCGGAGGTCGACAGGAGAGCGACCCATTGCCCCATATCTCTGCTTTCGTTTTGCGGCATTTTTATCTCCCACTCCAAGCAACCTCAGTCAATATCGACGGTTTTGCTGGATTCTTTAACTTCCGAGCCTGATAACGCCCATTTTAGGATGGGCAGAAGACAGAGTACACCAACTAACACCAATAAGGTCGTGGGATGCCGCTGCTCGTTCAATCAAGCCATCCCTCACACTTGAAATAAGTAAAAATCGACATCGGTCGCCCTTTGACTTCTACGGGCAAAGTACCTGCTGCGCTGCAACGCTCGAAATGCCGGGTGAGTGCGTCGGTTTCCGCAGGAGAAGCGGCTGGCCACAATACGAGGATGCCTCGCGCACCAGATTGCGGCGAGCCGTACCAAAGATCGAACTGGTCCTGCCGTGCATCCAGCACCTGCACAGGGGCGGGTCGTGCATACCATGCTAGGCGACTGCCCTGCGTCCAATTGCCCACGAACAGAACTGGTTCGCTCGCGCCATCTGCGACCATCTCCTGACGCAAGCGATCCGCTTGTTGTGCAGCGTGTTCCCACCCATACAGATCGGCCAAGGGGTGTTCCTTGTTGTGCGGCAACAGCCAAGGCGCAGAAAATACGGTGAACATCACGATGAGGAACACACCGGCATAACTGGCGGAGAGCCATGTGATCACACGTATCCATGGGTGTTGCCAGCGTCGCATGATCCAGCGCGCGCCCAAGGGGATCAGCGCCACCCACGCAAGCGCTGTCCAATGCGGCAGAGTCATTTCACGCCCCGCGCCGATGCCAAATAACAGCAGCACCGGCAATGCCGTTGCTGCACACAACACGACACCGAGATGTTTTCTCTCGCCCCATGCCGCCACCAGTGCGATCACACCGAATACGGTAAGCAGCGGCCCGTATACCAATATTTGAGCGAGTTGCGAACGCACGAAGCGCCCCCATTCCCAATCTGGATTACGTGCACCATGATGCAATTGATAACTGAACGATAGCCAGTCGTGTTGCGCATTCCAATACAGCACGGGCATGATCACGATCACGCCCACCACACATGCCAGCCACGGCCCGGCTTCGCGCAATCGCCTCCATTGTTTGTCGGCCAGCAGTACCAGCAACACCGTTGCCACCAAGGTGATCGCCGTGTACTTCGACAGACCGGCCAGACCTAGACACAACCCCAGCCACAACCACGGCTTCAGTCCCGTGGAGGTCAGCACTGCATGCAAGGCCAGCACGCTGAGCAGTGAAAAAAGTAACAACGGCGCTTCGGGTAATAACGCGAGACCGATGAGCTGCAACATCGCGGCACTGTGCAACATCGCGACGCTGACGAAGCCTAGCCAAGGGGAGTCTTGCGGGAATAGAACGATACAGAGACGGAACAGCACCACGCTGCTGAGCGCAAACAGCAGGATCGCCGGGATGCGTAGCGCAAGCTCGGAAGTCCCAAATGGCAACACCAACGCTTGCAGCCATCCCACCATCGGCGGATGGTCGAAATAACTCCAATCGAGATGCAGTCCGTACAGCGCGTAGTGTGCTTCGTCCACGCTGAGACCGATTGTGCCTGCAGCGAATAGACGCAATAGGGAACTTGCAACGACCAGCCAGACGGTGGCTTGTACGGGAGTCGTTTGGCGGATCGCCTTGAACATGGTCAGCGGTGACGCTATGACTGAAGCGCTAGCGTGCCACTCCGGCCTTCTACAACACCCGGCTTCACTTCATGTCGTGGCAAGTCGGCCAGCTTGAACCCTTGCAGATATTGCCGCATCGAAACGAGCTCATACCCCTGAGCTTGCCACCCTTGCAACAACTGCTCAAAGATCGGCATCCATTTCTGACCTTCCAGTTCGGCGTGCAGCGTATAGACATGCCCGGTCGCGGAAGGCGCGCGCGTCAGCTCCAACAGATGTTGCGCCACATTGTCCACTGTGATGCCGTCTCGACCGATGAGTTCGTCCAGAGTTGGCAATGTGGTCGGTAACTGTGGGCACGCGATGATCTCGGCATCCCAAGTCGGAATATAAGGATTGCTGCCGCGCGTGTCCGAGCTGTAGTCAAAACCCAGGTGCTGCGTCTGGCGCAAACCATGGCGATTGGTCTGCCAACCTGCCGCCGCGTGTGCCTTGGGTGCTTCGCCGAATATCTCGGTGAAACGCTCCACCGCACGCTGCATCTCGCGCTGCGTCCACTTCGCATCCTTGTACGCGACATGATCCTGCCAGCGGATATGGTCATAGCAGTGGATGCCGACCTCAAAGCCCGCATCACGCACACTGCGCATCACATCGGCACACTTCTGCCCGATATCTGGCCCGGGAAGCAAGGTGCCATACAACAAGGTCTTGATGCCGTAATGCTCCAAAACAGAGGTGCGCGATACCTTGCCGAGGAAGCCAGGACGAAACACGCGCTTGATAGCGCGCCCGGTATGATCGGGGCCTAGCGAGAAGAAAAAGGTGGCTTGGGCATGATGCCGTTGCAATGCCTCCACCAAACTTGGCACACCTTCACGCGTGCCGCGAAAGGTATCCACATCGATCTTGAGCGCGATCTGCTTGGACATCAGTCCACCAAACCACGGGCTTCGTTGATCTGACTGCGATAAGCATCGAATATTTTGCGTAACGTGTCAGGCATCGTCGTGCTTGGTTTCCAATCCAACTCTTCACAGGTATTGGTGATCTTGGGCACGCGGTTCTGCACGTCTTGGTAGCCCTTGCCGTAGTAGGCATCCGATGTCGTTTCAACGATCTTCACCTTGGTCGCGGAATCGTGATACTCGGGATATTCCAGCGCCAGCTTGAGCATCATGTCGGCGAGATCACGGATGGCGAAATTGTTTTTCGGATTACCGATGTTGTATATCTTGCCGGTGGCCACGCCGTTCTTGTTGTCGATGATCTTCATCAGCGCGTCAATACCGTCGTCGATATAAGTGAATGCGCGTTTCTGGTGACCGCCATCGACTAGGCTGATGTTGTTGCCGCGAATGATGTGGCCGAGGAACTGGGTCACCACGCGCGAGCTGCCTTCCTTCGGCGTATTGATCGAGTCCAGACCCGCACCGATCCAGTTGAACGGGCGGAACAGGGTGAAGTTCAAATTGTCCTGCATGCCGTAGCCCCAGATCACGCGATCCATAAGCTGCTTGGAGTTGGAGTAGATCCAGCGCGGCTTGTTGATCGGACCGCAGATCAATTCGGAGTTCTCCGGGTCGAATTCTTCGTCGTGACACATGCCGTACACTTCGGAAGTGGACGGGAACACCAGATGTTTGTGGTACTTCACGCAGGCACGCACGATGGGCAGGTTGGCCTCGAAGTCCAGCTCGAACACGCGCAGCGGTTGTTTGACGTAAGTGGCGGGGGTGGCGATCGCCACCAGCGGCAGGATCACGTCGCACTTCTTGACGTGGTACTCGACCCATTCTTTATTGATGGTGATATCACCTTCGAAGAAATGGAATCGCGGCTTGCCGATCAGGTCAGTGATGCGATCCGTGCTCATGTCCATGCCGTAGACTTCCCAGTCGGTAGTAGCCAAGATACGGTTAGACAGATGATGACCGATAAAACCATTCACTCCCAAGATCAGGACTTTTTTCATTGCTATTTCCTCAACGATTAAATTCGAATTTTTCCGTGCCGTACTGCGCCGCGAACTCCGCCGCGTTCATCTCTATTCCATCCAGTTCGAAGCGCACCACACGCAATACACCGCTACCACAGATCGCGTAGGCCTTGCTTTCCTTCACGTAGAAGGCAGGTGATGCTTTGCCTTCCACTGTGCATTTTGCCACCAGTGTCTGCAGGATGCGCATGGATTTCCCCATCACTTGCGTCATCGCACCGGGATACGGCGGCGCCACAGCGCGCACCAGATTATGTATCTCTTGCGCCGACTGCGCCCAATCGATGATGCCGTCTTCCGCCTTGCGCCCACCGAAGTAAGCGCCCTTGCTCAAGTCCTGCTTCTCGGCTTTGGCCGTGCCTGCCAGCAACGCAGGCAGCACACTATCCAACGCCATCTCGGCTGCCACGGTCACCTTCTGAAACACCTCATGCGCTGTATCGTTGGGCAGAATAGGCACTGCCTGCTGCGCCACGATGTCGCCGTTGTCCGGCTTCTCCGTCATGTAGTGCAGCGTCGATCCCGTCTCCGTTTCGCCGCGAATTATCGCCCAATTCACCGGCACCCGTCCGCGATATTTAGGAAGCAACGAACCGTGCATATTCAGCGCACCACGCTTGGGAATGGCTAGCAGCGGCGCTTTCAGCATCTCGCGGTAGTAGAAGGAAAAAAAGAAATCGGGCTGCAAAGCGCTGATCTGCGCTTCCACTTCCGGCACATTAGGATTGTCTGGCATGATGGTCGGAATGCCGTGCAGTTCAGCCAGTTTTTGCACGCTCTCGAACCAGATGTTCTCTTTCGGATTATCGCGGTGCGTCACCACCAGCGCCACCTCTACGCCGTGCGCCAGCAATACGTTCAAACAACGGTATCCAACATTGTGATACGCAAAGACGACTGCTCGACTCATTCCTCGCCATCCGCGAACAGGTCAGTCGGCGTCTCTGTGGCGGTCTTGGATCTACGTGTGCGCTTAGGCTTTTCTACGGCCTGTTGCTCCAGCACCGCCTCCACCAGATAACGTGGACGCAAGCGTACTTGCTGGTAGATGCGCCCGATGTATTCGCCCAACAGACCGATGCCGAACAGTGCGATACCGATCAGGAAGAACATCAACGCGAATAGCGTGAACAAGCCCTCCGCCTCCGGCCCGATCAGCACGCGCCGGATAGCGAGAAACACGAAGAACAGACCGGAGAACACCGAGATCAACATCCCGGTCATGGAGAACCATTGCAAAGGCACGAGGGAAAAGCCCGTCATCAGATCGAAGTTGAGACGGATCAGGCTGTATAAGGAATATTTGGATTCACCCGCAGCACGCTCCTCATGCCCCACCACCACCTCGGCGGGATTGCGCGCGAAGCTATAGGCCAGCGCCGGAATAAAAGTATTCACTTCGCGACAAGAGTTGATCGCATCAATGATGTTGCGGTCGTAGGCGCGGAACATGCAACCTTGGTCGGTCATCTTGATGCGGGTGATGCGTTCACGCAGGCCGTTCATAGCACGCGAAGCGACATGCCGCCACCAACTGTCGTTGCGTTGACGACGGATGGAGCCGACATAGTCGTGCCCCTCGTCCATCTTTGCCAGCAGCAGATGGGTATCTTCCGGCGGATTCTGTAGATCGGCATCCAAGGTCACGATGCGCTGACCGCGACAATGTTCGAAGCCGGCCATGATCGCCATGTGCTGACCAAAATTGCCGTTGAACAGTACTACTCGCGTCACATCGGGACGCGTCTGGAACTGCTCACGCAAGATGGCCGCAGAACGGTCGCGACTGCCATCGTTGACGAACACGATCTCGTAGCTGATGCCAAGTTTATCCAACGCGGGATACAGGCGGTCGAACAAGGCCTGTAAGCCCTGCTCTTCGTTATAGACGGGAATGACGACGGAAAGTTGGGGAGTGCTCATAGGGGCGGCATTTTACCGCAGACCGCGAAGATAACGAAATTGGAGCTTGCCCGAACCTTCGCGGTGCGCCGCCGCAAGCCGATGGCGGCGGGCATTGTGGGCGTTATTGAAAACCAATGCTTAGGAAGTCAACTTCGATACCTTGAGTTCTAACGAGCGTCAAAGACCACCGTTTGCCCATCCAGCTCGCAACCAAGTCTTCCGCCATCCTCATCACCACAGCGCGAAAGCGAAATCCATTCGTCACCATAGCTTGCCGTCCCCGCTTCCCCCTTTTCCCCCTTGGTACCCTCTGCCCACCTACCACTAGCAAATGTCAATCTGCCATATCCGCCCAAGTTAGGATAGGCGCCGGAATACATCAATATGTACCCCCCTGTCCATTTACCCCCGTTGCGGAAAAATACTTCACCGGATATACATTTTGAACTATCTGACCCAGAGAATTGACTGCATCGTGAATCAACCCAATCCACGTTTCCATTCGCATCGGTATACGCTGTGCTTCCATTTTGGTGGAACCATTTGTCATTTTTCCATTGCATCGAAGTCCGCATCAATCGCCATTTAAAACCAGTATCTGCGCTGCCTGTTTTGTTCAATTCCTTGCGTTCGCACACAGTCATTGCGGCATTACACGTACTGTCCGCTGGCTCATCCTTTTCCTTCCTCCAGTTCAGCAGCCCTACTACAAAACCTGTTTCTGCGGCTGTGCCATCGGCAAAAAAACGGAATGGGTTAGTCCCATTGAGCGAGCCTATATCTAGGATAAAAGGACTTTTGCTCGCCACGCCCTCTGGATATCGGGAACTTTGATTGTGTGCCATAAGGTATTTTTCATTCTTCTCCCCTTCGCAACGCCAACCGCTGACTGCAGGCTGCCACTCTTCGCAGGTTGCCATCGCTTGCAGTTGGCCACCCCTTAATCGCATCAGCGTAGCGTCTTTAAAGCGATACTCATCCGCCAGAGATATGATGCTGGTGTCCCAGGACTCATCCGACCCTGGAAACCATATCTTCCCGCTCACCTCTGCTTTATTCATGTACTGCTGATAGGTGTAGTACTTTTCATCACCTTTGTCGGAGTAGAGCACCTGCTGGGAGATCGCCTCCGCACCAGGATAAGGATGCAGAATCGAGATGACGGACTTACCCTCGGTAGTTTCTCCCTTCTTGAAGTTTCCACTGACCACCTTCAAGTTCGGTTGGGCCGACGCGGCGCCATACCAGATTCTCGTGCCAACACCATCGAGTACGCCATATTCGAACTGACCGATGAATTCGCGGGTATCTTCCTTCATCTTTCCCTGCGCATCGAAAAGAAGGTTGGTCTTCTTGCCTTGACCGCTAGGAAAGCCTCCCGAGAAACTCCCTTCGAAGATCGTCACATAAGTCACAGTACCGTTATTCGTGGTATCCAACTTGTATTGCACCTGTAACGCCCCCTGTCCTGACACTGGTTTGCCATTACAGGCCGAACCGCGCCAAGAAAACGCCAGATCGTGCATATCTTTGCTCATCGGATAAAAGAAAGTCACGCACCCCTTGCTATTGCGGTAGGCCGAAGTATAGAAATTAGAATCCTTTGGAGCGATACGGTCGATCTGCGTGGCCGGACTCAAGTTTCCCAGTTCAGGAACCGATCCGCTGTAGTGCATAGAGCGCATTTTTTCCAAACTCATCTCGCCCTCAAAAGCAGAAGCCACCCCACACAACATCAAGGTGACTCCAAGCGCGGCGATGGATCTGGCCAACTGATGAACGACAACTCCCCTTTGATTCATAACACTCCCTTTCTTATGAGCAACTTCGTCAACTACGACGCATTTCACATCCACTTAGACTAAAGCGCAGATTCGTCCGTCTCGCCCGTGCGGATGCGGATGACTTGCTCAACTGAGGTGACGAATATCTTGCCATCGCCGATCTTCCCGGTTCGTGCGGCCGCAATGATGCCTTCTACTGCGGTTTCCACCATGGCGGCGCTCACCACGACTTCGATCTTGATCTTGGGCAGGAAATCCACCACGTATTCCGCACCGCGATACAGTTCGGTGTGCCCCTTCTGCCGCCCGAATCCTTTGACCTCGGTCACGGTGAGGCCGCTGACACCCAGCTCGGATAAGGCTTCGCGCACTTCGTCGAGTTTGAAGGGTTTAATGATGGCTTCGATCTTCTTCATGCTGTTCTCCCGAAAATTAGGCGGCAAGTATAACTAAAATTGATCTTGGTAACGCACGGTGATGGGGTAACGCCAGTCCTTGCCGAAACCGCGATCTGTGATGCGTACCCCGACGGGCGCTTGGCGGCGTTTGTACTCGGCGATGCGGATGAGTTTGACCACCCGCTGCACGTCGGCCTCGGCGTAGCCGAGCGCAACGATCTCGCCGATGTTCATGTTCTTTTCCACGTAGCAGGCCATGATGGCATCCAGCACATCATAGGGGGGCAAACTATCCTGATCTTTCTGATCCGGCCTCAGTTCGGCGCTGGGCGGGCGCGTGATGATGCGCTCTGGAATGACTCTGCCTAATGTGTTGCGATAATTCGACAAGCGGTAAACCCAAGTCTTGCTCACATCTTTGAGCACGGCGAAGCCCCCCGCCATGTCGCCATACAGCGTGGCGTAACCTACGGTCATCTCGGACTTGTTGCCGGTGGTCAACACCAGCGAGCCGGATTTATTGGACAGCGCCATGAGCAACACGCCACGTATACGCGCTTGCAGGTTCTCTTCGGTGGTATCGGCGGGCAATCCCTTGAACAGCGGCGCCAGCGTGCTTTGCAGTGCATCAAAGGTGGGCACGATGTCGAGTTCTTCATAACCTACACCGAGCAATTTCACCATCTCGCGTGAGTCATCTATGCTGATCTGTGCCGTGTACGGCGATGGCATCATCACCGCACGCACTTTATCTGCTCCCAATGCATCCACCGCCACCGCCAGCGTCAATGCGGAATCGATACCGCCGGACAGACCCAGCAACACACCAGGAAAGTTATTCTTCGTGATGTAGTCACGCACGCCAAGGCACAGCGCACGATAGATGCTGGCTTCGTTTTTCTCCACACTGATGCGTGTTCCCTCGACCAGCTTCCCCCCTTGCAGTTCGACCATGCCGAGCACTTCGTCAAAAGCGGGGAATTGATGCGTGAGATCCCCTTTGTCATCCATCACGAAAGACGCACCATCGAACACCAACTCATCCTGCCCGCCCACCATGTTGGCGTAGATCACCGCCAGCCCAGTGTCGCCGATACGGTCGCGGATGGTCTCGTAGCGAGTGATCTGTTTATTGAAGTGGTACGGCGACGCATTCAACACCAGCAGTATCTCAGCACCGGCTTCCTTCGCACGGCTTGCCGCATGTTCATGCCACACATCGGCACAGATGACGATGCCGAATTTGACCCCGTCCATCTCGATCAGACAAGGTTCGTTGCCTCGCGCGAAATAACGCTCCTCATCGAACACACTGTGATTCGGTAGTGAGTGTTTGTGATAGGTATCGACGACCTTGCCGTCGCGCAGGATGGAGGCAGCGTTGTAACGCCGCTTTCCCACTTCATGCGGATGACCGACGATGACAGTGATGCCCTGCACCTGCGCAGCCAGATCACGCAACGCCGCATCGCAAGCCAGGTAGAAACCATCGCGCAGCAACAAATCTTCCGGCGGATAGCCGCACAGGCTGAATTCCGGGGTCAATACAATGTCCGCACCCTGCGCCTTAGCGCGTTGCGCGTAGTCGACGATCTTCGCAGCATTACCCGTGAGGTCTCCGAGCATGCAATTGATCTGTGCGATGGCGATCTTCATAAGAGCCTTTAGTCTACCTCGGGCAAGGCTGCCGGAGGATGCTCCAGCTCCACTTGCTCGATGCTGATGAAACGTTTCGATATCTTCTGGCTAGTCGTATGCACATCTTGTGCATCCTCGTGCGCTTGACGGATATGGTCGGCCAGTTTTTTCATGCGCTCGTCGAAGCGACCAAACTCTTTGCCCAACTTGCCCAACTCATCCTTGATGATGTGTACCTGTTTGCGCGTCTCCACATCTTTCATCACTGCACGCGCCGTATTCAGCACCGCCATCAGCGTAGTGGGCGACACGATCCAAACCCGGCGCTGCATGGCGTAATCCACCACTTCCTGATGATAGGCATGGATCTCGGCGAACACCGCCTCGGCGGGGATGAACATCACCGCGCCATCCGAGGTCACCTCGGGGATGATGTATTTGTTGGCGATGTCATCCACATGCTTCTTCACATCCGATTTGAATTGTTTGTCCGCACCCGATTCACCCGCCAGCATTTTGTGGAAATTTTCCAAGGGGAACTTGGAATCGACTGCCACCATGCCGGTCGGCTCCGGCAGCTTGAGCACGCAGTCGGCTCGACTGCCATTGGGCAGCGTGTACTGCATCTCATACGAGTTCGGCGGCATGATGTTGCGCACCAGACCTTCCAGTTGCACCTCGCCGAACGCGCCGCGCGAACGTTTGTCGCCGAGCAAGTCCTGCAGGCTGACGACATTGGTGGTGAGCTTGTCGATGTTCTCCTGCGCCTTGTCGATGGTCGCTAGGCGTTCCATCACACTCACGAAAGTCTCGTTGGTCTTTTTGAAACCCTCATCCAAGCGCTCGTTCACCTTGCCACCGATCTGCTCCAAGCGAGCATCAACGGTCTTGGACAGCGCCTCGATACTGGTCGCCAGATGTTGCGTAGCATTGCGGAAAGAATTCTGGATGAGTTCTTGATCGGCGCGCCCCTGCTCCGCCAGCTTCGCCAAGGTCTGTGCCAACATCTCAGTACGCAGCGTGTCCTGCTTGGCTTGCAAGGCATTGAGAGCATCGCGAGTGGCACGCAGCTCTTCGCCCACCGCAGCACGCAAGCGCTCCGACTCTGCCACCTGCGCCGCGATCAAACGATCCCCCTGCTTGTTCAAGCCATCATGCAGATCGGTGAGCATGGCGCGATGCTGCTGCTCCAGCATCTGCGCGGCACGTGCGGGCTGACGCCACTGCATCGCCAGCAACACGATCAGCAGCACCAGCGCGGCAATGATTAAAGACACATCCAAGGTCATGCCGTCATACCTGTTTATTTCGTTTTAAACGCATCCGCCAAAAACGCCAATCCGGCATCCCACGAAGCTTTGTCAGCAGCGGCGTTGTAGGCCAGCGGCAGTTTGAATTCCTGCCCGTATTTATCGGCATCCGGATTGGTGAAGCTGTGCTTGGCACCGGGATAAGTCACGACCACGGCGGTCACGCCCGCTTTATCCATCTCCTGCTTGAATGCCGCGACCTGCGTAGCGGGGATCATCGGATCCTCTTCTCCGGTGAAAGATGCGACACGCGCTTTGACCTTGCCTACCGTAGCGGGTGTCTCTGTACCCAACCCGCCGTGAAAACTCGCCACCGCCTTGAGCGGCTCACCGATACGCGCCATGTTCAACACCACCGAACCGCCGAAACAATAACCGATGGCCGCGATGTTGTTGGCATCTACCGTATCTTCTTTGCTCAACAGGCTGTATGCCGCATCGAATCTGGCTTTGGCGAGCACGGCGTTCTTCGCTACTTCGCTGGAGAACTTGCCCGCATCGTCAGGATGGTGCGCCTGCTTGCCGTCGCCATACATATCCACCGCCAATGCGGTGTAGCCGCGCTCCGCCAGCATACGGGCACGTTTGCGCGCGTATTCGTTGTGCCCCCACCATTCATGCACCACCAGAATACCGGGGCGCTTGCCTTTCACGGCATCGTCGTAGGCCACATAACCTTTGAGCGTCGTACCGTTGGCGCTGTAGCTGACTTCTTTCCCTTGCACTGCAGCCTGCGCAGCGATCGCCGCAAACATGAATCCGATAAAACAAATAGCTCTTTTCATGGGAAGCTCCTCACGGTGAATGAATGAGTGGGCAGTATAAATCAAGATGAAATGACAAAGGGCGCTTACGCGCCCCTTGGTTCTTACACTCAAGCCCGAATTACTCAGATTTGGATGCGCGTTTGCGCTCGTGCTCTTTCAGATAGCGTTTGCGGATGCGGATCGATTTCGGCGTCAATTCGACCAATTCGTCGTCGTCGATGAATTCGACTGCAGACTCCAGCGTCATCTTCAGGGCTGTGGTCAAACGCACAGCTTCGTCCGTACCGGAAGCTCGCACGTTGGTGAGCTGTTTGCCTTTGATGGGGTTGACGATCAAGTCGTTGTCACGCGAGTGGATACCGATGATCATACCTTCATACAGCTTGTCGCCGGGCACCACGAACATACGACCACGGTCTTCCAGTTTCCATAGTGCATAAGCAACCGCATCACCATCTTCAGCCGAGATCAGCACGCCATTGTGACGACCAGGCAAGTCAGGTTTGACAGGGCCGTAGTCATCGAACACGTGACTGATCAATCCGCTACCGCGTGTCATCGTCATGAAGTCAGATTGGAAACCGATCAGACCGCGTGCTGGAATGTGGTATTCCAGACGGGTACGACCCTGACCATCGGACTCCATATTGGTCAGTTCGCCGCGACGACGGCCGATCTCTTCCATCACACCGCCTTGATGGCCGTCCTCAAGATCGATGGAGAGGTTCTCGTACGGTTCGCATTTCTCGCCGTTGATCTCTTTGTAAACCACGCGCGGTTTACCCACAGCCAATTCGAAGCCTTCACGGCGCATGGTTTCCAGCAAAATGGTCAGGTGCAACTCACCGCGACCGGAGACACGGAACACGTCCGCATCCGCCGTGTCTTCCACTTTCAATGCCACGTTGGTCAGCAGCTCTTTGGTGAGGCGGTCGCGGATCTGGCGGCTGGAGACGAACTTGCCCTCGGTACCGGCCAATGGCGATCCGTTCACCATGAAGTCCATGGTCAGGGTCGGTTCATCCACGCCCAACACCGGCAAGCCAACAGGATTGTCTTTATCGCAAATAGTGACGCCGATACCGATCTCGTCCAGACCGGAGATGATGATGATGTCACCCGCTTCGGCGCTATCCACTGGCACGCGCTCCAAACCCTGGAAACCCAGCACTTGGTTGATACGCCCAGAGCCGACTTGGTCGCCATGGTTCATCACCACGACTTGCTGGCCGGGTTTGATACGACCATTCAACACACGACCGACCCCCAAGCGTCCGGTGAAGGTGGAGTAATCCAGCGCAGCCAGTTGCAGCTGCAACGGCGCTTCCGGATCTCCAGGAGGCGAGGATACGAACTTCAAGACCGTTTCGAACAGCGGTTTCATATCAGAGGCTGTGCCACCTTTGGAGGGAGCATCTTTCAGATCCATACATGCCCAGCCATTGAGGCCTGATGCATAGATCACTGGAAAATCGAGTTGCTCATCGGTTGCGTGCAGTTTGTCGAACAGATCGAACGTCTGATCCAGAACCCAATCAGGACGCGCGCCCGGACGGTCGACTTTATTGATGACAACGATAGGCTTCAATCCTAAAGCCAAGGCTTTTTTGGTCACGAAGCGCGTTTGAGGCATCGGCCCTTCAACCGCATCTACCAACAACAACACGCCGTTGACCATACCCAGCACGCGCTCCACCTCACCACCGAAGTCTGCGTGCCCCGGGGTGTCGACGATATTGATGTGCGTTCCGTTGTAGTCGATAGCGGTATTCTTGGCCAGAATCGTGATGCCGCGTTCTTTTTCCAGATCGTTGCTGTCCATCACGCGCGCATCCACCTTTTGGTTGTCGCGGAATGTGCCGGATTGGCGTAAGAGTTGGTCGACCAGCGTGGTTTTGCCGTGGTCAACGTGGGCGATGATGGCGATATTACGGAGAGCGCGAGACATGGTTGTACTACCTGCTTGGGTTCAAAGGGCGCGCATTCTAGCACAGAGACCCACGCTCGATATGACAACTATACGTCAGCGAAATGCACCTGATTGCGCCCGCTCGATTTAGCTTCGTACATTGCGGAATCCGCGAGTTTGAGCAGCTCTTCTTGGGAGGAAATCTGATGGTTGAATAGTGCCACGCCAATACTGGCGGTACATCGATGCTCGACGATGCCCGCCTCTAGGCCGCCTTCCTTCAACACTGCCAATCGGTAGGGTTCGCCCAAGGCTAGCCGTATCTTCTCTGCGACCACGGCGGCCTGCTTCAAAGAAATGGCCTTTTCGACATCCAGCTCGCTCAACATCACAATAAATTCGTCGCCGCCGAAACGCGACACGGTATCCACCTCGCGCACGCAATCCGTGATGCGGTGCGCCACTTCGATCAACAGGAGATCGCCCACCTCATGGCCATGTTCGTCGTTAAGTGGCTTGAAATTGTCTAGGTCAATGAACATGAGCGCCGCATAACAGTTGTTGCGTTTACACGCCGAGATGACCCAATTGAAGCGATCCAACAACAAACGTCGATTGGGAAGCTGTGTCAGCGGGTCATAAAAAGCCAAGTTGCGAATCTGCTCTTCGGCTTTTTTTCGCTCAGAGATATCGCGCGTCACGCCCAATAGCACGAGCTCGTTTTTTTCGTTCCGCGAGACATGCGTCGTCGTCACCTCGGTCCACACGATCGAACCATCGCGGCGGCGCTGCTCCAGCTCATCCGAAAAAACATGGTTCCACTCGCTACCGTTCAAAAACATATTACTGCGCGCGGCGATCAGCTCTCTGACCTTACGATATGACTCCGGCGTGAACGCTTGTTCAAGCGATTGCTGCATGATCTCTTCGACGGTGTAACCCAATAATTTTTCGACCGATGGACTCATATATTTCCAGCGCCCTGTATCTACGTTCACGATCCAGATCACATCCGAGATGTTATCGGCCATAAAGCGATATTTTGCTTCGCTCTCACTTATCTCCCGTTTTTGTCGTTCCAGCGCATCCAACATGCGATCCATATTGCGTGCCAAAGCACCGATCTCATCCGTACGTCGACTATCGGCGCGCAACTCTTCCGAACCTTGTTCCACAGCAGAGGTGATCCGCATCAGATGGTGCAATCCACGCATCAATCGCTGCGCCAAAAACAACGCAACCAGCGATACCGCGATCACCGCAAACAGAAGAAACAGGCTCCACATCCGCGTCAGCGCGGACAGGTTGGCATTCGCCGCATCCCGCGACATCTCCACCCGCACCCACCCCAGACGCCGCCCCTCGATCATTACTGGCTGCGCAACGACGACTAGATTTCTTTGATTCACCAACATCATCTGTTCCATCGATGTAGAGTCCAACATGCTGCGGCTCACCGCGTCCGTCACGAAGAAACCGATCTCATCTGAATTGGTCGATGCCAGTACCTCACCACGCATGTTCAAAAAATAGGCACGCTGCATATCCGGCGTCCTGGCAAAACCCTGTACTATCTCTTGCAATCCCACGAGATCGTTCGCCAACGCCCACGACGCGACGCCAATAGATAGCGCATGCGCCAACGCTACCGCGCGCTCCTCTGAAAAGCGGTACTGCAGCTCGCGCTGCTGTTCAAGCACCAAGTAACCGAAGAGCAGCATCAAGGTCAGCGAAGCCAGTGCAAAGCCCATTACCAACTGCCTGCGTATCGAGCCTCGCCACCACCTGCCAATCAATCTGATAGGGTTCATTGGACTCAGTACTCAATAGGTCGCACAGTTTCGGAAAAGACCTGCAAATATTGCCGAACCGGGGCATACGTCTTGTTCGTGGCCAACTCAAAACGGCTGATGCCTAATCGTTCGAGCATAGCAGCGCCTTCTTTCGTTGCGCTCATCTCGGTCAACACTTTGCCGAATTTTCTCGCCAGTTCTGGCGAAACATCATTGCGAACCACCCAGCCATTGTTCGGCAACGTGCCGGTCTGCCACTTCACTTGGAGTTGCGCCGCCATCTCTGAGTGCTCCTGTTGAAAGGTCTTCCACGGCACAGGCTAGGTCGCGCCTGCCGCCACATGCCCCCGTACCACGTTCATGATGACCGATTCCTGCGATCCCACATATAAGTTCTCGATATCGCGGTTCACGTCAATACCATGTGTTTGTAAATAGTATTGCGGCATCATGGTCGCCGCCAGTGCGGTCAGTGCGGGATAGGCCACCTTCTTACCCTTCAGATCGCCAACGTTGCGAATGCCGCTGTCTTTACGCACCAAGATGATGCCGCGAAACATCTCGTCATCGCCCATCTTGCCGAATACGCGATAACCGTGTTTGAGCGAACGCACGGTCTGATAAGGATTGGGCATGGCGAAGTCGAAATGACCGCTATAGAGCTTCTTGTCAAACTCTTCATAGTTGCGCGAAGCTTCTAGGCGAAAATGCGCTTGCGGGATATTGGCATTGAGACGGTCGACGATGGGACCGTACACTTCGGCCAAACGCACCGGATTGTGTAGCGGGTGGATACCGACGATGTATTCCTTGGGCGCGTCATGCTCTTCCTGCGCAAATGTGGGCTGATAGGTTTCTTCTCCCTGCTTGCCACAAGCGACCAGCAGCAAGATTGCCAGTAACACGCTCCATCGTTTCACGATCCCTCCTAACATGCTTGGCATCTTGTCCGACTTTGCCAAGTCATACTGAATGCGCCATGCCCAGTGTAATCCTGAACACTCCCCGATGACAGCACATTGACCCACCTCAAAATTCTGCTGGCTTTTATTTCTTCCGTACGTATAATGCGCGCCTTGTCGCTCCCTGAGCGGCATCTGAGTCCATCGTTTCCTGACCCCCTGCATCCTTGTTGATGCGCCAAGCTTCACCGGTTAGCGACGATGTTTGTTTGCGCCGGTAGAGGTCTAGTATCTTCCCCTACTGAATTTCATTGTGTGGCATAGCGCCACGCATGCGCCGTGTCTTATAAAAATTAAGGAACAACCGTGTCTGAAAAAATCATTGCATCTGCAACACCTGCGGTTAACGAAACCGTCGCCACATTTGCCACGCTGGGTCTGGCACCTGCGATCTTGAAAGCCGTGGAAGATGCGGGTTACACCGTACCTTCTCCAATCCAAGCGGAAGCTATCCCGCAAGCACTGGCAGGCCACGATCTGATGGCTTCGGCCCAGACCGGTACCGGCAAGACTGCCGCCTTCATCCTGCCCGCTTTGCAAAAGCTGTCGGTTGAATCCGCCGTGCGCAGCAAAGGTCCGCGCATTCTGGTGTTGACCCCGACGCGCGAACTGGCGCAACAAGTGTCCGACGCTGCCAATAAATACGGCAAGAACATGCGCATCAAAGTGGTGAGCATCTTGGGCGGTATGCCCTACCCGTTGCAAAACAAGCTGCTGTCCGGTTTCGTGGACATCCTCGTTGCCACTCCCGGTCGTTTGATCGACCACATCGAACGCGGCCGTATCGACTTCTCGCGTTTGGAAATGCTGGTGCTGGACGAAGCTGACCGCATGCTGGACATGGGTTTCATCGACGATGTGGAGCGCATCGCTGCCGCCACACCCGCTACGCGCCAAACCCTGCTGTTCTCCGCCACGCTGGAAGGCGCGATCGGCAATCTGGCACAACGCCTGCTGAAGAGCCCAAAACGCATCAGCATCACTTCCGCCCAAGCGCGCCACGAAAACATCGAACAGCGTTTGATGTATGTGGACGATATGGCACACAAGAACCGCATCCTGGATCACATACTGCGCGATGTCGATCTGAACCAGGCGGTGGTGTTCACTGCTACTAAGCGCGATGCCGATACGCTGGCCGACGAGCTGTCCGCACAAGGCCATGCCGCTGCTGCTTTGCATGGTGACATGAACCAGCGCGAACGTAACCGCACGCTACTCAACCTGCGCAAGGGTAATGTGCGCGTGCTGGTCGCCACTGACGTGGCCGCACGCGGCATCGACGTCTCCGGCATCACGCACGTCATCAACTTCGACTTGCCCAAGTTCGCTGAAGACTATGTGCATCGTATCGGCCGTACCGGCCGTGCTGGCGCGTCCGGTATCGCTGTGTCCTTTGCTTCCAACCGCGACGCGATGAACCTGAAGAAGATCGAGCGCTTTACCGGACAACCGATCCAGCCGCATACCATCGCGGGTCTGGAACCCAAGTTCAAGCCGCGTCCAGCCTCTTCACAACCACGTAGCGGTTCAGGTCGCGGTAACGGCGGTGGTTTTGGTCGCAACGGCGGGAATGGCGGCAGTTTTAATCGCGGCAATGGCGGAAACGGTGGCGGCTTTAACCGTGGCAACAATGCAGGCAACGGTGACAATTTCAACCGTCATGCGGCGCCGGACAGCCGTCACGACCACTCCGAACAACGTCGCGAAGGTCACAAGCACAGCCGTTTCACCAACGACTCGCGTCCACGCAGTGCCAATCCGAACGGCAACGTGAATGGCAACGTGGGTGGCAATCGTGCCCCTTCTCACCACGCCCCCCACGCAGCAACACCTCACGCTGGCGCACCGCGTCGCCCACAAGGCACCGGTACTTTCTCTCTGGGGCGCGGTAACGGCAACAAACGCTAAACTCGGATGCAACGAGTAATGAAAAAGCCCCGCATTGCGGGGCTTTTTCATCAGTGGCGTCAATCAATCTTCTTTTTTATGCCGCTCACGTCTCTCTTTACGATCATGCTCATGATCGTGCTCTTCTTCATGATCATCGTTTTCCGCCTCGTCTTCATGCTCCTTGCTTTCTTTAGCATGTTCCCTCTTACCAGATTCGCCTCGTTGTTCCGGCTTGACGTAGCTGGAGGTGGATTGAATAGTGCCATTATTATTGTTGCTTCCCGCCGCAGCTCCCACCGCGCCTCCGACAGCGCCGCCCATTATGGCCCCGTCACGTCCGCCCACCTGATAACCGACTGCCGCACCGGTACCACCACCAACAGCACCGCCCAATATCGTACCGACATCGCTACCATCGGTCGCACAACCACCCAATAATAATGCAGCAATCACAATGATCTTGTTCATAGAGTTCTTCCTAGACAGGGTTAATGATGTTTGTGCTCTTTACCTTCATGCTGCTCATGCTCATGCTCATGTTCGTGCTCATCGTCATCCTCTTCTTTGGCACTTGCTTGCTGTGCCTGTACCGCAGGAGCCGCCGTCTGTTGTATCGGAGCCGCTTGAGTGTTGTTACTCGTACCGACTAGTGCTCCGGTCGCTCCGCCGATGGCAGCGCCGAAAATCGCGCCGTTCTTGCCGCCGATCTTGTGCCCTATCGCTGCGCCTGCAGCACCGCCGACCGCGCCGCCAACCACGGCCCCGGTGTCCACTGCCAATACCGCATCACTTGCAAACATTGCTACCAACAGTACTCCCAAAGCCTTTTTCATAAAAACTCCTCACTGGTCCGAATCAATCCATTGACAACATGCCATCCCGCCGCCGCGTTTTCAAACGCGCGGCAAGTCTATATCCATCCGCCAACGCTAGCAACACGACTCACGACATGGTTGTGGTCGCCAGCCCTATCCTCTATCCTTGCGCCCGTTCTGTCTTTAAATTCGATCATGTCCATCAGCATCAAGACCCCGCAGGAAATCGACAAGATGCGCATCGCCGGACGTTTGGCCGGTGAAGTGCTGGATTACATCGCCCCTTTCGTGCAAGTCGGTATCACCACCGACGAACTGGACAAGCTCTGCCATGATTACATGGTGAACGTGCAAGGCTGCATCCCCGCCCCGCTCAATTACGCGCCGGGTGGTCACACTCCCTACCCGAAATCCATCTGTACCTCGATCAAC
This sequence comes from uncultured beta proteobacterium, assembly GCA_963822425.1. Taxonomy (GTDB): domain Bacteria; phylum Pseudomonadota; class Gammaproteobacteria; order Burkholderiales; family Gallionellaceae; genus Sideroxyarcus. The sequence goes on from CAWGHS010000002.1 coordinate 296,607, forward strand.
CATCAGGTATGCCACGGTGTGCCAAGCGATAAAAAATTAAAGAATGGCGACATCGTCAATCTCGACATCACCACCATCAAAAACGGTTATCACGGCGACACCAGCCGTATGTACTATATCGGCGAACCCTCCATACAAGCCAAACGCCTGTGCGAAGCGACTTATGAGGCCATGTGGCGCGGCATCCGCACGGTCAAAGCGGGCGCACATCTGGGCGATATCGGCCACGCTATCCAGACTTTCGTCGAAGGCATAGGATATAGCGTGGTGCGCGAGTTCTGCGGACACGGTATCGGTAGCAAATTCCACGAAGAGCCGCAGGTACTGCACTACGGTAAGAGCAATACCGGTCTCAAACTGGAAGCAGGCATGATCTTCACCATCGAGCCGATGGTGAATGCCGGAAAAAAAGACATCAAACAGCTTGGCGACGGATGGACCATTGTCACCAAAGACCACAGCCTGTCGGCACAGTGGGAACACACCATCCTCGTCACCGAAACCGGCTTTGAAGTATTGACTCTATCCGCCGGATCGCCCCCCGTCCCTGTCTGATACCGCGCCCGCAATGTCCATCGCCGATATCCGTGACAGCCTGCGTCACGCACGTCACCAGCTGCAACAGGCGTATCTCCTCCAGCCCCAACCCGCACGCCATTTACGCGCTCATGCCAAGGTCGTGGATGAACACCTGCGCAAAGTATGGCGTCAACTCCAGCTGCCAGCCGAATTGGCACTGGTCGCCGTGGGTGGTTATGGGCGTGCAGAGCTATATCCACGATCCGACATCGATCTGCTCATCCTATTACAGCAACCCGCCGATGCCGCGCTACAGCAGCGCCTGCAAACACTAGTCAGTACCCTGTGGGACCTTGGTTTGGAGATCGGCCACAGTATCCGTACCGTAGGCGATTGCATGTCTGAGTCATCCGATGTCACGGTACAAACCAATCTACTTGAGGCGCGCTATATCAGCGGTGATCGCTCCTTGTTTCTGGAGATGCGCGAAACGCTTGCTGCCCATCTCAGTCGGCGTGCCTTCTATCTCGCCAAGGTACACGAGCAGGAACAACGTCACACACGCTTCGTGGATACCGATTACAACCTAGAACCGAATCTGAAGGAAAGTCCAGGTGGCCTGCGCGATCTGCAAACTGTGCTGTGGATCTCGCGCGCTTGCGGCTTCGGCCATACTTGGTCAGCCTTAACGCAAGCCGGACTCATCACTCAGACCGAAGCACGCCAGATCGCGCACCACGAACGTCTGTTACAAGATTTACGCATCCGTCTGCACTATCTGTCCGGACGACATGATGATCGCTTGGTGTTTGAATATCAGACACCTCTAGCCGAACAACTGGGCATCTTTGCCAGCGCACAACGCCGCGCCAGCGAACATCTGATGCAGCACTACTACCGTACCAAACAATCCGTACTACAGCTTAATGCGGTTCTACTGCAAACCATGCGTGCGCGCATTTTCCCTGCCGCCGATACCTCTCCGGTGAACGAACGTTTCATCACGCGCGACGACCGGCTAGAAGCGCGGGATGAAGCTTTGTTTGAATATGAACCTTCCGCCATTCTGGAAAGCTTTCTGCTACTGGCACAACATCCACACCTGAATGGCTTTTCGGCATCAACCTTGCGTGCGCTGTGGCGAGCGCGCAAATCCATCGGCTCCGCCTTCCGCAAAGACCCGCACAACCAGCATCTGTTCATGGATATTCTGCGCCAGCCACAGGGACTCACCCATGTCCTACGGCGCATGAATCAGCAGGATATTCTCGGCCGTTACCTCCCCGCGTTCGGTCGCATCGTTGGTCAGATGCAACACGATCTATTCCATGTCTATACGGTGGATGAACACATCCTGATGGTGGTGCGCAATCTGCGCCGCTTCACCCTGCCCGAGTATGCGCACGAACATCCCTTGTGCAGCAAACTCATCCAAGACTTCGCGCGCCCGGAGGTGCTGTATATCGCGGGACTGTTCCATGACATCGCCAAAGGTCGTGGCGGCGACCATTCCAAGCTGGGGCGCGTCGATGCCACCCGTTTCTGCAAACAACATGGGCTGATGCGTGAGGACACAGAACTGGTGGTGTGGCTGGTCGAGCATCACCTCACCATGTCCGCCACCGCCCAGAAACAAGACCTTTCAGACCAAGACGTGATTGCGGCTTTCGCCGCGAAGATCAAGAACGAACGCTATCTCGCGGCGCTCTATCTGCTCACCGTTGCCGATATCCGGGGAACCAGTGCCAAAGTGTGGAACGCATGGAAGGGGAAATTACTGGAAGACCTCTACCGTGCCACGCGTCGTTTCATGAGCAGTGGCAAGGTCGCCGATCAGGTCGGTGAAGTAAGGCGGATGACGACTGAAACCTTGAACTTGTATGCCATCCATCCCGACATCTATGCCTTATTGTGGGCACAGCTCGACGCCGATTATTTTCTGCGCCACGAACCGCATGAGATCGCTTGGCACACCAGACTGTTGGCACACCGTGTGAACAGTGACATCCCCATCGTCAAAGCGCGGCTAAGTCGCATCGGCGAAGGCTTGCAAGTCATGGTCTATACGCAGGACAAGCCTTATCTGTTTGCACGCATCTGTAGTTTCTTCGCACACATGAGCTATAACATCATGGAGGCCAAAGTACATACGACACAGCATGGTTATGCCCTAGATAGTTTCTTGGTGATGGATGCAAACAACGACAAAACGGTGTATCGCGATGTGATGAACTACATCGAATACGAACTGGTTCAACAACTCACGGACGACAAACCAGTCACCACTCCGCATATCGGCCGCGTCAGCCGTCAGCTCAAGCACTTTCCCATCGTGCCACAAGTCCACATCACACAAGACGAAAAAGGACAACATATCTTGTCCGTGGTGGCTGGGGATCGCCCCGGCTTGTTGGCACGCATCGCCTATATGTTGGCGCAACATCACATCGAGCTACGCAGTGCCAAGATCAATACTTTGGGTTCCCGCGCGGAGGACACTTTCTGGATCAGCGGAGAAGCGTTAGAAAGACCGCAGGAGATCAAAGACCTGAGTGTCGCGATGCAGCAACATCTGGCCTGAAAAACAAAAAGACTTGCAACATTTCTGCTGCAAGTCTTTGTCACTACTGGTCGGGGCGGGGAGTCGTTTACAGCACTTGAGGTGTGCCAGTCACATCCGGTGACAGCTGAATTCGATGCGTTGTTTCATAAGGCGGTCGAGCAGATGAATTTGTGCTCGGCAAATTGTTCTGCGGAAATAGGCTACCTGCACTAATGCTCAATCCACATCGATGCGCTCGCGTAGTTCCTTGCCTGCTTTGAAGTGTGGAATGTACTTGGCGGGAATCTTAACAGGTTCGCCAGTCTTGGGATTACGCCCCCATGCGTGGCAGACGGTGATTGAGGCTGAAACTACCAAAGCCACGAATCTCTGCCCTTCACCCTTTGGTCAGCGCATGCGACAGTTCACCCAGAATGGTGTGGACGGTCAGTTCGAGGTCTTTGAGGGTAAGTTGGGGATGGCGCAACGCAAGTTGTTCGATGAGTTCAGATCGGGGCATGGTTTTGTTGAGGCTGGCTCTACTAACTGGAGCAGCCGCATTTCTTGGAAAGATTAATCGTGGAGACTATATCGGAGGTTTGGAGTGATTCTTGAGGTTTTGAAAAAAGGTAGGAGACTCGTCAATCGGAGGGGCGTAGGTTACTTTGCTCCGCTCATCGCGGTAATCAGGTTGATCAAGAAGCGAAAGCTGAACTATGTCCATCAAATGCGGGTTATATATCGATACGCGTTCGTGAAATGTCACAAAGGGAAGTAGTTCGCAGCTTGATCTAACAGACAGAGTCCTATACTCGGCCAAACCGGACGCTGGTGATTTCATAAAAAGGCTACCGGCTCAGCCTACGGGAATATCCGCTTTCAGCTTTTTAGAGTAGTCACTTCCGGCCCACCGCCGCAGGTTAAAGCAGCGTTTCTGACAGACTGCTTAATGAAGACTGACATTCAGTTGGCTAAACAGGAACTGATTCAAACGATCTACAGATTCCATAACGCTCTCATTGTCTGTATCAAGAGTTAGTTCGGGTTCAAGTGGCGATTCATAAGGCGATGAGACTCCCGTAAACTCCGGAATCGCACCGCTCTCGGCTTTTGCGTACATGCCCTTCGGATCGCGCTCTTTGCAAACTGGAAGCGGGCAGCTACAGTAGATTTCCATGAAATCGCCTACGGGAAGCGATTGGCGAATCTTGTCGCGAGCCTCCCGAATTGGGGAAACTAGCGCCACCAATACGACGATTCCCTGTTCGAGAAAGAGCATTGCGACTTCGCCTGCCCTGCGGATATTTTCATTTCGGTCGGAGATCGAAAACCCCAGATCGGCACACAAGCCGTGCCGGATATTGTCGCCATCCAGCACGGCGGTTTGAAATCCGAGTTGATGCAAATTTTCTTCGACGGCATGGGCGATCGTGGATTTACCGGAACCCGGCAAACCGGTCAGCCAGACAACGGCTCCCGAGTGTCCATTTCTTTTCTCTCGCTGCTCTCGCGTAACAGCATGCGAATGCCACACCACGTTTCCAGCGGCTGTATCTGGTTTTTTGTGATTGGAAGACAAAGCGGCGACTATTTCTTGCCCGGATAGTACTGCTGATAGAACCATGAATAGGCCGTCTCGATCTGAGCCTGGATGCGGGGCGGGATGTCGTGCTTCTTGGGCGCACTGATCTTGCCCGATTGCTTGTGCGTGTACTTCATGTGATAGTGGCTGTCGCTCTCCTGAATACCTTTTTCCAGCTTGTTCGGATCGATCTCGAACGGCGATAGCCCCAGCCATTTATACAAATGCGACATGCACGCCGCAGGTTGCGCCATCAGATCTTCAAAGCGCACGAAATACAGCCGCTCCTGCACCTGCTTGGGCAAGTCCGGCACCGCGTGCAACGAGATCAGCGGCGCACCGATGATCTTGTCCTTGGCGAACAGCATATCGGCGCGCCCCATGCGGTCGAAGTCGGCCAGATGGTCGATGAAGTCCAGCAGAATCGTTTTCTGATGGCGCGCCTCAATCGAACCGTACACCTGACCCAACTCGCGCAAACACACCACCAACTTGGCCTCCGGCTCGATATGCAGTAACAACTCGATGGCGTGCAGCCAGGCGCGGTTCTTGTCCACCACCGCCTTCTCTTTGCAATCCTGATTCCAGCCGCGCAAGAAGCCCTGCATGGCAGCCGTCAGATGCGCGTAACTGGTGTCGAAAGAATTATCCAGTTGCGACAGCATAAACTGGTCGTCGCTGATCATGCGGCGGATACCCAGCAAGGTATTGCACAGCGGCGAGCTGTGCCCTTCGCATTTTATTTCGGGATGCTGCGCGAGCAACTGGCACAGCAAGGTTGAACCCGCCCTCGGCAGCCCCGTCACGCCGACAAATTTTGGTGTCATCAACAACTATTCCTCTATCAGATTTCATCGAAATTTACTGCAACTGCCCGCTCCCGGTTTGCAAGGAACGTGATCCGAAAAGCATGTACGACGCCAAAGCCGAGAGCGGTGCGATTCCGGAGTTTACAGGAGTCTCCTCGCCTTATGAAGTGCCGCTTGATCCAGCACTAGTTCTCGATACCGGCAATGAGAGCATCGAAGCATCTGCGGATCGACTGACTCAGTTGTTAATGAGCAAACTGAGGTAAGGCAGGTATCCGTTTCGGTGCAATTCCACCCAGCCCGCTCACTATTCTGCGTAATTATGTTTTTCATAACAACCTCTTCACTGAATCAGAACTGCTTATCTGCCTGCACCCACAGCCTCGGGCTGCGATTCACCGTTGCCGGTTCGGATTGCGGCACGCCGCCAGCGCCGCGCCAAGCCACACAGGCCTTGAACTGCACGCCGGACAGAGTCGCGTTCGCACCGAAACCGACACCAGAGATAAAGCGGTTGTTTGCGCCGGTCGCGAACGGATTGCGGTTGATTCTCACCGAACCGGCGTCATAGAACGCCACGCCTTGCAGGTTGTCGCGGTAGCTGTGGCGCAGTTCAAGATTCGCCAGCCAACCCTCATCTCCACTGGCCTCGCCTTGCGGATAAGCACGCACGCCGTAAGCGCCGCCGAGCGAGAATTTTTCCGAGGAGTTGAGGTTCTTGTCGGCCTGCTGGCCGGACAAGGCAACGGACAATGTGTTGGCATCGGTCACGCGTTGCAGGCGGCTGGCTCTGTAGGTCACGCGCGTGAATGTGCCGTTGCTCTTCGCGGAAGTCGCATCCGTCGCCAGCGATGCCGCGTCCATGTCCAGCTTACCGGATACCAGCGACAGATCCATCGAGTTGAGTCCGCCGCCGCCCAGCGCGTCCTGACGGTTTCCGCTCAGGCCTAGCGTCGCCAATTTAACGCGCTTGTCGATGGTGCTGACTGGCGTATCGGTCTTGTCGTTGAGCTTCTTGTCTTCCCAGCTCAAGGTGCCGCTAAGGTTGCTGCTCTGGCTGCGAATGAATGGGTACGTGGCATACAGGCTGCTGCTGGTTGCGCTGCCGTGACCCTGCAAGAACGCGAACTCCTGCCCCAGTTTGTAGCGCGTATCGGAATACGCCGCGCCTGCGCGCAGGCCGCTCGCGCCCAGCGGAATCGCATAGGCGAGGCGCGCGTAACTCATGTTCATGTCGCTGACCAGCGCGCGCACGGTGAGCTGATCGCCGATCTTCAACGGGCTGTTGAACGCCAGTGCTGCGCCCAGACGATATTCGCCGGTGTAGCGGTTGCCGTAGTTGTCCAGTTCGACGTTAGCGGAATAAGGCGCTGAAGGCGTCAGTTCAACCACCAAGTCGGAGGTGCCAACGCTGACGCCGGGTTGCAGCGTGGCCCGCGCACCTCCCACTCCCGGTGTGTCGTTTAGCAGCAACAGCGCACGGTCGACCGGCTTGGTTTTCAGCGCCTCGCCGCTCTTCACGCCGCCCAGATAGCCGTTGATTTTTTCGTCGGACAGGCGCGACTGGTTATTAAGGCGCTGCTGTCCGAGCTGGCCTTCCATCACGTTGATGGTGACGACGCCGTCCTTGATGTCCTGCGCAGGCAGATAGGCGCGGGCAATAGCGTAGCCATGAGCGCGGTAGTGCGCGGTGATGCGCGCGGCACCCTTGTCGAGTTCGGCGAGAGAATGTTCGCCGCCGACGAGATCGGAGACCAGCACTTCCAGTTCGCTCGAGGGAAATACGCTGTTGCCGGAGACGTGGATCGCTTTGACTGCGATGCGCACGGAATCATTAGCCGTTCCCTTGGCAGCGACTTCGCCTTCTGTGCTCAAGGTGGCGGCGGCCTTGGGCGCAGTAAATTCTGGCTGCTTTTGCAGTTCGCGACTGGTCTGTCCGGCATCGGGCGCCACTAGGGCGGCTTGGGTGGAGAGGCTGGATAACATGGCCAGCAATAACGTAGATATGGAAAACTGTTTCATTTGCTGGGCTCTAATAAAGTTATTCATTTTTACTTGTCGCGTTCCTTGAAGTTGAACTCATTGTCACCGTGCAGCGACATCCTCATATCGTCGGGCAACCTGATGCCGCCATTCACGATGGTGACATTGCTTCCCGGTTCTATTCGGAAACTATCCGCCTGCAAATTGACACTCACTTGACGAGCCTGGATCGTTTCCTGATTATCCGTTGCGCCATTGCTATCCGCCGCCATGTCACTATTTTGCTGAGTGGCCGGTGCAGCGGCGGACGACAAGCCGGGAAGTACATTCATCGCAACGACTACCGGACTAAGCACAGGCGTTGCCGCCGAGGTCACGGCGGCGCTGAAGGCGGGAAGCAGGTTCGCCCCGCCGGGCAATGCCGTGATCGCCTGAGCTACGACAGGCGAGATGCCGCCTGAGGGTACGGGGTTCACCGTCAGCGTGCCGCCGACGTAGGTGATGAGGTAGCCCTGCTGTACCGGGGCGGAAGTCAGACCGCCCGGTGTGAGGGTGTAGCTGCCCGCATTGATGCCGCCGGTGTAGCTCACCGTGCCGAGCAGATTAGCATTGGGTGTCACGGAATAAGTAACCCCCGCGCCGCCGTTATAAGCCAGCCCGTCATAGGTCTTGGTGGCGTTGTTCGCGGTCACGGTTAATTGGGTCATCAGCGCGCGCAACAGCGGATTGGACTGGCCTTCAAAAATCACCCAGGTGCCGGTGTTCGGCGTGAAGTTCCACTGCCCTACCGCCGTGCCCGCAGGAGTGAAGCTGGCTTGCGCATGCATCTGCGCGGTGGTGAGGCCGGTCACACCGGCCTGCGGCGTACCGGCGACTCCGGCAACCCAGTTATTGCTACCGATACCCAGCCCGTCCGCTTTGCCAGACTTGGTGACATCCCAGAAGTTGGCTGTATACGTAAACGTGCCCGAGGCCCCCCCACCAGCCCGCCGACATGGCCGCCCGAGGTGCTGCTCACGTTGCCAGTGGCGTAGCTGTTGCTGATCGTGCTGCTATTGCCATAGCCCACCAGCCCGCCGACACACCAGCCCGACGTGCTGCTCACGCTGCCAGTAGCGTAGCTGTTGCTGATCGTGTCGCTAGAGCCATAGCCCACCAGCCCGCCGACATACCAGCCCGACGTGCTGCTCACGTTGCCAGTGGCGTAACTGTTGCTGATCGTGCCGCCAACGCCATAGCCCACCAGCCCGCCGACATGGCCGCCCGAGGTGCTCACGTTGCCGGTCGCGTAGCTGTTGCTGATCGTGCCGCTCAGGTTCTGCCCCACCAGCCCGCCGACATTGTTGCCCGAGGTGCTGCTCACGCTGCCGGTGGCGTAGCTGTTGCTGATCGTGCCGCTAGAGCCATAGCCCACCAGCCCGCCGACATACCAGCCCGACGTGCTGCTCACGTTGCCGGTGGCGTAGCTGTTGCTGATCGTGCCTTTGCCATACCCCACCAGCCCGCCGACATTGTTGCCCGTGCCGCCGGTCACGCTGACGTTGAGCAGCCCCAGGTTTTTGATGGTGGAACCCGCCGCTGTCAGGCCGAACAGGCCGAGGTTGGAGGCGTTGCTGTTGAGGGTGAAGTTGGAGATGGTCTTGCCCGTGCCGTCGAAGGTGCCCGCCCAGGTGGGAATGTAAAATCCTGTTGGCAAAGGCGTGGAGGTCATGTCGATGTTGCCCGCCAGATTGAAAGTTAACGCGGCATTGCCACTAAAACCCAGCAGGTCTTTCAAGCCCTGCACGCCGGTGACGGTGTAGGTATTGGCTGCGGTCGCCGTGCCGAAATAGCTGACAGGATTGAGTGCCACTAAACCGCCTGTTTGCCAAGCGGTGAATTGACTGGTGTACAGGCCATAGGCGGTAACCGGCCTCGCGCCGTTGATAGTGCCCGCGTCTATGTCGTAGAACGAATTGCTGACCGCGCCTCTGTTGTTATAGCCCACCAGCCCGCCGATATAGCTGCCCGAGGCGCTGCTCACGTTGACGGTGGCATAGCTGTTGCTGATCGTGCCTCTAGGGTTGTTATAGCCCACCAGACCGCCGATATAGCTGCCCGAGGCGCTGCTCACGTTGCCAGTGGCGTAGCTGTTGCTGATCGTGCCGTTGTTGATTCCCACCAGCCCGCCGACAATGCCGCTCGTCGTGCCGGTCACGCTAACGTTGAGCAGCCCCAGGTTTTTGATGGTGGAACCCGCCGCTGTCTGGCCGAAGAAGGCGTTGCTGTTAAGGGTAAAGTTGGAGATGGTCTTGCCCGTGCCATCGAAGGTGCCCGCCCAGGTGGGCAGGTAGAAGCCTGTTGGCAAAGGCGTGGTGGTCAGATCGATGTTGCCCGCCAGATTGAAAGTTAACGCGGCGTTGCCGGTAAAACCCAGCAGGTCTTTCAAGCCCTGCACGCCGGTGACGGTGTAGGTGTTAGCTGCGGTCGCCGCGCCGAAATAGGTGACGGGGTTGAATGCAAAACCGTTTGTTTTCCAGCCGGTGAATTGCGCGGTGTAAAGGCCTTTCGCGTCAGCGTTAAATGGTTTCGCACCATTCACGGTGACCACATCCATGTCGTAGAACGAATTGGTGACCGTGGTTAAGTTAAGCCCCACCAGCCCGCCGACATCGGTTCCTGTGCCGGTCACGCTACCCGTGGTGTGGTAGCTGTTGCTGATCGCGCCTGAGTTGTAATAGCCCACCAGCCCGCCGACGAGACTGCTTCCGCTCACGCTGCCCGTGGCGTAGCTGTTGCTGACCGTGCCGCTCAGGCCATAGCCCACCAGCCCGCCGAGGTTCGAACCCGAGGTGCTGCTCACGCTGCCGGTGGCGTAGCTGTTGCTGATCGTGCCTACTTTGTTAACGCCCACCAGCCCGCCGACCCAATTGCCCGAGGTGCTGCTCACGTTGCCAGTGGCGTAGCTGTTACTGATCGTGCCGCCGTATTCATAGCCCACCAGCCCGCCAACCGCGCCGCCCGTCGTGCTGCTCACGCTGCCAGTGGTGTAGCTGTTGCTGATCGTGCCGTTTTGGTTCCACCCCACCAACCCGCCGACATTGCCGCCCGTGCCTCCAGCCACACCACCCCCGACCAACCCTACATTGCGGATCACCGAGAGGTAATTAGTAGCTCCAAACAGGCCGATAAAGTTCCTCGCTGTACTATTGATGGTAAGGCCGGTGATAGTGTGGCCGAGGCCATCGAAAGTGCCGTTGAAGCTAGTGCCCAAAGAAGTGGAAGCGCCGACCGGCCCGAAGCCAGCGCCCGCGTTCCAGGTGCTGGTGCCTGCGGCGGCGATGTCGGCACCGAGGGCGTAGTTCAACACCAGATTGCCGTTCATGCCCTGCAAATCGGTAGTGGTGACGCTGCCCGCCGCGCCCAGCGCGGTGATAACGGTGTAGTTTTTAGTCGTGCCGTCGGAGCCTTGCTTGGTGGTGAAGTTGGTGGTGCCTGCGGGCAGGTTCACTTTGCCGAGTGCGCCGGTGATGATGTTGCTGGTGTTGCCTGCGGCGACTGCGCCCTGGCCGTATTGCAGCGCGAGGCTGGCGGTGCCGGTGGCGGTCATCGCGGCGTTGATGTTGATGTTGCGTTGTGCATTCAGCGTGAGCAGGTTGGCTGACCACGACACGGCATCGTTGACGTTGACGTCGCCCAAGCCGGTGGTGGTGTTGACGGTGCCGGAGGTGCTGAGGATGGTGACTGCACCCAAACCCAATGCGGTGGTCAATGCTGCGCCGGTCATGTCTCCGCCGGTGGCTGCGATGGTGAAGTCTACGGGGTCGATCAGCCAGGTGCCGCTCAGGCCATTGGCGGCTGCGGTGGTGATGGTGGTGCTGTCGGCGATGTGGACGTGGGCGGCGGAGGTTTCGATAAAACCCCCTCTCCCCTGCCCCTCTCCCGCAAGCGGGAGAGGGGATGTTGTACCCTCTCCCACTTGTGGGAGAGGGAGGAGCGAAGCGGAGGGAGAGGGTGCGGAAGCATCCAGTGTGCCGCCCACATTGACGGTGCCCACTTCCATGTCGCCGATGAGCTTGATGGTGCCAGCTACGTTTTGGATGGTGCGCGCTTGGATGATGCCGGTGTTGTTCACCACCGCCTTGCTGAGTGCGTCTGCCGCTTTGGCGGACATGTACACTTGACCGCCATCGGCTTGAATCAGTTGTTTGTTGTCGACCAGTGCGTTGAGTGCGCCTTGGTCGATGCTGAAGCTGACTAAGCTTCCGTTGTTGAGGTTGAGCGTGACTTTGTCGCCTGCGGCAAGAAGAGCAGTGCCGAGGGTCGCGACGATCACGCCTTCGTTGCGCACTTCGGGCGCGAGCAGAGCGATGTAGCCGGCTTGGGCTGCGGTCAGGTTGCCCTGATTGACGACGCTGCCGCCGCTGCCGCTGAAGGTATTTTTACCCGCCATGAAATCTGCATCGGAGAGGCTCAGGGTGGACGCCACCAGCCCGCCGACGTTGACTTGCGAACCTGCGCCGAACAGCACACCGTTCGGATTCAAGATGAACACCTGGCCGTTCGCGGAGAGGCTACCAAGAATCTGGCTGGGGTTTTGTCCGGTAACTCGATTGAGTGCAATCGCGCTGGCATTGGGCTGGTTGAAACGCACCGCCTCGTTCGCCGCGATGTTAAAACCCTGCCAATTGATGGCGAGGTTCTGGCTGGTTTGGGTGATGGTGGTGTTTAATCCGGCTTGCGCGATTGTCCCGCTGCCCGCGCTGATCTGCCCACCAGTCGGCGCAGCCAGCGCCAGCGGGCTGAGCAAGGCCATTGATGCCGCGCAAACAAACAATGAGGCCGTTCGTGTTGAGCTTGTCGAAACATGTACGGCCTCATGGCCTTCGACAAGCTCAGTCCAAACGGATGATGATGCCGCGCCCACCACACATTTCTTCGCAGAACCGGACTTGCCGCGCCCCTTGGAATTTTCAGATACGGCAACCCAGGTATTGCTTACCCGGCTCCAGATCAGGCGGTAGATTTTATTCATGACGAACTCCCAAGATGTGCTGCGCAATGTTTGCAATAATTTTGCGCCGTTATAGTAGGCAAACTGACGATATCTGTATGTCCCCAGAACTAGGGACATGACATGTATAGATAGCGAGCAGCAAATATGTTTAATACCTCTTGATAAACACAACAGATGTGTTTAGTATTTGCGGCATGAATTCGAAGCAAATGAAAAAATGGCTGGAGCAGCAAGGGGCCACCTTTCAGCCGGGCAAAGGTTCGCACTTGAAAGTTTTCTTGAACGGCAGGCAGTCGGCTTTACCCATGCATGGGACAACGGAGCTCGGCAAAGGACTTGAGGCTGCAATTAAACGTCAGCTTGGTTTGAAATAAGGAGGAATTATGTTTGATTACCCCGTTACTCTCACGCCGGACGACGGCACTGTGTTGGTTACTTTCCCTGATGTGCCGGAAGCAATCACCTTTGGCGCGGATAAAGACGAGGCTTTGCTCTATGCGGTAGATGCGCTTGAGACTGCGCTTTCGATGTACGTGGATGCGCGCAAGCCTTTGCCTGCTGTAAGCAAAGCTAAACGCGGCCAGAAAACCGTGCGGCCATCAGCGCTGGAATGCGCGAAGCTGGGCGTTTATCAAGCGATGACTGAACAAGGCATCAAGAAAGCCGAACTGGCTCGCCGCCTTGGCTGGCACATGCCGCAGGTAGATCGGCTGTTTGATTTGCGCCACGCTTCCAATCTGGATCAGATCGAGGCAGCGGCTAAAGTGCTGGGACGTCATCTCGATGTGAGCGTGGCGTAAAAAAGCGACTTAGCCATCGCAACAGCACAGGCCATGCAAACATTCAAAGCCTGAACCCGCCCCTCCCAAGCTGAGCATGTCCTGAATTTTGTGCAAACGGAATTCAGGATACCCTCGGAATCTATTCATCACTCAGCGACATCCTCATATCGTCGGGCAACCTGATGCCGCCATTCACGATCGTGACATTGCTTCCCGGTTCCATTCGGAAACTATCCGCCTGCAATTGGACACCCGCCTTGCGGGCTTGAGTCAGAGTGGCTTCCTTGTTATCCGCCAATTTACTGTTTGATGGAGAAACAGGTGCAGCGGCGGACGACAAGCCGGGGAGTGTATTCATCGCAACAACTACCGGATTAACCACAGGCAGTGCCGCCGAGGTCACGGCGGCACTGAAGGCGGGAAGCAGACTCGCCCCGCCGGGCAATGCCGTGATCGCCTGCGCAACGACAGGCGAAACTCCGCCCGAAGGCGCTGGGGTAATGTCAGCCGTCAGCCCACTCGGTTGCACCAGGGTGTAGTTGCCTGCGGCGGCGCCGCTCAGGGTGTAGCCGCTGACGGTGACGGCTTTACCGGTGCCGACGTTTTTGTCGGCGAATACGCCTCTACTCGTGCCGCCCACCGTCACCACATCGCTGCCCAGTGCGGCAACAATCGCTGTGCCCACCAAGGTGGCCGCAGTAGTGCCGTCATACACTCTGTTGCTGGCAGTGACGCCGGTGACGGCGAGGTTGGCTTTGTTCACCGTCAGTGCGCCGCTGGCGTAAGTGATGAGGTAGCCCTGCTGAACCGGTGCAGAAGTCAGGCCACCCGGCGTGATGGCGTAACTGCCAGCATTGATTGCCCCTTGCGAGGTGCCGGTGTAGCTCACCGTGCCGAGCAGATTAGCATTGGGTGTTACGGAATAAGTGACTCCCGCGCCGCCGCTATAAGCCAGCCCGTCATAGGTCTTGGTCGCGCTGTTGGCGGTGACGGTGAGCGGAGTCATGAGCGAACGCAGCAGCGGATTGCTTTGCCCGGCAAAAATCACCCAAGTGCCCGTGTTCGGCGTGAAGTCGAAACCGAAACTCGATGCGGTTTGCATCTGCACGGTGGTCAAGCCGCCGACGTTGGTCATAAGGCCGCCGCCGCTGCTTAAGCCGAAGCCGCTCGCCATGACAGCGGAATTCCAGTAGCCGCTGTTGATCGGGATGCCGCCGTACGCGTACCCCGCCAGCCCGCCGACGTAGCTGCTACCCGTCACGCTGCCCGTGGCGTAGACATTGTTGACCACGCTGCCGATCACATGCCCGATCAGCCCGCCGACATCTGCGATACCCGACACGCTGCCCGTGGCGTAGGCATTGCTGACGTAGCCGATTTGGTTGAGGTATCCCACCAGCCCGCCGACACCGGATCCGCCTCTCACTCTGCCGGTGGCGTAGACGTTGCTGAAGTAGCCGAGGCCGTTGCCATAGTAGGGACTCAACAATACACCCGCGCTACCATACGCCCCCCCCAGATACGCCGTCCCAGAAGGCCCCGTCCCCACAGCAGCCGTCCCCAGATACCCCACCAGCCCGCCGACATAGTTGCCACTGCCCGTCACGCTGCCCGTGGCGTAGGCGTTGCTGATGTTGGAGCCGCTGTTGGTGGCTTGGTACCCCACCAGTCCGCCGACGTAGCTGCCGCCCGTCACGCTGCCCGTGGCGTAGCTGGTGCTGATGTTGTTGGTGTTGGTAACCAAGTTGGGGCCGCCGAAGAGCCCCACCATTCCGCCGTTGGCCCCCACCAGTCCGCCGACGTATTTTCCCGTACCGTTCACGTTGCCCGTGGCGTAGCTGTTGCTAATGGGGGCGAGGTTTTCCCCCACCAGTCCGCCGACATAGGAGCTTCCGCTCACGCTGCCAGTGGCATAGCTGTTGCTGACCGAGCCATTAATTATCCCGACCAGTCCGCCAATAATTACGCTGCCGCTCACGTTGCCCGTGGCGTAGCTGTTGCTGATCGAGTCGGCGACTCCCGCCAACCCGCCGGTACCGTTAAAGGCGATAGACGTAAACCTGCTGCTCACGCTGCCGGTGGCGTAGCTGTTGCTGATCGGGGCATGGGCTAAGCCCACCAGCCCGCCGGTAGAGCCTTGGCCGTATCCCGTGCTGCTCACGCTGCCGGTGGCGTGGCAGTTGCTAATCGTCGAGGTTAAGCCGGGCGAGGTTGTTATTTCTCCGACCAGTCCGCCGGCATAGCCGACGCCGCTCACGTTGCCCGTGGCGTAGCTGTTGCGGATATTTCCACCGGAGATGACACCCACCAGCCCGCCAGCGGCGCTCAATACGCCGCTGGCCGTCACGTTGCCCGTGGCATAGCTGTTGCTAATCGTGACGCCCATCGCGCCGTAAGGCGATCCGATTGCGGCCAGAGGCGATCCGGTTGAAAGATGTCCGACCCCCAACAGTTCGCCAGCAACGCCACCACCGGTCACGTTGCCACCGATCAGCCCCACGTTGCGTATAAAATCGCTAATCGCGACCCCGAACAGCCCCGCCAATTGCGTGGGGCGGTTGATGGTGAGGTTGCTGATGGTGTGACCAAGGCCGTCGAAAGTACCGTCGAAACTATGAGTGCCGGCGAAACTATTAGTGAATCCGTTTCCGACCGGCGCAAAACCTGCGCCTGCGTTCCATGCCGCAGTAGCGCCACTGATGCAATTACCACCAGTGAGACAAGCATCGATATTTGCACCGAGCACGTAGTTCAGTCCCAGACCGCCATTCATGCCCTGCAAGTCGGCGGCCGTGGTGCTGCCCGCCGCGCCCAGGCTGGTGATGACGGTGTAGTTTTTGACCACGCCATTCGAGCCTTGAAGCGTGGTGAAGTTGGTGGTGCCTGCGGGCAGGTTCACTACTCCGGCTGCGCCGGTGATGATGTTGCTGGTGTTGCTTGCCGCCACTGCGCCTTGGCCGTAGACCAGCGCGAGGCTGGCGCTGGCGGTGACGTTCATCGCGGCGTTGATGTTGATGTTGTTCTGCGCGTTGAGCGTGAGCTTGTTCGCGCTCCAGCTCACGGTGTCATTTACGTTGACGTCGCCCGCCGTGCCGCTTGCGCCGCTGCTGCTGAGAATGCTGAAGTTGCCGCCCGCCAATGCTGTTGCCACGGCAGCACCCGTCATGTCTCCGCCCGAGGCCGCGATGGTGAAGTCAACCGGGTCGATCAGCCAGGTTCCGGAGAGTCCATGTGCTGCGGCAGTAGTGACGCGGGCGTTGTCCGCCACATGTACATGTGCGGCGGAAGTTTCGATTTGTCCCCCGTTACCTCCATTCGGCGCGCTTGCATCCAGCGTGCCGCCGACATTCACCGTGCCGACTTGCATGTCGCCCATCAGCTTGATGGTGCCGTTGATATTCTGAATCGTGCGCGCTTCGATGATGCCGGTGTTGTTGACCACTGCGCTGCTGAGCGCATCGGCTGCCTTGGCCGACATGAACACTTGCCCGCCGTCGGCCTGAATCAGTTGTTTGTTTTCCGCGAGCGCGTTGAGCGATCCACGATCTATGCTGTAGCTCAACAAACTGCCGTTGTTGAGGTTGAGCGTGACTTTGTCGCCTGCGGCAAGAAGAGCAGTGCCGAGGGTCGCGACGATCACGCCTTCGTTGCGCACTTCGGGCGCGAGCAGAGCGATGTAGCCGGCTTGGGCTGCGGTCAGGTTGCCCTGATTGACGACGCTGCCGCCGCTGCCGCTGAAGGTATTTTTACCCGCCATGAAATCTGCATCGGAGAGGCTCAGGGTGGACGCCACCAGCCCGCCGACGTTGACTTGCGAACCTGCGCCGAACAGCACACCGTTCGGATTCAAGATGAACACCTGGCCGTTCGCGGAGAGGCTACCAAGAATCTGGCTGGGGTTTTGTCCGGTAACTCGATTGAGTGCAATCGCGCTGGCATTGGGCTGGTTGAAACGCACCGCCTCGTTCGCCGCGATGTTAAAACCCTGCCAATTGATGGCGAGGTTCTGGCTGGTTTGGGTGATGGTGGTGTTTAATCCGGCTTGCGCGATTGTCCCGCTGCCCGCGCTGATCTGCCCACCAGTCGGCGCAGCCAGCGCCAGCGGGCTGAGCAAGGCCATTGATGCCGCGCAAACAAACAATGAGGCCGTTCGTGTTGAGCTTGTCGAAACATGTACGGCCTCATGGCCTTCGACAAGCTCAGTCCAAACGGATGATGATGCCGCGCCCACCACACATTTCTTCGCAGAACCGGACTTGCCGCGCCCCTTGGAATTTTCAGATACGGCAACCCAGGTATTGCTTACCCGGCTCCAGATCAGGCGGTAGATTTTATTCATGACGAACTCCCAAGATGTGCTGCGCAATGTTTGCAATAATTTTGCGCCGTTATAGTAGGCAAACTGACGATATCTGTATGTCCCCAGAACTAGGGACAAGGGAATTTTGAATCTGTGGCAATATTTACACCGTTTCGCATCACGTCTGGATTGCGGGTTTCACATTAAAGTGATGACGGTGGATTTATCATGCAAACATCCAAAAACAGTCCCCACATTCGCGTTGCGCTGGTAGAGGATGATGTCAATTTCCAGCACGCCTTGATGACGGCCATTGAGGCTGCACCGGACATGAAGCTACTGAGCGTGGCGAGCAGCAGAACGCAGGGGTTGCTGATGCTGGATCGGGTGCAGGCCGATGTGTTGCTGGTCGATCTCGGCTTGCCGGACGGTTCCGGCATTGATGTGATCCGCGCGGCTCATGCGCGGTGGTCGGATTGCAATATTATGGTGAGTACGACATTCGGCGACGAGATGCATGTGATGCAGTCGCTCGAAGCGGGGGCATCAGGTTATTTGCTGAAAGACAGCACACCGAAAAACATGCTGGATGAAATCCGCAGTCTGCATGGCGGCGGCAGCCCGATCAGCCCGCTGATCGCGCGCCAGATTTTGATGCGCTTCCGGCGCGACGAGCCGCCTGCTGCTGCGCTTGAACCCGCTTCCGCCAAGCAGCGCACGGCATTGTCGGCGCGCGAACAAGAGGTACTGGAGCACATCACCAAGGGTTTCACCTCCGAAGAGATCGCCGTATTGATGGCCGTCTCCCGCCACACCGTGCTAACCTACGTGCGGCGCATTTACGCGAAACTCGAAGTGAATTCAAAAACCGAAGCAATTTATGAAGCACGCAATCAGGGCCTGCTGACGAAGTAGCCGCGCGTTGCTTACCTGCCGTATCCTTATGGCGCTGCGATGCGGGCCTAATCAAGATGCAATTTCACATGAAGAATAACCCGCTACGTTTTGCCGAGGATCGCGTCTTGGTGGAGCAGTTGCTGCAACTGCAAAACTATGTGGGAAGCAAAGCCGTCTCCATTGTCCTGCTGACGATTCTGTTGCTGTGGACGTTATCCAACAGCAGTAACGAACTTGCGTTAATTGTGTGGGGCGCGGCGGTGATCCTGTCCAACTTGAATGCCTACCGTCATGCGCGCCGCTGCATTGTTTCCGGTATTCCATTCGAGCAGGCGCACCGCAAGGTCTGGGAACTGATGGCCCTGCGTGCAGTAGATGGCATCCTGTGGGGAGTATTGCCTTGGATCACGCTGGATACGTCCACCACCGCAGGCAGTATCATGGTGGTCTCCACGATTGGAGCCATGGCGGGCGGCGCCACCTCGCTGCTGTCGCCCGTTCTACCGGTATATGTTGCATTCGTCATCCCGGAAATGGCCGGTATCGCGCTGAAACTGTGGTCACTGGGCGATCCGGCCTACAAATCACTGGGCGTGGGTGTGGTTATATTCTTTGCCGCGATGTTCGGGCAGGCTCGCAACAGCGCCCGCGCGGCACGGGAAGCGATCGAAGTGCGCTTCAAGCTGGCCGCCAGCCAAAAACAACTGCACGAGATCGAGCAACGCCAAATGCTGAGCCAGGAACGGCAGCGGCTGATGCAGGATATGCACGATGGCCTGGGGTCATCGCTGACCAGCGCACTGCGGGTAATCGAACACGGGAGCATGGATGAAGCCGAAGTGGCGCAAATGCTCAAGGGCTGCATAGACGACCTCAAACTGGCGATTGATTCAATGGAGCCGGTGGATGCCGATTTGCTGCTGTTGCTTGCAACCCTTCGCTATCGTCTGGGGCCGCGCCTTGAGAACACGGGCATCGCGTTGCGCTGGGAGGTCGAGAACGTCACGAAACTCGACTGGCTCGATCCCAAGAATGCGCTTCATATTCTGCGCATACTGCAAGAGGCGTTCACCAACATCATCAAGCACACGCGAGCAACGGAAATCCGCGTCGCCACCCGGATGGACAACGATCATGCCGTGGTGACAGTCACCGACAACGGGCAGGGATTTGCTGTGGAAAATGCGCTGAAGAATGGCGGCAAGGGGCTGTCAAACCAGATGCGCCGTGCGGAAGCCATCGGTGCTGAAGTAAAATTTGACTCAAGTGACGCTGGTACATGCTTCACATTGCGGTTGCCGATAAAGCACATAACAGAAACTACTGGATGACTGACGATCTATCGTCGCGAACCAACTCTGCTACAGCGCTTGCAGGCGCACAAGCAAGACGTGGCTCAGGATGAACAAGCACAACAAATACCGGCATCTGATAATTCTGTTTCTGTGCGGATTGCTCCTGCTCTCAGTCAATGCCTCTGCGTCTGACAAGGTGCTGGATACCACCCAGATTGACCAGGAGGCGGTTTCGCTGACCGAATACTTCGCCGTCCTCGAAGATCCCGGCCTGACACTGACGCTGGCCGATGTGCAAAAGCCCGACATGGCAAGCCGCTTCAATGCTGACAATGCCCCCGCAGAAGCGCTGAATTATGGCTACACCGATTCGGCCTACTGGCTGCGCTTGAGCTTGAGCAACAACGGCGATCACCGGGTTGAGCGGATGCTGGAAATTGCCTATTGGGGGCTTGCCAACATTCAGTTTTATCAACCGGATACGAGCGGGATTTACCGATCCGTGATCACCGGCGCGGTCATGCCTTTTGCGACACGCCCCTATCCGAATCACTACTTCGTCTTTCCCATAGTCTTGCCGGAACACTCCAGCCAGGTGGTTTACCTGCGGATTCAATCCTTCCCCATAACCATCCCGGCCCGGCTTTGGACACCGCAAGCTTTTCATGCCTATGAACGCGACTATTATCTCGTTCAGGCTGGGTACTTTGGGATGGCTCTTGCTCTGGCTCTGTTCAATCTGTTGCTCTTTTTGGCACTCCGCGATGTCATCTATCTGCTGTATGTCGGCTTCGTCACCTGCATGGCATTTGCCCTTGCCGCACACAATGGATTGGTCAAAGAGTTTTTGCCGCTTGATTCGCATACCTGGTCAAACATGTCGGTCAACGTCGGCTATTCGCTCACGTTCGCCACCGCGCTGCTTTTGACTCGCGGCATGCTCAATACCGGACAGATCGTTCCGCAGATTGACAGATTGCTGAAGATTTTCACGGGCATTCTCCTGCTCAGCGTGATAGCGGTCGCCATTTCCTACGAAACCTTCGGCAAATCGCTTGCACTGCTTTACCTTGCCGCAACAGTGCTGATTCTGGGTACGGGCGTGTACTGCGCCATGAAGCGGCAACGCAGCGCCTATTTTTTTGTGGCGGCCTTTACGCTGACGGGTTTGGGCGGAATGCTGTTCATCTTGAGAGGGCTGGGCCTACTGCCCAACAACGCGTTTACCTTTAACGGCTTGCAGATCGGGTCGG
This sequence comes from uncultured beta proteobacterium, assembly GCA_963822425.1. Classification (GTDB taxonomy): domain Bacteria; phylum Pseudomonadota; class Gammaproteobacteria; order Burkholderiales; family Gallionellaceae; genus Sideroxyarcus. The sequence goes on from CAWGHS010000002.1 coordinate 317,565, forward strand.
CCCTCGAAATGCTGCTGCTGGCCTTGGCCTTGGCCGACCGTTTTGCCGTGATTCGTCGCAAGGCGATCAATGATGTGAAGCAGGCCAATATCAACCTCGAACAGCGCCTGCAGGAACGCGAGGCGGAGTTGGCCAAAAAACATGAGAAGCTGCGCGAAAGCGAAGAATTCCTCAAAGAAGCGCAATTCATTGCGGGCTTGGGCAGCTACATTCTGGATATTCCAAGCGGACGCTGGAAGGGTACGGATTCAATTCCTCAGATGTTCGGGATGGACGCAAGCCACGAACAAACTTATGAGGCATGGGCAAAGCTGGTTCATCCCGACGACCGCGCTATGATCACCGACTACTTTGCAAACCTGATCCTTACCCGGAACGAAGTCTTCGATAAAGGATATCGCATCATCCGTCTCGGTGATCGGTCCGTGCGTTGGCTGCAAGGCATGGGTAGACTGAGTTTCGATGAGCAGGGACGCCCCTTGAAAATGCTCGGTACGATCTGGGATGTTACCGAACAGCACGAACGCGAGGCTGAGTTGGCCGCTACCCATGAACGCCTGCGCGAGATCGAACAGCGCCAAACGCTGAGCCAGGAACGACAACGCCTGATGCAGGATATGCACGACGGGCTGGGTTCGTCGCTCACCAGCGCACTGCGGGTAGTGGAACACGGGCGCATGGCTGAAGCCGAAGTCGCACAAGTGCTAAAGGGTTGTATAGACGACCTCAAGCTGGCAATCGATTCGATGGAGCCGGTGGATGCCGATTTGCTGCTATTGCTCGCAACCCTGCGCTATCGCTTGGGGTCACGGCTGGAGAGCACCGGCATTGCTCTGCGCTGGGAGGTTAATAATGTTCCCAAACTCGACTGGCTCGACCCCAAAAATGCACTGCATATCCTGCGCATTCTGCAGGAGGCATTCACCAACATCATCAAGCATACTCATGCCACGGAAATTCGCGTTGCAACCAGAGCGGAGAACGATCAAGTGGTGGTGACGATCCGCGACAACGGGCAGGGATTTGCTGTGGAGAATGCGCTGAAGAGTGGGGGCAAGGGGCTATCCAACCAGATGCGCCGCGCGGAAGCTATCGGTGCTGAAGTAAAATTTGACTCAAGTGACACGGGGACATGCTTCACGTTGTGGTTGCCGATAAAACGCAAGCCGGCAATCGAATGACTGATTGTGGCGTGTAGCCGCCGTTGGGGACAACGGCAGTGCTGTCGCTGTAGTTCAATGTCTGAACTAGGCCAGCTTTGTTGGTGAGCGAGATGAGTTTGCCCGCTACGTCGTACGTCTCCACTTCATCATTCTCGTTGGTGTATCTCCACCCCGCCGCTGCACCTACTGTGGCAGGTGGTACAACAGGGGCAAATAATTGGACTAGGCTGCCAACAACGTCGGCGTCGCCTACAAAGCTCGTACCGCTCAGATTATAGTAGTACGACTTGCCGTCAGGCGGTTTAACCGCGGCTGTGGTGATGACGTTGTTGGTGTTGATCGCATTCGAACGATTATAGGTGCTGCGCCATTGACTGCCCCACACCGTTGCTTCAACCACAGTCGGTGTCGTGCCGCCACTGTCGTAGTTGCGTTCCAGATTCAGCGGGTATGCGCCAATGCCGGTGTAGTCCACTTCACGCTGATGCTTGCCCCCCGTGCCGCTGTTGATCGGGTTGGTGCCAGCGTGTGTCTGCTCCTTGAGGCAGTCAGGACAAAATGCGAGGTCGCCGATGTTCTTGGTAGGATCGGAAGCGTTGGCTGGTAGAGTGCAAGAATCACGTGTGCTTGTCAGAGTGTAACCAGCTTGGCAAACTCCACCTTGCTGAAAGATGCTGCCAGAAGGTGAGTTGTAAGTAGTTACGGGGTTATATGTATAAACGGTACCACCGCCACCATAGCCAATAGTGGGGTCAATAATTGTCCACAAACAATTTTGTCCATTAAGCCCTGCCGCAGGGTTAGGGGCACCCTCAAGGATATTCGAGCCAAGGCCGCAACCGATGCAACCAAAGCCGGATATACGGAGAGCCAGCTGCAGACAGCGCTGGCACACACAGACGGATCCACCACCAGAGATTACATCCGGAATAGAGAAACTCCGATTTCTGAGGTGGTATTGAGGCTTCCGAAGTGAGTATTTTTGATCGAGTATTAGCCAAACGGCTAATATAAATAAAAAAGACTTACGACGGTTAAGTCGTAAGTCCTTGTTACTACTGGTCGGGGCGGGGAGATTCGAACTCCCGACCCCTTGCACCCCATGCAAGTACGCTACCAGGCTGCGCTACGCCCCGAGGGCGCGAATTATAGCAGAGCCCTATCTCTTCCTTGAAGCAGTTTTATGTGATTCGAGCATTCACGCGCGCAAAAACGAAACGATATCGCGCAACTCACGTTGAAATGCCGCCGTATTCAAATTGGCTAGCGCAGGCCGTGCTTCTTCCTGACGGATAGCATGTTGATCCAGACGACTACGCGCACCACTGATGGTGAAGCCTTCTTCGTAGAGCAATTGACGGATACGACGGATGAGCAGGACTTCGTGATGCTGATAGTAACGACGGTTACCACCGCGTTTCACTGGTTTGAGTTGAGTGAACTCTTGTTCCCAATAGCGCAGCACATGCGCCTTGACCCCGCACAGCTCGCTGACTTCACCGATGGTGAAGTAGCGTTTCGCCGGGATAGGTGGCAGTTCTGAATTAGCTACGTGATGTTCCATGATAGGTCTTTTCTACCATGCTCTTGAGTTTCTGGCTAGGATGAAAGGTCACGACACGACGCGCAGTGATAGGGATCTCTTCGCCGGTCTTGGGGTTGCGTCCTGGACGCTGCGGCTTGTCGCGCAATTGGAAATTGCCGAAGCCGGACAGCTTGACGCTCTCGCCTTGTTCCAGTTGCATGCGTATCTCCTCAAAGAACGCTTCCACCATATCTTTTGCTTCGCGCTTGTTCAGGCCCACTTTTTCAAACAGCAGATCGGCCAGTTCCGCCTTGGTCAGTGTCGTCATATTCCCCTCTTACACTCGCAACTGCGCGCCTTGTCGTTGCAATGCTGCAACCAGACGCGACATACTTTCTTCGATTTCGTTATCGGTCAAAGTTTTTTGAGTATCTTGCAATAACACACGGAATGCAAGGCTTTTTTTGCCTTGCTCAACACCTTTACCACGATACACGTCAAACAAATCCAGTTCGACCACATTGGACACCGCTGCGCCGTGCATCACGTCCAGCAATGCCTGCACGGTCGTTGCTTCGTCCACCAGCACGGCCAAATCACGGCGCACTGGCGGGAAGCGTGAGATGTTCACTACTTTAGGAACGCTGCTTTGGGTCAACGCTGCCAGCTCTATCTCAAACCACACCACGGCTTGTGGCAAATCATATTGTTGCTGCCATTGCGGATGCAATTCGCCGATCCAGCCGATGGCTTTACCATCCAGCAGGATGCGCGCAGAGCGTCCGGGGTGCGAAGCAGGATGCACCGCCGCTTGGAAGGTTAAGTTCCGTGGCGAGAACAAAGCTTCGACATCCCCCTTCACATCATAGAAGTCCACACTTCGTGCTGCCGCCCCCCATTGTTCAGACATGGTGCCGCCATAAGCCAATCCGGCTAATCGCTCGTTTTGGGTATATGTTCCTGCCTCGGCTGCAAAGCATCCGCCGATCTCGAACAAGCGCACGCGTGGCTGTTTGCGTGCCAGATTAGTACACAAGACAGCAAGCAAGCCCCCCAACAGACTGCTGCGCATCACACTCATCTGGCTGGCGATAGGGTTTTTCAAGGCGATGGGCGCGGTATTGCCACATAGATCGCGCTCCCATTCAGCCTCGACGAAAGCGTAATTGATGGTTTCCTGATAATCACGCAATACCAAAGCCTGCCGTAGTTTCACCAAAGGATGTTCCGCTTCGATCAACGGCAACATGCTCATACGCGCTTGGATCGGCACAGGCTGGATTTTTTCGTAGCCATGCACTCGCGCCACTTCTTCAATCAAGTCTTCTTCGATGGCGATGTCGAAACGGTAGCTCGGAGGCGTTACCGAAAACTCATCGCCCTGCTGCTGAAACACCATGCCCAAGCGCGTCAATATCTGCGCGACTTCATCCGCCCCCAGCGCAATACCCAGCACACGGAGTACGCGCGAGGTGCGCAGCTTCACCGCATGGCGCACAGGCAATGCGCTCTGCACTTCGCTCACCGCACCCGCCTGTCCACCACAGATATCGAGAATCAATTGGGTGGCACGATCCAGAGCGATCTGCGTTGCCGCAAAATCCACACCGCGCTCGAAACGGTAAGATGAGTCGGAGCCGAAGCCCAGACGGCGTGATTTTCCGACGATTGCGCTCGGCGCAAAGAACGCGCTCTCAAGGAAGATGTCGGTGGTCGAATCGTCCACCGCGCTATCCGCACCGCCCATCACACCGGCCAGCGCCACTGCGCCCTTGGCATCGGCGATAACCAGCATGTCTTCCTGCAGGTCAACTGTCTGCTCGTTCAGCAGTTTCAGTTTTTCTCCGCCACGCGCAAAACGCACTTCGATATCGCCGCTCAACTTGTTCAAATCAAAAGCGTGCAGTGGCTGTCCCAGTTCAAGTAACACATAGTTGGTGACATCCACCAAAGCGCTGATGCTGCGCAGACCGCAGCGCTGCAGGCGCTGCACCATCCAGGCAGGAGTAGCTGCCTTGGCGTTCACGCCGGAGATCACGCGTCCGCTGTAACGCGGACAGGCTGCGGAGGCCGTCACACTGACCTTGCGGCTCTGCGTGCCGGTTTGCTTGAAGGATGCGGCCGGAATAGCCTGCAATGCGGTGCCGGTCAATGCCGCCACTTCGCGGGCGATGCCGTTCAGGGACAGGCAATCGCAGCGGTTAGGCGTGAGCTTGAGCGTGAGCAAATGATCGTCCAGATCGAGATGCTCGCGGATGCTCTGCCCCACCACTGCATCGGCGGCCAGTTCCAGCAAACCGCTGCTTTCTTCTGCCAGACCGAGTTCTTTAGCCGAACACATCATGCCGAACGAGGCGATACCACGCACTTTGGCTTGCTTGATTTCGATGCCGGGCAATTTTGCGCCGACCAGCGCACAAGGCGCTTTCATACCCACGGTCACGTTCTGCGCACCGCACACGATAGCCAACGGCTCAGCCTGACCGACATCCACACTGAGTAGATTCAAACGATCCGCATCGGGATGTTTTTCTTTGCTCAACACTTGAGCAATCACCACTTTGTCGAACGCGGGCGCAACACCCACCATCTCTTCGACCTCCAGCCCTGCCATGGTCAGCAGGTGCGACAACTCCTCGCTAGACAGCGACGGGTTCGCCAGAGTGCGCAACCAAGATTCAGAAAATTTCATATCAGTTAAATTGTTTTAGGAATTGCACGTCATTCTCAAAGAATAGACGCAGGTCGTTAACACCATAACGCAGCATAGCCAAGCGCTCCACGCCCATACCGAAGGCGAAGCCGATGTATTTTTCACTGTCGATGCCGACATGCTTGAGCACATTCGGATGCACCATGCCGCAACCACCGATCTCCAGCCAGCCGCCCTTCCAGCTCATGTCCATCTCGGCGGAAGGTTCGGTGAACGGGAAGAACGAGGGACGGAAGCGTACCTGCATGTCTTCGGTCTCGAAATAGTTTTGCAGAAAATCGGCGATCACGCCTTTGAGGTCGGCGAAGCTCACGCGCTCGCCTATCCACAGACCTTCGACCTGATGGAACATCGGCGAGTGCGTCGCATCGGAGTCCACGCGGTAAACGCGTCCCGGCGCGATGATGCGGATGTCCGGCATGCTTTCCAGATGCGCGTATCTCGCCATGTGCGCTTGCATATAACGGATCTGTATCGGCGAGGTGTGCGTGCGCAGGACGTGTTGCTCATCGATGTAGAAAGTGTCGTGCATGGCTCGTGCCGGATGGTCTTCCGGAATGTTCAGCGCGGTGAAGTTGTAGAAATCGTTTTCGATCTCGGGGCCTTCCGCCACGGCATAGCCGATGGAATGAAACAGGGTCTCGATGCGTTCCAACGTGCGCGTGACTGGATGCAGTCCGCCCACCCCAAGGCCGCGCCCAGGCAAGGTCACATCCAACGACTCCGCCGCCAGCTTGGCGTTCAACGCTCGATTTTGGATGGCATCGCGCTGCGCATTTAGCGCAGTTTCAATCTGCTGTTTGACCTGATTGATGCGCGCACCCGCCACCGGACGTTCCTCGGCAGAAAGCTTGCCTAAGCCTTTTAACAGCCCCGTCAAGCTACCGTCTTTGCCGAAATAGCGTGCTTTCGAGTTTTCCAGCTCGGCCGCATCTTCTATTGCCGCAAAACTTTGCAGTGCGTCATCGAGAATTTTTTGAAGTTCTTGCATCGTCTCATTCCACAAACAAAAAAGGAGGCTCTCGCCTCCTTTTTTACACTGCTTACGATTTATGCACCGAGGCTGGCTTTGGCTTGTGCGACGATCTGCGAGAACGCAGCCTTGTCGAACACGGCCAGATCGGCCAACACCTTGCGATCGATCTCAATCGCGGCTTTTTTCAGGCCGTTCATGAATACGCTATACGCCATACCTTGCTCACGCGCAGCCGCATTGATACGCGCGATCCACAGAGTGCGGAACTGACGCTTCCTTTGACGACGGTCACGATACGCATATTGCCCAGCCTTCATCACCGCTTCTTTGGCGATGCGATAGACGCTGTTGCGACGACCGCGGTAACCCTTGGCCTTGTCTAGAATCTTCTTATGGCGCGCACGCGCCGTTACACCACGTTTTACTCTTGGCATGTTCGCTCCTTATGCGTAAGGCATCATGGCGCGCACGGACGCCGTGTTGGTTTCATGGACACCAGTCGAGCCACGCAGCTGACGCTTGTTCTTGGTGGTTTTTTTGGTGAGGATGTGGCGCTTGAACGCTTGTCCGCGTTTGATGCTGCCACCAGCGCGAACGACAAAGCGTTTCTTCGCACTGCTTTTGGTTTTCATCTTTGGCATAACGACTCCATTTATTTGATGACGCCGGGAGGTTCCTGACAGGAACACTTGAAAACCCGGAACCACTTATCTGGGGCTCTTATTCACTACTACCGCAACGGCAAGCCCCTTACTCCGCAACGATAAATCTATTTCTTCTTCGGGCTGAGCACCATCACCATCTGACGGCCTTCCATCTTCGGAAACTGCTCAACCATTCCATGTTCGTCCAAGTCCGCCTTGATGCGCTCGATCAGTTTCATACCGATCTCTTGGTGCGCCATCTCACGGCCACGGAAACGCAAGGTAATCTTGGTTTTGTCACCGTCAGCCAGAAATTTGATCAGATTGCGCAACTTGATGTTGTAATCGCCTTCATCCGTGCCCGGACGAAATTTGATCTCTTTGATCTGAACTTGTTTCTGTTTTAGCTTGGCTTCGTGCTGCTTCTTAGCTTCCGCATATTTGAATTTGCCGATATCCATGATTCGGCAGACTGGTGGTTCCGCTAAAGGCGCGATCTCCACCAGATCCAATTCCGCTTCGTCCGCCATGCGCAGTGCTTCCGCAACTGCCACGACACCAACCTGCTCTCCCTCCGCGCCGATGAGCCGCACCTGGGGTGCCGTTATCTGCTCATTGATACGCTGCGACTTATCTTGTGCTATTGGAATTTCTCCATTAAAAAATTAAACAGCGCCATCCGGGTGCAGTTCGGTTTCCAAACGCTGTAACAGCGCCCCAACCGACATCTGCCCAAGGTCTTCACCTGTTCGGGATCGCACGGCAACGAGACTTGCATCCATCTCCTTATCGCCGATGATCAGCTGGTAAGGCAGCTTCTGCAAGCTATGTTCGCGGATTTTATAGGTAATCTTCTCGTTGCGCAAATCTGATTGCACCCGGAAGCCGGTGGCACGCAAAGTCTCCGCCACTTTTTCGGCATAAACCTCCTGCGCCTGCGAGATATTCATCACCACCATCTGCACCGGTGCCAGCCACAACGGCAGCGCTCCGGCATGATTTTCCACCAGAATACCGATGAAACGTTCCAGCGAACCGAGGATCGCGCGGTGCAGCATCACCGGCACTTTGCGGGTATTGTCCTCGTCCACGAATTCGGCGCCCAAGCGCCCCGGCATCGAGAAATCCACCTGAATGGTGCCGCACTGCCACGAACGCCCGATAGCGTCCTTGATATGAAACTCGATCTTGGGGCCGTAGAACGCGCCCTCGCCCGGCAACTCTTCCCATGTCATGCCGGAGGCACGCAACGCAGCTCGCAAAGCGCTCTCCGATTTATCCCAAATCTCATCAGAACCGACTCGCCCCTCGGGACGCAGCGCCAGCTTCACTGTCACGTCGTTGAAGCCGAAATCCTTATAGACCTTCAACACTAGGGCATTGAACGCCGTCACTTCAGCTTCGATCTGCTCTTCGGTGCAGAAGATGTGACCGTCGTCCTGCACAAAACCGCGCACCCGCATCAGCCCGTGCAAGCCGCCAGAAGGCTCATTGCGGTGGCAGGAACCGAATTCGCCGTAACGCAAAGGTAGCTCGCGATAGGAACGCAGGTCGGCGTTGAACACCTGCACATGACCTGGACAATTCATCGGCTTGATCGCGTAATCATGTTTTTCCGACTCAGTGGTAAACATGTTGGCTTTGTAGTGTTCCCAATGGCCGGACTTCTCCCACAGCACGCGATCAATGATCTGCGGGCAACGTATCTCCTGGTAGCCGTTGTCACGGTACACGGCGCGCATGTACTGTTCGATCACCTGCCACATTGCCCAGCCCTTGGGATGCCAGAACACCATGCCCGGCGCCTCGTCCTGCATATGGAACAGATCGAGTTGCTTGCCGAGTTTGCGGTGGTCGCGCTTCTCCGCCTCTTCCAGGCGAATCAGATACGCATCGAGGTCTTCCTTCTTTGCCCATGCCGTGCCGTAGATACGCTGCAACATCTCGTTCTTCGAGTCGCCACGCCAATAGGCACCGGCCACCTTCATCAGCTTGAATACCTTGAGCTTGCCGGTCGACGGCACGTGCGGACCGCGACACAGATCGGTGAAATCGCCTTCGCTGTACAGCGATACATCCTGATCTGCGGGAATAGATTCGATGAGCTCGGCTTTATATTTTTCGCCCAGCGATTTGAAATAAGCCACCGCTTCATTGCGCGGTACAACCTTGCGCGTCACCGGCAAATCCTTTTTTGCCAACTCCGCCATGCGCTTCTCGATGGCCGTCAAATCTTCCGGCGTAAACGGACGTGAATAGGCGAAGTCGTAATAGAATCCGTTCTCAATCATCGGACCGATCGTTACTTGCGCCTCGGGGAACAACTCTTTCACCGCATAGGCCAGCAAGTGCGCCGTGGAGTGGCGAATCAAATCCAAACCGTCTGCATCTTTATCGGTGATGATCGCCAGCGTCGCATCGGCGGAAATGAGGTGTGAGGTATCCACCAGCACCCCGTCCACCTTGCCCGCCAGCGCTGCACGTGCCAGCCCGGCGCCTATGCTTTGCGCAATCTCGGCCACAGTCACGGGATTAGGGTAACTACGTTGTGAACCATCCGGGAGGGTAATGACAGGCATTTTGCTCACTCTAATTAAAACAAATGCGGCAACCGCCGCACTTTCAAATTTGAACCAGACGCATTCTGCGCCAAGCGGCGCGCAGTATAACGCAACTCATTCGACCATGCTGAGATAGGCGATCAGCGCATCCAGCACAAACACAAAGAGCAAGCTTTGCAGTACCGCGCGAATAGCCACCTTGGGTACTTCGGTCACTGAGGGCTGTGCCTGCATGCCGCTATAGCAAGAGATCGTGGAGATGGCCATGCCGAACAGGCATCCTTTGATGCCTACCACCACGAACTCGGATAGTTTGACCGTTTGCAGAAAACGGTTGACCTGTTCGAGATAGGACACATTTTGGAACATGGCACTGATCGCCAATCCGCCCCCGATAGCGACCACCTGAAAATAGATGGTCAGCGCAAGGACGGCCAGCGTCACCCCGACGATACGTGGCACCAGCAAATAGTCTTGCGGGGAGATGCCCATCCGCGCCAAGCTGGTCATCTCATTGCGGGTCTTCATCAATGCCAATTCGGACGCGATGGCGGCGCTGCTACGCGCGATGATGATAATGGCCGCAAACAGCGGGCCGACTTCGCGCACCACCGTCCATATCAATATCTTCACGGTCAATTCGCTATCGCCGCCGACCAACGAGGTGATCTGAGTGATGACCAGAGCACCACTGAGCAAGCCAAACACAGCGACGATGCCCAGCGCTTCGACACCCGTAAAGAACAACTGGCGCTGAAACACCGCATTCACCGGAACGATGCGCAACATACGCAAATGACTGAGTGCGTACCACAGCAGCCGCAGGCAACCGGCTGCTGTCTGGCGCACCTGCACCATCTTCAGCCATGCAACGAATTGCGGCCAGATGGAGAACATCAATGCGCCACTAACACGGGTGGATTCCAGCCGTATACACGGGTCGCGACCTGCCCGACGGAATGCTCACCACAATCAGATAAGCCGCCTGATTGCTCCACAGCTTTGGCCACAGCAGCAGAGCACACTACGGGGTAACCCAATATCTTGGTTAGCTCTTCCAGCTTGGCGGTGATACCCACAGCATCGCCGATGGCGGTGTATTCATGCCGCGACGCGGAGCCAATATGTCCGATGATGGCTTCCCCCACATGCAATGCGATGCCGATCTCGATGGGCGCGATGCCCTGCTCCTGCAAACGCGCATTGACTTGACGCAAACGCAATAGCATCTCTTGCGCGGCTTCGAGCGCGTTCTTTTCTGGACATTCCAGCGCTTGCGGAGCACCGAAGAAGGCCATGATGCCGTCGCCGATGAACTTGTCCACTGTCCCCTTGTGCTGGTGGATCGCGATAGTCATCTCCGAAAAGTAGTCATTCAATAAAGCGACGACCTCCTGCGGTGGGCGGCTCTCGCTGAACTGCCCGAAACCATGAATATCGGCGCACAAAATGCACACGCGGATGCGCGCACCGTCCAGCCCAGAACGGATATTACCTGCCATGATCTCATGCAACACTTCTTGGCTGACATAGCTACCGAAAGTAAGACGCAACCAGTTGCGTTGCTGAGCTTGCAGCACGCCTTCATAGGCCAAGCGCGCAAAAAAAGCAAACACAGCGGAGAGTAATATCCCCCCGATCGGTAGATACAGCCCCTGTCCCAATTGCCATGTGGCAACGAACCACAACAGCACCGGAAAGCCAACCAAAGCCACAAGCTTGATCCAACCGATTCGCCCCAGCCAAAACGATGCCGCCAGCAAGGTCAACCCCAATGTGACATAAGCGTCCATCACGCGGATCAAGCCATCACCCAACATCGAACGCAATATCTGGGCTTGCATCAGAACGGCGGGAATGCGCATTTCTAGAGGCTTCCATGCCGCCAACGGAACTGGAGCCTGCACTTGATCGCCGAACCTCGATACCATCCCCAGCAAAACCGGTTTTCCAGCGAAGGTGCGCAGCAACTGTTCAGAATTGTTCTGCGCCTGCCATTCCAGCACTTTAAGGAAAGGCACATATTCGAACTTATCGCCAGCGCTGAAATCTACCAGTCCGACTCCCGGCTTCACATTGCCCATATCGGCCGCCATCTTCTCGACCATCATCGAACCCTGCGCGTTCACTGTACACAGGTTGGGATTGAAACGGCGCGCCACGCCGTCTTCATCCAGACAAAGGACAACTGAGGCCAACGTATCCGTGCCAGATGCCGAAACATAGGGAGCATAGATCGTACGGAATGCTCCGTTCTCATCCTGCCGTTGCGCCAATACCAATGGAGCCTGCGCCTTCAAAGCCTGTATCCCTTGCAACAAGCTCTGGTCGTATTGCGGGATAAGGAACTGATAGGAGTGCTCTGGCAACAAGATATCCAGCCCGACCACCGCCGGCTTGGCCTGCGCCATCGCTTGCAGGAACTTGCCCAGATGGGGATGCCACAGAGAGAATGGTTCTTTGAGTGACTTGAATGCCGCCTCGTCGATGCCAACGATGACGACATCGTTCTGCACCGGATGTGTCGCATGGCGCTGCAAATAGTTGAACTGCCTGTCCAACACCTTGCGGCTCAGTTTATCTCCCGCTTGGGAAAAATGCAGCGCCAGCGCCACCGCCACGCAGAGGTACAAACCCAGCCACACTCTGGTTTGCGGATCATTCAAGCGCCTCAGCGTTTCCATCCCTGCCTCACTTCACTGAAGTCGCAACGATACGCGCCGCCCGGTCGCGGCATTGCGCGGCCTGCTCGGGGTGTCCCAGTTTTTCATGCGCTTGCGCAGATAACACAAGGTCTTGGCGTATCTTTTCAGGCAGCCCCAAAGACTTATCGATCACCAGCGCCTCTTCCGATAAGCGTAGTGCGACTTCATATTCACTTTTCAGCAACCTCGCATTAGCCATCAGTCGCAGAGAGTTTGCGTACTCGATCGGCAAGGTGCTTTTATTGGCAGACACGCCGCGTTCGGCCCAATACAAGGCTTTATCAGCATCGTTGGCACGCAAGGCGATACTGGCGCGCGCATTGTCGATGACACCGGACAACGTGCATTCGGCTACGCAATAAGCGGCCGCCTTGTCCACCCACGTCGTCGCGCCAGCCACATCGTTCTCCTGCAAACGCAGTAACGATTTCTGCACTGCCGCCGCCGCAAGGTGTGGCGGAGCATAGTTGAGTGCTTTATCTTCCAGCAGGTAATCGAGATAGCGTTGAGCCAGCGCCGTATTGCCCAAGACTTGATTCACTTTGGCCAAGTTGATCGTATTGATGGCGATACCATTCACGTTCTCGATAGCAATATCCAATTGCAAGGCATTCTCATATAGCACGGATGCAGCCTTGTATTCACCACGCAGGAATGCCCGCTGGGCACGCTGATTGAACTCGGTAGCCTGTTCTTGCCTGGCACTGCGCATTTCTTCCACATGCCCGCACGCAGATATGAGCAACAGACTGCACAAAACGGCGATGCTCGATCTAAAATCCATATGCACGCGCATCACGGCAACGTACTCGGGGGGACGTAACCATCCACAGGCAAAGTCTGTTCTTCGGGTTTAGGAAAGAGTCCACTGAACGGCCACGCTCTTTTCACCCCCCCCAATGCCTCCTGACTGTCTTGCACCAATGTGTTGGTATTGCGCATCAAAGAAGGTATCTCACTTGCCGAGTCGCTGGTGATCTTCTTGATGTCGGAGGTCACGGCCTGCACACTGCCCAGCGTCGCATCGGCCTTTTCCACCAGCCTAGGAATCGCCTTATCCACCGTGACTAGGCTTGAATTGACACTATCCAAGGCCTTATCCACCTTGCCATACATCCCCTCCAACTTCTCATTGGCACTCGCCCCCAGCGTGTTGGCCTGCCGCACCGTCTCGCGCAACCCACCGGTCACTTGGTTCAAGTTCTTCAGTATCTGCTGAACATCGCCACTCGGATTGTTGATGGAAGAGGTGATTTGGTGCACATCGCTCAAGATGGGTTGCAATTGCGCTGCCAGATTCTCCACGACCGTGCTGGCATCTTGTCCGCGCTCGAATTCCAACACACTACCCTGTATCACCTGACGCACCAGCTGTGAGCCAGGCACGATCTCCACCACGCTTTCGCCAACGAGTGCTTCCTTGATGAGTCTCGCCTTAGCATCCTGCCCGATCAGATGGGTGTATTCATCATCCAGCGACACCTTCACGCGCACCGTCGCATTCGGCTGCATGTTCACCTCTTGCACGCTCCCCACCTTGAAGCCGATGAATTTGACCGCCATGCCCTTGCTCAAGCCCTGCGCATTGGGGGTGAAGAAATAGACCGATGTACTGCGGCTGAAATAATCCTGCTTGGTCGCGATCATGAACAACACCAACAACATGACACCGACCGCCCCCAGCATAAAACGCTTGGTTCGCTTTTCGATATTCAGCAATCTCTGATTGTAATTGGGCAGCTTCATCTTGCTTATAATTGAATCACGATCTGTCTCGGATCATCCTCATCGCGGTATTCCTCGAAGCTTACCAGCACCGACGTCCGGAACGGAAAGTATAAACGGAACACCTTATCGAATTTGGCGATGCGCGCCAACTCCTTGCGGGATAAACCTTCGTTCAGCGCATCGTAAATGACCAGCTCAGGACTCATCAGCACAGCCCGCACAAAACCCACCAGACGCTTTTCATACAACGACAATTGATCGGGCAATTTGAGCAACAGCTCGGACACCGCCTCTTCACCCTCCACCCCGCATTGAACCAGCAATTGCGCCACGCTGTCCTCAATCTTCCCGGCAATCTGGATGGCATGATACTGCACCGGCAGAATGATGTTCTCCCATACCCGAAGATTACTGATCAAGCCACCGTTGTGGGGCACGATGACCACACCGGACTGCTCGCCCAATATCTTGAGCAGCTCGGCACGCTGGGATTCTGATCGAACGATAAGGCAATAGGAATAGCCCGACTGCAGCAGGGCTTGGGTGCCTTCTTCTCCATGCAAGCTCAGTGTGAACATGGCATTTCTTGGAAGAACTTTAGGAGATGTTCGGGAAATTGGTAGGCGCGATTGGACTCGAACCAACGACCCCCACCATGTCAAGGTGGTGCTCTAACCAGCTGAGCTACGCGCCTGTAAAAGGACGCGCATTGTAACCGAACGGGCTAAGAGCGCAAAGGAATTTTGCGGTTATTCTTTGATACCAGACCGAGGCGCAGTTCTGGTTAGAGCGCGCTCCGCTGCGCCGCTTATTCCTCGCCGCCATACCCTGTCGGACGCTGGCCCGGCGCATAGTTTTCAAAGCGTGTGTATTCCCCGCGAAACACCATCGGCACCATACCGATAGGGCCGTTACGCTGCTTGCCGATGATGATCTCCGCCTTGCCCTTGTTATCCGAATCCGGGTTATAGACTTCGTCGCGATAGATAAATAGGATCAAGTCAGCATCCTGCTCGATAGCGCCAGATTCGCGCAGGTCTGACATCACCGGACGCTTGTTCGGGCGCTGTTCCAAACTGCGGTTGAGCTGCGACAACGCGATCACCGGCACATGGAGTTCCTTGGCCAGCGATTTCAAAGAACGGGAGATTTCAGAAATCTCGGTCGCGCGGTTTTCGCTCGCTTTGCCGGAGGGCGACGACATCAGCTGGATATAGTCGATGACGATCAAACCCAAGCCATTATGTTGACGGCTCAAACGCCGTGCGCGCGAACGCAACTCAAGCGCGTTCAGCCCCGCCGTCTCGTCGATGAAGATCGGCGCATCGTTCAATTGACCGAGCGCATGGGTCATGCGCGACCAGTCGTCATCTTCCAGACGCCCGGTGCGCAAGTTATGCTGATTGAGCCGCCCCACCGAACCGATCATACGCATCGCCAACTGTGTGCCCCCCATTTCCATACTGAAGATAGCCACCGGCTTGTTCGACTCCAGCGCCACGTTCTCCGCGATGTTGATAGAGAACGCGGTCTTACCCATACTCGGGCGTCCTGCGACAATGATGAGATCTCCGGGCTGTAGGCCGGAAGTCATGCGATCCAGATCGGTGAAGCCGGTTGCGATGCCCGTGACATCACTGGAGTTATCGCGTCCGTACAGAGTCTCGATGCGCTCAACCACCTGCGTCAGCAACGGGGGGATGGCCGTGAATCCTTGGCGTCCGCGTTCACCCTGCTCGGATATCTCAAACACCTTACTCTCGGCTTCATCCAACAACTGCCCCGCATCGCGTCCGCCGGGATTGTAGGCGCTGGTCGCAATCTCGCTGCCCACCTCCACCAGCTTGCGCATGATGGCGCGCTCACGCACGATCTCGGCATAGCGGCGGATGTTGGCAGCGGAAGGCACGTTCTGCGCCAGCGTGCCCAGATAGACCAGACCGCCTGCTTTCTCCAACTCGGCATTACTCTCTAACGATTCGGCTACGGTGATGACATCGATGGGTTTGGCGTGCTCGGTCAGCCGCCCGATGTGGCGCCAGATCAGACGATGTTCATGCCGATAGAAATCATGCTCACTCAACAGGTCCGCGATCTTGTCCCAAGCACTGGTATCCAGCAGGATGCCGCCCAATACCGACTGCTCCGCCTCGACAGAATGTGGCGGAAGCTTCAGAGCTTCAAGTTGGGAATCGGCAACGGGAGCGGAAAAATTTTGCATGATGTGGCCGCAAATTCGGGAGTGAGATTCTACCTCTTCAGAAAACAAAAAAGGGCTGTCGCCAGCCCTTTTTCTTAACTCCATGACAACGCAGACTTACTGCTCGCCCAGCACCGACACTGTTACGTTCACAACCACATCCGGATGCAATGCGATGCTGACTGGGTGCTCGCCGATCTGCTTCAGATGACCGGTTGGCATACGTACTTGGCTCTTCTCGACTTGGTGGCCTTGCGCCAACAGCGCAGTCGCGATGTCCGCATTGGTCACGGAACCGAACAGCTTGCCGTCCACGCCCGCCTTCTGCGATATCTGTACAGTCAGCCCTTCCAGCTTGGCACCACGCGCTTGCGCATCGGCCAATTTGGCCGCTTCAGCCGCTTCCAGCTCGGCACGACGCGCAGCGAAATCCGCCACGTTGTTCTCCGTCGCCCGCTTAGCCTTGCCTTGCGGGATGAGGAAGTTACGCGCAAAACCGTTCTTTACTTTGACCACATCGCCCAACTGGCCGAGGTTGATCACTTTTTCCATCAAAATAACTTGCATGGTCTACTCCTTAGTGCAAATCAGTGTATGGCAGCAATGCCAAGAAGCGAGCGCGCTTGACCGCCACACTCAACTGACGCTGAAAACGCGTCTTGGTACCGGTGATACGAGCCGGAATCAGCTTGCCGTTCTCGGTGATGAATTCCTTCAGGATGTTGATGTCCTTGTAATCCACTTCCGCGATCTTTTCTGCGGTGAAACGGCAGAACTTACGACGCTTGAACAATTGACGCGAAGCGCTGTTCTTCTTGTCATCTTTTTTCTTAAATACACGAGCCATGTTGTGCTCCTACTTTAATGTGACGTTATCAATGTGCAATACCAACTGTGCGATCTTCAGACTGCGCTGCGCAAGGAAACCTTCGGCTCTTACCTGCTGCCCGGGTTGCAAACGGCTGACCTGCTGTGCCGCTTCGCCTAGCGCCAGTGCCGGAACATCACACTGGACTTGGCGTTGCATTCCCGCTTCCTGCTGCATCGAACTGTGGCGCAATTTGAACGCCACTCTCGCCAAACCTGCCGGGGTGTAACGCAAGCCTTCCGACTCGATCACTTCCCCTTCAATCACACAACGGTTGCTACTCAATCCAAATTACGCAGCGGCTACTGGAGCCGGTGCCGGTGCTTCAACCGCATCGCTGTTGAACGAACGCGACTTCTCTTCCTTCATCATGGCGGAAGGCACAACGACTGCTGCCTTGGTCTTGATGGTCAGGTGGCGCAACACAGCGTCGTTGAACTTGAATGCATGCTCGAGTTCGTCCAGCGTAGGCTGATCGACTTCAATGTTCATCAGCACATAATGTGCTTTGTGGATCTTCTGGATCGGGTATGCCAGTTGGCGGCGGCCCCAGTCTTCCAGACGGTGGATGTGACCGTTCTTGCTGGTCACCAACGTGCGATAACGCTCGACCATCGCGGGCACTTGCTCGCTCTGATCGGGATGCACGATAAATACGATTTCGTAGTGTCGCATTACATCTCCTTGTGGATTAAAGCCCCCCGACATAAGTGGACGGTGGAGCAAGGTCAAAACTCCCTTTTTCAGGGAGGGGCGCATTATAGGGATATTCCGTGCCGCGTCAAGCACTCAGCCTTTAGTCGGCCGCAAGGATACGCAATGGCGGTCGCAGTACTAGCTGACGCGTCGCCAGCCACCCCGCCAGCATCACCACGGCCATTCCGCCCAATATCCCGATGAGCCAGATGGAAAAGCTCATCTGGTAAGGAATCTCCAACACGAAGCGCGCCAGCACCCACCCCATTAGCACCGCTCCTGCCGACGCGAACAGACCACTCAAGCCGCCCAGCACCGCAAATTCAGACAGGTGCAGACGCCTTAGGTAGCGACTGTCCGCGCCCAGCGTGCGCAGAATGGCGGCCTCGTGGCTGCGTTCATCCTGTGTCGCCAGCAATGCGGCATATAGCACCGCCAATCCGCTCAACAGCGTGAACAGGAACACCGCGCTCACCGTCTGCGCGATCTGATCCATGATGTTGCGCACTTGGTCGATCACCACGCCGGTGTCGATCACCAGCAGGTTGGGAAACTCGCGCGACAACTCGTCGCCCGCGCGTACCATGTCCGGTGGCAAGTAAAAGCTGCTGAGATAACTGGCCGAAAAATCCTTGAGCAATTCGGGTGTGGCAATGACGAAGAAATTCACCTTCATCGAATCCCACTGCACTTTGCGCAGGCTGGTGACACGCGCCGAAAAGCTGCTGCCCGCCACGTCGTAGGTGAGCATGTCGTCGAGGTGGATGCCCAAGGTCTTGGCGATGCCCTCTTCTACAGACAACTCCCTACGTTCTTTTCTAGTCTCGTCATTCCGGCGAAGGCCGGAATCCAGCTGTTTTACTAAAGAACTGGACTCCCGCCTACGCGGGAGTGACGACATTTCGTTTTCATCGTTAAGCGGCATCCACCAAGCCCCGCTCACTAACTCGTTCCACGTCGGCATCTGCTCCATATAAGAAAGGTTGAATTCCCGCTCCACCAAGCCGCGAGCCCGCGGATCAGGGTAACTGTCACCGTTGATGGCCTTACCGTTAATGGCAACCAATCTGCCGCGCACCATCGGCTGCAAATCGGGAGTAGGCAAAGCACGCCGGGCAAAAAAATCCTGTATCGCTTGCGTCTGGTCGGGCTGGATGTTCACCACAAAACGATTCGGTGTATCCGGCGGCAGCTTGCCCTGCCATGCTTCGAGCAGATCGGCGCGCACCAGCGTCAATACCAGCAACGCCATGCCCCCCAGACTCAGCGCCACCACCTGCACCGCTGAACTACGCCCGTGGCGTGCGAGATTGTTGAACGCATGTCGCATGATTGATGAAAAGACCGTTCGTGTTGAGCTTGTCGAAACATGAACGGCTTTATGGCCTTCGACAAGCTCAGGCCGAACGGAATGGTCGTTCAATTTGCGCTGAATAAAAAATGGCAGTGCAACCAAGCCATGCAACAACAGCCATGCCAACCAGCCGAACACCAACAACCCGGCCAGCAATCCGCCTAGTACCGCCAAGCCCAGTTTCAGCGAACCCGCATGCCACAGGAACAACAGTGCCAACATGCCCACCGCGAAGCCATAGATCAACCAAGCACTTGCCTCCGGTGATCCCATCTCGCGCCGCAGCACACGCAGCGGCGACACCTTGCGCAACTGCAACAAAGGCAGGAAGGCAAATCCGAGTAGCAAAGCAAAACCGCTCGCCGCCGCCTTGAGCAGGGGCAACACACTCGGCTGCGGCAGACTCGCCTCGCGCATGGAAGCGATACTCTCCACCAACGCTGCCTGCGTGGCATAGCCCAACAAGCCACCGACCAGCACCGCCACCACACCAAGCAAGATGAATTGATACAGAAACAACCACAGCACCTGCCCTTGCTGTGCGCCGAGGCAACGCATCACCGCAACCCCATCCAGATGGCGCAACACAAAACGCCGCGCGGCCAAGGCCATCGCTGCCCCGGCAAGGATGGCTGCGGTAAGTGCGGCAAGACCGAGGAAATGTTCGGCACGTTCCAGCGCTGTGCGAATCTCGGGACGCGCATCGCGTACGTCTTCCATCTTCTCGTTGCCGGAAAGTTTCTCTTGCAGTGCCACTCTAAGTGCTTTCACTTGAATCGCGTCACCCGCGATCATCAGGCGATACGAGATGCGACTCCCTTCCTGCAACAACCCGGTGGATGCAAGGTCCGCATCGTTCATCAACACGCGCGGCGCAAAGCTGGCGAAGCCGATAGACTGGTCGATGTCCTTCACGATGCGCGCCGCCACTTTAAAATGCTGCGCACCGATACCCACCTCATCACCAACTTGCATGTTGAGGCGACGCAACAAGCGCTCGTCTACCCACACCGTACCGTGATCTGGAAGACTCCCTTCGGCTTTACTCCCTCTCCCATCGGGGGAGGGCTGGGGTGGGGGAACACTTGTTGATGTACCCCCCTCTCTATCAATCTCAATCTTCCCCCTCAACGGATACCCCGCCTCCACCGCCTGAATCTCGCTCAACAACACCTGCTCACCATGCGCCACCATGCTGGGGAAGGTACGGCTCTGCACCACCTGCAAGCCGCGAGCTTCAGCCGCGAGTCGATATTCGGGAGAGAACGAGCGTGTGGAAGTGATGCGCAGATCGGCACCGATCAGGCTCTGCGCCTGCTGCTGCAAAGCCTGCCGCACACGGTCGGCGAACAGGCCGACGGTGGCGAGACTACCCACCGCCAACACCAGCGCCAGCAACAACACGCGCCATTCACCGGCGCGCCAATCGCGACGCAGAAGATTGAGAGATAGACGGAGGAGGTTCATTTTCTATTCATTGGAAGATTGCGGTAACCGATTATTCAAATCACTCCTTCCGGGTGCTTCAATTTTCTCAGCTCACTCATAGGATAAATCCGCAAATCTGGGATATCCACAACATCCCCCTCATTTAATGGCTTAACAATTGCCGCCTGAATATCGGCATAGTCGGGAATCGCACCGCCAATGCAAACAGGAATCAGACTCTGATGCTTGATAAGTAGACTGGTTCTGTGCCACCCGTTGTAAAACTGAATCTCCCGCGCTCCCAGCTTGTTTTGACGAAAATATATTTCTCCCAAAGTGAAGCTCCACGGTGAACTCTTCTTATCAAACCATAGTTCAGAATACGCATTAAATAATTTATTTCCATCAACAGGAATGGATGTAGACCTTAACAAAAACGGCTCTAAATATCTCCACTCAACTAGCACCGCCACATCTTCTACCGCTCTTTTATGAATTCGAATTTGCATTACCCCTCCACCCGCCCCGCCGCCAGTCGTAACTGCTTGCCGCAACGCCGCGCCAGGTTCTCATCATGCGTCACCAGTATCAATGTCGTGCCCTGCGCGCGGTTGAGTTCGAGCATGAGTTCGATGACTTGCGCACCAGTGGCGGCATCAAGGTTGCCGGTGGGTTCATCGGCAAAGAGTATCTTGGGCTGGGTGACGAAAGCGCGAGCAAGTGCGACGCGCTGTTGTTCGCCGCCGGAGAGGTGTTTGGGCAGATGATGGCGCGTGCGCTCAGGCCGACTTGCTGCAACGAGTCCTCGGCGCGTTGGCGCGCGTCTTTGCTGCCGGCCAGTTCCAGCGGCAGCATGACGTTCTCCAGCGCGCTCAGCGCGGGTAGCAATTGGAAGGACTGGAACACGAAGCCTGCCAGTTCACCGCGCAATCGCGCCCTTCCGTCTTCATCCAATTTGAACAGGTCTGCACCGTTCAGCGATACGCTGCCACTGCTCGGCACGTCCAGCCCGGCCAACAATCCGAGCAAAGTGGATTTGCCGGAACCGGATGCACCGACGATGGCGAGGCTCTCGCCTGCTTCCACCGCGAAGCTGACATCCTGCAGGATGGTCAGCGGACTATCGCCACTCATCACTTGCTTGGTGAGCCCAACTGCTTGCACAATCGCTGCCATGAATATTTTTCATACCTCAGTGAATATTGGTTTCGTCATTCCCGCAAAGGCGGGAATCCAGTTTAATAAAAACGCTGGATTCCGGGTCAAGCCCGGAATGACGGCATTGTTTATTTTGTTGCTCGCCGCACTTGTGTTCTCCAGCTCTGTATCCGCCGCGAAGAACATTCTGGTGTTCGGCGACAGTCTATCAGCCGGATATGGAATTGCACGTGATGCTTCGTGGGTGAGTCTACTGCAAAACGAGTTGAAGCAAACTCATGCGCAGTATGAAGTGGTGAATGCGAGCATCAGCGGCGAGACGACTGCGGGTGGTCTACGCCGCATCACCAAGGCCTTGCAGGAACATCATCCTGCCATTGTTATTCTGGAACTGGGTGCGAACGACGGATTGCGCGGCACTGCTATCACCGAGACAGAGAAGAACCTGAAGCAGGATCATTAAGGCGGCACAGAAGGCCAACGCCAAAGTGCTGTTGCTCGGCATTCAGATTCCGCCGAACTACGGACTGGACTACACCAAGAGTTTCACTGCGCTGTACCCCAAGCTGGCTAAGCAACATGACATCGCACTCGTTCCTTTCATGCTGCAAGGCATAGCACCCGAGCAGTTCCAAGCCGACAACCTGCATCCGAATGCGGCAGCACAGCCGCAGATATTACGCAACGTGATACCCAAGTTGAAGCTGCTGCTTGCTCCCTCACCCTAGCCCTCTCCCACGGGGAGGGGGAATGAAATCAACGTAGCGTAACGCTGCCGACCTCGGCGCCGAAGCCGGGGAATGCACTCGCGACGCCCGCGCCGAGCTTTTTCGCCAAGCGGTCTGCGATGCCTTCATGCGTGGTGAAGTCCACCACGTCTTCCGCCTTGATGATGTCGCGCGCCACGGAATCCACACTGCCGATCTCATCCGCCAAGCCCATCTCGATGCTCTTCTGACCGCTCCAGAACAAGCCGCTGAACATCTCCGGCGTCTCATGCAGACGCTTGCCACGGCCTTGCTTTCACCACATCGATGAATTGCTGGTGTATCTCGGCCAGCATCTTTTGGGTGAACGCTTTGTGTTCGGGTTTGAGCGGCGAGAATGGATCCATGAAGCCTTTGTTCTCACCCGCCGTCAGTAAGCGCCGCTCTACACCTAATTTCTTCATCGTCTCGGTGAAACCGAAGCCATCCATGAGCACGCCGATGGAGCCGACGATGCTGGCCTTGTTGACGAATATCTTGTCCGCCGCTGCGGCAACGTAATAACCGCCGGAAGCGCACATATCTTCCACCACCACATACAAGGGAATATCCGGATATTTGGCACGCAGACGCTTTATCTCATCATTGATGTAGCCTGCCTGCACCGGACTGCCACCGGGACTGTTGATGCGCAGGATGACGCCCTTGGTGTTGCTATCCTTAAAGGCATCCTGCAGGCTACCGATGATGTTGTCGGCATTCGCACTGCTGTCACTTGAGATCACCCCATGCAGATCGACCAGCGCCGTGTGCTTATTCCCGGACAGGCTGCCATCTTTCTTGCCTTCGAACAGACCGATGAACATGAACAATAGGATGAACAGATAACCGAAGGTGAGCGCCTTGAAGAAGATGCCCCAGCGCCGCGCCCGGCGCTGCTCTTGAACGGCGGACAGCGCCAGTTTTTCCAATACGCTGCGTTCCCAGTTGCTGTTCTCTTCTGACATACAAGCTCCTTCAATAAATTTTGTTAAGCGTAGGTTTTGAACCACGCACGCAGTTCGACAAAGTCATCCAACAAGGCAAGCGGTTTCAATTCGCGCAACTGATCCTCAGGATGCGCGCCATGGGTGACGCCCACCGCATCCACTCCGGCGTTGATCGCCATTTGCAGGTCATGCGTGGTATCGCCGATCATCAAGGTGCGTTCCGGCGGTACATCCAGTTCGTCCATGATCTCCAACAACATCGCCGGATGCGGCTTGGAGAAGGTGCGGTCGGCGGTACGTGTGGCATGGAAGTATTCGCCCATATTGGTCGATTGCAAGGCATGATCCAGGCCGTTGCGGTTCTTACCCGTCGCCACAGCAAGTTGGTAACCCGCCCCATGCAACTCAATGATGGTCTCGCGCGCCTGATCGAACAAGGGGATCGCATCGTTCTGCGATAAGAAGTGATGGCGATAGCGCTGTGTCAGCGGCTCATACATCTCTTCCGGCGCGTCGGGCACGGCATAGCGCAAGGCTTGCAGCAGCCCCAGACCAATCACATGACGCGCCGTCGCATCATCCGGAACCGGCAATTTAAGATCGCGACAGGCGGATTGGATAGAGCCCGCGATGATCGCGGTGGAGTCCATCACCGTGCCATCCCAGTCGAACACGATCAGGTCATAACGTTTTGTCATTCATACCGCCAAAATAATTTAGGCGTGGATTCTACCATTTCGCTTGATACTACTTCGGACAACACCTACCATGCCGCGCCATGAGCACATTACCCAGCTGGTTGATCTACTGCCGCCCCGGCTTCGAGCGCGATTGCGTGGAAGAGACACAAGCCAAACCCATCGACGTGACCGAGAACGCTGGCTATGTCGTATTGCAAGGCAAGCCAAAGCTCGCCTACAAGCAACTGACCTTCGCGCGCCAATTGCTCAATTTGCAGGCGGAAGTGAACGAGCTAGCGGAACGCGACCGCCTGACACCGTTGCTGGCGGCGCTACCCGCCGCACCACAAAAATTCGGGGCTGTGTACCTAGAAGTGCCGGACACCAATGAGGGCAAGACGCTCTCCGGTTTCACTCGGCGCTTCCAACCGCTGCTAGAAGACAAGCTACGCGAGACTGAGCGCCTGCTCGACGACCCCACCCTGCCGCGCCTGCATATCTTCTTCCCATCCCCCAACCGCGCACTGATCGCCACCAGCGATCCGCACAACAGCAGTGCCGCCCTCAATGGCATCCAGCGTGTGAGTATGGTAGGTGATGCGCCTAGTCGCTCTTATCTCAAACTCGCCGAAGCGTTCGAGGTATTCCTCAATCCCAGAGAGCAAGCCTTGTGGCTCAAGCCCGGTATGACTGCAGTGGACTTGGGCGCTGCGCCCGGCGGCTGGACGTGGCAATTGGCGCAGCGCGGATTGAAAGTCAGCGCGGTGGACAACGGCCCGCTCAAGGGTGCTGCCGCGACACACCCCAACATCAAGCATCTGCGCCAAGACGGCTTCCGTTTCCGCCCGCAACGTCCGGTGGATTGGCTGGTGTGCGACATGGTGGAACAACCGCAGCGGGTGGCGACCTTGATGACCGAATGGTTCATCGGTGGATACACGACCCATGCCATCTTTAACTTGAAGTTGCCGATGAAAAAACGTGTCGCCGCATTGAACGACGCGCTCAACAGCATGCGCACCGCACTCAACAACAAAGGTATCCGCTATCAGTTGGAAACCAAGCAGCTCTACCATGACCGCGAAGAAGTGACTGTCTATCTGGCACGCAAACGCTAGTATCTTAACTAAGCGATCTCATCGATATGTTCGGTAGCGTCATCACTACGCATATTATGGCGGCGGCGATCTTGCCCTGAACGCAACTCGACCAACACGGGCTGGTGGCTGACACGACGGCACGCTTTGCGACGGTCTTCAGCAGGCATTTCACCATGCTGTTGCTCGACAGAAAGCGTCGCCCCCTGATGATGCGCAGGTTGTTCAACATAGGGAAGTGATTGTTCATGCGGGTACACCGGCCTGACTGCCTGTGTAGCGGTCAAACCTTTCACCTGGCGAGTATTCGGACTCGTCGTCACCGGCGGAATGCTGGACACATAGCGCATGACACCTCCTCGCTCAGGCTAAGCAGCCTACACCCCCTTATCGGCAGGGTATATCGAAAGATTAGCCCGTCACTTGGGCGCGACATCCGGCAGGTTGGCGTGTTGATCGTGCATCACGATGCGAGCAACGAACCACATCGCCAGCAGATTCGCAGCGATCGCCACGTAGCCCACATTCTGATAGCCCACGATCTGGCCGCCGGGCTGTTGCGTGATAATAAAACCACTCAAGGTCGCCGCCAAACCCATCGCCAGCGATTGCACGGTGGCGTTGAGCGACATGAACGTGCCACGCAGCTTGGGTTGGGCAGCCGAGGTGATGATCGCCATCGCCGGAATGAACCGCCCGGAGACCAGCACAAAAAAGAAAGTCGTGCAGAGTATCCACAAACCTAAGGATGCGCTTTGTATCTGGGTCACCGCAAACAGCGGCAATATCGAAGCCAAGGCGATCAGTCGATATATCTCCATCTTGCCCTTCACATCCGCCCATTGTCCGATGAGTCGCGCCGTAAAGAGCGTCGCCGCCCCACCGGCAAAATAGACCAGAGGGATGTCATGCTGACTGATGGCGATGTTGTTCACGGCATATACGGTGATATAGGGGATGACCGTAAAGCCGGAAAAAATGATCAGCGCGGAGAACAACAGCGCAAGCAAGTGATTGGCATCACGCATCACGCTGAACAGATCGACGAATGGATGTGAGCGTTTCTCTTTGCTGATGTGATGCCGCAGTTCCGGCAAGACACGCCAACTGATGAAGATGAACAGCAGCACCAAAACCACGATAAAGATGAACGGCGCGCGCCACTGAAAATGATTCGCCAGCCACAGTGACAACGGCACGCCCGCAACTGTAGAGAAAGAGAATGCGGATGCCACGACACCGCTCGCTTTGGCGCGACGCGCGTAGGGGATGGTATCGCCGATGATGGTCTGCACCAGCGCCCCCAACACACCACCGAACGCCCCGGCCAAACCGCGCGCCACGATCAATATGGTGTAGCCGGGGGCAAGGCCACATGCCAACGTAGCCAGCCCGAACAAGGCGAAGATGCCCAGCAATAGGTACTTGCGCTCAAAGCGATCGATAAAGACCGAGGCCAGCAATCCCGACAATGCGGCACTGAAGCTATAGGATGCGACGAGCAGACCGAACTCATGCGTCGTGATTCCCAACTCACTCATCAGCATCGGCCCCAGCGGCATCATGATCATGAAGTCCAATATATGACTGAACTGGATACCCGCCAGCGTCAGTAGCAGCGCGCGTTCGGAATATGGTTTGGTTGCTGTCATGGTTGTTTATCCAATCTATCGAGGTATCTCTGCAATTCAGGTGCTAAAGGTGCAACGATGCTCAGCGGCTCGCCTGTGAGCGGATGATTGAAGGCAATGGAATGGGCATGCAGAAACATGCGCTTCAGCCCCAGCTTCATCAGTTCCTTGTTGCGTGCAAAATCGCCGTATTTGTCATCGCCTGCGATGGGAAAACCCAGATGCGAGGTATGCACGCGGATCTGGTGGGTACGGCCAGTCTTGAGTTGCGCCTCCAGCAGGGTGAATTCCGGCCAGCTTTTCAACAGTGTGAAGATGGTATGCGATGCTTGGCCGTCTTCACGCACCATCACGCGCTTCTCCCCTTGCGGCGTATCGAACTTATGCAACGGCAACTTCACATGTTGCTTAACGTTCTTCCACTGCCCAAGCACTAGCGTCAGGTAACGCTTGTCGCTATTACCCTCGCGCATGATCTCGTGCATCGCGGTCAACGCGGAGCGCTTCTTCGCCACCAGCAGTACGCCAGAGGTCTCACGATCTAGCCGGTGCACCAGCTCAAGGAACTTGGCCTGTGGGCGAGCACTACGCAGTTGCTCGATGACACCGAAACTCACCCCGCTACCACCATGAACCGCAGTCCCAGCAGGCTTATTGATAGCAAGCAGCGCCTCATCTTCAAACAGAATAGGAAATTCCGTCGCCGGAACGAATTCGCTTTCCGGCTTTTCCGCCACGCGGATGGGGGGAATACGCAGCACATCGCCCAATTGCAGACGATAGGTCTGATCAACGCGCTTCTTGTTGACCCGCACTTCACCGCGCAGAATGCGGTAGACATGGCTCTTGGGCACGCCTTTCAAGTGACGGAACAGGAAGTTATCGATGCGCTGACCTTCGCTACCCTCGTCTATTTCCAGCCAGCTGACAGATTCTTTGCTTAAACCATTCATTTTGAATATACTTCGCGCCTCGCGTGTGCGCCTTCGTCAAACGGGATGTTCATTTTCCCCGTCCAACCTAAGGCAGGCAATCAAGCCGCCTACGAAGCAGCCCCGCCCGGTTAATCTCACTCACCGGAGACAAGCAGTGATGGTAATTGATTTGCGCGCTCTAAGCACCAGCAGATAGATTTTGGTGTGTTGCCTTCGGTATGTTGGCAGCATACGGATACAGATAAGCTAAAACGAGAATAAGAACTTGAACCACCGTCGTCATCACAACTCACTGACAGTTTGCACGACCCTCATTCTCGCGCGCTAAGCGGCGCGTAGCTTTAGTTTTGCCCGTGTCAGAGCGCGGGAGAAAAAAATGAAACGCATGCTATTCAATGCGACGCAGCCGGAAGAACTCCGCGTCGCCATTGTGGATGGTCAAAAACTCGTTGACCTCGACATTGAAACCGCCGGTAAAGAGCAACGCAAGAGCAACATCTACAAAGCCATCATCACCCGCATCGAGCCTAGCCTCGAAGCCTGTTTCGTCGAATACGGCGGCACCCGCCACGGATTCCTCCCCTTCAAAGAAGTCTCGCCACAATATTATCAAGCTGGTGTAGGCGGTCGTCCGTCCATCAAGGAAGCGTTGCGAGAAGGCCAGGAGTTGTTGGTGCAAGTGGAAAAGGACGAGCGCGGCAACAAGGGCGCGGCGCTCACCACCTACATCAGCTTGGCGGGTCGCTACATCGTGTTGATGCCGAATAACCCGAACGGCGGCGGTGTATCGCGCCGCATCGAAGGCGAAGACCGCAATGAATTGCGCGACGTGTTGGCACAGATGGAAGTGCCACACGGCATGAGCATCATCGCCCGCACCGCCGGTATCGGCCGCAACTTGGAAGAGTTGCAGTGGGATCTGAATTACCTCAAACAACTGTGGGATGCCATCGAAGGCGCCGCCGAATCCGAAAAAGCTCCCTCCCTGATCTATCTGGAAAGCAGTCTGGTGGTACGCGCCATCCGCGACTACTTCAATCCCGAGATCGGCGAGATCCTGATCGACACCGACGATATCTACGAACAGGCACGTGCCTTCATGGGTACGGTGATGCCGGACAATGTGAACCGCATCAAGCGTTACCACGACGATGTGCCTTTGTTCTCCCGCTTCCAGATCGAACACCAGATCGAGTCTGCTCATGCGCGCCAGGTGAACCTGCCTTCCGGCGGCGCCATCGTGATCGACCACACCGAAGCACTGACCGCTATCGACATCAACTCCGCACGTTCTACCCGTGGCGGCGACATCGAGACCACCGCTTACAACACCAATCTGGAAGCGGCAGACGAGATTGCCCGCCAGTTGCGCCTGCGCGACTTGGGCGGTCTGATCGTCATCGACTTCATCGATATGGAGTCGAGCAAGAACCAGCGTGATGTGGAAAACCGCCTGCGCGATGCCCTGCACTTCGACCGCGCCCGCATCCAGACTGCGAAGATCTCACGTTTCGGGCTGCTGGAGTTGTCGCGCCAGCGTCTGGCACCGAGTCTGGAAGAAGGCAACCATACGACTTGCCCGCGCTGTAACGGCATCGGTCATATCCGTGGCACCGAGTCTTCCGCGCTGAACATCCTGCGCATCATTCAGGAAGAAGCAATGAAGGACAGCAGCGCCGCCATCCACGCACAAGTACCTGTGGATGTCGCCACCTTCCTGCTCAACGAAAAACGCGCCGACATCTTCCGCATCGAATCGCGATTCAAGATCAGCGTGGTGCTCATTCCTAACCCGCACATGGAGACGCCGCATTACAACGTCACCCGTCTGCGTCAGGACGACATCACCGCCGACCATCTGCAAGCCAGCTACAAGCTGGTCGAGAAACCCGAAGAGGTCAAGGCTGACAGCAAGGCCGCGCAGGAAGCCAAGGCTGCGGCACAACGTCCACAGGCCGCAGTGAAAGGCATCACTCCGGCACAGCCTGCTCCCAAACACGAAGCCAAAGTAGAGAAGAAAACGTCGCTGATCGGCAGTCTGCTCGGCTGGCTCAAATCGCTAGGCGGCGAGAGCGAACCGGCAAAGCCAGTCGCACCGGTCAAGAGTGGTCGTCACAACCCGCGCAGGGAACGCAGCGAGCGTGGTGAGCGCAACGAAGGCGGCAACAAGCAACGCCGTGATCGTAACGAAACTGGCAACAAGCCACGCCGTGACCGAGACGAGACGGCTCGCGCTGACGCTCCCAAAAAAGAAGCAACAGAAAATCGCCCCGAGCGTCAACCACAGCAGCCGCGCCAACCGCGTCCAGCCAACACCGATAAACCCGCACTCGAAACACAAAAAACCGCCGTAGCAGGTGAGGCGGGCGAAGACGCGAGTGGCAACCGTGAAGGTGGCCGCAAGCGTGGTCGTCGTGGCGGACGGCGTGAACGTGAACGTCGCGGCGAACAATCCGCAACACCCGTAGTCGCCGAAGACAACGGGACTCAACCCAGCGAAGCACGAGTGACCTCTACCGTTCCCGAGGCTGTGACGCCTACCCCTCGTGGCGGGCCGACTGAGTACATCGCCTATCCGGATTCGATGAAAAAGGCGATACCGACTGAAGTGGTGAGCTATCCGACACAACCAGCTCGGACGAAATCAATTGCCCCTCCAGTCACCGCCCCCATCGATTTGAGCAACAGTGGTTTGACCCTGATCGAGACCGATCCGCACAAGGCAGCGACCATTGCTCCCGTGCCGGAAAGCCGCGAACATGCACCACGTCGACGCCAACGTCCACGTGAGGTCTACACCATCGAGAACAGCGAACCCTTGCAACAAGTGGAAACGCAGTCACCGAACTGAGTGTCAGTCGAACCACAAAAAAACGCACGGCATGCCGTGCGTTTTTTATTGTGTCTTCTCCATGACCAGTAACACCCACATCCCTCGGCCATGTATATAGTCCATTTGGACTAGTCGTAAACGCTTGCCTTAAAAGCCCCTTGCGGGTTAAGTTCACGACATGACCTTCACCCGCATCTTGTTGATCGACGACCACGCCATGTTCCGCTCTGGATTGCGCATGGTGTTGAATGCGAGTATGCCGAACGTAGAGATACTTGAAGCCGGATCGCTCAATGAGGCGACACAAGCTGCGCCAGAGATGCTCAGCGTGATTTTGTTAGATATCAAACTACCCGGACTGAATGGCGTGGACGGGATCGCCGTACTCAAACGCAAATGGCCTCTGATACCCGTATTGATGCTGTCGTCCCAAGACGAACCGGAAACAGTGCGTTTAGCTCTTGCTCGCGGTGCTCGGGGATTCATCTCCAAAGCAGATACGGCAGATACGATCGTCTCTCTGATCAATTTCGTTTTACGCGAAGATTCCACCGCGCAAATCACCCCTACAGAAAATAAAAATTCCGATGTACCGCTACACTTGACCCCGCGCCAATGTGAGGTACTGGACCTGTTGTGTCAGGGCATGTCGAACAAGTTGATCGCTCGAAAATTGTCGCTTTCGGAGAACACCGTGCGCGGACATGTACAAGCGATACTTTCTTTCCTGCAAGTATCCAGTCGCTCGGAAGCGGCATTTGCGGCACGCAACTGTGGACTTGTGTCCTGATGAATCTCCGCAACATGCTGCACCTTCCTGAAGAACGCATCCTAGTCGAGCAGTTGCGACTGCTGATGGGCAATGTCGGTAGCTCGGTCATTCCCGGCTTCCTGCTCGCCCTCTTGATGCTGTGGGCTCTATCCAACGCAAGCAATACGTGGGGCTTGGGCATATGGTGCACCGCAGTGATCTTGTCTAAATTGAACTTCTACCTGTTCGCCCGTCGCCATCTAGCCGCTGGCATCAAGCCTGATCAGGCTTCTCACTTGGTGTGGGTGCTGCTGGTCTTGAACGCCATCGATGGCGCGCTGTGGGGCTCGCTGACATGGGCCGCGCTCGATACCTCCACCATGACCGGTAGCATATTGGTGATCTCTGTCGTCGCCGGCGTTTTGGGAAGCGCGATGTCTCTGCTGTCGCCGGTATTTCCTGTGTTCGTTGCCTTTGTGCTTACCGAGCTCGCCGTCATCGTTGCAAAATTGTGGATGCTGGGAGACCCCGCGTACAACGCCTTGGGAATCGCAGGCATTTTATATCTGGCCGCCCTGCTCGCCCAAGGCAAGAATAGCGCCCGTGCTGCCCGCACCGCCATCGAACTGCGATTCGAGAACACCGATCTGGTCAATCAGTTGCGTGTCGAAACCGAGATCGCTGAAGCGGCACAACGCGAAGCAGAACATGCAAACACGGCCAAGTCTAGATTTCTCGCTGCGGCCAGTCATGACCTACGGCAGCCCATCCACGCCCAAGGTTTATTTTTGGAGGCACTGGCACGCACCGAATTAAGCACACCGCAGCGTGAGCTACTCGGCAGTGCGCGTGCCGCCTCCGAGGCTTCCAGCGAACTCCTCAACTCGCTGCTGGATTTCTCCCGCATCGAAGCGGGAGTGATCGAACCTCAACCCCACCCCTTCCGCCTGCAACCCTTGCTCAACAAGATCGAGAAAGACCTTGCCGCGCAAGCCGATGCAAAAAACATCGTTTATCGTTCGCGCGAAACAACGCTGACTGTAAGGTCTGATCCGGTCTTGTTGGAATTGATCCTGCGCAACCTCGTTTCCAATGCCATCCGCTACACACAGCGCGGTGGCGTACTGGTGGCATGCCGACAACGCGGCACTCAGGTCATGCTCGAAGTCTGGGATACCGGCATCGGCATCGCCCCCGAACATCAACAAGAAGTGTTCCGCGAGTTCTATCAGTTAGGCAATCCAGAACGGGATCGCAACAAAGGACTGGGGCTGGGACTAGCCATTGCAGACGGACTGGCACGCACGCTCGGACACCGGCTCTCATTGGCATCCAAGCAAGGGCGCGGCAGTGTGTTCAGGCTGACCCTACCGAGCTCTAACGCGATGCTTCCCGCAGAAAAAATATCCCCGATGCAAAACAAGACGAGATTACTCGCGGCACGGGTACTCGTGATCGACGATGATGCGGTAGTACGTGCGGGTATGCTGCATCTGTTACGCGACTGGGGATGTGAATGCGAAGTGGCGGAATCGATCGAAGAAGCCCTCAACCTCGCCCAAATACACCCACCCGAGTTGATCATCAGTGACTACCGCCTGCGCAAACAACGTAACGGTGTAGAGGCCATCGCAGCGTTGCGTACCTTACTCGGCGAGACATTACCGGCTCTACTCATCACTGGCGACACCGCCCCCGAGCGCCTACGCGAAGCGAAGGCCAGCGGCATCCCGCTACTGCACAAACCCGTTTCACCCAGCCAGTTGTATCGCAAGCTGGTGGAGATATTGGAAGAAGCCACCTAACGCCTCAATTAAAGTGGCGCTCTCGAATACGTTTCAAAAGGCCGCCTGCCGCATCTTCCACCATATCCAGCACGCGCTCGAATCCGTCTGCCCCGCCGTAATAAGGATCAGGGACTTCGCGCTCACGATGTCGTTCGGCGAACTCCAAGAACAAACCCAGATGACTTGTTGCATCACGTGGACGCAAACGTTGCAGGATGGATAGATTCGCCTCATCCATCGCCAGCACATAATCGAAACATCCAAAATCTTCGACGCCGACCTGCCGCCCGCGCAACTGGCTCATGTCGTAACCGCGTTGCTTCGCGGCACGCTGCGTGCGCAAATCCGGCGCATCGCCGATGTGATAATCATGCGTTCCAGCCGAATCGATGTGGACGCGATCTTGCAATCCCGCTTGCTCAACATAGTGGCGGAACACCGCTTCGGCAGTGGGAGAGCGGCAGATGTTTCCCATGCAAATGAACAGGACTTTGACTTTCATACGTTCCACTCACAGCGGTGAAATGAACACGCTCTCGCGCAGTTTCTTCAACTGGTCACGCACTTGGGCGGCTTTTTCAAATTCCAGATTCTTGGCGGCTTGCAGCATCTCTTTTTCTAGGCGCGCAATCTCTTTCGAGACTTCTTTTTCGCTCATAGCCAGATACTTCGCCTGTGTCTGCGCAGCTTTCAGCGATGAACGTTCATCGTCCACATCATAGGCGCTGTCGATGATGTCCTTGATGCGTTTGACCACGGACTGCGGTGTGATGCCGTTGGCTTCGTTGTGCGCGATCTGCTTGGCGCGGCGGCGGTCGGTTTCTGAAATCGCCTTGCGCATGGATTCGGTGATACGGTCGGCGTACAAGATCGCCGTGCCGTGCAGGTGACGCGCGGCGCGACCTATGGTCTGGATGAGTGAACGTTCTGAACGCAGGAAGCCTTCCTTGTCCGCATCCAGAATCGCCACCAATGACACTTCGGGAATATCCAATCCCTCGCGCAGCAGGTTGATGCCAACCAGCACATCGAACATGCCCAGGCGCAGGTCGCGGATGATCTCCACCCGCTCGACGGTCTCAATGTCGGAATGCAGGTAACGCACCTTGATGCCATGCTCTGAGAAATATTCGGTCAGGTCTTCCGCCATGCGCTTGGTCAGCGTGGTGACCAGCACCCGTTCGCCCACGTTGGTACGCAAAGTCACTTCCGACATCAGATCGTCCACCTGGTTGGTCGCGGGACGTACTTCGATAGTCGGGTCTATGAGCCCAGTCGGGCGCACCACCTGCTCCACCACTTGGCCGGTGTGCTCAGCCTCGTAGATCGAAGGCGTGGCCGAAACGAAGATGGTCTGGCGCATGATCTTCTCGAACTCGTCAAAACGCAGCGGGCGATTGTCCAGCGCGGACGGCAGGCGAAAACCGTAGTTGACCAGATTTTCCTTGCGCGCCCTGTCGCCCTTATACATCGCACCGATCTGTGGAATGGTGACGTGGCTCTCGTCGATGACCATCAGTGCGTTGGGCGGCAGGTAATCCATCAGCGTGGGCGGTGCTTCGTTCGCGCCGCGCTGGGACAGATGCCGCGAATAGTTTTCGATGCCCTTGGTGAAACCGATCTCGGCCAGCATCTCCAGGTCGTGGCGCGTGCGCTGCTCGATGCGCTGCGCTTCCACCAGCTTGTTCTCCTTGATGAAGAAGGCTATGCGCTCGGCCAGCTCCACCTTGATGGTCTCGATGGCGTGCAGCGTCGTCTCGCGCGGCGTCACATAATGACTGGAGGGATACACAGTGTAGCGCGGCACGCGCGTCTGGATGTGCCCAGTAAGTGGGTCGAACAGCGCCAGCGATTCCACCTCGTCGTCGAACAGTGTCACACGCAATGCGTTCTCGCTGCTTTCCGCAGGGTAGATGTCAATCACATCGCCGCGCACGCGGAAATTGCCGCGCGCGAAATCCACATCGTTGCGGTCGTATTGCATCGCCACCAGACGCTGGATCACATCGCGCTGCGCCATCTTTTCGTGCTCGCGCAGGTGCAGGATCATGCCGTGGTAATCCACCGGATCGCCGATACCGTAGATGGCCGATACCGTGGCGACGATGATGCAATCCTGCCGCTCCAACATGGACTTGGTGGCGGACAGGCGCATCTGCTCGATCTGCTCGTTGATACTGGAATCCTTCTCGATATACACATCGCGCGACGGCACATAGGCCTCGGGCTGGTAATAGTCGTAATAGGAAACGAAGTACTCGACCGCGTTATCGGGAAAGAAATCGCGCAGCTCCGAATACAGCTGCGCCGCCAGGGTCTTGTTCGGTGCCATCACGATGGCTGGTCGCCCGGTGCGCGCGATGACGTTGGCGATGGTGAAAGTCTTGCCTGAGCCGGTCACACCCAGCAGGGTCTGGTAGGCGAGGCCGTCCTCGATGCCCTCCACCAGCTGCGCGATGGCCGTAGGCTGGTCGCCTGCCGGGTCGAACGGCAGGTGCAGCAGGTAGGGGCTGTCGGGGAAGGTGATGGTTTTCATGGGCGGCGGGTATTGTACGGGGAATAGGTCGATTACCAAACCCACATCGACAATCTTGACGATGCATATCGCATGGACGACATTGCACTCATTGAAATTAACGTTATGTCGCGACTAGCCCGCCCGAAAGGCGATCTATGTGCGCCACCGCTCAGACAAAGACCCTGCTGTCCCCTAAGGTGAGTTGCATTCATTCAGCAACAAGGAGCTGAGGTATGGCGCTGTTAACCTCTCCGCTTGGCGATTCCACAATCAAAGCGCTTCGGTTTTCCGAAAGCCGCTACCGCCGGTTATTTGAAACCGCACAGGACGGGATATTAATTCTCAACGCACAGACGGCGCAGATCGACGATGTGAATCCCTATTTGATCGAGATGCTGGGCTACTCGCATGCGGAATTTCTGGGGAAAAAACTGTGGGAAGTGGGATCGTTCGCGGACATCGCGCAGAGCAAGGAAATGTTCGAGGTGTTGCAAACGAAAGGATATGTCCGCTACAAAGACCTTCCGCTCAAAACCAAAGCGGACGCGGAGATCGCGGTTGAATTTGTCAGCAACACTTACGACTGCGAAGGCATCAAAGTCATCCAGTGCAACATCCGCAACATTTCCGAACGCAAGGCAGACCGCGCCATAATTTTGCGCCATACGCAACTCTATGCCGCGCTGAGCCAATGCAACAAAGCCATCGTACACAGCACCAGCGAGGAAGAATTGTTTCAGGAAGCCTGCCGCGCTGCGGTGGGGTTCGGTGGCATGAAGATGGCATGGATCGGCATGCTCGATAACGGAACGCGCAGGGTGCGGCCTGTCGCCAGCTTCGGAGATAACACCGGATACCTGAACGAGGTGAGCATCTCGGCAGATGCCGATAGCCCGTTCGGGCACAGCCCGACCGGCACTGCGATACGCGATAGCCAACCGTTCTGGTGCCAGGATTTCCTGCATGATCCGCTGACCGCCATCTGGCATGAACGTGCCGCCTTGGCCGGTTTTGCCGCCTCCGCCTCGCTGCCGTTGTACAGTGATGGGGTGGTCGTCGGCGCGTTCTCTTTGTATTCCGGCGAGGCTAATTCCCTCGATGAACCCGCGCGCAATCTGCTGGTGGAGATGGCCGGAGACATCAGCTTTGCGCTC
>CAWGHS010000003.1:0-119009 GCA_963822425.1 uncultured beta proteobacterium
GCGCAACAGGGTTTGAAATTATTTTTTTCGGCGGCTTGCCGGGGTGGCGGAGAAAGCGGCCATCAAGCTTGAGCCCAGCTTCAATCCTTCACTGTGTGTTTTTCAGGCACCTACTCGCCGCCATTCGGTTTTGATAAAGACAGCACAGAGTCGGAGCGCATCGTCAACATGATCAACGATGCCGGTGCAGATATTCTCTTTGTTGGGGTGGGTGCGCCCAAGCAGGAAAAGTGGGCTGCTCAATACATGAGTCAACTCAATGTCGGACCGATCCTAGGGGTGGGTGCGTCGTTCGATTTCGCGGCGGGGACAATCAAGCGCGCACCGTTGTGGGTGCAGCGCATGGGTATGGAATGGTCATGGCGCCTGATGCAAGAGCCGCGACGATTATGGCGGCGCTATGCCCTGAAGGACAGCCAATTCATCTGGCTAGTGGCAAAGGCGTTGATGAGTAAGCGGTAAGGCGGAATTACGCTGCTGCGAGGCT
This sequence comes from uncultured beta proteobacterium, assembly GCA_963822425.1. Taxonomy (GTDB): domain Bacteria; phylum Pseudomonadota; class Gammaproteobacteria; order Burkholderiales; family Gallionellaceae; genus Sideroxyarcus. Next base: position 488 of record CAWGHS010000003.1, read on the forward strand.
GTCTTCTGATCTGCGGCGGATTGCGATGAGGCCAAGCAAACCAAGGCCGCAGGCTAGTAACGCATATTCTGCTGGTTCGGGAACGGGACTCACTGAGATGCTGCCGCTGTAGAAACCGCCCAGGTTGGGGGTGTTCAAGATGCCAGCGATGTTCAAGCCATAAGTCGTATTGGCATTCAATCCAGAGAATCCCAGTTGACTGACAAAGCTAGGGCCGATCGTGCCTGTGGCAATGACTGAATTGCCGTGGGTCACATCGATGAGATTGAAGCTGCTGAACGCGGCAGAAAAGTTGAAGCCATTGAAGCTGGCAATCGAGGTCGCGCCTAAACTGCTCGAGGTGGTAGTAAAGGTGAACAGGTCGTTGAAGCCAGTAAAACCAGGGGTGATGAGATGGCTGAAAGCACCTATGCCTTGGGCATTGAAGCTCAAGGATGAGTTCAGCGTAGAGGTGGCCGCACTTGCGCTGCCGTTCGCAAGCGCAACCAGCAACACCAACGCAAACCAATGCTTCGCACGAAGGCTCATCTTGAATTCCGAAAAAACGACACAAAATAGCAGCGTGATTAATTCACGCTGCTATCGAATGAATCGCAATGTAGTCCTTAAAGGTTGCGAATATTTTAAATCCCGCAAGGAAAGTCTAGTCCGTTCGGACTACTCCCCTTTATACGCAAGGCGGTTTAGATTCTTGTAACAGCTACTAGGCAGCAGAGAAATCTTGCTTTTGGCTGCGACGAGTTGCGATAAAACCGATCAGAGCAAGGCCGCAGAGCATCAACACGTATTCTTCAAACTCGGGCACCGGGCTCACGGTGACGCTTCCGCTGTAATAGCCACCTACAGTTGGATCGGCAACGGTGCCAGCGACATTCAAGCCATAGATCGTATTCGCATTCAGGCCGGAGAAGCTGAGTTGACTGACGATATTGGGGCCGAAAAGGGAGCCGGTGGCAATGATCGCGTTGCCGTGAGTGACATCAAGCAGATTGAAAGCGCTGAACCCGGTGGAAAAACTCAAGCCGTTAAAACTGGCGATCGCCGAAGCACCGCCGCTTGCGCTGCTAGTGGTAAAAGTAAAAAGGTCACTGAAATTCGTGAAGCCGGGGGTGATGAGGTGGTTGAACGCGGCGATATTCTGGGCGTTGAAGCTTAGTGGGGAATTTAATGTGGAGGTGGCAGCAGTGGCACCGTTGCCGACCATTAGTAAAAGTATTGCCGCGAAAAAATTTGCGTAACGTTTCATTTGAAGTCTCCAAAAGAGTAGAAAGGCCAATGGATCGATACAATCCAATTACCCAACTATATTCCTCTGGTATTGCAAATTTAACGTTAATTTGACGTTTCGGATGAGCCGTTCGGACTAGAGCGCAAATCAAATGAGCCGGGTACAACCATTACTAATAGGCATGCCGGTCATTGACGAGTACTTGGACGGTTTTGACGATGATGTAAAGATCAAGACGCAGTGACCAGTTTCTGAGGTAGTCCAAGTCGTAGTCGACGCGTTTCTTCATCTTGTCCAACACTTCTGTTTCGCCGCGATAACCGTTGACCTGTGCCCAGCCGGTGATGCCGGGTTTGACCTTGTGTCGCACCATGTAGCCATCGATGAGCTTGCGATACTGCTCGTTGTGCGCCACGGCATGTGGGCGCGGCCCGACGATACTCATCTTGCCTTGCAACACATTGATGAATTGCGGCAGCTCGTCCAGCGAAGTCTTGCGCAAGATGGCGCCGAGCGGCGTGATGCGACGATCATTCTTTTGCGCTTGCTGGATGGTCGGGCCATCTTCGGTCACCGTCATCGAGCGGAACTTGTACACGATGATCTCGTGTCCATCCAAACCGTAGCGGCGTTGCTTGAAAATGATGGGGCCGGACGAACTCAATTTCACGCCGAGTGCGACGATCAACAGTATCGGTGAGATCAGAATCAGAATGAGGATAGACAAGATGATGTCGCTCAAACGCTTGACGACACCGTTGAATCCGGTGAATGGAGACTCGCACACCGCGACGACCGGCAGACCTGCCACCGTGCTCAAGCGGCCTTGGATCAAGTCCGTCACGAAGATGTCCGGTACGAAATAGATCGAAGCAGTGGTATCGCGCAGTCCATCCAGCAAGGACATGATGCGCGGTTGGGTCGACATCGGCATTGAAAGGTAGATCAGCGGAACCTTATTTTCATTGACGAAGCGCGGCAACTCATTGAGTTTCCCTAATACCGAGCGTTCCAGCGGATGAGTGAGACGACTCGCGATACGGTCATCGAAGAATCCCAATATTTTGATGTTCGAATAAGGGTCATCTTTCAGGCGGGAAGCCAGTTCCACGCTTTGTTCGTTGACGCCGACCACGACCGCATATTTCGTTTCACCTTGCAGCTTCAAGATGGCGGGAGCCAATTGGCGCACGAGCAGGTGGACTGCGATCTGACTGGTGGGGGCTACCCATAGCCACGTGACAAGAACTTCCGTGTCGAAAAAATCCAGATAGCGGCTGGCGTAACCGAAGAAACCGAGCAATGCCACTTTGACTATCCAATCAAAGCAGACATGGCTGATCTTGCGCAAAATAGGCAGGTGCAGTTGTGCATCACCGGGGAAGCTGATGGCGAACATCAGCAGCGACAGGATCAAATAAGGAGGCGTTAATTCGGGCTCTTCTAACAACACAATAAAATAGAGCGACAAGATCACAGCCAAAGGCTCCACGAACGTGCCGATCAAGCTCAACAGGCTGGAGCGATCGATCGTGATGGACGAGGTGCGACGGAAGGACGGTGGCGCTTTAGTTTGAGCTGTCATGATTACCAGTTGAACATTGCTGAGGCTTCAGTATCAATGAATCACTTCGAGAAACGAGTACGCTGAACGAGAGTACCCGTATATCCGGGAGGTGCATCATCCACGAAGATTGTTACGTTTTTGTGGAGCGCTTCTAAGTAATTCCCCCTAGGCGGGGAATTTTGAGCAGAAATTCTATCGGGCGCGCTACTGGCTCACCAATGCAATCGCAGGAATTCAGAGCTTGTATCTGGCACAACGAAACGCAGGACATTGATGCCGCGATGGATGGGTTGCTGAGCCAAAAAGTTGAAGGGACCTATGCTGGACGGCGCATTTTCAACCTGTAGTTCTCCATCGTGCGCGGAAAACAGCTTCAACTCATACTGCCCCGACTCGGTTTCACGCAATTTAGGGGCAAATGGACGAGCCAGCGGCTCGCCGATAAATACTCCCTCACCCGGCCACGCCACACTTTTCCAATAGGCCTCGATGGCAGTGGAACCGCTGGCGTAATAGAACATCGCGATGCCCGGGTAAGGAAACTTTTGCACATGATTGCACGGCTCGACCACGGTGCCATAACTTGCGGTCGCCCCCGCTTCGAGCCAACGCAAGCTGCTCATCTGACTCGAGTCGGTGAGCTGCCCGCCGAGCGAAGTCAAATGATCGGCCAGTGCGCCTGGAAAAAAACGCAAGGTGGAAAGGTTCGGCACTTGAACCAGCCCGGTAAAATAGAACAACACATCTCGACGATTGGTGATGGCATCGGCATTCACCACCTTCACCCGGAACACGCCGTCCAACCCTTTGGCGGTCTGCTCGAAATAGGTAGAACGCACACTACGTGCCTTATCTGGCGTATTCAGCAAATAAGCACTTCCATCAGGGAAGCTTTGGTCAGAGGCGACGCCGCGATCGATCAAGCGCTTGACCTGTTTGAAATCGGTACCGGCTAACAGCATCGCCGGGCGCATCTTGAAGTCTTTGGCCGGAGATAGACTGGCCGAATTGAAATAGGGGCTTGGATGGGTCGGGCCACACTGCGAAGAGCAGTATTTTTCGCTGAATCCAAAAGCCAAAGCCGAAGTGATGGACATGCAACTGACCCGATAGGGATTCGTCCATGCGACCGCGTAGGCCTGAACATGCGCGGGAGTGGCTTGGTCGATCTTGACCTTCAGTTTTTGAAAATCATAGATGCTGAGCGTATGGCGATTCGGACTGAACCGCACATGGATCACATTGGCGTCGGGGATGTGGCGTACCTTTTGATAATATGCGCCGATTTTGCGCGATAGCGGGTCGCCGTCGTTGATGATGAGCGCCAGGTCCTCTGCGGTGAGACCAGTTTGCGGCAGTGTTATCACTGGCTTGGCCTGAACCAGGTTGGGAATGAGCAACAGCGTTGTTGCCGCAAGCGTGAGGCCAACATATATCTGCAATCTAAATTTCATAATATGTTTACAGCCGAGGTTGAGCTGGTAATTGAATGCATGGTAGAGCATTTTGCTTAATGTTCGCAAAAATTGTCACGTACGAATAAAGTTTTAAGCAGAAGAATATGAATCCCACAAAATTGCTAGAAAACAAGTCGGTGGCGTGTTACCTCAGCAAGAAACAACCTAATGTTTTGGCTGAATTCGAAGCCATCGTGCAAACCGTATCACTTGAGTAATTGAGCAAGCCGGTGCTGCGAATACACCTAAATCAATCGCAAAAATAGTCTGGCTGTCTCGGCAGCCCCAACAGTCATAAATTCGGATTTCCGATGAAAGTCACTATCGTCGCAACTGGATTAAAATCATATCAGGTGATTCCATGACAATAAAAATACATCCCTTGGCGGACGTTCAAAGTAAGCAAATAGGCGAGGGAACTCGAATTTGGCAATTTTGTGTTGTATTTGCCAAAGCGAAGATTGGTGAGAACTGCAACATCTGCGCTAATGTCCTCATTGAAAGTGATGTTGTGATTGGCAATAACGTCACCGTCAAAAGCGGTGTGCAATTGTGGGATGGCGTGCGCATTGAAGACAATGTTTTCATTGGGCCGAATGCAACGTTCACCAACGATTTGATGCCGCGCTCCAAAGTTTATCCTGAACAATTTTTGCAAACGGTAATTAAGGCCGGTGCATCAATTGGTGCGAATGCAACACTGCTTCCAGGAATTACGATTGCCGAAGGCGCAATGATTGGTGCCGGTGCTGTCGTGACACGATCTGTACCTTCCAACGCAATCGTAGTTGGAAATCCCGCTAGAATTATCGGTTACACTCATACGAAAGTTGAAGCCACAACCCCCGAGGTTTCATCAACGATTATTCGCAAACCACCCTACACAAACACAACAAGAGTGCGAGGGGTAACGACACATAAGTTTCCCTTGATTCCCGACATACGGGGCAGCCTGACTGTGGCAGAGTTTGAACAACACATTCCTTTTTTACCCAAGCGTTATTTCATGGTGTTTGATGTACCAAGCAAGGAGACGCGTGGAGAACATGCACATCGGGAATGTCATCAATTTCTAATTTGTGTGCGGGGTAGTTGTTCTGTATTGGCGGATGACGGAACAAATCGCAGTGAGGTGTTATTGGATTCGCCTGACAAAGGCGTTTACTTGCCGCCTATGGTATGGGGTGTGCAATACAAGTATTCCGAAGATGCAGTGCTGCTTGTGTTTGCTTCTCATCATTATGATGGGGCTGACTACATCAGGGATTATTCAAAATTCATCGAAGAAATAAAATCAACAGAACGATAATAATGAACATCCCTTTTCTCGATTTAAAAGCAACTTATACCGAACTAAGACCCGAGTTAGATGCTGCTATCAAACGAGTGCTCGATTCGGGTTGGTACATTCTTGGAGAAGAAGTTGAAGCTTTTGAGCGCGAGTACGCGACTTACTGTGAAGCCGAGCATTGTGTGAGTGTAGCGAATGGCTTGGATGCGCTGCATCTCGCATTGCTGGCTTTGGGGGTCAAAGAAGGCGATGAAGTCATTGTACCGAGCAATACCTACATAGCCACATGGTTGGCGGTAAGCCAGTGCGGAGCAACACCCATTCCAGTCGAACCGGATGCCGCGACATACAACATCGACCCCTTGCGCATTGAAGCCGCGATCACACCCCGCACAAAAGTTATTCTCCCCGTGCATTTGTATGGACAGCCTTGTGATATGGATCCGATTATGGCGATTGCGCGCAAGTACGGTTTGAAGGTTTTGGAAGATGGTGCGCAGGCGCACGGAGCAAAATACAAAGGCAAACGTCTAGGCGCACACGCTGACATCGTGGCGTGGAGCTTCTACCCTGGAAAAAATCTAGGTGCATTCGGTGATGGGGGTGCGATTACCACGGATGATACAGCGCTTGCTGACCGCATTCGAGTATTGCGTAACTACGGCTCTCGGGTGAAATATGTGAACGACGTGCAGGGTTTCAATAGCCGCCTAGATCCCATTCATGCCGCCGCGATGCGCGTCAAACTTAAAATGTTGGATGTATGGAACGCACGCCGTGCCGTGATCGCGAATCAATATCAGCAAGAACTCAGCGGGCTTGGTTTGACACTGCCCTTCGTGCCTGATTGGGCTGAACCAGTATGGCACTTGTTTGTCATCCAACATGCGCAGCGTGATGCTTTGCAAAAATCGTTGAGTGAGGCAGGCGTTGGAACGTTGATTCACTACCCCATCCCACCACATCTACAACAAGCGTATGCCGAAGCGGGATTTGGCAAAGGCATGTTCCCCATAGCGGAGAAAATCGCGAATCACTGTCTTAGTTTACCGATTGGCCCACATTTAGATGCGGCCAGTGCAACAACGGTCATTGCCTCAATTAAAGCCGCTTCTTAAGCATGGTCGAGCAAAACTCATCCTACCGTAGCAGCTTAAAAAGCACCTCCACCATTGGAGGTGCTTCAGTAATAAATATTGTTGTTGGCTTGGTGCGCACCAAAATCTTAGCGGTATTGTTGGGGCCAACTGGTATTGGTTTGGTGAGTCTATATACGAGTCTGATGCAGACTGCCGCCACAATGGCATCGATGGGTTTGGGAACAGTCGGTACACGTCAAATTGCAGAAGCAGTAGCTAAAAAAGACGCTCAAGCATTGGCGGTGGCAAGGCGTGCCATGTTATGGGGCACTATATTACTTGCTAGTGCAGGTGCTTTAGTTGTGTGGTCACTGCGCGAACTGCTTGCTCAATATGTGCTGGGCTCATCGGATATGGCCACCTCCATTGGCTGGTTATCGCTGGGTGTTGCACTATCCGTAGCGGGTGCTTCACAAGGCGCATTGATACAGGGGATGCGCCGCATTGGCGATATGGCACGGTTAAGTGTTTATGGTGCTCTGCTCAATACGTTATTTGGTCTTGCACTGCTTTGGCAATGGGGGACAAATGGTTTGGTGGCGTATGTGCTACTCGCACCGTTGTTTGGTTTTTTGTTGGGCCACTGGTTTGTATCGCGATTACCCAAGGTTTTAACCAACGATGTTTCATTTAGGGAGATGACGCATCAGTGGCAAATATTATTGCGACTAGGTATTCCCTTTATGGGGGCAGGTTTGGTTGGCGCCCTAGTGCAGCTATGGATACGCGTAGAAGTAGGCAACACGCTAGGTGCAGAATCTCTTGGACATTTCCAAGCTGCTTGGGCGATTTCAATGCAGTATATTGGGTTTGTTTTAGCGGCAATGGGTGCTGACTATTACCCACGCTTAATGGGCGTAATCAATAATCACAAAGCAGCGTCGCGCTTAGTCAATGAGCAAACTGAAATTGCGTTGCTACTTAGCGCGCCAGTGTTTATCGCTATGATCGGTTTGACTCCATGGGTGATACATCTTCTTTATTCATCAGAATTTATGCCGGCAGTCGAGGTGTTGCGATGGCAAATATTGGGTGATGTGCTTAAGGTGGCCAGTTGGCCGCTGGGCTTTGTGATTTTGGCGGCAGGTGCTGGTAAATCATTCTTCTTTTCAGATTCAATCGTGTTGTTGCTTATGGGCGGGGTGATTGCTGGTTTTTCATCAACGGTAGGTTTGAAAATTACGGGAATCGCTTTCTTTTTGTGCTATGCGGTTTATTTTCCACTGATATATGTATTGGTAAAACGCAGAATTGAATTTGCATGGAAGCCCGGCATTTTCAAATTGCTTACCTTAATCTTGGTCGTTTGTATTTTGGTAGCAATTTTAAGCATGCACAATTGGTGGGGCGGCATAGTTGCAGTGGTTTTAAGTTTTACTTTTGGAATGTATTCTCTGTTGCGTCTGTCACACATGAGTAATGTGGGTGGCTTTTTGGGGCGCATGGCTTCGATGTCAAAAAGGTTTGTAGGCAAGATTGGACTCAAGAATGAGTAAAGAATTAATTGACCAAAAAAGTGTGGTGACACCCAGTATGGATGCAGAAAATAATTCAACATCAGCACAGCCTTTAGTTACGGTGATTATTCCTTCCTATAACCATGAGCGGTATATCGAGCAGGCAATATTGAGCGTCATCACTCAAACATACAAAGAGATTCAACTCATCGTTATTGATGATGGCTCTAAAGATGAATCATTGAAGATCGTCAATAGGCTGGCTGATCTTCATGGTTTTGAAGTGGTGGCTCGCGAGAATAGGGGCTTAGCCAACACCTTGAATGAAGGAATTGGCTTGGCGCGCGGCAAGTACATCGGCATTTTGGGTTCCGATGACTATTATTTGCCGAAGCGGATCGAAAATGCCGTTCTTCAGTTGGAGCTGTCCTCAGATAATGTAGTGGCTGTCTATTGCGATGGGTATATCGTTAATGCGGAAGGAAAAAAAGTTGGATTGTTCGGAGAAAAATACCAACGCCCTCTAGTGGGTGACGTGTATGACAACCTTCTAATTGCAAATTGGATACCCGCATTAGGCATGACCTACAAAGCTGAAGCGCTCAAACAGTTCATGTTTGACGAGCGATTCAGAGTGGAGGATTACACGCTCTATTTACGCATGTTTAAGAGCAAAAAACATCGATTGAAATTTTATGACGACTTTGGTTTTGCTTATCGATGGCACGGAAATAATTTCTCGTCGTTGTCTGAAACAATGGATCGTGAAGCGGCATTAATTCAAAAGAATTTTGCAGATGTCGCCAGATATGTTGAATTCAAACATCGATTGAAAACGCTTTCGTTAATGAATACGGAAATCTTCAGGTGGAGCAATTATTTTTTGACATTGCTTTTCAGTATTCGAAAGTTGCAAAACCAGTCGAAAACCTATCATCGAAACATCTATGGATTATTCCGCTATTTTTTCTCTCGCGCCATTCGGCTAATGAATGAGCGCGCAAAGGGCTTCTTGTATTTTGGATTTGAAGGGTTCTTTAGAAAGGTCAGAGTTTCTGGTCGCATTTCGTTTCGAGGACGCAAAAGCAATTTCAAGTTTGGGAAGAACTGCCGAATCTTGGGAGATTTGCATCTGGTTTTATCGGATTCATGGAAGGTAAAGCCATCAATCGTTTTGGGTGACAACGTGATAATTGACCATGGTGTCTACATGAACTTTCACGGGGGGGCAATCACCGCAGGTAACAATTGTCATTTCGGGGTGGGAGCAGTCATCCAAGCTGGCGGGGAATTGACGATAGGTGATGATGTCCTGTTTGGTCCCGGCACAAAAATCTTTGCGTCTAACCATAGCATCAGCAATAAAAGATATGAAGCTGAAAGGCTGTCCGAGGCAGGTGAGTGCTTTAAAGGAATCAGGATTGGCAACAATGTCTGGGTCGGGGCGGATTGCGTGATACTGGATGGCTCAACTTTGGCGGATTGGACCGTATATGGCGCGGGTGGAATCGTATCGGGAAATTATCAAGCGAATACGGTGAATGTCGCCAAAAAAGTTCGAATTACCGATGTGATACATAATCAAGACTTACTTTGATAAAGTCATTCATCGGATGAGCGCCGACTTTTTTCATTGTTGATACCGTGAAGGCGGGTACAACTTCGTTTGATCAATTTTTGGAGCAACATTATGCAAGATGCTAAAAAGATACGGCCCAATTTTGTCGTTATCGGTGCTCCTAAAAGTGGAACAACGTCACTTTATTATTATCTGAAGCAACACCCGGATGTTTTTTTGCCAACACAAAAAGAATTACATTATTTTTCCTATGAGAAATTAAAAGCTAATACAAATGGGCCTGGGGACGAGTTGACCTTATCGAAATTGTGTTCGAGTGAACTTCACTATTTGGCACATTTCAAAGCGGTTGCAAACCAAAAAGCAATTGGGGATATTTCCCCTTCATATCTTTATTACGCAACACAAAATCAAATTAAAGCCACGCTGGGCGATGTCAAGATAATCGCCATGTTGCGCAATCCAATTGATAAGGCTTATTCACAATACATGCACATGATTCGTGATCAATATGAAACGCTTTCATTTTACGAGGCTTTGCTGCAAGAGCAAGAGCGACGCGTGCAAGGATGGTCGGATATTTGGCGTTATGCCGAAAGTTCGCTATATGCCGATAAGCTAGCTGATTTTATGTTGTGTTTTGGTGCGGAGAATGTTCACATCATTTTGTTTGATGATTTTATTGCCGAACCGCAAAAAGTGATGAAGGCGACGATGGTGTTTCTTGGTATTGATGCGTGCATGCCTATCAATACCCAAGAAATTTACAATCGAACTGGTGATGTCCGATCTAAAGTTATTGCGCGGTTTTTGAGCCGCTCGAATATATTTAAAGAATTGATTAAAAAATGTACACCTGATGCGTGGCGTATCAGGATGCGATTAAAAATCATGGATGCGAATACTTCGAGCAAGCCTGCAATGGATTTGTCAGCGCGCAGTTATTTGCATAAATATTTCAAGGATGACGTTGCTAAATTAGAGGGTATGTTGGGGCGTAAGCTAAATTGGCTAGATGATGAAATAGTCAGAGCTATGAGTTGTTGAGGGGTTGTTGAATGAGACTTTCCGTACTAATCGTTAACTATAATGGCAGGCATTTTTTTGATGCTTGCCTGCAGTCAATTGCCCGATGCGCACCTTTTGAGCACGAGGTGATCGTGGTAGATAACGCATCGTCGGACGGCAGCGCCGAGTATCTGCGTGAGAACTACCCCGATGTTCAATTGATTGAGAGTGCTACTAACTCAGGCTTTGCCAAGGGTAATAATCTGGGTGCGCAGCATGCCAAAGGAAAATATTTGTTGTTGCTGAACAATGATACGACCCTGTTGGGGAATATCTCTCCGGCGCTAGATTTACTTGATGGTGATATGAGTATCGGAATTCTCGGCATCCGTATGCTTGGCCGGGAATTCGAATATCGGTATTCCGCGGGCCACTTTCCTGTGCCATGGAGGCTTGTTAAATTTTCTTCTTTGCATCAAAAAACAGGGGGATTCAGGCTCGGCAAATTTTCGGAAGAAATAACGGCATACCCCGTTGATTGGGTGGAAGGCTCATTCTTGTTGACACCGATTGATCTATGGAAAGAGCTGAAGGGGCTTGATGAAGAATATTTTATGTATGTCGAAGATGTCGACTATGCGCGCAGAGTCGTTGATGCAGGGAGGCGTGTTGTTTATTGTCCCCAGATGAGCTACGTCCATTTGGGTGGGTATGGGCAAAGTCGGATAGGGATGTTGGTGGATGGTTTTCGACGCTATCACAGGCAACACTCAAACTGGGCATCACGGGTCATCGCAAACCTTGTATTAGATGTTGGTTTGATACTTCGAGCCTTGATTTATTCAGTTCGCTCGCTGAGACAAAAATCAGACCGCGAGAAGGTTTTGAGTTGTTTTAGAGCGCTTCAAAGATGCCGCTAATGCAAAATTTATTTCGAAATTTGGTTGAATGGGCTGCGCAACGATTTAAGGGCACGGCATACCGTTTAGACCCAAGATTGCCCTTAAGGGCAATGGCGTCGATTGCCCTTGCGCGCACGATCGCAATCTTGCGTTGTGTACTTTGTGGCATTGCCTTTCATCCGAGCAAATTGGTCTTTGTGGGTGCCGGTGTGGAATTGCGAAACCGTTATCTGATTCATTTCGGGCGTGGGGTCACCTTGGGCGAGCACGTAGTCATCGATGGACTTTCGCATGAGGGAGTGACGATCGGAGACGATGTCAACATTGGCCCCTACACTAGGATTGAAGCCACTGGGGTGTTTAGCAATTTAGGCAAAGGGGCATCTATCGGTGCTCGGTCAGGTATTGGGGCTTTTTCATTTATTGGTGCGGCGGGTGGTGTGACTATTGGCAGCAACGTGATAATGGGGCAATACGTAAGCTTCCATTCTGAGAACCATGTGTTTAGCCGGACGGATATGCCGATCCGACAGCAAGGTATTACGCGTCAGGGGATTACTATTGAAGATGATTGCTGGGTAGGGGCAAAGGTGACGTTCTTGGATGGATCTCATGTGGGAACTGGCTCGGTTATTGCGGCAGGAGCGGTTGTTCGTGGGTTTATCCCGCCATTTTCAATTGCGGCCGGTGTTCCGGCTAAAGTCATCAAAAAGCGTGATGACGGTGCTCAAGGATAATGAAGAAAATACTTTTTTTTCATCAGTCGGCCGATATGTACGGATCCGACAAAGTTCTACTGTCACTGGTCGGGGGACTTGACCAGTCACGATTCCGCCCGATTGTTTTGTTACCTTGTATCGGTCCTTTGTCCGAAGCTCTAGAGAGAGCCCAAGTTGAATACCATGTTGTTCCGCTTGTGCGCGCTGAACGCTCGATGTTCAGTTTGAGTGGGATATTGCGTGTACCAGTTGATGCATGGCGATCAGTACGCGCGATCAATCGAATCATCTCGGCCGATACAATTCATCTGGTTCACTCAAATACGCTCGCGGTCCTTTCGGGGATGATGTGGGCGCGCTTGCATGGTGTTCCGCATGTTTGGCATGTGCATGAAATGATCGAGCATCCACGATTGGTTAGAAAGCTTTATGGTTGGTTATTGAGATTATTTTCGGACAAGATCATCTGCAACTCGATTGCAACTCAGAACGTGATCCTGTTAGATCAGCCCTGTATAGAAAAGAAAATCTCAGTCGTTTGGAATGGAATGGATCGCGCCGAAATGCCCCAATCGCATGAGGTGGCTGCTTTTCGTGAAAGACTGGGGCTATCGAGTTCAGATGTGCTTGTAACCCTGATGGGGCGAATCAATCGGTGGAAGGGACAGAGTCTTTTGGTGGATGCTGCAGAGATCGTAGATAAGAACATGCCGGATAGAGCGCATTACTTGATAGTTGGTAGTCCCCCGCAAGGACAGGAACATTTTTTAAGTAGTTTGTTGGCGCGGATAAAGACCTCATCCGCGTACTCCCGCATTACAGTGATGCCATACACTTCAGAGATTTGGACTGTTTGGGATGCTACGGATATCGCGGTTGTCCCGTCGACGGAGCCAGAACCATTCGGGATGGTTGCGCTAGAGGCGATGGCCGCGAAAAAACCCGTCATTGCGGCCAATCATGGCGGGGTGACTGAGATCGTCATCCATTCTCAAACAGGCATTCTGTTTCAGCCAAACAATGCGAACGAGTTGGCAAAGGCAGTACAGGATCTGATAGAAAATCCGGAGATGAGAATGGCAATGGGCATTGGCTCATTTCTGAGATATCAAGAGTGTTTTTCTTTGAATGCTTACGTTGCCGGAATAGCAAAAGTCTATGACGACCTATCCTAACGGGACCCGCAAGAATGTATATGCGTTCAGGTCGCTGTTTTTTGCGTTACTGGTGGCGTCGATTTTTCCTTCTGGGCTCTCATTTGTTCTGTTCGTCGCCATGTTTGGAGTCTGGTTTTTGATAGATAACTGGAACATTGGGGCTCGCTTTTATTTGTTGGTGATACCACTGCTTGCGATGTTCTTATGCGGCTTAGTCGGCGCCTATCAAAATGAGTTTTTTGATGCCCTGAAAGATATTTGGTATCTGGGAAAGATCGTGCTTACTATGGGGGTCGGATTTCTCTTAGGGAAGTATATTGGACACATCAGGGACGCCATCAAGTGTGTGATCCTGGTGGCAACGTTAAGCTCGATCTTTCACATTATTTCGGTTGGGATGCTGTTGTCTCAAGGCAATTCCCTGTTTGATATACGCGATGCCGGTGTTTATGGTTATCTAATTTCCATCGTCGGGCTTGCGTTCGCTTTAACCAAGGGGCTACGGGATGGACTTGAGATACGGCCCACCGTTTTGTATATCGTCACAATCATCCTGATGACCTCATTAGTCCTATCTGCTTCGAGAACTTATCTGATAGTTCTGGCTATTCTGCTTGTGGTGCTTAATGGACTCATTCGGATAAATGCAAAATTGCTGATGAAAATAGCCGTGGTGATTCTTGTCTCGTTTGCGCTCGCCCCCTTTATTTCTGGCGTGGGCATGGGCGGAGGTGATGGGGAAGTGAATCTCGTGGAAAAATTTGCAAAGTCTTTTTCTGAGATCAGCATCAAAGAATATGAAACAGAAGAGGATATCAACCAGTTCTGGCGGGGATTTGAGGGGCAGCGAGTGCTGTCGACGTATTTGGAAGGGGATGTCATGGACATGTCCTTCGGGCAAGGATTTGGTGCGCTGGTCGATCTGGGGTTCTACATCAGGCTTGGGGGCGATGAGATGCGATTCATCCCGCACTTTCACAACGGTTACCTCTACGTGTTGCTGAAATTCGGGTTGATCGGTATGTGCTGCTATCTGTTTTTTATGTTTCGGATAATACGCATGGGCGTTATGGGACATGATGCCATCTCAGTTCAGTTGCTATATTCAAAACGCTTAATACGCGCCCTAGGTTGGATCATCGTATTCACCACTCTTGTGGTCACTGGCCCATTTAATAAAAGCCTTTTAGATGCCATTCTGATTCTGATTGGTGTGATGGCGGCTTGGATTGAGAGATGCCGCAAAATTGCAGAGAATGATCAGAATGTCCTATTGCCTGAATAAATATCTTTCAATATGGATGTTTGTTACGACCTCCCTGATTGGAGTTGCCAATGCTTTTGCCGGAGAGTTTCCGGTTCCTCCCAATTGGCCGTGGCATTCAGTAAGTATCGGATTCCCCGGCGGGGAGGTGAGCGATCTTGAGCGCTACAGAAAAACTCTGGGTATCAATGCAGTGCGATTGGATGTCGTACCAAGATGGTATGCGAACGGGAAAGTGATTGACAGCGAGCAAGCGCTTGATGAGGCACTTGCATGGGTCGATAAGATGTTGGATGCCTGCGCCAAGCTGAATATCGTCGCCGTGATTCACATGGATCACTTCCCACTCGATCCTGCGGATTCGACAGACAATGCATCCGAGATGTTTTGGGGGGATGCGGCGCAACTTGAAAAGATCGTTTCGGTCACGCATGTGCTGGCGGCCAGATACCATAAGCGAGGCAGAGAATTGGCCGCCTATCACATCATTAGCGAGCCTGTGGTTTTTAGGGAAAAGAAGGCGTTCTCCCCATTACAACTCCCTGCATTGCAACGCCGAATAATCTCGGCGATTCGCGAGCTTGACCATGATCGTTGGATCATCGTTTCGCCCGGCCCAGGCGGCATGCCGAATGGCTATCAGAATTTTGTTCCTCCCGATGCGGCGCATTTGATTTGGGGGGCACATATGTATGTTCCCCATAAATTCACACATCAGGGAATCTATGGGGAGCCGCTGGGAGTGGTTTATCCCGGATGGGCGGACGGGCAATATTGGGATAAACAAGCGCTTCGGTCAGCGATGCAGCCTCTGAGGTCATTCCAAATAGAGCATTCGCCCTTGGTATTTATTGGGGAATTTAGTGCTGCCCGATGGGGTAAAGGTGGCGAGCAATATCTTTTGGATTTAGAGTCGATCTTCAGTGAATATGGCTGGGGATGGGACTATTTTAGTGCGACCGGTTGGCATGGATGGAATGCTGACTACGATGATGTATATGCCAACGATACGCCTCCCGCAGATTGGCAATCTCACTTCGTGGGCGAAAAATCCAAACGCTGGGCGACGCTAAGAACAATTTTTCATGTGGTCGAGTGACCGCACGATAGAATCGTCCGTTAAATTTTGTGTGCTCTTTTGTCATGACACTTGATGAGTAATTTATGAAAAAGATCAGGATACTTGGTACTCGTGGCATTCCTGCCGCACATGGCGGCTTCGAAACGTTCGCAGAGCATCTGGCTCTTTATTTAGTTACGCGTGGCTGGGTGGTCACCGTGTATTGCCAAGAGGAAGGTGATGGCGAAATCTACGAGAATCATTGGCAAGGTGTACGTCTAGTTCACATCCCTGTGAAAAAAAGCGGCGCAGCGGGAACCATCATCTTCGATTGGTATTCGACGCTGCATGCAGCTCGTGAAGAGGGGCTGGTGCTGACGCTGGGGTATAACACCGCCGTATTTTGCTTGCTGTATCGCCTGAAAGGGATCAAAAACCTGATCAATATGGACGGCATCGAATGGCGCAGAGAGAAGTGGTCAGCTCTTGAGAGGGCGTGGTTGTGGTTCAACGAGCGCATAGGATGCTGGGTGGGTAACCATCTGATTGCAGATCACCCGGAAATTGCGAATCATCTTCTTACGCGAGTCTCGCATAAGAAGATCACCGTCATTCCCTATGGCGCGAATGAAGTCTCGGAAGCGGATGTTTCTCTGCTTAGCGATTTTGGCCTTGTTCCGCAACGTTTTGTAACGGTGATCGCCCGGCCTGAGCCGGAGAATTCTATTCTGGACATCGTTCGTGCTTTTTCACAGCAGCGGAGAGGGGTGAAGCTGGTCATGCTGGGTTGTTATGAACCGGAACTGAATCCCTTTCATGCGGAAGTATTGAAAGCCGCCAGTGATGAGGTGATTTTTCTTGGTGCCATATACGACAAACGAGTGGTGGAGACGTTGCGTTTCTTTGGCCGGTTTTATATTCACGGTCACCGGGTGGGTGGAACCAATCCATCCTTGGTTGAGGCACTAGGTGTGGGTTCTGCAGTGCTTGCACATGACAATCATTTCAATCGCTGGGTGGCCGGGAATAGCGCTCATTATTTTGCTGATGAAATGTCGCTTGCGACCGAGTTTGATAGATTGCTGACGGATGACCAAGAGATCGAACGCATGCGTACTGTGAGCAAAGTCATTTTTGCCGAGAGGTTCACTTGGTCTGGCGTGTTGAAACAGTACGAGGAATTGCTATTGAAGTGGTCGCACTGATTCATGCCGCGCTGCTTTAGGTTTCCCACCCATGTTGTTGCAACCGATTTACAGAGAGGCAGCAAATGAATTCGCAGAAGGTGGCTGCAGTGTGTGCGATGGTATTCGTCGCCAGTTTGTTCATCCTAGGACGGCAGCCTATTGCAGTTGGATTGGTTCTCGCCCCTTGGGATAAGCTGGCTCATGTGGCGGCATTCGCGACCCTGAGCATGTTGTTGCGGATCGCCCTGCGGCCGCATCCGATCTGGTATGCGTTGGCTATCGCCGCTGGTGTGGGCGTCTTAGATGAAGTGCATCAATTGTGGTTGCCGGGAAGGCATGCGGATTGGGCGGACTTGGCGGCGGACGGTGTCGGCATATTGCTGGCCTATGTGGTTTGCCGTAAGTAAGTGCCAATCAAAAAAAGGCAGGCTCACTTCTTGGTCTGTCCTTGGTAGCTACGCGGTCAATAAATTCGTAGCAAGACGGTAACTCAACGTCGCTATGATGGCCGCGCGAGGCAACGTCAGTGCCAAACGTTTATTCGAAGTGGATGTGATGAATCTAGCCGGCATAAACAATCGATCAGAAAAAAAGACTTCTTTTGCGCTGTGGGCGTTGCTATCCCTGTACGTCTATATGCCACTGCCTTTGGCGAGCAACCGTCCTTGGTCCGTAGCCCTGCTGGGCATCATGGTCGGACTGTTGTCGATCTGGCATATCTGTTTTAGCCGCGAGCGGAAAGAAAGTTCATCCCTATCAGTTGCACCGCGAGATGTCGGTGGGATGTGGCAGCGTGCGCATGTGTTGGCGGTTCTGCTGATATTGTGGGTCATATTGCTGGCGATCCAGGTTGTACCCGTCCCAATCTCGTGGGTCTGGTATTTTCGATTGGAACACCTCCGATGCTTTCCCGATATTGCTTGGTCAGACAGCCACGTTGAGCGTCGATGCCTACTCGACCCAATTATATTTGGCCAAAGCGTGTATCTACTTGGCAATGCTTTGGTTGACGTTCGACTTGGTGAAGACGGCGGCGCAGATAGAACTGCTGGCCAAAACGTTGGTGTTCTCCGGTTTTGCACAGGCCGTGATCGCGGTCTTGTTGTTGGCGAACGCCGCGCACTACATCCTTTTTTTCGTACCCATCGAACATTTGACGCGAGCCAAGGGTACGTTCGTCTATCACAACCACTTTGCGGGCTATATGGAGTTGGCCTTGGCGGTCGGCATCGGCCTGATGATCGCCAAGTTGGAAGATAAGCATGCGAAGAATTGGAAACAACGCTTGCGTAATTGGCTCGCGCTTTTGATGAGTGAGAAGGTGCGTTTGCGTATCGTATTGATCATCATGGTGATCGGATTGATCGCCAGCCGATCCAGAATGGGGAACTCCGCTTTCTTTATAAGTTTGCTGGCAGTTGGATTCATTGCCATCGTGTTGTCAAAGAACGCGACACGTTCCACCATCATATTCATTACCAGCCTGATCGTCCTGGATGTGGTGATCATCGGTGGTGTCGTTGGCGTGGAGAAAGTGATCCACCGTATCGAAGCGACCAACTTACATAACCGTGCGCAACAAATCACCTCCGCGAGCAGTAGCAACGTGGTGGGTGACATGGTGGTCAAGGTCAATACAGCAAGCGAAGAATCGGTTGAGGAGCGCCTCGGCCCCGGAATGCACTCCCTGAAGATGGTGGAAGATTTTCCGGTACTGGGCACGGGAGGAGGCACCTATCATTTGGCGTTCTTTCCCTACCGGCCGCTCGAAGTCCGAGGCTATTTCGATCATGCGCACAACGATTTTTTTGAATTCGCTACAGAGGTGGGATTGGTCGGCATGTTGTTGTTGGCGGGGATGGTGCTGCACAGCCTATACTCGTCAATCAGAATTTTGCTTGATCGGCACAGCCAATTCGCGCGAGGGATGGCATTCGCGTCGATGATGGGCGTGCTCACCTTAATGATCCATAGCGCGGTCGATTTCAACTTGCAGAACACCACCAATGCCATGTTGTTTTTGGTGGTGATGAGTTTGCCTTATCTGGTTGGCACGCGCAGTCGGTCTGTTTAACTAAAGATGCACTGATTAAGGAAAGTCTGATCAAGTGCGTGGCGAGTGTTTTAGCGAAACTCGCAAGCTCGTTTTTCGGTCGCTCCTTCGATACACCGTGCAAGCGCGGCACTCAGGACGAACGGAAAATATATTGATCTCAGGCCAAATATTTCTAAACTGAAACAATCGAAGCACTTAAAAACGGGAATGAGGGCGTCAAATATTTCTAAACTGAAACAATTGAGGTGCTAGAAGAAATTTAGCTTGTATTGAAGGTTGTTTTTTTTTTTCGTCATGTAGTATCCACGCGCTTTCCAAAATTTATTCTTGGAAAATCTGACAGCACCTCATGCGGACAGGCTAAATAAAGTATCAATAAAATTTCCAATCTATTTTTTAGGACGTGATTGGGCTTTGGGTCATCTGGTAATCGACAACGTAAGCGACGATTCTTGGAATCGTAGTGATCCTAGAGAAGGAATTCAAAATGAATAATCGGGTTAAGCAAAGTATTCTTATTTTGGTCGTTATGCTGGCATTTGGAAATGCCGCAGCAGCAGATAGGGGGGTGAGTTTTGTCGGCGTCAGCGGTTCGAGCAAGACCATGACTTCTCTCGATCCGGCGCCGATCAAGGTGGAGCCGTTTGATATCACTCCCTGGGTGAGTCTCCTTTATGGTCGCAACGATAATGTGGCTAACGTCAACACTGCCAAAAAATCCTCCAACGTCACGATCCTTAATCCCAACATCGAAGTGGCACTTAAGGGTGGCACGCAGTCTTATGCGTTGCAATACACGGGCTACTTCGCTAACTATGCCTCCAGCAGCATCGATAACTATCGGGATCATACGTTGGTGGCGGATGCGGAAAACTCTTGGAGCACAAGACTGAATTCTCATTTTCAGATCAGCCGCGTAAACGGGCACGATGCCCGCAACATCTATCTCAGCAATGCGGTTGAAAAATGGCACGACAATTCAGTGCGTGCCGCCTTTCAATTTGGTGCGCCTGGTGCGCAGGGGCAGATTGAGATCGGTGGTGGATTTGATAGCAAACGTTACGATACCAACACAACGGTGATGAGTGCCTATGATCGTAATCAACGTGACGCGTCAGCAACTTATTTCCATCGCGTGGCGCCTGCCACCAAGGCCTTGATCCAAATCCGCGATACGCACTATGCGTACACGGTGACCAATAGATTGAACAGCACCAATCGTTCGTATCTGGTTGGGGTGACATGGGAAGCGACTGCGAAGACGACAGGTTCATTTAAGGTTGGTCGCATGTCCAAGACCTTTGATAACGGTGCCATCACCTCTAAAACTGACTCGACTTGGGAAGGCGACGTTACTTGGTCGCCGCTGACGTATTCCGTGGTCGACCTTTCGATCTCACGCACTTTGGGGGAATCGATGGGCGTGGGTAATTTTTCGGATTCGCGTGATCAACGTCTGACATGGAACCATGACTTGACCGAACGCGTCAGAACGACGCTGACGCTGGGAAGCGGGATCGACACTTACTCAGGCGCGGCAAGACAGGATAAGCGCAGTAACTATGGCTTGAAAGCGTCTTACGGTTTTCAACGTTGGTTGCGCTTGGGTGCTGAGTTTAAGAATCAAAGCCGTGATTCGACGAATGGCAATTTTACCTACAAACAGAACATGACCTTGATCACGCTTGAAGGGTCAATGTAAGTCGTCAGTTGTTTGAAATGGATTTGAGATGAAAGTCGAAACTTTGGCGATCGCCAAGATATTAAGTATTGCAGTCATGCTTACCCTGTGGCCGTTCGTGGGTGCGCAGGCTGAGATTCAAGCAGGCATCAACAACGCCCCCCTTAAATTCTCTTCAGGTGCGGAAGAGAAGCCTGTGCAAAGCGATACTAAAGTTCAAGCTGCAGAGCCGCCCGAGGTGAAAGAGCAGAAGGCTCCCCAATTGCAAGGGGTGGCTGCGCGCGCGGCAGGTTATCGTCTCGGTGCTGGCGACATACTCAGCATCCGTGTTTATGGCGAAGAGGATATGTCGCGTGAAAAATTTCGTCTGCCGGACTCGGGGCGTATCTCTTACCCATTTGGTGATGTGGTCGCATTGGGCGTCACGGTCGGCGAGTTGGAGAAAAAGATCGCTGATGGATTGCGTGGGCGATTTCTGTTGAATCCCCGCGTGTCTGTGAGCATCGAAGAGTACCGCCAGTTTTTTATCTATGGTCAAGTAGAGCGTCCGGGCGGTTATGCATTCCAACCGGGTCTGAATGTGCGCAAAGCAGTTTCCATCGCGGGCGGTTTCAGGCCACGCGCCTCGTTGGAGAAGATATTCATCGTGCGTGAGGGTGATGCGGAAAACGCAGCAGCCAAAGTCGATCTCAGTTCATCCGTTTGGCCTGGCGACACAGTGACCATTGAAGAAAGCTTTTTCTGATGACAGATGACACGCTTCACCCTAAACACCATTCCATTCCAGCGCCCACCTCTCAGAATGAAGACACCCTCGATTTGATCGTCTATTGGCGCAGTATTAACAAGCGCAAATGGAATATCCTCGGACTAGGAATTGCGACTGCCGTGCTGGCGGCGGTCATCGTCAACATGATGACGCCGGTCTATCGCTCGACCGCGACATTGTTGGTTGAACAGAATAAAGCGCGCGTTGTTTCTATCGAAGATGTCTATGGAGGTGGCCTTCAGACCAAGGAGCATTTCCAGACTCAGTCCGAGATCATCAAGTCGACCAAAGTTGCCACCCTGGTGGCAGATAAACTCAAGATACCTCCCCCTGACGCAAATCCGGAGGGATCTTCATTTTTGTCTTCGGCGTTGTCGCTTGTTGGCATCGGTGGTCAGGCGGTGGAGCCGGACAGTTACAAGAAAAGGATCGTTGAACATATCATGCGCTCGACCAATGTCGAGCCGGTGCGCATGAGCCAACTCATCAAGGTGAGCTACGACTCTCCCGACCGCCAGTTTTCCGCCATGATGGCCAATTTGGTCGCACAGACCTACATCGAGAACGATATGGATGCGCGCTTCGAGATGACCAAGAGTGCGAGCGATTGGCTGAATTCGCGGATGGCAGGCTTGAAAGAAAAATTGGAAAAATCCGAGCAGGCTTTGCAGGAGTATCGCGAGCGTGAGCATATCGTAGATACCAAAAACCTAGAGCTGAGCGGGGCGGGTGCACAACTGGAAGGTCTGTTGAAGAGCTTGGTTGAAGCGCGCATGCGCCGTTCTGATGCGGAAAACGCCTTTAACCAAGTCAAGCGAGCCAAAGGCGATCTGGATTCATTGCCGGTCGTACAAAGAAATCCCTTGGTGACGCGACTGAAGGAAGTGGTCGCGGACAATGAGCGCAAAGTATCGGAGTTGGCAAACCGCTACGGGCCTGAGCACGTCAAGATGGTTCAGGCAACGGCCGAGTTAAAGCAGGCTAAAGCCAATTTGCGGCAGCAGGTCGACGAAGTGGTCTCGGTGCTGGCGCGTGAGTACGAAGTGGCGCGGGCGAATGAGACTGCGCTGGAAGATGCAGTGGCGGAAACCAAAGATGTGATCCAAAAATCCAACAACAAAGGGTTCGCTCTGTCTGCGCTTGAGCGCGATGTGGTGACCAACCGCCAAATCTATGACATGTTTCTCAACCGATTCAAGGAGACTTCTATCGCGAGCGATATGCAGAGCAATGTCGTGGCGCGCGTGGTAGATCCTGCCATCGTTGCCGATACGCCAGTAAGGCCGAAGAAACTATTGGTCATTCTGTTCTCGTTTTTCCTTGGTCTTTTTATCGGGGCGATCGTGGCGCTGCTTTTGGAGCGTCTGGATAATACGATCAAGTCGACGGAGGATGCCGAGGCTAAATTGGGGCAACCCATTCTGACGACCATCCCGTTGCTGGAGGACAAGCTGGGTAAAAATGCGAGCCGTCATTATCTGGATGAACCGAAATCGATCTTCTCCGAAGGGATACGCACCGCCAGAACGGGCATCCTATTGTCCGCGATCGATTGCCCGAACAAAGTGATCGTGGTGACCTCCTCGATTCCCGGGGAAGGTAAATCCACGTTCTCGATCAACTTGGCTTTAGCGCACGCGCAAACCAAAAAGGTATTGTTGATCGATGCGGACATGCGCCGTCCTACTGTCACTCAAACATTGGGGTTGAATGCAACGCAGCCCGGATTATCGGCGTTGGTGGCGGGAACGGCCAGCTTGCAGGAGTGTGTGCAAACGATGGAAGGCAGTTCACTCAATATCATCGGTGTCGGCGTCATCCCGCCGAACCCGCTGGAACTGCTGCTTTCGGCTAAATTCAAGGAAGTGCTGGACGAGTTGAGCCGCGAATTCGATATCGTTATTCTGGATAGTCCGCCGGTTCAATTGGTCAGCGATGCCGTTGTTCTCTCGACCATGGCGACAGGCGTGATCTTCGTGGTGAAAGCCGACTCCACGTCCTATCAGATTTCGCGTCGATGCATTCGCACCTTACTGGCGGCTGAAGCGACCTTGTTCGGGGTCGCCATCAATCAACTTGATTTCAAGAAGGCTGACCGTTACTACGGCGCAAACACCGGCTACCAGAGCAATGGTTACGACGGTTATTATGCAAAACCGAGCTGATCTTTGAGCCTTGCAGCATGATCGACCTGCATTGTCATTATCTGCCCGGTATCGATGATGGCGCGCAGACGCTACAAGAAGGATTGGCATTGGCTAAAGCGGCCGTTGCCGACGGCATCAGCGCAGCGGCGATGACGCCGCATGTGCATCCGGGACGCTACGAGAATTCCGCTTCGACCATCATGCAAGCGGTCACCGAATTCCGGCGTGCATTGGCTGCTGCCGAGATTCCTTTGGCGATCTACCCGGCAGGCGAAGTGCGTCTCTCTTCCGAGATCATGGATATGGTCGAGGCAGATGAACTGCCTTACTTGGGAGCGTTAGAGGGATACCGCATCGTGTTGCTCGAATTCCCGCATAACCATATTCCTGTAGGCTCGGACAAGTTGGTACGCTGGCTGCTCCAACATAACGTGCGCCCGATGATCGCCCATCCGGAACGCAACAAAGAGATCATGCAAAACATCGTAAAGCTCCAGCCGTTCGTCGCGATGGGTTGCTTGCTGCAAGTGACGGCGGCTTCAGTGATCGGACATTTCGGGATGGCCGCTCAAGCATGCGTATCGGAATTGCTGACGCGTGATTGGGTGACCGTGATCGCGACCGACTCCCACAACTTGGAGAACCGTCCGCCCGTGATGAGCTTGGCCCGACAACACTTGACCCAACAGGGTGCAGAATCGTTGGCGATACGGCTGATGCAAACGACGCCGAGCAAGATACTTGGATCGCTATGAACGTCAACCGGATAAAGAAGATCATGCTGGTCGCGGCGCTGAGCGTGGCGATGGTCTACTTGGGTAAAGTCGGTGTCGCGGACTTTATGCGACTGGAACCTTGTGCTTACTTGGATGGCGTGCGTGCAAGCAATACGTTGCCGTCGCCGGACAGATTGGAAAAGGCGCGCGAACGTTTGCTGCTGGCGCAGAAGATCGACTCGAACAATCCCATCATCCCGGAATACCTGGGGCTGGTTTATTACTATCGGGCACAACTGTCAGATTTTGATGCACAGCTAAAACGGGATTTTCTTGAGTCGGCGTTAGCGAGCTATACACTGGCGATCAAGCTTCGCCCCAATTCCGGCTATCTGTGGTCCGCCGACATGCTGCTTCGCCAGGCACTCATGGCGGCAACGGTGCCGACTCAGAGTGATTTGGAACCCTTATTCGACTCGATGCGGCATGCTGCGCGTTTGGCACCTTGGGAGCCCGGAGTCGTACAGCAAGTGGTTTTGGTCGGGAAGATGCACCTCGCTGACCTAGGGCAAGCCGACCGCACGATCCTAGATGAGGCGGTGGAACGCGCCAAAAAACTCAACATTAAGGTGGATGATTAAATTTTTGTTAATCGTCATTGTTTCAATTGCTCTGAGCCGACTCGTTTGTTAGCATCGCACGCGTGAAAATTTTGTTGAGTGCGCTGCGTGTAGCGTTTTGTCACAGCACCAATCTATTGAAGGAACAGATAAATGAAAACAACCATGTTGAAAGTCGCTTTAGCGACCGCCTTGTTGGGCATGATTCAAGTCGCAGGTGCTGAGACAGCATCCTTGAATCTGAACCAAGCAGTGGCAGCGATCTCCCAGGGTGATCCGGCCAAATCATCTTCACAAGTGGTAGCGAATGCCGTCGCCCTGTACAAAGAAGGCAAGATCAGCGAATCCGTGGCCGTGGCTGCAGTGACACAACTGATCGGAGCAAATAACCCAGCCGTGCAGACACTGATTGCGAGTTTGATCGGTGCTGGAGCCAACCCTGCCGTTGTCACTGAATCGGCAGTGAGTGCGGGTACTGACGCAAGCGCAGTTGTGAACAGCGCTGTCGCTGCGGGAGCGGAGAGAAACGTGGTGGTGGCGGCGGCGATTCAGGCAGGTGCCGACCCGACACACATTACTGCAAGCTCTGCATCGGGCGGCGAGCGTGGTCGCGAAGGCCGTAACGAGTCCGCCAGAAGTGACGACCGTCGCGGTTTTACGCCAGTGGTAACTCCGGTTCCTGCTGGTGGCGGTGGTGGAACTCCAGCCAGCCGCAGTTAAGCCGTATCGAGTAAAGGCACTGCCTTCTGCTCACAAAAAGCCCCACTGATATCCAGCGGGGCTTTTTAATTTCCAAGTCTGGATGCCTACCCAAGTATAAGTTGTGAAGACACGCTATCAGTTCGGAAGGTCTGTTGTAGTGCTGACCATCGTTGCCCTGACCTTATCTGCTCCGCTGTGGGCAGGCATGAGTGACTTATCGCCCGGTTTGCTTGCTTACCTTGCCGACAGATGGGGAGCGAAGGGACAACAGCGTGTATTGGATATGCGGCAAATGCTGTTGCAGCAAGCGCCCCAGACACAGTTGATCGCGAATGATCTGAAGCGCGAGCGCAACTGGCTCGATGCCAACAATTCTTTCTGGAATCGCACGCCCTATTTCAGTGACAAAGAACACTGGGGCGTCGACGATTACTGGGCGACACCGATCGAGACCTTGGCCAGCAATGGCGCAGACTGCGAAGATTATTCCATCGGAAAATATTTCACGCTGAAAGACTTGGGTGTGCCGGTGCGGAAGCTACGCATCACCTATGTGCGCGCGTTGAAATGGAACGAGTCGCACATGGTGCTGGCCTATTACCCCGAACCGAATGCCGAGCCCTACATTCTCGACAACCTGTCTGGCGAGATATTGCTGGCATCGCAACGTACCGATCTGGAGCCTATCTATAGTTTCAATGACGAAGACCTGTGGGTAGAAAACGGTGGCTCATCCAAATCGGGTAAATCCAGCCAGATTCGCCTGTGGCGCGACTTGCTGGAAAAGATGGACAAGGAACACAAGCGATGACCGCTGGCGAAAAATCAAGGAGAAGGAATCGATGACACTGTTCAAGCAATTATTTATCGGGGTTTCGCTGGCGTTTTTATTTTTATTGGCCGGAATCGAGATCATCTATGTGGTGAGCGCGCGCACCTCGCTGCAAGAACAACTGATGTCGCATTCGCAGGATGCGGCGACTTCATTGGGCATGGTGTTGCCCGACCCGATGGGCAACGGCGACACCATCCGCACCGAAGTGACCGTCAATGCTGTCTTTGACCGGGGCTACTACCAATCCATCAGAGTGATCGACTTGAATGGCGAAACGATCATAGAGAAAAAACTATCTCCCACACCACCCGATGTCCCGACCTGGTTCACCTCATTCATCAAGCTGGAAGCGCCGACAGCAGAATCCAAGATATCCAAAGGCTGGCGGCAACTCGGGCGGGTATTGGTATCCAGCCATCCGAACTTCGCCTACCAGCAATTATGGCGCACCACGCTGGGCACGGCTCTGTGGTTATCGGGGCTGTATATCGTTTGTCTGCTGCTCCTGCGCGGCTTTTTGAAATCGATACTGCGTCCTCTGGAAGAGATCGAATCGGTCGCCCAAGCCATCAGTGAAAGAAACTTTGCCACAGTGACACAGCAACCCAAGACCCGAGAGCTGACCAATGTGGTGCGGGCGATCAATAGCCTCTCGGGCAAAGTGCAAAAGATCATTCAGGACGAAGTGGCCTCGGCCAACTATTACCGTGCCGAAGCCTATATCGACCCCCTGACCAAACTGGACAACCGCCGCAGCTTTGAATCGCAGATGCGCGCCATCTTGAACAAAGGCGAGGATGCAGAATCGGGCGTGTTGTTCATGATCCAGTTGGAGAATTTTAAAGAATTCAATGCAAGCAAAGGATTTGAGACCGGCAATGAACTGCTTAAATCCATCGGCGTGGCACTGGCCGAGATCGCCAAAGAACGGAACAGGATATGCGCCTGCGTCAATTGGGCGACCTTCGCCATTGCCGCATTCAATCTCACGCGCCGCGAAGCGGAAGCGCTGGGGGACGAGATATCACAGCGCATCAAAAAAACCATCGGTGATGCAAATTATGGGCAACCCCTTGGATTCGGGTGTGGTGCGGCGTTCTTCCAAAAAGAGAACGTGGCGCTGGGGAGCTTGATGGCCATCGCAGACATGGCCACACTCCAGTCCATACACAATGGCGGCGGTGTACCGGTGTTGATCGATTTCAAACAGGAAGCGGAAGATGAGCAGGGCTCATTGTTCTGGAAGGCGCTCATCACCGACGCCTTGTCGGAGAACAGGATCGCCCTGCTGGCGCAGCCGGTCATCGCCTTCAAGGGCAAACACAATCTTCAGCTCGAAGTCATGGGAAGGTTGATCAGCAAAGAAGGCGAGCTGGTCGTGGCGAGCAAATTCATGCCGATGGCCGTCCGCCACGGACTCACTGCCTCGGTCGATAGCAAATTGGTGGAAAAGATACTCAAGGTCATGAGTGTCAAGAAAGACCTCACCGAGCAGATCGCGATCAACCTTTCGATGCGCTCCCTGCGCGACGCGAACCTGATGGACTGGATGATGGCGACGTTGGAAAGTCAGCCGGAGATGGCGCGCAGGATCGTATTCGAATTCACCGAATTCAGCGTCATCCAAGATACCCTCTCGCTCGAACGCTTCATCACCAAAGTTCGCAAGCTGGGGGCGGAATTCGCGGTCGACAACTTCGGATTGCACAGCTCTGCGCTGGAATATATGCAAGCCCTGCGCCCTGCGTACATCAAGCTCAGTGCATCGTTCATCGTCGATTTGCGCAACAACCGCGAGAACCAATTCTTCATCTCCTCCGTCGCCAACATCGCCAAGTCGCTGGAGATCAAAACCATCGTGCTGGGTGTCGAAGATGCCGTCCTGTTCGAGGTACTGGAAAAATTGGGCGTGGACGGCTATCAAGGCTATGCGACCGGCATACCCATCCGCTGGGATGAATGACCCGCTGTGCTTGAAAAAATCCTGCGTGTGTGGGGTGCGGATAGCGGACTAGGCAAGGGACTAGCCTGAGGTTATGCCTCTGTCATAAAGAATTAATTTGTATGACATGCGAGAAAAATAGAATCGCACGCCGTGATTGAATTTGCATAAATTTAACGCACAGTTAAATCCACCTGAACAAGATGACCAAGATCAAGCAAATAGCATGTGTCGCAAGCCTAATCCTGTGTGGTTTGCTTGCGAGCGGAACCGCCGCTGCGACGAATGACGACGACCTTAATCTGATTTCAGCGGCGGGCAAGGGTGACCTTCGCATCTTCAAAATGATGCTGGCCATGGGCGCGAATCCAAATGCCCTCGACAAAGGGCAAAACAGCGCCGTGTTGATGGCGGCCTATCACAGCCAGCGCGAGATGGTGCGCCGCTTGCTCGAGCTGCATGCCGATGTCAACGTACTGGGCAGCATCGGCTTCGCGCCCATCGGTGCCGCTGCCTTGAGAAGTGATGCCGAGATACTCAAGATGTTGATCGCGGCCGGAGCGGAATTGAATGTGCACGACTATGCCGGCGGCACACCCATACTCAACGCCATCCATTTCCGGCGCGATGAGAATCTCAAGATATTGCTGAACGCCGGGGCGGATGCAAATGTCGCCGACAACTTGGGCATCACACCGCTGATGCTGGCGGCGCAGAGCGGACGCCTCGATTATGCCGAGGCACTGCTGGCGAAGGGCGCGCAGGTCAGCACGCGCGACCCGCTGGGCAACACCGCGCTGTATTACGCCATCTTCGAAGGCTATGACGACATCGCGAAACGTCTGGTTCTGGCAGGCACCGAGGTGCGCGGATTGAACAATGGTTACACCCTTCTGCATTGGGCCAAAGTCATGGACAGAAAAGAAGTCGTGGCGTTGCTGGTGCAAGCCGGGGCGGTCGAGTGAGGCACATTCATCAACGCTGTTCGATCAGGCGGCAGACAAAGGCCACATGAATTTTTTTAGGAACAACATCACACTTGAAGGAGAAGAGCCGGCACGTCTGGCCTCGGTCGTCGACAGCTCGTTGCGCGTGTTGACCGAGCAGCAATTCTTCTCCTGGGTCCAAGGTGAGTTGCAGTACCTGCTCTCGCACGAGATATTGATCTGCGGCATCGTCGCCGGTGCGGATGCGCAGATGCGCTGTTATCGTTTTTCCAGCACGCGCTATTTCCGCAATGAACACTTCAACGAAGTGTGCGACCCGATCAATGGCCTGTTCACCCAATTGATGGCGCTGACGCGCAAGACCGGCAGACCCTGCGTGCTCGGCCCCGGCGTCTCCATCGGCGGCTGTGACGAGGCGTGGTTGCCCCTGTTGGAAAGTGGCGAGTTGCGCAATGTCGCCGCCTTCGGACAGCACGGCCCGGATGGACAACTGAAGAGCTATTTTTGTTTTGCCCGGATATCGGAAGAGCTCAGCCCGCGCATCCTCTATCTCATCGAGGTGTTGACACCGATCTTGGAAGCGACGTTCTCGCGCGTCGTCTCGCAACAAGGCATCCGCAACCAGAACTCTCTGCCGGGCGGTGTCGTGCTGAGCAAACGCGAGATCGAGGTGCTGCACTTCCTCATGGCGGGCAAGAGCAACCAAGACATCGCTGAACAGCTGTATCTGAGTCCGCTCACGGTGAAGAACCATGTGCAGAACATCATGAAGAAACTCAAGGTCAAGACCCGTGGCCACGCCGTGACCACGGGATTCAAATTAGGGCTGTTGATGCCCGGCAACGAAACACTAGGAGAAGAAAATGTTTAGATCGAGCCGTATCGTTTTTGCAGCCGCCCTCTTGCTGGGCGCCTTGAGCGCACACGCAGGTGAAGATGAGATCAGAAAGACCTTGGGCGAAAGCGCGCCCGAATTGAAGATCGTCTCCATCACCAAAATGCCGAGCACGGGGCTGTATCAAGTCGTGTTCAACGGCTTCAACATCTTCTATACCGATGAAAAGGGCGAGACCGGCTTCTTCGGCAACATGGTCGATATCAAGAACAAAAAGAACCTGACCCAGATGGAAAAGGACAGGATCACCACCGTCGATTTTTCCAAACTACCACTGGATAAAGCCATCGTCCGCGTCAAAGGCAATGGTACGCGCAAACTGGTGTTGTTCTCCGATCCTGAGTGCCCGTATTGCCAAGGGCTGGAAAAACAACTCGAAGCCGTGAACGACGTCACCATCTACACCTTCCTGTTGCCGCTCACCGACCTGCATCCTGGCGCGCTGCGCAAATCTCAACTCATCTGGTGTGCCAAGGACAAAGCCAAGGCATGGAACGACATGCTGGTGAAACAGAAAGAGCCCAAAGGCAGCAACACCAAATGCGACACGCCGATCGCCGACATCAAAGAGATCGCCACCAAGAATTGGATCACCGGCACGCCCGCGATCGTTTTCCCCAACGGCAAATTACTGTTCGGCAATCAACCCAGCGAGAAGATCGTCCAACTGTTGGACGAAGGCAGCAAGCAGCCTTGATCCCACTGCGTCATTCCCGCGCAGCGTGTGTTGTTGGGGCTTTAGCCCCTTACAACCACGGCGCACTCCTTGCGGGTGCAGGCGGGAATCCAGTGCGGTTATTCAATATGCCTTCGAATTTTGTCCTTGCTGCTCAAGGCACGTTTTTTTGCTGGATTCCCGCCTGCGCGGGAATGACGGATTCATTGGGTTAGCTAAACCAATTTATGGTGAGCGGCGATGGATAAGCCACACATTCTCAATCAAAGGGCATCCAAGCAGTGTTTCTCGCGGCGTCCCTGCAAAGGGTTCACCTACATCGGCCTGCTCATCGCCGTCGCCATCATGGGTGTCGCGCTGGCGGCCATCGGCACCTTCTGGAGCACCACGCAACAACGCGCCAAAGAACAACAACTCCTGTTCATCGGCAACCAGTTCAGCCAGGCCATCAATGCCTATTATCAAAACTCGCCCGGTGGCGTGAAGCAATTCCCGAAGAAGTTAGAAGACCTGCTGTTCGACAGACGCCAGCCTTACACCGCGCGTTATCTGCGCAAACTTTTCGCCGACCCCATCACCGGCAGCACGCAATGGGGGCTCATCAAAGGCGCGGATGGCGGCATCATGGGCGTGCGCAGCCTGTCCGATGCCACCCCGTTGAAGAAGGCCAACTTCGGTAGAGGCTATGAACAGTTTGCCAATAAGAAACGCTACTCCGACTGGCAATTCATCTACACCGGCAGCGCTGCCGCCACCATGCTCGCCGGTGCGGCAGGAGGCGCGGCGGGTGGGGGCATGGGGATGCCAACGCGGGGCGGGACACCCGGCAACAACGGCGCACCGGTCAGTGTCGCGTCAGCGGCTAACAACAATGTGCCGCCCGCATATCGCGTGCCACCGCCGCCGCCCTTGCCGAAGGATGCGACACCGGATCAACGCAAGGCCAACCTGTGCCAGATCACCTACAGCACCGATGCGATCATCTGTGCCAATGTGGCCGCAAAGTTTGGTGATCCTGCGGGCATGACTTGCATGGCCTCAGCCAATCAACGTCACGCGATCTGCATTGGTACGGATACAGGCTGGATGCCAGTGCTGTCTGTTCAGTATCAATAGCCAGCCGCATCAGGCGATGTGTTTCGATGCGCCGGGTTTAGCGACGTGGGCTGATCTCTACGCAAGCCAAGGCCGAACCGCCATCTGAAACGACGCGGCTTCAGCAAGCATCGATTGCTGGACAATGGTAAATGTAGTAACGTTACTACTACTCAATCAAGGGAGGTGATTATGACTATCACTACGTTATCCAGTCGTGAGTTCAACCAAGATGCCGGCAGGGCCAAAAAGGCCGCCGCATCCGGCCCCGTGTTCATTACGGATCGCGGTCGCCCTGCACACGTATTGCTGACTATCGAAGAATACCAGAGGGTCACTCGCAGTCAGACGAGCATCGTCGAACTGCTGGCCATGCCCGGCGTTGCAGAGATCGATTTCACCCCGCCCAGGCTGGACGACGACCTTTACCGAACGCCGACGGACTTATCCTGATGTACTTGCTCGATACCAATATCGTTTCAGAATTGCGGAAAGCAAAAACCGGCAAGGCCGATAAAAATGTCACTGCATGGGCGGAGAGCATCTCGGCAACGAGCATGTTTCTGTCTGCCATCACTATCCTAGAGTTGGAAACAGGAATACTCCTGATCGAGCGGCGCGACCCACTGCAAGGAGCCGTACTTCGCGCTTGGCTCAATGCTCATGTATTACCGGCATTTGACGGACGTATTCTCGCGGTCGACATCGCCGTTGCGCAGCGTTGTGCAAAGCTCAACGTACCCAATCCACGGCCGCATCGTGATGCACTGATAGCCGCAACGGCGCTGGTTCATGGGATGACGGTCGTAACGCGCAATGTGGCTGATTTTGAGTCAATCGGCACAGAGATATTCAATCCTTGGTTATCAAGCCCGCGCTAAACCGTCACTCCGCTCATACTGTGGCTGCCCATGTAGCGCGGTCGCAACACTATAAGGGACGAGAACTCATCATTCAACCGCACCCTATACTCACCAATTATTAAATTTAAAAGTTCAGTCGATTTTTGTGTGGGTTAAATCCCTTAGGCTGTTCCACTAGGATCCCCCCCACCCTAATCCCTCCCCCGGTGGGAGAGGGACTTAAACCACAAGCCTCTCCACGCTGGCTCCCTCTCCCACCGGGGGAGGGCTGGGGTGGGGGAACCCGTTAAGTCTCTTACCAACAAAGGAAATGGGACTGTAGTCCTGATAATCAACCAACTCTGCGTTGCCGCCTTCATAGCTGATCAACGCACGGATGAACTGCACCTTGCCGAAAAAAATCCCGTCTTCGTCGCTGTACTCAACCGATCCCGTATAGCCCTTGTGTCCCATCGTATTTTTCATATCAAACCCTCCTGTTTCAAAACCTCTAACACTTGGCCGCTGAGATCTATGCGGCTATTCTTTCCAGTGGTTTGATCTTTGGGGTAGGCTGTTGCCGGGCTTGCCACAAGTCCCACTGTGTTTGCATTCCAAGCCAAACATCAGGTGAGGTGCTAAGCCATGCTGAGAGGCGCAAGGCCATCCCTGCCGTTACGCCAGCTTTTCCGTTTAGCACCTTAGAAAGCGTGACACGGGATACCTGTAATGCCTTGGCTGCGCTCGTTACTGTCATGTCTTCCGGTATCCATTTCCGCAATACTTCGCCGGGGTGTGCCGGGCTGTGCATTCTGCTCATTTTTAATATCTCCTAATGGTAGTCCTGATAATCAACCAACTCGGCATTGCCGCCTTCAAAGGTGAAAATCAGAAATTGCCGGGGAGCTAGCCCTATGCTGCGTGCTGCGTTTCCTTTTCCAGAGCTGCCACGATCAAGCTATTCAAGCTCACTCCGCGCCGCGCTGCTTCGAGTGCGATCTGGCGATGCAGATCGCGTCCGACACGCACATTGAAAGATCCCTTGAATGGTTGTTCCGGTGCGATATTTTTCTTTTGGCACATGGCGAGATAATCATCCACGCCATTGTGGAAATCGTTGCGCAACTCTTCTGCATTGCTGCCTTCATAGCTGATCAACGCACGGATGAACTGCACCTTGCCGAAAAAAATCCCGTCTTCGTCGCTGTACTCAACCGATCCCGTGTAGCCCTTGTGCTCCATCGTATTTTTCATATCAAACCCTCCTGTTTCAAAACCTCTAACACTTGGTCAATCACATACGGCTTAAGCACGGGCGATGGATGAGGCTTATGCAATAAGATTGGCACGAAATGCGCATGTTCAAATCTCACCCGCGAGCCACTGCCACTTTCATTGAGCACATAATCGAACCCGGCCAACAGCGTGGTGAGCTCCCTAAAGGTAAAATCCTTCGGACGACTCTGGAGCTTTGCCAATAGCTTCTCGTGTTTTCCCATACGGGAATCCTACCCCAATCAAACAGAGATTTGCAACTAAATATAGTTGCGCATCCAGTTAACCTGCTACCGCACTCACCCGCTCGGGTACAGGCCGAGCGGCCATCCCTCATCCCCACCCTTCTCCCAGAGGGAGAAGGGCTTCGCATCCCTCCCCCTTTGGGGGAGGGACAGAGGGTGAGGGCACTAGCAAAGAATCAGAAGCGCCTCGTCAATTATTAAAATTAAATAACAGCAAACTAGTCCGTTCGGACTAGTTTCGACTAGTCCGTTAAGACTATTCAAAACGCAAAACGCTTACATGTCTTTTCACATTCGTTCGCTATTGTGCAACTCGCCTGAAAGCCCGTTCGAGAAACAGCAAATTAGTCCGAACGGCTCATGTCCGGCGCACTTTGACCACGAAGCTTTGTAATTGTTAATCGGTAGAGTGCGTGAGGCTGCACAGGAATGTTGTGGGTCAGTTTGTAGTTGAGGCTAAACCCGTTGCGAGGCGGGGGCGGAAAGCCACGGATCTAACCGCAAGGCGAGATGGCCGGGTTGCACATGTGGTAGCGGGCGGCGCATTGCCCGTAACTTAATGGCTATGAAATCGATCTTCGGTTTCAGGCTTTCTTAATAGACCTCCCACGCAAGGGAGTTTTTGAAAGGGTAATACAATGAAAATGAAAATGACTCTGGCTGCTGGCGCTCTGGCGTTGGCATTCGCTGGCCAAGCAAGTGCGGCAATCGTTGCTGGCAATACATTCGCCAACAACTTGGTTTTGACAGTTTGGGATCAAACTTCCTTGACTTCCTTCACTGCCAATCTGGGCACCAACATGCAGAGCTTCCTGACCGGCGCTGGTTTTACCTTCGGTGGTACAGCAAAGGCTCCAGCAGTCACTACTGGAGTTCCTACTGCTGCTGCTAACTTCTCTTTCACTGACGCAGCTCTGACCAGCTACTTGGCCACTGCCAGCGCAGGCACCACTTGGGCTGTGACTGGCGTTAACTTGGGCATTCTGGGTTACGGCACTTCTGGCTTGATGACAACCACCACCGCTGCTGCTTTGCCAAACATGGCTGGTACTAGTGTGCAAGCTGCCAATTTGTCCAATGGTCAGTACATCTTTACTGTTAACGCTACTATGGGGGCTGCTACAACTGCTTCCTTTAC
This sequence comes from uncultured beta proteobacterium, assembly GCA_963822425.1. GTDB lineage: Bacteria > Pseudomonadota > Gammaproteobacteria > Burkholderiales > Gallionellaceae > Sideroxyarcus. The sequence continues at coordinate 36,084 of CAWGHS010000003.1, forward strand.
CTCTGCTACTGGCGGTCTGGCTTATGCGGGTGCAGCTTCTAACGGTATGGGCTACAACTTCGGTGGTGTTTTGCCAGTCACCAACACAGCAGCGATCGGTGCCAGCCAGAACTTCTTCTTCCTGACGCCTGTGCAAAATGCACGCAGTAACTACACTGGTACGAGTGTGACTCAATTCGCCAATGCAACTGGCGGCGCTGCAACTTGGACCTTGGCTGCAAACGGCACATTGACTTACGCCGCTGCGGTTGCTCCAGTTCCAGAGCCAGGCGAATGGCTGTTGATGTTGAGCGGTTTGGCTCTCATCGGCTTCATCGCTACCCGTCGTAAAGAAGGCAGCGTTTCTTTTGCCTAAGTCTGACTGAATGCTTCCCCTGCTTCGATTGGAGGCAGGGGTGGTGCAAGTGAGTAAGCAATACCGAATTTTCTTAAAACGTAATTCCAACCTTGGAGAAATAACATGAAATTAAAAGCAATCGTAGCCGTCTGCGCTTTGGCTTTCGCTGGTCAGGCATTCGCTGTAGCCCCGACACCTTCTGTGGCTGCCGCATCTGCCACAAAGCTGTTCATCTCTGGTTCTTCTGCTTTGCAGAACACGCTCGGCCAAGTTGCAAACGGCCTGTTCACTGCTGGCACCATGTCTGTGTTCTTTGACGGCACTGCAACTGCAACCGGCGCTAAGGGTTCGAACTACCGTGCGTATGCTGGTACTTTCTCTGCTGCTGCAGGCCCTACACTCGTCGGTACAACTGGTATCGTTTATGAGACAGGTGCTGGCGGCTCTATCGTTGGCGTGGTTCCTGTTGCTCAAGGTACGACTGTTGCGCGTTTGGATCTGTCCTTGGATACCAACTGCACACTGCAAACTGCTGTTGACACTGTAACTGGCGCGCCTTTGTATTCTTGCGTTCCTACCGTTCTGGCCGTGCCTGATGCAGGCGTTTCCGACGTAGAGCCAGCATTGTTCACTGGTGTCAACGTTCCTGCCGGTACTCCAGTCGTGACACCTGCGATCGACGCTGCGCTGGTCAAAGCATCCACACTGGCTCAGCCAATGGGCATCATCGTAACGCCTAACCTGACAGCCCAAGGCATCACCAGCCTGACCAAGGCACAAGTGACTGCTCTGATGTCCGGTGGCACTACTGACTGGTCTAACGTTGACTTCTTCGCAGTTCCTGCAGTTCCAGCAGGTAATGTGATCGTTTGCAAACGCACCGCAGGTTCCGGTACACAAGCTGCGATCAATGCCTCCTTCTTCGGTATTCCTTGCTCGACTTCAGCTCAATCTCCTGCTGCAGCTCAAGGTACCGGTCTGGGCTACACCGTGATCGAGAACAGCTCTTCCGGCGCGTTGGCAGCTTGCATGACAGCTGTTCAGCAAGGTACTGTTGCCGGTTACACCATCAACATCGCCAACGGTACGATCTCTACCGCTGCTGCTGATGCAACTCACATCGTGTTGCCAGCAGGTGGCCGTGCGATCGGTCTGATGGGTGTTGATCGCCCAGCAGGTACTGTGCTGAATGCTGGCATCAATGGTTACACTTTGGCTAAACTGCCTGAGCTGTACAACTTCGTTGCCATCAACGGTGTTGCTCCTACCGTGTTGAATTCTGCTCTGGGTTCTTACGACGTTGTGGTGAACAACTCTTGGAACAAGCGTGCAGTAGCTGTTGCTGGTATCCCTGTGATGGCTGGTACACAACTGGACTTCTTCAACGTCATGGCGAAGAAATCTGGCGACCCAGCGATCCTCGGCACAAGCAAGACTCCAAAGGTTGTTGGTGTTGCTGCTCTGTCCGATCCAGTTGCTCTGAACTACGACGGTCTGTTGAATGCTGACGGTACACCAACTAACCCAGCAATGCGCGTAGCTAAGGCAAACACTTGCCAACCAGCTGCTCAGAACCAATAAGCACTTCGCTTAGTAGTTAGCCTCAGAACACCCCGGCGCAATGCCGGGGTTTTTCTTTTTGGGGTGCCGGATTTCTAAGCTCCCTTGATCATAGTCCATCAAATATTGCGTTGCGCTATCTGCATCGGGCATCTGCTCCGCATGAGATTGTCCGCTCGTTTCTTTCGTGTAAAATCCACGCCACTTAGCAATTGCCATAGGAGAGAGTGCCATGAACCACGCGATAGATTTGCCGCAATCCCTACTCAAGCGTTTGGGTAAAGTGACCGCAGGCACGAGAACTACGCCTGCCTCGTTCATCAAAGAAGCGGTCAAGCAGCGAGTCGAATATGAAGAATGGTTGCTTGAGCAGGTGGATGCAGGGCTGGCCGATGTGGAGGCAGGTCGCGTTCACTCCTCAGAAGAGGTCAAAAAAAAGCTGGGCGTGAAAAATGCCAAGAAGCGTTGAGTACGCCGCACGAGCCCTGCGTAATTTAGAGAACATCAAAACCTACATCTCCAAAGACAACCCGGCGGCAGCCGAGCGTGTCGTTGTGCATATTGCAGAATCGGCGGATGGATTGATGGACTTCCCGCTTACGGGCAAGCCGTGGTTGAGAGCTGGCACGCGCAAACTGACACTCGCAAAATATCCCTATTCGATCATCTATAAGCTGACGCCAACGCGGGTGGTCGTGTTGGCCGTTGCTCACCAGTCGCAGAAGTTCACTTGAAATCATTCAAGCATGCATCCCACCTCCTCTGGGAGAGGGATTGAGGGTGAGGGGAATGGCACGACCAAAAGATGCCGACTCTAAAACACCCCGGCGCAATGCCGGGGTTTTTCTTTTTGGGGCGGCGGAATCTCAAGTTGCCCTGATAAGCAGTCCATCAAATATTGCGTCGCGCTATCTGCATCGGGCACCTGCTCCGCAACATCAAACAGGAAACAACTATGAAAGGCTTGACAGTCGTAGCCAGCGGGCTACAATTAGTCATGCTTGAAATTCGCAAATCAGAGGAATACGCAAAGTGGATTGATGGATTGCGTGACCTTAAAGCAAGGGCACGTATTCAGGCTAGGGTTGAAAGACTCAGAGCTGGCAATCCAGGCGATGTCAAACCCGTTGGGGCTGGCGTGTCCGAAATGCGAATTGACTACGGTTCCGGTTATTGAGTTTATTTTGTTAAGCGAGGTGACGTGTTAATTATTCTTCTTGTGGGTGGCGACAAGGGCTCGCAAGCTGAAGATATAAAAACTGCATTGAGCTTGGCTTCGAAATTAAAGGAGAACGCAAAATGATCACAACATCACGCTACGATGTAGCAGAACATCTTCGTACGCCAGAAGAAATGGCGATGTATTTAGATGCTTGCATTGAAGAATCTAATGGAGACGCAGCTTTTATTGCCAAGGCTCTCGGGGATATTGCTCGTGCTCAAGGCATGGCACTGGTTGCTGAGAAATCAGGGCTTTCTCGTGAGAGTTTGTATAAGTCGCTTTCGGGTGATCGTGTTCCAAGTTTCGATACGATTTTGAAAGTTACGCAGGCGCTTGGCGTAAAGCTTCATGCGAGCGTTTGAGCTGAGATCGCCAGCATCAAGTGCCCAACAGGGGCGGCAGTTGGTCTCACTTTAATTTCGATGTCGTATGGTGAGCAAGTTGCATGTCCCTTACGAAAGACTTCTTTCCTCAGTCTGGTTTGGCTGGGTAACTCTACTTCCGTTAGTCAGCCTGCGAGCCATCCATTGCGGCGAGTGAATTTGCGGTAGAACACCCCGGCGCAATGCCGGGGTTTTTCTTTTTGGGGCGAAGGATTGCCACGTGGAACGACATCGTGAGGTAAAGATTGTCTAAGTGCCTATTGATCTGGAACGATTTGTCCAATAATCCGTTCGCATTGAGCTTGTCGAAATGTGAATGACCTCGGGTGTTTCGACAGACTGAGCGTGTGTTGTTATCTCTGATTAAGTCCGTTCGCTCCTTCGATACACCACGCAAGCGTGGCACTGATGGGACTACTAGCCAATCCACTAAGCCAGCAAGCTGGCAAGTGGCTGGTTATCAGGACGAACGGAAAATGCCTCGAAGAGGTTCTCGCACCCTATGGGTGTATCGAACCATGGCGTTCGGACTTAATCAGACTCTCCTTGGATTTACGGGTTCGGGATTTTTCGGCGGGCGTGCTACACTGTGACCACAACTTGTGGTCATATCATGGGAGGGCGTAATGCAATCAGCCATCGGAGCGGGAGAATTCAAAGCAAAGTGCCTACAGCTTCTCGACGACGTTGCCGAGAAACGTGGGACTTTGATCATCACCAAACATGGCAAGCCTGTGGCAAAGCTGGTTCCTGTTGAGCCGGAACTGGGATTGTTCGGGGTACTTAAAGGGAGTGTTGTTGGCGAAATGGATATCATTTCACCTATCAACGCTGCATGGGCGGCGACCAAATGAACCGGGTGTTGTTGGATACCCATGTTTGGATATGGTTGTTAAACGGCGACCGAAAACTCAGCCCGAAGGCGTTGAGGGCAATTGAGCGATCATTATCCGAAGAGGCGGTTCTCTTGTCCGCGATCTCACCTTGGGAAGTGGCGATGTTGGTCAGCAAAGGAAGGCTTACGCTGGATCGGGATGTGGGGGAATGGGTGAACGCAGCTGTCAGTACTCCGGGGATCCGAATTGAGCCTATTACACCGGAAATTGCAGTTGCCAGCACTCGGCTTCCTGGCGATATTCATCCTGATCCGGCAGACCGATTGATTGTTGCAACGGCACGCCATCTTGGCGCCTTACTGATCACTGACGATCAACTGTTGCTCGACTATGGTGCAGCCAAACACCTGAAGGCTTTAAAGGCTGGCAGGTAGATTTTCCTCAAGTAGATTGCTCCGCAATCCCTTACGAAAGCTTTCTCTCCACAGTCTGAGTTTGGCTTAGTGTTTCCCTAAGTCAGTTCTTTAATCAGATCGGGATGCTTATCCAGCAGTTTGAACAAATTAATCACCGCAGCTACCTGCTGTACGAATTCCCGCAAGCGCCAAGATCGCGTTCAATTCGTCCCGCATCAATAAGAGAAGCTTTGTTTGCGTCTATTGGGTTGACAGGCGGACATTTATGACCGAACATCCAAGTAATGAAAGGCAGCGAATTTTTGAAGAAGCTCAAGACTCTTGCGGAACGGAAAGGCTGGGTCTATGAGTGGCGTCCTGACGAAGGTAAAGGCAGTCACGGTGCGCTTTATGTAAACGGGCAAAAAACTATCGTTCGCAACCTGAAAGACGAATTAAAGACAGGTACCTTTCATGGCATGCTCAAACAACTGGGTATCAAGGAAAGTGATCTGCACAAATAGAGGTGAACCATGAAAACTTACGATTACGCGTTTCGTTTTGCTAAAGAAGATGATGGATGGGTCATCACTTGCCGCGATCTGCCGGAAGCGATTTCACAAGCCAATGCCGATGAAGATAGAATCGAGGTGGCTGAAGGTTGCTTGCAGGCCGCACTTGAATCCCGTATTCGCGATAACGAGCCGCTACCCGTTGCTAGAAAGCCTCGTCGTGGTGAGGTGACGATCAATCCTCCTGCTGCTACGGCAGCGAAGGCCGCGCTTTACGATGCAATGCGAGATGCCGGTATTTCCAAAGTCGAACTTGCTAGGAAGCTTGGGATCGACGAAAAAGAAGTCAGGAGAATGCTTGATACTGGGCATGGTACAAAACTACCCAGAATCGCCGAAGCGCTTGAAGTCATGGGGCGGCATTTGCACATTGCGCTTGCTTGACTGATATCCCTTACGAACGCCTTCTTTCCTCAGTCTGGTTTGGCTGGGTAACTCAACATCCGTTAGTCAGCCTGCGAGCCATCCATCGCGGCGACTGAATTTGCGGTAGAACACCCCGGCGCAATGCCGGGATTTTTCTTTTTTGGGTGCCGCTTGCTATAGGTGCTCACTAGTCCGTTCGGACTAGTCTTTTCCCCTAATTTGAATTTTTTCCGTCACACAAGGTTGCTAAAGTGCCATGCTCAAATTTCCCTGTCGATTTAAGGCGGAGGATGGATTGCGGGTGTTTGCGGGCATTGTTTTTTGTGTCATTTATGCTGGATCTTGCGGCAGTTAATTACCCTGCAATGTGGGTGCTGCAGAATCGCTAAATGTGAGTTGTTGCTCGGAAAAAATTGATCCGTCATTCCCGCGACGGCGGGAATCCAGCGGTTCATTGGTAAGGCCTTTGTGGAGTCATTGCGGTGCAGTGATTTATTTGACTGGATTCCGGCCTGCGCCGGAATGACGATGTGGTAAATGATTTGATGAGATTGCTCCAAATTCTATGGCTGTGTGCAGGACTTTTGATGGTGTGCACCAGTCGGGCGGAGCCGGTGGAACCGGCAGCCCCTGCGAAAAAGAACGGCTTCAATGTGATGGAGTACCACATCGAAGGTAACAAGGTGTTGCCGACCCGCCGTGTGGAGCAGGTGGTGATGCCTTATCTCGGTGAGGACAAGAGCATCGCCGATGTGGAAGCGGCGCGCGCTGCGCTGGAAAAGGCGTATCGCGATGCGGGCTACCTGACGGTGCTGGTGGATATTCCGGAGCAGACCATCACCAGCGGCATCGTGCGCTTGAAGGTGGCGGAAGGCAGTGTGGAGCGGGTGCGCGTGGTGGGTTCGCACTATTACGACTTGGGGCGCATCTTGTCCAAAGTGTCGGAGCTGGGGCAGGACAATGTGCCCTATTTCCCCGGCGTGCAGAAGCAGATGGCGGATGCGAATCGCCAAGCCGACCTGCGGGTGACGCCGGTGTTGCGTCCGGGTATGACGCCGGGCAAGGTGGCCGTGGACTTGCGAGTGGAAGACAAGTTGCCTGTGCATGGCAGTATCGACATGAGTAACTACGCGGGGCCGAGCACCAAGTCGCAGCGCTTGAGCGGGATGTTCCGCTACGACAACCTGTGGCAGAAGGAGCACAGCTTGTCGGTGCAGTATCAGACGACGCCGCAGAAGTGGGATCAGATTCGCGTGCTGTCCGGCACTTATCTGATGCCCTTGGCGAATGGCAACCAGTTGGCCATGTACGCGGTGGCATCGCGCAGCAACGTGACGGCAGTGGGCGATCTGTCGTTGATCGGCAAGGGCAACATCTTTGGCGCGCGTTGGGTGATACCGCTGTGGCCGGGGCATAACCTGTACCACAGCGTGACGCTGGGTGCGGACTACAAAGATTTTAAGGACGATCAGTTCTTGGCAGGCTCGAACACCGGACACACGCCCATCAGCTATGTGCCGTTCTCGGTGGGTTACAACGCGAGCATGCCGGATGAGAATGGGATGACCAGCGCCAACGTCACCGCCAACTTCAAGTTGCGCGGTGTGGGCGACAAGATGACGGAGTGCAACGGGCAGACGGTGACGCAGTTCGAGTGCAAACGTTTTGGTGCGAGTGCGAATTATTTTTATCTGCGCGGTGGTGTGGATCGCACGCAGAACTTGTTCTGGGGTATGTCGTTGTTCGCCAAGCTGGATGGTCAGATGACCAACGGCCCGCTAATCAGCAACGAGCAGTTCATCGCGGGCGGCTCGGACAGTGTGCGTGGTTATATGGAAGCGGAGCAGGCGGGTGATGACGGCACGCACGGTACGCTGGAATTGCGCAGCCCGCAGTGGGGTGGCGAAACGGTGAACGACTTGCGTGTGCTGTCCTTCATCGATGCGGCGCATCTGCGTGTGCGGAGCGCGCTGCCTGGGCAGACGGCGAATTTCAATCTGACCAGCGTCGGGGTCGGCATGCGGTTCCAGGCGTGGAACCATTTGAGTTTAAGGTTGGACGCGGGTTGGCCGCGTAAGAACTCGACGTACACCACGGCCAATAAAGTGCGCGTGGGGGTCAAGGCGAGTTTGGCGTTTTAGTTTCCGTTCGGACTGAGCTGGTCGAAGTCTGCACGAGCTTGGCGTTTTAAGAGCGACGTCATTTTAATTAGGCGTCATCCCCTCTCCCTATGGGGGAGGGCTAGGGTGGGGGAAGTAGTTCGGCTTCGCCGATTGTTTTCACTATCTGGATTCCGGCCTGCACCCGCGAGGAGTACGCCGTGGTTGTAAGGGGCTAAAGCCCCAACAACACACGCTGCGCCGGAATGACGATGCGCAGGTTGAGCGAATGACGGGCTGATGGATCGGTTGGTTTTAGCCGATTCAACATAGAAACATTGAGGAAGGAACAGCGATGAAAAAAGACAAGAAGACATTCGGTGCATTGCAAACTCGTGCGCCCAAGCTCGGCAGACTTTCTTTGCTCGTGGGCGCGCTCGTTGCGACCGGCGTGTTGCCTCCTTTGTCTTTGCCTGAGGCGGTGGCTGCGCCGTTGCCTATGCCGTGTGGCGGCTGTGCTGGTGCGCCAGTCAACACTGTTTTCATTCAGTCAGGGCAGATCGGCACTAACCTTGATTCTGTCACTGGCCTACCCATCGGGGGCGGCACCAATATAACCATCAATCAGAAATCGCCGACCGCCGTTCTCAACTGGCAAAGTTTTGATATCGCTGGCGGTTACAGCGTCAAGTTCAATCAGTACCAAGCCGATGGCGTCACGCTCAATAACAATGCGAGTGCGCTCAATCGTATTTGGAGTGGTAACCCCAGCATCATCGCGGGTTCGCTCACCGCCAACGGACAGATATTTCTGATCAACCAGAACGGCATCGTGTTCGCCAGCGGCGCACAGGTGAACACCGGCGCGCTGATCGCTTCTTCACTCAGTATCGATCCAGCCTTGTATGAGAAGGGCTATCTGGTGAATGACAGCAAGCCTGGAATATTTAGCGCACCTATGTTTTCCTGTGCTGCTGGCGCTAACTGCGGCTCCGTCAGAGTGGATACGGGCGCGACTCTGGATGGTTCGCGCATCATGTTGTTCGCGCCAGTGGTGCAAAACAACGGCAAGATCGTTTCGCACGATGGGCAGGTGATTTTGGCCGCAGGTCACACGGTGTATCTGGAAGCGAGCCAAGACCCCAATCTGCGCGGTCTGTTGGTGGAGGTGGATGTGACGGCGCCAGTGGCTGGAGGGGCTGGTACGGTCACCAACACAGGTGCTGGTGTCATCGAGGCGAATCGCGGCAACGTCACTTTGGTGGGCTTCGCGATCAACCAGCAGGGGCGAATCACGGCAACGACTTCGGTCAACCAGAACGGTTCGATCAAATTGCTTGCGCGGCATACGGTAGATAAGACAGGTGCGGTGAAAAACCTGAATCTTTCGAATAAAACCAATTCCACTATCTACGATATACGGGCAACTAAAACGGGTGTTGTGACCTTGGCTAAAGGTAGTGTTACCGAAGTGACCTTGGATCCGGCCGACACTGCCACCACAACGGATGGACAGACCTTTAATCCCTCCATCGTGGAAGTGATGGGCAAGACCGTGAACGTGCAGGGTCGCATCACCGCGCCCGGCGGCAAAGTCAATCTGGTAGCCGTGGGTAGTATCGATACTGCGGTAGGCGCGACCGGTCAGAGTGGCAACGGAATCTACCAAGAGATCAACCCGAATCTGGCCTATAGCAGCTTTCTCAACCCCAATTACAAGCCTGATCCCAAAACCGGTTTAGTGCCGGCTGATAATGCATTAGCCAGAGTGTTTCTCGACAACGGTAGTTTGATCGATGTGTCGGGCAGTACGGCAACCGTCTCCGTTGCACGCAACATCCTCGCCGTGCAATTGCGCGGAAGCCAGATGGCCGATGCGCCATTGCAGAAGAACGGTTTCCTGTGGGGCAAGACAGTCGCCATCGATATTCGCAAAGGCAGCACACTGGCTAACATCGCCGGAGATGAAGCGCAGATCGGGCGCACGGTCGCTGAGCGCACGGCGGCAGGCGGTGAGGTGAAGCTGATCTCCACCGGCGACGTGGTGATGAACCCGACGGCCAAGATCGATATCTCCGGTGGGCAGGTTAAATATACCGGCGCGAATATCAATACCACCACCCTGGTTTCCAATGGGGTCGTGTACGACATCGCCAATGCCTCGCCTAACCAGCGCTACGATGCGGTTTCCGGTACCTATTCGATCACGCATAACAAATGGGGTATCACCGAGACCTTCACGACGATGGCGGGTGGTGACATTCGAGGCAGATGGGATGCGGGTTATACAGAAGGCAAAGCTGCAGGTTCGGTGACCATCCTCGCGCCGACCGCCGCGATCCAGGGGCAGATCGTCGCGAACACCGTTGCTGGTATCAACCAGCGTCAGCTCTATGTCGATCTCGGCGCATCGGCTAGCTACAAGAACACATGGCAGATGCGCGCCAAGGGTGGCACGTTGACCATCGGTTACGGCGCAGCTATCGCTGATTCGGTTACTGGCCAATACGATTACGTGACAAATTCCGATGTGGTGGTGCAGGCGAACGCGTCGCAAACGAACTATGCGGTTGCGGATGTGTTGGCTGCGACAACACCCATCACGCTGGACGTCAATCTTTTTTCGTCTAATTTGAGCAATCTGAACGTTTACACCAACAGCATCGCCAAGATCGCCACCGGGACTTCTTTCACGCTCGCGCCGGGCGGATCGCTCAAGTTGCAAGGCGGGCAGGTGGATATGTTGGGCTCCGTTAGCATCAACGGCGGATCGGTCAGTTTGAAGACCGTGCAGACCGTCAAGCCGACTTATAACCTTGCTGGTGCGATCAACGTTGGCGGGAATATCACTACACGCGGGACATGGGTGAACGATTCTGCCTTCTTTGGCGAGCCGGATACGTCTAAAGTCATCGTCAAGAACGGTGGAGCAATTTCCTTTAATTCCGGCGGTGCATTAGCTATTGCAAACGGTGTGACCTTCGATGCGTCAGCAGGTGCTTGGGTCGATCAGACTGGCAAAGCACAGGGTGGTAACGGTGGGAATATCACTCTTTCAGGCGCGACCCTTCAAGCCGCTCTGGATACGGTCACTTTCAGAAGCTACGGCGTGGATAGCGGAAAAGGTGGCAGCCTTAAATTGAGTGCGGGGGATGTGCAGATCGGTGGCGTCGCACCCGCTGGGACAACGTTTTTATCAGCCGGATTCTTCCAAAGTGGCGGATTTTCTTCTTACACTATCACAGGACAAGGTACTAAAGGGCTGAATGTAGATGGCCTCATCCAGCCTAAAGCGCAATCGCTGATCTTGCGGCGTGATGCGGCATACAAAGCGTCGGGCACGGATGTCTATGCTTTGTCTGATGCGGGCTTTCTGCCTGATTGGCAGCGAAATCCAGCTAGCCTCACGCTTGAACAAACCAGTACTGCTGGTGTTCTGACCATCGGTGCCAATGCCCAGATCGTGGTCGATCCCAAGGCGAGCATTACGCTCAACGCAGCGAATCAACTGACGGTACTGGGTACGTTGGCAGCGCCTGCCGGAACCATCAGTCTGAATCTGACAACCAGTGGCGCCAATTATCTCCCTACACAATCGATCTGGCTTGGTAGCCAGAGCAGATTGTTGAGCCAAGGTTATTTCCTGAAAGCGCAGCCCAATGCACAGAATCTGACTCAAGGGCAGGTGCTGGCGGGAGGCAAGATCAACATCAATGCCAATGCGACTTATGTGGTCGCGCAACAAGGCTCGTTGATGGACGTTTCAGGCACCTCGGCTGATATTGACCTGCCGCAATTGCAAGCGGGTAGTTTGATCTATCGCACCAGCCATGTGGCCGGAGATGCGGGTTCGATCAACATTCAGACTAGCATGGGTGGATATTTCGATGGCAGTATGAAGGCGGGCGTCGAAGCGGGTAGCCAAGCCGCCGCTGGGTCTTTCTCGTTGACCTTGAATAACAATCCGATTCTTGCTACCCCCACACTTACCACGCTGAACTATCCTACGCTACCAGCGAAGATGCAGATCAAGCTGATGGCTGGCGGCAATGGTGGCTTTGCCACTCAAGCCGGACTGATGCCGGGCAATGACAATCAAGCGGGTGCGGTGGCAATGGTGGGAATTGAGAACACCGTGCTGCTTGATGCAAGCGCCTTGCAAAATTCCGGCTTCGATCAAGTGAAATTGAAGAGTGATGGTGTGATCATTGCCAATCAAGCTAACTTGCTGACCCGCCGTAGCATCACGCTGGATACGCCGGAGCTGGTTGTCAACGGGGGCAATACACTTTCCTCAAACCAAATTTGGCTGGGCAATTCTGGAGCACTCTTACAGCCCAATCCGACCGCAGGTATCGTAGGTAACACGCTGGATGTGTTCGGTCATCTGATCGATCTGCAAGGTAACTTCACTGTCTCTGGTGCGAACCAGATCAATTTGAATAGCAATGGCGATATCCGCTTGAGCGGTACCTCGACTGGCACGGCCTTGATAGGTAGCTTGCGGACGCAAGGCAATATCACGATGACTGCGGATCAGGTCTATCCCACCACCTTGGCGCAGTTCAAGGTGTCGGTGGAAGATAGCCTAGGCAATCCGGCGGGCAGCATCACTGTGTTGCCGGGGCGGCATGCGCCGAGTGCGGTGATGTCGGCGGGGGGGCAATTGACTCTGAGCGCCGCCACCATTTTGCAGAACGGCGTGTTGAAAGCACCTAATGGTGCGCTCAATCTGAATGGTAGCCAGAATGTGACTTTAGGGGCGGGTAGTCTGACCTCGGTGTCAGGCGATGGTGCCATTGTTCCGTTCGGTCTCATTCAAGGCGGCAATGCGTGGTTCTACGATCTGACTGGCGCGGGTATGCTGGTCTCGGTTGCAAAACCTCCGCAAAAGATTTTGAATTTGTCTGGGGGGAGTGTCACGGTTGCAAAAGCCACGGCTACTGCGCCAGCCGCGATAGTCGATATTTCGGGTGGTGGCGATCTGTACGCCAATGAGTTCTTCGCCGGTACAGGCGGCTCGGTGAATGTGCTCGATCCGACCAAAGCGCCCGCGAATACCTTTGCCATCATCCCAGGGATGTCCGGCTATTCGCCTTACGATGCACAAGCAATCGGGCAGTATGCTCAAGCGGGTTCCAAGACCACTTGGCAAGTCGGCGCAAGTGTCTATCTGGCGGGTGGAGCGGGCATCAAGGCGGGCTATTACACCTTGTTGCCCGCGAGCTACGCACTGATGCCGGGCGCTTACCGCGTGACGGCAGTCACGGGTTATACCGACCGGCAGCCGGGGCAGGGCGTTACGACTTTGCTTGATGGCTCGCAGATCATGGCGGGCAAGTTCGCTGTCGTCGGCACCAGCATTCAGGATGCGCGCTATTCCGGTTTCATGGTGTCTCCCGGCAGTGTGGTGCGCACGCAGTCTGAATATCACGATAGCTACGCCAATGCGTTCTTCGCGGGACAGGCCGCAGCCACTGGCAGTATCGCACCCAGATCGCCGATAGATGCGGGTCAGCTCATCATCAACGCAACGAGCGGACTGCAATTGGCGGGCACGTTTAAATCGCAGCCCGGTGTCGGCGGTAAAGGTGCGTGGGTCGATTTTAACGGGCCGAACTTTGAGATCGTCAATGCTGCCGGAACGGGCACTGCGGGCTTGGGCTTTGTTGAGTTGACCTCGAGCGCGTTGAACAATCTGGGTGCGGAAAGTCTGCTCATCGGTGGTGTGAGAACGCCTACCGCGACAGGCACCTCCGTCGCGGTGGGTGCGACTAGCGTGGTCGTCAATAATAGTGGCGCGACGCTGTCTGGCGCAGAGATCATGCTGGTGGCGAAAAACGCGGTGACCGTCAAGGCGGGCAGTAGCGTGCAGGGGAACGGTGTCTATTCTAGCAAGCCGCAGAATCTCACTTTCGGCGATGCGGCAACCAGTGGGGATGGAGCATTGCTGCGCGTCTCTTCCAGTGAGCAAGTGACGGTGACGCGCAATAACTCTTTGGGTGTGAGCGGCACGCTAACGGTTGAGAATGGCGCGACGGTCTCCGCACAGAATTCTGTGTTGTTCGATGCGAGTTTTGTAACGAGCATAGGCGGTGCGGCGACGTTGAAAGGTAAGGCGCTGAGTGTCGCTGCGAATACGATCGATATCGGCAATGGCTCATCGGGTGTGAACTCACTCGGGTTGACGAGTGCGCTGCTTAACCAGATGCAGAATTTCCAGAACATCACGCTGCACAGCTATAACGACATCAACTTCTTTGGCGCAGCCACCTTGGGCGGTCTGGATGCGCAGGGCAAGCATTTGATATCGAACTTGGCGTTGAATGCAATGAGCCTCAATGGTGTGAACAATGCGGGCAGCACCGCCAGCATCGATGCGGCCAATGTGATGTTGATGAATAACAATACTGCAGTGCGTTCTGCTGTTCCTAGCGGTTCCGGGACACTGAAGATCAGTGCAGACAAGATCGTGCTGGGCGAGGGCGCTAAAAATAAAACTATAGATAAAGCTAAAACCATTCGTGGTTTTGATAACGTCGAGCTCAATGCGGCTCAAACAATATCGGGGCAGGATGTGGGTGAATTGATACTGACCTCGGCCAATGTCAATGCGCATAGTCTCGTATTGCGGGGTACGGTCACGGGCGTTGCCAAATCCGATCAGACCATCACTGCGACCGGTTACGACACGACCATTCTGGCTCCGACCGTGGCTAGCGCAGCGAATGGGGATATTGGCGCAAAGCTGGCTATCAATGCCAAGAGCATCTTGGATAAGGGCCGCATCGATCTGGCGGCGGGCTCGGTGAGCTTGCATGCGACGGGTCTGGCGGCAACAGACGGCGTCACGCTTGACAGCACATCACGCACCAGTGCAGCAGGTGCGACCAAGCTTATCGCCGGACAGACGGCTTATGCATCAGCAGGTGCTATCAACCTGACTTCCGATAATGGCAACCTCGATATCAAGAGTGGCGCACTGGTAGATGTGCACGGCGCAGCTGCAGGTGGTGATGCGGGTCTTATCAACATCGTCGCAAGCAAAGGCACGGTCACGATAGCGACGGCTACTCTGCTGGGAACGGCGAACGCGAGCTATGCGCAGGGTTCATTCACGCTGGATGCCAATAATCTGACCACGGCCACCATCAATCCGCTCACCGGCCTGACCAACAATGCGCTGACCGCACTGAACGATACATTGACAGCAGGCGGATTTACCCAATCGCGTGACATGCGCTTGCGCACTGGTAATTGGGTGATTGAGGCCGATGCGGCGGGCGCGACTGCGGCAAGAGCCAAGGCGCAGACCTTCCGCTTGGCAGCCGATGCCGGGAATATCGATGTGTTCGGTACGGTCGATGCCTCCGGCACGAATGGCGGCAACATCTTGCTGGCGGCCAAGAATAATCTGACCTTGAACGCTGGTGCGGTGCTGGATGCGCACGCGACCGATGCGCCGGCGGGCAAAGGCGGCAAGGTCACGCTGGAAACTACGCTAGGAACGATCGATCTCAAGAACCAGCGCATCGATGTGCATGGCGCTGGCAACACGGGCGGTAGCGTGCTATTGCGCGCGCCACGTATCGTGGCAAACAACGATGTGCTGGTCAATAACACCGGTGGCACAGCACTCAATGTGAGCACGGGTGCCAATGTCACGGTCGAAGCATTCAAGACCTACGTGTCTGCCACGGGAACGTTGGGTGCGGCTGATGTGGCGGCGACGGCGGCCAATCCTTACTATAACGATGCCGCGAACTTTGCTACTTTCGCCAATGTGGTTGCTATCAAGAATCGGCTGGGCATGACCGGATTGGTCAATCAACACCTGACACCCGGCGTGCAGATCGACAGCGCCACCAACCTGACGCTAACCAGCGACTGGGATTTGTCAACATGGCGCTTCAATGATGGCACCGGAACAGTTGGTGCACCTACCGAAGCAGGCGTGCTGACGCTGCGGGCGGTAGGCGATCTGAATTTTGGTACGCCTTCTACGGCGGTAACAGCTGCTGGCGTTACCACTACTACGTATCATACGGCGTCGTTAAGCGATGGATTCATGTCTGCCACGGCATTCACCTTGTCCCCTGCAGGTTCCAATTCTTGGTCGTACCGATTGGTAGCAGGTGTTGATTCGACAGCAGCTAATGTGCTTTCCGTGAATAGCGCTAAGACAGGTGACGTGACTCTTGCTGATGGGGGATTCACGCCTGCGGGTACGAAAACTGTATTAGTGCTGGTTGCGGGTAAGCGTGTCTCCATGCAGGTTCCAGACCCAGCTAAACCTGCGAAAACGAATTTTGAAATGATTCGTACGGGAAATGGGTTCTATAGATCTTGCGGCAGGTGGAGGACTGTATTTGGGTAACAACAATTCCACAATCTATACCGCCGGGCAACAATCAGTGACTTCGCCTGTGATCCTTCCTGCGAATGCTTCATTTACGACAGGTGGTGGCGATGTCAACATCGCAGTGGGTGGCAATATCAGTGCGGTCGGGAAACCTGACCCGCTGACTGGGGTGTACTCTGGCTCTGCTGTCAACCAACTCATCACCGAGTGGCTGTGGAAACAGGGTTCAACCAACGGTACATTGGCAACACCATCTGCATGGTGGGTCGACTTTGGTTCCTTCGCGCAAAACATCGGCGCTTTGGGCGGCGGTAACGTCAATATCAGCGCAGGCGGGAATATCACCAGTCTTTCTGCAGTGGTGCCGAGCGTGGGTTATGTTGATGTTAACAAGCCTAACTTCCCCACGGTTTTGCTCAACAGCGGCAACCTCAGTGTGAAAGCCGTTGGAAACATTGATAGTGGCATCTTTTATGTGGGCAACGGGCAGGGCACGATCAATGCGGGAGGGGCATTAGGTACATCACGCATAGCTCCTGCGGGATTTGCCGGTACGCTCAGTACCATATTGGCTTTGGGGCAAGGCAATATCGATGTGAAGACGGGCGGCGACCTGAATTTGCAGACCGTGCTTAATCCGACCATGCTTGGCTCTGGATCGATTTTCTTCACCTATAGTGATAGCAGCGCTGTTTCGCTTTCCAGCTTGAATGGCAATGTGTTGCTTAGCAACGATACAACTTTCTATCAGGCAAAGCCGTCTGCTCTTATTCCCGATAGTATTTCTCCTTACATTACCCCGGCCGCGCCCAAATCGGCTGCACTGACAGTCTATCCGGGCTCGTTGAGCGTTATTGCTTTGAACGGCAGCATCAATAGCAACGAAAGTGCTGGATCGATGACGTTGTTCCCGTCGGCTAGGGGTAATCTGCAATTTCTTGCTAGTGGCGACATCAACTTCACCGGTTTTCTGACAATGTCGGATGCCAGTCCGAGCGGGTGGCAAGCGAATACACCAATTGCTATCTACAACGATAATCTTTCGCTTGGACATGGCGTAGCGACTGGCACCCAGTTGCCATTGCATAGCGGAGATGTGACTCCAATTATCATCGCTGCAAACGGTAATATTAGCGGGGACAATTTTAATCCGGTTAACCCCAGTCTAACGCTGCCGAAAGCGGCCAATGTTCAGGCGGGTCTCGACATCAAGAACCTCTCAATGTTTGTGCAGAACGTGCAAAGTGGTGATACGACGAGTTTGACAGCGGGGCGCGATATTGTGTTTACACCTAAATCCACTACGCCTTCCGCCACGACCTTGGGTGTAACGGTCTCGGGGCCTGGGCAGTTGCTCGCACAAGCTGGGCGAAATGTCGATCTGGGGCAGTCGAGTGGTTTAGTAACGAACGGCAATCTAGCCAATTTCTATTTGCCTGATCAAGGTGCAAGCATCACGGTGCTGGCCGGGGTCGGTCAAGGTGCAACGGCGACACAAGCGTTCATTGATAAATATATCAACCCGGCTTCTTCAAGTGTCTATGGCGCAGACCTGATCGCGTATGTGAGCAACTATGGCGCTCCGCAAAATCTGACGGCTGCGCAGGCATTCTCTTCTTTCTCCACTTTGTCGAAACCGCTGCAGGATGCGTTTGCTAAACAGGTGTTCTTTAGCGAGTTGAAGAGCGCAGGTCGTGGCGCGGCAAGCACAGGGAATTACAAGGCAGGCTACGACGCTATTGCTACTTTGTTCCCGAATGCGGGTGGATATAAGGGCGACGTGAATCTGTACTACAGCCAGGTCAAGACCTTGCGCGGTGGTGCGATCAACCTGCTGACACCGGGTGGCGGGGTCAATGCGGGCTTGGCTAATCCGTCATCCTCTGGGCCGCAAAAAACTCCAGTAGAACTCGGCATCGTCACTGTGAAGGGCGGTGACGTGAACGCCTTCGTCAATAATGATTTCTTGGTCAACCAGTCACGCGTGTTTACCTTGCAAGGCGGCAGTATCTTGATGTGGTCTTCTTATGGCAATCTGGATGCGGGTAAGGGATCGAAAACTGCCTCATCCACACCGCCCCCGATATTGATCGTCGATCCCAAGACGGGTTCCTTCAATGTGGATGTGACTCAATCGGTCGTGGGTAGCGGTATCCGTGTGTTGTTGGCGAACAAGGATGTGATGCCGGGCTCGGTCGACCTCTATGCGCCAGCGGGTGAGATCAACGCAGGTGATGCGGGTATCGGTGCGGCGGGCAATATCTTCTTGGGTGCCTTGTTGGTGCGCGGTGCGGACAACATCAACTTCGGTGGATCTGCCACGGGTGTTCCCGTCGCTGCGCCTGCGCCGGTGAGCGTGGGTCTGGGTAATCTGCAAGACGCGAGCAAGGCAGCCAATGAGGCGACACAGAGCCTGGCGAGCTCGACTGTGAATACCAACGATTTCAAGCCTACCTTCCTCTCCATCGAGGTGATCGGGTTGGGAGATAAGGACTCGGGCTCGGATCTATAGAAAATATACCAAGGGGTATCTCTAATAATTTGTCATTCCGGCAAGCCCCCACCCCAGCCCTCCCCCGGTGGGAGAGGGAGCTAGAGCGGAGAGGCTTGGGGATTGAGTACCACTGCGTGGTGCTGTTTGATTGTCTGGATTCTGGCAAGCCCCCCCCCTCCTTCGGCAGGCTCAGGACAGGCCGAGCCTCCCCCGATGGGAGAGGGAGCTAGCTAGAGCGGAGAGGTTGTGTGTTTTGATAAATCGCACCGGAAATGTTTCCGGTGCTTCACTTTCCTGTAACTTGAAATTGCGAAAATAGAAATATGAAATCCATCACTGCTCAACACATCAAATCCTTCTCGATCTTCTGCGTGGCTGCGTTGGCTTTATTGCCGACCTTGTCGCATGCCTGGTGGAACGGAGATTGGGACACGCGCAAGAAGATCACGCTGAATACGGCGCAGGCCGACCTCAAGGACGGGTTGGTGCAAGTGCCGGTGCTGGTGCGTCTGCATACCGGCGACTTCGATTTCGGCAACGTGAAAGAGAACGGCGGCGACATCCGCTTCGTGGCCGAGGATGACAAGACGCCGCTCAAGTACCACATCGAGAAGTTCGATATGGTCAACGAGATGGCGCTGGTGTGGGTGCAAGTGCCGAAGTTGACTGCGGGTAAGGCGGACAGCATCTGGATGTATTCCGGCAATTCCAAAGCGACACCGGCTGACGATGCAAAGCAGACCTTTGATGCCAACCAGATCGCGGTCTATCACTTCGACGAGGCGACAGAGGGCGCACCGCAAGACCGCAGCGGCAACGGCAACCATGCGACTCAATTCACGGCGAAGTTCGGCGACGGTTCGCTGATCGGTCGCGGTGCGACGTTCGATGGCAACAGCACGATCACCATCCCGGCATCGCCCACGCTCAAGCTGGTGGCAGCACAGGGCTACACCGTGTCGGCGTGGATCAAGACTGCAGCAGCACAGGACAATGCCGTTCTGTTCCAGCAACAGGATGGCGCGAAAGCGATCCGCTTGGGCATCGCGGGTGGCAAGCTCTACGCGGCAGTCGGCGCGACCGAGACACCGAAGACGACCGATGTGACGCCGGGGGCGTGGCATCACGTGGCGCTGACCGCAGGCACTGCGTTGACGGTATATCTGGATGGTAAAGAAGTGGCGCAAGCGCCGCTGACGCTGGCGGACATGCAGGGTGAGGTCACGCTGGGTAAAGGTTTTGCGGGCGAGATGGATGAGGTGCAAGTGGCGGGTGTCGCGCGCTCGGCGGATTGGATCAAAGTCGCCGCAGCGGGGCAGGGCGCGGATGCTTTGTTCGTGGCCTATGGTCAAGATGAAGGGAATGACGGCGGCGGCACTTCTTACTTCGGCACCATTCTGCATTCGGTGACGCTGGACGGCTGGGTGGTGATCGGTATCTTGATCGTGATGGGTCTCATCAGTTTTGCGGTGATGGGGCTGAAGGCCACGGTCATCAATCGCGTGCAGAAAGGCAACAAAGACTTCTTGCGCGACTACAACAATCTGTCTCTGTCTGAAACGGCGAAGCTGGATCAGGACGATACGGAAGAGGATGCAGGACATCAAAGATTCGCAAGTGCTGACCGCGCTCTATGGCAAGCACGATCATTATCAGGATTCCACGCTGTACCGCATCTATCACACCGGTATGCAGGAGATCAAAAACCGCTTCGGCAAAGCCGATGCGAACAATCAATATCTGACACCGCAAGCCATCGGCTCGATCAAAGCAAGTTTGGATGCGACCTTGGTGCGTGAGAATCAGAAGCTGAACAGCCTGATGGTGTTGCTCACCATCGCGATTTCCGGCGGTCCATTCTTGGGGCTGTTGGGTACGGTGGTGGGTGTGATGATCACCTTCGCCGCCATCGCGGCGACGGGCGATGTGAACGTGGCAGCGATCGCGCCCGGTATCGCGGCGGCGCTGGTGGCAACGGTGGCGGGTCTGGCGGTCGCGATCCCGGCGCTGTTCGGCTACAACTACATCGGCAGCATGATCAAGAACACCACGGCGGATATGCACATCTTCGTTGATGAGTTCATCAGCCGTATCACTGAAGAGCATTCACGCTAGGAGTCGGGCATGAAACTTCAGGAAGATAACGAACCGTATGACGACATCAACATCACGCCGATGCTGGACTTGGCGTATGTGTTGCTGGTGATCTTCATCATCATGACCACGGCGTCGGTGCAGGGCATCAAGGTCAATCTGCCGCAAGCCAGCAAATCGCCGGCGTTGGGCAAACCCAAGACCAAGGCGATCACTATCGCGGAAGACGGCAAGATATATCTGGATACCTATCCGGTCACGTTCGCCGAGTTGGAAACGCGCTTGCGTGCCTATAGCGCGGAGACACCTGATCTGCCGGTCATCATCAAGGGCGATGCGAAGGTGCAGTACGAGAAGATCATCGATGTGATGGATTTGTTGGGACGTCTGGATATCACGCACCTCGGATTGGTCACGCAGAAGTCGGCGAAATAAGCTGTGCGTTCGCCCATGACTGCGTCCTCGGCTATTCACAACAAGCGCTTTCGCAAGCATCTGCCGCTGTTGCTGGGTGGTGGCGTGGTTCTGCTCGTGGTGGTGGCGGTGGTGCTGTTGATCAAGGGTTTCATGGCGGATTCGGATGAGCCGAAGAAGCGCAGGGTGCAGCAGATATCGCTGGTGAAGCCGCCGGAGCCGCCGCCACCGCCACCCAAGCCGCCGGAAGAGAAGCCGCCGGAGGTCAAGGAAGAAGTGCCGCAGGAAAAACCGCCGGAGCCGGTGAATACGGATCAGCCGCCGCCCGGAATCGGGGGGAAGGGTTATGGCAATGGCGATACCTCCTTCGGTGGCGGTGGCGGATGGATGGGTGGTGCGGGTCGCTTCGGTTACTACCTCGGCGGTGTGCAGCAAGGCATCCATGAAGAGCTGAACCGCAACGAGAAGTTGCGCAAGCGCGAATACAAAGTCGAGGTCGCGCTGTGGATCGGCAAGAACGGCATCGTCAATCGCTTTGAGTTGCTCGGCACCAGCGGCGACAAAGAGTTGGATGCGCTGATGAAGCGGTCATTGATCGGTGCCAAGTTCGAAGAGCCGCCTTCGGATATTCCGCAGCCGATCAAGTTGCGCATCAGTTCACGGTAGAAAATATATTTCCCCCGTTCGTGCTGAGTAGCGCTGTTTCTTGCGCGTATCGAAGCATGAACGGAGAGTCAACTGCGTTTTTTAGTTTGGGTAGGGTAGGCACAGAAAACGTGCCCACCCTACGAAAAAAGATCACATAACTTTTAGATATACGCTAGAAACGAATAGGGAATCAGGTATGAACATCAGAAACATCGTCGCAGTCTTTTTGGTTTTGGGAATGATCTCGGCACCGGTGCAGGCACAAGAGAAGGAGCAGGTCGAAGCCTTGCGCCAGTCGATGCAGGATCTCATCAAGCAGTTGACCAAGAAGGGTGCGCTGTCGAAGGAGGTCGCCGAAAAGTTGCTGCGTGAATCGGAAGTGGCAGCCAAGCCGGAGATCGCGCAGAGCGCTGTGGCGGCAACGGATGTGTCTGCACAGAGTGGTGTTGCGGCGGCGCAAAGTGGTGTGGCCTCGACCGATGCAGTTCCCGTCGTCGAGCCGGGCGTGGTGCGCGTGCCGTATATCCCGGATTCGATCAAGTATGAGATGACCGAGATCATCAAGCATGAAGTGCTGGCACAGGCCCGTGGCGAACGTTGGGGTGACCCAGGATCGCTGCCGAGTTGGCTGAGCCGCATCTCGTTCGATGGCGATTTCCGTTTGCGCTACCAGCGCGATAAATTCCCGGCGGGCAATGTGACGCCTGCCGTATACAACCCGGCAGGGCTGACGTTGATCGCCAACACCACGGAGACACACCAGTTCACCCGTGTCCAAGCGCGTCTGGGAATGAAGGCCAAGGTGAGCGATATCACCTATGTCGCGTTCCGTATCAGCACCGGTTCGACGACCAATCCGGTGTCCAACAATCAGACCATGGGCACGGGCTTCAATAAATATTCGATGGTGCTGGATCGCGCTTATGTGCATAGCGATCCGTTCTATTGGCTGGCACTGAACGGCGGCAAGATGCCCAATCCGTGGCTGAGCACCGATCTGGTGTGGGATAGCGATGTCAGCTTCGAGGGCTTCGCTGCACAATTCAAACCGCAGTTCACCGATTCGTGGGGCAGCTTCCTGACCGTGGGTGCGTTCCCGTATCAGGACATCGAGCGCTCGAATGTGATCTCGGCCAATTCCAAATGGTTGTACGGTACGCAATTGGGGCTGACGTGGGCGGCTCCCGATACCTCTAACTTCCAGCTCGGTCTTGCCTTGTATCGTTTCCAAAATGTGGAAGGTACGCCCAATGCGACCTTGGGTTCGCGTTTCTACGATAAGACCGCCGCGCAAGGGATGCAGAAGGGCAATACGCTGATGTACGTGAACGCCGTCGGCGATCTTCCGGTCATCTACGGCATCGCGTCGAAATTCCGCGAGGTCAACCTCACCGCCAAGATGGATTGGGCGCTGTTCGATCCCATCCATGTCACGTTCGCTGCCGATTACGTCAAGAACCTTGGCTATAAACAAGACGAGATCTCGCTACGCACCGGACTGGCTGCGCCGACACCGCGCATCAACGGTCATCAGACGGTGTTGACGGTGGGCGTGCCCAAGATCAGGCGTTCAGGTGAGTGGCAAGCCAGCGTCGCCTATAAATATCTGGAACGGGATGCGGTGCTGGATGCATTGACCGACTCCGATTTCCATCTCGGCGGCACCAATGCCAAAGGCTTCATCATGGGCGGCAGCTATGGTGTGGATGATAACGCTTGGATGAGTCTGCGTTGGATCAGCACTGACCAGATCGACGGCGCGCCGCTGGCGATCGATACCTTGCAACTCGATCTGAATACGCGCTTCTAAGTGCGGGGAGTCGCTCACATGAAAAATATCGTTGCACGTTGGGTCGCTTGTCTGGCAGTCGCTGTGGTTGCGGCGGGTGTCGTGGTGCCGCAAGCATGGGCAGATGCCGACAAGGAGGCCAAGAAGGAATCGCGCCGCTTGCAGGCGCAGTTGTCGGCTGCACAAAAAGAGAAGGGCGCACTTGCCGCGCAGCTCGAGACGCTGAAGAAGCAACTGGGTGACATCGAGTCCAAGGGTGCGGCGCTGGAGAAAAAATCAGGCGGACAGCGCAAACAACTCACCGAGCTGACGGAGAAGCTGCAGGAGAGCGAGAAGAATCTGCAGCTGATGTCACAGCAATATGCGGAGACCAGCAAAAGCCTGAAGGAACTCCAAGAGCAGAAAGAACAAGAGCAGAAGCGGATGTCCGGCGATATCCAAGTTTGCGAAAAGAAGAACACCGAGTTGTACCGGATCAGTAACGATCTGATGGGGCGCTATCTGGATAAAGGATTCCTTTCGGTGTTGCTGATGGATGAGCCTTTCACCGAACTGGAGCGGGTCAAAGTGCAGAACCTGATGCAGGAGTATCGCGATAAAGCCGATGCCGCCAAACTTGCTTCAAGCAGTGTGCCCACAAGCCTGCCGACGAGTGATGTGCCGGTCAGCACCGCCAGTACTGCGCCCGGCAGCGGTGTTCCAGCTGCCGCCCCGATCAAAGACGCGGCAGCTAGCGCAGCACCGGGTGCTGCTGACACTCCCTCCGGCGGTGTGGCGAGCAGTGCTAGTGCCACGCCGCCAAGCACGCCACCGGTGAGCGCAGTGGCTGCGAATGCCCCCGCTGCTACGCCCGCTGCGGCGACGAGTAACAACGTTCAGGATGTCGCGCGTCCATAAGTCCGCAGTCCGGGGCTGGCCCCGGAAGAGCTCGCTGCCCTTGCTGGGCAGCTTGTTGGCATGTCTCGGTATGGCAAGCCCTGCCGCATTGGCCGACATCTACACGTTCACGGATGAAACCGGTACGCCGAGTTTCAGCAATGTACCGACCGATCCGCGCTATGTGTTGACGCTGCGTAGCGACGATGCTCGAGGTGTGGCGACCTCTAAGCGCAATGGCATCGATCTGGCGCAGCAAAAGACGCTCACTCCAGAGATCAAGCGTGCTGCTACGGCCTATCACCTAGACCCTGCATTGCTGCATGCGGTCATCGCCACCGAATCGGGTTTCGATGCACGTGCCGTATCGGGTAAAGGGGCGATGGGCTTGATGCAGTTGATGCCGGAGACCGCCCGGCAATATGGTGCAGCCGATCCTTTTGATCCGAGACAGAACATTTGGGCGGGCACGCAGCATCTGAGTAGTTTGATGCAACGCTTCGGCAACGACTTGCCACTCGCGTTGGCCGCTTACAATTCGGGCACAGGCAATGTGCTCAAGTATGGAGTCCGCATCCCGCCTTTCCGCGAAACCAAAGCCTATGTGCCCAAGGTGATGGGCTTGTACCGGCGTTATCAGCGGGAAGTGCGTTAAGCATCTGAAAACAGACACGGCACTGTCAAGGCCGGTTCATTATTCTGTAATCTTAGACACCTACAATCCTCGCGTTAACCACATTGAACAGGCTGTGCTTGCACGGCTTATTTTCTTTGTGCCGCGTAAAAAAACCGGCGAGATTTTCAAGGTGGTCTGTTCCAGTCGTAACACCACGTTGCTGATGAGTGTCAGTCAAATATCTGCCGTGTAACTAGGAGTCTCAAGTGGCCGGAAAAATCAGACAAGCGAGCATGTCAGGATTCACCTTGCTCGAACTGCTGGTCGTGATGGTGATCATCGGCTTGCTGGCGGCGTATGTCGGGCCGAAATATTTTGCGCAGATCGGCAAGTCGGAAACGAAGACGGCAATGGCGCAGATCGATGCCTTGAGCAAGGCGCTGGATCAATATCGGCTGGATGTCGGCCATTATCCCAATGCCGAGATCGGCCTGTCCGGCTTATTCAGCAAGCCCTCGAATGAAGCCAAGTGGGACGGCCCCTATCTGAAGAAGAATGTGCCGCTCGATCCCTGGGGTAAGCCGTATGTGTATCGGCAGCCGGGCGAACACGGCGAATATGATCTGCTTTCCTACGGTAAAGACGGCCGACCTGGTGGCTCGGGCGAGTCCGCCGATATCACCAACTGGTAAGGCACACAGATGCAATTCGAGGTTAAGGCTCTACGAAGTGGCGAAGGAGTCTGTGTCCTTTCTGTGGCCGCATTGAATGAAAGTGATGCCGCGAACATCGCGAAGAGTCAGGGCTATGCTGTCCTGAGCGTCAAGGCAGCCGGTGTCATGTTGGCCGGTCTGCGCGGGCGCAAATCTTTCCCGCTGGTGTTGTTCAGTCAAGAGCTGCTCTCTTTGTTGGATGCCGGATTGAGCTTGATCGAAGCACTGGAGGCGCTGGCCGAAAAAGAGCGCCACCCGGAATCGAAGAAAGTTTTCGACTCGCTCATCGCGCGCCTGTATGAGGGGCAGACCTTCTCCGCCACGCTGCAAGAATTCCCCGCCATCTTCCCGCCCCTGTATATCGCCACCATTCGCGCCAGCGAAAAGACCGGCGGTTTGAGCGAGGCCTTGGGGCGTTTCGTCAGCTACCAGTCACAACTCGATTTCGTTAAAAAGAAGATCGTCAGCGCTTCCATCTATCCGGTGGTGCTGTTGCTGGTGGGTGGTTTGGTGATGTTGTTCCTGCTCGGTTACGTGGTGCCTAAGTTCTCTGCGGTGTACGAAGGCACGAACACGCAATTGCCGTGGCTGTCGCAACAGTTGCTCAACTGGGGCAAGTTGCTGGAGAACCACGGCGGGCTGATGGCGATTCTGGTTCTGGGGGCGCTGTCCGGCGCTGTGTATGCGATGTCGCGCCCTGCTGTGCGTGAGGCGCTGCTGCTCAAACTCTGGCACATCCCGGCCGTCGGCGAACGCATGCATGTCTATCAACTGGCGCGTTTCTACCGCACGTTGGCCATGTTGTTGAAAGGCGGCATCCCGGTGGTGACCGCTTTGGATATGGTGTCCGGGTTATTGCAACCGGCACTGCGCGGGCAATTGAAGTTGGCCTCGAGCAGCATCCGCGAAGGTCGCACGATCTCGCAAGCGATGGAAGCCTACGAACTCACGACACCGGTCGCCTTGCGCATGCTGCGCGTGGGTGAGCGTACCGGCAACATGGGCGAGATGATGGAACGCATCGCCACCTTTTACGACGAAGAGATGGCGCGCTGGGTGGAGTGGTTCACCAAGATGTTCGAGCCGTTGTTGATGGCACTGATCGGTGCGGTGATCGGTCTGATCGTGATCCTGATGTACATGCCGATATTCGACTTGGCCGGGAGCGTGCAATGAACTCGGTGCAGGAGATACGCAACGCGGGTCTGGCGGCGGAAGATTTCCGGCGCGCGCATGCCGATGCCAAGCGCTTGGGGCGACACACCACCGATGTGCTGGAAGAAGAGTTCGCGCTTGCGCCGCAGCAGGCCATCGAGGCGATGGGGCAGATGTTCCATTATCCGGTGCTGGATATGCAGGCGCTGAACGCCTGCGTGCCGGACTTCGATAGCCTTGCCTTTGCCGATGTCGCGCGCCGCGAATGCATGGTGCTGCGCGATGCGCAAGGCGAGCTCACGGCAGTGTTCTGCGACCCCTTCGATGCCGAATTGCAAGAATGGGCCGAGGCTGTCACCGGACGTTCTTATGTCTGGCATCTGGTGCATCCGACCGACTTCGCCGCTTATCTGGCGCGCTATGAGGCGGACATGCGCGCGATGGACAGCATCATCTCCAGCGGCACGGAATCCATCGGCGACACAGGACGCGGCGAAGACCTTTCGCTAAAAGGCATCAGCGAGGACACCAGCCCGGTGGTGAAGCTGGTGCACTCCACGCTCTACGATGCGCTCAAGGTCGGCGCGAGCGACATCCATATCGAGTCGCATGTGAGCGGACTCAAGATCAAATATCGTATCGACGGTGTGCTGAATGCGGTGAGTGAAGTGTCCGGCGTGGAGATGGCGGAGCAGGTGATCTCGCGTATCAAGGTGATGTCCGAACTGGACATCGCCGAGCGGCGCGTGCCGCAAGACGGGCGTTTCAAAGTGAGCACGCAGGGACACGAGGTCGATTTCCGCGTGTCCATCATGCCCAGCAGTTTCGGCGAGGATGCGGTGCTGCGTATCCTGGATAGACGCAACCTGTCCGACGAGATGAACAGCCTGCGTCTGGAGATATTGGGCTTCGATGAAGAGAGCATGGCGCGTTTCCGTCGTTTGTCGCGGGAGCCGTATGGCATGGTGCTGGTGACCGGCCCCACGGGTAGCGGCAAGACCACCACACTGTATGCGGCGATCAGCGAGATCAACGACGGTCTGGATAAGATCATCACCATCGAAGACCCGGTGGAATATGTGTTGCCGGGGATATTGCAGATCCCGGTGAACGAGAAAAAAGGTCTCACCTTCGCGCGCGGTCTGCGCTCCATTTTGCGCCACGACCCGGACAAGATCATGGTGGGTGAGATACGCGATGCGGAGACGGCGCAGATCGCGGTGCAATCGGCATTGACCGGCCACTTGGTGTTCACCACCGTGCACGCGAACAACGTGTTCGACGTGATCGGGCGCTTCATGCACATGGGCGTCGATCCCTATAGTTTCGTGTCGGCGTTGAATGGCGTGTTGGCGCAGCGTCTGGTGCGACTGGCGTGTCCACACTGCGCCGAGCCGGTCGTGCCCGATGCCGAGTTGCTGGCGAGTTCGGGCATCGATCCGGCGACCATACATGAATATCGTTTCATGGCGGGACGCGGTTGTGGCCAGTGTCGAGGTACCGGCTACAAAGGACGCAAAGCGATCGCCGAGATGCTGCATCTGAACGATGAGATACGCGAGCTGATCGTTGCCAAAGAACCTATCCGTCGCATCAAGGAAGCGGCGCGCCGCAACGGCACGCGCTACCTGCGCGAATCGGCATTGAATCTGGTGAAGCAGGGTGAGACCACATTACAGGAGATCAACCGTGTTACCTTTGTGGCGTGACAAGGTGCGCATCGTCCTGTGCAAGGACAGAGTGGTCATCCTGCATCTGCAAGGTGGTGCGCGTAAGCGCGTCCTCGCCAAGCAGATCATTCCGCATACGGGCGCAGAAGCGGGTTGGCAACCTGTGCTCGCGTTGTTGGAAAGCGTCTTGAAGGGGGCGGAGTGGAAGAAGGCGGATGCCTCGGTCATCCTGTCCAATCACTTCGTGCGTTTTCTGGTGCTGCCTTGGAATGAAGCAGCGCTGAGCGACGCGGAACAGATGGCGCTGGTGCGACACCGCTTCGGCGAAGTGTATGGCGAGAGCGGCGAAGATAGCGAATTGCGTTTGAGCGAAGGTGCTTTCGGTGCGCCCTCGTTGGCGAGCGCGGTGCCGCAAGCATTGTTGAGCCGACTCAAAGCGCTGTTCGATACGTCGCCCTTGCGTCTGGTCTCTGTGCAGCCCTATCTGATGACGGCGTTCAATGCCTGCCGCCGCGAACTGGATAAAGAGGACGGCTGGTTCATCCTGGCGGAGCGCGACCTGTTCTGTATCGGGTTGCTGCAGGGCGGGCACTGGTCGAGCATCCGCACGCGCCGGGTCGCGGGCGATTGGTTCGAAGAGGCGATGTTGTTGTTGGAACGCGAAGCCCTGCTGGCGGCAGAGGGGAATAAATTCAACAAGGTGTTCCTGTGCGCGCCGGAGAGTTCTGGCGTGGCTTCCTTCAAGCGCGGCACATGGTCTATCCAGCGACTTCAGTCGAACCCGCTGCCGGATTTTTCTGCGGCGGAGATGAGTCACTACGCGATGGCGGCGGCGGGATTATGAGCATGCAGACCTTGCGACTCGATTACCAAGCCGCTGCACGCAATCCCTGGGCGGGAGCGCTCATGCTGCTCGTCGGGCTGGCGGTGCTGCTGTTCATCGTGTGGAGTTATCAGGAACAAGAACAGAAGTTGAGCCAGCAGGAGATGCTGCTGGACAGTATGAAGAACGCCAGTACCTCGCGCGTGGAGATGTTGCCTGCACGCAAAGATACGGAGCAAGTCGCGCTAGAGATCAAGCAGGCGAACGCGGTCATCCTGCAATTGAATCTGCCGTGGAAAGAGTTGTTCGAGGCGTTCGAGTCGGCGCAACACGCCGATGTCGCGGTGCTCACCATCGAGCCGGATGCGCAGAAAGGTCTGGTGCGCATCAGCGGTGAAGCGAAGTCACTGGACAGTCTGCCCGCGTATCTGGCCTATTTGCAGAAGGTGGCTTTGTTCCAAGAGGTCGCGTTGCTCAACCATCAGGTGCAAGAGCAGGACCCACAGCGTCCGGTGCGTTTCATGCTGCAAGCGACATGGGGAGCGCGGCGATGAATCCGATGTTGTGGACTGCGGGGCGATGGCTGAAGGGACTCGGATGGCCGGGGATGGTCGGGGTGGCTTTGCTGGTGCTGGGTGTCGCCGCATATCTGGGCGTGCTACTGCCGCAGCAGGCACGCTCTGAGCAGTTGACGCAAGATGTGGCAGATGAGCAGGCGCGGCAGAAGACCTCCGGTTCGCAACCGACGTTGGATACGCATTCCACGGAAGCACGCTTGCATGCGTTCTATGCTTTCTTCCCGCCGCAGCAAGACGCGCCGCATCTGCTCAAGATCATCTACGGCGCGGCTCAGGCCGAGGGACTTGGTCTGGCCGAAGGGGAATACAAATTCAGCCGGGCGAAAGCGGGCGGGATCGGGATGTATCAAGTCGATCTGCCGGTGAAAGGTTCCTATATTCAAATCAGAAAATTCATCGTCAAAGTATTGAACTCGGTTCCTTCGGCGGCATTGGATGAGGTGAGTTTCAAGCGCGAGATCGTCGGCAGCGGCGAACTGGAAGCCAAGGTTCGCTTCACTCTTTATCTGGGAGCCAGCTGATGGGTGTTTCGATCAAACAGCGGCGCTGGTTATTGGGCGGGGCATTATTGCTGACCGTGGCGGCGGCCGCTTCAGTCGACAGCCAGGACGAGCCGGACGGCGGCGTGGTGCTGGCCGATAGCACCAAGGTGCGCGCGCAGCATAGTCGGCCGGAACGGGTGGCGAGTGTGGAGCCGACCTTGGATGTCTTGGTGGATAAGCTGCAACGGCCAGCGTTGCCAGAAAACGTAAAGGATATGTTCGCTGCCAAATCCTGGTATGTGCCGCCACCTGCGCCCAAGATACAACCGCCACCTTCGGCGCCGCCCTTGCCTTTTGTCTACATCGGTAAGATGAAGGAAGAGGGGGAGAAGATCACCATATTCCTGGAGAGGCAGAATCGTATCTACCTGGTGCATGAAGGGGATGCGATCGATAGTAATTATCGTGTGGACAAAGTAGAGGCGCCACTGATGACGTTGACCTATCTACCACTGGATATCAAACAAACCGTGCAAATTGGAGAAGCGAATTGAAGTTACGCCCTATCGAAACCCTCGTGTTGCTCTGTGTGCTGTTGGGCATGGGCGGCTGCGCCAACCAGCAACCGATACGCGATTTTGAGGTCGGCAAGAAGAAATTGTCGGAAGGACAACTGGAGGAAGGCTTGGCCAAGATCGAGCTGGCCGCCAAGGCCGATCCGGAGAATGTGGAGTATCGCCAATACTTGTTCAAGCAACGCGAACTGGTGTTGAACCATCTGTTGTCGCGGGCGGAGTCGGAGCGCGTGGGTGAAGCGTTCGATGAGGCCGTGCTTGATTACAAGCGTGTGCTGACCATAGACCCGAACAATCCGCGCGCCAAGGATGGACTCGATCTGGTGCAGGCCGACAAAGGACGCAAGCAACAAGTGGCCGAGGCCACCGCTTTGTTCGACAAGGGAGACAAAGAAGGCGCGCTGTCCAAGCTACGCCATGTCCTCGCGGAAAATCCGAAGCAGCATGACGCTAGAGCGTTGCAAAAACGCATCGATGAAAAAGAGGTGGCAGAGCGTGTGGTACTGGTTTCTCCGGTGATCAAGGCGGCACTCAAGAAGACCATTTCGCTGGAGTTTAAAGATGCCAATCTCAAATCCGTGTTCGATGTGATCTCGCGCGTCTCCGGGCTGAATTTCATATTCGACAAGGACATCAAGCCTGATGCGCGAGCCACCATCTTGGTGAAGAACACGACCATTGAAAGCGCGCTCAGGTTGCTGCTTATCACCAACCAATTGGGGCGGGAGGCAGTGAACGAGAACACACTCATCATCTATCCCGACACGCCGGCCAAGAACCGTGATTATCAGCAACAGGTGGTGAAGAGTTTCTATCTGGCCAATGCGGATGTGAAGAAGACGCTCGACATGGTGAAGGCCATCCTCAAAACCAAGGATGTGTTCGTCGATGAACAGCACAACCTGCTGATCTTGCGCGACACGCCGGAAGTCATGCGCTTGGCGGAACAACTGATCGCGACTCAGGATCTGCCGGATCCGGAAGTGGAGCTCGAAGTCGAGATATTGGAGATCAACACCACGCGCTTGAGCAATCTGGGATTGCAGTTCCCAGAGAAGCTCAGTGCCAGCCTCGGCAATAAGGGTGTGTATACGCGCAACCAGTGGAATAACCGCGATGCCAACTTCCTCACCTATACCATCACCGATCCGGCCTTTGCGCTCAACCTGAAAAAGATCGATTCCGATACCACGATGCTCGCCAATCCGCGCATCCGCGTGAAGAATAGAGAGAAGGCCAAGATCCATATCGGGCAACGCCTGCCGGTGTTGACCACGGTGTCCACCGCCGGGGTGGGCAGTGCGGAATCGGTGAACTATCTCGATGTGGGTCTCAAACTGGATGTGGAGCCCAGCATCCGGTTGGATGATGAAGTCGACATGAAGGTCAAGCTGGAAGTGAGCAGCGTGAACCAGACCATCACTTTGGCCTCCGGTACGCAGGTCTATCAATTGGGCACGCGCAACGCAGACACGGTGTTGCGCCTCAAAGATGGTGAGACGCAAGTGTTGGCCGGTTTGCTCCAGAACAGCGACAGCTCCTCGGTGAACAAAGTGCCGGGCTTGGGTGATGTGCCGTTGTTCGGCAGGTTGTTCTCCAACGATAGCGGCAACAAACAAAAGACCGATCTGGTGTTGTTGATCACGCCGCATGTCGTGCGTAACGTGACACGACCGGACGAGCTTTCGAACCAGTTCGCTTCCGGTACCGACTCGGCGATCGGTAGTGCGCCTAAGCTGACGTCGGCAGCCCTCCCGATTCAAGTCGATGTCGTGCCAGTCGCCCCCGTTAAGCCAGTTGCACCAGCGGCAGCGCCGGTGACCCCTGTGGAACCTGTCAGCTCGGTCAAGGCGGCAGATACGTTGGCCGCCGCTGCGCCCAGCGTGAATGGTGCAACCACGCCCAACGCTGCTCCATGAGTTTGCATCAACTGCGCTATGGTGGGAAGCAGCAGGGCTTTACGCTCATCGAAATGCTGATCACAGTCGCTATCGTCGCCACGCTGGCGAGCATCGCGGTGCCGATGGTGGAGCTGGTGGCGCAGCGCAGCAAAGAGCAGGAGTTGCAGACGGCTTTGCGCCAGATACGCGGTGCGATCGATGCTTATAAGCAGGCGGCGGATGAAGGGCATATCGCAAAGGTGGTGGGTGAATCCGGCTATCCCAAGTCGCTGCGCGACTTGGCGTACGGCGTCGAGAAGATAGATGATGCGAAAAAATCGAAGATCTATTTTCTGCGCAGGTTGCCGCGCAATCCCATGGTGCAGGATGCGACGCTTCCCGCCGAGCAGACTTGGGGCAAGCGCAGCTATACCAGCGGCCCGGACAATCCGCAGGAGGGGGCTGACGTGTTCGATGTCTACGTCATGTCTGACGCGGTCGGACTCAATGGCATTGCCTACCGTGAGTGGTGATGAGTAAGCGTTGCCACACTAAGGGGTTCACGCTCATCGAGTTGCTGGTGGTGATGGCGATCATCGCGACCTTGTTGAGCCTGACCATGCCGCGCTATTTTCATAGCGTGGATAAATCCAAGGAGGTCGCGTTGCAAGCCGATCTGAACGGCCTGCGCGATGCGATCGACAAATACTTCAGCGACAGCGGAAAGTATCCAGATACCTTGGACGATCTGGTGGTGAAGAAATATGTGAGGAGTATCCCGCCCGATCCGCTTACGGGTAGTAATCAGACTTGGGTCATTATCGCGCCGGGCACTTCGGTGCAAGGCAAGGTCTACGACATCAAGAGCGGAGCGCCGGGCAATGCCAGCGATGGCACGCCTTACGCGCAGTGGTAATGACTATTCACTAGTTCTGCTCGATATCCTCAGGATCGTCGAGCGAGACAACAGGTCCGATCAGTTGTCCCTGAAAGCCTGACACGCCAGCCTTGACCAGACGGTCGAGCCATTCTTTCTTCTCGACACAAGTGGCGATGACGGGCACGCCCAATATCTCGGCGGTCTTGACCAGCCAAGCGATGTATTCACCATATTCTTCCACTTCGGTGCAGTTGCGGGTCAGCTCGGTCGCCAGTTTGAAATAGGCGGGATGCAACTTGGCCAGCTCGGTCACGGTCGCTTTGTGCAATCCGAATTGGTCGATGCCGAAAGATAAACCGTGACGCAGCAGGGCTTCTGAAAAACGCTGTGCTTCTTGTGGTGAGGAATGCAGGATGGCTTCGGAAACCTCGATGATCAGTTCATTTTTAGCGATGGCAGAACTGACGAGTTCATTGTTGAGCCATTCGGGGAAAGTCGCGTCGCGCAGCACTTCCTGCGAAATGTTGAATGCATAGCGTTTACCTGCGGTATTGCCGGATTTCATCCTTTGCATCAGTTGGCGCAGACAGTGTCGATCTATCTCTGCACCTAGTCCGTGCCGAATCGCCATGGGCATGAAGCGCGCAGCCTTGATCAGATGGCCGTCGGTATCGCGCAGACGCGAGTAGGTCTCGGAATGGAGTAGGTCGGCGAATTCTTGCTGGGGGTCTCCTGTGTAACCGATCACGGGCTGCACATACAGTAAGAAGCGTTCGCTACTCATGGCATCCTGTAGTGACTGTTGCCACTGACCGGATGGCATGGCTGTCGCATGCAGCCAGTCGACCACGCTGCCGCCGGATTGGTGGGCGCGAGCCAGGGCTTCATCTGCGCTGGACAGGGCTTCACTTGCTGTATGGCTATAGGATAGGCGAACCGCTCCGACGCAACAGTGGACATCCCCAGTCAGGTCGAAATTGCGACACACACTTTCCAAGCGCAAACGCGTCGCATCCAGTATCTCCGCGAGCGCACTTTCCGAGCTTGACTCCAACAGCAGGGCAAAGGTGCCGCCTTGGACTCGTGCGAGGAAGGTCAGTTGAGGCGTTTCATTGATCGCATCGGCCAGCGCAAGCACAAATTTATCTCCTTGCGCATGGCCTGCCGAATTGTTTAGCTCAGCGAGTCCGCTGACTTCGATGAGAGCCAGTGCGTATTCGCCCTGCGGTGATTCGAGCAGCAGTTCGATATTGGCGATCAGGCTGCGGCGATTGCCGGTCCCGGTGAGGCCGTCGGTCAGCGATTGTTTGCGAAAGCGTTCGGCAAGGTTCTCTGCCTCGCCCAGCATCAGACGTACAGAAGAAGACAGGGTGTTGAAAGCTTCCACGACACGAGCCAGTTCGCGTGTCCGCGGAATCGGGGAGATGGTCGGGAAATGTCGGCGGGAAACGGCCAATGCGGCTTTCTCGATCTTGACCAGGGGGCGCAGGATCGAACGTACCAGCGTCGCCATCAGTAACATGGAAAAGACGATTGCGAGCAAAAGCCATAATGCAGCATCTTGCAATAGCTGCCACAGTTCTCGGTAGGCGAAAGCGGGCTGGCTGGTGACTTCGACGACGCCTGCCTGCTTCCAGCCGGAGGTGATGAATGCCGAGCGCAGCGGTGGGTTGAGCTTGACGAGATCGGGTAGCCAGTTCGGTACCTCTCCGTTGGTCGGGGGCTGGGTCTTTTCGATCATGCTCTTCCCGGAGGTGTCCAGCACGGCGATGCGTTTGTAATAGCCGCTATCAAAGACGGCTTGCACGGTGGTCTCCAGCAATAGCGTATCTTGTTGGCGCAGGGCGGAGTTGACGGCGACCGCCAGCGAGGTGGCGGTATCTTGCGCATGCGAGCTGAGTTGGGTTTGGAAATAATGCTGCAGCCGGATCCCGGTGCCGATAAACAGCATGGCAAACACGGTCAGGACAGCGATCAGGCTTCCGATCAGAAATTGGTTCTTCAGGCTCATTGTGTCCTC
This sequence comes from uncultured beta proteobacterium, assembly GCA_963822425.1. Taxonomy (GTDB): domain Bacteria; phylum Pseudomonadota; class Gammaproteobacteria; order Burkholderiales; family Gallionellaceae; genus Sideroxyarcus. The sequence goes on from CAWGHS010000003.1 coordinate 71,923, forward strand.
ACGACGCAAACTCTTTATTCATGCGTTCAATCAGCTCGTCCCATTTGCGCATGGCAGGCCCGCTGAACTTGTCGGAAAGTTCGCCATTGAATTCATATACAGGCAGTAGGTCGGGACGTTTGCTGGCTAACAGCATCTGTGGTTGCATGTTGTCCAACAGCAAAGGTTCTGCGTCTGGGCTTGGATAATAGGCAAGCACCATATGGTTCTCTATCTTGCCGCCTTGAAAAGATTTGACATAGGTCAGGCGTAATTTTTCGGTAGCGATGCCACTCTCCCGCAAAGCAAAATATTTAGCGATGACGAAGTCTTCGCAATCCCCGCCATTGCTTGCGACCAATTCGGCGGGGGTGGACCAGTAATCGGCAACTCCCCAATGCGCCGCATCAGTGACTTGGGGTATGCGGTTAAGCAAGTCGTTGATGAAGCTGAGTGCCGTTGCGGGAAGGGCTGCGGGAGAAGATTTCTGTTGTGCCAATAGTTGTTGGCGTGTCCCGGCAAGGCGGGTAGCACCGGAGGGGGTGAAGCGTTTGGCGATGTGGTCGAAAAAGGGTTTGTCCATGTCGGCGAAATAATTCCGTGTCAGCATCCCCGCAAGGGACAGAGAAGTCACCAACAAGATCAGCGAAGCGGCGATGCCTGTGTAACCAGTTCTAAACCATGACGGCTTCCTACTTCCAACTGGAGGAGACATGTTTTCCGATTTCCATCATTCGCTCAGGGGGCTGGAGTGCGCCCCGCCTAGCAAGATGATTCGTTATGGATAACCTTTATTTGAGCAACCACTCCGCGCTACCGGTCGTACGATAACGGTACTGGCTTGCGCGAAGCAAGCTGAATAGAGAGTTAGGCTTGTGCGACAGCTTGTTTGTCCGAACCTTCTGCCACCTTATTGGAGCGCTGTGCCTGCAAGCCGATCAATCGATCCCAGTTATCTAGGGAGGATAGGTGGAGATAGGCAAGATGAAGCGCGCCTGACTGCAATAAGTGATAGATGGTCTCTGGAGAGAGCTTGGCCAGTTTTTCCGTATCGACCGTGGCGAAGCCGGTGAGGTCGAAAGCTTGTCCGTCATTCAGTTTGAATTGCGCGGTCTTCTCGGAGAACAAGCCCGCATCCATCAGTTGTTTAACCAGCCCGAGTGTGACGTCCATCTGTGCCTTGTAATCTTCCAGCAGTCGCATCGCGTTTTCTAGCAAAGGACTATTTTTGCCCTCAATGAACAAAGGTTCGCCCGCATCCCGACTGACGCATTCAGCTTCCTCATCGATGCAGACGGTCATCGGATCATCTGCTTTTTGACCTAGAGCAGGTACAAACGGGTAACGACGGATGAAGGCCGGCATGTAGCGAGCCGTCCATTGCCCAGCTTCATCGATGAACAAATTTTGGTTTTGCTGCAGGCCGAAGACGGCGATGGGCAGATAGTTGTCGTTTTCTTTGATGAAAACGACGGGAAATTCTTTGAGTGCCTGATTCAATTCAACGGCCGCAAGGATCGCGGTCTGGCATGAGCGGGCGAAACCAAATCCCTTATTGTTTTGGATCTTGAGTTCTTGATGGACATCCCGGTCCAAGGCTACCGGACGCTCATAGATCTGCATGATTGGCATAGATTCCCCACTGATAAAGTAAAACCGTACGGTTCGATGGAATGGATTATCTCGTACTATGTTGGAAGTAATCTTACTAACATGTTGCAGCCGTATTTCATTTGGTTTGTCGAGCCAAGACGTTTCACTATAAACTGACAGTGTTGCGCCGTTTGGTAGCAGTAGGATCGGATCGTGCTTTGGTAATCAAGTTTGGAACGTGCCGAAGTGTTTTCTCCGGTTGATTGGGATAGTCCGCTATGGGCGGTATTTTTAAGGTAGGTCGCATGAATCGCTTATTGTTTTTGATTGCTGTCATTGTGGTTGTGTATTTGCTGCTTAGGTCTTATCGCAAACAATCACCCAAGCAGGATGTCGCCGCCGCACCAGAAGAAATGGTGCGTTGCGCGCAATGTGGTGTGCATCTGCCCAAAAGTGAAAGCATTTTGGCGGGCGGCAATTTTTATTGCAGTGATGCACATCGTCGCGAACACACCTCCAAGTAAGCTTGATGCGGGATAGTCTGTCCCTCACAGGTTCTTTTGCTTCTTTGCAAGCGGCCGCTCCGTTATCGCAAGAGAGCCTGTGGCGTTCGATCAGCTTTTTCAATCTATATCGTTTGATACTTGGCGGCTTGTTGTTGCTCGTGCCGACACTGTTCGGCGAGATATTCTCACTGAGTCCGCATAATCAAGAGTCTTTCTTCTGGATCGCGGCCGTCTATACCATCTTGGTGTTGGTTTCTGTGTTGGCGGTTGCATTGCGCAAGCCGCGCACCAATTTGCAACTGGCGTTTCAGGTATGCACGGATATTGTCGCAATCGCATCGTTGACCTATTTCGGCGGCGGGGTGCAAGGCAACCTCGGTATGTTATTGCTGGTGTCCTTGGCCTTGGCTGGGATGATCGGTCGCGGGCGTATCACTTTGCTGTTCGCCGCCCTTGCCAGTATCGCGCTGCTGTTGGAGCACGGTTACGCGGTGTTGACTCATGATGCGAGCTCGGCTTTATTCCTGCAGGTGGGCATCTTATGTACCGCTTATTTTGCCGTAGCTTGGTTGGCGCACTCACTGTCTAAATATGCCGTTGCCAGCGAAAAGTTGGCGTTTCTGCGTGGGGTGGACTTGTCTAATATGGCCGAAGCTAATCGCTTGATGATCCAGGATATGCCGGACGGGGTGCTGGTGGTGGATGAGCGCGGGACAGTGCGCCAATCCAACCCGGGAGCTGAAAGATTACTGGGCTACTTTTTTCCTGCGGGCGGCCGAGTTCATCTGGCTGAATGCTCGCCTTTGCTGGAAGCGATGTTCGCCGCATGGCGTCAGAACAAGGCGCTTGGACATGAAGTGTTGCGTTTACCGGGCACTAACCATCCGGTACGTGTGCGTTTTTTGCCCGTGCAGCGGGAGGGGTTCTGGGGGGCGGTGGTGGTGCTGGAGGATATGCAGCGGGTGCAGGAGCAGGCACAGCAGGTCAAGCTTGCAGCGCTGGGGCGGTTGACGGCGAATATCGCACATGAGGTGCGTAATCCGCTGTCGTCCATCAGTTATGCGACAGAGCTGTTGAAGGAGCAGGGGCATGATGCAGCACAGGCGCGTCTGTTTCAAATCATCTTGGAGAATACGGCGCGATTGAACCGTATTGTGCAGGATGTGATGCAGGTCAATCGGCGCGACAGGTTGCACACCGAGCCACTGGATTTGGTGTTGCGCTTGATGGAATTCGTGGAGAACCTGTGTCAGGTCGAGCAGGTGCCGCGAGACGTGTTCGTGTTGGAGCTACAGCAGGGATGTGTCGTTCAGTTTGATCGTGGACACTTCGAGCAGGTGTTATGGAATCTATGTCGCAATGCTTTGCGTTATAGTCAGCGGCGGGCGGGGAGTGTGCATTTGAGCGCATTCACCACGACTGAGGGGCGGACAGTGTTGGACGTGTCGGATGATGGCGTCGGCGTGAATGCCGATGCGGTAGCCAATCTGTTCGAGCCGTTTTTTACGACGGATGCGGGTGGTACGGGCTTGGGTCTGTATATCGCACGTGAACTGTGCGAGGCGAACGGGGCATCGATCGAATACCGGCAACAGGAGCAAGGTGGTGCATGTTTCCGTATCGTATTTGGGGGTAACAATGAGTCTTGAGGCAAAAACCATCCCGTGCGTTTTGGTGGTGGACGATGAGGCGGATATCTTGGAGTTGCTGGAGCTTGCCTTGGTGCGCATGGGACTGGAGGTAGTGCGTGCAAATTGCGTGCAACAGGCTAAGCAGCGCTTGAGTGAGGGCAAGTTCAACCTGTGTCTCACGGACATGCGCATGCCGGATGGCGATGGGTTGGAGGTGGTGCGCTACATCGCGGATAGCGCCTTGGACGTGCCCGTGGCCGTGATCACGGCGCACGGCAATCTGGAAAATGCGGTGGCAGCACTGAAGGCGGGAGCATTCGATTACCTATCCAAGCCGGTGGCGCTGGATCAATTGCGCACTTTGGTGACATCGGCGCTGAGATTGCCCGTGGCAAATGCAGCCCCGAAGAAGGGCGAACGAACTCTGCTGGGAAATTCGGCGGCCATCATGCAGGTGCGGGAGCTGATCGGGCGTGTGGCACGCAGTCAGGCGCCGGTGCATATCAGTGGCGAATCCGGCAGTGGTAAGGAATTGGCCGCGCGCTTGATTGTTGAGAAAAGTGCGCGGCACGATCAGCCTTTCATTGCGGTGAACTGTGGCGCGATCCCTGAGAACCTGATGGAGAGCGAGTTTTTTGGCTACCGAAAAGGGGCTTTCACTGGGGCAGATAAGGACAGAGAGGGTTTCTTTCAGGCGGCGAACCAGGGCACTTTGCTGCTGGATGAGGTGGCTGATCTGCCCATGACGATGCAGGTGAAACTGTTGCGGGCGATCCAAGAGAAGAAGGTGCGGCGCGTGGGTGCGACACAAGAAGAGCCGGTTGATGTGCGCATCCTCAGCGCCACCCATCATGATCTAGCCAAATGTGTGCAACAGGGTACGTTCCGTCAGGATCTCTATTACCGCTTGAACGTCATCTCCCTGCCGATGCCGTCGTTACGTGAGTTACGGGAAGATGTGCCGCAGATCGCCAGTCAGATATTGGAGCGTCTACGGGGGAAATCAACTGTGCGATTTTCCAGTGCGGCCTTGAAGGCCTTGTCCGAATACGCATTTCCCGGCAATGTGCGGGAGTTAGAGAACGTGATCGAGCGCGCCTTGACGCTCTGTCAAGAGGGGCTGATAGCGCCGGCAGACCTGCAACTGACCCCTGTGCAATTGATGCAAGGCGAGCTCGGCGGTGGTTCCGGCAAGTATCCGCTCACCGACTATCTGGATCGCCTTGAGCGCGAAGCTATTCTGGAGGCATTGCACCAGACGCACTTCAATCGTACCGCCGCCGCCAAGATACTTGGAGTGACCTTCCGTGCCTTGCGCTATCGCATGGAACGCCTGTCGATCACAGATAAGGACAAAGTCGATTGAAACTGAATGCGCAAGGTTGGCTAAGCGGGGTGCGCCGGGTGCCCTCTCCTAATTATGACGCTCGCCCCGCCTGCACCCCCGTCGAATTGCTGGTCATCCATAACATCAGCCTCCCCCCCGATGAGTTTGGCGGTCGGGGGATCGAACAACTCTTCACCAACACTTTGGATAACGATGCGCACCCTTATTACGCACAGCTGAAGGGGGTCAAAGTCTCTTCGCATTTTTTGATACGCCGCGATGGACAGATCGTGCAATTCGCTTCTTGCCACAAGCGCGCATGGCATGCAGGGGTGTCGGAATGGGGCGGACGTCGGCGTTGCAATGATTTTTCGATCGGTATTGAACTTGAGGGGAGCGACTTCGTTGCGTTCGATAGCCGTCAATATGCCGCCTTGCTAAGGCTGACACGGTGCCTCAAACGTTCCTATCCGATACGCCACATCGCCGGACATGCCGATATTGCCCCTGGGCGCAAGACCGATCCGGGGCCGTTTTTCGATTGGAATAGGTACTTATCTGGGTTGGATTGAGATGGATTTTGCATCGCAGAATCTTTCGTCGAGAAGAATAAAGATATAGGCCAAAATACTACTTGCATAAATCCAGTGATGCACTAGAATTAGTCCAAATTCAGGTGTCCGACCACTAGATGTAGTGGTTTTCGTTTTCTGGCTGAATTGGGTGTTTTGCTTGATTCGGCCCAAGCGCACAAGGGGAGTTGTATATATGTTGCTTGCTTCTGATAGTGTTTCTACTGTTGTTCCAGCCATGCTTGTGCATCAAGATTCTGAGTCTGTCGCCTCTTCCGTTAGTCTTCCTTTAGATCAATACAAGGTGATTCGTCGTAACGGCTCGGTAGTGTCGTTCGAGCCGGCGAAGATTGCTATTGCGGTCACCAAGGCATTCATCGCTGTCAATGGCGGGCAGGGTGCGGCGTCGGCGCGTGTGCGGGAATTGGTCGAACAGTTGACTGCGAATGTGGTGGGCGCGATGGTTCGTCGTCAGCCGCATGGCGGCACTTTGCATATCGAGGATATTCAAGATCAAGTCGAGTTGTCGTTGATGCGCTCTGGCGAGCATGATGTTGCTCGTTCTTATGTTCTATATCGTGAGCAGCGTACGCAAGAGCGTGCAAAGAGTAAAAAAGAAGTCGAAGTTGCGCCCGTGCTGAATGTGAAGGATGGTGGTGTGTCCCGTCCGTTGGATGTGGCGGGATTGGTGGGGCTGATTGAGTCGGCCAGCGTTGGCTTGGGTAAAGCGGTTGACGTACAGCTGATACTTAAGCGTACTCTAAAGGATTTGTATGATGGTGTGCCCATCGAGGAGGTGCGCAAGTGCGCCATTCTGTCCGCGCGTTCCTTGATCGAGCAGGATCCGGCATACGGTTATGTCACTGCGCGGTTGCTTCTGAATAATATATGCTGCGAGATCTTGGGTGAGGCGGTGACGCAGGCTGACATGTCGGTGCGTTATGCTGAGTATTTCCCGAAGTTCATCAAGCGTGGCATCGAGGCTGAGTTATTGGATGAAGAGTTGGGGCGCTTTGACTTGGAGCGTCTAAGCAGGGAATTGGATGCCAGTCGTGATCTGCAATTCAACTACCTTGGATTGCAAACGTTGTATGACCGTTATTTTTTGCATGTGGATGGCAATCGTATCGAATTGCCGCAAGCGTTCTTCATGCGCGTGGCGATGGGTCTGAGTCTGAAGGAGATCGATCGCGAAGCGCGCGCCATCGAGTTTTATCGCTTGTTGTCGAGTTTCGATTTCATGAGCTCGACGCCCACCTTGTTTAATTCGGGTACGCGTCGCTCGCAACTGTCTTCGTGCTATCTGACGACGGTGGCCGATGATCTGGATGGCATCTACGAGGCGCTGAAAGAGAATGCCCTGCTGTCCAAGTTTGCGGGTGGGCTTGGCAATGACTGGACTAATGTGCGCGCACTGGGTAGTCACATCAAGGGTACCAACGGCAAGTCGCAGGGCGTCGTGCCTTTCCTTAAGGTGGTGAACGATACGGCGGTGGCGGTGAATCAGGGCGGTAAGCGCAAAGGGGCGGTGTGCGCCTATTTGGAGACTTGGCATCTGGATATCGAAGAGTTCATGGAGTTGCGCAAGAACACGGGCGATGATCGTCGTCGTACGCATGATATGAATACGGCCAACTGGATTCCGGATCTGTTCATGAAACGGGTGATGGAAGGGGCGGAGTGGACATTGTTCTCGCCGTCGACTTGCCCTGACTTGCACGACAAGTTTGGTGCGGAGTTTGAGGTGGCTTATTTGGGCTATGAGGCCAAGGTCGCTAGCGGTGAACTCAAGCTGTTCAAAAAGATTCCGGCGCAATCCTTGTGGCGCAAGATGTTGACCATGCTGTTTGAGACTGGACATCCATGGATCACGTTTAAAGATCCGTGCAATATACGCAGTCCGCAGCAGCATGTTGGTGTGGTACACAGTTCAAATCTGTGCACAGAGATCACCTTGAATACTTCCGAATCCGAGATCGCTGTGTGCAATCTGGGTTCGGTCAATCTGGCGGCGCACTTGCATCCGAAAGGGCATGAAAAATTCGGCCAGCTGGATCATGTCAAGCTGCAGCGCACAGTACGTACGGCGATGCGTATGTTGGATAACGTGATCGACATCAATTACTACGCGGTGAAAAAAGCACGGGATGCCAATCTGAAGCATCGGCCGGTAGGCATGGGCATTATGGGCTTCCAAGATGCGCTGCACGAGTTGCGCGTGCCTTATTCTTCGGAAACGGCAGTTGAATTCGCGGATCGTTCGATGGAAGCGGTGTGCTATTACGCCTATTGGGCATCCACCGAGTTGGCCGAAGAACGTGGTCGCTACTCCAGCTATCGAGGTAGCCTGTGGGACAAGGGGATGTTGCCGCACGATACGGTGGATTTGCTGCGCAAGGCGCGTGGCGGCTATGTCGAGCTGGATGATTCGGTCACCTTGGATTGGCAGTCGTTGCGTGGGCGTATTGCGCAACATGGCATGCGCAACTCGAATTGTGTCGCTATCGCGCCGACAGCGACCATTTCCAATATCGTTGGTGTGTCCGCCAGCATTGAGCCGACCTATCAGAACATTTTTGTTAAATCGAATCTGTCTGGTGAGTTCACCATGATCAATGATCATCTGGTGAATGACCTGAAGGCGTTGGGCTTGTGGGATGAGGTGATGATCGCCGATCTTAAATATTTTGATGGTAGTTTGGCCAAGATTGATCGGATCCCGTCGGAGTTGCGAGGTCTGTATGCGACTGCCTTTGAGGTGGAGCCTAAATGGTTGATCGAAGCGGCGGCGCGTCGTCAGAAATGGATCGATCAAGCGCAGTCACTGAATATCTATATGTCAGGGGTTTCGGGGCGGAAATTGGACGAAACATATCGGATGGCATGGCTGCGGGGCTTGAAGACGACCTATTACCTGCGTACTTTGGGGGCGACCTCGGCAGAAAAATCTACCTCTCGCGCTGGCTCCTTAAACGCAGTCTCTAGCGATGGCGACGCGGGCGGCATGTTGGCGGCACCTGTGGTGGAAGAGGCGAAATTTTGTTCTATCGACAATCCGGAATGTGAGGCTTGTCAGTAGGGCGAGTGCGGGCAGTTTGAAAAGATTGTCGATGAGACAAATAGTTCGTCTAGGTGACGGGCACTTGGTGGTAAAGGACTGAACATGCTGAATTTTGAAGACGATATGACGCAAACCGCCGCTATGGCCGGCGTGCGTATGGCATCAATGGATGTCGCCATGAGCAAGGTGGCAGATGAGCACACTTATACGATCGCCTCGGTTTCATCTGGGCGTATTCGTGTGGAAGACAAGCGCATTATCAATAGCAATGCTGATGTCAATCAGCTGGTGCCGTTCAAGTACAAATGGGCATGGGAAAAATATCTTGCAGGGTGCGCCAATCATTGGATGCCGCAAGAGATCAACATGTCAGCCGATATTGCTCTGTGGAAGAGTCCAAATGGCCTGACCGATGACGAACGTCGTTTGGTCAAGCGCAACTTGGGTTTCTTTACGACCGCCGATAGCTTGGCGGCGAACAATATCGCGCTCGGCACATACCGTCATATCACCAACCCAGAATGCCGCCAGTTCCTGCTGCGCCAAGCGTTTGAAGAAGCGATCCATACCCATGCTTATCAGTACATCGTGGAAAGTCTGGGACTGGACGAGGGTGAAGTGTTCAATATGTACCACGAGGTGCAAAGCATTCGTGACAAGGATGAGTTCTTGTTGCCCTTTATCGACGTGTTGACCAATCCGGAATTCAAGACCGGTACGCCGGAAAATGACCAAAAGTTATTGCGAAGCCTGATCGTGTTTGCCTGCATCATGGAGGGGCTGTTCTTCTATGTTGGTTTTGTGCAGATACTGGCGCTGGGTCGTCAGAACAAGATGACGGGTGCGGCCGAGCAATATCAATACATCCTGCGCGATGAATCCATGCACCTGAACTTCGGTGTGGATGTCATCAATACGATTAAAAACGAAAATCCACATCTGTGGACATCTGAGTTCCGCGAAGAAATACGCGGGTTGATCCAGAAAGGTGTGGAATTGGAATATCGCTATGCCGAGGACACCATGCCGCGCGGCGTGCTGGGATTGAACGCGGGTATGTTCAAAGAGTATCTGCGCTTCATTGCTAACCGTCGTTGCCAGCAGATTGGTATCGATGTGTTGTACCAAGGCGCGACAAATCCGTTCCCGTGGATGGCCGAGATGATTGACCTCAAGAAAGAGAAGAACTTTTTTGAGACGCGAGTGACGGAATACCAAACAGGCGGTGCATTGTCTTGGGATTAGATCGTTGATAGAGGCTGCTTCGGCAGCCTCTGTTGCAAGAGCTTCAGCCATGCCGCTTGCGGCGTGATGAAGGTGTAGTAGTTGTTCAGTAGTTGGGTTATTTTTTGTTAACTTTCACCACTAAGGAGGTTGAAATGGTAGCAGCAAAGAAAGCTAAATCAGCAAAAAAAGCGGCAGCTAAGAAACCAGCAGCCAAAAAAGTAGCAGCTAAGAAGCCAGCCGCTAAAAAGGCCGTTGCTAAAAAGCCAGCAGCCAAAAAAGTAGCAGCTAAGAAGCCAGCCGCTAAAAAGGCCGTTGCTAAAAAGCCAGCAGCCAAAAAAGTAGCAGCTAAGAAGCCAGCCGCTAAAAAGGCCGTTGCTAAAAAGCCAGCAGCCAAAAAAGTAGCAGCTAAGAAGCCAGCCGCTAAAAAGGCCGTTGCTAAAAAGCCAGCAGCCAAAAAAGTAGCAGCTAAGAAGCCAGCCGCTAAAAAGGCCGTTGCTAAAAAGCCAGCAGCCAAAAAAGTAGCAGCTAAGAAGCCAGCCGCTAAAAAGGCCGTTGCTAAAAAGCCAGCAGCCAAAAAAGTAGCAGCTAAGAAGCCAGCCGCTAAAAAGGCCGTTGCTAAGAAGCCAGTAGTGGCAGCTAAGCCTGTTACAGCCCCGGCTGCGACATTGGCGCCTTCTGCTCCAGCTCCTGTGCGTCCGGCTGCGACTTGGCCTTTCCCCACACCCGGCATCAGCAAGCCGAACTAATGTGGTGGGAGGCTGTGAAGGCGGCCCCGATTAGGCGGTACAGGGGCTGATTCACGGTTGTCGGATAGCGAGCCGGACAGGCTTGGTTGTATTTGTTTTCGCACTTGAAAAAGTGCGAGGGGTTTTGTCCCCTCTAAGAAACGTACGGTATTTTGCTTGGCGTATCGTAGTGGTCTGCGTAGTGCAAAGGCTCGCACCGCTATCTGACAACGGCAAGTTCGGAAATTTTAGCCGCGAATGAGTGGAGGGGTTCGTGCCCTCTGCCAAATCAGGTGGCAGATAATCATCCAAATCAGTGGAGGGATTTGCACCCTCCAAAAAAAACTGTCCCACTTTTCCTGTGATTTTTATTCTTGAAAATAAAAATAGACCAAGAAAAACGTGATGTTTAACCTAATTTGATTTGGTATGAGGTGATGGGGGCATCACTGTTCTTGTCGAAAGCGATTCCTGTTTCAACACCAGCCTGCGCGATTTCCCCGGCATCAGAGCTTTGCGCGTAAATCTGATGCATGGCTCCAAGGGCAAATTCATGTCCCGAGCCGATGGCCCAGAATCGGGTGTACTCGAAAACCTCCCGCATCGAGTAGATGGCAAAGATGCCGTTGGTATTGGCGATCAACGCTGTGATCTGGCTGGATTCATAGGGATCCTCCTCGTCTTCCTTGGGATTCAAGAAGCACTCTTCCTTCAGGATCGGGTGGAGTTTGCGGAAGGTTTCAAAGATTGCGGCCTTGCTGTTAAGCTGCACGTCAGGTGTTTTGGCAAGCAGGCTGGTCAGTACCAGATGGTGCGCAGCGCTACCGCAAACGCCGATATAGCTGTCGCCGATACGTAGTATTTTGTCGTGTGAGGCATCTTGAGTGGCGTGCAGACGTGTATTTCCGAAGGTGGTCAAGGTATCAGCGGCGATAGCAGCATATCCATTTTTTCTGACAGCGACGATGGTGGTCATGCGAGACTTTCCCTTTATGAACTTGATGCGATTTTATCATTGATGTTGTACAGCACGCCGCTCCCTTATCAATCCGATGCCAGTGCCTACTTCGCAGCAATCCGCGATTTACCATGGGCTGCATGGCTGGATAGCGCGGGTAGTGATCGCTATGACATCCTCGTTGCGCGACCTGTGGTTACGCTGAGTACGCAAGGGGAGTGCACAGAGATCCGTGACGGTTCGGAGATGCGTGTTGCAGTGGGCGATCCTCTGAGCTTACTGCGAGAGCAACTGGGTGTGCCCATCATGCCGGTACCGGGGGTTCCTTTTGCGGGAGGTGCACTCGGTTTCTGGAGCTATGACCTTGGACGTCGCTATCATCCCATTGGCGATGGCGCTCATTATCAAAATCAAATGCCAGACATGGCAATCGGTATCTATGACTGGTCTATCGTCATCGATCATCAGGAGCGATGTGCGCGCTTGGTATCGCGACAACGCTATGCAGAAACGGAAACGGTGTTACCGCAGATACTGGAGCGACTAAGTGCGATTTCGCTTTCAGTGGGCAAGGAAATGGCATTTGAAGTGCACGGAGCCGTCACCTCCAGCCTCACTTATACGGCTTACCGAGAAGCATACGATGTGGTGATGCATTACTTGCGCGAGGGGGATTGCTATCAGGTCAATCTTGCGCAACGCTTTTCGGTGGGTGCATCCGGTGATGCTTATGCCGCTTATCTTGAACTGCGCGGCTTGAGTCCGGCGCCCTATTCGGCATTCTTAGATTGGCCTCAGGCGCAGATTCTATGCGCTTCCCCCGAGCGATTCCTGCGTGTGCAGCAGGGCAGAGTGCAAACCAAGCCGATCAAGGGGACGCGGGCGCGCAATATCGATGCGGTAGAAGATGTGCGCTCGGCAGAGGAGTTGCGCCAGCATCCGAAAGACCGCGCGGAAAACCTGATGATCGTCGACCTGTTGCGTAACGATATCAGCAAGAATTGCGAACCCGGTTCGGTGCGTACCCCCACATTATTCGAGGTGGAAAGCTTTGCCAATGTGCATCACTTGGTCAGCACAGTGGAAGGGAAGCTGGCGGATGGGCGCGATGCACTCGATGTGCTACGCGACTGCTTCCCCGGCGGCTCGATCACCGGCGCTCCCAAGCGCCGCGCGATGGAGATCATCGAACAGCTTGAGACGTATCCGCGGGGCCTGTATTGCGGAGCGATCGGCTATATCGGATTCGATCACAACATGGATACCAATATCGCCATCCGTACGCTGGTCTATACACAGGATGAGATCCACTGCTGGGCGGGCGGTGGCATTGTTGCCGACTCGCAATGTGAGGCCGAGTATCAGGAGACGCTGGACAAGGCCGCTGCGATGTTGGCGGTGCTCAAAAGATTCGGTGGCGAGATTGCGCCGTCCGATGGGAGATCAGACCGGAATGCTCTTGATCCGTGAGATGCGGATCACCTCAGGAATCTTGCGCAGACCGCGCAAGACGCTTGCAAGATGCGGACGATTACTAACTTGCAAGGTGAAATAGAGGGCGGTGTATTCTCCCTCGCTGGTGAAGTGAACGTTTTCGATGTTGGACTCTGCGTCCGCGATGGATGCGGCGACCTTGGCGAGCACCCCACGTTGATTGGCGACGATGAGCTTGATGCTCACCTCGAACAGTTTATTGATGCTCTTATCCCAGACGACATCCATCCATTCTTCACTATTATTGCGACCTTTTCGCAACGAAGGACAATCATGCGTGTGCACGATGAGCCCCTGCCCACTCTTGATGACACCAATGATGGGATCGCCAGGAATAGGGCGGCAGCACTTGGCATATTGCACCGCCATACCTTCGGTGCCGAGTAGCGTGATGACTCCGCTGGAGTTGGAATCCGTTTTGTTACCGTCGCCCTCGTTGAGCTTGGCGAGCTGGCGCGCGATGACCATGTTCAGGCGACGCCCCAGGCCGATGTCGGCGTAGATATCTTGCCGTGATTTAGCCCCTGTCTCTTTCAGAACTCGCTCCCAGCGGATGTCTTCGATGTCATGCAGTTTAAGACCGAGAGAATTGAGTGCTTGACTGAGCAGACGCTCTCCCAGTTTGGAGGATTCCTCCAAATGCATGGTTTTAAGCGCGTGACGGATCTCACCTCTTGCCTTGCTGGTGACGACATAGCTCAGCCAAGCGGGGTTCGGGTGAGCGAGTGGGGCGATCACGATCTCGACACGATCGCCATTGCGCAATTCAGTGCGCAATGGGACGAGCTCGGCATTGACCTTGGCGGCGACACAGCGATTGCCGATGTCAGTGTGTACGCTGTAGGCAAAATCTACTGTCGTCGCGCCGCGTGGTAAGGCAAATATTTTGCCCTTGGGGGAGAACACATAGACTTCATCTGGGAACAGATCGATCTTCAGATGCTCTAGGAATTCGACCGAATCGCCACTTTGTGCGAGGCTTTCTAACAGGCTTTGCAGCCACTGGTGTGTCTTTTGGTGCAATTCATTGATCTGTGCCTCGGAAGATTTATATAGCCAGTGTGAGGCCACGCCACTTTCCGCCAGCTTGTTCATTTCGTGAGTGCGTATCTGCACTTCGATGGGGGTGCCGAAAGGGCCGAATAGCGCGGTGTGCAGCGACTGATACCCGTTGGCTTTAGGGATGGCGATGTAGTCCTTGAACTTGCCGGGGAAAGGTTTGTAGAGACCGTGCAGAACACCCAGAGCGAAGTAACACGAGGGGACATCTTCGACCAGGATGCGGAAGCCGTAGATATCCAGCACCTGCGAGAAGGCTAGCGATTTGGATTGCATCTTTTGGTATATGCCGTAGAGATGCTTTTCGCGCCCGCGCACTTCTGCCTTGATATGGTTCTCATCTAGGCGCTGGCGTATGGATTCCAGTATCTTGCTGACGACTTCGCGCCGGTTACCGCGTGCGACTTTCAGCGCTTTCGACAAGACTGCATAGCGATTTGGATGCAGATATTTAAAGCTGAGGTCTTCCAGTTCCTGATACAGCGTGTTCAATCCCAAACGGTTTGCGATAGGCGCATAGATGTCCATCGTTTCGCGGGCGATGCGTTCGCTTTTTTCCTTCGACACCGAATCCAGTGTGCGCATATTGTGCAAGCGGTCAGCCAGCTTGATGAGGATGACGCGCACATCGCGCGCCATGGCCATCAACATCTTGCGGAAGTTCTCCGCTTGCGCATCTTCTTTGGTCTCGAATTGCAGCTTATCTAATTTACTCAGACCATCTACCAGCTCAGCGACGGGTTTGCCGAATTGCTCCGCGACCTGCTCGATCGTGACGTCGGTATCTTCTGCCACATCGTGTAGCAATGCGGCTGTGACGGCTTGAACATCTAGGTGTAGCGGGGTGAGGATGCGTGCGACGGCGATGGGATGCGTGATGTAGGGATCGCCGGACTGGCGCAATTGTCCCTGATGCGCGTTGCGGCTGAAGGCGAGCGCAGATTCGATCTGCGCCACATCCTTAGGCTTTAGATAGGCGGAGACCTCTTGCAGGAGTATTTCGGCATCTGTCTGCGGCATAGGGCATGTGATGGGAAGTCCGCCGGAGCATCCCGGCGGTGCACAATCAGGCCATTCCGCGATTCAGTATCTCGATGCCGACCTTGCCTTCGCTGATCTCACGCAGGGCAACGACGGTGGGCTTGTCTTTGCTGTTTTCGACCAGATAGCCTGCGCCGTTGGCCAACTGGCGTGCGCGATAGGCAGCAGCCAGCGTCAGCTCGAAACGGTTAGGGATGTACTTCATGCAATCTTCGACGGTGATACGTGCCATGGTGTGCTCCTATGCGTGCAATTGATTAACGAGAGTTGCGTGACGTGAAAGCTGGCTGTCGCGACGCAACCCGATGGCGATGACTATCGCCTCCAGTTGCCGCAATGCCTCGTCCAGCTTGTCGTTGATAATAACATAGTCGAACTCGGCGACATGCGAGATGTCTTCTTGTGCCGCGTGCAGACGGTGTGCGATGACCTCGGCGCTATCCTGCCCGCGCCCTTTCAGGCGGGATTCCAGTGCGGATAGTGAAGGTGGCAGGATGAAAATCGAGACGGTTTGTGGCATCAACTTGCGGACTTGTGCTGCGCCTTGCCAGTCGATCTCCAGCAGGATGTCACGACCAGAGGCCAGTTCCTTTTTTATCCATGATTGCGAAGTGCCATATAAGTTGCCATATACCTCGGCACTTTCCAAAAAATCCCCGTGCTGAGCCATCTGCAGAAATGTGTCGCGACCGACGAAATGATATTCCGTGCCATCGGTTTCACCTGGGCGCGGGGCGCGTGTGGTGTAGGAGATGGAAAGCGCGATCTGTTTGTTGTTTTTCAGCAGTGCGCTGACTAAGCTGGTCTTGCCCGCACCGGAGGGCGCGCTGATGATGAAAAGATTGCCGGACATACTGTTTCTCCTATTCGATGTTCTGTACTTGCTCGCGCATCTGCTCAATGAGTATCTTCATTTCCATCGCACTACGCGAGACTTCCGTATCCACGGCTTTCGAGCCCAAAGTATTGGCTTCGCGGTGCAGTTCCTGCATGAGGAAATCCAGACGCTTGCCGACGGCGCCGCCTTTACTCAGCACACGCTGTACTTCGGTGAGATGGGTCTGCAAGCGTGATAATTCTTCGTCCACATCGATCTTGCTGGCGTATAGGGTGATCTCTTGACGTACGCGTTCGTCGTCTTCGCTACCCAGCGCATCCAGCAGTCGTGCGCGCAGCTTGTTTTCATAGGCAGCGATGGCATCGGGGATGCGCGGGGAGATGGCGATGCGTAGCGTTTCGATCTGTGTCACCCGTTCTAGCAAAAATGCTTTGAGTTTCTCACCCTCGCGTTGGCGTGCGGCAGCAAAGTCCTTTAATGCCTGCTGCAACAAGGTATGCAGAGTCGTATGTAAGGTTTCGGCGGAGAGAGCTGGACTTTCCAAGACGCCGCTCCAGTGTAAAACCTCAGCAACACTCAGTTCGCGTGTGTCCGGCAACTTTTCGCGCACCTGCGCGCTCCACAGAGCAAGCTGGCGTAGCATGTCCTGATTTAAGCGCGCGGGTTCCTGTGTGGATTGGCGCGAGGCGAGGTTGATGCGGCATTCTACTTTGCCCCGGCTCATTTGCGCCGCAATAGCCTCACGCAAAGTGGGCTCTTGTGCGCGAAGCTCTTCCGGCATGCGTATTTGCAGGTCGAGGTAGCGGTGATTGACCGAGCGCAACTCCAAGGTGAGTGAGCCAGAATCCAGTTCGGCGGCGACGGCAGCAAAGCCTGTCATGCTGTAGATCATTAGGGACTCCGAGTGAGGTGGAAAAAACACGGGCTGAATGCGGCGCATTATATTACGATTGCACCTCGTAGCCGCTTCCCGGGGGACATCGGGTGTATAAATACTTAGGGAGAAGATGAAGTTCGCAGTTCATCAGGCCAACCACATCGGCGGTCGCAAGTATAACCAAGACCGTGTTGGATACGCCTATACCAATGACGCGCTGTTACTCGTGCTGGCTGACGGCATGGGCGGGCATCTGCATGGTGAAATTGCGGCACAGATCGCCGTACTCACTTTTATGCGAGCGTTCGGACGTCTTGAGCAAAGCAAAGTGAAAGAGCCGGAAGTGTTCTTGCGCGCCACGATGCGTGCGGGCCACGATGCCATCTTCGACTATGCGCGCGAGCAACAACTGGGCGGCAATCCCGGAACGACCTGTGTTGTGGCATTAGTGCAAGACGGACAGATGTGGTGGGCGCATGCGGGCGATTCGCGCTTTTACTTGTTGCGCGGTGATGCGGTGGCAGAGGTGACGCACGATCACTCTGTGGTGCAGCAATGGGCGGACTGGGGCATCATCAGTGTGGACGAGATGAAGACGCATCCGGATCGCAATAAGATCACCAACTGTCTGGGCGGTGTGGAGGATATGTTCTATGTCGATGTCTCACAACCGAATGCAGTGCAAGCCGGGGATACCTTGTTATTGTGTAGCGACGGTTTCTGGAGTCCGCTGACCGACGAGGAGATGTCAAAACTATCTTCTGTGCCTGTGCTGTCGGACCGGCTGGATGAGCTGGTGGTCGCAGCCGTATTGCGCGAGGCGGCACGTGCTGACAATACGACGGCCGTGGTAGCGCGACTGAGCGAACACGAGAGCGAACATGCTACTGAAGTGCCTGTGTGCATCATGCTGGACGAGCGCCCAGCACCTTGATCTGCACGCTATAATCCGCGTCGTTCCTTTATTACTTCCGAGGTTTCTGTTATGCGTCCCAGTCAGCGTAAGCCAGATCAGCTGCGTGCTATCCGTATCACCCGTCATTACACCAAACACGCCGAGGGTTCGGTACTCATCGAGTGCGGCGACACCAAAGTCATCTGCACCGCCAGCGTGGAAGAGCGCGTGCCGCCGCACAAGAAGGGCAGTGGCGAAGGCTGGGTGACGGCCGAATACGGCATGCTGCCCCGCTCCACTGGCGAACGCATGAGCGCGAGGCGGCCAAGGGCAAACAATCCGGTCGCACGCAGGAGATCCAGCGTCTGATCGGACGCAGCCTGCGCGCCGTGGTCGATCTCGGCAAACTCGGCGAACGCACCATCACGCTGGACTGCGACGTGATCCAGGCTGACGGCGGCACGCGTACTGCTAGCATCACCGGCGCTTACGTGGCGCTGCACGATGCGGTGACCAGCCTGATGCAGAAAGGGGTGATGAAAGAGAATCCGCTGCGGGATTCCATTGCCGCCATCTCGGTCGGTATCTACCAAGGCACGCCGGTGCTCGACCTTGATTACCTCGAAGACTCCGCTTGCGACACCGATATGAACGTGGTGATGCTGGGCAGCGGCCACTTCGTCGAAGTGCAGGGAACGGCGGAAGGTCATCCCTTCTCGCGCGAGGAGATGGATACGCTGCTGGAACTGGCGAAGAACGGCATCGCACAACTGACTGAGATGCAGCGCAAGGCACTTGCGCAATGAATAAGCTGGTCATCGCTTCCAATAACCAAGGCAAGCTGCGCGAGTTCCAGCGCATGCTGGCGCCGTTGGGGATCGAGGTGCTGACACAAGCGCAACTCGGCATCTCTGAAGCCGAAGAACCGCACTGTACTTTCGTCGAGAACGCGTTGGACAAGGCGCGCCATGTCAGTCATGCCAGCGGCCTGCCTGCATTGGCGGACGACTCTGGGATCTGTGTCGAAGCATTGGGCGGTGCGCCCGGTGTGATCTCGGCGCGCTACGCTGGCGACAATCCGAAGTCCGATGCGCGCAATAACGAGAAGCTGCTGCACGAGATGCAAGACGTGGTCGACCGCCGTGCGCACTATTACTGCGTGCTGGTGCTAGTGCGCCATGCCAACGATCCGCAACCGCTGATCGCCGAGGGTGAATGGCACGGCGAAATTTTCAACACAGAACGCGGAGACGGCGGTTTTGGCTACGATTCGATGTTCTGGCTGCCACAATTCGGCAAGACTGCGGCCGAACTCACGCATGACGAGAAGGCACAGATCAGTCATCGCGCCAGGCGTTGAAAATCCTGCTGCAAAAACTGAAACTCAATCACTGATCGTGGCTGCCCAAGTCCTGCAACCGTTCGGTCTGCAATCGCAGCCAGTGAATTTTCAGGCATTGCCGCCGCTTTCTTTATATATCCACATTCCTTGGTGCGTGCGCAAATGTCCATATTGCGATTTCAATTCGCATGAGGCGCGCGGCGGTCTGCCGGAGCAGGCTTATGTCGATGCCTTGCTGCGCGATTTGGAATCGGCGCTGCCCTTGATTTGGGGACGCAAGATCTATTCCATCTTTATCGGCGGCGGTACGCCCAGCCTGCTGTCGGGCGCTGCGCTGACGCGGTTGCTGACGCAGGTGCGGATGCTGTTGCCGCTGGCGCATGAGGCTGAGATCACGCTTGAAGCGAATCCCGGCACGGTGGAAGCGGACAAGTTCGCCGCGTTCCGCGATGCGGGGGTGAACCGGCTGTCGCTGGGCATCCAGAGTTTCAGCGATACGCACCTGCAAGCTTTGGGGCGCATCCACTCCGGCGACGAGGCGAAGCGTGCGATCGAAATCGCGCAGCAGCATTTCGATAATATCAATCTCGATCTGATGTATGCGTTGCCGCAGCAGTCGCTGGAACAGGCGCTACAGGATGTGCAGACGGCCTTGGCGTTCGCACCGCAGCATCTATCCTGTTATCACCTGACGCTAGAGCCGAATACGCTGTTTCATCTCAATCCTCCGCCTCTGCCGGACGACGATGCGAGCAGCGAGATGCAGCAGGATATTGAGGAATTGCTCGCCGCCCACGGTTACGAGCATTACGAGACTTCGGCGTTCGCCCAACCCGGCAAGCAGTCGCGCCATAACCTGAATTACTGGCAGTTCGGCGATTACCTCGGCATCGGCGCGGGCGCGCACAGTAAATTGAGTTTTCACGACAAGGTGATCCGTCAAGCGCGTCACAAGCAACCGCAAACCTATATGGATAGCGTCGCTAAAGGCGCTCAGGTGCAGGATGAACAGGCGTTGAACAAAGACGATCTTGCCTTCGAGTTCATGATGAACGCCTTGCGCCTGAACAGCGGTTTCGACGAGTCACTGTTTCAGGAACGTACCAGCCTGCCCCTGCTGCTGATACGGCGCGAACTGGAGTTAGCAGAACAGAAAGGTTTGCTAGTGCATGGGGCGAAAAAAATCGCCCCGACTGAAGTGGGGCGACGTTTTCTGAATGATTTGCTGCAGATTTTTCTGCACGAAGTGATTTAGATTACAGGCCTTCGATAGACCCTGATGCTTGGGCGGCTGGCTTTGCTTTCTTCTGGGCAGATTTTTTGTGCTCTTTGGCTTTCTTGGGCGCTTTTTCTTTCTTTGCCACAGATTTCTTGGAAGCGGCTTTATGTGGCGCGCTCTTCGAGCTGTCTGTCGATGTTGATTTATGCGCAGGCTCACTGCTGTTTTGAGGCTGTGCGCTGGCAACAACAGCTGCCTCGTTCTTGTTCATGCAATTCGCTTGGTAGTTGGCTTTGTCCCCGCCTTGTAGTTTTTTGTTCTTGGCATTTTGCTCGCACAGTGCGCCTTTGTGTTTTTGTTTGGCTTCTTTGACGTTGGAGGGAGAAGCAGCCTGTGCTAGGCAGGACTTCATGAAATCATCTTGTTCTTCAGGTTTGACCTTTGCACTTTTGGCCGCGCAATCATTACTTGGGATGGCGAAGGCGGGGGCGGCGATGAGGCTCAGCAACAAACATGTCAGTGTGGCGATGTGTTTCATGGGGACTCCTTAGTACGAAATAAGTAGGGTTGTAGGGATTTTTGCGCTCGCGATTCTACCAGCGAAATGGTACTGGAAATCAAGCGCTGTTTTTGCGGGTGAATATCATATCCCACACCCCGTGCCCTAGCTTTAATCCACGCTGTTCGAATTTGGTGAGCGGGCGGTAATCAGGGCGCGGTGCATAATCAGTCACGGTGTTCTGTAGGCGAGGTTCGGCACTCAATACGGCGAGAACCTGTTCGGCATAATCCTGCCAGTCGGTAGCAACATGCATGTAAGCACCGGGTTTGAGTTTGTGCACCAGTTGTGCAACGAAGGGGGGCTGGATCAGGCGGCGCTTGTTATGACGCGCCTTGTGCCAAGGATCTGGGAAGAAGATGTGCACGCCATCCAGCGAGCCGTCCACAATCATGTCGCGCAGTACTTCCACAGCATCGTGCTGCATGATGCGGACGTTCTTTAATTGCTGTTCATCAATGAGCTTGAGCAGATTGCCTACGCCAGGTGTATGTACTTCCAATGCCAGATAGTCGTTCTCGGGATGGGCTTGCGCGATGACGGCTGTACTATCCCCCATACCGAAGCCGATCTCCAATATTTTGGGCGCCGTGCGGCCAAATGCTTGGAAGAGGTCAATTGGCCGTGCGATATAGTGGATGCCGAAGCGGGGTAACAAGGTATCGACGGCTCGTTGTTGCGCAACCGACACACGACCTTGGCGTAGCACATAGCTGCGAATGTGGCGATGTTCCATCAGACCTTGCCGATCAAGCCGGAGGTGGGGGAGCTGGGGATGGCGCTGTACAGTTTGCGCGGCATGCGCCCGGCAAGAAAAGCTTCGCGTCCCGCTTTGACTGCTTTGTTCATGGCGGAGGCCATGAGAACAGGATTTTGTGCGGCAGCGATCGCGGTGTTCATCAATACGCCATCGCACCCCAATTCCATAGCGATGGCTGCGTCCGAGGCCGTGCCCACCCCAGCATCTACCAACACGGGAATGCGTACGCGTTCGCGGATGAGTTGCAGATTCCATGGGTTGAGGATGCCCATGCCGGAGCCGATCAGCGAGGCCAGCGGCATGACGGCGATGCAGCCGATATCCTCCAACTGTTTGGCGATGATGGGGTCGTCCGAGGTATACACCATCACTTGGAAGCCTTCTGCGACCAGCGTCTTGGCGGCGGAGAGTGTCTCGATCACATTGGGATAGAGAGATTGCTGATCGCCGAGTACTTCTAACTTGACGAGGCTGTGCCCATCTAACAACTCACGCGCCAAGCGCAGAGTACGCACCGCCTCTTCGGCGCTGTAGCAGCCGGCTGTGTTAGGGAGATAAGTGAATTTTTCTGGGGGAAGGAAATCCAGCAGGTTGGCGTCCCCCGCATTTTGGCCGATATTTACACGACGAATGGCGACGGTGATGATTTCGGCACCGCTGGCGTCCACCGCGGCACGTGTTTCGGCAAAGTCCTTATATTTTCCGGTGCCGACGATCAGGCGTGAGGAATAGGGCTTGCCGCCCAGAATCAGGTTGTCGTTGTTCATGATGTTATGTTTTATGTGTACGTGGTTTAGCCGCCGCCGACTGCGGCGATGATTTCCAGCTTATCGCCATCGATCAGAAATTGCTCGGAGAATCGACTGCGTGGAACAATTTCCCCATTGCGCTCGAGTGCGACACGTTTGCCGGACAATGCCATGCGTTGAATCAAATCGGCGACACTGATGGGAGGTTCAAGCTGCTGAGTTGAGCCATTGATACAGACCGAGATCACTTTAGGTTTATTGCCCATGTTAAGATGCGGCTGCATTTTACATGCGGGTGTAGCTCAATGGTAGAGCAGAAGCTTCCCAAGCTTACGACGAGGGTTCGATCCCCTTCACCCGCTCCACAGGGAAGTGCGCTGTTGCAATGGTCTCCCGCAACCGCATGACCTACTTCCGCAGGTCGGCGAGACTTGATGTACATCAAGTTCCATCACAGAATTTTTACCTAGCATCGCACTCGGTCCTGAGTAGCGAGTTAACCCGAGGCTTTCACTTGGGTATGCCTCGCTCTGGAACTAAGTTTGGCTTTACTTGTCGCCGATGGCTGTGCGATTATTGCGGCGCTTTAGGAAAGCTGTAAGGGAAAAGTGCGTTAGACACACCGACAGCAGTAGGGTGTGTTGGCCTTTGTTTGTTAACTAGCTCGAGGAGGAGACTACTGTGGAAGCTAATCAAGCGACACCAGTAAAGTACGATATGGATGTGGTTCGATGGTTCACCATCGCAGCCGTCATCTACGCTGTAGTAGGTACGTTGGTCGGTGTGTATGTGGCATCGGAATTGGCGTTCCCGTTCTTGAACTTTGATATCCCCGAAATCACTTTCGGACGTTTGCGTCCGCTGCATACCAATGCGGTGATTTTTGCATTCGGTGGATGTGTGTTGATGGCGACGGGTTTTTACATCGTGCAACGCACAGGTCAGACCAAGCTATGGAGCAATACTCTGGCATGGTTCACCTTCTGGGGTTGGAACCTGATCATCGTGTTAGCTGTGATTACTCTGCCGCTGGGTCTGTCTCAGGGCAAAGAGTATGCCGAGCTGCCATGGTGGGTTGATATCATGATCGCTGTCGTGTGGCTGTCGTATGGACTGAATTACATCATGTCCATCTCGATTCGCAAGACATCGCACATCTATGTGTCCAACTGGTTCACGATGGGCATGATCGTGATGATCACCTATCTGCACGTGGTCAACAGCATGGCGATTCCTGTGGATTGGGCAACTTCTTATTCCATCTATTCTGGCGTACAAGACGCCATGATTCAGTGGTGGTGGGGTCACAATGCGGTGGGTTTCTACCTGACCGGCGGTTTCCTCGGCATCATGTACTACTTCATCCCAAAGCAATCGGGTCGTCCCGTGTTCTCGTATCGCTTATCCGTGTTGCACTTCTGGACATTGACTTTCGGTTACGTATGGCTGGGCGCTCACCACTTGCAATACACTGCATTGCCTGACTGGACTGGTTCCTTGGGTGCGGCGGTCTCCTTGGCGATGATCATCCCGTCTTGGGGTGGTGCGATGAACGGTATGATGACTTTGTCCGGTGCATGGGACAAGTTGCGTACCGACTACATCCTGCGCTTCCTGGTGACTGCGATGGCGTTCTATGCGATGTCTACGTTTGACGGTCCGGTGATGGCGATCAAGACAGTAAATGCATTGTCACACTATACTGATTGGACCGTGGGTCACGTGCATGCGGGTGCCTTGGGTTGGATGTCTATGATTTCCTTCGGTGCGCTGTACCACATGACTAAAAAGCTATGGAATACCGAAATGTATTCTGACAAGCTGGTGAACGTGCACTTCTGGGTAGCCTTGGTTGGTGCGGTGGTTTACATCGTGGCAATGTGGGTATCCGGCATTATGCAGGGTCTGATGTGGCGTGATTACGATGAGTACGGCACTTTGACCTACACCTTCGTTGAATCCGTGTCGGCGATGCATCCATACTATGTGATGCGTGCTGTTGGCGGTGCGATTTTCAATCTGGGCACGTGGATCATGCTGTTCAACGTGGTGATGACTGTTCGTCAGGCGAACGCTGCTCGCGGCGTGAGTGCTGCAACAGCTAGAGCATAAGGGGAGAAAACATGTCTGATCACGATCATATTTATTCAACCAAGCTACAGGACAAGATCGAGCGCAACACGCTCCTGATGTTCATCCTTACCGCGATTGCAGTTGCTATTGGCGGTATTGTGGAAATCGTTCCCTTGTTTTACCTGCCTAACACCGGTATGGCGAGTGCTGATGGTACGTTCAATAAAACCTCACACAAAGACCTGCAGGGCAACGCAATCCCGATGGATAAGATAGTGTGGAATCCTGCTACATCCGCACATAAGACCTTGGGGTATGGACGCGAGCCAGGTGACGGCGATTGGCAACCAGGTGATGGCGTACGTCCTTACAAGCCGTTGGAGTTGGCCGGACGTTATGTATTCATCCGCGAAGGTTGTTTCTTGTGCCACTCGCAGATGATCCGTCCGTTCCGTGACGAGAAAGACCGTTATGGACACTACTCCATCGCTGAAGAGTCGATGTACGACCATACGTATCAATGGGGTTCTAAGCGTACTGGTCCGGATATCGCCCGCGTTGGGGGCAAATACTCTGACGAATGGCAGCGTAAACATCTGAAATATCCGCGCGATGTGGTGCCTGAGTCGGTCATGCCTAATTTCTTCTTCTTGGAGAAAAATCCGGTGGATGCAGTTAAGACCGTCAAGACCATGGAAGTCATGACTAAGATGCCGTTCAATCCAGTGCCTAAGACGATCTACTCCGACGCCTATATTGCAGGTGCCAAAGCTGATCTTGAAGGTAAGACGGAAATGGACGCAGTCATCGCTTATTTGCAGTCCTTGGGAAATCACGTGAAGTTCGAAGAAGGTGTGAACTACCGTGACTAAATTGATGGACTACCTTCACACAGACTGGGCTGCGATGAGCAGCAACGATTGGCAGGGTGTGTTTTTCACCGTCGCGGCTTTCGTGGCGATGATTGTGGTCTATGTGATGGTGTTCAATCCTAAGAACAAGGATGCATTCGACTCGCAGAGCGATATGGCTCTGCGGGACGAGGGCGAGTACAACAATTCGGGAGACAAAAAATGAGTGACAATCATAACTCCGCTGGTGGTGTACCTACCACGGGGCACGTATGGGATGACGACTTGGCCGACTTTACCAATCAGCCGCCGAAATGGTGGATGCTTGGTCTGACAGCCAGTGCGATTTGGGTCGTGGTGTATTTCTTGATGTATCCGGCCATTCCTTTGGCGGGTTCGGGGACTTACTTCAAGGGTGTCGGCTTACCCGGTTTGAGTTTGCATCTGCCTGGTACCGATGCTAAAGATGATAACAAGTGGACTGCGATCAAAGAGTTGGCAGAAGACCAGAAGGTATTGGACGATGTGCGTAGCAAGTACGAGGACAAGCTGAAGAATATGGCTCCGGCAGCGATTTTGGCTGACACGGAGTTGTCCGAGTACGTACAGCGTTCCGGCAAGGTGTTGTTCTCTGATAATTGTGCAGCTTGCCATGGTCAAAACGGCGTGGGTACAGTTCAGAAAGGCAAGTTCGCTTTGCGTGAGCAGGGTCTGATGGCGCCGATCTTGGTCGATGATGACTGGCTCTATGGCGGTACCATTGATACGATCCACGAAACGATTACTGGTGGTCGTGGCGGGATCATGTCAGCGCACAAGGAGACATTGTCGGCTCAGCAGATCGATGACGTGGCAAAGTACGTCAAGGCGATGAGCGAAGAAGGCAAGGATAAGGCGGATGCCGATGCTGCAGTCGCGGCGGGTAAGCAAGTATTCCTGACTAGCGACTGTACCGGTTGTCACGGTGCGGATGCCAAGGGGATGCCAGGGATGGGCTCAGCTAACTTGACCGACAAGATCTGGCGTTTCGACGGCTCCTTGGAAGGTATCAAGCAGACCATCACTTACGGCGTGAACTCTGGTGATGACCATGCGCGTACGCCGAAGATGCCTAATTTCACCGAGGCAGGCAAGTTGAGTCCGACCGAGATCAAGAAGCTGGCTGTCTACGTGTACAAGTTCGGCGGTGGTAAAGCTGAAGCACCTGCGGCTAAGTGAATGTCCATTTAACTGCACGGCGAATAGCCGTGCAGGTTTGATGAAAGGAAAATAAAATGTCACATGACTTCGTCTTTTGGGGTTTGATGATCGGCACAGCCGGTGCGTTTGGTGCGGTGATTGCTGCGTTGGTTTGGTTGTTTCGCAATGCGACAACCAAGAAGTCTGGCGAAAAGTAACAGCGATGTAGTGGAAAAGGAGGAGGCTCGCCTCCTCCTTTTTTCATTCGGAAACTATAAATAGTTAAGTGATCTCCGCGTGAATTTTCCCTAGATGGATAGAATTTAGGCGGAGTTTTCTTTCTAATAATTGCGCTGTATAGGGCAATATAAAGTTATTTAGGAGTGAGGAATGAGCGAGCCAGTGCAGAAAGAAGTTGGCGGCGTAACGAGCCTGTACCATGAACACGAAGAGTGGACGGTTAATCGGGGCGAAGCGACCGTTCATGCCAAGCGTATGCCTGGGCGCTTCCGGATGCTCAAGTACTACACTGAATCGATCTGGCTGGTCTTCTTCTTTGGAGCCTATTTGCGCTGGAATGGTAAACAGGCGATATTGCTGGACGTCAACAACCGCCAGTTTCACATCTTTAATCTCACCATTCTTCCGCAAGATATCTGGATGGTTTCGCTATTGTTGTTGTTGTTGGCGATGACCTTGTTCGCGGTGACTTCCGTCGCCTCGCGGGTTTTTTGTGGATATTTCTGTTTTCAAACATCGTGGGTTGATCTGTTCACGTGGATTGAAGAAAAGATCGAGGGCAATCCGAACGCGCGCCATAAACTGGACGCTGCACCATGGGGTGGCGACAAGATTCGCAAAAAAATCATCAAGCATGCGATCTGGTTGGCGATTGCCATCTTTACTGGAATCAGCTTTACGATTTGGTTCGAAGATGCGTTTGTTTACTGGCATGATCTCCTGAGTTTTCATTTGTCGATGCTGGAGTCGGTCGTCTTGATTGCATTTACATTGGGCACCTACATTCTTGCTGGATTTTTGCGGGAACAGACCTGTCTGTGGTTGTGTCCCTATGCGCGTATTCAAGGTGTGATGGCCGACTCGCAGACCATACTGCCGACCTATGATGAGAAGCGTGGTGAACCGCGCAGCAAGATACGCCATGCGGGTGCCGTGGTCGAGAAGCAGGGAGACTGCATCGACTGTTTTCAGTGTGTACAGGTATGCCCTACTGGCGTGGATATACGCCAAGGCCAACAATTGGGCTGCATCACCTGCGGCCTGTGTTTGGATGCATGTGATTCGGTGATGGATAAGATCGGTCGCCCACGCGGTTTGATTCGCTATGCATCCTTGGATGAGATGGATGGGCGTCCGGTTAGAAAGCTGTATCAGCATCCACGTACATTGGCTTATATCGGGATACTTTTGCTGGCACTGGGGGGGATCATCTACGGCCTGAATCACTTGGGAACGCTGACCTTGCGCGTGGCTCCAGAGCGGCAGCCGTTATTTGTACGTATGAGTGATGGCTCCATTCAGGATAAGTACACGTTCAATGTGTTGAATAAGACCGACAAAGATGTGTCGGTAAAAATCAGCGCCGAAGGTGGCATCAAGGATCAACAGATCATTGTGGATGGTAATGTACAGCCACTGGTGCATCCGGGGCGGGCTTCGCGCTTCACCGTGTTCGTCAAAGCACAGGAAAATAATATCGCCCAAGAAGTGACGAAACTGCAATTCCGGGTGGAGAATATCGAAGACCCGACCATGGCGGCTGAGTACAACACCGTGTTCAATGGTCCGAAACGCTGAACTTGATTTCGTGCGGCTACCTTATGCAAGGCATTGAGAGGAAAAAATGATCTCGCAAAAAAACAAACAAGGTTGGCGTAACCCTTGGGTGCTGGGCTTGGCAGCCGTCGTGCTCGCGGGCGTGTTGGTCAATGCGCGCATGTTATGGAACGTGTTGCACCACCCGACCCGCCTGCTTGACGATAATTACAGCGTCAAGGCGCACAATCAATACGATGCAAAGTGGGTACAGCAACAGGCGGAGCGATCCACATTGGGGTGGCAGGCGAAATTGCATTCGCCACAACGTTTGAAGAACGACAGCATGGCATTGCCGGGTACACTCCGCTTTGTCTTATTGGCGAGTCCTGCGCAGTTGAATTTTGAGCTCCATGATCGGGATGGCAATCCTATTCAAAACAGCGAAGTGACAGTCGAAGCGCAGTGGCCGGGGGATCCAGCTTTTGACTTTAAGGGAGTTCTGCATGAAACGACCCCGGGATTTTATGTGGGCGACATGAAATTTCCCCGTGCTGGGAATTGGGACTTGCTCATCCGAGCCGAACATGAAGGCCGACGCTTCGATATGGAACAAAAGGTCTTTGTCGCCATCTCGAAACAACCCTAACGGTAGCTTAGATGTCACAGGGCGAAGCAGGCGCTCACAGCCATTCTGGGTGCTTTCATTGCGGTTTGCCGATCGCGGCTGATGCCGACTTTCATCGACCGTTCGATGGCGGGATGCGCGACTTCTGTTGTTTCGCCTGTCAGTCCGTGTGCGAGGCGATCTACGAGGCCGGACTGCAAGGCTATTACCAACGCACTCCACAGGGCACGCTACTCGCGCCGCCGCCTACCCCTCCCCGAGATATCGAGATGTACGATCTGGACGAAGTGCAACAGGACTTCGTCATCAACCAGGGAACACTGAGCGAAACGCACCTGCTGGTAGAGGGGATACATTGTGCCGCTTGTGTATGGTTGATCGAGCGCGACATGATGCGCATTCCCGGTGTACTGACGGCCAATGTCAATCTCGCAGGCAAGCGCCTGCATCTGCGCTGGGATAGCCAGCGGGTCAAGCTCTCTAGTCTGATTCATCGTTTGTCGCAGATCGGTTATTCCGGAGTGCCTTATGATCCGGAGGCGGCTGAAGGTGCGATGAAGAAAGCCAATCGCTCAATGTTGTTCCGCTTGTTCTTTGCGGGTTTCGCCATGATGAACTTGAACCTGATCGCCATCGCTTTATACAGTGGGGCAGACAGGGGGCAGTTCGTCAATTTTTTCCATTGGATGGCCTTCGCACTGGCGACCCCTACGTTGTTGTATTCCGCCTTCCCCTTCTATAAAGGGGCGTGGGGCGGGTTGCGCAATGCGCATCTGACCATGGATCTCCCCATCGCCATCGGCTTGTCAGTGACCTATATCTATTCCTTGTACGTGACCCTAGGCGGGGTGGGGGCGGTGTATTTCGATACGGTCACCAATCTGACTTTTGTTATTTTGATCGGTCGCTATCTGGAAGGATTGTTCCGCCATCAGGCGGTGGCTGCGACCAGCCGTCTGATGGATCTACAGCCACGCGTCGCTACCGTGTTGCGTGACGGGGAAGAAAAGATCGTGTCCGTGCGTGCGGTGCAGGTCGGGGAGCGAGTGGTCGTCAAGCCGGGGAGCAAAGTTCCGATGGACGGGCTCGTGTGTGAAGGGCATAGCTCCGTCGATGAGTCGCTGTTGAGCGGTGAATCGATGCACATCAAAAAACAGATCGGTGACCGTGTTGCGGCGGGTACGCTGAATGGCAGTGGTGCCTTTGTGGTGGAAGTACAGGCGGCCGCGCAAGATTCCACGCTGGCCAAGATCATCCGTCTGGTAGAAGAAGCGCAGTCCTCCAAAGCCCCTATCCAGCGCATCGCTGACAGCATCGTACCTTGGTTCGTACTTGCTACGCTGGTCTGCGCAAGCATCACCTTTTATATCTGGTCAGATAACTTTGAGCTGGCGCTATTGGCCGCCACCTCGGTGTTGATCATCACCTGCCCGTGCGCACTGGGGATGGCAACGCCGATGTCGATCGCCGTCGCCTCCGGCTTGGGCGCAAAACATGGCATTCTGGTGAAGAACGGTGTGGTGCTCGAGACTTTGTCTAAGGTCACCCATTTCGTGTTCGATAAAACAGGCACGTTGACCGAGGGCAAGATGCGTGTGGAGCAAGTCATCGTGACGACAGGGCAGGATGCAACCGACGCTTTGATATTGGCGGCGGGTGTGGAGCGCTATTCAGAGCACAGTGTGGCGCACGCGATCATCAGAGAAGCAGAGGAGCGTGATCTACCGTATCGCAAGTTCGTAGTACAAGATTTCCATGCCACTGCGGGAGCGGGGGTGGAAGCCACCGCCGACGGCAAGCGCGTGATGATCGGTACGGCGGAATGGCTGACGCAGAAGCAGATCATCGTACAAGGAGAATTGGTGCAGACGCTGGAATCGCTTGAAAACCAGGCCAAGACTTGCGTGTATCTGGCGGTGGATGGGATACATGTCGCCGTGCTGGTGTTGGCCGATACGTTGCGTGCCGATGCACAGGGATTGGTCGATGCCTTGCGCGAAGCCGGAATCGGCATGACGCTGTTGAGCGGGGATCGCAAGCCGGTGGCCGAGGCGATCGCGCGGCAACTCGGTGGCATGGACGTCATCGCTGAAGTATTGCCACAGGACAAAGATAGGGTCATTCAGCAGTTGCAGCAACGCGGAGAATGTGTGGCGATGGTGGGCGATGGCGTCAATGATGCACCGGCGCTGATCCGTGCCGATGTGGGGATCGCCTTGGCCTCGGGTACCGATGTATCGGTAGAGAGTGCAGATATAGTGCTGATGCAGAACGAATTGGATAAGGTGCGTCTGGCGACCTTGTTATCGCGGCGCACATTGCGCACGATCAAGCAGAACATCGGCCTGTCGTTCCTGTATAACAGCATCATGGTGCCGCTGGCGATGATGACGCTGGTGACGCCATTGGTGGCAGCCATTACGATGCCGATCAGCTCGCTAATAGTGGTCGGCAATGCGGCGCGTATTCGCAACCTGTTTAAGGAATAGAGATTATGGAAGTCATCTACAGTCTTATCCCTGGTATGACCTTCTTTGGTTTGATCTTCGTCGTCATCCTGATCTGGGCCGTGAAGAAAGGCCAGTATGAAGACATGGAAGGTAATGCCAGCCGTATTTTGCTGGATGACGATGAGGATGCGTTACTGATCGATCATCCAAAAGAAAAGGCGCAACAGGAAAAAGATCCTGCTGCGCCTAAACAGTAATACTTATTTCAGGATTTCACCATTCGCCAGCAGGGGCGCGCGCAACTGCTCGAAGTCTTTTGGCGAGACATATTGCAACAGCGGCTTTTCGCTGTCGCTCAATGTGATGTCGAGCCCGTGTTGCGGGTAAAGCCAGTGAGTCAATCCATTCTTTGTCTCTCGCACACGCTGTGCCGGTGTGCCAAAACGTTTGGCGAAGATGGCCTCATCTAGCCGGACATTGGGCAGATAGGCCAAGCTTGCCACGGGTGCTTTACGCACGCGCGCCAGATCGTCGGCGGTGAGCGTGATACGTTTTCCGCTCGGTGTACTGTTCATACGCAACCCGCGTTCAAACATGCCCTGTAACTCATCCGGCGGCAAGGCGATGGTCATCACGATCTTCGCCTTCAAGCCATTGAAATTGACTTCTTCGATGAATGCTTCGACGCCGACCTTGCCTTCGCTCGGCTTGAAGAGGCTGATCTCGACCTCCGCTTGATGCTTGAATGTCTGCGCCGCTTCATCAAGCGAAGTTTGACCCAAGGTGACACCGAAAATGCGTGTCGTCTCCGGTGTGGGATGAACGATCTTCCAAGGAAGCGTATCCGGCGTATTGACGGAATTATCCGGCGCCAGCAATAGCAGGGATGTTGCTACTGCCGCGAGTGCAACGACACCCAAAATGATTTTATTATCCATGTGTTAAGCGTTTTCCTGAGGGGGTGGGTAGGAGGCGATGGCGCCGGCAGGCACTTTGCCGGTTTTTGCCTGGTGTTCGGCATCGTACTCAATGACGATGAGCCCTAATACGGCGACCATGAACACCAAGCCCAAGATGCTGGTGAAAGCGGTGATGGCGACCGCTTTCATGTCCAGCGCGTGACCGCCATAGAAAAATACGACGCTGAGCGTCCCGAGTACTAGGAACAGGATGAGGAAGAGTCGCGTACGTTTGGCTGCCAGTTGCCAATGGCAACGGATGTACCAAGACGGCTCGGTCGTGAGCGAGCGTTTGGCTTTGATGAGGATATACCCGATCAACGTCAGGGACAGTGCCGCCATGATGATCATCGGGATGCGGCTTGCTTTGATGAGGGTCAGTGCCATCAAAAACAGGAAAATATGGTTAACGACCAAGTTGAAAAGCAACATCGCGTGTAAATGGCGTGCCCGGTTTTTTTCGGTTTCATTGGCTTGGATATCTGCCATGGGTGTCCTCCTTGCAGTTGGGTGGGTGAAATCAGGTTGGGGATAATCCGCTCCGCTCGGGGTACTGTCAAACTATAGCGAACTTTTTAGGCTGGCTTGCAGGCGCGGCACATCAAGTATCTCGATGGAACGCACCTTGACGCTGATCAAGCCATCCTCTTGGAACTGCGACAACGTGCGGCTGATGGTCTCCAGCTTCAACCCGAGATAGCTGCCTATCTCTTGCCGCGTCATGCGCAGGTTGAAACAGGTCGGCGAATAACCGCGCGCACTGAAGCGCTGCGACAGGTTCAGCAGGAAAGCGGCCAAACGTTCTTCGGCGCGCATCGAGCCGAGCAACAGCATAATGCCTTGATCGCGCACGATCTCGCGACTCATGATCCTATGCAGATGGCGTTGCAGGCTGGGCAATTCACGGCTCAGCGCTTCCAAGCGGTCGAAGGGGATCTCGCAGATCTCACTGTCCTCTAGCGCGATGGCATCACAGGTATGCGAGTCGGTGCTGATGGCATCCATGCCGATGATCTCTCCCGCCATCTGGAATCCGGTGACCTGCTCTCGTCCGTCCTCGTGCAAGACTTGCGTCTTGAAAAAACCGGTGCGGATGGCATACAGCGACTGGAAATATTCGCCGCTGCGGAACAGATAATCGCCGCGCTTATAGGTGCGTTTGAGGTTGATCAGATGGTCGAGGCGCTGCATATCGGCCCCATCCAGATCGACGGGGAGGCATAATTCGCGCAGGTTGCAGCTGGAACAAGCAATGCGCAATGAGGGATTGAAAACGGCGTTTTGCACTTGATTTTTGTAGGGGTATTGCACTCTTCAAGGCCGGAATATGACACGAATTTTGACCTATATCAAACGTGGTTTATGATGCGCTGGCATAGTCCAAACCTGTCGTTACAAGGCAAACCCATGTCAGAGAACAAAGAAATATCATCCGCTCTCGAAGTCGATCTCGAGTTGATTCGTCGTCTGGATAAGAACGGCCCGCGTTATACGTCCTATCCTACGGCAGACCGTTTCGTCGAAGCCTTCAATGCCGAAATGTATGCGCAATGGGTGGGCAAGCGCGAAGTCGGCGGCATCAGTCGCCCTCTGTCGCTATACGTCCACATCCCGTTCTGTAACACGTTGTGCTTCTATTGTGCGTGCAACAAAGTGGTGACCAAAGATTTCAGCAAAGCTGATCAGTATGTGCGCTATCTCATCAAAGAGATCGAGATGCAGGCTGCGTTGTTGGGCGATGCGCGCCGTGTCGAGCAACTGCATTTCGGTGGTGGCACACCGACCTTCTTGAGTGATGCCGAATTGCGCGAAGTGATGGGCGCCATCCGCAAGAATTTCCAATTGGTGGAAGACGGCGAATATTCCATTGAGATCGATCCGCGCAAAGTGAGCGATGCGACCGTTGCGCTACTGGGCGAACTCGGCTTCAACCGCATCAGCATCGGCGTGCAAGATTTTGATCCGGAAGTGCAGAAGGCAGTGAATCGTATCCAGAGCGAAGAAGAGACGCTGCAAGTCATCAAGGCCGCGCGTGCCAACGGTTTCAAATCCGTGAGCATTGATTTGATCTACGGCTTGCCGAAGCAGACCATTGCGGGTTTCAAAGCCACCTTGGATAAGGTGATCGCCGTGAATCCGGATCGCTTGTCCATCTATAACTATGCGCACATGCCGACGTTGTTTAAGCCGCAGCGCCGTATCCATGAAGAAGACTTGCCTGCGCCGCAAGCCAAGCTCGATATCCTCAAACTGGCGGTGAATACCCTCACCGATGCGGGGTATGTCTATATCGGTATGGATCACTTCGCCAAACCGGATGACGAGTTGGCCGTAGCGCAACGTCAAGGCCGTTTGCACCGTAATTTCCAAGGTTATTCCACGCACTCGGATTGTGATCTGATCGCGGTGGGCGTCAGTTCCATCGGTAAGGTCGGGCCGACCTATAGTCAGAACTTTCGCGAACTGGAAGAGTATTACGATGCACTCGACAACAACACGCTACCCATCATGCGCGGTATGGAGCTGAATGCCGACGATCTGGTGCGTCGCGCCATCATCCAAGCGTTGATGTGTCACTTCGAGATATCGAAAGAATCATTCAACATCGCCTATATCATCGACTTTGATCGGTATTTCGCCAATGAACTGAAAGAGCTTGCCGAATACGAAAAAGAGGGACTACTCAAGCTCTCATCACAATGGATCAGCGTCACGCCCAAGGGGCGCATGCTCATCCGCAACATCTGCATGGTCTTTGATAAATATCTGCGCGCAAAACAAGAGCACGCACGCTATTCGAAAGTCATCTAAGCGCAGCCGCCACGCGTGGCACTCTGTCCCACGACCGGTACTTTTGCGGAGCTTGCCGGGCGCTTTGGGGTAGAATGTGCCCTCGTCAGGAGCGAGAGATAAATAATGAAGCGTGTGGATGACTTCCGCCTGAAGTTCGGCAAACAAGAACTGGTTCCGATCATCATCGGCGGCATGGGGGTGGATATTTCTACCGCCGAATTGGCGCTGGAAGCCGCGCGTTTGGGCGGTATCGGGCATATCTCCGATGCGATGCTGCCCACGGTTTCAGATCGTCGCTATGAGACCGACTTCGTTAAAACCAAACTCCTGCAGTTCAAATACAACATCGACAACTCCGATAAATCGGCGGTGAAGTTCGATCTCGGGCACATCGCGGAATCGACGCGCCTGCATGTGAGTAAGACCATGGAAGCCAAGCGTGGCAGCGGCATGATCTTCATCAATGTGATGGAAAAGCTCACCATGAATTCGCCGCGCGATACATTGCGCCTACGCTTGCATGAGGCCATGAGCGCAGGCATCGACGGCATCACCCTGGCGGCGGGATTACATTTAGGTTCTTTCGGTTTGATGGAAGATCATCCGCGTTTTCGTGATGTCAAATTGGGCATCATCGTTTCTTCGCTGCGTGCCCTGCAATTGTTCCTGCGCAAGAACGTCAAAACGGGGCGCCTGCCCGATTACATCGTGGTGGAAGGCCCGTTGGCCGGAGGCCATCTGGGCTTCGGGATGGACTGGGCGCAATATGACCTGCGTACGATCACCAATGAGATACACCAGTACCTGCGGGATGAAAAACTCGACATCCCGGTGATCCCCGCAGGCGGTATTTTCACTGGCAGTGACGCCGTTGGTTTCTTGGAGGACGGTGCGGCGGCCGTACAAGTGGCGACGCGGTTCACCGTATCCGAAGAATGTGGCCTGCCAGCGGACGTACAGCAAGAATATTTCCGTGCCAGCGAGAACGACATCGAAGTGAATGGGACTTCCCCCACGGGGTATCCGATGCGCATGCTGAAGAACAGCCCTTCCATCGGCTCGGGCATCCGTCCCGGTTGCGAGTCTTATGGCTACCTGCTGGATTCTGCGGGGCGTTGTGATTACATCGACTCCTACAATCGTGAAGTGGCCTTGCATCCAGAGGCAAAGAAGATCGCCGTGTTCGACAAGACCTGTCTGTGCACACACATGCGCAACTTCAAATGCTGGACCTGCGGTCACTATACCTATCGTCTCAAAGACACGACGCGCAAAGCGGCGGACGGTAGCTATCGCATACTGAGCGCCGAGCACATCTTCAAAGATTACCAGTTCAGTACCGACAACAAAATCGCGTTGCCGGACGCTTGATGCACCCGCCCGCACAGGGTACCCGTGGAGGATTGGCGATGATCCAACGTACCTTGCTACTGCTTTCAATTTGTATTGCAACCCCTTCCGTGCAGGCCGCATGGAATATCGGCGCAGGGCTGGAAAACTACACGTGGACCGAGTATCCAACAGGTGCGACCAGCACGCCTAAGGAGAGCGGCATGCGTGCGGCATGGTTCTTCGATTGGACCCAAGAAAAAGACGAAGGGCCGCAATTTGCGTGGCATGGCAAACTGTATGGCGGAACCGTCAACTACGATACCTATGTGGTCAGCACCGGCGCACCCGTCACGACCCAAACGGATTACAGCGGCGTGATGAACGAGGGACAACTGTTCTTTCGCAAAGACCAAGGCAATTACAAGCTGGATTACATCGCGGGTCTGGGTTTCGATTTCTGGCGGCGCGGCATACGCAACACCGGCTTCAGTCAGATCGAAGACTATTCCATCCTGTTCCTACGGTTGGGCATGCGCCTCGGCAAGTCAAGAATGGATACAGGCTTCCACGCTGAGTGCGGGATCAAATATCCGGTCTCGACTTGGGAAGATGCGCATCTTCCCAGTTTGGGCTACACCTCTAATCCGTCTATTTCTCCCTCCGGAGCTGTCAGTGGTTATGCCGAACTGGGCTACCGTATCGACCCGCAATTCGATGTGGTTGGCTACTACGACAGTTGGCGCTTTGATCGTTCCGGTGAAGTGCGGGTGAGCAAGCCAACGGATCCGGCGGGCAGTTATTGGCTAGTCCATCAACCCAAATCGGACATGGATGCCGTCGGCATCAAGCTGCTCGTATCGTTCTGACACAGTAGCACAACCGTCATCTCCTGCGATGACGCTCTCGTTTATAATTCCGCAACGTTTTTAGACAGGTGGCGATATGAACAAATATCTTAAATATGGCTTGTTGTCCGTCGGTGGCGTGGTGCTCGTGGGCGGTGCCGTCATCACTTACATTGCGCTGACGTTCGATCCGAACGCCTACAAACCACAGATCATCAAAGCGGTGAAAGACAGCAAGCAGCGCACGCTCAAACTGGATGGTGACATCAAGCTGCACTTCTTCCCCAGCATCGGCCTCAGTCTCGGCAAAGTATCGTTGTCCGAATTCCAAAGTGAGACCGAATTCGCCGCCATCGACAGCGCCAGCGTGTCACTCAAACTATTTCCGCTTCTCGCCAAACAGATCGTGGTGGACAAAGTCGCCGTGAGCGGCGTTAAAGCACAGCTCATCAAATACAAGAACGGCAAGACCAATATCGACGACTTGTTGAGCAAAGAAGCTGCACCTGCAACGCCAGCGCCTGTTACTCAAGCGAGTGCGCCGATGCAGTTCGATATTGCCGCTGTTCAATTGGACAAGACTACATTGAGTTATCGCGACGACATCTCCGGTGCGCGCTATAGCGTGAAAGACTTGAGCCTCAAGACTGGGCGTATCGCCAATGGAGTGCCGACCAAGATCGATTTTGCCGCGCACATCCAGGCGAACAAACCCAAGCTGGATATCACCACACAAATCAAGACCACACTCACCTTCGATCTGGAAAAGAATCTGTACCAAGTGCAGGGCTTGGATCTGCAAGCCAAGGGTGCGGCGCTCGATATCACCGATATCGTCGTCAAAGCCGCCGGCGATGCCAGTGCACATCTAGCGGCACAGGAATTCGCGGTGAAGAAATTGACACTCGATGCGAGCGGCGTGAAAGGCAAAGACAAGTTCGAGGCTAAATTGGATGCGCCTGCACTGAGCTTCACCAAAGACAAATTCAGTGCAGACGGTATCGCCTTGAATGCCAAGCTGGACGGTGCACTGGGCAACGTCGTGGCGGCACTTTCGCTACCCGGCATCGAAGGTAATGCACGCGCATTCAAGGTGAGCGGGTTGTCACTGGACGTCGATCTGAAACAAGCGGAGCAAGCTTTCAAGGTGAAGCTCACCACGCGGCTGACCGGCAGTATCGAAGCACAACAATTCAATCTGTCCGATCTCAAATTGGCGCTCAATGCCACCGGTGACAAATTACCGGGCAAGAGTATCAACAGTGAATTGAACGGGGGTGTCCGTATCGATCTGGGGCGCCAGAATGTCGAAGCCAATCTGGCGGGTGGTTTGCTGCAAAGCCAGATCAAGGCCAAATTGGCGGTGAATAATTTCTCAGCCCCCGTGATCCGCTACGACCTCGACATCGACCAGTTCGACGCCGATCCCTACCTGCCGCAGAAGACCGCTGCTGCGGGCGTGCAAGGCAAGGGCAAAACAGCTGAACCGGAACAGCCCTTCGATCTCTCTGCCTTGAAGGCGCTGAATGTGGATGGCAGCCTGAAGATCGGCTCGCTCAAGGCCGCCAACGTCAAGGTTGCGCAACTGCGTGTGGATGTGAAGGCCAAGAACGGCCAGATCAACATCTTCCCGCTCTCTGCAAAACTGTATCAAGGCAGTATCGACGGCAAAGTGTCGGTGAATGCGGCGACCAATGAATTTGCCATCAATGAAAAACTGACGGGGGTCGATATCGCTCCGTTGTTGAAAGATGCGGCGAACCTTGAGTTGGCTGAAGGTCACGGCAACATCGTGCTCGACCTCACCGCACACGGCAATCTCATCAGCATGTTGAAGAAGTCTCTCAACGGTAACGTATCGGTAGTGCTGGAGAATGGTGCGATCAAGGGCATCAACCTCGACAAGCTGGTGCAGGGCTTGCAGCATCTGGGCAAAGACACCAAGGCGCAGACGCTGGGTGTGGATAAGAATGAGAAGACGCCATTCAGCGAGTTCAAAGCGACCTTTAAAGTGCGTAATGGCGTCGCGCATAACGACGACCTTGCGGTGAAATCCACCGTGCTGCGCATCACCGGCAAGGGTGACATCGACATCGGGCACGACAACCTCAATTACGATGCCAAGGCCATCTTCGCCAAGACCGAACAAGGCAAGACAGGAACGCTGCCGGTGAATGTGAGTGGTGCGTTCGACGATCTCAAATTCAAGGTGGATTACGCCGCACTGCTGACCGATGTGGCCAAACAGCGCATCGACGAGAAGAAAGAAGAAGTGAAGGCCAAGGTGAAAGAAGACGTCAAAGCCAAGGCACAAGACGAACTGAAGAAGGGACTCAAAGGTCTCTTCGGCAGATAGTCATCCGCATGAGCTCGTCTCACGGGGAGGCAGCACCTAGCTTCGCCTCCCGCCTCATCGCGTGGCAACGCACGCATGGCCGCCACGACCTGCCGTGGCAGGTTAAGGACGGCACGGCAAGGCATACGCAAACGTCAGACGAGGGAGTGCCGTCCCACCACCTCCTTCCGCAATCGGCTGGCTTTGCCAGTAACGTGTCGGAGGTGGACGCCTACCGTGTGTGGTTGTCCGAGATCATGCTGCAACAGACGCAAGTCGCCACCGTTATACCGTACTACCTGCGTTTCGTCGCCTCCTTTCCCACTATCGCATCACTTGCCGCCGCCAGCGAAGATGATGTACTTGCGCACTGGAGCGGTCTTGGTTACTACGCACGCGGACGGAACCTGCACAAAGCCGCGCGCATCATCGTCAAAAGATTCAATGGCACATTCCCGCGCAAACTTGAAGACATCCTCGAACTACCCGGCATCGGCCGCTCCACCGCGGCCGCCATGTGCGCGCTGGCCTATCACGAACATCGCGCGATATTGGATGGCAACGTCAAGCGCGTGTTGGCGAGGTATTGCGGCATCGCGGGATGGGCAGGCGAGAAGAAAGTAGAAGAGCAACTCTGGAAACAAGCTGAAGCCCTTCTCCCTCTCCCTACCCTCACCCCATGCCCTCTCCCAGAGGGAGAGGGAGTCATCACGGGCTGGGGTGGGGGAAAAAGCGTTGATCGAAGTGCGGACATCGCCACCTACACCCAAGCATTGATGGACATGGGAGCTACCGTCTGCACGCGTAGCAAGCCTAAGTGCGCGCTGTGTCCCGTGCAGGCCGATTGTGTTGCGCTGCAAACCGAGCGCATCGCCGAATTACCTCACCGCGCCCGCGAAGGCTGTGCCGGAACGGTCAGCCAGTCTTTTGCTGCTCATGCACGGCCATGACATCCTGCTGGAGAAGCGCCCCGGCAGTGGCATCTGGGGCGGGCTGTGGTGCCCGCCGCAGTTCGATGATGAAGTTGCGGCGCGGGATTGGTTTGCGCGCAACGGCATGGAGGCGCGCGAAGGGGAGAGGTTGGCGACGTTCACGCACACCTTCACGCATTTCAAGTTGCATATCACGCCGTTGAAGATTCAGCTTGCGCGTAAACCGTTGCGGGTAGAGCAGGCGGGGAGTGTGTGGCTGGATGTGGAGGAGGCATTGGGGGCGGCGATACCGACGCCAGTGAGGATGATGTTAACTAAGTCCGTTCGCCCTGAGCCTGTCGAAGGGTCGCCGCGAAGCGGCGTGCGTTCTGTGAATATCTGAGACCGTTCGTCCTGAGCTTGTCGAAGGATGAACGGTCAACATCAACACCGTCGGGGGTAGCACCCGCAAGGAGTACGCCGTGGTTGTAAGGGGCTAAAGCCCCAACAACCACGCTGCCCGACAGCAAGTTACTTTTCTTGTCTTGCCAAGAAAAGTAACCAAAAGAAATCGCCCCCTGATGCGGCGCGCGATAAATTACGTGGATTAGTGAGATAAATGGAAGAAGTTTATATTTTATCCATTGCAAACGAATTGCACATAATAAAACAGGTATCCAAAATACATGGTTGAAATCAGTTATTACCACATCATATGAATTAGGCCGCTCAAACGCGGCATTAGTATCCTCAAATCGTCCCGCCGGTATTGTATTCATCCAGATCGAGAAATCAGCAGCAAACCGCGATCGACCAGACTTCAGTGGGCACACAAAGTCGCAGATAGAATCCGGAACCGACTGCGACAAGGCGATCATCCGATCCAGTTGCCGTTCCCTACCCGCTGGTGTGAAGTCCCAATCGTTTGCCTTAGCACGTATCTCATCTGCATTGAATAGAGGGTAACGAAGGCGCTCGGCCAACGCGCGTGCCAGGGTAGTCTTACCCGATCCGGGCAGGCCGAATACCAGAATCCTCACGAGTAGTACCTACCAATGATCCCGGCATTACGGTCGGCGATAAGCTCCGCCGCCTCGGCTCCGTACACTTCGCGCTTGAACGGATGGAACCCAACGTTGACAGGTGGCAGATCAAGCCGCGCCAATACTCGATCATCTCTAATTCCGCACAATCCAAGCATCCATCGCAGATCCTCCGCGAGGGATTCGACCTTGCCGACTGCTGTACAGCTGCTCAGGTACATCTCGGCCAGATGCTCGTAGA
Source organism: uncultured beta proteobacterium (assembly GCA_963822425.1). GTDB lineage: Bacteria > Pseudomonadota > Gammaproteobacteria > Burkholderiales > Gallionellaceae > Sideroxyarcus. The sequence goes on from CAWGHS010000003.1 coordinate 113,751, forward strand.
ACGATTTGTCTGAATCCAGCCATAAGCAAGCCAGCCGGAAATGCACCCGCTCGACCGAGCCGCGAAAGGATATGCTGTGTGCCACTGCCACCAGCCGATGCTTGTATTCGATAGTTGGCGCATTCAATACGGCTACGAACTCATCCAGCGACAAGTGCTTGCGTGCGGCGGCATGAAATAGATCGAAGACTGTGTTCGTATAGTGCGCCGAACCCTTGCTGCAAAAGTGATACCAGCTATGGTGCCAACTGAAAGGGTCGCGGATGAAACCGAAGCGTATCCGATCACTATCGTCTGGGATCGCGTTCTCTTCCGTCGAGATCATGATTGGACGCAGTACCTCGCGTACCCAAGTGCCACCACACTTCGGGATGTGTATCACGTCGAATTCGCCGGTGACGACCATCGTTATACCGGCCAGTCGATGGCATCTAGATCGGTAACGGTTGCGGCCAGCCCTAGTGCCACGACGCGCTGGTGGAACTGCTCAGTCACCGCATCGATCAGCGTCGAATCCAATAGGCGCTGATCGATGAACGTATTCGCGGTCACCACGATAGGCGCATCAACTGTACCCAGTGAGATACCGTTAAAAGTGCTGTTATAAAATTTTGAAGGCTCAGTGCGCATACGCTCTGCCACGAGTGATAGGCGCAGCAACTTGGCTTCGTAGTCATTCAAATTGTCCGAGGTAGTACCCAGTATTTTGGCGATGCGGCTGCGCAATGAAGACTTTAACCACACCTGTTTTTTATCATATTCGGTAGGGAAATCTCTCGGGGCAGGAACGTAAGCTGGCTCAACATATATGCCAATTGTTCCAAACGCACCAAGCTGGCAAGCAGTCCATAACTCCGCATCGTCTGTTTTACCTTGATGAATCGTGTAGGGCAGCACGGCATTGCCCATGTGTTCCACAGTCACATCGAGGTCTATAGCAGTGTTGGCTGCGTTGGAATATCTTGGATTTTGGAAAGAAGTAAATTTTGACATTATGCGACCTTTACATAAAGTGCTGCATAGTTGTAGTAGTGGATAATTTGTCCGGCCGTTGCAAAATATCTAGCCGGAGCGTAACCAACACACATCCACGTTCCAGATAGATTTGAAGCGGGATAGGCAGTAATTTGTTCTCGCATAAAATGATCAACACCCCCAGATGGAGTTGCTCTTCCTGATTCAGCCGCATAAAAAAGTGTTGAGCCTGAATATAATCCTCCCTGCCCATGAGCTGCTGCCGAGTTGTTATAAATCCATGCTGGCGCACCGATCCCCATCCAAGTGATAGTTCCATCTGCGTATCCGGCGTGGGTTGCATAGCCCGCATTGGTTGCTAAATCGGCATTTGCGGTATGAGCTACCGCCGCCGAATTAACACCATCGTGATTATGATTTTGCGCGGCTCCGGCCAAAAATCCCTCACCGAGCCATTCTTTGAGGAATACTATCGAATCCCGAATTTGCGTCAGGAGCATCTGGTCAACAGGCTTACCACTCTGCAACTGCGCATCCAATATCGCTGAATAATTTTTTGTTGGCGCGACCATTTTTTCTCCTAAATAATGATGTAACCACTATCTCCGTTCGGCATTAAACCATCCGAATTTGAGATATGTGCATAGAGTGTATCTGCTGGGTAATCTGCCGTTCCTGCCGGAGCAATGAAGGCATATCGTCCTTTAAAGTTTGTACTGCGCGCCTCCACCTCGATGTGTGTACCCAGATCAACCGATTTTGTGATGAAGCAAACTTCTTGCTTCGGAGATCCGTCAACATTGACATTGCGTGTGGTATTTATCCCGATCAACGAACCAATCGGCCTTGTGTAATCCTTGGGATCAAGTTTGAACGAAAATAACTTTGGCGCATCGCGCAGCCGATTGAGCATTCGCCATACCGATGTCACCATCGCTGTCGAATTGGCCAGCGTGAACCAGCGCGAGCGGATGACTAGAGGGCGAACATCACCATATTCGATGGTAGATTGAGCTGCTGCATCTACGATCACGTCGGTTCTTTGATAGCTGCGTGGTTCGGTTAAATTTCCAGTCGCATTTTTAAGCGCATAACTGATCGCTGCCTGGGTCAATCGCAACTGGTCCATCAATTTGACCGACATACTGCCCTGAATGAAATTAGCTTCGTCCGTCCATACCGGAATTGAATCCAAGGTTGGCATGATGGCTTTGAACTCTACCTTTTGAGTTTGCGGAGACCACCACATCACCGCGCCGATCTGCTTGAGGATATCGGCCAGTAAGGCACTAGGCTGTTCGGGAGATGAGATGCAGGACGTGATATTAAATGCACCACCAAACCACTGAGTACTTTCGAGCACCACATCCGGGCTGATATATGCAGGATCGATTCCCGATTCTGTCAGCAAATTAGTAAGTACGGTAGGTATCGTTTGATTCAGGAATGCCCGGCATAATTGCACGCCATCACCAATTGCATGCGTCTCAACCGTCGATCCAAACACACCTCGATACGCGGTTGATGGCCATGACAATATATCCCCCGCTTTAGCCGTGTAATTGATGATTTCCGAACCGATGCGGATGTACTCCGCCTTGCCCGAGGTCGCAGGGTCTGCATACTGTACACCCAACCCGGCACCGACATTTACCGATAAGTCGGCCAATCCCAGCGCAACCTGTACCGCTCCGTTGGTCGGCAATGGAATCTTGTTGTTATCGGCTAATTTGAGCGGGTCTTTTAGCGTCAGTTTGATCTGGCCAGAGCTGTCTACCGCAAAGTTATCGATGATGTACAGCTCGTCCAGGAACAGATTCCAGTTCCACGGATCGGCAACAAAACCACGGCGCAACTTTGCCGAGCGGCCAAAGTAATTTCTATTGCGAACCAACCAGCGCGACCAATAAGTACTCTGTGCCGGAGTTGATCGAGTCGCGTAATACGGATCGCTATCACTATCATTGTCTGTCTCATCGGCCAGCGATATGGTTACGCTATTGCGCGCTGCCAGACCTGCTTCAAAATCCAAATTGGTTGGCGCATTGATGCTGTTTAGCAGGTATGGCCGGAGCGTCTCGCCCAGCGGAGACATTACCCCGCGCGAAACGAACTTTATAATTTGTGTGCCTTTTACATAGGCCGCTTTTACCTGGCATGTGGAATACGTGTTGTAACAAGCGGCAGGGCGATTGATGACCGAGTATCCAGATGCAACCCTCGGTACGGTAACCCAAGGTGCGACAGCTACGCCGACCGCTGCCGAACCAACAGTTGAAATCGGGTATCCGGTGATGCCAGAACCCAGCAATCCGTGAACGGCTTCCCATACGATTGCAGTATCTGAGACACCCGCAATACCGTCGCCATTACCGAGATAAGGGAACAACCATACCGAGTTTCCGGCAATCACGCCGGTAGTGTATTTGTAGCGAACCTCACATAGATAATATCCACCGCCGATTGCTATTGCCGATACACCTGTCGCGACGCAATTACCATATGTTGCGGCAGCGGATATTCCAGTAGTCAAGTTGAATGTTGCTTGAACACCGCACCATATCCCATCAGAAGTTGCAACAGCCTGAATACGAACACCGTTAGATGTAGCCTTTTTAGCCCAGCAATAAGCAACCTGCTCATCTGCCAGAATGTTAGGCACAGATAAAGAAAACATACCGCCGATCGCTACAACGGTGAGCGTATTGGCTGTTAGGGTTCCATCAGGTGCGAGTACACCAGTTGCCGATGTTGGAGCGCCTAGGCCGGATGGGTTTGGAATCCAATTTGAAAAGTTATTTGACCAGATAAGGTTATTTTTTCGGCTCCCCAGGATGGTGGCAGATTGCCCTATCCCACCGCCGGAGATGATCCTGAGCAACATATTCTTGTAAGCATCTACGCTGGCCGACGCACTTGCATCAAGCGTCAACGATGTATAGGCCGCCGACTGAGCAAATCCGGTTGCAAGTACTCCAACGGTACACGGGGCGATGCCGTAAGAATTAAGGCACTTGTCCACGGTGAGTTCAAGTACCGTACATGGTTTACGCTCTTGTTGACCAAGTGCGGCAGTACGGGATGCAGTCACAGGTAGGTTGCTGATTCGAGCGCCACACCTTTAATGCCAAATTGCAAGTTTGAGTAATTCGCGATCGATGTCGGCGTCTTCAAGTCGCCATCTTTTTCTACCAGATATATCTCAGTCGGGTTATTGGTCAGATCGAATGCGAATAGAAAGGGTTTTCCGCGCAGGTGTGCTTTCCAGATCGGCAGGAAGGTATTACGCAGCCAAGCATTATCAACATCGTTAAAATGCACCTGCTGCGCAAACTGTTCAAACAATACGGCGCTGCCCAAGGGAAGACCTTGTTCGCTGATATTGGTTTGACCAAATACCTTGCGTGCCAGCGGATCAAACCCCCAAGGTAGCCCAGTTGGAAATTCTAGCCCCACTCCCAAAGCCACTACGGTCAACGTCGGCGCAGTCGCACCGGTGATGCGCAATCGCCAATATCGATAATTGGCGCTGGCGAAATCCCGGACAAAAGGCTTATTTGTCGCGGGTATAAAAGTATCCAGTAACACATTGGATACTACAAAGTTATCGGTTGATCCATAGACCTCGACGGTGCAACCGTTGCTAAACAAATTGTGGTTGAACGCGCATAGTTTGTCGGCGGATTTGATGACACCGCAATCTACCGTCACCGTAGCCGGAAGCGCAGCCGGTTTCCAACTGGTATACGGTCTGAAATCGGCCAAGTTGAGCGCCGCACCAACAGCTGTCGAGCTGGCGACCGGCACCGCATCCGCAAATCGGTTATCCCAAGCTACAAATGGATTCTTGGGAATCATGCTGCCACCTCATTAACGAGCGAGAAGCTCATAGCATAGCGGGTCGGTGCCTGGCTGCACTCGCGGACGCTCACATCCCGCAAGCGGGAACCCTGCTCGCTGCTCATGCAGTCACCATATTGATCGTTACGCCATCACCGACCGCATCGTTAAGCGCCGGGATGAGTTGATTTCGCACCATATCGGCAGTGAAGAACTGTTGGCCTCCCTGCATCACAAGATTGACTTCACGCGGCGGCGTAGGTGGTGGAGTCGTTGCCGCAGACGGCTGGTTGCTGACTGGAGTACCTACCGACGTAGACATACTGGGAATACCACCGCTGGCTCCTACGCTGGCGACCGTCGATGTACCGCCACCAAACTGGGAACTATTGATAGCGGAGATTTGAGCGGAAGTCGCAGCGATAGCGAGCGCTACCATAGCCG
>CAWGHS010000004.1:0-82826 GCA_963822425.1 uncultured beta proteobacterium
TAACGAAGGAGAGTACTGTGTCCAATGTCAAATCGCTATCCAAACCAGTAGATCCAGCGACTTGGGAAAAACTGTTCCCGAAAGCTCCTGAACACAATCCTCCTCCTCTGGAGTCCGGCAAATTTGAACTCGGTCTTGTTATTGGCGGTACTGTATCCGCTGGGGCGTATACAGCCGGTGTTCTGGATTATTTGGTGGAAGCCTTTGATAACTGGGAATCAAAGAAAATAGAGGCGCAAAAGAACGGTGACTCGTCAATTCCCAGTTGGGAAGTCACCCTCAAGACTATCTCGGGAACATCTGGAGGCGGTGTTTTAGCTGCCACATTGGCAAAAGCACTCTCGTGGGATTTTCCGCATGTCAGCAGTAGACCTCTAACTTCCGCAATCAGCAATCCGTTTTATCACGTATGGGTAGAAAGCCTAGACATAAAGGATATGCTTTCCAACGATGATCTTGAGCGAGGCGGCAATATTCAATCAATATTGAATTCAGATTGCAGATTCAAAGCTGGGGAGTACGTTGCAAATTTCCCGCAAACAACGTTACCAAAAAAGCGAAGACGTTATGTGGCCGAACCATTAACTGCCTTCCTTACATTGACCAATTTGAGGGGAATTCCATATACCGTGGACTGGGGCAATGGGCTTGCTCAATCGTATGTCAGTCATGCGGATCATGTTCGCCTAGCCATCTTTACCAAAGATGGGAATTCCACCGTAAGACCCGATGAGTTTGGCGTCAGCACAACCCCACTAAGCGGATATGTTTCTTGGGATTCAGTATCGAAATTTGCGTTGGGTACATCAGCCTTTCCTATAGGTCTGCCATTGCAACCATTGTCACGCCCTATAGATCAATATCGCTATCGACCAATTGTTGTCCCAAGTGATGGCACCTCACCTGCCGACATACAGCAACCTAATATTGATTGGAGCATGCTCATTCCAGAGGGACAAACAGATGTTGATTTAACCTATCATTTCACCGCCGCCGACGGCGGCGTAATGAATAATGAGCCAATTGAGTTGTGCCGAAGACATCTGGCAGGAATTGTAGGACGCAACCCAAGAGATGGTGACAAGGCTAATCGCGCGGTGTTGCTGGTTGACCCGTTTGCAGATGCGCCTAGCTTAGGAAAGAATGCTACCGATCTGGGTAATGCGGTGAGCTCTCTATTTTCCAGTCTAAAAGACCAAGCTCGTTATGACACACAAGATATGTTGCTTGCCACCCACGCCGACTGTTATAGCCGCTTCATGATCACAGCAAAACGCGGCAACATCGTCGGCGGAAAAGCCATTGCAACGGCGAGCTTAGGCGCATTTGGTGGTTTCTTGTGCAAAGAATACCGAGAACATGATTACTTTTTGGGACGAAAAAATTGTCAGGATTTTTTGGAAAACCCAGACAATTTTTGGCTTCCAGAAACGAATCCATTGTTTGGCAATTGGCGTCAGTCCAATCCAAATGCTGCAAACACACTCAGGAGACAAAACATTTCTGGAGATTGGTGTCTGCCCATCATTCCGCTTTTTGATAGCAGCCTTCTCGTTCAAAATGTTCCCGCTTACCCACGTGGGAAATTTGATCCCAAGTCACTTGAATTTCAGTATCCATTGAATAATCGCGTCGACAAACTATTACGCAAAGCCAATCACGAATTTATAAATGATTTTATTACGAGAATTTACGTTCAACTTGGAGAATCGATGGGCGGAAAATCAAAACTCATCCGAGCTGTCACTCAAAGCGTCACTGATGGCTTGGCTAAATGGGATCTTCTTTGATGTTTGCAATGCGCAACTCATCGCGCAAAATGCAATACGTCAGGATGAACATGATCTTCACCGATAATACTCAACGAGGAAATCTCATGAACAAAACTATCCAAGTCCTCGTCATCACCTCATCTTTGATGAATGTTCAGGCCGCCTGTGCGGATACTGTAAAACCTAAGGACAGCACTATTCCTACAACAGACTGGGAAAAGAAAGTTAACGAGCCACACGCGAGCAAAACTGAAGCTGCGGCTGAAAAATCCAAACCTTCACCCAATGCAAGTACTTGGATACCCAAAGGTGGCGATACACGCACAAATACAACCGAGTATTTCACCGTGTGTGATTCAAAATCTTTCCTGTGTAAGGAATAAAATTAAAAGGGTGTGAACATGGAAGCTTGGCTACGCAATAACGAGCACACGATAAAGATACTGGGGATCATCGTTGCCGCGATCTTCACGCTGTTTGAATACTTCGGGCATCTCAGCGAAAACCGCGTACAACAAACATTGGTGCTATACAAAGAATATTCATCTACTCAATTGATCGCAGCCAGAAATGGCCTCGTGAAAGAAACCGATAGCTGGTGGCCTGAAATTGAAAAAATGCCCGAACCCACAACCCAAGAAGCCAAAATAGAATTGAGGGGGAAATGGAGAAAATACGTCTTGGACAGGCTCCACTCCAATATTGAACTCACTACACAGACAGTCACCTTATTAGAGTTTTTTGACTCTTTGCAGGTCTGTATCGAAAACAATATCTGCGATAAAAAAACTGCTCACGATCTACTAAGCACATCTGCAAAAGAACTCACAGGCAACTTCTGTCCATACATCGCCGAAATGCGATATGTCAGAATGAACATAATGTTCGCCGACAAGGCCAATGCATTTGCAGGGAATGCCTGCCATGCCGAGATATATAAATAACCGTTGAATCTTTAGTTCAGGAGACCACATGAAGACTGCATTTGTACTATTGCTTGCCACGCTCACCTTTTGTTGCTCCGCCACCGCGACTCCAGGAGATCCTCTTGATCTGCAAATCCGCTTTGGACATTACTACGCAACCTACTCCATCAATGAAGATGGCACAGCAACTGAGATGCATGAATGGTCAAAGACCGTGCTGAAAGAGACTGCGGTAGATGGCTCCAAGAGTGCCTCTATCGGCTACAGCACCAGTGCCGAAAAAGCGGAGGTCATCGCTGCCTACACGCTAAAGGCCAATGGTCGTCGCATCGATGTCCCAAAGGATAATTACCAAGTCGAAGTCAACCGAGGAAAAGGCAAGGACTCTCCCGTTTATTCCGACCGCACCTCACTCACCGTCGTATTTCCTGACGTTGCCGTCGGAGACAGCGTCGTGTTTTCTTATAAGATCACTCAGACTGAACCAATGTTCCCCAAGCAATATTCAGCTTCTCAGACTTTCTACAATCAAGTCGCGCACGACGATGTCCGCGTGCGCATCAACTATCCAAGCACAATGTGGGTGCAATACGAAGCACGTGGCATGAAAGAAACCATGAGTGAAAGTGATGGTCGCAGAGATCATCGAATGGTCGTATACGAATCCTAAACCGATCCAAACAGAACGCCGTGACTTCTCGGTCTATGATCCGGCAAAAGAAAGTGGTTTCGCTTTCTCAACTTTTAAAACTTACGCCGACATCGCAGCTGCCTATGGCGAACGAGCTTTGCCCAAAGCCGCCGTCACAGAACGCATCAATAAATTGGCTGGTGAGATTGTCAAAGACAAAACAGCACCAAGAGAACAGGCTCGCGCTCTATATGAATGGGTTGCCCTCAACATCACCTACGCAGGGAATTGCATCGGCATCGGCGCAGTGGTTCCTCGCGACCTATCTTTCATCCTAGACAACAAAATGGGGGACTGCAAAGATCACGCAACGCTATTGCAGGCACTGCTCGCCGCACGCGGCATCAAGAGTACTCAGGCACTCGTGAATGCAGGCTCGATGTATCGCCTCCCCAAGATTCCCACTGTCTTCAACGTCAACCACGTCATCAACTACTTGCCCACCTTCGATCTTTACGTCGACTCCACATCCGACTCCACCCCGTTCGGCATGTTGCCCTATAGCGACCAGGACAAGCCAACACTCTTGGTCGAGGGATTCAAAGATGGCACAAAGACCCCGGTGCCTCCAATCGGCAGTAACAAACAACACATCAAGAGTACGTTCAAAATCGCGCCTGACGGTACAGTGTCGGGCTCGATCGAAGTTTCGCAACACGGGATCGGGCCGTTCAATCCCGCGCATGGGCACGCAAAATCACCAAAAACATCGAAGAAGACTTAGTCAAGAACATCTTTCGCGAACGTAACATGATCGGCAGCGGCAAGTTCGTGAAAGACGATCCAACCAGCGTGACCGATGACTACCACTATAAAGCCAGCTTCAACGCTGAAAAATTTATCAAACTACCTGGCGCTGGCGCTTTCCACATCTACTCTCCGCTCGACATCGCACCCGTGATCTACAGCTTTCTCCAAACCGGCTTAGAGCCAGAAAAAGAAGTCGATGTCACCTGCTCCAGCGTCAATGCTATCGAGGAATACACCATCGAACTCCCCAAGACACTCAAAGTACTGTCAATCCCTGACAACTTAAAAATCGCCAATGACTATGTGTCCTATACGGCCACCTACAAACTCAAGGGCAATGTGTTGAACGTCAAACGCACACTCGACGACCGTACCAAAGGCAATGTCTGCTCTCCAAAAATATTCGAGGAATACAAAAAAATCGCCGAAAAAGCGATCGACAATTTGAAAGAACAAGTGCTGTATAAGTAAATGAAGTGGTAGTCCACAAACAAAAAGGCGACCTTCCGGTCGCCTTTTCTTTCATCCTATGCAGCCCGCCCGTATGCCGAGCGGGGCTTTGTTGCTTACTTCAGCGAAGCGATGAATTTTGCCAAGCTATCGACATCCGCATCTTTGATCGAGCTGCCGCCGCGTGGTGGCATGTTGCCCATCTTCCAGCCGAAGCTGCCGCCGCTCTTGATGTGGGCGGCGATGGTACCAGCCGCGTTGGCATCCGCCTTATATTTCGCGCCGACATCTTTCCAAGCCGGGCCGACCACCTTGGCCTCGATCTTGTGGCAAGTAAAGCAGTTGTTTTTGCCGCCCAACGCCACTGCCTGTTCTTTCGTGATGACGTCTGATTTAGCAGCTGCCGATGCTGCTGGTTTAGCCGCAGGAGCTTGTGGCTTAGCGGCTGGTGCAGCTGGCTTCACTTCGCTCGCGGCTACTTGAACGTCCGCCTTAGGGCTCGTCTCAACTGGCTTTGCAGCCACTACTGGCTCGGCTGCTTTGGCAACGACAGGTTCTGCTGGCTTGCTAGCCACTGGCTCAGCGGCCTTTACCACTGCTGGCTCGGCTGGCTTAGCCACCACGGGTTCGGCAGCCTTAGGCGCTGCTTCTACCGCAGGTGCAACGGCGACGGGGGCTGGCTGCACGGCAGCAGCCGGGGCGGGGTGTTGTTTAGTGCTGTTGCAAGCTGTAAGGCTCAACAAGGTAACGGCTGCGGCAAATGCGAACATCTTAGACATGAAGATTCCTTTAGGTTGGTTTAAAACTTGCGCATTGTTCATATCCCGGCATGGAATAGCAACTACAAAATGAATTTTATTTAAACCCAGATAATCCATTAAGGCCGTCATACCGGCGAAGGCCGGTATCCAGCAATAAAATAATCGCCGCGAAGCGGGCAACACCTTGATGCTGTCCCACTTGCGTGGGAAATATTTAATCACCTGGATTCCGGCCTTCGCCGGAATGACGTGGTTTTTTCTAATGGATAATCCGGGTTAAAGCCCGCGCATACCCTAGCTCCAGCACAATCACCCCACAACATGCTCTACTACCCCGCCCTGTCGGTACGGTGCATAACAAAGATTTGTGTCGCGACCATATTATGATTAGGCTCTGTCGCGCGTAGCTTCCATTTTTAGCATTAAGTGAATCATTCATATCGAACACCCCAATGCCCCTACAAAAAGCAAATCACCAATCAATAAGAAGGCTGCTCATCATCTTGATCTGCTCGGTGTTCCTCATCGAAGCCTTCGTGATGATCCTGATATATTGGCTTCCGCCCACACCCAAGGTAGTAGAGGCTTTGCTGGATGCCAGCTTACTGTCCTTGATGCTGTTCCCCATCTTTTACATCTTCATCTTCCGTCCTTTGGTTCGGAACATCTCAGAACGCGAAAAGATTGCGGCGGACTTGCGCATCGCCGCCGTCGCGTTCGAGATCAAAGACCCAGCCATCATCACCGATGTGGATGCCAACATCACCCGCGCCAATAAAAAATTCCTGGACAAGATGGGCTACACCTTGGAAGAAGTCGTCGGACAGAATCCGCGCATCTTCAAATCCGGACTGCATGACGCCCAATACTACAAACAACTGTGGGCGCATTTATTGAAGACCGGCTCGTGGAGCGGCGAGATACGCATCAAAACCAAAGAAGGCCGCATCCTCCATCCCTTCTGGCTCACCATCACCGCCGTCAAAAACGAACACAACCAAACAACGCACTACATCGGCATCTACAACTTCTAACGGTTTAGCGCGCCACCCCATCAGCCTCAACACGCGCCGTGTAACGTGGCGTTCATCTTCAGCACATCCGCATTGACACCACCCGCGACTCTCCCCTAAAGTTCGCCCCACTTGCAAATCCGCCCCATGCACATCGCACCGCACGCACGGTGAGAGGCACACAGCGGACTCCCCAGAACAGGATGGCTGGCGCAAGATCATTCCGCATACACGGAAAGCATCGCCAGCGACCTTCCGGTCGCCTTTTCTTTCATCCAATGCAACCTACTCGTATGCCGAGCGGGGCTTTGTTGCTTACTTCAACGAAGCGATGAATTTTGCCAAGCTATCGACATCCGCATCTTTGATCGAGCTGCCGCCGCGTGGTGGCATGTTGCCCATCTTCCAGCCGAAGCTGCCGCCGCTCTTGATATGGGCGGCGATGGTACCTGCTGCATTGGCATCGGCCTTATATTTCGCACCAACATCTTTCCAAGCTGGGCCGACCACCTTGGCCTCGATCTTGTGGCAAGTAAAGCAGTTGTTTTTGCCGCCCAACGCCACTGCCTGTTCTTTCGTGATGACGTCTGATTTAGCAGCTGCCGATGCTGCTGGTTTAGCCACAGGAGCTTGTGGCTTAGCGGCTGGTGCAGCTGGCTTCACTTCGCTCGCGGCTGCTTGAACGTCCGCCTTGGGGCTCGCCTCAACTGGCTTTGCCGCCACTACTGGCTCGGCTGCTTTGGCAACGACAGGTTCTGCTGGCTTGCTAGCCACTGGCTCGGCGGCTTTGGCAACGACAGGTTCTGCTGGCTTGCTAGCCACTGGCTCAGCGGCCTTTACCACTGCGGGTTCGGCTGGCTTAGCCACCACGGGTTCGGCAGCCTTAGGCGCTGCTTCTACCGCAGGTGCAACGGCGACGGGGGCAGGCTGCACGGCGGCAGCCGGGGCGGAGTGTTGTTTAGTGCTGTTGCAAGCTGTGAGGGTCAACAAGGTAACGGCTGCAGCGAATACGAACATCTTAGACATGAAGATTCCTTTAGGTTGGTTTAAAACCTGCGCATTGTTCACATGCCAGCATGGAATAGCAACTACAAAATGAATTTTATTTAAACCCAGATAATCCATCAGGCCGTCATTCCGGTGAAGGCCGGTATCCAGCAATAAAATAATCGCCGCGAAGCGGGCAACACCTTGATGCCGTCCCACTTGCGTGGGAAATATTTAATCACCTGGATTCCGGCCTTCGCCGGAATGACGTGGTTTTTTCTAATGGATAATCCAAGTTAAAGCTCAGGCATACCTCAGCTCCGGCACAATCAACCCCACGCCATGCTCTACTACCCCGCCCGTCGGTACGGTGCATAACAAAGATTTGTTCCGTGTCCATACTATGATGGAGATTAGTATGGGTAGCACCCATTTCCAGCATTACAATGAACCAATCATGTCGAGTCCCCAATGTCCCCACAAAAAGAAAATCACCAGTCAGTAAGAAGATTGCTCATCATCCTCATCGGCTCGGTGTTCCTCATCGAAGCCTTCGTGATGACCCTGATATCTTGGCTTCCACCCACACCCAAGGTAGTAGAGGCTTTGCTGGATGCCAGCTTGCTGTCCTTGATGCTGTTCCCCATCTTTTACATCTTCATCTTCCGTCCTTTGGTCAGGAACATCAGCGAACGCGAAAGGATTACGGCAGACCTGCGTATCGCCGCCGTCGCATTCGAGATCAAAGACCCAGCCGTGATCACCGACGTGAATGCCAATATCACCCGAGCCAACCACAAGTTCTTAGACAAGATGGGCTACACCTTGGAAGAAGTCGTTGGGCAGAATCCGCGCATCTTCAAATCCGGACTGCATGACACCCAATACTACAAACAACTGTGGGCGCAGTTATTAAAGACCGGCTCCTGGAGCGGCGAGATACGCATCAAGACCAAAGAAGGCCGCATCCTCCATCCCTTCTGGCTCACCATCACCGCCGTCAGGAACGAACACAACCAAACGACGCACTACATCGGCATCTACAACTTTTAGCGGTTTGCATCGCCCCCCGCAGCCGCCTTTCCGCGCAGCTTGTAACACGGCGTTCATCTTCATCACGTCCGCATTGACACCACCCGCACCTCTCCCCTAAAGTTCGCCCCACTTGCAAATCCGCCCCATGCACATCGCACCGCACGCACGGTGAGAGGCACACAGCGGACTCCCCAGAACAGGATGGCTGGCGCAAGATAATTCCGCATACACGGAAAGCATCGCCAGTAGCATTACTTGTTTGACAAAGGGGATTCACGCATGAAACACCATTTCAATGTATCCGTCACTCATCACGTGGACAAACGTGGACTACCCATTACTCCGTTCTTCAGCACCGCCGGATAACGGAACATGCCCGCACAATACCCAACTGCACGATTCCATTTCTCCGTCGAATGGGGCAGCGCACGCATCGACTTCTCTGAAGTCACCGGACTAAACCAAGAGAATCAAACTATCGAATACCGCGATGGCTCTACGCCCGTCCGAATCCCAAGCAAGAAACCAAACCTGCGCCAATTTAACAACATCACCTTGAGACACGGCATAGTCAAAAGCGACAGCGCCTTCTTCAAATGGCTTTCCACCGCCGAACGGCGAGATGTGATCGTAAGCCAACTCAACGAGAAGCACGAAGCAGTAAAGAAATGGAAGCTGCACAAAGCCTTCCCTGTCAAAGTGGAAGCACCGCAGCTCAAGGCGACAGCCAATGAATTTGCGATCGAATCCATCGAGATCGCTCACGAAGGACTTGAGTTGCAGAAAAACTGATGACAAACCCTTACCCACTTGCGATGAAGAAGATCAACTCCGGCAAACTGCGCGCCATCGGCTACGACGCGCGAGCACGCATCCTGCAAGTGCAGCTCGACAACGGCGACACACTGCAACACTGCGGAGTGAGCGAAGACCTGTGGCGCAGACTCAGCAGCTCCGGTGCAGCATGGAGCTTTTATCGCGACAACATCGAAGAGGAATTCACCGCGAAGAAAGTTTCAGGAAGTGCGCCTGCGGGGAAGAATCCGTTGGATGATTTGCTCAATCTGTTGTATCCATCGGTTGGATCCAAGGCCAATAGCTGCCGCTTGCAGCATTTCCCCATAGCAGTCATTCCTCGTATATATCCGTGTATCTATACCGTTTGGCATATTGTTCTTTTCAACCTTGTCAGGTAGCGTCCGACCTCTATCAAGCTAGCTAAATAATCTCTCGTTCTAAAACGAAGGTCATTGCTGAATTTAATTTGTGCAAAGGTGAATCAATGAAAGTTTTTCGAATTGGAATGTTAGTAGCTGGAGTCGTGGCGTTGTTTTGTGCTGGTGCAGGTGGTTTTTTATATTACCAACAGTACAAAGAAGAAAAAGAGGTTGCATCGCGAAATGCTATTCAGCAGGCTTATATTCAAGCAGAGAAGACGCGATTCGAAGCACAACGACTGAAGGAAAATACTCGACCATTGGCTGACAAGGCTATGAACGTCGTGATACCGCAAGGTTATCCAAAATCCAATTCAGACTGGAAAGCCACAGAAAAATCTATATATCAAAAACTGCTCTCTGGTGAACACTCTGACGTACTGATCGTTCCGTTTCAAGTCCAGGAATATGCATTCGACCGTCCGACTCGCTCCTTGATGGCCGCGGAGCTTGCGCGAATAATCTCTGAAACTCTGCATATTCACTTGCCGGATCCATATCTTGTTGCACGGGCACTCGGAGAAGATGTCCGCCGTCTTGACCCGGTCAACGTCTATGCTCTGGCTAATAAGATCGGCGCAAAGAAGATCATATGGTGTTATGCCGGTCATGGCCGAAATAACAAAATGGCAATCAGTATTCAGGTGCAAGCGCGAGATGCGAACGGTGGTTATCTAGGGCCGCAGACCCAGATATCGACAAAAAATATCGAGAACATTCCATTTTCTGAAGTGCTAGCCCCAATCGATGCATACCAATCCGTACTCCCGGACATCCTCACTGCGGTTGGATTGGATATCTCGGCATTGAGTCAGCCTAAAATCGAAAGCCGCTTGGGGACAGTCGTATTACCCGCGACCCCCTTGGAGTTGCTCAAGGAGAAGCCTGAAGCTGCCCGTGACGCACTCTATTTTCAGCTACTCGCTTTATTGACTCCACATGCAGCCGAAAGAACCAAAGAGCGTTTCGCCGAAAAATCCATGTTAGCAATTTTCAATATGTCGCCTAATTCGCCAGAATACCGACTCTTGAAAGCAAGGGCGTTTATGATGCTCGGGTTGAGGCCCGCCGCCCTTCAAGTGCTTGGAGAACCAACTACGCCAGAAGAAAAGGAACTGGCCGCAGTACTCAACGGAAACCAGCCCGATGTAGAACGGTTTGGTTCCCAAATCAAACCGGGCGTGAAACAGATTATCGCCAAGTTGGAGGCCAATTATCTGGGCAGCTCTTATGGGAACATTGATAAGAACAAATCGACAGCTACTGCAGCTTCATTGAAACTACCAGGAAAGATATCTAGACGGATATTATGCTGAACTAGTCAGGCAAAAAGATAAGCATGATGCATTATTCAAATCGATTGAAGGTCGATTTGACGGAAATCCTTCGATCTATCAACTTAAGGCAGCAAATAGTACTAAAGCAGGCGACCTACAATCTGCCGAGAAATATTTTCGCGAAAGTATAAAGGTCCAACCCAAGGTTTGGAGTAGCTATCTTTCCCTAGGGACTCTACTTATCGAACAGGGTCAATTACAAGCGGCGAACAAGCTATTCATGAGCTATCCAGCCTTCAAGAATGCTTCAAAAGAGAATCCAGTTGGTATCGCAAATGCTGCATACGAGGCCGGCTCCAAGTATTACTGGCTCGGTGAATTTTCCTTTGCAGCGCCTCTTTATAAATTGGCCTCCAAAATTGAAACCGGTTCGAACTCCGATATTGCTAGCCGATTGCGCCTAAATTTGATCGAGGGTGACTATCGTAGTGCTCTCCAAGGTTCATTGGAAAGGGCAAAGCATTACAACGATTCCTATGCATATAGGGACTATCTTGGGATGCTTCACGCAATCGGGGCATCGAAGGAAGCTTGGGAAGCATTCGCAACATTGGCAAGTCAGATTGATGACCCCCACGTTTGGGAAACAGCGCTTGTCGGACACCGCAAGGAAGCAAGAACAGAGGCCGAAGTGGCTGCCTGGGTCAAGCAAATGATAACAAGTAATATTGGGAAAAGAGGAAACCGTGCAGCTACTTATCTATTGCGGGACGGAATCACTGATCGCATCCCGAGCAAGGAGCTAGGGAAATCCTTAACTGCGATGGAACTTCCGATATTTCGTGAATCAGGCTGGGTAGTTCGCCATACTGCAGAGGGGCAATCTAGTTCTATTGTCGGGCCACGAGGTTTCAGGCAAATGAAAGCTGATTTTGCAGCTCAGCCAGTCAGGATCAAATCTGACATTGCGTATTTTGCCGAAGCCTACCGAGCAATCCGAATGAACGATTTTACTTCTGCAAAATCAATTTTGCAGGAAGCATCGAATCTCTATGAGTTATGGCAAAACGAAAATG
This sequence comes from uncultured beta proteobacterium, assembly GCA_963822425.1. Taxonomy (GTDB): domain Bacteria; phylum Pseudomonadota; class Gammaproteobacteria; order Burkholderiales; family Gallionellaceae; genus Sideroxyarcus. Next base: position 11,956 of record CAWGHS010000004.1, read on the forward strand.
AATACATGCTCTCGTATTACGCATTTGCATCCGCAAAGAGTGGTGATAAATCAGACATCGAGAAATACCTAGCCGAGTACGAAGAGACTCAGAAGGGTTTCGATTATTATCTTGCAAAAGCAGTCTTAGCCGGAACGGGCGGCAGAACCGAAGAGTCCCTGAACTATCTCAAAACGGCACTCTATCGGCGTCCTTTCACCGAAGATCGCCCGATCCAGACGGAGTACCAATATGCCGAAATCTGCGAATGGCTGTATGAGGCTACGGGAAAGCAGAAATTCAAGGAAGAGGCAATCGATTGGGCGAAGAAAAACCAGAGGTTCCAACCTTGGTTCGCATGGTCATATGCAATGGAAGCAAAATTGGCGGATAGTTCGATATCAAGAAACCGAGCAATTGCAATGGCGTTCTATCTAGACCCACAATCGGACAGGCTTGGTCATGTTCCTAAAAAGGAGATCGACTTAGCCCTTAAACAATTTAGAGATAAGAACCCGTTTCTGAATTTACTCAATTCAAATTTACGGCAGATAAACGGAACCGCCGAGCAATCAAATATATAAATGGTGAAAGATGTCAGGTTTGAATTTATTTTCAAGCTGTTTTACTTGGGATTAACAGCTTCCGTACGGCACGGAACAAAAATAACAATGGCGACCTAGGTCGCCATTGTTCCATCCAGCACATCTGCCTTCAGGCCTAACGCAACGTCAGCAGAAAGATGTTCTCGTCTATCTTGCTTACACCACGCTGCTTAAAGCGCTGGCTCAGCGCATCTTCCTGCGCCAATAGGCGTATCTCGGCGTACTGGCTGTAGAGCGCCGCCACCTCTTGCACGGACACCGCAAACGGCGGCCCCTGCATCTCGGCTTGCGAATAGTCGTAGGTGACCAGCAGGATGCGTGTGCCGCGTGACAGGATGCTCGCCAGATGCCGCGCATAACGCTCGCGCATCTCCGGCGGCAGCGCCACTAGCGATGCACGGTCGTACACCGCGCTCACCTGTGCCATATCCTCTTTGCGCAGATCGAAGAAATCGCCGCACGCCAGACAGATGCCATCCGCGATGTAGTTGTCGAACCCGCCGCCGCTCACACGTTTAGGCAACATGCCTTGCTCACGGAAAAAATCTTTCACCGCAAGCGGACTCAACTCCACGCCCAGCACGTAGTTGCCGCGCTGGCGCAGCCACACCATATCCTCACTCTTGCCGCACAGCGGCACGAATACTTCACCACCATGCACAGCCTTTACCTCAGGCCAGAAGCGGCGCAGATACGGGTTGATCTCGTCCTGGTGAAAACCGATCTCGGCGCGTTCCCAGCGCTCCAACCAAAATTCTTTTTTCATCTTTGCTCCTTCATTGTTTAGAGAAACGCTGATTAAGTACAGCCCCTCATCCATGGTTCGACACGCTCACCACGAACGGAGAAGCTATTCGACACCTTCTCGGAAACGCCCGCTTACTGGATGAGTCCTTGATACAAGAAAACGGCGTAACCACCAATGAGACCGAATCCCACAAAACGCGGGATTCTTCCCAGGATGGCGATACACAGAAAATGGATCACGCCCGCCCCTAGGATGATGTACGCGCCAGTCTGAAAGAATGCGGGGACTTGAATGGGATTGAACACGGCAAACAGGCCGATGCACATCGGGATACAGATATGTCCATCCCCGATCTGCGAACTCAGCACGATGTCCTGCCGGTTGATGTGCGTGTAATACAGTGCAAGGAATGCATTCGGCACTACCATCAGCAGACCGCTGAACCAACCCAGCTTGGCAAAACTGAAATACGGGTTTTGAGTCGTCGAGAACCATGTCACCAGATGATCAACAGCGTAGTAGACACAATACGCACTGGCCGCCAGTATCGCCATGTCGATCAGGATGGACCAGTGGAATCCCTTGTTCTTCCTGATGTTGTCTTTCAGCACTTCAAACACGTGCAATATCTGCCAGAACAGGAACAGGCCAACCAGCACCAGGCCATCATAAAAATCCAGCACCCCGTCCTTCGCCAAGGCCCACAGCGCGCCGGTGAACAGAAACAAAGCGATCAGGGTGAACAGCAGATTCAAGCGGTTGATGCGGTGGTACTCCGCGTGTTTGGCGGCCTTCTGTTTGGAGCCGCCCTTTTGCAGGACGACCGCCGAACCAAAGATCGCCGACAGCCCGAGGATCAGCGTCAAATTGGTGGCGTTGTTGACCAGCGCATTCTCGATGACCAAGCCGCCATTGCTGGCCGAACGGCTCATGACATAGGCAAAGATCAGATTCGCGAACCCGGAGCAATAAGGCATGATCAGCGTGCCGAGCACGGTGCCTTCAAAGCCCTTGCTTTCCATCGCGTGCAGACGCCAGATCATCATGAAACTGGCCGCCACGAACAGGGCGATCAACATCAAGGGGTGGGCAAAATAGCCGGAAAGGTTAGCGAGTACGTTATTCACGGGCAACTTAAGGAAAGACCGGCGCGGATTTTACCTTGCCTGAGGGTGAATCCTGCAAATTGTGCCCATGAGCCTCTTGTTGTTTTTCGAGTGAGTGCACTCCCTGTCCGCTTTAGGTAAACTGGGCTTCCTTTTTTCAAGGCAAGACCCCATGAATAATATTTCTACCCTTCAGGCTGACAGTGCTGCCCAGCGCATCGTTCGACATTTCCAGGCCAATGGTTTTGCCGGCATATCCGAGGCGCTCATCATTCGGATACAACTTAAAGCGGGAGACCGGGCGGAGATCGAAGACGCATTTGAGACGGCCCAGGAACAGGGTGATGCTCCCCCGATACAGCCGTATTTCGAGATACGTCCCCTCGGACATTTCTCCGATTTTCGCAGCTTCGCCGAAGCCCGCTCGGCTATCCATTCTGATTTCACCGAAGCGCTGCGCGCAGAGATCCCCAGCGTGTACTTCGATCCAGCCCCCGTCGTGATCGATGATTTACTGGCGAGCAGCACCAAGTACGACGTGCTGATGAAGATCACCGACAATGTTGATGGATATGCCATCGGCATCCTCCTGAATGATCCAGATGCCTCGTTCCTCGAATACATCGGCACACAACACGGCGACGATTGGAAACAGATCATGGGCAATTTTGAGATCACCACCGCTTCACTTGCTGCGGAGATCGATCTGCTCTGACCGACGCACTCGAATCAATCAAGCATCTTTAGAAAAATAAAAAGGCGACCCGAGGGTCGCCTTTTTAATTCCGCCTTTAACGCGCTTACCCCACCCACTTCCTAGCGTTCTGGAACATGCGCAGCCATGCGCCGTTCTCCTGCCAATCTTTGGGATACCACGAGTTCTGCACGGCACGGAACACGCGCTCGGGATGCGGCATCATGATCGAAAAGCGACCGTCCGGTGTGGTAAGTCCGGTGATGCCTTGCGGTGAACCGTTGGGGTTGAGCGGATAGGTCGTGGTCGCTTTGCCATAGTGATCGACATAACGCAGAGTGACCAGCGGCTGCGCATCATGCAGCCGTTTAGTGCCGCCGAAGTCGGCGTAGCCTTCGCCGTGTGCCACGACGATAGGCATACGCGAACCCGCCATACCGTCGAACAGGATGGAAGGCGATTGCTGCACTTCCACCATGACGAAGCGCGCTTCAAATTGCTCTGACTGATTGCGCGCGAAGTGCGCCCAGTTCTCCGCACCGGGGATGATCTCGTGCAGGTTGCTCATCATCTGGCAACCGTTGCAGACCCCCAACGCAAAGGTGTCGCTCCGCTTGAAGAATCCTTCGAACTCGTCGCGCGCACGCGGGTTGAACAGGATGGATTTTGCCCAGCCCTCGCCCGCCCCCAACACGTCGCCGTAGGAGAAACCACCGCAGGCAACCACTCCCTTGAAATCGGAAAGCGCGACGCGACCACTGATGATGTCGCTCATGTGCACGTCCACGGCGGTGAAACCGGCGCGGTCAAATGCGGCGGCCATCTCGACATGACCATTCACGCCCTGCTCGCGCAGGATGGCCATCTTGGGTCGCGCAGTCAGCACCGCTCGTCCTGAGCCTGTCGAAGGATGAGTGGCGACATTTCCCTTCCCTTCGACAAGCTCAGGGCGAACGGTAAATGGGGATTCATTGAGGTCGTAAGTCAGCTTCACATGCAGCCCCGGATCCTTCGCATCCAGCGTGCGGTCGAATTCCTGTTGTGCGCAGGCCGGGTTGTCGCGCAGCTTTTGCAGCTGATAGGTCGTCTCGGACCAGATGCGGCGCAGCGTGATCGCGTTCTCGCTATACAGTGCGGTCTTGCCGTGTGTGATGTTGATCATGCCGCTGGTGTTGAGGCGCGCCACTTCATGCACGCTGCTCAGCCCTGCGTCATCGCACTGCACGAAGATGTCGGCCAGATCGTCACGGCGCACTTGCACCAAGGCACCCAGCTCTTCGTTGAACAGGATGCCGAGGTCATCACCTTTGCATTCGTCCAAGCGGATGTCCAAGCCGATGTGAGAAGCGAAACTCATCTCGCACAACGCCGCCAGCATGCCGCCGTCGGAACGATCGTGATAGGCCAGCAGCTTGCCTTCGCGGTTGAAGCGCTGAATGAGGTTGAAGAAGGCTTTGAGCTTCTTGGCACTGTCCACGTCCGGTGCCACATCGCCGATCTGCTTGTACACCTGCGCCAAGGCCGAGCCGCCCATGCGGTTCTTGCCTGCGCCGAGGTCAAACAGCAACACGACGGTATCGGTGTCGGCCACGAGTTGCGGGGTGAGCGTCTTGCGTGCATCGCTGCACGGCGCGAAGGCGGTGATGATGAGAGACAAGGGTGCGATGACTTCTTTCCTCACCGCTCCGTCGTTACTCTTGCTCCCCCTCCCCAACCCTCCCCCGGCGGTGGAGGGAGCAGTCGTCTCTTCGACCCAGGAGGTCTTCATCGACATCGAGTCTTTGCCCACCGGGATGCTGATACCGAGCTGTGGGCACAGCTCCATGCCCACGGCTTTGACGGTGTCGAACATGGCCGCATCTTCACCGTGATGTCCAGCGGCAGCCATCCAGTTTGCAGAAAGTTTGATATCGCCGATCTTGTCGATCTGCGCAGCGGCGATGTTGGTGATGGCTTCACCGATGGCCATGCGACCGGATGCAGGAGCGTTGAGCACGGCGATAGGTGTGCGTTCGCCCAGCGCAAAGGCTTCACCCAGATAGGTGTTGTAGCCCATCAACGTCACGGCCACATCGGCCACCGGCACTTGCCACGGGCCGACCATCTGGTCGCGTGCGGTCATGCCGCCCACGGTGCGGTCACCGATGCTGATGAGAAAGGTCTTGTCGGCAACGCTAGGTAAGCGCAGCACGCGTTCAATGGCTTCTTGCAAGACGATGTTGCTGGTGTCGAATTTGGGCAGCGACACTTTCTCGCGCTGCACTTTGCGCGTCATCTTGGGCGGCTTGCCCAGCAGCACGGACAGCGGCATATCGACGGCATTGTTGTTGAATTCTTCGTCATGCACAATGAGCTGATCTTCATTGATGGCACTCCCCAATACCGCGAAAGGGCAACGCTCGCGTTCGCACAACGCTTTGAATTCGAGCACACGTTCCGGTGCGATGGCCAACACGTAGCGCTCCTGCGCTTCATTACTCCATATCTGCATCGGCGACATGCCGCGCTCTTCGCTGGGCACGGCGCGCAACTCGAACTGCGCACCTTTGCCACCGCCATGCACCAACTCCGGCAAGGCATTGGAGATACCGCCCGCGCCCACGTCGTGGATGCTCAGGATAGGATTGTTGCCCCCCATCTGCCAGCAGCGGTCGATGACTTCCTGCGCGCGACGCTGCATCTCGGGATTGCCGCGCTGCACGGAATCGAAATCCAGATTCTCGGCATTGGCGCCGGTATCCATGCTGGAGGCTGCTCCGCCGCCCAGACCGATGAGCATGCCGGGACCGCCGAGCTGGATGAGCACCGCGCCTTCCGGTAGATCGTGCTTGTGTGTGTGGTCTGCACGGATGTTACCGACACCGCCCGCCAGCATGATGGGCTTGTGGTAGCCGCGCACTTCGCCGTTGACACTCTCTTCAAAGGTGCGGAAATAACCAGCCAGATTGGGACGTCCGAATTCGTTGTTAAACGCCGCACCGCCCAAAGGCCCATCGATCATGATTTGAAGTGGTGAGGCGATGCGGGCGGGTTTGCCGTAGCTTGTTCCCTCACCCCCAGCCCCTCTCCCAGAGGGCGAGGGGAGCGAACCAGTTCCCTCTCCCTCCGGGAGAGGGCTAGGGAGGGGGTCGTATTTTTCCCACGGTTGCACGAAGCCCGGAATATTCAAATTGGAAACGGAGAACCCGACCAGCCCCGCCTTGGGTTTGGAGCCAGTACCCGTCGCGCCTTCGTCGCGGATCTCGCCGCCACTGCCGGTGGCCGCACCGGCGAAAGGTGCGATGGCGGTCGGGTGGTTGTGCGTCTCCACCTTCATCAGCGTATGCGTGAGTTCTTTGCTGAAAGCATAGCCACCGTCTGCGCGCGGATAGAAGCGCTCGATCTCGGCACCTTCGATGACGGAAGAGTTGTCGGAGTACGCGACCACCGTGCCTTCAGGATGCAGCTTGTGCGTGTTGCGGATCATGCCGAACAAGGAGATAGCTTGTTGCTCGTCATCGATGATCCAGTCGGCGTTGAATATCTTGTGGCGGCAATGTTCGGAGTTGGCCTGCGCGAACATCATCAGTTCGACGTCGGTGGGATTACGTCCGAGCTTGTTGAAGTTCTCCACCAGATACTCGATCTCATCGGCGGACAGCGCCAGACCCAATTCGCGGTTCGCCACTTCAAGAGCGGCGCTGCCGCCCTTGAGGATGTCTACGCTGGAGAGCGGTTGTGGTGTGCCATGCTTGAAGATGCGCTCTTCGATGTCGGCGATGTCGAACACCACGGATTCGGTCATGCGGTCATGCAGCAACGGCAGCACGGCCTGCTTCTCGGCCTCGCTCAAAGCCTTGCCGCTCTTGCTCTTGAGGTAATACACCACACCGCGCTCGATGCGCTTCACTTGCGGCAAGGCACAATGTTTAGCGATGTCGGTGGCCTTGGACGACCACGGCGAGATGGTGCCTAGGCGTGGCACGACCAGTAATTTTTGCGCCTTGCCTGCGCTCTGCGGCTCACCCGCGCCCTTATCTAGACCGAGCAGACGATCCAGCAACAGCTCAGCGGAAGGAGAAAGCGCAGTCGATAATTCGGTGAAGTAGCAATGGCGCGTGTCTTCGAGGGTGACGCCAGATCGGGTGGCGGCTAGCGCGGTGCGCAGTTTGTCGAGACGAAAGGTGGAAAGGGCAGATTTACCTAGCGAGGTGCGGAACATGGCGAGATAGTGCGATGAAATAACGAGGCCGGATTATACTATGCACACCCGTTTAACCTAACACGTCATTCCCGCGCAGGCGGGAATCTAGCAAGACAAAAAACCGGATTCCCGCCTGCGCGGGAATGACGAAACCTGAAAGCCATCGCATGTCTGATGCCCGCCCTACCCCCATCACCCGCAAGCAAGTCGCTGCACTGCTGCATCCACGCCCACAGGACAGCCATAAGGGCTTGTTCGGCACGGTCACCGTCATCGGTGGCAGCACAGGCATGATCGGCGCAGCGCTGCTGGCCGGGCGTGCCGCCCTCAAGCTGGGCGCGGGCTGCGTGCATATCGGCCTGCTGGCGGACAAGATGCCGTTGGTAGATATGCGGGTGCCGGAGTTGATGCTGCACAGCGCAACGGAGTTACTGCGTTCTTTCCCCCACCCCAACCCTCCCCCAAAGGGAGAGGGAGCAAACGTGAAAAGCAATCTCAGCCCTTCTGTGCTGGTGATCGGCTGCGGCTTGGGGCAGAGCCTGCCCGCACAAAAACTGCTGTACGACGCGCTGGCGCTCGATGTGCCGCTGGTATTGGATGCCGATGCACTCAATATCCTTGCCGCCAATCACGAACTGTACGACCTCCTGCGAGCACGCAAAGCGCCGAGTGTGTTCACCCCCCACCCCGGCGAAGCCGCACGTTTGCTTGATTGCAGCACGGACGATATCCAGAAAGACCGGATCGCAGCGGCTCTGGCTCTGGCAAAAAAACTGCCCGGCAGCGTGGTACTGAAAGGTGCGGGCAGCCTCGTCGCCACCCGCGATGGCAAGCTCCACCTCAACCAGACCGGCAATCCCGGCATGAGCAGCGCGGGCATGGGCGATGTGCTGAGCGGCATGATCGCGGCCTTTATCGCACAAGGTTTGAGCGCAGACGACGCCTTGCTGTTGGCAGTGCATCTGCATGGTGCGGCAGGCGATGAGCTGGCGAAACAAAATGCAACTATCGGCATGAGTGCGACCGAAGTGACGGAATGGGCGCGCTGGCTATTGAATCGCATCGCACCAAAATGACCAATATCCTCTATCGTTATCTGATGATCGTTGTGGCTTGCATCTCGCTGCTGCTCGGCTTGCAGATCCCCAATTTCGTCGACCAATACCAGAAGCGTGTGGATGCCCATCTGCGCGAAGTGACTTTGAATCTGCAACCGTTCCAAGACATCGCCGCCAAGTATTTCGGTGGCGATCTGAACAAACTGATCGAGTTGCACCGCAACAGCAGTGAGAAGCCTTTTCAGGAAGAAGGCGCAGCCATCGCCAAGATGGTGCAACGCAAGCTACGCTTCGAAGCCGACCTGATCGCACTGAACACCAGCCTGCCGCAGAAGGCTTGGCATGTGCTGCTGCACGGCGATCAGGAGATATTGGACGAGGCATTGGGACAATACAGCTATGCCGTGCCGTTGAATCAAGATGCGTTGCTTTTCGGCGCAGGTGTCGCACTCGTCATCCTGCTTTCCGTTGAACTGCTGCTCGCGCTAGCGCGCTTCACCAGCATCAGTATCTATCGCCTCATCCACCGCCCTACTCCCACATAAGCACTATGACCTACCCCATCGACATCAGCGAAGAGGCGGGCGTCCGCTATCTGCATTTCGGCTCACTCTGGATACAAGGCGCAATGCGCATCGCGCGCCCTTGGCATCTGGAATTGGATTACACCAAGGAGATGATGGCGAGCCTGCTCATGCGCGATGACTCGCACTTTCCGCGTCAGGTGTTGCTCATCGGCCTTGGCGCAGCCTCCATCACCAAGTTCTTGTACCGCAACTACCCGCTGGCAAAATTGACCGTGGTGGAGATCGAGCCGCGCGTGGTGGCTGCGGCCAAGCAATTCTTCAAACTGCCGGACGATCCTAAACGCCTCAACATCGTGATCGCGGATGGTGTGCAATTCATCGCCGAGCACGACAAGAACTTCGACCTCATCCTAGTCGATGGCTTCGACGAAGATGCCCGCCCCGGTGAGTTGGATACACTGCCGTTCTACCAGATGTGTCGTGCACGACTGAATGACAACGGCATCTTGGCCGTGAATCTATTGGGACGTAGCCGGGGGTTCAAAACCAGCTTGGAACGCATCCAGCAGGCCTTCGATGCGCGCGCATTGGCCTTTCCCTCTTGCGAAAGCGGCAATGTGATCGCGCTGGCGGCAACCGGCGAAGCCATCAACATCTCCTTGGATGAACTCAAAGAGCAAGCGGATATCTTGAAAGAGAATACCGGCTTGAACTTGAACGCGACCTTGACGCGCCTCGAACAAGCACAGACTTGTGCGGGAGGCGTATTCAGCCTGTGAAATAAATAAATCACAAACACCGATTTCTTTGTGGTTAAAATCTCGCGCAAGAGATATTAGAGTTTGCCTCAATTGTGAGGTGCATCGGGAGGTAATTATCATGGCTACAGCAAAATCCACCACCACCAAAAAACCGACCACAACCAAGACGGCGACCAAAAAAACCGAGGTCGCTGCCAGTCCCAAGGCGACCAGTAAAGCGGTGACGAGCAAGACCGCAACGGTCAAGAAACCCGCAACCACTAAGACGTTAACGACGACGCGCGCCAAACCTGCTGCCGCGCCCGTAGCCGAAAAGAAACCCACAACTCGCGCCAAAGCCACGCCACGTAAGACCGCTGCCGCCACACCAGAACAACGCTACCAAATGGTGCAGGACGCAGCCTACTTCATCGCAGAAAAGAACGGATTCAAAGCGGGTTCTATGGATTACTGGATCGCTGCCGAGATCGAGATCGAAGCGATACTCTCGGGCAAGACTAAGAAGTAACGCCACCACGGCTTGTTGCGCTGAGCAGCCAAGAGATGCTCAGCGATGAGTAGCTGCTTAGGTCGTCGCCGCTTCCACGTCGTAGCGTAGGTAATACAACTTCAGCTTTTCCTCAGCCACTGCGGCGATCAATTTATCCGCCTCCGCTGCGTCGAGGATGAACTCGACCGCGACTGCGAGTTCACCCGCCAATTCAAAGAAGGTCTCTTCATGCAGTTTGCCGTGTCTGCCGAATCCGGCAATGGCGCGAAAGGCCGATCCGCCCGCAAGACCCAGCTGTTGTGCCAGACGCAGCAGCCACTCGTGCAATAACTCACCCTGATGGTGTTGCTTCTCGCTCACATAGAATCTGAGTACGACTGCTCGCATATTCATCTCCCTATCCATTTAATAGTTTGTATCCCCAACACCGTCATCAACAACGACCCGCCAAGATGTGCAGCGACGATGGCCGCACCCCATGCATATTGCCCGCGCAGCAGGAGCGTGGTCGTCTCTGCCGAGAAGGTGGAAAAAGTGGTCAAGCCGCCGAGAAAGCCGGTGATGATGAACAAGCGCCATTCCGGCGATAAGCCGGGATATTGCGCGATGAAGGCGATGGACACACCGATCAGGTAACCGCCGATCAGATTGGCGGCAAGCGTTCCCGGCGGCAATTCAGACGACACAGGATTGAGCCATAAGCCCAAGCCCCAGCGCAGCCAAGCACCGAGGGCAGCTCCAATACCGATCGCGAGGAATGAATAGAACATCGTGCTCAGATTGTAGCAGGCGGCGTGATGCCGCGCAGTTTGAAGCAACGCATATTGGGCGTGCCATCCAGCTCATACTCGTTGAACTCGCGGCAGGGCGAGGGACGATTTTCGTAGATGGCACAGGAGACTTGCTTGCCCAACTCGCCACGCAGGGCGATGCAGCGCGGTGGGTAGCTATTGGTACCTTTCATGCACACCATGTGCTCGTGCACTTTCTCGGTGAATTCGATAGGAACAAAACCGCCGGGGGCTTCGCTGGATTCACCCCAATAGAAAGAGATGCGGTAATAGGCGCAGCACGCGCCGCAGGTCAGACAAGGATTTTCGTTACTCATCGCTCATTCCGGTTCAAATTCAAAGGCGAGACAAGGCGGCAACAAGCGAACGACGAAGACAGTACAAAGACAGTACGGCAAGGAGTGCGCGAGGAAGCCAACACCGTATCGCCGAAGAATTTAAACTGGAATGCCCCACAGGTCATGCTCGTCCGAATCGGTGATCCTCACGGTGACGAACTCGCCCACTTCCAGCTCTTCGTCATTGATATACACCAGTCCGTCGATCTCCGGCGCGTCGGCAGCGCTGCGCGCGACCGAGCCTTCGTCGTCCACGTCGTCCACCAGCACGGTCATGGTCTGGCCGATTTTTTTAGCCAGCTTCTCGGCACTGATCTCTTCTTGCAGATACATAAGACGCGCGAGGCGATCCTCCTGCTCATCAGGATCGACGTGATCCGGCAAAGCATTGGCCGCCGCACCTTCCACCGGGGAATACTTGAATGCGCCAACACGATCCAGTTTCGCCTCTTCGATGAAGTCGAGCAACTCCTCAAACTCTTGTTCCGTCTCGCCGGGGAAGCCGACGATGAAGGTGCTGCGCAGCACGATGTCCGGGCAGATGCTGCGCCATGCTTGTATGCGCTTGAGCACGTTCTCGCTGCTGGCCGGGCGCTTCATCAATTTCAAGATGCGTTCATTGGCATGCTGGAACGGGATGTCGAGGTAGGGCAATATCTTGCCTTCCGCCATCAGCGGAATGACATCATCCACACTCGGATAGGGATAGACGTAATGCAAACGCGTCCACACGCCAAGTTCGCCCAACGCGCCCGCCAGTCGGTCATGCGCGTCTTGAGCGGTTTGCCTTGCCAGAAGCCGGTACGGTATTTCACATCCACACCGTAGGCCGAAGTGTCTTGCGAGATGACCAGCAGTTCTTTGACGCCGGACTCGACCAGCTTCTCCGCTTCGGCCATCACCTCGTGGATCGGGACGACTCACCAAGTCGCCACGCAATGCGGGGATGATGCAGAAGGAGCAACTGTGATTGCAGCCTTCGGATATTTTCAGATAGGCAAAATGCTGCGGCGTGAGGCGCACCCCCTGCGGCGGCACTAAGTCGGTATAGGGATCGTGCAGTCTGGGCAAGTGTTGATGCACCGCATTCATCACCGCATCGGTCTCGTGCGGGCCGGTGACCGACAATACCTTGGGATGCGTCTTCTGCACGATGTCGCCCTTCGCACCCAAGCAGCCGGTGACGATGACCTTGCCGTTCTCTTGCAAGGCTTCGCCGATGGCTTCGAGCGATTCTGCTACGGCGCTGTCGATGAAACCGCAGGTGTTCACCACCACCAGATCGGCCTCTTCATAACTCGGCGTGATCTCGTAGCCTTCTGCGCGCATGCGCGTGAGGATGTGTTCGGAATCGACGGTCGCCTTGGGGCAGCCGAGCGAGACGAAGCCGATCTTGGGGGATGCTTTACTCATGATTCATTCCTTGGTTCATCCAAAATAATTCATTTGGAAAATCTCGTCATTCCGGCGAAGGCCGGAATGACGGCTTAATGGGTTATTTCGGTATTCACTCCAGCGCCTGATCCGAATGCGACAACGGGTCTTCGATCGGTTCGAGGTGCGTCGTCAGGTGGCTGAACAGCACGACCGCCCGGATGTCGGCCTCTATCTGTTCCACCACATCATGACCGCGCTGCACCGTCCATACACCGGGTACCAGCACATGCAATGAGATGAACGCCTGCCGACCCGCTTGCCGTGTGCGCAGCGCATGGAAATCCAAACCTTGCATGCGATATCTTTGCAGCACCGCTTCCATCGCCATCGAGTCTGTTCTTTGGGATCGCTTCATCCATCAGACCGGAAGCGGAACGTTGCAACAACTGCCATCCTGTCCACACGATGTTCGCCGCCACCAGCAAGGCGAGAAGCGGATCGAGCCACAGCCAACCGCTGATCCACACCAGCCCCACGCCGATGATGACGCCGACCGATGTCCACACATCGGTCATCAGATGTTTGGCATCCGCCTCCAGCGTGATCGAGTTATGCGCGCGCCCCGCCTTCAATAATTCGCGCGCGGCGAATAGATTGATGAGCGAAGCCACGACCGACACCAACAGGCCGACACCGACCGCTTCCAACGCTTGCGGATGCAACAGACGCTCGATGGCGGTGTAAGCGATGCTGGCTGCCGCCAGCAAAATAAGAAAGCCCTCGAAGGCGCTGGAAAAATATTCCGCCTTGCCGTGGCCGTAGGCATGCCTGTCATCGGCGGGCGTAGCCGCCAACGACAGCATCGCCAGCGCCATCAACGCCCCCGCCAGATTGACGAACGATTCGAGCGCATCGGACAACAAGCCCACCGAGCCGGTCAACCACCACGCCACACCCTTGAGCAGAATGGTGGTAATGGCCGCCGCAATGGAGAGCCAAGCAAAACGTTTAAGGTCTGCTGTCGTCATCGGAAAGTCTTCTTCAAATCGCCACGACAGAGCCCACCAGCGCGACCGTGCCCACGCCAAGCAGGATCAACACCACTTGTTGCACGGTATCGCGCATCGCAGTGCGCTTGTGCAGACCGGGAATAAGATCGGCCACCGCAACATAAATCATGCTGGCAGCAGCCAACGCCAACAGATATGGCACCAGCGATTGCATATCCTGCAAGGCAACATAACCCAACACGCCTCCAACCAAGGTGGCGAAGCTGGAAATGAGATTGAGTTGGAACGCACGTAGTTTGGTGTAACCGGAATTCAAGAGCACCGCAAAATCGCCGACCTCCTGCGGTATCTCGTGCGCGATGATCGCCAGTGCGGTCACGACGCCGAGGTGTACATCCGCTAAAAAGGCCGCCGCGATGATGATGCCGTCGATGAAGTTGTGAAAGGTGTCGCCGACGATGACCATCGTGCCGCTACGGCCGTGGTCATGTATCTGATCCTCATGTGGCTCATGCACCTCGCAATGGTCGTGATGGCAATGACGCCAGATGAGGACTTTTTCCAGCGTGAAGAACAACAGGATGCCGAGCAAGACCGTTGCGCTCACTGCGGTGAAATTGGGCGACAGATGGATCGCTTCCGGCAGAATATCGAGAAACACCGCCCCCAGCAGTGCGCCGATGGCATAGCTCACCAAGCCGCCAAGGTATTGCGCGCGCGCATTGAGCGCGAACAGCGCCGCCGCGATCACGCTCAATACGCCGCCCAACAGGCTGGCCAAGATGATCCAGGTAAGAATAGTCATGGTGTTTGGAATACTTTTAGGACGCGCATTGTAACTTACACACCGTCATTCCCGCGCAGGCGGGAATCCAGCAAAACAAAAAAATCTGCGCAGCAGACAAAACCTAGCTGTCTCGCTTTGCGAGAGATGGTTCGATCATCTGGATTCCCGCCTGCGCGGGAATGACGAAATACGTTGCCTATACTCCCAGCTTCACGTCCTTCGTCTCCGGCAGAAACAACAACCCGACCACGGACGCCAAGATCAGCATGCCCACCGGATACCATAGCCCGGCCAGCGAATCCCCGGCTTGCACCGACAGCAGCGTAACCATGAACGGAGACAGTCCGCCGATCCAGCCCGCACTCAGGTTATGCGGCAAAGCAGCGGCGGTATATCGCGTGCGTGCGCTGAACAACTCTGCCAACACGGCGGTTTGCGGGCCGGTAATGAGCGCCACCGCGATGACCAGAACGGTGAGCAGCAAGAACAACATCCAGCGATCCACCTGTGCGCTGTCCGCTTTTTCTACCCAGCCGTTCTTCTTCAACTCCTCGTTCAATCCCTCCTGATGAAAACCATACACCTCGGTCTCACCGCCGATGTTCACCGTGATGCTGGGCTTGTCGCCCACTGGCATCAGCACATAGGACACGCCATTCTTGATGAGGAACTCCTGATTGCGTTCACAATCGTTGGCCGCTTTGCGGAATGGACTGTAGTCGCAGTCTTTACCGTACAGCGTGACGGTGACTTCGCGATTGAAACGCTCCAATGCTGGGTTGCCGTAGTGCTGCAAACCTTTGAACACGGGCAGGATGGCGACCGCGCCCAATAACAAGCCCGCCAACAGGATCGGCCTGCGCCCGACTTTGTCCGAGAGCCAACCGCAGAAGATGGTGAGCGGGAACAACAACAAGGTGCTGCTCATCACCAAGGTGCTTGCGGTCTGCGCATCCAGCCGCACCACGCTCTTCAAGAACACGTTGGTATAAACCTGCGAGGAAAAGAACAACAGCGAACCACCTGCCGAGATGCAGAAGAACAGCAATACCATCCCTTTCAGGGTGCGGCGGTCGCGCAGACACTCGCGCAGCGGTGCCTTGGAAACCGCCCCCAGCTCTTGCAATTCGCGGAACACAGGCGACTCTTCCAGACTCATGCGCGTCTTGATGGAGATGAACAAAAGCAGCGCGGAGAACAGGAACGGCACACGCCAGCCCCATGCGCCGAACTCGGCCGGTTCAAGAAAGGACTGCAACAACACGATCTGCAAGGTGGAAACCAGAATGCCCAGCGGCCCCATGAGTTGCAACACGCTGGTGTAAAAACCGCGCCGACCATTCGGCGCATGCTCGGTGAGATACACCGCCACCCCACCGATCTCGCCGCCCACTGCAAAGCCTTGCAACAGACGCAGCAGCAACAGCAACAAAGGAGCCAGCATGCCGATCTGCGCATAGGTCGGCAGCAAGCCAACTAAAAACGTGGTCGCACCCATGAGCGAGATGGTGGCGATGAAGATGGGACGGCGGCCGAATCGATCCGCCAAGGTACCGAACAACGCCGAACCCAATGGGCGCACCACCATGCCGACGCCGAAGGTGGCGAGGCTCATCAACAGTGCGGCGGTCGGATTCTCCGGCGGGAAGAACAGCACACTGAAATAAGTCGCCAGTGAAGCAAAGGTAAGGAAGTCATACCACTCAAGGAAAGTGCCGAAGCAGGCAGCGATAATGACTTTGCGTTGAACCCTGGAAATATCTTGCATGAACTTAGTGACGATGAGTTGCTAAACCAAGCAGCAGTTTAACAAAACGTGTACGGGTATCTACTCCCAGCTTGGAATAAATTTGCTTGATCTGAGTGTTTACCGTGTTCGGGCTGGTGCCCAGCTTGTCTGGCGGTGAGCAACGCGAACCCCGGCATGTTCATGACCAACAAACTCCAGGGTTCGTACCTCACAGCCTACAACTTGGCGGATTTTCAATCCATTTAATGGCCGACTCTATAACAAGTGCTACGCGACTACCCAAAATTAAATAGTGCAGCCAATTCCACCTTGTTGCCGATGTCGAGTTTGGTGTAAATGCGCGACAAGAAATTGCGTACGGTAACTGGGGAAAGGTCCAGCAATAATCCGATCTCTTTATGCGACTTGCCTACCCCATAAAGTCTGGCCACTTCGAGTTCGCGCCGGGTCAGGCCATGTAGCGGCGACAGCTTGCGGATATTCAGCAACAGTAAATTCCCATGGTTGACCGAAGAAATGGCATGGCCTGCAAGCAGGGCTTCTCCTTCGAAGGAAAGTGTTTTTATCAACTCGGCAGGAAGCTTCCCACTTTTCCATTCCGGCCATACTTCACGCAAAAATTCCGCGAATTTTTTCCCGCAATGGTATAGCGTGCCATCAAGACGGGCGAGCGCCCTAGTTCCTGCCAACCTGAAGTCTGCCTGCGCCATGAAATCGGCAGTTGCGGGGAAGTGTGCTTGCCCCAGCAACCGGTTCATTTCCAGCGCCTCGATGAGATGGGGCATGACCTGTTCCAGAAAGTGGGCGTCGTTCTGTTCCCAATGATCGTGTTTGTCGTTTCGATAAAGTGACAGCCACTGGCCTTGAGGATGGCTATTGCTGATCGTATTGATGATCATGTTGTTCAAATGACCATAACGCCGGGAATAGTCCAGCATGAGGGCATGATCGGAAGAGGAGAACCAGCATGGTGCGTGGAAAGTCAGGGCGCGATTCGGATTGGCAAATGCTTCGTCGATGACCGTGTCGTGGCTGTTAATGGAAGCCCAGTCGTCAAGCATTTCCGGAGGCTCGTTATGCAAGTGCATAGTATGCGCGACAAGTCCACCAGCCTCTGTTATTTCGCCGGTTCCCCAGGCTGCCGTGCGGAAATGGATTTGATTTCTGACCAGCGCAAGGGCGAGTTCCTGAAATTCATCAACCGGCGTTTCTTTTGCCGCGCGATAAATCTCCAGGATCAACTTGTTTAAGGCATCCAACCGCTCCTCCTATAGCCTCTTGCTACACCATGCCTCAGGCGCCAACTCAAAATGCACAGCATGTCCGGTATCCACCGTTCTAAATTCTGCTTGTGGAAATATTGATCGCCATTTTTTCTGATCAACAACAACGTCGAGCAATGGATCATGCCTACCCATCAATATTGTCACCTCTCCGCCATATGGAATTACCTGCGTCGCGGGTGGTGTATGGAGCCATTCCTGCATTACTAGGAAGAACGTTGCCGCATCCATCGGTGGGACTGGAATAGCAAAATAGCGCTCTCGTGCCGCAGTCGAGTTAGGGCCAAAATAAATGTCTGGCAGGACTCCATTTAGGTAACAAGCCTGCACGAGGGCAAAGAAGCGACTCTCATCGCAATTTTCTTCTGCCGCCGCCAGTGCATCGCGCAAACCGGGATGTTCAAAACCTGCGTCGAGCAGCCGTCGTGCCAGAAGAAAAAATTGGCGGATAGGATCGGGGGAGCATCCCAGCAAGGTGATGTGCCGGATTAGCGCCGGATATTCGCGAGCCAAAGCGGCAGCGATCTGACCGCCAAAGGAATTCGCGATGAGATCGACCGCCCTCCCATTCGATTTGGCCATAGCCGCAAGCTGTTGACCAGCCTGCGCTACCAGTGTGCAAAAAGGGGAAGTGCCTTCTATAGCGGACGGCAACAGGGCTGGCTGATCCCACCACAGGATAGGTAGCGTATCGCCAAATAAAGCACGCTCCACGGTGCAATGCAACCCAGGGCCGCCGTGTATAAATAAAGTGTCTTTTTTCATGGGCGGCAAAGTTAAATAAACAAAGGGAAACACAACTTCGGCAGCTTATCAAAAATATACCGCTGCCTTTGTGAATACTTGTGATGCAAATGCATCATGTACAAGCTTAATCACTCTGTATACATTGCTTGAGAAGGAGGTGGGGAAAGTATAAATCCAGATTATCCATGCAGTAGAAATGCCCCCTTGCAGAGAGTGGGCACACCAGCTTTTCTACCCCCATCCTAACCATCCCCCTGCAAGAGGGATGGTGCTGATTTTACCCCAATGGACAATCCGGTTTTATAGGGACTACGTTTTTCACGAGTAAAGCATATTTTCCAAACGGGGATTCTCCCGAATTTAACTAAGCAGAGAGGATTAAAATGAGACGGGTACGATTTTATGGAATAGCTTCAGGGGTGCTGCTGGCGAGTTCTCTAGCTGCTTGTGGCGGTGGTGGTGGAACAGCGGCCGTTGTTCCGCCCGCCACGACGATCAACGGCATTGCAGCGGCAGGCGCACCGATTGTTGGTGTAGTCACTGCGAAAGATAGCAAGGGTGCTACTTTTGGCCCGGCAACCATTGATGCAACAGGTGCCTATGCGCTCAACGTAACAGGTGGCGTCGCCCCCTTTATTCTTAGTGCAACTGGAATAACGGCTGGCACGGGCAGTCCTGCGTCATATCATTCCATCGTGGATAGCACTAGCCTAGCCGGCAATATCAACATAACCCCGCTGACTGAAATGGTTGTGGCACAAGCCGCAGGGCAATCTCCAGCCACGCTCTATACTAATTTTGCCGCCGCAACCGCACCTACGAACACGCAGGTAAGCACGGCTCAAACAGCAGTCAATGGCAGCTTGGCGAATCTGTTTACACAATTTGGAGTATCCACCACAGGCCTCAACTTGATCACATCAACGTTTGTAGCTGGCTCAGTCGCGACACAATCGGCAATCGATGTCTTGCTGGATGCGATTACAGTTCAACCAGCCACGGCAACCAGCTTTAACATCGTGGCTAATTCCATTACCGGACTTCCGGCAAATACCGTATTGCTTAACCTTCCGGCGACCGCAACATCCACACCACTAGCCGTGAATGCAGCCCTGAATGCAAGTGCTGTTGCAGCAGCTTCATCGGTGGCATCGCAGACTGTCTTGGGCGGAACTTACTCCGGTACTTATGCCGGACCAGATGCAGGAACTTGGACAATCACCGTTTCAGCCAGTGGGGTTTTGACAGGTACAGGTGTGTCCAACATTCCCGCCAACCCTAATATTGCTATGGCAGGGACTGTTTTGCCTAATGGAACTGCTACATTTGGCAACGTAACAACAGGAGCAAGTTTTACAACTCACGTGACTCGAGCTGGTGCAATCTCAGGAACATGGACTCACCCAGCCGCTCCTGGCGTTACAGGCACAATCACTGGCACGAAACATAATGCAGTCGCGGCTTTCGCTACTGGCACTGGCATTCATAGCGGAACCTTTGCAGGTGCAAGCACTGGAACTTGGCAATTCACGGGCAGCGCTAACGGTACAGTTACTGGGACGGTCACTTCAGCCACTGGCACTTGCCCAATAAGTGGTGTGATTAACCGAAATGGCACGATCACCTCGACCATAGCTTCAAATTTACCAGCGGGTTGCGGAGCAACAACCTTTATAGGGAGATTCTCGAAAGCAACTAACCCCACAATACAAGGTTCATGGACGAGTGGGCTGCAAACTGGAACCTTCTCAGGGACTTAGCTAGGGCGTGTAACGCCTGTTTCAAATGAGTATTAATGTGCAAAAAAACGCGCCCGCAAAAATTGCGGGCGCGTTTTTTCAATGTGTCATGCCAGCCAGATGAACGTGCCCATACGTCCGGTCACACCATCGCGGCGATAGGAGAAAAACTTGTCTTTTTGGTGGAAAGTACAGAAGTTGCCACCGTGGATGCGCGTGATGCCGAGCGCATTCAAGCGCTGACGTGCCAGCAAATAAATATCGGCGTGGAACTTCTCCCCACCACTGATAAAACTACTAGCCATCTGACTAGGCTGTCCAACTACGATAGCCGAGTCATTGGTTACCCTTGCCCCTCCCCCGGAGGGAGGGGGGATAAAAGCTTCTGCCGTGTTCGCATCGTGTGCCATGAACACTGCTCGCACCTCTTCACCCACCTCGAATGCCTCAGCTCCGATGGCTGGCCCGAGCCATGCCATCAACTTGTCCGGCGCGACTTCCATCGCCTTCACCGTCGCCTCGATGACGCCAGCGGCCAGCCCCTTCCAGCCCGCATGTGCCGCGCCGACTACGGTGCCTGCTTCATCACATAACAACACGGGCAGGCAGTCCGCCGTCATCACCACACATACCGAGCCACGCGGCGGGCGATGCAGGCATCGGCCACGACACGGCAATCTGCTGCGTCCGCATTCGCAACGACGACACCGTGCACTTGCTCCAGCCACACCGGTTCGCTCGGCATAAAAGGTTCGAGCAATTGGCGGTTGCGATTCACCCGCACGGGGTCGTCACCCACATGCAGGCCGAGGTTGAGCGTGTCGTAAGGCGCAACACTCACGCCACCGTGGCGTGTGGTTTGCAGGGCTTTGACGTTGGCGGGTGCAGGCCAGTCAGGGTAGATGAGGGATTCGCGCAGGCTCATCGTCTTCGTCATTCCCGCGCAGGCGGGAATCCATGCAAGGAAAGAACACCAAAATGAAACAACCTCCACCGCATTTTAGATAAATGCGCTGGATTCCGGCCTGCGCCGGAATGACGGAATAAATTTCGGTCAGAGCCCATCGCTCGCCTCGTCGATGCTGTCCAGCAACTCTTCCATGTCCTCGGGCAGCGGCACTTCCCATTCCATCCATTCGCCCGTCAGCGGATGTTCCAGAGCCAGTTGCGTGGCATGCAAGGCCTGCCGCGGAAAGCCGTTCAACAGTTCACGCAAGGGCAGCACACATTTCTGCACACCCTTCTGGTACACGCTGTCACCGACCAGCGGATGACCGATGTGGGTGAGATGCACGCGAATTTGATGCGTGCGTCCCGTCTCCAAACGGCAGCGCAGCAGGGTGCAACTGGGGAAATTGGCTTCCACGCTGTAATGCGTGATGGCTTCTTTGCCACCCTCGATAACGGCCATCTTCACGCGCTGCGAGGGATGGCGACCGATGGGTCTGTCCACGATGCCGCCGTAGTCCACCTCGCCCCACACCAGCGCCAGGTATTCGCGCTTCACCTTGCGCGATTGCATCTGCCGCACCAGTGCAGTCTGCGCGACAAGGGTCTTAGCCACCACCATCAAACCACTGGTGTCCTTGTCCAAGCGATGCACGATGCCCGCGCGCGGTACATTGGCCAACTCCGGCGCATGGTGCAGCAGCGCGTTGAGCAGCGTGCCCTGCCAGTTGCCGCTGCCCGGATGCACTACCAATCCCACCGGCTTGTTGATGACGAGAATGGCCTCGTCTTCGTACACGATGTCGAGCGGGATATCCTCCGCCTGATACGGCTGCTCGGAGGGATGCATCTGCGGCGATACGCAGATGGCCTCACCGCCCCACACCTTTTGCTTGACGCTGGCTGGGCTGCCGTTGACCGTGACCAAGCCCTGCTCTATCCAATCTTGCAGGCGGCTGCGCGAGTATTCGGGTAACAATTTGACGAGGACTTGATCGAGACGCAGTCCACCATGCTCCGTCGGCACCTTCATCTCAAGCAGGTCGGTTGCGTCGTCGTCTTTGCTATAATCGGGTAAATCTTCTTCGGGTTCTATCATGCGTCATAGTTTAGCCGTTTTCCTCCTGTTCACGTTAGTTGCTTGTGGTTCCGACCCGGCCAAAGATACGAAAAACTACACAGCCGATGAGCTGTATGCGCAGGCACAAGCCTCGGCACAAGACCACAACTACGAAAAAGCCATCAAGCAATTCGAGACCCTGCAATCCCGCTACCCCTACGGTCGCTATGCGCAACAGGCACAGATGGAGATCGCCTACGCCTATTACAAACACAACGAAGCCGCCCCGGCCATCGCCGCGCTGGATCGCTTCGTCAAGATGTATCCCAACAGTACGCATTTGGACTATGTGTACTATCTGAAAGGTCTCATCAACTTCAACGAGAACATCAACAGCCTGTTCGGCACCTTGTTCAAACAAGACCCTGCCGACCGCGACCCCGTCGCGTTGCGTGATTCGTTCGACTCTTTCAAAGAACTGGTGACGCGCTTTCCCGCCAGCAAATACACGCCGGATGCCAAGCTGCGCATGCAATACCTGCTTGGCACGCTGGCCAGTTCCGAGATCCACGCCGCCAGTTATTATCTGCGGCGCGGAGCCTTTGTCGCCGCCGTCAACCGCGCCAAAGGCGTGTTGATCGACTATCCGCAGACACCGCAGACGCGCGATGCGTTGCAGATCATGGTGCAAGCTTATGAGGCCTTGGGGCTGAAAGACCTGCGCGACGACACACAACGCGTACTCGATATCAACGTGGCCAAGGATGGCATCAAACCCGTGGTGAGGGAGATGCCTCGCACCAGCACTTGGTGGCATTTTTGGAACTGAGCAGATGAAGTACTGTGCGCAATGCGGTGCCCCGATCGAACTGCGCGTGCCGCAGGACGACCACCGTGAGCGCCATGTCTGTACCGTCTGCGCCACCATCCACTACCAGAATCCCAAGCTCATCGTCGGCGCCATTCCCGAATGGACGGATGGGCGCATCCTGCTCTGCCGCCGCGCCATCGAACCACGCCATGGCCTGTGGACATTGCCCGCCGGATTCATGGAGAACGGCGAGACCACCGGACAAGCTGCCGCACGCGAGACCTTGGAAGAAGCCAATGCGCGCATCGCCCTTCACGATCTCTACACCATGTACAACCTGCCCTATATCGACCAGGTGCACCTGCTGTATCGCGCCACCCTGCTCGATCTGGATTTTTCACCTGGTGTGGAAAGTCTGGAAGTACGACTCTTTGCCGAGAGCGAGATACCGTGGGACGCACTGGCGTTCCGTCCGGTGAAGTACACGCTGGAACACTTTTTCGCCGACCGCAAACGCGGTGAATTCATCTTCCGCAATACCGATCTTGCGCCGCCCGTGCGCTGAATCTGATCCCGCTCGTTTTGCGTCGCCCACATTGATGCAATAATGCACCATGGTTTCCATTCAGCACAGCGCCACTTCCTTTTCCGATAAAGACCTCGCTGACACCCGATCATGGCTGATCGCTTTAGCGCAGGCTTTCACCGGTGACGAGCAGACACTGATACGCCGCGCCTGCGAATTTGCCGAGCCCTTGTATGCAGGCCGGATGGAACTGAGCGGCACCCCGTTGCTACAACATGCGCGCGGCTCCGCATCGATCTTGGTCGGTATGAATATGGACTGCGAGACCATCATCGCCACCCTGTTACATGCGGTGCCTGAATACCGGGACGACTGGTTCGAGGTGATCGAGGCCGACTTCGGCTCTACTGTGCGGAATCTCGTTGAAGGTATCTACAAGATCGAGCAGATACAGCATTTCAGCGAGACCCAAGCCTCGGATAAAAAATCAAAGAATGCCAACAGCCAGCAAGTCGAAGGCTTGCGCCAGATGTTGCTGGCGATGGTGCAAGACATCCGTGTGGTACTGATCAAACTCGCCGAACGCACGCAGACCTTGCGCAACCTGTCGGGTGCGCCGATGGCAGAACAACAGCGCGTCGCGCAAGAGACACAAAGCATATTTGCGCCGCTGGCGAATCGTCTTGGCGTGTGGCAACTAAAGTGGGAGATGGAAGACCTCTCGGTGCGCTACTTGGAGCCTGCGCTGTACAAGCAGATCGCCCAACAATTGGATGAGCGCCGCACCGACCGCGAACGCTACATCGCCGAAGTGCTGGTGCAATTACAGAACACCTTGCAGCAAGCAGGTATCAAGGCGGAAGTGACGGGTCGCCCGAAACACATCTACAGCATCATCAACAAGATGAAGCGCAAGCAACTCGACTTTAACGAACTGTACGACGTGCGCGCGGTGCGCATCCTCGTCGACGACATCGAGGATTGTTATAGCGCACTCAGTCTGGTGCATGAGCTGTGGTCGCCAATTCAGAGCGAGTTCGACGATTACATCGCACATCCCAAGAGCAATCATTACCGCTCGCTGCACACCGCCGTGATCGGACCGCGCGGACTCGCGCTGGAGGTGCAGATACGCACGCACGAGATGCACCAGCATTCCGAACTGGGCGTAGCCGCGCATTGGCGTTACAAGGAAGGTGCGAAGTCCGATACGCGCTTCGATGAGAAGATCGCGTGGCTCAGGCAGATACTGGAATGGAAAACCGAAGTCGCCGACAAAGATGACATGCTGGCGCAGTTCAAGAACGAGCTGTTCCAAGACCATGTCTATGTGCTCACCCCTCAAGGCAAGGTGATCGATCTACCCCAAGGTGCGACGCCGGTGGACTTCGCCTACACCCTGCATACCGACTTGGGACACCGCACGCGCGGCGCCAAGGTGGATGGCAGCATCGTGCCCCTCAACTATCAACTGCAAAACGCGCAGCGTGTGGAGATACTCACCACCAAGATCGGCGCACCGAGCCGCGATTGGCTCAACCCCACACTCGGCTACCTGAAGAGTTCGCGCGCACGCGCCAAGGTGCGCAACTGGTTCCGCAGCCAGAACTTCGACGAGAGCGTGGCGCAAGGACGCGCACAACTGGACAAGGAACTACACCGGCTCGGTGTGGTTTCCGTGAATCAGGAAAGTATCGCCCAGCAATTGCATTTCAACAAACTGGAAGACCTGCTCGCCGCCATCGGACGCAGTGAAGTCACGCAGAAACGTATCGAACTCGCTTTGCATGCCGTGCTACCGAGCAAGGTGGCCGCAAGCAAACCACAACAACGCCCACCCAGCGAACGCACCTCATCCACAGGGGTATTGATCGAAGGCGTGGGTAACTTGATGACCAAGTTCGCGCAATGCTGCAAACCGCAACCGCCGGACGACATCATCGGCTACGTCACCCGTGATCGCGGCATCACCATCCACCGCCACGATTGCGCATTTTTGCAACGCACCGCAGAAAGCCGTCGCGACCGTTTGCTGCAAGCGCAGTGGGCGGCCGCAAAACGATCACGCTAGATTTTCAACAAGGTAGCCAAGACTCCGCTGCACCGCATCCGAGCTACCCTAGCTCGGCCGCTTACTTGTCCGCTCGAATCACCCGCGCGGTAGTGATGAACGACAAAGCTGGCCCGCCACCTTTGATATCCGCATGCACTGCTTCGACTACGGGTGGATTGGTCTGTGTAGCGGCATCCCATTGGATGATGAAGTTCGCCCCTGAGCCACCTTCTGCTTCTTTGCGCTCGACGAAAAGTTCGAGCGTGCCCATCGCACCGATCTGGGTTGGCTTAGTTAGGTATTCTTTGAGCAGCTTGCCGTCGGTGCTGTAGTAGCGCGCCGAGACGGCGCGGATGGGTGTCTTGAGGCTGGTGTTGCGAATGCTGACCAAGGCGGAGACCTGCGTCTTCACCGGGGTCTTATCCTGAGTCGCCAAATCTCCATGCCAGATGTGGGAATAGATCGGCAGGTACAGTGTCTGCCCCAGAGAGATATCTTCTGCCGCGACGGATGATGCCACTCCCGCGAATAGGATCAACAACGCCACCCATCGATTTTTCATACTTGCTTCTCCTGTTTAATAATGCCTTGTGCCGGAGCTCTCCTGGCTAGTCGATGCCTTGTATCAATTGTTCGAGACGGATACGACCTTCCGGCGTGGTCATCACCATCAATACGTCTTTGTCTTGCAGCAGGTTGCTCGACGGGGGATTGAACTGCCACTCAGCGTTGCGTTGCACGGCCAGCACCATGCAGTCTTTGTTGCCGTGATACAAGGCACTCAAGGGTTTGTCCGACAGGCTATGCGGGATCAGTATCTCTTCCATGCGCAAGTTGCTATCCGACTTCAGCATCTCGTCCAGAAAATTCATCACGCTCGGGCGCACCATCGCGGAGACGATACGCAGACCACCGCTGAAGTCCGGTGAGATGACTTCGTCCGCACCTGCGCGGCGGGTCTTGTCGGCATTCTTCAAATCATGGCAGCGCGCCACGACGCGCAGGTGCGGGTTAAGTTGCTTGGCGCTCAGGCTGATGACCAGATTGGCGCTGTCATCGTGCGCCACGGCGAACACTCCCTTCGCTCGTGTAACGCCTGCCGCCCGCAATACATCGTCATCGGTGGCATCGCCGTGGATGTAAAGCTGCTCCGGGTGTGTCTCCAGATAGCGCTGGATGTTTTTAATCTCGCCATCGACGATCACGCTCTGGCGTCCGCTGGTTTCCAGGTCATGCACGACATTACTGCCCACCAGCCCCACGCCGCATACGATGTAATGGTCTTTCAATAGTCCGATTTTCTTTTGCATCTTCTTTCTCCGCCAAGAGACATTAAGATCGTTCTCCAACATGAATGCGGTCACGGTAGACAGCACATAACCCAGCACGCCGATACCGGCGATACCGATGAACACGGTGAACAGCCGGCCATATTCATAGCGTGTGACATCGACGATCTCGCCATAGCCAATGGTAGCGATGGTGATGAACGTCATGTAGAAACAATCCAGCCAGGAATAGTGCGCCCCGCCCAGGATGCGATAGCCCACCGTACCGGTGATGAACACCACCACTAAAGCCAGCAGTGCGATGAACAGATTGCGAATCACTTTCGATTGCTGATGCTCGATCATGTTCGCTTATTCATCCTGCACATCCTGATCCGGGAACAACGCATCGCTGAAACCGAAGTCCTTCATATCGCGGATACGCATCGGATACAGGATGCCATCCAGGTGGTCGCATTCGTGTTGCACCACACGTGCGTGAAAACCGCTTACGCTGCGATCGATGACTGCGCCGTATTCGTCATAGCCTTGGTAGCGCAGATGGGTGTAGCGCGGCACCAGTCCGCGCATGCCGGGCACACTGAGACAACCTTCCCATCCTTCATCCTGCGCATCGGATAAGGGCGTGAGCGTAGGATTGATGAGTACGGTCTGCGGCACTGACTCCGCATCGGGATAGCGCGGATTGTGACTGACCTCAAAGATGACGACGCTCAGGTTCACACCGATCTGCGGTGCGGCAAGGCCAACACCATCCAGTGCGAGCATGGTGTCGCGCATATCCCGCAAGAGTGCATGTAGTTCAGGCGTATCGAACACGCGAACTTCTTCAGCTTGGCGCAACAGGCGCGCATCGCCCATGCGCAATACTTCTCTAATCGCCATCTTGTTCTGCCGCCCGTTCCAGAATGTTGCGCACTCGTTCCATGGCGGGGTTCATCACCGCGCCTATCCTATCCAATGGAACACTGTCGCGGCTGTCACCCCGTCCGGCAGCGTAGTTCACCACGACAGCGATAGTCGCATACGCCATGCCCAGTTCTTTCGCCAAGGCGGCTTCTGGCATGCCGGTCATACCGACCATGTGGGCGCCATCGCGCTCCAGCCGGTCGATCTCTGCCGCTGTTTCCAATCGCGGCCCCTGAGTGACGGCATGTACACCGCCATCCAAACATATCTCCCCCGCCCGTTTCGCCGCCACCAATATCTGCTGGCGCAGCTTTTCATTATATGGTCGGGTAAAGTCGATGTGCGTGACGGGCTTGTCCTTGCCGTCGAAATAGGTGAAGTCGCGACCATAGGTATAGTCGATGATCTGATCGGGAATCACGATGATGCCGGGGGGCAAGTCGGTGCCGATGCCACCGACCGAGGTCACGGCGATGACGCGCTTGGCACCTTGTTCGCGCAATGCCCACAGGTTGGCGCGATAGTTCACCTGATGCGGAGGAATGGTATGACCGTAACCATGACGCGCGAGAAACATCACCTCGTGCTGATTGATGGTGCCGAAGGTCATGGGCCCGGAAGGTTCACCGTAAGGCGTGCGTATCACCTGCCGGTGCGTGATCTTGAGTGTAGCGAGTTGAGTGAGTCCGGTGCCGCCGATGATTGCCAACATATCATTCCTTCACTGCATAGATCGCGGGGAGATTACGCCATGCCCCGTGAATGTCCATCCCGTAACCGAACACGAAGCGGTTCGGCAGCTCCATCCCAACAAAATCGGCGCGAATGGGTTTGTCTTTACCGTTCTCTTTGTCCGCGAATACGGCGCTGTAGAACTTGCTCGCTCCCAAGGCCATCACCCGTTGCTTGATCGCATGCAGGGTCTCACCTTCGTCGAGAATGTCGTCCACGACCAGCACGACTTTGTCGCGTACATTCTCGCGCGGAGCGACTCTCCAGTGCAACTCACCACCTTGTTTGTCGTTTCCGTAGCGCGACACATGCAGATAGTCGAAATCCAAGGGGAAGTCTAACAGCGGCAACAACTGGCCAGTGAACACGACGGCACCGCCCATCACCGATAGCACCAGCGGATGTTGATCGGCCAGCGTCATATTGATCGCGTGCGCCACACGATGCACGGCAGCCTGTACTTCGTCTGCCGAACGGATCAGTTCAGCCTCTGCGAGTGCGGTGCGCGCTTGGCGGTTATCCAGCATCAAACGATTCGTTTCAGATATTCCGAGAATTCAGCACGCAGCTCTTCATGCTTGAGGCCAAACGCGACCTGTGCTTCCAGATAGCCCAGCTTGGAACCGCAATCGTAACGGATTCCCTGGAAGCGGTAGGCCAACAATTGCTCTTCGTTCATCAGCTCGGCGATACCATCGGTCAGTTGTATCTCTCCGCCCGCACCCGGCTTGATGTTTTCCAAGTGATGGAAGATGCGTGGCGTCAAGATATAACGCCCAACCACCGCGAGCGTGGAAGGCGCGACATCAGGCTTGGGTTTTTCTACGATGCCATGCACACGCTCGACATCTTTTTCCAGATTGCTGCTGCTGACGATACCGTATTGCTTAGTATGTTCGCGCGGGACATCCTGTACGCCAAGGATGGAACATTGATGTCGCGCGAACACTTGCACCATCTGCTTGACGATGGGCGGTTCGCCGTCGATCAAGTCATCGGCAAGGATCACTGCGAAGGGTTCGTCCTGAATGACCGGTTTGGCGCACAACACGGCATGCCCCAAGCCCAAAGGCTCTGATTGGCGGATGTAGATGCAGTTCACATGCTTAGGCACCACCGATTGCACCATTTCCAGCAATGCTTTTTTGCCTTGTGCCGCGAGTGTCGCTTCCAATTCATAGGCTTTGTCGAAGTGGTCTTCGATGGCGCGCTTGTTGCGCCCGGTGATGAACACCATGTCGGTGATACCGGCTGCCACGGCCTCTTCCACCGCGTACTGGATGAGTGGCTTATCCACCACGGGTAACATCTCTTTGGCGGTCGCTTTGGTCGCCGGCAAAAAGCGACTCCCCATGCCTGCTACCGGAAACACAGCTTTTGTTATCTTTTTCATGTCGTTTCGTACTTCCCTAATAGTTCGATCAATTCCGCCTCATCCCACACCGGTACATTCAACTCTCGTGCCTTGTCCAACTTACTGCCGGCCTCTGTCCCGGCCACCACGTAGTCTGTCTTTTTGGACACGCTACCCGCCACTTTCGCCCCCAGCGATTCGAGGCGAGATTTTGCCTCATCCCGGCTCAAGCGAGTGAGCGTACCCGTCAGCACGAAGGTCTTGCCGGACAACGGTAATGACTGTGTGCTCACGCCTGCGTGCTCATCCCAATGTACGCCCAGCATGCGCAACTGCTGCACCACTTCGCGGTTACGCGGTTCACTGAAAAAATCGACGATACTCTGTGCCACCACCGGCCCCACGTCTGGCACAGCCAGCAGGCGCGCATTATCCGCCTGCATGATGGCATCTATGTTACCAAAATGGCGCACCAAATCCTTGCTGGTGCTTTCCCCTACATGGCGGATGCCAAGTGCGAACAGAAAACGGTTGAGTGTCGCCTGCTTGCTCTTCTCCAGTGCAGCCACGATATTTTGCGCACTTTTCTCGGCCATGCGTTCCAGCCCGGCCAATGTTGCCACATCCAGACGGTACAGATCGGGCAAGGAACGGATGAGGTTCTCATCCACCAGTTGATCGACCAATTTATCTCCCAGCCCTTCGACATCCATCGCGCGACGTCCGGCGAAATGCAGGATGGCCTGCTTGCGCTGCGCGGCACAGAACAGTCCACCAGTGCAGCGCGTGGCAGCCTCGCCCTCCTCGCGCACCACATGGCTGCCGCACACGGGGCAAGATGTCGGCATGACAAATGGCTTGGCGCCAAATGGTCGCCGCTCCACTAATACGCCGACCACTTCCGGGATCACGTCGCCCGCACGGCGCACGATCACCGTGTCGCCGATATGCACGTCTTTGCGCCGTATCTCATCTTCGTTGTGCAGCGTTGCATTACTCACTGTGGTGCCGCCGACGAACACGGGTTCCAGCTTGGCGACAGGGGTGAGCTTGCCGGTACGCCCGACTTGTATCTCGATGTCGCGCAACAGGGTGAGCTGCTCTTCCGCCGGAAACTTGTGCGCCACCGCCCAACGCGGTTCGCGCGAAACAAAGCCGAGTTCGGCTTGCAGCTTGCGGTCATTGACCTTGTACACCACGCCGTCGATGTCGAATGGCAGTGCATCGCGCTTGGCCGCGACATCGCGGTGAAAGGCCGACAGCGCCTGCGCACCACGCACCACGGCGCGATCACCGCACACCGGCAGGCCGAATTGCGCCAACGCATCAAGGATAGCGCTGTGTGTAGCAGGTAATGTCCAGCCTTTCACTTCGCCCAATCCGTAAGCGAAGAACGACAACGGTCGCCGCGCGGCCAGTGCCGGATCGAGCTGGCGGATACTGCCAGCCGCGCCGTTGCGCGGATTGACCAAGGTTGGCAGCCCCAGTTCGCGCTGTTTGTCGTTATAGCGGTTGAAATCCTTGCGCGACATATACACCTCGCCGCGCACTTCCAACACCTCGGCATTGCAGCCCGTGAGGTGCAACGGAATGCAGTGGATGGTGCGCACATTCTGGGTGACATCTTCGCCCGTTTCACCGTCGCCGCGAGTGGCAGCTTGCACCAGCACACCGCGCTCGTAGCGCAGGTTGATGGCGAGGCCGTCGAACTTGAGTTCGCAGTTGTATTCGATCTCTCCACTATGCGACTCCAGCGCATTGCGCACGCGCGTATCGAAATTCAATGCCCCGCTGGATTCGGTATCGGTTTCCGTGCGGATGGAGAGCATGGGCACGGCATGGCGCACGGGCGAGAATCCGTCCAGCACTTTTCCGCCGACGCGTTGCGTGGGTGAATCGGAGGTCAGTAGTTCAGGATGTTGTGCCTCGATCGCTTGCAGTTCGCGGAACAGCTTGTCGTATTCCGCATCGGGAATGGTCGGCGCATCCAGCACATAGTAGTTATAGCTATGACGCTCAATCTCTGCACGCAGCTGCCCGATGTGTTGCGCTACTGACATCAGGAGAACAATCTGAGCGCCTGCGCACTGCCCGGTGTGATGTGACCGACCAGCATGAGGCTTTCGGTGGCAGCGACTTGCGCGCGTATCTGCGCGATAGCTCCGTCGCTCAGTGCCACGCGTTGATCGTCCACCACGGAGGTGCGCAATATCGCAGCTAGCCCCTGCGCCAACGCCACCATCTCATCAAAACGCCGTGCCGGTTCTTGCACACGGGGGATATCCAACAACAAGGTCAAGCTCTCTACGCGAGACTGGTTGAGGGTATGGTGCTGGAAGGGTGTCGCATCGGAGGCACTCAGATTGAATAAAGTCGCACCGCGCTCGTCTACCAGATGGAAGGTGCCGTCGGCCTGCAAACTCATCCCCATGCGTTGCGCCGCGTTCGCCACTTCGGTGCCAAACAGTTTCCTATCACCGGTGGTCAACAGATTGATGCCGATCATCTGGTCCACATCGGCACAAAAGCGATCTAGTTGCTGTGCCCGTTGCATGGCCTCTTCCAGCGATGGCATGCGGACTTCGATCTGCAATTGTGCGGCGACGTCACTCAACACATCGCGGAATTCCGCCAAGCGCGTCTCGCTCAACGGACCTGCTCGGTCGACCAATTGCAGCCCCAGCCTGAATGCGCGGTAACTCAATGTGCTTTCCGGGATCAGGCGTTCCCATAGGCCGCTGCTGCTATTCAAGCCACAGGCATACACGCTTTTACCGAAGTCGAAGCGGCGCTGCCACAGCGCACCCAATACCTCCGGCGTGTACGGCGACTTAAGCAACAGTGTGACGACATAGTCGGTAGCGTCATTGAGCAGGCCGCACACTTCGTCCTTAGCATTGGTGCTCGATGCGGCGCCCATTCCGACCAAGGGATCCTCGGCTTCGGTCTGCGCACCATCTGCTGCAAAGTTTTTTTTCTGAATCGCTTGATTAGACACCTCATCCGCTGGCGATTTGAGCGCCTCACCCACGCTGCGTCGATAGCGCCATTGCTGCCAGAAGCCAAAGAGGTAGACCCCGGCCACGACGACCAAGCCGATGATCAATAGACTTAACTGAAATTCACTCATGTCGCGTACCAAGAATAGGGGTTCGAGCGGTGATGATTATCGCAAAATGCTCAGACCAACGGTAGTTCGCCCTCGCGCATACCGATAGCACCCACCTCGCGCAAGGCTTTGATGAATTCCGCATCCTCATGCAATTGCACCAGTGTCCGCGGGTGTGTGCGTCCGTGCATCTGAGCCAGACGCGCTTTGCTGGGTGCCGGCATGTCCCATTTCAAACCACTCAGCAGTTCATCGGCAGATTCCGGTTTATTGCATACCAGCACCATGTCGCACCCTGCGTGTAGCGCTGCTTCGGCGCGTTGCACGATACCTCCGGCCACTGTCGCCCCCTCCATGCTGAGATCGTCGCTGAAGATGCAACCTTCGAAGCGCAGCTCCCCGCGCAGGACGTCTTTCAACCACACCTTGGAAAAGCCTGCCGGATGCGGATCGACCTTGGGATAGATGACATGCGCAGGCATCACTGCAGTGAGACCAAAATTGACCATCTGTCGAAATGGGATGAGATCGCACAACTCGATGTCGGTGTAGCTACGCTCATCCACCGGAATCTCCAGATGTGAATCAGCCTTCACGAAACCATGTCCAGGAAAATGCTTACCGACCGTGGGCATGCCTCCTTGTTTCAACCCCTGCAACAGGCTGTGTGCCAACTCGGCAATCGCTTGTGGTTCCGAATGAAAAGCGCGATCACCGATCACACCGCTCGCACCGTAATCCACGTCCAACACGGGGGTGAAGCTAAAATCCACGCCGCAGGCACGCAACTCCGAAGCCAGCACAAAGCCAGCCTGTTGCGCCAGATGCTTGGCCCGCTTGGGATGTTCATCCCATATCTTGCCCAGCTCACGCATCGGCGGGATGCGCGTGAAGCCGTCGCGGAAACGTTGCACCCGGCCGCCTTCGTGATCCACCGCGATCAGTAACGACGGCGTGCGCAGTGCATGGATACCTGCAGTTAACTCAGCCAGCTGGCTGGGTGATTCGTAATTGCGCGCAAACAGGATGACCCCACCCACCAGCGGATGGCGCAAACGCGTCTCATCCTCTGGCGTGAGCGTCTTACCCAACACGTCCAACATCACCGGTCCATTACCCATCAGCTCCCCCTTCCAGAATCACAAATGCGACTGCCGTGTCTTTTTCATCGCTGATGCTCAGATGATGGCGTATCACGCCAAGTTGTTGCAGATGCATAGACAACATCTCATCGAAACTCAAAACCGGTTTACCCAACTCGTCATGTCCGACGCTGATGCGATGCAAACTCACCGGATGGCGCAACCCTTGTCCGGTCGCCTTGGCAAAGGCCTCTTTGGCAGCAAAGCGCTTGCTCAGAAAACGTGCCGGATGGGCGTGCACGGCATAGTCAGACAATTCCTGCGCGCTCAGTATCTTCTGCGCAAAAGCCGCACCGTGGCGTGCCATCGCGGCTTCGATACGCGCCACGGAAACGATGTCGGTACCGATACCGATGATCATGGAATCAGCAAGGCTTTCATGTTCTTGTACTGCCTGCTCCAGCCCAATGAACACCGCTTCGGCGACGATGGCGTGACCGATATTGAGTTCGGCGATGTGCGGAATGGCGACGATGGGACGCACGTTGTGATAGTGAAGCCCGTGTCCGGCGTTCACTTGCAACCCCAGTGCATGCGCATGCAAAGCAGCCGCATG
The DNA here is from genome assembly GCA_963822425.1 of uncultured beta proteobacterium. GTDB lineage: Bacteria > Pseudomonadota > Gammaproteobacteria > Burkholderiales > Gallionellaceae > Sideroxyarcus. The sequence goes on from CAWGHS010000004.1 coordinate 46,418, forward strand.
GATACGCGCCAACTCGGCTTCGCGCGCCGGTACGCTGTCGGCATCGGCATATTTCCCGGTGTGTATCTCAACCACAGGTGCGCCCGCTTTCTTCGCCGCATCGAGTTGCTTTTCATCCGCATCGATGAACAACGAGACACGGATACCGGCTTCGGTGCAGCGTTGTGTGGCGCGTTGCACGGCGGCGAAATGTTTGATCACATCCAGCCCGCCTTCGGTTGTCAGTTCTTCGCGCTTCTCCGGCACGAGGCAGATGTCGTGCGGCTTTACGCGCAAGGCGTTGTCTATCATTTCGTCGGTGACGGCACATTCGAGGTTCATGCGCGTTTGCAACATGCCGCGCAGGATATCCACATCCGCATCTTGAATGTGGCGGCGGTCTTCGCGCAGGTGGATGGTGATGGCATCTGCGCCCGCCTCTTCACAGATCAGCGCAGCGCGCACCAGATTGGGATAACGCGCGCCGCGCGCCTGGCGCAGCGTAGCCACATGGTCGATGTTAAGTCCAAGCTTAATCATAGGGCACCTCTTAAAATTCAGATTTGCGAGCATCCGCTATGCGGATTGCCTGCTTAAACCACTTCATCCCAACTACTGCGTTGCACATTAAATTTCTTGCTTACATATACCCAATATGCAGCGCTGCGAAATTGAATTCGCGCCTTGCATTTGGGCGAACTCTAAATTTTTAGAGGCGCCCTACAATTTCTGTAAATCCCTCATCAATTCGCGCGTATGCAATGTCTTTCCTGCCAGATGATGGTCGAGCAGCATACGCATCAGTTGTTTGCTTTGGCGCGCGCTATTGGCATCGCGATAATCATCAGCGGCCATATCCAACAATGTTTTGCCCGCCACTGGCATGCCTTGCGCCGAATCTTCCGTTTCCGCGATCACACCCCGCTCCAGTATATAGCGGTACGTCCTGTCCGGCAGGATGGGCTTAGCGCTGCCCGCTTCAGTCTCCAGCGAGAGAGCGTAACCCAGTTCCTGCAACATGTGTTTCTCGAAACAGCGCAGCGTAAAGGCGTGATCCTCTTCCTGCGCCAGCCGTTGTAGCGTTTGCTGGTAATAGTCGAATAGATTTGCGTGTGGATCATCGCGCGCCATCAGGTTGAGCAGCAACTCATTCAGATAGAAACCGCACATCAGCGCCGTGCCCTGCAATTGCGGTTGGCCGCCCTGCCATTCCGCACTGTGCAAGGTGCGCAATTCATGTTTGCCGAACCAGCTCAAAGACAATGGCTGAAACCCCATCAGCAGGCCGCGCAATACCGATCTTGGCCGCCTTGCGCCGCGTGCCACCAGTGGCACTCGCCCGTGTTGTCGGCTGAACACTTCCAGCACCAGACTGGTCTCGCGGAACGGGTAGCTATGCAGAACGAAAGCGGGTTCGTCCTGGATTCGTTGTTTGGAAACTACGGACATATCTAAAAATCCAAATTCCGTCGCAATACCGCGTTGCTCACAAAAAAATTACTCCTTACATATCTCGACATATGCGGCGTCGCAATTTTTTGCTCGCGCCTTGTCTTGCTTAGGACTTTGAATTTTTTGACATGCCCTATGTTACTCATACCCCAGCGACTTCAGCATCTGCGCGCTATCCGCCCAACCGCTGCGGACTTTGACGAACACTTCAAGGAACACTTTGCCGTCGAACAGCTTTTCCATATCGAGACGTGCCTGGGTGGCGATCTCTTTGAGCTTTTCGCCCTTGCTGCCGATAAGCATGGCTTTGTGCGCTTCTTTGTCCACCAGAATGGCGGCATTGATGCGACGCAGTTTCCCATCCATTTTGAATTGTTCGATGATGACGCTGACCGAGTACGGCAACTCTTCACCGGTAAAGCGAAATACCTTTTCGCGCAACAGTTCGGCAGCGAGGAAGCGCTCGTTGCGGTCAGTGATCTCGTCCTCGGCGTAGAGATGCTCGCCCTCGGGGATGAACGGACGGATGGCATCCAGCAAAGTATCCAGTTGTTTCCCCAAACGGGCACTCACCGGAACGATGGCAGCGAAATGCCGCAACACCGATAGTGTTTCGATGAAGGGAAGCAACTCGGCCTTATCCTCCAATAGATCGGCTTTGTTGATGACCAGGATCACTGGGCGATCTTGCGGCAACAGATCCAGCACTTGCTGGTCGCGCTCATCAAAGTGACGCGCCTCCAGCACGAATAGCACCACGTTCACTTCGCGCAGGCTGCTGGTCACCACACGGTTCATGCCGCGATTCAATGCGTTGGTATGCTGCGTCTGAAAGCCCGGTGTATCCACAAAGACGAACTGCGTCTTATCTTCGGTCAGGATGCCAGTGATGCGGTGACGAGTAGTCTGTGCTTTGCGTGATGTGATGCTGATCTTCTGCCCGATCAGGTGGTTGAGCAGCGTGGACTTGCCCACATTCGGGCGTCCGACGATGGCAATAAACCCGCTATGGAAGTCTTGAGATTCGGTCATATTTTTTGTGTGATTCGTTGGTAAGCCTTTTCGGCGGCGATCTGTTCGGCGATGCGGCGACTCGCGCCTTCCCCCTGCGTGCTCAGCCCGAGTTTGTTCACTTCGCACGCAACGATGAATGTCTGTGCATGCGCTTCACCTTTGATCTCAAGCACAGTGTATTGCGGCAAGGCCAACTTGCGACCTTGCAAATATTCCTGCAGCAAGGTTTTGGCATCTTTACCCAGCGAACGCTGATCGATGCGCGCAATGAACGGCACATACAGAGTCAGCACCACCTTTTCCGCGCCTGAAAAACCGGCATCGATCAGTACCGCGCCGAACAAAGCTTCCAACGCATCGGCCAGGATAGACGGGCGATTCTGACCAGCACTTTTGCGCTCGCCCTCGCCCAGCAGCAATTGCTCACCCAGATTCAATTGTTGCGCCAACGTCGCCAGCGTCTGCTGGTTCACCAGATTGGAACGCAGACGGGAAAGGTCGCCTTCCGGCAAGTCCGGGTAATTATCATAAAGATATTTGGCGATAGTGCAGTTCAATACACTGTCGCCCAGGAACTCCAAGCGCTCATTGTGCGCCGCACTGTAACTGCGGTGGGTCAATGCACGTTGCAGCAACGACGGCTGCACGAACTGATAGCCCAATTGCTTACACAGTGCGGCGTGCTTCATTGCAGCGCTTAGGAGCTCTTCGGCGTGAATTCGATGACCAAGCTGATATTGCCCGCGACCGGAATCTTCACTGTGTAACTCGCACTCAGGCTGAGAACTCCATTGTCTTTGCTGATCTCGATATCTTCAGCGGTGATGTCGGTGATGTAGTTGATGTTGGCACGCTTGCTGTAGGAATCTTTTATGTCCTTGAGCGCAGCTGTTTGCATCGCCGGATCACTCGCGATCGTCTTGAATATCTGCGCGATCTGCGCATTGTGGATATAGGCTGGAACGAGCTTCATCCCTAGGATCGCCACAAAGATCAGACCTGCTGCGATCCAGATGAATCCAAAAAAACCAATACCACGCTGTTTGTATGCTGATGCTTTCATCTCCGTTCCTTTCCTGATGTCTGCTGCCTAGTTTATGGATAACCCGATTCGCTTCAATTCGCTGAAATTCATCCAGATGAAGAACGCCTTGCCGACGATCATGTCATCCGGCACAAATCCCCAGTAGCGACTATCGCGACTGTTGTCGCGATTATCACCCATCATGAAGTAATGCCCGACCGGCACCGTGCACCGCACCTCCTCAGCGCTATAGCTACATTGCTCATGCTGAGGGAAGTTGGCTACATTACCCAGATGTATCTGCGGCATTTCTGGATTCAATAAAACCGGATGCGAATGGCCGCTTAACTCTTCTGTATAAGCTTCCGTATGCACGAAACTCAATCCACTCTCAACGTAATTATAATCTCCATCACGCTGCAACTTCTGCTCTACCCCATTGATCGACAAGCGCTTATTACGGTAGGTCAAAACATCACCGGGGACGCCGACCACCCGCTTAATATAATCGACCGACGGATCTTCCGGATAGTGGAACACCATCACATCTCCGCGCTGTGGCTGATTGATCTCAACGAACTTCTTGTTGATGATGGGCAGACGCAGGCCGTAAGTAAAACGATTCACCAGAATGAAATCGCCCACATGCAAAGTCGGGATCATCGAGCCGGAAGGTATCTTGAACGGCTCGACCAAAAATGAACGCAAGACAAATACGATCAGAGATCACCGGAAAGAAACTGATGGCGTACTCGACCCACCATGGTTGGGTCACCCCGGCAGGCCGTTTGGCGCGCAACATAAAACGATCCAACAACCAGATCACTCCAGTCAGCAGCAGCAGCGAAAACAAGATCAAAGCGAAGGTCATCTATTTTTCCTATCTATTATTTGTCATCCACGCGCAGGATGGCTAAGAATGCCTCTTGTGGAATCTCCACACTCCCCACTTGTTTCATGCGCTTCTTACCTGCTTTTTGCTTCTCCAGCAGCTTTTTCTTGCGTGAGATGTCGCCACCGTAACACTTGGCCAACACGTTCTTGCGCAAAGCCTTCACGTTCTCGCGCGAGATGATGTTGGCTCCGATGGCCGCCTGGATCGCCACATCGAACATCTGGCGCGGGATCAGCTCGCGCATCTTGGCCGCCACTTCACGTCCGCGATACTGACTGTTGGCACGATGCACGATGATGGACAGTGCATCCACTTTTTCGCCGTTGATGAGCATATCCACCTTGACCACATCCGCCGCGCGATATTCCTTGAACTCGTAATCCATCGACGCATAGCCGCGCGATACCGACTTCAATTTATCGAAGAAATCCAATACGATCTCGCCCATCGGCATCTCGTATTTCAGCAGCACTTGTTTACCGTGATATGTCATATCGATCTGCACACCGCGCTTCTGTGTACACAGCGTGATGACTGCTCCCACATACTCCTGCGGCATGTACAGATTGACGTTGACGATAGGTTCGCGGATCTCTTCAACCTTGGACAGGTCCGGCAACTTGGATGGATTGTCCACCATCAACACCGTCCCATCGCGCAGCACCACCTCGTAGATCACCGTGGGGGCGGTGGTGATGAGATCCATATCGAACTCGCGCTCCAGACGTTCCTGCACGATCTCCATGTGCAACAGACCTAGGAAGCCGCAGCGGAAACCAAAGCCCAAGGCTTGCGATACTTCCGGCTCATATTGCAGCGCGGCATCGTTGAGCTTCAATTTTTCCAGCGAATCACGCAGGGCCTCGTATTGATTCGACTCGACGGGAAATAATCCGGCGAATACCTGCGGCTGAATTTCTTTAAACCCAGGTAACGGGGCACTCGCGGGCTTCGCCAGGTGGGTGACGGTGTCGCCGACCTTGGCGTCCTTCAATTCCTTGATGCCCGCAATGACAAAGCCGACCTGCCCAGCGGACAGCGACTCGCGATCCTGAGACTTCGGGGTGAATACACCGATATGCTCGGTCAGATGCTGCGCCCCAGTCGCCATGAACAGTATCTTGTCTTTAGGCTTGAGCGTACCGTTGACGATGCGCACCAGCATCACCACACCGACGTAGTTATCGAACCAGGAATCGATGATGAGCGCCTGCAATGGGGCATCAACATCCCCCTGAGGGGCAGGCACCTTGACGATCAGGGATTCCAGCACATCTTCCACGCCCATGCCAGTCTTGGCCGAGCAGCGCACCGCATCCTGTGCCCCGATACCGATTACATCTTCGATCTCGGCGATGGCATTCTCGGGGTTGGCAGAAGGCAGATCGATCTTATTCAACACCGGTACGACCTCCACACCGAGATCAAGCGCGGTATAGCAATTGGCTACCGTCTGTGCCTCGACCCCTTGCGAAGCATCCACCACCAGCAGCGCACCTTCGCAAGCGGATAGTGAGCGCGAGACCTCATAGGAAAAGTCCACGTGTCCAGGTGTGTCAATGAGGTTGAGGTTGTAGACCTGCCCGTCGCGCGCCTTGTAGCTCAACGCTGCGGTCTGCGCCTTGATGGTGATACCGCGCTCACGCTCGATATCCATCGAATCCAGCACCTGCTCTTCCATCTCGCGGTCAGACAAACCGCCGCACAAATGGATGATGCGATCAGCCAATGTGGATTTACCGTGATCGATATGGGCGATGATGGAGAAATTACGGATATGCTGCATGAGGCTCAAAATAAAAAATTCCGTCAAAAGCGGCGGTTTCGCAAAGCGCGAATTCTAGCCGATTTTGACGGGATACGCTGAGCAACCGCTAGCGGCTTACTTCTCGTCCAGCTTGATGGGAACGTAGATCGTCCCTTCGCTGCGACGCACCAGCAGTGCGATGTTGCGACCTTGCGGAACCTTCTTCAACACCTCATTGAATTGCGCTAAAGAGAGTATCTCGATATTGCCGATCGCAAGGATCACATCTCCGCGCTGTAGCTCACTATGTGCAGCGGCACCTTTCACATCCTGTACGATCAGACCGCCCTCAACCTGCAATTCGGCCTTTTGTGCCTCGGTCAGCTCACTCACCACCAACCCCAGCCGAGTCTGACTTTCCGTAGTGCCACTGGCATTGCCTCCTTGCAGCGCACTCGGGTTGTCGCTTTGTATCTCGCCGACCAACACGGTGACATCCAAGCTAGCACCCTTGCGCCACAATTGCACACCGACTTTACTGCCGGGTTTCGTCGCCGCCACGATACGCGGCAAATCCGCAGAAGCAGCAATCGTTTTACCGTCAAACTTGAGTATCACATCACTGGGACGCACCCCCGCCTTGTCCGCCGGACCGCCCTTCTCCACACCGGAAATCAATGCACCTGCCGCCTTAGGTAGACCAAACGACTCTGCCAATTCACGCGTCACCTCTTGAATACTCACGCCAATACGGCCACGCGTGACTTTACCCGCACTGCGCAATTGATTGACCACATCCATGGCCACATCGATAGGAATAGAGAACGACAACCCCATATAGCCACCGGAACGGCTATAAATCTGCGAGTTGATGCCAATCACTTCGCCCTTCATGTTAAACAGCGGCCCTCCAGAATTACCGGGATTGATCGCCACATCGGTCTGAATGAAAGGCACAAAATTCTCTTGCGGCAAAGAACGCCCCTTAGCACTCACAATACCCGCCGTCACGCTACTATCGAAACCGAACGGAGAGCCTATCGCCAACACCCATTCGCCGACCTTGAGCTGGCTGGGATCACCCAACGCGACCTTGGGCAAACCACTTGCTTCAATCTTGAGCAAGGCCACATCTGTACGCTTATCCGCACCGATGACCTTGGCCTTGAATTCGCGCTTATCGGTCAGGCGTACGGTGATCTTATCGGCTCGATCCACCACATGCGCATTGGTTAAAATATAGCCGTCCGCGCTGACGATGAACCCGGAGCCCAGCGACTGCGACTCCTGCTCACGAGGAACCTGTGGCGCAAAACGCCGGAAAAATTCGTAGAACGGATCACTCTCGGGAAGGTTGGGCATACCCTGCAGACCCTGCGGCGCACGGATGATCTGGGTCGTGCTGATATTCACCACCGAGGCTCCTTGTTTCTCCACGAGCTCAGTGAAATCCGGCAGGTCTTTTGCATCAGCCAATTGCGTTAGCGATGCAAATAACAAGACAAAGATGAATCTTTTCAACATGGCTTAAGCTCCCTACAAAACACTAATTTAAGAATGGTAAGGTGAAGAAACGATGGTTCGAAGCACTGGCCTTGCACTTCTAAATGCAGACAATCTCGCCAATAGGAATCCGCACAACAAACCGATAACGGCGCCTATCACTGCGTAAGCATCACGCCCAGATGCGTTATCTGCCAAATAGGCTCCCAACATTCCGCCGACTAACACGAGAGCGACTGGAATGATATACATCCTGATAGCGCTGCTCAACAATACTCCATCGGCCAGCTCTACCTGCACTTCATCACCGATCTTTGCGTGTGCTTCGTTGTGCGCAATAAAATTTCGAGGCTTGCTGCAAAACAATTGGGTGAGCTTACTACTCCCGCACCCGCCCTCACTATCGCAATGACCGCACCCGCCCCCGCCCAATGGCTGCACCGAAGCGTCATCTCCTTGCACTTGAATAACGATAGCGCGCATTTCTAACATATCATTGCCCAGCGTAACGAACCGAGTCAGCCACTTGAATGATTGTGCGTGGCGGCACTTCACCGACCACGGTCACTAGGTGTTCCCCAACAACGCGGTTATACACTTGTACCGCGCCTTGTCCGGAGAGCCCCATGTGAAGATTGTTTACATCACCGACCTTTTCGATGAATACGGATATTCCCGCCAAACCATCAGAGAACACCAGATGGATCACAGGACCTTTACCCTCCCTCAGAGGTCGTTGCATCTCCAATATTTTTTTGAACCCGGTCGGCAAAGCATCAACCTGCCAACCACTCGTGCCCGCAATATCCTCGACCTTGGGCAAGGAGGACAGATGCAGGCGCTGCGCCATCGCAGGTGCTGTCTTGTCCGCCACGATCCATTTCTGATCGATGTTTCCGCCGATGTTCAACTGGGTAAAGGCATATTGTTCAATCACACGCCCGCGCTCATCCAACACCACCGCCTTGAGCAACAAGCCTGATTCATTATGTGCCCACATCTTACGGGTATAGCGCAGGTTATCCTTGGGCTGAAACACAATCGTGTGTGCATGAAATTCTGCGACCCGATCTTCTTCTGCCTGCTTCACCACGTAATTCTCATTCAAGGCTGATATTTGCTCTGGCAACAAAGCGGGGAAGGCTCGGCGCATCTGGTGCTTTTCCATGTGCACTTTGCGCTCCCCTAAGTACAACCAAACTTGATCGTTATTGCGAATAACCTCTCGCCGTCCACCTTCTAAGCCTTCCAAGCGTTCATGCTCACCATCTTTGTCTACAATATGAGTGATGCGGGATATTTCAATGCGCCCTCCCGATTGATAGACAAATATCCCGCTGTAACTAGTTTGATGTGCCGCAAAAGCCATTGTCTTCAGCCAATCCGTCTCATTTGGCGCGTTCAACGGATCCGCCTGAGCCGGGCACACCTGCAAGAAAACAAAGAAGGATGTACCGATTATTTTGGCTAAGATTCGCACTATCGTCCCGCTACAGCATGGATGTAAGAGGCCGCACCGTTCACATCCGCACTTGGTGAGAATTCTTGGTGCGCCATCAAGTAGTCATTGGTTTGCAGGGAGGCAGGGTGCACGCCTGCTGAGTTATCTTGCTGTATCAGCGCAACCTGCGGTGCAGGTTCGTTTCCAACCTGCATCGACAGCCAAGCAACCAATGCCAAGGCCATCACCGAGGCAACCGCTGAGAGTGCGAAATGGCGTATGCGATGTGAAGTACGACTATGCGGAGCGAAAATGGTAGGTTCAGCCTGTAGACGTTCATGCAGCGCGGTACTGATGTCGCGGCAGATGTGATCGGGCTGGCGCAGAGCATCCCCGATCAGGTGATAGTTCGCCCATTCTTGCCGCGCCTCTGGATGGCGCTTGAGCCTATCGAAAAAGACATCCGCTTGATCTTCGAACATCTCACCATCCATCAGAGCTGAAATTTCTTGTTTCATCTTCACCACCTTCTATCTTCACTGGTACCCAACAAAGGACGCAGATTGCTTGCAATAGCTTCGCGCGCCCTGAAAATTCTTGATCTGACCGTCCCAATCGGGCAATTCATCACCGCCGCGATCTCTTCATAGCTCAATCCTTCGATCTCCCGCAACGTCAGCGCGGTACGCAGATCGTCAGGCAATTCTTGCAGTGAAGAGTTCACCACTTCCACCACTTGTTTGCTCATCAGCTCGTTCTCAGGCGTCGCCACTTCATGCAATAACGCGGCGTCTTCGAATGCTTCAGCCTCTTCCGCGTCCAGTGGCGTGCTAGTCGGCATCCTGCGTCCTTGCGCGACCAAGTGGTTCTTTGCCGTATTAATGCCAATACGGTACAACCATGTGTAGAACGCACTGTCCCCGCGGAATGCCGGTAACGCTCGATATGCCTTGATAAAAGCCTCTTGGGTAACATCTTCGGCTTCAGCCGAGTTGCGCACAAAACGCGATATCAGCCGTCCAAGGCGGCGCTGGTATTTGGATACCAGCAACTCGAACGCATGCTTATCGCCACGTTGCGCACGCTCCACCAGCTGTTGATCTACCTCCCTGTCACCCATTCCGTTTCCCGGCTTATTGATTGAACCACCTTTATGTGGTTCCTTAGTATAACCGGACGGATACACAAACGTCAGCCTTGCCCGTAACGATGGGATGGACAATGGACCTCAAAATTAGTTCATTCCGCCGTCTCCGCCCCCAGCCAAGTTTGATATAGTTCAGACGTCAATCAATCATTCGGATTATGTCGCGTGTTACGTTTCGATACCCTAATCATCGGTAGCGGCTTGGCAGGCTTGTCTCTGGCACTCAAGCTGGCGGACAAACAACAAGTCGTGATCGTAACCAAAAAGGCCCTACTGGATGGCGCTAGCGCGTGGGCTCAGGGAGGTATAGCCGCCGTGCTCTCGTCAGACGACACCGTAGAAGAACACATTAAAGACACACATGTGGCAGGTGCTGGCCTGTGTGACCCTGAAGCCACACGCTTTGTCATTGAACATGCGGCGATCGTCATCGAATGGCTCATCGCTCAGGGCGTACCTTTCACCCGTGATGCCACCTCAGACAGCGGTTATCACCTCACACGCGAGGGCGGTCACAGCCATCGTCGTATCATCCATGCCGCCGACGCAACTGGCCAAGCGGTGCAGGAGACCATTGCTCGTAAAGTGCGCGCGCACCCCAATATCACGTTATTGGAACGCCACATCGCCATCGACCTCATCACAAGTAAAAAATTACGACACGGAGACGGCGGATGTTACGGTGCCTATGTCCTCAATAGCCTGAGCGGCGAAGTATTCACGATCGAATCTCAGAACACGGTCTTGGCTACTGGCGGCGCAGGCAAGGTCTACCTATACACCACCAATCCAGACACCGCCACGGGCGATGGTATCGCGATGGGCTGGCGTGCTGGTTGCCGTGTCGCCAATATGGAATTCATCCAGTTCCATCCGACTTGCCTGTACCACCCTCACGCCAAATCCTTTCTGATCAGCGAAGCGGTTCGTGGTGAAGGTGGCACATTGAAACTTCCCGATGGAACACGCTTCATGTCTTGGCATGACGAGCGAGGCGATTTAGCCCCGCGCGATGTGGTCGCCCGCGCCATCGACTTTGAAATGAAAAAGCGTGGCCTCGATTGCGTGTACTTAGACATCTCGCATCAACCCGTCGAATTCTTGCAAGAGCACTTCCCAACCATCTATGCACGCTGTATGGCACTGGGCATAGACATATCCAAACAACCCATCCCCGTGGTTCCTGCTGTGCATTTCACTTGCGGTGGAGTGGTCACCGACCTTCATGGCCGCACCGATGTAGACAATTTATATGCGATCGGCGAAACCGCCTGCACTGGCCTGCACGGGGCGAACCGTCTCGCCAGCAATTCTTTATTGGAATGCCTTGTGTTCGCGGAAGAGGCGGCGCAAGACATCTTGCACAAACCGCAAAGGCGGTTGCCCGAACTGCCTCTATGGGACGAAAGCCAAGTGACGGATGCAGACGAAACAGTCGTGATCTCGCACAACTGGGACGAGCTACGACGCTTCATGTGGGACTACGTGGGTATCGTGCGCACCACTAAACGCCTACAGCGCGCCCAACATCGCATCAAGTTATTGCACGAAGAGATCAATGAGTACTACCGTAACTTCCATGTCAGCGCCGACCTGCTAGAACTGCGCAATCTGGTACTGACCGCCGACCTCATCGTGCAAAGTGCGCTGTCCCGACACGAAAGTCGCGGACTGCACTTCAGCAAAGACTATCCAGAAACGTTACCGCACGCCACCCCAACCATCTTGACCCCGCCCATCTGATTTCGCCCCTCCCCTCCCCCAGCGCAAAGCCACGCGCAGGCGGCGAAACGCCTCTGTTTTCATCCCATCTGGCAAGATCAGCAGACTACGCCGTTCGCGACGTTCGGCTAGAACGATATTGAGCAGCACCATATATGGTGTCACCAAACTGTTCTGTAGCAAACGTCCTGACAGATGCCTACCATCGCGTAGCACGAGGACAATCTTATCCTCATCTTCAAGGCGAATCGCCACACACGAATGGCGCAACTGCAAACTCGCATCGCGCATGAGCACATAGATGAGGGCGCCAGAAATAGCCAACATCGAGCCGACCACAAGGTACTGCAGTCGAGCTAAGTTACCGAGAATGAGTAGCGACAGGATGCAGAGGATGGCCAGCAATAGGACAAAACGACGTGAAGGGCGCAAGGTGTAGTGCCGTTGCATACCCCGTTCTGACATACTAGAACAGCAAGGCGGAAATCAATCCAATCACAACTAGCGCGATGATCGCCATCAACAGGTATCCACCGCCCCTAGCGGGGCGGCCGACACGCTCAGGGCGCGGCACGGATGCCGGCGATGACTGTTTAGGGAGTACTGGTGAAGAGCCGGCCCGATTGATCTCATCCAGACTAGGGCGCGACATTTTAAAGGTCTTGGATAGTTCGTCGACATCTTCCTTGCTGGCGGTCATCGCAGCTAGGCGCATGGTTGCACCAGCAGAATCAAAAGAGGACGACAGCCCCATCGTCACCACAGGCTTCGATTCTTCGTCACCCTCCAACACGGTACTGGACGCATCTGATGGGCCAACCGATTTGACCGACTCAGGAGTTGCGTTGGTGCTACGCGGTACCGTGTCACGACAAGCTCTCAGATCGTTGGCAAAATCTTTGGCATTTTGGTAACGATGATCGAGATCCTTCGCCAATGCTTTAGCCACGATGAAATTCAGCATATCAGGAACTGCCGCATTCAATGCACTTGGGGGTTGCGGAATCGCATTCAGCGTCTGATACATGATGGCGTTAACGTTTTCACCCGTAAACGGCGCCTGCCCAGTCAACATCTCGTACAGCATCACGCCCAAAGAGAAGATGTCTGAACGCTGATCCGTCAACTTGCCCATCACTTGCTCGGGGGACATATATTTAGGAGACCCCAACACCATACCGGTTTGCGTACGGACTGCTGCAGAAGCCATGCGGGCGATACCGAAGTCGGTGATCTTTACATGACCGTCACGCCCTACCATGATGTTAGAAGGTTTGACATCACGGTGGACGATGCCATGCTCGTGCGCATAAGCGAGCCCCAACGCCACTTGAGCCACGATATCCATCACCTGATCGACCGGCAATAATTTGTCATCGTTCAAGATATCGCGCAACTCCCGCCCTTGCAGGAATTCCATCGCGATATAAGCGACGTCACCGCTACGACCGACGTCATAGATAGTTACGATATTGGGATGACTCAACCGCCCAGCAGCCTTGGCTTCTTGATAGAAACGCGCCTCATATTCCTCGCGCTCCTCTTGCGCCAGACTCAGCGTGATTGTCTTGATCGCAACGATACGATCAATCAGCGGGTCAGTGGCTTTATATACGACGCCCATGGCGCCTTGCCCTAACTCTCCGATAACCTCATAACGTCCAAGATGACTGATCATAGTTTCCGTCGTTAATCGTTTTACTTAGCGGACTTACCCTTCACACTGCGGAATGCGGGTCCCCACAGCGGATGCCCGGCTTCCGCTGGTGTCAGGTCGAAATTCGGATCTAGTGCAAGAGCCTTCTTGAAATATTCTCGGCACAGTTTCTCTCGCGAGGAAATGCAATGAATAAATGCCAAATATTTATAAGCGTTCACCTTGTCACCTTTTTCCGCCAACTTGGCTTCCAAAACGCCCTGCAAGGCATTCATCGAAGCGATGTAATTGCCTTCCTCATATTCTTTCACACCCTTATCCAGCTTCTGCTCTGCCGGATTAGGTCGAAATATCCACCAACCACTGCCACCCTTATCATCACAAGAGTTGAAAGTACTGCAACCGCTTAAAGCCGTTATGCTTAAGCTCAAAAGTAACCAACGCTTCATCAACCACTCCTACTTCCACTCAGCTTCAGTGGAAACTATGTTTTATTTTTATCTTGGCACCCGGTTTGACCACAATGGCCTGCTTGTACACCGGAAATTTTGTATTGCGAATTTCAATCGTATGTTTACCTGCGATCACCTGCAACTCCATCAATGGCGGACTTACTCCTTGCGGCCTACCATCCAGGTAGACTTCCCCCCAAGGCAAGATCGCCAGCGTCAATACTGCCGGCCCCCCTGTCGTCTCAGCCAAGGTACGCACACGCGAACTTTTCTTGACGCCCTGTACTTTTTGCTCTTTAGCAGATGACTGCTGTTCTTTAGCAGCATGCTTCTGCCCCTTGGCAGGAGACTCCACTTTTGCAACTGGCGCAGCATTCGCCACCTGCGATGCCGCACCAGATAGTTTCTCCGTTTTAGCCTGCTCGATATTAGTATCGACCACCGCTGCCGGAACCTTTTGCACCACCGGACGATGTGCCAATTTCACCAGCAAAGTGATTGTAGTGATCAACACCGCAGAAGCCATACCAATAACGGCCACACGCTGGACATTGGAAGCTCTGCGAAATGCGTCAATAGCGAGATGCTCCCATCGATTGAGTGTTTCTACGAAAACATCCCAATAGCCAGCAACTTTTCCCACGAACCCCGCCTGCTCTGATCCGGAATTTTTTGTCAGACTGCGCTGAGTCGAAGTGAAGTCGCCCGGGTAACCGATCGCATACACCTCATGCTCCCGCACATGCTTATCGGTACGAGAACCTTGATAGTGGAACATACCAGCATATTCTTGCGAGAGACGCGATACCGCATCATAGTAAGAACGGGAAACGAGTATCTGCCCTGGATCGGCAAAACCCATCACCCGTTGCGCCACATTGATCCCATCACCGACGATATTCGGCTGCCCGTTGATGTCTTTGACCAATCGCACCGGCCCGAGGTTGACCCCCATACGCACCAACAGCGGGGGCTCCATGCGCACCCCCTCATTCAACAAACTACTGCGCATGCTCAATGCCGCGTGTAGTGCATCGCTGATATCGCCCAAAAAACTGATCGCTGCTCCGTCACCGGTATCGAGAATGATGCGGTCGTTGACAGGCACATCGCGGATAGCGATAGAAAGAAAGGCGTTGAAACGCTCTTTCAGTGATATTTGACCCGAAACGGATTTTTTTGAATATTCAACAATATCCAAAAAGAACACGCTACAGATAATGGTCTTATTGCCCCGCTCTTCCATTTATTCCTGCTCGCTATCCAAGCCTAGGCTGTCGTTGTCGATTAAGAAAGACACTTAACCTCGCGGATTTTAACGATAGTTCATCATTATCGCCAGTTTTAATTTTTAGGCACCCGTGCGCGTGGCAGCTTGGCTCGTTTGGCTTCCGCTGATAATTGCCTTGGTGTTCCAACAGGCAGCCCCACCCACTCGAGTACCGCCTTAACTTGGGTCTCGCCCAATTCGACCATCATGCCGCGCTTAATCCGTGGTGGCAGATTGATGATTCCAAAGCGCACTCGCATCAAACGACTCACAGGCAACCCCAATGCTTCGAAGGTGCGGCGCACCACGCGGTTGCGCCCTTCTTTTAGCACCAAGTGATACCAGTGATTGAAGCCTTCACCACCTTCGTCACTCAGCTTCTCGAAACGCACCAACCCGTCATCCAGCTCGACACCTTCTTTGACCATCTGCCGCATCTGCTCCTGCGTCATCTCGCCCTGTATGCGCACGGCATACTCCCGTTCCACCTCGAAACGCGGATGCATCAAGCGATTCGCTAGTTCTCCTGAAGTCGTAAAGATGAGCAAACCACTGGTATTGAAATCTAGGCGTCCGATGGCGATCCATTTTTGTCCGCGCAGTTTAGGTAGCGCGTCAAACACACTGGCGCGTTCATTCGGGTCATCGCGACTGACGATCTCGCCCTCCTGTTTGTGGTACAGCAAGATGCGCGGCATCGTCTGCTCGTCTTGCAGTTGAAGGCGGATGACACGACCGTCGACCTGCACTTTGTCGCCCCCAGACACGCGCACCCCCAAGGTCGCCACAGTGCCATTCACCGTCACCCGCCCAGCACCGATCCACTCCTCCATCTCGCGGCGTGAGCCGACACCGGCCTGTGCCAGCACTTTTTGCAAGCGCTCGCCTTGTGGATTTGTTTCAGCAATCTCACTCATTCTGTTACCGCCCGTCTTTCCAGCACGGCCTGTGCCAATGTCCCGCTATCCACATGCTCTAATTCTCCACCCACAGGCAATCCACGGGCGATGCGCGACACTTGGATGCCGTTTGCCCGCAACAGCGTGGCGAGATAATGCGCCGTCGCTTCCCCCTCGACCGTGAAGTTGGTCGCCAGAATCACCTCACAGGATAATTCTTGTGCACGCCCGAGCAGACGTTCCAGCGGCAATTCACGCGCGCCCACCCCGTCCAACGGCGACAACCGCCCCATCAACACGAAATACATGCCGCGATAGCACTGCGCCTGCTCCATCATCAGCATATCCGAAGGCATCTCCACCACACAAAGCAGATTCGTCTCGCGTCGCACTGAGTTGCACAAGGGGCAGATATCTTCCTCTGAAAAATTGTTGCACTTGGAACAATGCTTGACACTTTCCACCGCATAGCTGAGCGAATTTGCCAGATGCAACGCGCCCTGCCGATCACGCTGCAACAGATGATATGCCATGCGCTGTGCTGACTTCGGCCCCACTCCGGGTAAACAGCGCAGAGCGCTGATCAGGTCTTCCAGACTGGAAGGTGTGTTCATCTAGAACGGCAAACTCATGCCGGGCGGCAGTTGCGCGGTAAATCCACTCATACGTTTCTGCGAGGTCTCAGCGGCCTTTTTGTTGGCATCACTCAGTGCAGCCACGATCAGATCCTCCAGCATCTCCTTATCGTCCATCACACTGTCGTCCAAACTGACACGGCGCACCTCATGTGCACAAGTCATGATCACCTTAACCATACCAGAACCGGCCTGTCCTTCCACCTCGACAGTGGCCAACTCGTCCTGCGCCTTCTTCATGTTCGCCTGCATCTGCTGCGCTTGCTTCATCAGCCCGGCTAATCCACCCTTCATCATTTCCACCTCCTCCGAAAAATTCAAAATCCCGCATCGCGACTTACCTTACCCCTCGCCCGCCGGGATAACCAGCGACTTGCCCGCTTGCGGGCTTAGTCGAATGGCTAGTCGTCCCACCAGAGGGGGCACGGGGGTGAGGGAAACGATGATGGAGCAACTGCTCCATCATCGTTATACGGGTCTAATCGACCCTTCAATCAACTGCGCTCCCAAGTGCGATTGAGCCTCGCGCACAAAGGCATCCTGCTTGATCGCTTCTTCCGCCTGCTGCTGGCGCGTCTGTTTCTCATGCTGCTCGACTGCGGCGGGTGTGGCTACATCTTTCGTCACACCTAACTCCACGGTCAACCTGATCGGTTTAACGAAATAATCGCTAAGTGCTGCCTGTAGCTTATCTTGTGCGATCTTGTTGCTTTGCAGATGCTTATGTTGCGGCGCAAGGTTCAACACCACACGACTTTCCGTAAAGCTCGCCAAGACACTATTCTTTGCCAACTCGCGCGCCATGCCCTGCAGATTGAGTTGCGACAATAAGGTATTCCAGTCGATGTCGGCGACCGTCGCCGTACTCACCATCGGTGCCACCTGCTTCACCAAGACCGGTTCTGCAGCCGCTTGCTTAGGGACATTCTGTATCACCGCTGCACCTCGCGGTACGGGTTGCCCGGCACTTACGCCTGTCGCCTGCGGTGCAAACGCCAGCATGCGCAACAAGGTCATGGTGAACCCGGCATATTCGTCCGGCGCCAGATCGATCTCATTGCGACCGTGAATAGCAATCTGATAGTTCAACTGTATCTCTTCCGGCGTGAACTGCTGTGCCAATTCCAGCAAGCGCGCACGCTCCGGCTCGTCCTCGGCAATGGCTTGCGGGATGGTCTGCGCCAGCGCGATGCGGTGCAGCAATGTCGCCAAATCCTGCAACGCCGCCTCGAACGCAATGCTGCGTATCGCCATATCGTCCGCAATGCGCAACAAGCCAGCGCCATCACCCGCGCGCAACATCTGCAGCAGATCGAACAGATAACCCTGATCGATCGCACCCAGCATGGTGCGCACCAGCGCCTCATCCACCTTACCGGAGGAATAGGCGATAGCCTGATCCATCAAGCTCAAGCGCATCACGCATACTGCCTTGTGCTGCACGCGCGACCAGATTGAGCGCGCCGTTCTCGAACGGGATGTTCTCCTGCCCCAGCACATATTGCAGATGAGAGACAATCAACGCAGGAGGCATCTGCTTGAGATTGAACTGCAAGCAACGCGACAGCACGGTGACGGGAATCTTCTGCGGATCGGTGGTGGCAAGGATGAACTTCACATGCGCCGGCGGCTCTTCCAGCGTCTTCAACATCGCGTTGAACGCCGATTTCGACAGCATGTGCACTTCGTCGATGATGTACACCTTGAAGCGCCCGCTGGACGGGGCATACAGCGCACTCTCCAGCAATTCTCGCATGTTATCCACTTGCGTGTTGGAGGCGGCATCCAGCTCGATCAGATCAACGAAACGTCCGCTGTCGATCTCAGTGCAAGCACTGCACACACCGCACGGCTCGGCGGTGACTCCATTTTCACAATTAAGAGATTTGGCAAAGATGCGTGCGATTGTGGTCTTGCCCACGCCGCGCGTGCCGGTGAAGAGGTAGGCATGATGCAAGCGGTTCTGCGTCAGCGCATTGGTCAGCGCCTGTACGACATGTTCCTGCCCCGCCAGTTGCGCAAAATTCCTGGGACGCCATTTGCGTGCTAAGACTGAAGTCGCCGACATATCACCTCTCGCCCAACCATTTGACTCATCGAGTGCGACACCCTCGAACAAAAAAGGAGGCGAGCCTTACCCCCGGCACTTGCGGTAATTAGCTGTGGCTGCTTCCTTCCGGACCTGACCAGGTTCACTACACCACAATGCGGGGAGACCCGCCAATTCGTAAATTCTGTACTACACAAGCAGGGCGGCATGATAGTCGAAAAGGGGGGATAAATCCATGGAAGGATAGGTCTTGAACTGTTGCTGATTGAGGGGGAAGGTATTACGCAGACCGTTCGTCCTGAGTACCTTGCGCAGCAAGGTGTATCGAAGGATGGGCGAAGCCCGCCGGGTTTTATCCCCTCTCCCTCTGGGGGATAACCAGCGACTTGCCCGCTTGCGGGCTTAGTCGAATGGCTAGTAGTTCCATCAGAGTTAGGGTGGGGGAACACTTGTTGTGCCCCTCGAATTTTTAAAACCAACTTCGTCGGGGGTAGCCCGACGGCTAGTTACCTTTCTTGTCTTGCCAAGAAAGGTAACCCAAAGAAGTCGCCCCGGTGCGCCGCTGCTTCGCAGTTCCCTGCGTTGCTCGACTGGTCAGGCGGCTGCGAAACTCGCGCTACGCGCTCAGACAGTCCTCGCCGAAATCCCCTGACCAGCCTCCGATACTCGGCGGACGCACAGGGGATGAAATTCAAAAGCCGAACCCCAAAACCAGTGAGGCGGACAACGCCCGCCTCACTACAAAAAATGAAGCGCGCGCGCAGCGCACACAAAACCGGCATACCGCCTTTGACTTTTCTTCCCCTGTACGCCGCCTCGATTAGACGTGAACAAGCGGTGGGGTTAGGCGAGCACTGTTTGAGCACGTGGCCGCGTAGCGGATCGTGCGAGTTGCGCAGCCCCGCTTGTTTGCGAATAATCGAGGAAACCCCAAAGGGGCGGCGCGCTGGGGTCGCTTTCTTTTGGGTTACTTTTTCTTGGCGAAGCAAGAAAAAGTAACTAGCTGTCGGGCTACCCCCGGCGGTTTTGTTTTGAATCCATACGGCGCAATGCCCGTTGACTATTGCTGCTCACCATGACGAAAACAAGCGACACACTCTTTTCTGTACTTCCATGCTGGCCCGACAATCAACATTAATGCGGCTAATCTATGTAGCGCCGTTGCAAACTGCCCATTAACCAATGCTTCAACAAAAAAATAGAGGCCAACAGGTACGCAAAACATACCCATCAGAATAATCAAACGCCAATAAATCCATGCTGAGGAGCCCTTTATCATTGGATTTTGGCCTACGGCATGCAACAAACGGCTCATATAAAAAAGAAAATGAACGAACCTATAGCTGCTTCCAAGCCTGGCGCATAAGCAACAAGTACCCGATAAAAACAAACGACAATCCAAGGTAAAACAACCCCATCAAAGTGGCAGATTCTCCCGCAAAGAAACGAGGTGTGCGATTGCCACGAACAAAGCTCGAAGCCTCGGCAAAAAATATCCCCCGTATGGCACGTTCCAGTAGGACTGCCGCTGCTAGAGCGGCAAACACAATTTCGGACTTCGAGTTTTTCAGGCTGTTTGCCATTTGCGAAAATGACTACCGAATTTAGACACCATATCAAACCACCTTCACCCTAATCCCCGCAATCCTTCCCTGCCACTCCTCCGGCCCAATCTCATGCACCGAACGCCCTTGCGTATCCACCGCCACTGTCACCGGCATATCCAGCACTTCGAACTCGTAAATCGCCTCCATGCCAAGGTCGGCGAAGGCCACCACTTTCGCGCTCTTGATCGCCTGCGCCACCAGATAGGCCGCACCGCCGATCGCGATCAGAGTACACCGCGCCGTGTTTTTTGATGGCATCGATACCCATCTTGCCGCGCTCCGCTTTGCCGACCATGCCGATCAAACCCGTCTGCGCCAACATGGTCTCGGTGAACTTGTCCATGCGTGTCGCCGTTGTCGGCCCAGCAGGCCCGACCACCTCGTCGCGCACCGGATCGACCGGACCGACGTAGTAGATGAAGCGCCCATTAAAATCCACGCCGGGCGGCAATTTCTCGCCCTTCGCCAGCATTTCCACGATGCGCTTGTGCGCCGCATCACGACCAGTAAGTAGCTTGCCGGAAAGCAGCAAGGTATCACCCGGCTGCCATTGCGCGATGTCGGCGCGTGTCACGGTATCTAGGTTCACGTGCCGCGCATCCGCTGCCGGATGCCAATGCACATCGGGATAGTCCTCGGTCTTCGGTGGTGTAAAGCTCGCCACGCCGCTACCGTCCAATTCGAAATGCACATGTCGCGTCGCGGCGCAGTTCGGAATGAGCGCGATCGGTTTGGACGCCGCGTGAGTCGGATAGTCCAGTATCTTCACATCCAGCACCGTGGTCAGTCCGCCCAGACCCTGTGCACCGATGCCCAGCGCATTCACTTTGTCGTAGATCTCGATGCGCAATTCTTCGATGCGATTCTTCGCCCCGCGCACCTTGAGTTCGGTCATGTCGATGGGCTGCATCAACGCCTCTTTCGCCAAGAGCATCGCCTTCTCCGCCGTGCCGCCGATACCGATGCCGAGTTGCCCCGGCGGACACCAGCCCGCCCCCATCCCCGGCAACTGGCTCACCACCCACTCCACCACGTCGTCGCCGGGATTGAGCATGGCAAAGCGTGATTTATTCTCCGAACCACCGCCCTTCGCGGCCACGTCGACTTCCACCTTATCACCTGGCACGATCTCAAAATGCACCACGGCTGGCGTGTTATCGCCGGTATTTTTGCGCTTGCCCGCCGGTTCGCTCACGATGGAGGCGCGCAGCACGTTGTCCGGCAACAGATAGGCTTTGCGTACCCCGGCATTCACCATATCGGTGATACTCATTGATGCATCCGCCCAGCGCACATCCATGCCCACGCGCACGAACGCCACCACGATGCCGGTGTCCTGACAGACCGGACGCTTGCCGATCGCACACATGCGCGAGTTGGTCAGAATCTGCGCCATCGCATCTTTGGCAGCGGGAGACTCCTCGCGCTGATAGGCTGCGGCGAGTGCCTGCACATAATCCTGTGGATGATAGTAAGAAATGAATTGCAACGCATCGGCGATGCTGTCGATGAAATCCTGTTGGCGGATTGTGGGCATGTTAAGACTCCGAGTGCGGATGCAAGGATTATGGGAGGACAGGCTAACCGCGTCAATTAACGGTTAGAATGCGCGCCTTCAACAAGCTTTCAGTATCGCCAAAAATCGTCATGAGCGCCCCGAATGCAACAAAGTTACGCAATCCGCTATCGGCTAAAGCCGATGCGGAGTTGACAGCAAGGAGCCGCGCAGTGAAGGACGAGACATACCGTGGGTGGTAGGCGAGGACTGAACGAGCATGCGACGCCGCAGTCGAGGTGCGCAATAGATTTATGGTGATGCTGAATGGCAATCAATGGTTTCCCGGTCACATGACCTCGGCGAAGAAAAAAGCGACCGAGACCATGGAGCGCATCGATGTCGTCATCGAAGTGCTGGATGCACGCGTGCCGGAGGCGGGCAGCAACCCGATGCTGCGCGAGATGCGCGAACACCGCCAGCGCCCCTGCCTCAAGGTACTGAATAAGGCCGACCTCGCCGATCCCGCCGCCACCAAGGCCTGGCTCGATCATTTCAACAGCCAAAAGAACGTGAAGGCCATTGCCCTCTCGTGCAAGAAACCCGGCGAAGCTGCCAAGCTCCCCAAGCTGTGCCTGCCGCTGGCGCCACATCGCGGCACGGTGCTCAAGCCCCTGCGCATGATGGTGATGGGCATCCCCAACGTGGGCAAATCCACCTTCATCAATGCGCTGTTGAAAAAGCGCACCGCCGCCGTCGGCGACGAGCCTGCCATCACCAAGAATTTGCAGCACTTCGAGCTCAACGACCACATGCAGCTCATCGACACGCCGGGCATGATGTGGCCGAAGATCGCCTATGAGAGCGACGGCATGATGCTGGCCGCCAGTAATCTGATCGGTCGCAATGCCTATCATGAAAGCGAAGTCGGCATCTTCCTCGGCGACCTGCTGATGGTGCGTTATCCAGCTCTGGTCGCACAACGCTACAAATCGGTGACTGAAGAAATGGACGGCGTGGCGCTGATCGAAGCCATCGCCCAACAGCGCGGCTTCCGCATCCGGGGAAAAGAGTTCGATCTGGAAAAAGCAGCGATGACCTTACTGCAGGATTACCGCACGGGAGTGCTGGGACGTATCAGCCTAGAGACGCCATCAGACACGTGCTGTGATGATGCAAACGACAGCGCCCAACCAAGAAACCGCAACTGACGATCAAGCGGGATCGGATTGATTACGCATAAAGTCGGCGACCTTATACAGTGCGGCAGTCAGCTCACTGCGCAGTGCCTCATCCCCCACCACTTCCTTCAGCGCCTGCGTCATGCATAGCATCCATTGATCGCGCTCGGCATCACCGATAGCAAATGGTAGATGCCGCTGACGCAAGCGGGGATGTCCGAACTTTTCCATGAACAACTGCGGCCCGCCCATCCAACCGGAGAGGAACATGAACAATTTATCCTCAGCCCCTTTCAGGTCAGCCGCATGCATCTTGCGTATGCCATGTGCCTCCGGCAGTTCATCCATAAGCCGGTAGAAGCATTGCACCAATTCGCGCACTTTTGTTTCACCGCCGATGCGCTCGTAATGATTATTCTGACTGTCACTGATCTGCATTTTCTTGCTCCGTAAAAAATCTGTTTTTCATCTCGTCCAAGCCCACTTGGTGCAACACCTCATGCAACCGCTCTGCTGCACGCTGTCGCGGCAGATCTTTGTAACTGGCGATGATGAGCTCGTTCTTCATCGAATGTTCCCATCCTACCAGTTCGGTGACCGTCACCTGATAGCCGTGCGCCTCCAATTGCAAGCAGCGCAACACATTGGTGAGGTGGCTGCCGAATTCGCGCGTATGGATGGGATGGCGCCACAGTTCAACCAGCACATCCTTCGCCAATTGCTTGCCCTTGTTCTTACGCAACACCGCCGCCACTTCCGCTTGGCAACACGGCACCAGCACGATGTGCCCGGCCTGCTTCTTCAACGCGAACTGGATCGCATCGTCCGTCGCGGTATCGCAGGCGTGCAGCGCCGTCACCACATCCACCTTGGCGGGCAGCTTGTCCGACACGATGGAATCCGCCACCGACAGATTCAGGAACGACATGCCGTCGAAGCCCAAGTTGCCGCGCCAGTTCGCACGAATGCGTGACCAGCTCCTCGCGTGTCTCGATGCCGTAGATATGTGACGCATCCTTCAATGTCTTGAAGAACAAGTCATACAGGATGAAACCCAGATACGACTTGCCCGCGCCGTGATCCACCAGCGTCAGCGCGCCTTGCTCCTTCCACACCGATTGCAACAGCGGCTCGATGAACTGGTAAAGGTGATACACCTGCTTCAGCTTGCGCCGCGAATCCTGATTCATCTTGCCGTCGCGCGTCAGGATGTGCAGCGCCTTCAGCAGCTCGATGGATTGTCCTGCGCGTATCTCGGGATATTCGGGGGGAGGTGATTTTTTCATACTGCGCATTATCCTTGATGTCGGACTCTTGGCAACGGCGCTAACGCCGAGAGAATAGAGGCTGGCAGCGGCGGTAACTGTCCGCATATCTGCGCGGCCAGCACTTCGCCCGCCAATCCGGCACTGAGCAGGCCGCGCGTGCCATGTGCGAGACTGCAATACAGACCTTGCTGCACTACGCCTACCAAAGGTATGGAGCCGGGAGCGGAGCAGCGCACGGAAGCTCTGCCGCTCAGTTTGCCGGCCTCCGTCTCGCCCAACGCCCGACGCAGAGACGGTGCATAGTCCGCAAGGCTTGCCAGATTCTCTGCGTGGTCGGTCGCACGCACTTCGATCGACTCATCGTCGAAGGCGTGCGTCGCGCCCATAACATGCACGCCCTGCACTGCCGGAGCGCAATAGCCATCGCCGCACACCACCGAGTGCAAGTCCTTGCTGGATGCGCTCTCTGGCACGCAGCTGATTTGACCGCGCACCGGGGTGAGCGGAAAGTGGGTGAACTGTTCAAGCTTTTTCGCTGCATGCGCGCAACATACCAGCACGACATCTGCTTCTACACTCCATGCCGTGCCTTGCGCATTGTGTCCGCTTGCGCGCCAACCGTCTTGTGTCTTTTCCAATGCTTCAGCGTCATGCCCTAGGCTTTGCGTGATACGAATGTCGCTTGCCAACTTCGCACACAGTGCAGGCGGCACGACCCAGCCGCCAGAGGGAAACCACAGCCCGCCAAAGCGCATTTCGATACCAGCCCGTTGTGTGGCTTGCTCCGCATCGACGGACTGCAGCAGATGCGCAGGCCATTCCAGCTCTGCCAAGCGCAAGATACGTTTGCTCTCCACTTCATTGCATGCCAGTTGCAGCAGTCCGCATTCGCTGCGCAGCACACCATCGATAGGTAACACATCATCCAACAGGCCGAGCGCATGCCCATAGGCAGCCAACACAAAGCGATGCAAGGCGTTGTCGCCTGCGCCGAAACGCGCATGCAGGATGCCGCGCGGATTGCCGGAAGCGGCAGTGGCGAGTTGCAGCCCACGCTCGACCAAGGTGACGGAGATGCCGCGTTGCGCAAGTGCGTAAGCGGCGGCGCAGCCCGCGATGCCGCCGCCGATGACAAGAGCGGTGTTGGGTGTTTTATTGCGGGTAACTGGTTGCATGGAGTATTCCCCCACCCCAGCCCTCCCCCGGAGGGAGAGGGAGTCCAAGCTCCCGCGCAGCATCTCGCGCTTGCGTCCGAAACCTGAAGCTTTTGCCACATCGAAACCAACTTGTTGCAAACCGCGCCGCACCCAGCCTGCGCTGGTATAGGTAGCCAAGGTCGCACCAGTACGCGAAGCACGGGCGATGTTCGACAACACTACCTCGCTCCACATCTCTGGATTCTTCGCAGGCGAAAAACCATCGAGGAACCATGCATCCACGCATCCATCGGGCAATTGCGGCAAGGCATGTGCAACATCCTCCATCGCCAGCGTCAGGCGCACGCGCCCCTTGTTGAAGCTCCAGCGATTCCAGCCGGATACGCGGCGATGCCAATGCGCAAGTAATGCCTCTGTTTGCTCATGCAACCCAGGCCATAACGCCAATGCCGCGCATAGCTCGTCACCACCCAAAGGAAATTTTTCGACGCTGAAGAAATCCAGACTTGCACCTGCGGGTGCGACTCGTTCGAACAACTGCCAAGCACTGAGAAAATTCAACCCAGTACCGAAACCAGTTTCGCCGATACACAAGCTCTCGCCTTCTTGTAGCGCAGCGAAACGTTCTTCTAGGCGATTGCCCTGCAGAAACACATGACGTGTCTCCTCCAGCCCTGAATCGGTAGAGAAGTACACATCGCCGTAGCGCTCAGAAAAGGGGTGTCCGTCTATCCAGTTAAGCATGGTCTCAAAACAACTCCGGCGGGTTTAACCCGCCGGAATCGATCACATCAAATTAACCCAAATTACTTCTTGGTTTCCGCTTCGCATTTCTTGATGAAATTGGTTTTGACAACACCGTGCAGAGGCTTGCCGTCCTTGCTCACAGCCTTGGACTCGCAAGAAGGAGCCGCAGGTGCAGTAGCCGACCCAGCATCCTTTTCACATTTCGTGACGAAGGCATTCTTGGCAGCACCCGCCAATTTCTTTTCAGCAGCTTGGCATCACAAGCAGAAACAGCAGGGGTTGCAGCCGGAGTGTCTTTTTCGCACTTAGTCATGAAACTATTCTTGGCAGCGCCGGCCAGCTTCTTTTCAGCAGCCTGGTCTGCGCATGAAGCGGCGAACGCAGTGTTGGCAATAAACAACGAAGCAATAGTGACAACGATCAGATTACGCATGGTTCTTGATTCTCCAAAATTGTGAACGATTTGGATAACGGACAATCTCGTTACCTGCGGCAATTATAACGTTACCGAGCCTCGTCAAAACACATAAGGTATATACCGTTATCTATATCTTTTACCTCATCGGCTAGGCCATTTGGCATATTGACCCCCTACTCTTAACATGGATACTCCCATCCAAGGATTGAGCAGGTTCAATCAGTCAATGGAGACGGCGATAAATCAAAAACAAGATGTCCCGCGCTATCCAACCAATTGGGCGGTTCGCTTCCTATGTGATTGTAAAAAATATGGGCAGGCGATCAACATCCAACAGGGAGTCGCGCACGAGATTTCCACACAAGGGCTGTGCTTGTTGAGCGATCACCATGTCTGCAAGGAAAAAAAAGTCGCTCTACAACTGATGATCCCGCCCTTGCGTAGCGGAACTCCCATAGAAATCATCAAAATGATCGGTCATAGCATCGTCACGATCATGAAGGATGGTAAGTTTCTGACCGAAATTGAATTCCTGCACTTTGAAGAGAATGGTTTGTCACGATTGGAGAAAAATCTCCAGCAACATTTTGACCCGCAGTTCTTTTCCCCAACTGTCAAACGCGCTTAGCGACACTCACACACAAGGAGGCTGATATGAGTTCCATCATCGTTGTGATCTTTTTTAGTTTGGGCATCTTATTCCTGTATGGAATCGGTGTATTTGCGATGTGCCTACATGCTGGTGAAAGTGTCGTGTCAGCCGCCATCGAAGCCACAGGCTGGTGGGGTGCATTTGCCGTTTCGCATTTTTTGGGCTACCTAGCCATCACACTGCATTGATGCCTCTCATTACCCCCGGCACGCCATAGATTCTCTTGCACGACGATACTGTGAACTAAGGAGAAATCATGAATTGGATCGCTCGGATGCCTAGCATCCTCCTCAAACTATTACTGATCTGCGGGACTGGCACTGTACTGTTGCTAGCGGCCGCACTTTACGGCTTGTGGCTTTCATGGAGCAGCCTGCATTTTTTTGAACATGACGTTCTAAAAAGCACCGCAGATGAACGGGCGGTTCTCATTATGCAGTCGGATTTTAAAAAACAGGTGCAGGAATGGAAGAATGTGTTGTTGCGTGGCAGCGATCCCAACGCGCTGGATAAACACTGGAAGGGATTTGAAAGTGATGAACGCAAAGTTCAGGAAAGTGGGCATACGTTACAAACCCAATTGATTGACGCTAAAGCCAAAGAGATGATCAATCAATTTCTGATTGCCCATCAAGCCATGGGGATCGACTATCGTAGGGGGCTACAGGCTTTCAAGGAGAGCGGGTACGATAGCAAAGTCGGCGACAAGATGGTGAAAGGCATGGATCGAGCACCGACCGAATTATTGACGAATGCCTCCAACGAACTCAGTGCAGCCAGACAACAAGTTACTGAAAAGATACTCACACAAGGACATCAAGGACTCTACATTAGCCTGTCTATCATCGCTATCGTGATGGTACTCACCACAGCAGGATTCTTCTGGTTGGTTCATGTTGGAATCATCGCTCCCGCGCATAAGCTGGTGGAAGACATCTCCCTCATCGCCAAAGGCGATTTTTCGAGTCCGGTCAGAAAATCTACCGAGGATGAAATGGGTAAGATCGCTCACCACGTCGAAAGACTTCGGCTGGATTTAGGGAGCATCATCGATGAGATAAGCAACTCCAGTGCTCAGGTTGCAGAGGCTGCAACGCAGCTTTCCAATGCCGCTGTTCAAGTTTCAGCGAGCTCCCTTCACCAACATGAGGCCACATCTACGACCGCCGCCGATATGCAACAAATGGCGGTCAGCATCTCCTCTGTCGCCGACCATGCACAGGAGGTAAAAAAGATATCTGAAAATCACCTGAAACACACGGAAAACGGTAATCAAAGCATGGCCTCGTTAAAAGCCGAGATCAACTCCATCGAACGAACAGTTCGAAATATCGCCACTTCAATCGAAAGCTTCATCCAGAGTACCAAGGCAATCACCGCCATGACCAACCAAGTCAAAGGGTTGGCAGATCAAACCAATCTGCTTGCATTGAATGCGGCCATCGAAGCCGCTAGAGCAGGTGAGCAAGGGCGCGGCTTTGCCGTTGTCGCCGATGAAGTCCGCAAACTGGCAGAGAAGTCAGCTGCTTCCGCAGATGAGATTGAGTCCATCACCAACGATCTCAGCCAGCAATCCATCGCTGTGGACGATGCCGTGCGTCAAGGTCTGCAATCTTTGCAGAACAGCCACGCCTGCCTCGATTCTGCGGTAATCACTTTGCATGAGGCCTCCACTTCTGCCACACAAACAACGCACGGCGTGCATGGCATCGAGGCCTCCGTCAAAGAGCAACTTATCGCCAGTGACGATATCGCCAAAAACGTCGAGGAGATTGCCAAAATGACGGAAGAGCACAAGATTGTGGCTGCAGAAACCGCACAGTCCGCCAACACGTTGCAGGAATTGGCGGCGTCAATGAGATCAACGCTCAACCGCTTTAAAACGGTTGCGATAGCTGGTTAAGACGCGTCCGACTATTTGATCAATCGAGCCCCCCGCTGCCCTCCCCAGCGGTGCAAGCATAGACCGAGCACGATACTCGCCGTCCCCAGCCACACTTGCGGCAACACTGCCTCATTATTCAAGCCGTGCCCCAAAAGCAAAGACAATACTGGGGTGACGAGCGTAATGAGTGCGATACCTCCAGCTTCCATGTGTTTTATCATGTAGTAGTACAAAGCGAACCCCAGTACCGAGCCGAACACGCCAAGATATACGGCCGCCTCAACGGCACGCTCAGGCAGGGTCACCGGCCATGCGCCATCGACGATCCACCATGCCACAAAAAACAAGGGGAGCGCCACGATCAAACTACCCATCGTCGTCGCCAGCGGCGGGCTGTCATCACCAATACGTTTGAGCCACACCAAACCCAATGCCTGCAATACCACCGCAGCGAACAACGCAATTAAACCGACTCCAGCACCGGAACCTAAATCCAGCCCGCCGCGAAACACGAGCGACAATCCAAGTACGCCCAAGATCATCCCGGCCAATTTGTTTGTAGTGAAAGCCTCCTCCTTCAACCACAGCATCGCGCCGAGACTGGTGACCAAGGGCGACAGCCCGAACAGCACCGAGATCATGCCGGAACTGACGAATTGTGATGACCAATATGTCAGGGACATCGCTCCGAACATGCTTGTGCCGCTCACCAGATAGGCCAGCCATGCCTTGCGATGAGTCGGAAATCGCACCCGCAACAACAACAGCAAGACGATGCACAGCAGTGCACCGACCGACATACGCATCAGCACGGCTAGGCTGAAGCCGACATCCAGCGCGCTCCACTTGATGGCAAGCGGCGTAGTGGACCAGATCAGGATGACGGATATGAATGCAGCCGGAAGCGACATGTTTTTCTCCAATAAGCGAATGCAATGACAAAACAAAAAAGGCCACAGAGGGTTTCTGTGGCCTTTTGGAAATTACTACCGTGAAACTAAACGCTAACTCTCCAAGCCACTCGATACGACATGCCACACCTTGCGCAGAATCGCGCAGGGGACGGCTCGAACGAAATGAGTGGAACGCAAAGTAATCATGTGTCGGATTATCACGGCATGATCTTGGCGATGTCAACCCACATATCGACTACTATAAAATCCGAGTTCTTTTTTTCACTCAGGTGCACATCTGCTAAAGTCCGAGTATCAACCAACTAACCACTATCCCGCCATGACGATACGACACCTCAGCGCTTCGATTCTCACCGCCCTTGCCTTGCTACTCTCTTACGTCCCTGCCTGCACAGCAGATGAATTTTCAGACCGCCTCATTGCAGCGCATAACCTATGGCGTGACAAGGTGCATGTCCCGCCACTCAAATGGTCGGTTGAATTGGCCGATTTCGCGCAATCTTGGGCTGACCATCTCAAGCAAAGCAATGCTTGCGACATGCGGCACCGCAATGGTGAAGAACGTAAGCTCGGCAAACAAACAACGGGGGAGAACCTCGCGTGGAAATGGCAAGATCCAAAACCCGACAGTGGATTCCTCTATACGCCGGAAGAGGTAGTGGATGCTTGGGGGAGCGAACTCAAGTTCTACGCCCCCAAGTCGGGAGCATGCAAAGGCGGCGTGTGCGGCCATTACACGCAATTGGTGTGGCACAACAGCACTGAGGTCGGCTGTGGACGAGCCTCATGCGGCAAAGCGGAAGTGTGGGTGTGTAACTACCTCCCCGCCGGCAATTACGTCGGAGAAAAAGCTTATTAAAAAATCCCGCAGTTATAATCGCCATTGCAAATTATTTTTCAAATGAAAGGTGTCACCATGAATGTTCTGCACAAGATTCTGTCCGCACTCGCTCTGTTTTCTTTGACTCTAAGCGCGCACGCCTTATCCGACCAATCCGCCACGCCGCAACCTGCATCACAGGCTATCTCGCCGACTAAGTCAGGTATGCACTTGGTGCTGAATGCCGGTTTCACTTATGGTGGTGATGCGATCTATACCGGCGTCTTCACGAATGGCTCGTCCAAAAGCGTCCGCGGCGGTTCACTGATCCAAATCGGCATCGGTGCCTTATGGCAATCCGATCAAGCTCCCTTAGCCTTGATGTTGAGTACCAATTACCATTGGGACAATGTCACTGCATCTAATGGTGAACTGTCGTTCCATCGATTCCCCATCGAGATGCTGGCC
Source organism: uncultured beta proteobacterium (assembly GCA_963822425.1). Classification (GTDB taxonomy): domain Bacteria; phylum Pseudomonadota; class Gammaproteobacteria; order Burkholderiales; family Gallionellaceae; genus Sideroxyarcus. Next base: position 77,917 of record CAWGHS010000004.1, read on the forward strand.
TACTACACCGGAACTGAGCGCTTCCGTATCGGTGGTGGCTTGCGTATCGTCAATTCTCCCGAAGCATCCGCCACAGTGAACGGCGTCACCGACAAGATCATCTTCGATAACACCACGGGCTTGGTAGGTGAGATCGGCTATCAACTGGCCGATCATGGTTGGCTCAACTTCCGCCTCGTCTCTGAAAAATATCAAGGAAAGACACACACCGTAGGTGCCACCACAACCTCTCTGTCCGGTACACCCGCCGTTGATGGCTCGCATTTCGGCGTGAATTTCACCTACGAATTTTAAGCGCACACTATGCAACGAAGGGACGCGCCCCCCGCTTCTGCAACGTCATGAGTAAACAGACATTAGATCGTATCCTGCAATCGCAGGGCTTCGGCACACGCAAGTGGTGTGCCGAGCTGATTGCCGAGGGGGAAGTGAGCATCAAGGGAGAGGCTATTACCGATAGCCGCCTCTCGCTTGAAACCAACGGCTTGCAATTCACCCTCTTCGGTGAGACATGGGTGTATCGTGAACATATCTATCTTGCACTGCACAAACCAGCAGACTACGAATGCTCACGCAAACCCAGCCATCATCCCGGCGTCCTCTCACTACTTCCAGAACAGTTCCTGCGGCGAGACGTGCAACCGGTCGGTCGCTTGGATCACGACACCACGGGGCTACTCTTGATGTCTGACGATGGCGCATTCATCCATGCTCAGTCATCACCCAAGCACCACATCCCTAAAATCTATGTAGCCACCACGCAAGAAACCGTGACACCGCAACTGGTCGCTCAATTGCTGACAGGCGTAAAACTGCATGATGAGCCCGCGCCTCTCAAAGCTGTCACCTGTAAAATGCTCGATGCGCATCAACTCGAGATCGTGCTGGAGCAGGGGAAATACCATCAGGTGAAACGCATGCTGGCTGCCGCTGGCAACCATTGCACCGCACTGTGTCGCACCGAGATCGGAAAATTGCGCTTGGATGTGCTGGGATTAGAGGCGGGCGAATGGTGCTACTTGAATGAGGCTCAAATCGAACTACTCACCGCCGCCTCAGAATGAGCGCCGTCAACCCGATTCGTTCAGTTACGGCTTTTTCTTCTCAACTGACTTTGGGTCTTTCTTGCACTTTTTAACGAACTTGCTCTTGGCCTCACCACTCAGTTTTTTCCCATCCGCTTCAGACTCACAATAGACATTCAGCGGAACGGGAATATGAGTGTTCTCATAACACTTTCTCACAAAGCTATTTTTGGCGACGCCCACCAGTTTTTTGCTGGCCGCCTGACCTTCACAAGAAGTCGCTGCCGCTTTGGCCGTCATCTCGCACTTCCGCACAAAATTATCTTTGGCTGCATCGGTCAATTTTTTCCCTGTCGCCTGCGCCTCACACGAGGCATCCACGGCCAGTGCAGCACCTGCAAACGCCCAACCACATAAGGTGATGATGATCAAATTACGCATAGCTCCATCCTTTCTCAAATGATATGAACCAACACAAATTCGCAAATTAGCCTGAAGGTAGACAAAGTAGAAGGCGGTGTCAAATAGCAAGAGATAACACAGATGCATTACGCCCTTGCGCGCTGAAACGTCCTTCAGTTCAGCGGCAACTCGATGATCGCCTTCACCACCCACACATCGCCCGCATTGAAGCCCCGCCCGATGCCAAAATTGATATCCGATCCGTGTGACTTCGTATCGATCACCGCATACACCACATGCCCACGCTGACTGCTTGGCAACACATGGCTCAAAGCACCATAGGTCCCGTAGTATTCGACGCCACCCCATACCTCTTCACCCGCACGATGCGCCACTTTCAGTGCAGGCTCGAACCGCACTTGGTGATTGACGTTGGCGGCCAGCGCGGTATTCAAGATCGGGTTGAAACTCACCAGCCACTGGGCATCGCGATACCCGACGATCGGCCGAAGTTCTAGACTGGACAAGCTCTCCGACGTTCGCAACGAATCGCGACTGAGCTCCACATTCAAACCATAGAACATCGTATCCGCCTCTTGTCGCGGCGCGATGTACTTCAAACGTAAACGCATCGCGTTCAAGAAGAAATTGCCGTCTGGGGTGAGCGCGAAAGGAATATACAGTCCGGCCTCGAGCGTCTTGGAAAGACCGTATGAGAACTCGGGAGTGATCCGCATGACATGATGCGAGATCATCTGTCCCGGATAGTCAGGCACCTTCGCCCCGTTGATCGCGTAATTGAGATGCTGCTCCAACCCGAACTCACCCGGAGCGTTTATATCCTCGGTGTAAACCTCGATCTCGTCCGGTGCGGCGCGCACAGCAGCTCCATGCATGAGCACGATAACGCATGCCAGCAGGATAAAGAATCGCATTTGCACATCGTACTCCTTTGTTCCGATGATCCTGCGAACTGCAATCAGCTGGTGCTCAGATGATCACAACGCGATTACGCCCGGCATCCTTTGCTTGATACAAACCCACATCGGCAGCGGCCAACATCTTTTCCACATTGCCCGGTGCCATATCATCGCTGATTCCCATGCTCATGCTCACTCGAAGGTCTGGGTGAACTTCATGCCAAGGATGCTGCTCAATACTGCGGCGCAACTCCTCACAACGAACCGCTGCCTGCTGTGCCGTGCTTTCGACAAAGGCGATCACGAACTCCTCCCCTCCGTAGCGCGCCACGACATCGCTACGCCGCGTATTCTTGCGCATCAGGTCGGCTATTCGACGCAACACCTCATCACCGATGGCATGCGAGAAGTTATCGTTGATCGCTTTGAAATGATCCAAATCGCCGACCATCACACTGAACGGATGACTGTGGCGCATCGCCTGCTGGTACAACATCTCGGCCTGTTCATCGAAATAGCGCCGGTTGAACATCTGCGTGAGCGGATCGCGAATGCTCAACTCTTTCAATTGTTCAGCTTGCAACTGCATCTGCTCGGTGGTCGCCTTCAGTTCCGTATGCGCTAGCGCCAACTCGCTACTCATTCGATTGAACGCCCTCGCCAGCAGACCGATCTCGTCACGGGTACGCACGGGAACTTGTTGCAACAGCTCACCCTCCGCACTCATGGATCTGATCGCCGCAGTCAACTCGCGCACACTCACCCCGACCCGATTCCCCAATACGAAGCCGAGCACGATGGCCAGCATACTCGCCGCCACAATACCGCCCAGCAACGCCTTGCGCATGATGTTCAGGTAAGCCTGATCCTGTTCGCTCAATTGCGGCGTACCGATAGGCACGGCAAGCACCTCGACCTTACCCTTGACACTGATGGGGCGTGCTTCGCGCAGGATATCTTCACCAACCATCTGCCCCTCCGCGTAATTACGGACAGCCAACAATACCCTGCCCTGAGGATCGATCAGCATGAATCGGAAAATCGCATGACGATTTGGGATGGCCGGCCGCATCTCGCTTTCGGCAGGTGCATCTATCAGCACCCTCGGCGGCGGCGGTTCTTCTTCATCCCCTGGCTCAAGTAAAGGCATGTCGGGATCAGCCCGATGTCGTCTCACGAACTCATGAAAGGGTTCACGCCGTCGTGCGTTATCCCATGATCCATATTCGCCGATATAGGCCTGCATATCCTCCTGAAAGTTGGCGAAAGCGTGTTCCCGCACCGTCGCATTGAAATCTTTCATCAACATCCAGTAAGCGGTTCCTCCCACTGCCAAGGCTGCCATCAGGCTGGCGAACAGCAGCATTGCAGTCAGCTTGGTGCGTAAGCTGAAGAGCATGCTCACCTGCGGTTCGGTTTGCCCCATATCTGATCTTGATTTACGTTATTCGATCACAGACAGACATCCGTCCTGCGCAGACGATTCGCCACGACGCGCATCATATTCAACGCGAAGTTAGGGGTCTGTTGGATCATAAAATTAAAGCGCTTGCGATCGATGGGGAGCAACCTACAGTCGGTCTTTGCAATGACGGTCGCTGAACGTGTCCCCTCATCGATCATCGCCATCTCACCCAATATCGTCCCTGCTTCTGCCATCTCCATGACTCGGTCGTTCACGATGATCTCAGCCGTGCCTGACATCAGCACATACATCAGCTCCCCCTGTTCACCTTCCCTAAACAAAGGTTGCCCGGCAGCAAGCGTTTGCAAATCGGTCTCGTGATGAAACAACTCCGCTAGATTCATGGTCTGACTCTCGTATTGATTGAAGATGGTGCGATTCTATCTGGGAATTCAAAGCAAGACACCTGCAGTCTAAACTTCCGCAGAAGTTGCTGGACTGCTTGAGGAAACATCAATTGATGCGGCAAGCGTATTAAGGAGTACTGCAGATGGCGAGGAGCAGGCAGGTCAGCGGCGGAAAGACATCACTATTTATCGAGTGAGAAAATTTATCCGAGTAAATTGGTTTGAGGATTTATTGTGCACCCGTTCCCGATTGTTCTTGAAATGCAAAAAATCATCCGGGATCCATTCATGGCTCGTGGCTCGTGCTTCGGTCATTCGGACGGGGCAACGGTCAATTGCGGCGGCGAGTAAAATCCCACCAAGCCAAAAAACCAAGAATGATACCGCTCGGAACACACAATGAAAGCCAAACATAAGTAGTCGCAATTAGGGGCTTCCCAAATATAATCGCAAGAGGAAAAGCAAAAAGAGCACCAAACACTAAAAATGACAGTGTGTATAACAATACAAACCACAGTCCCCGTAGACGAACCTTTTTATGCTCATCCCATAAGGATGGAAGTAGCCACATAGGCAGTGTATCGAAGTTATACGGCATGCCAGAAACATCTGGATCGGGTTTCATTTCAACCGCCTTTACTTAACATGGTTTACGCGGATAAGGTTCGCAAGTCATCACTGGTGTCGTCCACCACGAATTGCCACTTTTAGCATCGAGCGCTTGATTCGTCTGAATCAAAGGGGTCAGCAT
>CAWGHS010000005.1:0-75299 GCA_963822425.1 uncultured beta proteobacterium
CCTGCGTCCCGAACGCAGTACTCTACCAGGCTGAGCTACACCCCGAATCAGTGAACCTAAAATTGCCGCGTAGCAGCAAAGTGTGCCAATTGTAGCAATGATTGCTTGTAATTCGTATCCGCCAAGGGAGCCAACGCTGCGCTCGCCGCCTCGGCTTCACGCAAAGCCTGTTGGCGAGTGAACTCCAACGCACCGGTATCGCGAATGATCGCCAACACCTCGGAGAACCTCCCCACATCGCCGTGTTCGATGGCATCACGTACCACCTTGGCCTGCGCACTGTTTCCTTGCCGCATGGCATGGATCAACGGCAATGTCGGCTTGCCCTCTGCCAGATCGTCCCCGAGATGTTTGCCGGTCTGCGCTTCGTCGGCAGAATAATCCAACACATCGTCGATCAATTGGAACGCTGTCCCCAGATGCATACCGTATTGAGCTGCCGCCTCTTCTTCGGCGGCTGAAGCTTGCCCTAGGATCGCACCAAGGCGCATCGCCGCCTCGAACAGTTTTGCCGTCTTGCAGTGGATCACGCGCATATAGTTGGCGATGTCCACATCCGCATCGTGACAGTTCAATAACTGCAACACCTCGCCCTCGGCGATGACGTTGGTCGCATCGGCCAGTGTCTGCATCACACGCATCTCGCCGACTTCCACCATCATCTGGAAAGAGCGGGAATAAAGAAAATCGCCCACCAGCACACTGGCGGCATTGCCGAACAGCGCGTTGGCCGTTTCGCGTCCACGGCGCAACTCAGACTCGTCCACCACATCGTCATGCAACAACGTGGCCGTGTGGATGAATTCCACCACCGCAGCCAATTCGTGATGGCGTTGCCCGGTGTAGCCGAAGGCCTGTGCCGACAACAAGACCAAGGCCGGACGCAGGCGTTTACCGCCGCTGTTGACGATGTATTCACCGATCTGGTTAACCAATGCGACTTCGGAGTGCAATCGAGTACGGATCACCGCATCTACCGCTGCCATATCCGATGCGATCAATCGTTTGAGATTTTCCAAAACATTTCCTATTCTGAACGTGTTACCCACTGCAAGGCGCGTTCGCGCGCTCTTTTGCGGCGCGCATTGTCGCATAAAGCGAGACTAGCCGATAACTGCCTCACGCCGCCCCAGATAGGCACCCAATCCGACACCCACTAGGCTGAGTGCGACCACATAATGCGCGGGCGCCAATTTATCAAGCGGCAGCAGCAAACTCACCAGCACCGGCGTCAGACCACCGAATACAGCGTAGGCTACGTTGTAGGAGAAGGACAGTCCGGAAAAACGCACCGCAGGCGGAAAGGCCCGCACCGCCGCGCTCGGAACGACACCGATCACGCCCACGCAAAAACCGCACAGCGCATACCACGCATAGATGTGCTGCGGAGCCACACCCATCTGCTGGTAGAACAACCAAGATGTGATGCCCAAAGCCGCGCAGCCGAACATCAACACACGACCCGCGCCAAAGCGGTCAGCGAACGCCCCGAACACGATGCAGCCGATGCTCAGGAACAAAGTGGCGATGCTGTTCGCCTGCAACGCCGTCGCGGCGGGAATTGCATACAGCTTTTGCACCAAGGTCGGCGTCATCAATATCATCACCACGATGGCTGCCGACAGCAACCAGGTCAGCAACATCGTGAGCAGCACGGCCGGACGATGCTCCCGTACCACCGTCTTCAACGGTAACTCATTTGCCAACTGCTGCCGCGCCTGCATCTCCTTGAACACCGGAGTCTCATGCAGGTATTGGCGTAACCAGACCGATACCAGACCAAACACGCCGCCGAGGATGAATGGCACCCGCCACCCTTCTGCCAGCAATTCGGCAGGTGCATAACTGCGATTGACGGCGGTCGCCACCAGCGAACCGAGCAGGATGCCGCCGGTCAATCCGGCCGTCAGCGTGCCGCACGCGAACCCGACATGGCGCGGCGGCACATGCTCGGCGACGAACACCCAGGCACCCGGCACTTCGCCGCCGATGGCCGCGCCCTGCATCACGCGCAATGCCAGCAAAAGGATCGGTGCCCAGATGCCGATGATCGCGTAGGTCGGCAACAAACCGATGAGTAGCGTCGGCACCGCCATCAACAGGATGCTCAACATGAACATGCGCTTGCGCCCGAACAGATCGCCGAAGTGCGCCATGATGATGCCCCCCAGCGGACGCGCCAGATAGCCCGCTGCAAAGATGCCGAAGGTCTGCGTCTGACGCAGCCACTCCGGCATGTCGGGCGGGAAGAACAGTTGCGCGATGACTGCCGCAAAGAACACGAAGATGATGAAGTCGTAGAATTCCAGCGCGCCGCCCAGTGCGGCCAACGTCAGCGTACGATAATCGTTACGAGTCAAACTAGGCATCGATCTTCCTCCAGCGAAGCCATTGAGCTTTTAGCAACGCGATGAGGGCATAGATCGCCAGCCACGGGTCGAGCAGATAATCCCAAAGATTGGTGGATTCATACCAGTCGATACTCCATGCCGCGACTGCCGTCGCAATGCACAATGCGAGCAAGGTGGAGTACCGCAGCGCGGACCACACTGCCAGCCCCAGCAATGCAAGCAATAACCACAGACTGCCGTAACCCAGACGATATGGATCGAATAGGCTAATCCCCAAGGCGAACGGATAGAACAAAATTGCGATCAGCAACATCGCCTTCAACATCGCCGTCCGATTTTGTTCTTCAAACAACACCCGGCTCGACGACACGCGCACTAACGACAGCATCAGCAGCAACAATGTCGGCACGCTCAGGTCACCCGTCATGCTGCGCACGAAGCCCGCCAAGGAGACGCCCCACAAGGGGATCGACAACAGCAGGATCGCACCGCCTAATACCGCTGCCCGCTGGCGTGGCGGGAATGCCTGTATGCGCGGCACGCGAACCAGCAGCGTCATGATGGCCAGTGTGATGCCGAACAGTCCGGTCAGATCAGTGTCGAGTTGCATCTGCTGCCTTTTTAAAATGACGGTTCAACCAGATCTGGTCGAACGTGACATGCTTGATGAACACCCGATTCCAAGTGTAGGTCAGATGGAAATCACCATTGCTTGCCTGGATCAGGTAAGGATAGGAGAACTCGAAACCGCAGCCGCCGTCCGCGCGCACTCTGGCTTTTGCGGAATCCACATATTCATCCAGCGTCGCCGCAGGCGCCTGCACCAGACGCGGATCGGAATTCTGCAGCAAGCCTCGCACCAGATGCAGACACTGCTTCTCGTCCAACTTCTTGCCGCGCACGACGCGCATCTCTTCCAAGCGATGCAATTCTTTCCAATGCGCGCCACCATCTGCCGACAACATCAAAGACAAACTATCGCGTCCCTGCTCTTGGTGATTCAACACAGCCAGTAATCGGCCATCCTGCAACACCGTAGCCGACAATGCCGCATCCGGATTGGGGAAGGTTGATTTCTCCACCGCACTCCAATGCTTGCCACCGTCTTCAGTAGAGAGGCTGCGCGCCAAGTGCGGATTATCGCTGCCGGCATAACGCATCAACACCAATGCTTCGCTCGGGCTCTTCACCAACACCACCGGCTGTAAAGTACCCTGCCCAGCTCTGGCCAAACGTTGCTTGTCGAGCACCTTACCCGTCGCATCTAGGTGCAATATCTCGGCGAACTTGCTGAATGACTCGTGGTACACCGGCAAACCCATGGAACCGTCGGCATACAGGAACGGCGCACCCTTCACCAGCGTGCTGATGTTGATAAAGGGTGAGGTGATGAGGCGACGCGGTGCGCTCCAAGTCATGCCTTCGTCGCTTGAGCTCATCATCGTGATGGAGCTACCCGCCCAGCCACCCAACGATACGGTCACATAGAACAGACGCAGCGAACCATCTGCCGCACGCCCTACCACCGGATTGCCCAATTTGCTGACGTAACGATGCAAGGCGCGCTGGGTACTCACCCGACTCGCAACGACCTGCTCTTCACTCCACGCACTCCGTACCGGATCGAACACCGCGCTGTTGATGGTCACATCCGATGCCCCTTCACGACTACCGGAAAACCAGAATGCACGAATGCTTCCATCCTTGAGCTCGACCAGAGAAGATGCATGGGTCTGCACGTGCAAGCGAGAGGACGCAAAATGGCTTTCGAAACGGCCAACGACGACATTCGGCTCTTCATCCCGATGTAAGCGGCGGCGACCTTTCTTGCGTGTGGGCGGCTTTTTCTCGACCACAGGTTGAGCGGGTGGCGGGTCAATGACTGACTGCCGGAATCCGAAAGTCGGCACGGGCTGCTGCCACGCCTTGTGCAGGCCAAAACCGAAGGCCAGCAACACGACACCCAGAATCAGCATTTGTTTAAGACTTACTTTCAACGGCAACCTTCCTTGTTCGATTCAAGCATTTTGTCATCCACGGCGGATGACTCGAGCAGCAGTTCTTTGACGAACAGATGCCGGGACACTTCGCCCTTGAGCATCGCATACAACTCTTCGGAACTGTGTCGCCCGCGCATCTCCAAGCGCTCGCCGATCACGCGGCAGCCTGTACAAACGGCGGCATCCAACGGCTGTTGTACCGTGAACAAGCGGTAACGCATGGCGGCTTCGGCGGGCGTCAGATTCCACCCTTCTTCGTATCCATGCACCCGCGCCTGCGGGAACATGAAGCGATGACCCTCTTCATTCGAACGGAAATTACACGACACCCATACATCCCTATCTTGGGTATACCTTATCGCATCCGCACTATACCTGCCTAACGTACCATCGAATGGTCGCAAGAAGACTGCCAGCGCCAGCAAGGTGAGCAGTACCACCACATTGACCAGTTCGCGCGTGTATCTGAACAGCGCCAAGGTCGCTAGTGTAAAAGAGATGCCCAGCAAGCACCAAAAACCCCAGCCATACATTTCCGGTCTCTCGTTGTGCAACCCCCAAGCCAACACCATCAACAGGATCAGCACCGCTACCGCCGCGAGGAGGGTGAGGATAAAGGTCCAGCGCGGGATACGTTGCCAGTTCAAGGCGCACAACACCGCCACGCCGGGCATGGCTTCCAGCAGGTAGCGCGCGGAACGCTGACTGGGCACGGCGAACACGATGAACAAAACCTCCATCCATATCCATAACATCTTTTCCGCATCGCCAAGTTGGTGTCGCTGCCGATACACCACAAAGAACAGTGCCGCCACTGGGAAAGCCAACAGACCGGCATTCATCGGATACCCCAGCAACAACGCCCACACGCTGCTTCCGCCCCATAGCAGCTGCGCCCAATAACTACCGCCATGCGCCTCGAATTTGCCCGCGTTCTCGCCCACCACGAACTCGCGCCATACCGATTGCGGATCGGGATCGAAAACGAACCACAGTGCAAACAAAGCGAGCGAGATGGCACCGACCAGCAGTAATTTGGCACCATCTTTCAACAGGAATTCACGCCATTGATATCGGCGCTGATGCACATACCACCACGCCAAAGCCAAGCCGATAGGCGCAAGCAAAGCGAAGGATTTGTACAGCAAGCCGATACCGACTTCGATGCCCAACAACGACGGTATCCACAAGCGCGACTCGAAACTGAAGGGCCGCCAGTACAGCAACGTAAAGAACGGCACGAAGAACCAGAACACCTCCGGCGGGTTGACCAGGAACGGCCTGCCGAAACGATAGGTGCTGAAGAAGGCAAGGAAAGTCAGTGCCGCGACGAAACCCGCCTCTGACTGCCCCGACAATTTCTTGGTCAACAAGAAAACCAGCAACGCGGTGAGCAAGGTATACAGCACACTCGGATAGCGCAGATGCGCCCAGTCCCAATCTTGCCCCCAGTGCGTAGAGCCGATACCCTGCCAAAACAGCAAGGGCGGTTTGGTGTTGCGCATGCCATCGAGATCGGACTGTAGCGGCAGCAGATGACCGCTTGCCGCCGTCATGCGCGTGATGTGGGCATACACGTCCTCGTCGCCATTGCGCGGGATATGCTGTCCATCGAGACCGTAGCAATAGGTGAACACCGCCAACAGCATCGCCGCGAAATAGTAGAACAGACGCGTAGCGACGATGCGTTTCAACATATCAATCTCGTTTGTTCTGCTTGGTGGCAGCGATGAGCTTGACGCGACCGAACGTCCAGATGTCATTGAGCAGGAAGTTGAGGACGCTGGTGAACACGATGGCAATGAAGTTGGCGATCATGTAGTAAACATGCGGCGCCATCAGATTGGTGAACGCCACTTGCAGCGCGATGCTGAGGCTGCAAGAGAGCGTGTACTGCCCGAACTGCAACAGCCAGGGACGATCATAGTGTTGCTTGCGGTCGGCCCATGTCCACAGACGATTCCAGAAAAAATTGTTCAGCGTCGCAAAAAAGATCGCCAACCCGAGCGACAGATTGAGTCCCAGCCAATTCACCTCGCCCGGCACATGCGACACATGGAAGATGTATTCCTGCGCGATATACAGCACGCCTTGATTGACCACGATGCCAGATGCGCCCACCGTGCCGAACTTTAAGAAACGGCGCGAGAAGATGCGGCGCAACAAAGAGGCCATGCGCATGCGCAACTGAAAGGGCGAACTCATGCCGGACGCGCTCCTTGCAGCAAGGCTCGCGCCTTCGCCAACACTTGCTCCGGCGTGATCTGTTTCAAACATTGGTTGTTGCCGTCGCACGGCGAGTTGCGGTGATTGTATGCCGTGAGGCAAGGCGAACAGGACAGCGCGGTGTACAAGCAATGGATGTTCGGCGCCAGCGGGCTATACAACGCGGGCGTCTCCGGTCCGAAGAACACCAGCGTCGGCAACGGCGTGATGGCCGCAAACTGTCCGGGTCCGCCGTCGTTGGTCACCAACAACGACGCACGCTGAAAGATCGCCAACAGATGGCGCACGGATTTGGTATAGCCGGTGAGGTCGACGCAATGGTCGTGATCACAATGCGCCACGATCTCACGCGCCAGCGGCTTGGCATCGGGCAGCCCGATCAGCGCCACCGCATAACCATCCTGCAACAACGCATCACACAATTGTTTGTAGTAAGCGGGCGGCCAGGCGCGGATCGGCAAGATGCCGCCATCCGGATAGACCAGCACCAACTTTCTGTCTTTCAACACCGGAAAATCGCTATGCAATTGCGCGGTGATGCGCTCGACCTCACCTTCGTCGAATTGCAACAGCGGCGGCGCACCCACTTCGTGCAACGCCGCTTTGGCGATGGGGCAACCTTCGGATTCGATGGCATCCACCATGGTCAGGAATTGCTGCGACAGATGCCGGTACGGGTTGTACATCACCTTGCGATCCATGAACGAACCGCGATACAAGCCTTCTTGCGTGTGTGCATGAAAACCGATATGCGTCCGCGCGCCGGACAGGTAAGAGAAGATGCTGCTCACGCGCGAGAACAATTCGCAATCGATGACCACATCGAAATCCAGTGAACGCATCTTGAGCAGCGCCCTCAGGCTGTCGCCCGCAAAAGACCCCAGCGCCTTGTCATTCAAAGTGATGACGTTTTCTTTGGGCATCACGCCGAGCAGATCGAGCACCTCGCGGTTCTTGGCGAACATCAGCATGTGCAACTCGGCGGCTGGATAACGGCGTTTCAACTCGGCGAACATCGGCTGCGCCAACACCAAGCTGCCCATTTCCGACAACAGGACGATCAAGATACGTTGCGGGTGATCGATCTTCGGCTGGCCAAAAAACAGTCGCCGGATCTTTTCGATCAGGGAAAAAATCGCGCAGATCGGCACACCGGCCCAATGGTCAACTGCACGCTGGAATTTAATGTTCAATGGAGAGCATCCGGTAGTAGGGTCTAGCCCCTCGCGAGGCCACGGCATTATCGGCGAAAGACGTCCGTTCAACAAGCCGAGAGACGGTCTAACCAGAACGCCCAAGGTGATCGGGCTATATCAACGACACCGTGGGACTACCGGAAGAAAGACGGCGGGAAGAACTCCCGCCGCATCGAGAACATCAATAAGTTGGAGCGCCCCAGGCCTGCAACGCAGCATCCATGGCGGTCTTATTCAACCAAAACGAAGAAGACGTTGTCGTACCTGCCGGAAAGACATTCCCGTAATATGCCGCACCGACTGCAGGAGAAAGTCCCAAGAATAGGCTCGCGATGTATGCTCCATAGGCCGTACCGCCGACAAATATGCCCGTTCCATTTGAAAAGGTGACAATAGGTGCTCCGTTCACCGTCACGAACGTCAGATCAATCGTTCCCGATGAAACCGCCCCACCAACGATGCTCGCATTTTGACAAGTTCCCATCGTCATCGCTGGCACGCCTGCGTTGAGTGTGAGTCCATAGGCATCGTATGTCACGCCGATCTTATGCACGAAACCTAGCCCCGTTAAGCAAATCGGATCTGCCGTTGTCGCATGTGCCGCAAAACCGGCTGTCGTAAAGTTCGTCTGATTGATCGGAGTTGCTGACCCGGCGACCGTGGTCACAGCCGTCGCTGGTATCACGGAAAACCAATATCCCGGAGTCGCAGCAGTCACCGTATTCGAAAGGTCGTACTCGTACGATCCTGCCGGATAGACCGCACTGGCTGGCGATACTGCACTGGCGTACCCCAACGCAGTGATTGCAGGTACAGCCGAACTCGCCACGACGGGCGTTCCGGACAGATTGACAGTTGTAATTACAGAACTGCTGAGAATGCCCGCCACATCCGTACTGGTATAGGTAGTGGCATTGGCTGCCGCAATGACACTAGATGCTGGGAAAAGCACCCAACCCGAAGGAGTAAGTACGTAGGTCTTATCCGTGTTAATTCCCCACACCCCCCCAGATAATGTTTTCACCACGCGGGTCACAATATAGTTACCGCCAGAAAAATTCGCTGTATCGATAACACCATTTGCAGGAATTCCTTGAAAAAATCGTCTGATACCTACTCCCATCAGATCCGTCCAATACTGCCCCTGCATCAGCCCTGCGGTCGAAGCCGGGGTCGTTGCCGCAGGAGTCGCCGCCGCAGTACCGGCTCCGCCGCCGCCACCGCACCCCAACAACAAAAGCGGCAATACGCTCATCACCAGACATAGCTCCAGCGTAAGGCGTAATTTCCTTTTCAGTTCCATCGTCATTTCCTCTCGATCCACTTTGGTCATATCCCAAAAATCCGGACGGGAGTCTCGACACGAACACAAGTTGAGTCAAGGAGAAAAATGGCCTATATAGGCCTAGTTACAGGCCTATATATTCGTAAAACACCTGATATATATCTTCGTGGATACCCCGAATAGATGCTGTTCTCCCGTCGCTTGTTCGTGTAAATTCGCCCCAGCTCACTCCGCCTCTTGGAATACCTACTACATGAAACACGACGAAATCCTCGGCAAATACCGTCTCATCAAGAAATTGGGGCAAGGTGCGACCAGCACCGTCTATCTCGGGCACGACCCTTTCGCCGACCGCACCGTGGCGGTCAAGGTATTGAAGCAGGAGATATTGAACGATCCGAAGATGGGCAAATTGCATCAGCGCCAGCTGGACAACGAAGCCTCGCTCGCAGGCAAGCTATCCCATCCGCACATCGTGGCGATCTACGATGCGCTGATCAGCGACGATGTCAGTTACATCGTGATGGAATATGTCGGCGGCGGCACCTTGGAGAAACATGATGCACCGGGCAATCTGCTGCCGATCGACCGTGTGGTCGAATATATGTTCAAGTGCTGCCGCGCCTTGAACTACGCCCAGTTCAACGGCGTCATCCATCGCGACATCAAGCCCGCCAATATGCTGCTGACCGAGGAGGGCGACATCAAGATTTCAGACATGGGCGCGGCCTTGCTGTTGGACATCGAGCAGACGCAAGTCGGCAACATCGGGTCGCCCGGTTATATGTCGCCGGAGCAGATGCGTAGTGAAGTGTTATCCCATCAGACCGACATCTATTCTCTGGGGGTTGTGATGTATCGTCTGCTGACTGGGCATGCGCCTTTCAGTGCGACCAATCTGGGCGCGCTATGTCAGCAGATATTGCACACGGCACCACCCACTTTGCGCAGTCTGCGCGCCGATATCCCTCCCCAACTGGAACGCGTCGTGCTGCGCGCGATGCATAAAGATAAAACAGAGCGTTATCAGAACTGGAGAGATTTCGGCAATGACCTCGCCGCGCTGGGGCGCTTCGAACAAAACGCCATCGAGGACAACCAGACAAAAAAATTCACCACGCTGCGCGAAATGTCGCTGTTCAAAGAATTCACCGATATCGAGTTGTGGGAGATATTGCGTGTCGGCGAGTGGCAAAAACAGCCGCCGCAAACAGTATTGATGCGCGAGGACGAGATGGGTGAAGCGTTCTACATCATCATCGACGGCAGCGTGAACGTGACCAAAGGCGGGCGTTTGCTCAATGTGATCCGGGGCGATGATTGCTTCGGCGAGATGGCCTACATCAGCGGCAAACAGATGCCACGCTCCGCCACCGTCACCGCCAGCACCGAGGTGACCGTTCTGAAGATCGTGCCTGCCAAGTTGGCACAACTGTCAGATCATTGCCAATTGCATTTCAACCAAGCTTTTTTGCGTGTGATCGCAGATAGACTCAGAATGGCGGATGATCGCTTCGCCAAACTTGCCAACTAAAAACAATTCATAAGGAGAAAACACCATGTCGAACAAATTCGTGATCCAAACACCCGATGCACCCGCCGCCATCGGCACCTATTCGCAAGCGGTCCGCGTCGACCAAACCGTCTATCTTTCCGGACAGATCGGCCTTGATCCCAACACCATGACGATGGTTGATGGTATCGAAGCCCAGATCCACCAAGTGTTCCAAAACCTGCGCGCAGTGGCCGATGCGGCCGGCGGCAGCTTGAACGATGTCGTAAAACTCAATATCTTCCTCACCGATCTTGCGCACTTCGCCAAAGTGAATGAGGTCATGGCGACCTATTTTCACCAGCCTTATCCGGCACGTGCCGCCGTCGGCGTCGCCTCCTTGCCGCGCAATGCGCTGGTGGAAGCAGACGGCGTGATGTTCATCCAAGAATAATGAGCATCGGCCACCACCGGCCTCTTGCGATGAGTCACAAAACACATTTCGGCAAATATCGTTTGATTCGAACGCTGGGGCAAGGTGCGACCAGCGTGGTCTACCTTGCGCACGACCCGGAAGCCGACCGCGAGGTCGCCATCAAAGCCATCAAGCAGGACTTCCTCAACGATCCAAAGCACGGCAGACAGAACCGTAGGCAACTGGAGAACGAGGCCGCGCTGGCGGGCAAGCTCGTTCACCCGCATATCGTGGCGATCTATGATGCCGTCCTCAATGAGCATGAGAGTTATATCGTGATGGAATACGTGCCGGGCGGGACGCTGGACAAACACATCCATGCCGACAATCTGCTACCGCTCGATCGCGTGGTGGAATACATGTTCAAATGTTGTCGCGCGCTCAACTACGCGCAATTCAACGGCATCATCCACCGCGACATCAAACCCTCCAATCTGCTGTTGGCCAATCCCGATGGCATCAAGATATCCGACTTGGGGGCATCCATCTGCTTAGACCTAGATCAGACCCACAATCACGTCGGCTCACCCAACTATATGTCGCCCGAACAAGTGCGCGGCGATGAGATCACACACCAGTCCGACATCTACTCACTCGGCGTGGTGATGTATCGCCTGCTCACAGGACGCTCGCCCTACAGCCCGAAGAATCTGGCGCACTTGCATCAGCAGGTCATGTACGAAGCACCTCCCCCGCCGACACAGTTTCGCCACGACCTTCCGCCGCAATTGGAACGCATCGTTCTGCTCGCCCTGAAAAAAGACTGCGCCGAGCGCTACGCCACGTGGCGCGATTTCGGCAACGACTTGGATGCAGTGGGGCATTTCGAAAAGGGCGATCTCGAGTTGCATGAGAACGTGAAATTCAACACGCTGCGCAAATTGAGCCTGTTCGATGATTTCACCGATATCGAACTGTGGGAAATATTGCGCATCAGCGAATGGCAAAAGCAGCCGGAAAAAACTGTGTTGGTACGCGAGGACGAAACCGGTGACGCCATCTTCATCTTGATCGAAGGCGGGGTCAGTGTCACGCGCTGCAACCGCCTGCTCAACACACTGAGCAGCGGCGATTGTTTCGGCGAGATGTCCTACAACAGCCGCAAACAGATGCCGCGCTCAGCCACGGTGACCGCCAACACTGCGATCACCTTGATGAAGATACTCCCGGCGCAACTGGCTCAACTCTCCGACCGCTGCCAACTGCATTTCTACCAAGCCTTCCTGTACACACTCACCGACCGCCTGCGCATCGCGGATGATCGCGTCGCCAAGATGGCAAGCTAGCCTTTTTCTGTGGATGCCGTGACGCTGAAGATCACTCCCGCTCTTTTGTGGCACAGGATATAGCGCCAAGGTCTAGGCCGTTTGGCATGTTGTTCAAAGCTGGATGTTGGGCTAGGGTTCGGCGGTCATTCAACTTAAGGTGCTGCCATGCGGAAACATAAATCGAACCTGACGCCTTCATCTGTGCAACAAGCTCGGCATCCACAAATCGTGTTCTGTCCACGATTGTGTTATCGAAAAAATCCGCCCTGACATTTCCTTAAGCCGCATCGTCCAATGTGCAGGAAGATGACATTCTGTGAAAGATGCTTGGAGGAAAATGCATGACTTACCCGGTAGAGCTTGAGCTATACAAGACATGGAAATATGTTCAGTGAACACGTTGCCAAATATCGTAACACTGTAGATCGGTATGACTAAGATAAAGCCTTTCCCGAATCCAGAAGTTCCTGATTTTGATGAGTCAAAAATCATGGTGTCCCCATGGATCAAGTTCCCAAACCTGCCTTTCGGCTCTCTGGGTTGGCGCATGGGCGATGGCGAGTATTTTATGGATCGCTACGCAGCTTGGTATCAATCACAAAATACACAGGTGCGCCGAATCACCCGAGAGAAATACCCCGAACCTGCAGATTGGAAGGGATTCTATTTCCGATTACGATGGGCGCTGACTTATCAGAGAAGCTATCGAGCAAGTGTTATGGGTGCTTTGACAGGTGATGCGCTCGGCGTCCCTTTCGAATTCAAACGACCTGAGGATATTCCCGCATCAAACGAGATCAACCTGATCATGCCTGCGTCATTCATGAAGACCCACTCGAGCATTCCCTATGGCACATGGTCTGATGATGGTGCCCTAATGTTGTGTTTGCTCGAAGTGTTGCAAGAGGACGAAAGATTTGAGCCAGTGCATTTTGCAACGCTCCTCGTTAAGTGGGTGCGCGATGCATATCATCAATCGGGAGGGAAAGTCTTTGATTGCGGCGGGCAGACCGCACTTGCAATCAGAAGCCTGGAAGAGGGTGTGGCGCCACTTGAGGCCGGAGGAAGGGGTGAACGTAGCAATGGCAATGGCTCTCTCAGCCGCACATTGCCGGTTGCAATCATTGGGCATCTAGATGGCTGGAGTCTGCAAGCAATCATTGAGCTTGCCCACTCACAATCACGAGTCACTCATGCACATCCCATCTCACAGGTATGCTGCGCGTTGTATTGTTTGATGGCAACCTCGTTGTTTAATAATCCAGAAGAGGCCATCATGAATTGCTATCATCGCGCCTTCGCTGAACTGAAGGGGATGTATTCTAGGTCGGAATTATTGGAGCACGGCCGAGCACTTTCGATTATCGACGATTTCCCAAAGAATAATTTCAGACGAGGAAGCGGGTACGTGATCGATACCCTGTGGACATCGATCGATTGCTTGGATAAATCTGATAGCTATGTCAGTGCTGTGAAAACGGCAATCGGTTATGGCAACGACACCGATACCACCGCGTGCGTGACAGGAGGATTGGCTGGTATCAAGTATGGACTCGATGACAGGGCTTATTCCGACCGTCCTGTGGGAATTCCAAGTGACTGGGCTTCAAGTTTGGTGATGCCGCAAGAGTCGATAGGAGTGCTGGGTTGTTTATAAAGTCTGGTTAATCAACCACCGACGTGGCTGTTAAATTGCCTGACAAAGGATCATTGATAAATTCCGATGACGCCCATCATAGATTTCTTTTGAGGAACAACACATGACGTGCAACAAATGCGGACATAAATTCGCCCTATCGATCGACACCTCTCCGGGGGTATTTATGGCGGGATCAATATTCTTTTTTGTTATTGGGCTTGTTCTACAAGGTCTAAATGTGGATATTTGGCCTTATTTTTTCTTTGGCCTTGCGGGGTTCGTGGCGCTTCAGGCTGAGGTGAATCGCAGTGATTACTCTGCTTACCAAGATGACGGTCGCAGTCGGACAAAATGCACAAACTGCAAGGAACCTATCCCTGTAAAGTTATGGTCATTTTGATGCTTTGATTCGTCCTAAAGACTACATTAATAGTACATCTTATCAATGGCATTAATATTTTCGTGTCCCCCATTTTAAAGATCGCTCCCGCCACTCAGAGCAAGTTCGCCAAGCTCGGCATCCGCACCCCGTTCGATCTGGTGCTGCATCTACCGCTACGCTATGAAGACGAAACACAGATCACACGTATCGATGATCTTATCCCGAGCGAGGCTGCGCAGGTGGAAGGCGAGATCATCCACAGTGAAGTGATGTACCGTCCACGCCGCAGTCTGGTGTGCCAGTTGCAGGACGACAGCGGCATCCTGTATCTGCGCTTTCTCAACTTTTATCCGAGTCAGCAAAAGCAACTCGCCATCGGCAAAAAGATCCGCGCTTTGGGTGAGCCTCGCATGGGCTTCTTCGGTACGGAGATGGTGCATCCCAAGTGTCGCGTGGCAGGCGAATCCACTCCGCTGAAACAGGCGCTCACGCCCATCTACCCGACCACCGCCGGATTGCCGCAAGCCACGCTGACGAAGCACATCCATGCCGCGTTGAACGAGCTGTCTCTCGACGACACGCTACCGCAGAAGATATTGCAGCGTCTGCGCCTGCCGGAGTTCGCGGCCAGCGTGAAGTTGCTGCACCAGCCGCCGCCCGACATCGACGAGGGTGCTCTGCTCGAAAGGGCGCATCCCGCCTGGATGCGCATCAAGTTCGACGAACTGCTGGCGCAACAACTTTCGATGCGCGTGCATCATCGCGAACGCAGCCAACGTATCGCCCCCAAGCTTGCCGTGCATGGCAAGTTCACGGAACGATTGCTGAAAGACCTACCGTTCACCCTCACCGCTGCACAACAAAAAGTGTGGCGCGAGATCAGCGCTGACCTCGCGCGGACTCACCCGATGCAGCGCCTGTTGCAAGGCGATGTCGGCAGTGGCAAGACGGTGGTCGCCGCGCTCGCTGCATTGCAGGCCATCGAGAATGGCTACCAAGTCGCCTTCATGGCACCGACCGAGATATTGGCCGAACAACATTATCTGAAACTGCGCGATTGGCTCGCGCCACTCGGCATCGCCCCCGTGTGGCTCTCGGGTAGTTTGAAGAAAAAGGACAAGACCGCCGCCACCGAACGCATCGCACAGGGCGCTACGCAACTCGCGATCGGCACACACGCGCTATTCCAGACCTCGGTCGAGTTCGCCAAGTTGGGACTGGTCATCGTGGATGAGCAACATAAGTTCGGCGTGCAACAACGGCTGGCGTTACGGGGCAAAGGTACGGAGCCCCATCAACTGATGATGAGTGCCACCCCCATCCCGCGCACGTTGGCCATGAGCTACTACGCCGATCTTGATGTATCGGTCATCGACGAACTACCGCCCGGTCGCACGCCCATCGTCACCAAACTGGTGAGCGATGCGCGGCGCGAGGAGGTGTTCGAGCGCGTGCGTGCCACCTGTCTCGCTGGCCGCCAAGCATATTGGGTGTGCCCGTTGATCGAAGAATCGGATGCACTGGAAGTCGAGTTGCAGAATGCGATCGAGACACATCTGCAATTGAGCGAAGCGTTACCCGAACTCAACGTGGGCTTGGCTCATGGCAGACTGCCCCCTGCCGAAAAGGCGGCGGTGATGGCTGCGTTCAAAGCGGGTGAATTGCAACTGCTGGTCGCCACCACCGTCATCGAGGTCGGTGTCGATGTCCCTAATGCAAGCCTGATGGTGATCGACCATGCCGAGCGCATGGGGCTGGCACAGCTGCACCAACTGCGCGGCCGTGTCGGTCGCGGTGCGGCAGAAAGTTTGTGCGTGCTGTTGTTCCAACAACCCTTGTCCGAACTCGCTCGTGCACGACTAAAAATCATCTTCGAGAACACAGATGGCTTCGAGATCGCGCAACAGGATCTGCACCTGCGCGGTCCCGGCGAGTTGCTCGGCGCCAGACAGAGCGGCGTACCTATGCTGCGCTTTGCCGATCTGGGCGAGGATGACAAACTATTGGACAAGGCGCGCGACATCGCCGACGAGATGCTGCGTAATTTTCCCGATGCGGCTGAAGCACACCTACAACGCTGGATGGCAAGCAAACATGACTATCTGCGCACCTGATATTTTCTGGAACGGTTCGACCATCGGCTGCGCGACCACGCTCGCCCCTTGGCTGCATGATCACGGCTCGCTGACACAACGCATCCAACAGCGATGCAAAAAATTCTCCGTGCAAGCGATGCGTAGCGGCTTGGCTCGCGTCGCTTACGACGAAGCGATTCTGCTCGGCATCGCGCCGCATCGTTTGGCCTATTCACGCGAAGTGTTCTTGTATGCGGATGGCAAGCCTGTTGTGTTCGCGCACAGCACCTGTGCCGCCAAAGAGCTGCGCGGCGCGTGGCAAGCCATGCGCGGCTTGGGCAACCGCTCCCTCGGTAATTGTTGTTCACTCACCCTTTGGTAAAACGACAACCGTTGTACTACAAGGCATTGCACTACCACCATCCGCTGTACAAAAACGCCACCGCCATATTGGGTGATGCACCGCAGCAACTATGGTCACGACGCTCGTTGTTCTATCTGCACGGTGCGCCACTGCTGGTGACGGAAGTGTTTCTGCCGCAGATACTGGAGTTGAAGAATTGACTTGTGCGCTTGAGTTTCCTATCCTCAAATCCTTTTGGGGCGCGGCAAATATGAAATCATTTCCATCTGTTACAAGGTCTGTTGAACGATCTGCGCCGCACATGAATGGAGTAGCACATGGCCGGTAGTCCCGGCGTGCGCCGTTCCGAATCACTGTGGCGAATCCTCGTGGCCGATTCCGCCCGCGACCTGATCCAGGTCAAATCATTGTTCGGTTTGCTGCTGTTTCTGGTACTCATAGACCGAGTCTTGAAATTCGCCCTGCGCAGCCACGAAGGGAGTCAGAACTCCTTCCCCGACTTGTTGAACTCGATCACTTCGAACTTGCCGGATTGGGTATTCGGACACGGTGTGGATATGCTGGTCGAATGGCTTGCCGATCCTCACTCACTACTCATCGTGCTTTTGCTCTTTGTGTTGAAGGAACTGTTGTCGCTGTGGCCCACCAGCGCCATGCGTCGCCTGCATCGTGAAGAAGGACGAGGTTTCGGCATTGTGGCCTCGCTTGTCGCACTACGTTGGCGTCAGGTTTGGTGGGATTTTTCCGCCGTGGGCGTCACCACTTTGGTGGTGTCGGGCTGGATGTTACTGGTATGGCTAATAACAAGCCGACTCTGGATTGCGACTGGGTGGGTGGGCTGGGCATGGTTTTTTGCCGTTGCCGCCGCGCTGGTGCTGTCTTTAGGCATGGCCGCGTTCTCTTTTTCTTCCAAGCTCGCCGTGCTCTCCACGGGCACCCAGAATGAAAAAATGCGCTGGTTCCTGCGTCTTTTCTATGTGCCCCGGCTACTTTTTCCCGCTTGGTTGTTTTTCATCGTCCGCGCCACGCTGGAAGCAGCGACACTGGCCGCACTCCCGACCTTGCTGCACTTCAGCATCGAGTCAGTCTGGCTGCGTCTGCTGCTGGGCACACTGGTGGCTGCACCCGTCTATTCCTATCTTAAGATGGTATCTTTCAAATTGTTCCTCGAACTTTACCGGGACTGCCCCTTTGTCTTTGCAGAATACCGCGACTATTTCACCTATGATTCCCAAAAGGCTCTGCCATGATCAGCCAGAAAATGCCCAACGCTTCTGAACCAGCTTTTTTCAGCCGCCTGCTCCAATGGACTGTCGGCCTTCCGTGGGGATTGATCGTGTTGGTAACGGCTTTGGTCGTAGCGATGGTTTTGATCTCACCGGTTGATTATGCGTGGACTCAGTGGCTGGTACAGCACAACGATGTTGCGTTTTCAAATTTCATCGGACGATCTTTATTCGAAGGTGGCCTGCCTGGCGCCAGTGATTTTGCGGTGATTGCGCTGCTGGCGATATTGGTATTGTTCATCCTTGCCTGGGCACGCCCGCATACTTTCCCTTGGCTTCTATCGTGGCGCCCACGCTTGGGATTCATGACCTTCAGCGCCTTGGTCTATGCCGTGTTTTTTGTCCATTCCACCAAATGGATCTGGGGGCGCTTTCGCCCCTATTCCGTGTTGTTGGAGAACAATGCGTTTACCGACTGGTTCAAACTCGGACCGCAGTTCATCGGGGACGGCATCTTTCGCGGCAGCTTCCCCAGCGGACATACCGCAGCATCGTTGGCATTGATGTCTCTGGCGTATGTTCTGGTCGGAACCGGGGTGACACGACTCCAGCGAGGACTGGGCTGGGGGTTCGGCGTATTCGTGCTCATTTATTCGCTAGCGATGTCCGTGGGGCGCGCCATGACCGGCGCACATTGGCTGAGTGATTGTGTCGCATCCATCGGGAGCGGATGGATACTGCTGCATATCTTTTTTTATTGGGGTTTGCGCGTGCCTGAACAGTGCCGCTGGGCTGAACGCACCGGTCTCCCGATACCGCGTCCAAGATGGTGGGAATGGCTGCTGGCAGTCAACGCGTTTTGGGTCTTCCTCGGGTTCTGGGGCTGCGGCATAGGCCTACGCGCGCTGGAATTTGGTCGCTCCTTGTGGTTAGCATTCCTCATCCCGTTGTGGCTGGGACTGATGTTCTATGGCGCTAAACGCCTTTGGCAGCTGGGTTTGTTTGCCAAGCTACCTGTTGCAAAGCCGTAAGCCCGTGGTGATGTAAGTCGCCGTGCTAATTTATCCAAGAGTTAGCAGTTAAAATGCCCGCATGAATCTCGCTCAACGCCTGCACCTCTACGTCCAACTCACCCGCCTGCACCGCCCCATCGGCATCTTGCTGCTGTTGTGGCCGACGCTGTGGGCAGTATGGATCGCGAGCAAAGGGCAACCGTCGTGGCTCATCGTACTCATCTTCACTCTCGGCACCGTACTCATGCGCTCCGCTGGATGCGCGGTGAACGACTACGCTGACCGCCACATCGACAAGCATGTGCAACGCACCAAAGAACGTCCGCTCACCAGCGGCAAAGTGAGTGAACGCGAAACGCTGTGGCTGGCTATCGTGTTAGCACTGCTCGCCTTTGCACTCATCCTGCCGCTCAATCCGCTCACTTGGATATTGGCATTCCCTGCTGTGTTCCTCGCTGCCAGTTATCCCTTCACCAAACGCTTCTTCGCCATCCCGCAAGCCTATCTCGGCATCGCCTTCGGCTTCGGCATCCCGATGGCGTTCGCAGCCACATTAGGCCACGTGCCGCCGGTGGCCTGGGTGCTGCTGCTCGCCAACGTGTTCTGGGCAATCGCGTATGACACCGAATACGCAATGGTGGATCGCGACGACGACGTCCACCTTGGCATCCACTCCTCGGCCTTGTTCTTCGGCAAATACGATGTACTGGCCGTGATGATCTGCTACGGCATCACCTTGGCGTTGCTGGCACTGGCCGGACTGATGGCAAATCTGGGCTTGATCTACTTCGTGGGATTAGTCATCGCGGAAGGCTTCAGTGTGTATCACTACACTCTCATCAAAGACAAAAGCCGCGAAAAATGCTTCGCGGCTTTTCTGCACAACAACTGGTTCGGGGCGGCGGTGTTTGCGGGTCTCGCCTTGAACTATTTGCTCGCCTCTAAATAGGATTTCACTCCTCTAGCAAGCTTCTAAGCATCCATGCGTTTTTTTCATGCACTTCCATCCGCGCGGAGAGCAGATCGACCGTCGGCTGGTCGCCCGCCTTCTCGGCGATGGGTAACACTTCACGTGCAGTGCGCACCACCGCCTCTTGTCCGGCGACGAGTTGTTTGATCATCTCTTTTGCACTCACTGATCCACTGCTTTCTTTGATGCTGGTGAGGGCGGCGAATTCTTTGTAGCTGCCGGGTGCGGGGTAGCCCAGCGCGCGGATACGTTCGGCGACGAGGTCCACAGCCATCCATATCTCGTTGTACTGGGTCATGAACATCAGGTGCAGAGTCTGGAACATGGGGCCGGTGACGTTCCAGTGGAAGTTGTGCGTCTTGAGATACAGCGTGTAGGTATCGGCCAGCATGCGCTCCAATCCCTTGGCGATGTTCTTGCGGTCTTTCTCGGCGATGCCGATGTTGATGGGGCTGATCTTGCTCATGATGTTCTCCTTAGAATGATTGAAGGAACACGGCTGAACTCTATACCTGACCTCGGCAAATTTCCACTACACTCGCGACATGGAAAAGGTCGATCAACCCTACCGCCGGAATCCGCTGTTGCGCACGAGCTACAGCCTTATCGCGCTGATCTACGATGCGATCATCGAACGCTCGATGCGCGAGGCACGCGTGAATTCGCTCGCCAAATTACCCACGAGTGAAGCGCGGAATGTACTCATCAGCGGTGTCGGTACAGGACTGGATTTGCCCCTATTGCCGAACCTTCACCGTTACACCGCGCTCGACTTCAATGCGGCGATGTTGGCGCACGCAAAACCACGCAGCAAAAAATTGGATGTGGGATTCGTGTTGGGCGACAGCATGGCGTTGCCTTTCGCCGATGCGCAGTTCGACCATGTGGTGCTGCACTTGATCGTGGCCGTTGTTCCCGAACCGCAACGCTGCTTGAGTGAGGCTGCGCGCGTATTGAAACCCGGCGGCACCCTCTTGCTGTTCGACAAATTCCTGCGCCCGAAGCAGCGTGCGCCATTCCGCCGTTTGCTCAACGCCCTGACGCGCCGTGTGGCGACGCGCTTGGACGTGGTGTTCGAGGAGATTTTGCCTGCGGCACCCGCACTAACCGTAGTGAGTGATGTGCCAATGCTGGGAAGCGGATGGTTTCGTGCGATCGTGTTGCGAAAATCCTGAAGAGTGGCGGAAAGAACTCGTTCCGCCACCTATCGTCGGGGCGGGCTAATGCCTAGTCAAACCCCACTTAGCGGCTGTCACTTTTAAAAATGCCAGCGTAGCCTGCGCAAATGTCTTGTCCGCAGACCAATACTTGTAATCTTCCCAGCGAAAATCATCCGGCCTTGATCCATCTTGCAGATGAAGTTCGGAAATATCTTGCGGTGCAACTGAATAGAGCAGGCCGTGTGAAAACCCGCGTTGCTGTTCCATTGCCCACCTCCTAATCTTAAAGATTCGTGACGCAATCCGTCACTTGATTAAGAGTATATACGGTAATACTGTTTTCTGCGCAATAGATATTTTTGGATACAACACTTCGACCTCGCTGCAAAAAGAAAACCCGCCGCTGGCGGGTTTGTTTTTATACCCAATCTTTGGGCACGAGATACTTGTCATACAACTCCGCCTCCGGCGTGCCTTTCTCTGGATGCCAGTCGTAACGCCATTTCACCAGCGGCGGCATGGAGAGCAGGATGGACTCGGTGCGACCATTCGATTGCAGGCCGAAGATGGTGCCGCGATCGACCACCAGATTGAACTCGACATAGCGCCCGCGACGATAGAGTTGGAAGTCACGCTCACGTTCGCCGTAGGGCGTGTCTTTGCGCTTTTCCAGCAACGGCACATAGGCCGACAAGTAATGGTCGCCCACGCTCTGCTGGATGGCGAAGCAGGAATCGAAATCCGGTTCGGAGAGGTCGTCGAAGAAGATACCGCCCACACCGCGCGGTTCGTTGCGATGCTTGAGGAAGAAATATTCGTCGCACCATTTTTTGTATTTCGCATGCAACGATGCATCGAACGGCGCGAGTGCGTTCTTACATATCTGGTGGAAGTGCTTCGCGTCTTCCTCGAAGCCATAGTACGGCGTGAGGTCCATGCCTCCGCCGAACCAGAACACTTTTTCACCGTTCGGTTTGTGCGCCATGAACATGCGCACATTGGCGTGCGAAGTCGGCGCGTAAGGGTTGCGCGGATGCATCACCAGCGACACACCCATCGCCTCCCAACTGCATCCGGCCAGCTCGGGACGGTGCGCGGTGGCCGAGGCAGGCATCTTGTCGCCCTGCACATGCGAGAACGCCACACCGCCGCGCTCCAGCACATTGCCTTCTTCGATGATGCAACTGATGCCTTCACCTTTGCCGATACCACCCGAACCTGTTGCTCTCGTCCATTTGTCGCGCAGGAATTTTTTGCCATCGACTTGTTCGAGACGGTCAACGATGAGTTCTTGCAATTGAAGCAGGTATTGTTTGACGGCGCTGCTATCCATTTTCTCTCCGGTACTTCGTCATTCCGGCGCAGGCCGGAATCCAGTCAATCAGAAATATCTCCGCATCGCGGAGACAAAACCCAACTGCATGTTGATAACAACGCTGGATTCCGGCCTGCGCCGGAATGACGGGGTTAAAAATTATTTGCGTACGATTTTACCATCTGACCATGCTTGTATCGTCGAAGGTTGCTTGCGTTTTCCCACGCGCCCCGGCAATACCCACACTTTTTTTCCGAATAATCGCCGACACTCGGTATAGGTTTTTACAGGGCGCTGACCGCCGCGATTGGCGCTGGTGGAAACCAGTGCACTACTGGCACTGCGGCAAAGATTCTTTGCAAATGGATGAGCAGTGAGGCGCACCGCCAGCGTGTCATGCTCACCGCGCAACCAGCGCGGTGCGGAATCCTTCACCGGCATCAAATAGGTGATGGCCTGCGCGCCATCGTCCTGCAATTTTTTTTGCTCTTGCAAAGTGAGCGACTTCAGATATCGTGCCACTTGATGGTAATGCGACGCAATGAGGATAAGGCCTTTGCGTTGCGGACGTTGCTTGAGTTTGAGGATGCGCTGCACCGCATGACAATTGGAAGGATCACATCCGAGGCCATAGCAGGATTCGGTGGGATAGGCGATGAGGCCGCCGCGCTTGAGGTGCGCGGCGAGTCTTCTAGAAGGCATGGTGAATCGATGCAAAGTGTTCCCCCACCCTATCCCTCCCCCGGCGGGAGAGGGAACCGTTATTTCCTTCCGATGGCGCGATAGCCGATATCGCGCCGCATCTGCTGTCCATCGAAATGGATGGTGTCGGCGATGTCATACGCGCGCTTCTGCGCCTGCTTCACCATGTCGCCGAGCGCAACGACACACAACACACGCCCGCCATTGGTCACCACCTTGCCGTCCTGCATGGTCGTGCCTGCATGGAACACATGCGCGTCTTCCAGCTTCTTCGGCAAGCCGGTGATGACATCGCCTTTGCGCGGTGTGTCGGGATAATTCGCGGCAGCCATCACCACACCCAATGCGGTACGTCGGTCCCACTCCGCTTCCACTTTATCCAAGGTGCCGTTGATGGCATGTTCGACGATGGCGGCGAAGTCGCTCTTCAAACGCAGCATGATCGGCTGCGTCTCGGGGTCGCCCATGCGGCAGTTGAACTCCAATACTTTGAGTCCGCCGTCCGGCGAGATCATCAGACCCGCATAAAGAAAACCAGTGTAAGTGATGCCTTCGCTCTCCATGCCGCGCACCACCGGCTGGATGACTTCGCGCAACACTTTCGCGTGGATGGTCGGCGTGACCACAGGCGCGGGAGAATACGCGCCCATGCCGCCGGTGTTGGGGCCTTCGTCGTTATCGAGCAGGCGCTTGTGATCCTGGCTGGTCGCCATCGCCAGCACGTTCTTGCCATCCACCATGACGATGAAGCTGGCTTCTTCGCCCGCGAGAAATTCTTCGATCACCACGCGCGCACCTGCGTCGCCGAGCTTGTTGTCGGACAGCATCATGTCGATGGCATCGAATGCTTCCTGCTTGCTCATCGCCACGACCACGCCCTTGCCCGCCGCGAGTCCATCGGCCTTGATGACGATGGGCGCGCCATGTTTCTCGACATAGGCTTTGGCTTTAGCGATTTCGCTGAAGGTCTCGAAGAACGCGGTGGGGATGTTGTGGCGCGTCATGAAACGCTTGGCGAAATCTTTGGAGGATTCCAGTTGTGCGGCCGCTTTGGTCGGGCCGAATATCTTCAGCCCTGCCGCGCGGAACGCATCCACCACACCCGCCGCCAGCGGCGCTTCCGGGCCGACCACGGTGAGTTCGATGTGTCTCGCGCTTAACGAATTCGATGAGGTCGGGGATGGCAGTGATGGCAACGTTCTCCACGCCATCTTCCAACGCCGTGCCCGCATTACCCGGGGCGACGTACACCTTCTGCACCTTCGCACCCTGCGCCAGACGCCAAGCCAATGCGTGCTCGCGACCGCCGTTACCGATGACTAGAATTTTCATAACATCCTCAACGTAGGATGGGCAACTTGTTGCCCACTGTATAATTTTTCCACTTAGGAAGATGATGCTTGCCCACCCGATATTACTAACATCCCTTGAACTTATTAGAATTACATTTTCTGGCGAGTTCCTGAGCTTGGGAAATTTGGCTAGAGCTCATTATTTTCGAAATGTAATTGCGGAATTCAATCCTTTTCTTCTGACTGTTGATATCAGTTTCATTTGCGGCTGAAAGATTTACCCACATATGTGCCAAAACTATATTTTGTTGAACACCGAGACCTTGTCCATACATTGTTCCCAGATTAAATTGTGCAATTGCTTCGCCCTGTTCTGCAGCCATTCGATACCACTTCGCCGCCTCTTTGTAATCTTGAGGTACCCCTAGTCCTTGGGAATCCATCGACGCTAAATTAGTTTGTGCCCATCCAATACCCTGTTCAGCCGCCAGTTGATACCACTTCAAAGCTTCTTTGTAATCTTGAGGCACACCCAGCCCATTGGAATACATCATCCCAATATTAAATTGTGCTAAAGCACTACCCTGTGAAGCTGATAATCTGGACCACTTCATAGCTTCTTTGTAATCTCTATGAACTCCTTCTCCAAAGAAATACATATTCCCAAGATAAGTTTGCGCAATAGCATCTCCCTTATTTGCGTCGACTAGAAACAACTTCGCAGCTTCTTTGTAATTGCCTTCTGAGTATGCACCTTTTGCATCTGTCAGCGAATCGGCTATTGCCTTGGCAGGCAATGCAAACAAACAACACACACAAACCAACAAAAAATGTTTTAGCAGTTGATCCATTATCGTTCTCCCCGTTTTGCTTATATTTCAGATGCCCAAATTCTGCCTAATTAAGCAGCGTAACGGCATACCTATAACTTCCAAGTCGTCAACTGGCATTGTAACTATCGAAGCTTGAGCAATTATTTAATCTTTATTGTCGTTGTAGACTCTCTAGCTAGCACAAAAAAACGAAATCACCCCTTCGTACATTGGACTCGCGCGTGAATAATGGCGTTTCCTCAATCTAATTAGGAGAGCAAGCCATGAATCCATTTAAGCGCATTATCCGAGCTTTTAAGGCAAAGGCAGCAGCTAGAAAAGATTCCGATTTTTCTGTGTTTGTGTCCAGCATACCGCTAACGCCCAAACAGCTTCTAATTGAAGAGTGCAAGAAACGGGATGTCTCAATCTACGTTGACGAACCGTCGGAGCAATCCGCAGGTGACTATGCAATCTTCCGAAGTGTCGCATCTGAAGCTGAACTTGAAGGTCGGTTGATCGCCAAGAAAGAAACCGTTCTTTTAGAGCACGCAAATGTCATTGCGTTTTCTAACTTTATCGCGGCAACGATACCTCTCGTAGGCTCAATAATTGCACGTATCAAAACCTTCCTATGAAGCACCGAGGTCGGGCTTTGCCCGCCCCCCTCTCCCCCAGCCCCTCTCCCGCAAGGGGCGAGGAGAGTTGAGGCTAATGTCTGAAGTGACGGAAGCCGGTGAACACCATCGCCAACCCATGCTCGTCCGCCGCCGCGATGACTTCTTCGTCGCGCATCGAACCGCCCGGCTGAATCACAGCCTTGGCACCGGCTTGTGCCAGCACGTCGATGCCGTCACGGAAGGGGAAGAAGGCGTCGGAGGAAACAACGGAGTTCTCCAAGCTCAGGCCGGCGTTCTGCGCCTTGATGCTGGCGATGCGCGTGCTGTCCACACGACTCATCTGGCCTGCGCCCACGCCCAAGGTCTGGCCGTCTTTGCAGAACACGATGGCATTCGATTTCACATATTTCGCTACGCGCCATGCGAACAACAAATCAGTTAACTGCTCTTTGCTCGGTTGCATTTTGCTCACGACTTTGAGTTGCGCCAGTTGCACATTGAGTGCGTCCGGTGTTTGCACCAGCAGGCCGCCGCTCACGCGTTTCACGTCGTATTGATTGTGCGCGTTGGACAGCGGCACGGTGAGTACGCGCACGTTCTGCTTGGCCGCAGTCACTTTCAACGCAGCTTCGGAAGCGCTCGGCGCAATGATGAGTTCGACGAACTGGTTGGTGGTGATTTGCGTGGCGCTCTCGGCATCCAATTCGCGGTTGAAAGCGATGATGCCGCCGAACGCAGAGGTGGTGTCGGTGGCGTAGGCCAGCTTGTAGGCGTTCAATGCGGTGTCGGCGATGGCTACGCCGCAAGGGTTGGCGTGTTTGACGATGACACAGGCAGGTTGATCGAAGGTCTTGACCAACTCCCAAGCTGCATCGGCATCGCCGATGTTGTTGTAGGAAAGTTCCTTGCCTTGCAGCTGGGTGTAGTCGGAGATGCCACCTTTGACCGGATTCAGATCACGATAGAACGCCGCGTGCTGATGCGGATTCTCGCCATAGCGCATGTCTTGCACCTTGGCGAAATTGAAATTGATCTGTGCCGGGAATTCGCTCTTAGCTCCGTCGCTGTTGATCGCGGTGAGGTAGTTGCTGATCATGCTGTCGTAGGCAGCGGTGTGCGAAAACGCTTTTTTCGCCAGATCGAAACGCGTTGCGTCGCTGAAACTGCACCCTTGTTGGTTTGCATCTCGGCCAGCACATCGGTGTAATCGGCAGGGTCAGTGACGATGGCAACATGCGCATGGTTCTTGGCTGCAGAACGCACCATGGTCGGTCCGCCGATGTCGATGTTCTCGATGGCATCTTCCAATGTGCAACCAGCTTTGGCGATGGTCGCCGCGAACGGGTACAGATTCACCACCACCAGATCGATGGTCGGGATATCGTGCTTCTTCAGCGTAGCGACATGCTCGGGCAGGTCGCGTCGCGCCAAGATGCCCGCATGTACTTTCGGTTGCAGCGTCTTCACGCGGCCATCGAGCATCTCGGGGAAACCGGTGTAGTCGGCGACTTCGGTGCAGGGAATCTTGTTGTCGGAGAGCAGCTTGGCCGTGCCGCCTGTAGACAATATCTTCACGCCGAGGGCATGCAATCCCTTGGCGAATTCGAGGACGCCGGATTTATCCGATACGCTGATGAGTGCTTGTGTGATGGCCATGATGTTTCCTTTAATCTAAAAATTTATTAAAAATTCAAATTTCTAAGCTAGGCAAGGCGCGCATAAAAAATCACGACGCGGCATAGCGGCGAAATTTGGATTTTTATTTGATCTTGTATTGCTGAATCTTTTTGCGCAACGTATTGCGATTGATGCCGAGCAGTTCGGCCGTGCGTGTCTGGTTGCCACCTGCATGCAGCAGCACGGTCTCGATCAACGGCTTCTCCACGCAACAAAGCACCATATCGTACACACCACACGAAGGCTCTTCGCCATCGAGGTCTTTGAAATAATCGTTCACCGCTTTGCGTACGTGTTTAGCGATGTCGTTCTCGTTGATTCCACAATCTTCAACCATGCTGCCACCTCATTATTGTTTTCTTATCCCTGTTTGCTGCTTATGCTGCAACCTCAATTCCTTCCGTGCACACCCGACCTGTTTCTTATCGGTCGCCGGCCACATTCGCGAACGTGCACATCCCCGCTTCGCGGGACCCCTGCTTACTGCTTATGCAGCCAGCTCACTTTCATACCGCAGTCTTTCACTACTCGTTTTTTGTTCTGCAAAAAAATCTGTGACAGCCTGCATCTGCTCATCCACACTTTCCAATTGGTTCATGTGGTGACGGAACACCGCCGATCCCGGCAATCCCTTGGTGTACCAGGAGATGTGTTTGCGCCCCACGCGCAGCCCGGTATGCTCGCCATAAAAATCGTACAGGTCACTCATGTGGGCGACGAGCACGCTATGTATCTCATCCACTGGCGGCGACAACAGATGCGTCCCCGTATTCAAGAAATGTTCGATCTCGCGGAATAGCCACGGACGGCCTTGCGCGGCACGGCCGATCATCACCGCATCGGCACCGGTGTGCTGCAAAACATATTTGGCTTTCTCCGGGGTGGTGATGTCGCCGTTGGCGATGATGGGAATCTTTACCGCGCCTTTCACGGCGCGAATGGTGTCGTACTCGGCATCACCGGTGTAGGCGCAGGCGCGCGTGCGGCCATGAATCGCGAGTGCCTGAATACCGCTGCTCTCGGCGATGCGCGCGATGTTCACCGCATTGCGATTGGTCTTATCCCAACCGGTGCGAATCTTCAAGGTGACCGGCACGTCCACCGCTCCGACCACTGCCTCTAATATCTCAGCCACCAGTTTTTCGTTCTGCATCAGCGCGGAGCCTGCCATCACGTTGCAGATCTTTTTGGCTGGGCAACCCATATTGATGTCGATGATCTGCGCGCCACTGTCTACGTTGTAACGCGCGGCTTGCGCCAGCATCTTGGGATCGGCGCCGACGATCTGCACCGAGATAGGATCGACCTCGCCCGCATGGTTGGCGCGACGCTTGGTCTTTTCGGAACCATACAAAAGAGAGTTGGAAGCCACCATCTCGGACACGGCCATGCCTGCGCCCATGCGCTTGCACAGCATGCGGAACGGCCTGTCGGTCACACCTGCCATAGGTGCGACGATGAGGTTGTTCTTCAACTTATAACGGCCGATTTGCATGGTGATTTCCAAAGGGGGCGGCGATTATAAATTAATCAACTCGCCCATGCTATGATGCCCGCAGATTTTTTTGAAATGATCGAAATGGAATTCGACATCGTCATCATCGGCGGCGGCTTGGTAGGCGCCAGTCTCGCTGCCGCACTCAAGCCCAGTGGCCTGCGCATCGCTTTGGTAGAAGGCCAGCCCTTGCCCAGCCTCGATTCTGAGTGGGATAGCCGTATATATGCTTTCACGCCGGGCAATGTCGAGTTTCTGCACGATTGTGGTGCATGGCAAAAACTGGATATGTCGCGCGTACAGCAAGTCGAAGCGATGCGCATCTTCGGTGACACGGGCTCTAAGTTGGATTTCAGCGCCTACCAACTCGGCGCGCCGGAACTGGCCTTCATCATGGAAAGCCGTTTGTTACAACATGCTCTGTGGCAGAGCTTGCACGAGCAAGACAACCTCACCCTGCTGCATCCGGCGCAATGTGCCGAACTCTCGTGGCAGGAAGACGCAACTCACTTGAAGCTGAAGGACGGACGCGAGATCAAAGCCAAACTCATCGTCGGTGCGGACGGTCGCGACTCTTGGGTGCGCCAGCAAACCGTCATGCCGGAAGTGCCCACGCCTTATCATCAGCACGGAGTGGTCGCCAACTTCAGCATCAGCAAAGCCCATCGCGGCATCGCTTATCAATGGTTCCAAGCGGATGGCATTCTTGCCTTGCTGCCCTTGCCGGGTAGACGCATCTCCATCGTGTGGTCGGTCAGCCCGAAAAAATCGGCTGAACTGCTGGCGCTCACTCACGAGGAGCTCTGCGCTCGCGTTTCGGAAGCCTCGCATCACACTCTGGGTGAACTCGCCGTCATCACCCCGCCTGCCGCCTTCCCCTTGCGCGTGCTGAATCTGGCGCACATCACCCAACCGCGTCTGGCGCTGGTCGGCGATGCCGCACACAACGTGCACCCGCTGGCCGGTCAAGGCGTGAACCTCGGCCTGCGCGATGCGCGCGAACTGGCACAGACCATCATGCAACGCGGCACCTTGGATTGCGGTGATCTGCGCCTGCTGCGCCGTTATGAGAAAGCGCGGCAGGAAGACATCCTCTCCATGCAACTCACCACCGATGCGTTGAAACACCTGTTCGTCAACGACAATCCGCTGCTGCGTACGCTGCGCAACATCGGCCTTGGCGCAACCAACAAGATCGTGCCGCTGAAGAAGATGTTGGCACGTCACGCTCTCAATTGATTTCTTCCATAAGGACCTTGCAAATGTTCAGAACCCTGCTGTTGTTGCTGCTCTCCATCTCTCTCGCACAGGCTGCCGAAACCGACAAGACGGCCGCTTCCATCAAAGACTCGCTACAAAAGAATTATGGAACACTCATCGGCCCAGTCGATCAGGTGAACAAATCGCCCATCCCCGGCCTGTATGAGGTCATCGTCGGCGACCACATTCTCTACACCAACAAGAGTGCACGCTACATCCTTGACGGCCAGTTGATCGACCTGAAAACGCGCAGCAACGTCACGGCGGCACGCGCGCATGAGCTGTTCACCGTCGCCGTGGATTTCGACAAACTTCCGCTCGACCTCGCCGTGAAAAAAGTGAAGGGCGACGGCTCACGCAAGTTGGCGTATTTCACCGACCCCAACTGCGGTTGGTGCAAAAAACTGGAACATGAATTGCAGAACGTCAACAATGTGACCCTGTATCTGTTCATCTCCACCCATATCGGCGGTGCCGACTCTGCCGAGAAAGCGCAAGCGATCTGGTGTAGCGCCGATCGAGTGAAGGCGTGGGACGATCTGATGTTGCACGACACGCAACCCAGCGCGGGCAAATGTGATGCACCCACCGCCAAGGTGATGGAGCTCGGCAGAAAACTCAGAGTGAATGGCACGCCCGCGCTGATCTTCGCCAACGGCGAGATCAATCCCGGCTACATGTCTGCCGCCGATCTGGAAAAAGCGCTTGATAGCAATAAATAGGCATGTTCTGCCCAGCCACCTCGCCACCCTGAGCAGCACGCTGTGGGTGGGTGGCATGTGGCTGCTGGGCTATGTGGTGGCACCCGCGCTATTCAAGCTGCTGCCGGATCGGCAACTGGCAGGCATGGTAGCGGGACACTTGTTCACCCTGCTGGCTTATATCGGCATCGTCTGTGCGCTGTACCTGCTCGTTTACCAACTGCAACGATACGGGCGCGCGGCATTACACGGCATCAACTTCCGCATCACAGTCACGATGTTGTTGCTGGTCGTCATCGGACAATTCATCCTGCAACCCATCCTCGCCGATCTTAAAGTGCAGACCTTGCCGCTGGATGTGATGCAGAGTGTTCTGGCCGCCCAATTCAAAGCTTGGCATGCCATCTATGGCATCCTTTATCTGGTACAAAGTCTGCTCGGCATCTTACTGGTACTCAACTCGCCGCTTAAAAGCCCCGGCATGCACAACTAGTCTCTCTTGCGTATTGACGTGGTTAGCGGACAGGGTTAGCTTGCGTACTCTGAATAGGGGGATATGTGCTAAGCAACCTTCATCGTGCGATCTATGCTGCTGGCGAGATCATTTTCAAAGAGGGCGACCCGGGTGACAGCGCTTACCTGATCGAAGAGGGTTGCGTCGAAGTCAGCGTCAGTAGCAACCAACGTTCACGCATCGGCAAAGGCGAGTTGTTCGGCGAGATCGCGCTGATCGACCATCAGCCCCGCACCGCTACCGTGCGCGCCATCGAGAACACCATCCTGATCCCGATCCCGCGCAAGCTGGTCGATGAACTGCTAGAAAAAACCGACCCCGTGGTACGCCATCTTCTGCTGGTGATCCTCGAGCGTTACCGCACCACGCGCACCCCGCCAAAATTCGATCCGTCACAGACGACGGTCATGAGACGCGATTCGTTGCGCGGCGTTGCCACACAGCAACTGCGCATGTCGCACGATATCGCGGAAGCCCTGCGGGAAGAACAGTTCGAGATGTACTACCAGCCGATCTGCGATCTTTCCAGCGGACGCATCGCTGGCTTCGAGGCGCTGATCCGCTGGCATCACCCGACCGAGGGCATGATGCCGCCGATGGATTTTCTGTGGATCGCAGAGCAGACCGGGCAGATACGCGAGATCGGCTTGTGGACGCTGGCGCGCGCTTGCCGTGACTGGCCGACCTTGCGCCAGCGCACTGACTATCGCGCGCCCTTCGTCAGCGTCAATCTCTCTCCCTCACAACTCACTGGGGATGGCTTCGTGGATCAGGTGAAGGCCGTCGTCAGCCAGCACCAGATGCCTCCGCCTGAGCTCAAACTGGAACTGACGGAAACGGTCATCATCAACAATTCCGACCTTGCGCTGCAACTGCTCTCCAAACTCACCCACTCCGGCAGCACGCTCGCGCTGGATGATTTCGGCACCGGACACTCAAGTTTGGAAGCCCTGCACCGCTACCCCATCGGCACCATGAAGATCGACCGCAGCTTCGTCAGCCAGATGCTTACCTCGCCGCAAAGCGCCAAGATTGTCCATGCCTCTATCGAGCTGGCGCATTCGCTCAAGATGGATGTGGTGGCGGAGGGGATCGAGACGGAAGAGGAGCGACTCGCCCTGCTGCAGCGGGGTTGCAACTTCGGGCAGGGGTGGTTGTTCGGCAAGCCGGCGTCGATAAAGAACGTCTAACACCAGCTTGAAAAAGATCTAGTGCACTTGGGAAGACGTTGCTCAGAAATTAAATGGAAGGAATACCATGAACCCATCCGTTCGTTTTATGAAAAACTGTCTGATCCAGATACATGTTGATCTTCTGTTACGCACTGTGTTTTGGACTGTTTGCTTTGCATCATCTCCTGCACTTGCTGGTGGACATTACGAAGACGGCATTTATATCCCAGATGGGGTATGCGTAGGCGACTGCTCTGACTCATCGTCGTCCACTCCGGCACCACCGTCCGGGCCCACTCAGGAACAACTGAGACAGCAACGGGAACGTTTGCGCCTTAAGGCCAAGGAATGGTCCAGCGACGAGGCTCTGGATTATTTCGACCGTAAAGATTGGGACAATGCCATTCGCTCCTTCGAGGAGGCGTTGGATCACGACCCCGATGATCCTGACCTGAACGACTGGCTCAAACGCGCCAAGGCAGAAAAAGCCAAAGCGCGGATGCCTGTAGTTGTTTCGCCGTCACGCTTGGCACCAAACAATGACAGCAAGGTAGTGGATGCGCGAAATGTGCCATCAGGTCTGCCGAAATCTGTAGAAAACGCCATTCCGCACACACCTTCGGGCGACCGAGTCCGCAAAGGATTTCAGGCTATTCAAGCTGGCGATTGGAAAGCCGCCTTGGCATGGTTTCAGGATGCGCACAACAAAGAACCCGGCAATCCCGGCCTTGGGCGACTCGTCGATCTAGTGCAGTTCACGCTCGAATATCGGGCACGAGTGCAAACGCCAGCGGTTGATAAAAATTCCACACCTATGCAATCGCCCAAGCAAAACATCACGATCAATCCCTCCGGCGGTGCAATAGCCAAATCTAGCGATCCGGCAGTCGAACCCAGCGAGGGTTCTTTAGCGCGCACGGCAGCCGGACAGATGGCCGCCAGAGCACGCGCCGATGCAGCGTTTAAAAAATATGTCAAAAAATATGGCGACCGTAACGCCGCAGGCCGCGCGGTTGCCGTATCGAAGGCATCACGCGGAGAGGGTTACACAGATGAAGAATTGAAAGCGCAGTTACAGAAATCACTCGCAGATTATCGTAAAAACTATCGCAAGAATCATCCGCATAGCGCTGATGATGGCGTTGGCGGAAGCCCGGCTGCCGAGGAAATAATCCTAGGCGGCAAGGGATAAAATATTTCAGCCCCAAGGTAGATAAAGGAATATTGCTCAGAACTTCGGTTTTGTCGCCTCGCGGCAGGTGAGGTTTGTTCGTTTAACATTCCAAAGTTGTGGCTCGCGCGACCACTCCTCCCAACCGGTTCCTGACAGACGATCAATTGTACCGCCCCAAATCATAGGCTCTGGCGTCTCGAGACCTGTGTCCATTAACTGGACAGACCAGACAATGGCGTTATCGCTGATACGGGCGTTAGGCGCTATCCTATTTGTGTAGGGCTTACCGCTCGGCCCAAGTTGTTCAACTAGTCCAGTCGCATAATCGATTCGGAGAGTTATGGTATCCGAACCCTCGCCGTATCGACAACTCAGAGTAACTGGCGCGGCTTGAGCTGGTAAAGACTGCACGATCAGTGCAATTCCAAGCACTGCGCTACTCATCAGAGTTGTGGAAAAGTTTGTTTGAATAAATCCGGATTTCGGTGTCATGGTTTCCTCCTTGATAGATGCTCCATGCGTTGCAATAGTTGGCAATCTGCCTCATCAAAACTTCTGTGTCGCCTGCCGGCAGATGATATCAATAGGATGGGTGGGAAAGTCTCCTTTATGCGACTCGACCCAGCCCGTTGCGGCCAGCCGATCAATATGTCCTTCCCAATGTTCAGTCGTTTGATGCGTTACGCCGTCACCAGTCAGGTACGATGATGGCTGATCAATCGACCAGATGATTGCATTCGGGCTGATGGTGGCTGTAGCTAACCGATTGGTATATGCATTTCCGCTCGGCCCGAGTTGTTCAACCAGCCCAGTCGCATAATTGATTCGGAAGGTAAACGTCTCCGAACCCACATCTGTCCTGCAGCTCAGGGTAACCAACTCGGCTCGGGCTGGTGAAGCTGTCACGATGAGCGCGATCGCAAGCGCTGCACACCGCAGCACAGTCGCTGAAAAACCTACTTGAAAATATCTGGATTTACGTGTCATGGTTTTCTCCTTGACTTACATCGCTCACGTTGACCTACTTGCATATTACTACCACCTCATTTCAATCTAAAGCGAACAATAGTGTTTAGCATGCGCTAATTCTTTAACTTCGGATAACTAGATAGTAAGCTCAGGATAAATTCCATGCATACATTAACAAGATGCCGATAACTTCAGAGTCAAACAACTTTAAATCGCTGCTGGTGGAAACCGGGATCGAGTTCAGGTCTACGCCCGATTTCATGCTCTGTCCGGTGCGCGAGAACAGCGTGTTTCGCTACCAGTATGCCGAGCGTTCGCCCTCTGGTGAGTTGGAAGTGCGTTACCGAATCGATTCGTTCACACGGCTGGAGGCTGAGCGCAGGTCAGCAGGCACAGGGATAGAAATGCTGACCAGCGTAAGTTTCGATCAGATGCACACTGCAAACTTCATGTCCATCCTCCTTAATCTTAGCGGCGGTATGTTTGCGGAGCCGACAGTACTCAAACCTGAAACTTCCGCGCTTCTGTATGGTGCTGATTGGTGCGCGTTGGGTTTCATACGCCTTGCCGACAATGACTTTACCTCGGATTACGACTCGGCATATGTCCTTGCAATCCACAAGGATGGGGTGGCCGATGTCTATGTCATTGGTTTGTACAATGACATCAGTGGCGAGGCTGAACGCTTCGATAAAA
The DNA here is from genome assembly GCA_963822425.1 of uncultured beta proteobacterium. Lineage (GTDB taxonomy): Bacteria > Pseudomonadota > Gammaproteobacteria > Burkholderiales > Gallionellaceae > Sideroxyarcus. The sequence continues at coordinate 35,522 of CAWGHS010000005.1, forward strand.
ACCATCCCCCCTTAATTGTGCAAAGCAATTTGGCACCAACACTACGGTTTCCGGATTTCTAAAAACGGTATGATTCTTATCAAACGCTCACTCTCGATTTTGCTATGCGCATTCGCTCCTACAATATTTGCCGCGCCGAACACTGAGTGCGACGAATACGTACCCCTCTACAAGCTAATCGCCAACCCGGACGCATATCAGCACAAGACATTGTGAATCATCGTTTATGCCATCTTCGACAAGAACGAAAAAGGTCACTTCAGCATGTGGCCGGGTGGTCTCAAAGGGGTTACCGAGGTCTCTGGAAATCAAGCGGGGCACGACTTCATCAGTGGGAAGGGCACAGCGGGTAATGTATGTGTGGAGCGCACACGCAACCTAAAGTAGGACTGGCCACAAAAAATAAAGACGTTTCATGTCTAGCGATGAAACGTCAGCGCTCTTAATTCAACGTCGGCTCTGCGCCTCTAGGAAACAGCACCCACAACTTTCCGGATTGCTTCATGCTTCCCGCGCGCACTGCGGCATATTCCCCGAATCCCCAGAAGAAATCTGCGCGCACCGCACCCTTGATCGCGCCGCCCGTGTCTTGCGCGAACATGAGGCGATTGAGCGGTTCGTTGCTGTTGGGCTGGGTGGTGGAGAGGAACACCGGCACACCGAGGGGGATGGTGCGCTGATCCACCGCGATGCTGTATTCGTTGGTGAGCGGCACGCCCAAAGCACCCAGCGGTGCGCTGAGCGTATCCGGTTGCTCGCGGAAAAAAACATAGCTGGGATTTTGTCCCAGCAATACATAGAGCCGCTCCGGATTCTTCTCCGCCCAGTTCTTGATGCCTTGCATCGAAGCTTCTTCCGGTTTGAGTTCGCCCATGTCGATGAGCTTCTTGCCGATGGACGCATAGGGATGTCCATTCTGGTCGGCATAACCGATCTTCACGCGTTTGCCGTCTTCCAATTCGATACGTCCCGAGCCTTGTATCTGCAAGAAGAACAGTTCGACCGGATCTTCTACCCAGAGCAGTTCGCGCCCTTTCAGCATAGTGTCCGTACCGGCATCGATCTCGGCTCGATTGAAATAGGGTACGACGCGTTTACCTTGCAGACGCCCGCGCACTCGTTGCCCCCTGAATTGTGGATAGAGCTCGCCCATGTCCACTTCCAACATATCTTCCGGTGGCGCATAGATCGGGTAGGCAAAACGCCGGCTGCGGGTGCGGCTGCCCTTGAGCAAAGGTTCATAGTATCCGGTGATGAGACCGGTATCGGTACCGTCCGGGTTGAACACTTGGTAAGGCGTGAACCAAGTCTCATAGAAAGCGCGCTGCGCGCTGACATCGTCCTTTTCTATCTTGTTGGCTGCCGCACAGATGGGCAACCACACCGGTTTGAGTTTGAGCGCGCGGCAACTTTGCCGCAACGCGGGCCAAGAGGCCGTCAAATCTTGCGTGAGCCAATCCGGCAACATCTCCCATTTATTGACCATGAAGTCAGGAAAAGGCTTGCCCACCGGCACAGCAGGTTCGACCTTCACCACGGGCGGCGGTGGACAGGTGCAACAACCGGCCAACCACACACACATGGCCAATACCAACCCATTCGATCTGCTTTGTATCATTGGATTTTCTTTTCTCAGTGCAACACGCGCGGCACACTCAACACGAACTGCGGGATGGGAACGGAAAACTCCCCATCATCCACCACGCGCATCTGATAGCTGCCGGACATGGTGCCCACTTGCGTGGCGAGAACCGTGCCGCTGGTGTATTCGAAACTCTGACCCGGCTGGATCACCGGCTGCTCGCCGACGACACCTTTGCCGCGCACTTCCTGTACATGATTGTTGGCATCGGTGATGATCCAGTGACGGCTCAATAGTTGCACCGCCTGTTCGCCATGATTGGCAAGGGTGATGGTGTAAGCGAACACGTGACGGTTATCGGCTTCATCCGACTGGTCGGCGAGGTAACGCACTTGCACGGCGACCTGAATGCGGTAGTGGGTAATATCTTCCATCACTGCATTTCACCGTATTTTGCGCGGCATGACAAGCCAAGAACGAGTTTCGGGTAAAATACCTGCCTCGATTTCAATCTCACTCTAAGGACTACACCATGTATCAGATCGCTCCCAGCATCCTTTCTGCCAACTTCGCCAAGCTGGGCGAGGAAGTCGATAATGTTCTCGCTTCTGGCGCGGACATCGTTCACTTCGACGTGATGGACAACCATTACGTGCCTAACCTGACCATCGGCCCTCTGGTATGCGAAGCCTTGCGCAAGCATGGTGTGACCGCACCGATCGACGTGCATCTAATGGTGAAGCCTGTCGATCGCATCATTCCTGACTTCGCCAAGGCGGGCGCGACCTACATCACCTTCCACCCGGAAGCTTCCGAGCATATCGACCGCACCATCGGCTTAATCAAGGAAAGCGGCTGCAAGGCTGGTCTGGTGTTCAACCCAGCCACTCCGCTGGATATCTTGGAATACACCCTGCCTAAGCTGGACATGGTATTGCTGATGTCGGTGAACCCCGGCTTCGGCGGACAGAAGTTCATTCCTCACGTACTGGATAAGGCTCGCGCCGTGCGCAAAATGATTGACGCAGGCAAGTACAACTGCCGTCTAGAGATCGACGGCGGCGTGGGCCCGGCCAACATCAAGGAAGTGGCCGAAGCAGGCGTGGATACTTTTGTGGCAGGCTCTGCTGTGTTCGGCAAGTACAACGCTGCCGACAAGAACCACTACAACACCATCATCGGCGAGCTGCGTGCTGAGTTGGCCAAAGTCGGCAAATAAATTCTGAACCCGTCATTCCGGCGCAGGCCGGAATCCAGCGGTTTCATCAAAATGACAGTTGGTTTTGGTTCTTGCTTCGCAAGAGTATTTAATTGACTGGATTCCCGCTTTCGCGGGAATGACGAAAAGTTTAGAGGTATTACATGTCATTCAAAAATTTCCCGCTGCCGATCGCGGCCATCGTCATCGACCTCGACGGTACGCTGCTGCACACCGCACCGGAGTTGGCCGAGTCGGCGAACCGCATGTTGCGCGACATGGGGCGTCCTGCCGTGTCGCAAGACCTGCTCATGAGCTACATCGGCAACGGCATCCACTGGCTGGTGAAGCGTGCGCTCACGGGCGACATGCATGCCGAGCCGGATGCCGCTTTGTTCGACAAGGCACTGCCCATCTTTGAGAAGCATTACACCGAGCTGCTGTTGGAGAGCAAACCATTCCCCAATGTGGTGAAGGGCTTGGATGCGATGAAGGCAGTGGGCTATCGTCTGGGTTGCATCACCAACAAGGTGGAGCGTTACACCAACCCGCTGCTCAAGGGCATCGGCATGGCTAAGTATTTCGATATCGTGCTGGCAGGCGACACCTTGCCGGAGAAGAAACCGCATCCGCTGCCGCTCCTGTACTCGGCCAAGTTCTTCGGCTGCGCTATCGAGCAACTGTTGCTGGTCGGCGATTCGCTCTCGGACGCGCAAGCCGCACGTGCCGCAGGCTGCCGCATCATCTGCGTACCCTACGGCTACAACCACGGCGAGCCGGTGGAGACGCTCAATGTGGATGCTGTGATCCCCGATCTGACAGGCGTATTGCCACTCATCAAGCGAGCATAACAAATGACACTCGCACTCCTAAAAATAACTGATTGGCGATGGTGAACAGCAACACCCGGTTCGTTCATCGTCAGCTAATTCTTTAGGAGTCGTTTATGTTGTCCCCCATCACCGAACAGGAATTCCAATCCCTTGCCAAACAAGGCTACAACCGCATCCCGCTGGTCGCGGAGACTTTCGCCGATCTCGATACACCGCTGTCGCTGTATCTCAAGCTCGCCAACAAACCCTTTTCATATTTATTGGAATCGGTGCAGGGTGGTGAACGTTTCGGGCGTTATTCTTTCATCGGCTTGCCCGCCACTACACGCATCACAGTACACGGCAAGCAGGTCACGCTGACCAATGGTGCGAGCGAGACCAAACAGGAAGTCGCCAACCCGCTGGACTACATCGAGGAATATCAATCTCGCTTCAAGGTTGCGCCGCTATCCGGTCTACCGCGTTTCACCGGCGGACTAGCAGGTTACTTCGGCTATGACACGGTGCGTTACATCGAGCCGCGTCTGGCCAAGACTGTCAAGAAAGATGCCATCGGCACACCTGATATCTTGCTCATGCTCACCGAACAGTTGGCGGTGATCGACAACCTGTCCGGCAAGCTGACCTTCATCGTCTATGCCGATCCGGCTCAAGACGATGCCTATGCATTGGCACGCGAACGCTTGCGCGAACTCATCGGCCTGCTACGTTTGCCTATCGACATCCCCTATGCGCCACCGGCACCTCATGTGGAAGCGAAATCGGAATTCGGCGAGCAGGCATTCAAAGCCGCAGTAGAAAGATCCAAACACTACATCTTCGATGGCGACATCATGCAAGTGGTGCTGTCGCAACGCATGTCGCAACCATTCCCCGCTTCGCCGCTGTCGCTGTACCGCGCACTGCGTAGCATCAACCCGTCGCCCTATATGTTCTATTACGACATGGGTGACCACCAAGTGGTTGGCTCCTCGCCGGAAATTCTCGCGCGACTGGAAGGCGACACCGTCACCGTGCGCCCTATCGCCGGTACGCGCCCTCGCGGCAAAACAGCACAACAAGATGCAGCACTCGCAGAAGAATTGCTGGCCGATCCGAAAGAGTTGGCAGAACACCTGATGCTGATCGATCTCGGTCGCAACGACATCGGTCGTGTGGCCGAACATGGCACGGTGAAGCTCACCGACAAGATGGTCATCGAACGCTACTCGCATGTGATGCACATCGTATCCAACGTCGAAGCGAAGTTAACACAAGGACTGAGTGCGATGGATGTACTCAAGGCCACCTTCCCGGCGGGCACCGTCTCAGGTGCGGCCAAGGTGCGCGCGATGGAGATCATCGACGAATTGGAACCGAGCAAACGTGGCATCTACGCGGGTGCGGTAGGCTACCTCGCCTTCAACGGCGACATGGATGTCGCCATCGCGCTACGCACCGCCGTGGTGAAGGACAAGATGCTGTACGTGCAAGCGGGCGCGGGCATCGTCGCCGACTCGGTGCCGGACAGCGAGTGGATGGAAACGCAGAACAAGGCGCGTGCGGTGTTACGTGCGGCCGAAATGGTGCTGGACGGCCTCGACGCTCAAGTGCATCGTTGATGCGATGCATCTCAGGCTTTGTGTGTCCAAGCAAAGTCCGGTTTAAAGTCTTTCACCCAACGCAAGAACTCTTGCTCCGGCATTGGGTAGCCGATGGCATAGCCTTGAGCGATGTGACACCCCATACTCTGAAGTGTTGGCAGGTGTTCGAGTAACTCGACACCTTCAGCCACCGCCGTCTTGCCGAAAGCCTTGGTCAAACCCAATATCCCTTGCACGATCGCGAGGTCATCCGCGTTGGTCAGCATATCGCGCACGAAAGACTGGTCGACCTTCACCGTGTCCACCGGCAAGTGGCGGAAGTAGGTCATCGACGAATAGCCCGTGCCAAAATCGTCCAGCGCGGTACTCACACCCAATGCCCGACACTCGTCGATCAAACGCTTCACCTTATCCAGATCTTCCAGTGCAGTGGTCTCCAATATCTCCAGCTCCAACCGCGCTGCGATATCCACGCGTCCCGCCAATACCCCATGTAGCTTGCTGATAAAGTCCGGGGATAACATCTGTCGTGCCGCGATGTTGACGCTGGCGGACAGATCCATCCCCAACGCCTGCCAACGGGACAGCGTAGAGATACCTTCTTGGATGACGAAATCGCCGATCTCGATGATGAGGTCATCGTTCTCCAACGTTGGCAAAAAGCTGCCTGGCAACAAGATCGATGCATCTTCCTGTTTCCAGCGTATCAAGGCCTCGGCACCGACCACGCACCCGCTTACCAGATCGATCTTAGGTTGCCAGTACAACAAGAATTCGCCACGGCTAAGACCCCCGCGAACCTTAGCCTTAAGCTCGCGCAACATCCGTGCCTGCTGGTCGTATATCGGATCGAACGGATGCATACGATTGCGCCCCAATTGCTTGGCCTGATACATCGCCTGATCGGCGTGGCGCAACAACACATCAGAATCGTTATGATCCGTCGGATAGAAAGTGACACCGATACTCGCCGATACACTCACCTTGACGTTTTCACTCAATGTACAGGGGCGCGTCACGATCTCCAGCAGACGTGCCAATATCGGTTCGCTCTCCTCTTCCTTGCCCAGCCCTGTCAGCAGCAACACAAACTCGTCGCCCCCCAATCTGGCGACGGTATCTTCAACACGGACGAACTCTTGCAGACGTTCGGCGATCTCCACCAACACACTGTCGCCCGCTTTATGACCGAAGCGGTCATTGATCGGTTTGAATCCATCCAGATCGAGATAACAAACAGCGAACATGCGCTTGCTACGATCCGCATGCGCGATCGCCTGCCGCATCCGATCTGCCAAGAGCACGCGATTGGGCAGCCGCGTCAACGCATCATAGTAGGCCAGTCTCTCGATCTGCTCCTGCTGCCGTTTATATTCGGTGATGTCGGTGAAGATACCCACATAGTGCGTGGTCTTGCCCGCCGCATCCTTCACTGCCGAGATGCTCAGTTGCTCCGCATATTCCTTGCCGTTCTTGCGGCGATTCCACAGCTCGCCGACCCAATGTTCGGTCTGCAACAATTGCTCCCACAGTTTGGTATAGAACGCCAGATCGTGTCTGCCCGATTTCAGCATGCGCGGGGTGTTGCCAAGCGCCTCCTCCGGCGAATAGCCAGTGATGGCGGTGAACGCGTGGTTGACTTTGAGCATCACTCCTTCCGCATCGGTGATCATGATGCCTTCACTCGCCTCACTGAACACACGTGCCGCCAGATTGATCTGTTCTTCTACCGCGACCCGCTCGGAGATATCCTCGACGATGGACCAGATGTATCGCTGTTCATCCTCTCCTGTCACCAGCATGCCGTTCAAGCGAATGGGAACCAGAGCACCATCCTTTCGGCGATACGCTTTCTCATAGGGACCATAACAGCCGTTTTGTTCCAAACATTCCAATTGCTCCGCTTCGTCATCGGCATACGTTTCCGGCGTCAATGTCCAGTAGTCGAGTTGTTTTATCTCGTCATCCGAATAACCACAGATGCGTGCGAACGCCTGATTGAAATCGATGTAGCGACCTTGTATATCAGTGAGCGCGATACCCAATGGCGATAGCTCGTACAAGCCTCTGAGTTTTTGTTCACTTCTCCGCAAGCCTTCCGATATCTCGCGTTGCGCGGTGATGTCCTCGGTGATCGTGACAAAATAATCTGGCCTGCCGTCGGCAGTTCGGGCCAGCGAGGTGGTGATGCGCGCCCAGATGAGACACCCATCTTTGCGGATGTATTGCTTGTCCCAACTATCGGCCTGCACTTTGCCTGCTAACATCCGGCGTACACGCTCCTGATCTGTGCCCACCAGTTCCGGCGGCGTGATGTCTTGAAAGTTCAGGAAGAGCAATTCTTCACGCGCATAACCGAGGATGTCGCACAGACGCTGATTGACCTGCAACCATTTCGCCTCTGGCGAAACGATGGACATGCCCACCGCCGCCTGCTCGAACAAACTCCGGAAATAGGCTTCGCTCGTGCGCAAAGCATTTTCAGCACGTCGTTGTTCGGTGATGTCGCTCCAGATCGCCGATAAATAAATCCTGCCCCGAATCGTCACCGGACGACTGCTAACGCGTGTCAGGCGCACAGACCCATCCTTACGTCGATGCGAAATCTCAAGAACATAATTACTGCCGTCGGCAATCGTCTTATGCACACGCTGCCGCACTTGTGATGGCGGCGTCTCCGCTTGCAGGTCCAGCAAAGTCATCGCTCTGAACTCTTCGCGGGAGTAGCCCAAGCTCTCGTGTGCCACCGTATTGAATTCAGCGAATCCTAATGTCTCGCTATCGACCAGCACGATGGAGTCGGCAGCTTGATTGACGATGGTGCTATAAACTTCCTGACGCTCTTGCAACGCCCGCTCAGCCGCGACACGTTCGGCGCGCAAGGTCTCCAACTCATGCATGCTATCGCCGATGAACTCCAAGCCGATGCGCTCCAACAGGCCGTGCTGGCTGATGGCTCCAACAAACTTTTGTTCTTCATCGACCACCACCAGATGGCGCATCCGCGATTCGGTCATCTGTCTGACGGCCTCGAATAGGCTAGCATCTTGATGAATGGTTTTGACCGGTGTACTCATCACCTGCTGCAAAGTCAGTGCCCCCACATCCGCTCTTGCGATGAGTAGACCCGGGATATCACGCTCGGTGATGATGCCTACGGCGCGTGCTCCCTCTGCCACAACCACATAATCCCAACGCTCGAAGATCATCCGCTCCAGCGCATGGCTCAAGGAAGTCTCCGGCGGCATGCTGGGCGTACTTCTATCCATCGCCGCTTGCAGGTTCCTTACTCTAGCAATGACATCCAATCCAAGATGAGAGCGCAGATCGCTCTCGCTGACGATGCCGCACACCACATTGCCGTGGTCGACGACGACCAGATGACGTAAAGCATATTGATGCATCAGCAACAGACCATCGCGGAAAGTGTCGCCGACCCGCGCGGTGACGACCGGCGTGCTCATGACTTCGTTGATCAGTCTGGAAAGTGCGACTTGGTCGTGGAGAAATCTAACGAGGTCACGTTCTGTCAGGATGCCGACTGGATGTCCATCCTGCTGTACGACCAGACATGAGAATCCTGCGTCAGCCATCAGCTGCGCAGCCTCTTCCAAGGTGATGTCCGAGGCGACCGTCCTCACGCTCGCAGTCATCAGACCGCCGAGCGTCATATCCACTACTTTCATGCCCCACCTCCTCATACCCAGAAAATCCCTTCCATAAAATGCCGGGAAGGTTTTCCTGAGGCCCGATTTAGGGGAGAATCCCCCCCTGACCGGATATATTGTTTTGTGCTTGCTATTCTGCCATCAATCACGCGGATCGGCAGGCCGAAATACACTGAATTTAGGATTCCTAACATGCTGTTGATGATCGACAATTACGACTCGTTTACCTACAACTTAGTGCAGTACTTCGCCGAGTTAGGCGCTGAGGTGGTGGTTTACCGCAACGACGAGATCACTGTAGCGCAGATTGAGAAACTGAATCCGCAGCACCTCGTGGTATCGCCCGGGCCGTGTACGCCGAACGAGGCGGGCATCTCGGTCGCCGCGATCAAACATTTTGCCGGCAAGATTCCGCTGCTCGGCGTGTGCCTCGGTCATCAGAGCATCGGCCAAGCCTTCGGCGGCAAGATCATTCACGCCAAGACGCTGATGCACGGCAAGACCTCACTCATCCACCACCACAGCAACAGCGTGTTCACCGGGCTACCCGATCCATTCACCGCCACGCGCTACCATTCGCTGGTGATCGAACGCGAGACACTGCCGGATTGTCTGGAAGTCACTGCATGGACGGACGATGGTGAGATCATGGGCGTGCGTCACAAGACGCTAGCGGTACACGGCGTGCAGTTCCATCCCGAATCGATCTTGACCGAACACGGACATGACATGTTGAAGAACTTCTTGGAGGGCAAACCATGATCACGCCACAACAGGCACTGGTGCGTCTCATCGAACAACGCGAGATATTTTACGACGAGATGCTGTCGCTGATGCGCCAGATCATGAGCGGCGAGGTCTCACCCACGATGATTGCGGCGATCCTGGTTGGCTTGCGCGTGAAGAAGGAGACCATCGGTGAGATATCCGCCGCCGCCTTCGTCATGCGCGAATTCGCCAGCAAGGTACCGGTCAGAAAACGTGACCATCTGGTGGACACCTGCGGTACCGGCGGCGATGCCGCGCACACTTTTAATATTTCCACCGCCAGCGCCTTCGTCGCGGCGGCGGCGGGTGCGCGCGTGGCCAAACATGGCGGGCGTTCCGTGTCCTCCACCTGCGGCTCAGCCGATGTGCTGGAAGCGCTGGGCGTGAACCTCAACCTGACACCGGAACAAGTCGGAGAGAGCATCGACCAAATCGGCATCGGCTTCATGTTCGCGCCCAACTTCCACGGCGCGATGAAATATGCCGCCCCGGTGCGCAAAGAGTTGGGCGTACGTACCCTGTTCAACGTGCTGGGTCCGCTCACCAATCCGGCAGGCGCGGACAATCAGGTGATGGGTGTGTTCCATCCCGATCTCGTCGGCATCCAGGCACGTGTACTGCAACGTCTGGGTAGTCACCACGTGCTGGTGGTGAACGGCAACGACGGTCTGGACGAGATCACGATCAGCGGTTCGACCAATGTGGCCGAACTGAAAGACGGTCAGGTCAACGAATACGCCATCACACCGGAAGAGTTCGGTTTACGCTCGGCACCGCTCGACACGATCCGTGTGACCAATATCACTCAGGCAAAAACCATGTTGCTCGAGGTCTTGGATGACAAGCCGGGCTCGGCACGCGACATCGTGTTGCTCAACGCCGGTGCAGCGATCTATGTCGCGGGACTGACCGACACCTTGGCGCACGGCGTGAGAATGGCCACCGAGACCCTCTCTTCAGGTGCAGCAAAAAACAAACTAGCTCAGTTAATTCAGCTCAGCAATAACTAAACCCCTCCATCATGGCCAACCTTCACGCCAAGCACCCACTGCACCAAGAGGTTCGGTTGCTGGGGGTACTTGGCGCGCTATTTCTGGTGGTCTGGTTAGCGCCATTCCACTATGCCTTTGAAGGTATCTCAAAATACCAGAGCATCCACCTTCCGGCAGAGACCCTTTCCATCGTCATCTCGATGTTGGTTTTTGGTGTCGCATGGAATGCCTACAGCAAGGAGCGTGCGGCCAACATCATTCTCATTGCTTGCGCATCCCTTGCCGTCGGCCTCATTGATTTCGCACACATGCTGTCATTTGCAGGGATGCCCGCGTGGGTCACCCCCTCCGGCCCGGAGAAAGCCATCAATTTTTGGCTCGCTGCGCGTTTCATCTTTGCAGCCACCTTGCTGGCTGTTGCTCTACGTCCATGGACTCCGCTATCCCGCCCACATAGCCGCTATACCCTGCTGTTGGTCGCGCTCGGCATCAGTGCGTTGGTGTATTGGATAGGCCTGTTCCATCAAGATACATTGCCGCACACCTTCATCGAAGGCAAAGGTCTGACACCGCTCAAGATCGCACTAGAATATCTCATCATCGCCATGCTTGTGATCTCGGCACTGATCTTCTGGCGTCAGGCACAACACGACGAGCCGCATGAAGCAGCGGGACTGTTCAATGCCGTCAGCATCACTATCCTCAGCGAGTTGAGTTTCACGCTCTACTCCGATGTCACGGATGTATTCAATCTTCTCGGCCACCTCTACAAGATCATTGCCTATATATTTATCTACCGTACCGTGTTCGTCGGTAGCGTGCATGAGCCCTTCCGCCGCGTCGCGGCAGCCGAAGCTTCTTTGCGGCATGCGAACCGCGCACTCAAGACATTGAGCGCAGGCAATCAGACCCTGATCCGTACTCGCGACGAATCATCTTTGCTCAATGACATGTGTCGTGCGACGGTAGAAAAGGGCGGCTATCTTTTGGCTTGGGTCGGCTACGCACAACAAGACGAGGCCAGAAGCATTAAACTGATGGCGACAAGCTCCATCCGTCCCGGCTATGTCGAATCAATCTCATTCAGTTGGGGCTTCGATACCTCAGGTAACAGCTTGGCGGGCATCACCATCCGCACTGGCAAAATGACTATCTGCCAAGATATCGCCAATGACCCCCTGTTCCTGCCTTGGCGGGAACAGGCGCTGAGTTATGGTTACCGCTCCGAGATTGCCCTACCGTTGCACGACAACGGCACGATATTCGGAGTGATGGCGATCTATGCGGCGACACCGAATGCCTTCACCGAAAATGAGGTTGAATTACTCGCAGAAATGGGTGATGACCTCTCGTTCGGTATTACCAGTTTGCGCACGCGCGAAGAGCGAGACCGGATTTTGGTCGAACAGCAACATTATCTCGACCGCATACAAGAAGGGTTGGAAGACACGGTGCAAGCGATCGCAGCCACCTTGGAGATGCGCGACCCCTACACCGCTGGCCACCAGCGCCGCGTCGCCGACCTGGCCGCAGGGATCGCCGGAGAATTGGGGCTTACCCATGAACAAATCTATGCGATTCACCTCGCCGGCATCGTGCACGACTTGGGGAAGATTGCTATTTCCTCCGAGATATTGAACAAACCGGCAAAATTGGATGAAACAGAATACGCGTTGATCAAGACTCATCCGCAAGTCGGTTTCGACATCCTCAAAGACATCAACTTCCCCTGGCCCATCGCACAGATGGTCTTGCAACATCACGAAAAGATAGACGGCTCGGGCTATCCGCAAGGCCTCAAAGGTGACGACATCCTGCTAGGTGCCCGAATCCTTGCGGTAGCAGATGTCGTCGAAGCCATCGCCACACACCGTCCATACCGCGCTGCATTAGGCTTAGAGACAGCACTGGATGAGATCACCTCTAAGCGCGGAATATTTTATGACGCCACCGTGGTAGATGCCACATTGCGCCTGTTCCATGAAAAGGATTATCAGATCAAAATGTGATCTCTTGCTTCAGCGCGTCATGCACCGTGGGATAAATCAATTGCACCTTCAATTCGCTCTTCATCCTCGCGTTCGTCAAACGCCGCGACTCTTGCATGAACGACCACATCATCGGCGATACGGCACGCTGCACTTCAATGCGCGGCAAGCGCGGCGGTCGCGGCAGATGGCAGGCATCCGCCACTTCATCGAAATATTCTCCCATCTTCGATTCGCTATCATCGCTGGTGTGATACACGCGATTCGGCTTGCCCCTGCGCAGGGTCGCAACGACGATGCGCGCCAGATCGTCGGCATGGATATGGTTGGTATAGCTATCCTGCTCTGCGATGATGGCAGGCATCCCCTGCTGCAAGCGGCCTAGCGGCAGGCGATCCGACGCGTAGATACCGGGGACGCGCAAGATATTGGCATTGACCCCATGACGCTGCCCCCAAGCACGGATCTGCGTCTCCGCATCCACACGCCGTTGCGCGCGCGGTGATTGCGGCGCAAGCGGGTGTGTCTCATTCACCCGCGCACCCGCACAATCGCCATACACACCGCTGGTACTGATGTAAATGATGCGCCTAGGTAAAGCGCCGCGAGACAATGCACTGAGCAGATGATGCGTGCGCTGATCACGCGTTCCACTATCGGGGGGGGGCGCAAAGTGCAACACGATGTCGGCCATACCACTGAGTCGCGACAGGGTGGCATGATCATCCAGATTCCCCGCCAGCGGAGTAATGCCAGCTGCACGCAGCACAGCGAACCGCTGCCGATCACGCACTAATCCGAGCAGCTTATAGTTTTGCTTCAGGAGCAAGGCGACACGTAATGCGACATCGCCACAACCGATGATGAGAACTCTTTTCATATCGCGATTATGCGTTAAAATCGCCGCCTTTTAGCAGCCCGCGATCTGTCATGACTTTCAAAGCCACCATCCAGCCCAGCAACCACACCTTCCCTATCGATCAAGACGAGACGATTCTGGAAGCCGCGCTGGAACAGGGGTACACCTTGCCCTACAGTTGCCGCAACGGCGCATGCGGTGTGTGCAAGGGCAAAGTAGTGCAAGGTTCGGTCGATCACGGCAAGACACAGGCGTTCGCATTGAGCGAAGAGGAGAAAGCTGCCGGAATGGCGCTTTTCTGCTGTGCCAAACCGCTTTCCGACCTAGTCATCGAAAGCCATGAAGTCACCACTGCGCAGGATATTCCGGTCAAGACGCTACCAACCCGTGTCGAGAGGATGGTGAAACTATCCGACGATGTGATGGCGCTCTATCTGAAACTTCCTGCCAATGAACGTTTGCAGTTCCTTGCCGGACAGTACATCGACATCCTGCAAAAGGAAGGCAAGCCGCGTAGTTTTTCACTGGCCAATGCGCCGCACAATGATGAGCTGCTGGAATTGCATGTGCGCAACATCGCGGGAGGTACGTTCACTCAGCATGTGTTCAACGGCATGAAAGAGCGCGACATCCTGCGTATCAAAGGTCCGCTCGGCACCTTCTTCCTGCGCGAGGATTCGCCCAAACCCATCCTCTTCGTCGCCAGTGGCACCGGCTTTGCGCCGGTCAAAGCGATCATCGAACATGCCTTGCACATCGGCTTCAAGCGCGAGATGCATTTCTACTGGGGCGTACGCAAACAGTCCGACCTGTACATGCTGGATACAGTGAAAAAGTGGGAAGCACAGGGCATCAGATTCACACCCGTCGTTTCCGACGAGCAGTGGAATGGCCGCTCAGGGTTCGTACATCAGGCTGTGCTGGATGACTTCAAGGATATTTCCGGCTATGCCGTGTATGCCTGCGGTGCGCCCGTGGTGGTGGAAGCGGCACATCGTGAATTCACCACACAGCGCGGCTTGCCGAGCGAGGCGTTCTATTCCGACGCCTTCACTTTTGCACCCAAGACCTGAACTATTTATCGCCTTCCAGTTCCCGCGCACGACGGTAATACTTGAAGGCATCTTCCGCCCGTTGTAGTTTTTCGGCCAACTGTGCGAGCGCGGTGTACGCCGCACGACTAGGTTGCACGCTGATACTGGCTTCCAGATAGGTCTGCGCCTTGCCCCACAGCGACTGATACAGGCACAGCCTGCCCAAAGTCAGCAGCAGAGCAGCATCCTCCGAGTGCGCCTTGAGCCACCGCTCGGCCTGATCGATCTGCGCGATATTGTTTTCGTTAGCACACTCGCCAAACAACGCGACCAGCTCGCTGTCCCATTTTGCATTGAGACTTTCCGTCAGCAATTGTTGCGCGGTCTGACCATCGCCCAATTTGATAAAAGCCTGTGCCGCTGCCGCCGCGATCTTGCTGCGGCGTTTGGACTCACTCGGCATGGACTTCCACAAGGCGCGCAAAGAAACGATGTCCCCAGCCATGCCGCGTAGCTTTTCCAACCACGCCTGTTGGCGTAACTGCTCAGCCAGCGTCTTGTCGATGGCATTGCGCTTCTCCAGTTGTGTCATCACTTCCAACACCGCATCCCAGTTACGCGCCTGCTGCTGTGCCTTCAACTCCAAGCTGAGCGCACCGACGTGTTTATGCATGCCCGAATCGCTCAGCTCCTTCAATGAATTGAGTGCCGATTGCGGCTGTTTCTGATCCAGCAAGAATTCGGTCTTGGCCATCAGACGCATGGTGGCCTCACCCACTGTCTTGCCTTCGGCTTGTGCGAGATAGCTGTCGCGTTTATCGAATTCGCGCAGCTCATGTGCCGCACGGGCGGCGACGATAGGATTCAGCCCTGAGTTCTCGCCCAACTCCATGGCACGCACGGCGGCCTTCTCGGCAGCAGCGTAGCGTCCCTCGAAGAATGCAGTGAGCGCTTCCAGCATCGCACTGCGCCCCTTGGTCTGTGCACGCTCTTCACGGAAAGTGCGCACATATTCGGGCAAGCGGATAGTCGCCACCAACAGCCGCACCGACCAGTAACCCAGTACGAACACGACCAACAAGGCAAGGATAAAGAAAGTCAGCGCCATCTCCACTTTGTAGGGTGGATAGACGAATTGCACATAGCCCGGATTGTGCGAAGCCAGTGTGACCGCCACGGCGGCGGCGAACAGCAGCAAGAACCAGATCAATGCTTTCATCGCACGCCTCGCTCATGCGAAGCACGGTAATTGCGCACCGCCTCAAGGCTGGCGCTGATGTCGGGCAGGTCGATAGCGATGTTGGCTGCGGCCAGCTTCTGCAATGCGCCGATGGCTTGCAGCCCTTCGCCAGACTTGGCATCGAAATAACGCTTGATCCATTCCTGTGCGGTCTTCACATCACGGCGGAAGCTCACTTCATCGCGCGACAACAATGCCATGCGCGCCGAAAGTAGGCGCAGTTTCAAGTTCTCACGCAGGAAAAAAGTCTGCGTCGGAGACAACAATGGCATCTCTTCTTTTTGAGTGTTCTCGATACGTACTAGATGCTTCGCCTCTTGCCATATCTCACGCAACATGCGCTGCCAAGTGCTGTCAGCGGGATTGCTTTCGAGCGCGGCGGTTTCCCTTTGGATGCGGATGTCTTGCGCCAACGGCAACGTATCCAAGGTGCCGATCACGCCATCCAAACGCGAATTGATGGCGGGAATATCGATATTGGGAAGCACGCGCAGCTTATCGATATCATGCCCGATGCTCTTGCGTAAGCTGCTGAACGTCGGCCTATCCAAACGTTGCAAACGGCCATCCGCCTGTTGCAGCGCGATCAAGGCTGCTTTTACATTGGCAGACAGTTGTAGCTGTTGCCCGGCGATGAGCAGCATCTGCTCCACTTCCGCCAAGGCCGTCTGGTCGCGGCTGCTGGACATATCCTGGTATAACGCTTCCAGTGCCACACGCTGGTTTTGCGTCTCGGCATATTTGCTTTCCAATAGACTCAGCTTACCGCCCAGTTCACGCACCAGCTCTTGATTCTGCGTCACCAAGGTCTGATTGGCCTTGCTTGTGCCTTCGATCTCCGCCAGTCGGCGCGCGACTTCCTGCTGCACCTGATGCAGTTGATAGTGCGCATCGAACCATTGCCATACAAAGATCGCCACCAAGACGGCCAGCGTCAGCTGCGTCAGCGTCATGCGCGAAATCAGGCTCCCCAGTCGACTGGCATGAGCGGCACTGGGTACGGCAGGAAAGGCGGAGGTGTCCAATCCGACGCTGGATTTGTCGGAAGGAGAAGCGGGGGGCTGCTGTGCTTGATCGCTCATGGCGTTAATTCCCTTCTAGAGAGCGCCCATGCTACCAAACTGGCGATGAAACCGTCATCTCCAGATGCAGTGACGATGACGTGCCGCCAGCCAAAGTGCTGTGCGGCCTCGGCGATACGGGCATGCGGTGCGAATAACGGAATATCGCGCACCCTATCGCCCTGCTTTGCATCCAGGCTCTGTTGCAGATGAAGCAAAGCTTCGCTACTGGTGATGGCGATGGCATCCGGAACGTTCGCCAACAGCGCCCCGACATCCAGATCGACTTTGCTCCGCACATAGCAAGTCACATATTCGACGATTGCGCCGCGTGTCTTGAGTGTATCGCCTAACAGTTCACGCCCTCCATCACCTCTGAAGATCATCACGCACCGACCGGAGACATTCTGCAATTCCGGCAGGACCAGCAATCCTTCGCTATCGAAACGCTCACTCGGCGTGATGACCTGACTGACGCCCAACTCATGCAATGCCTGCGCACTACCTTGACCGACCGTGGCGATCTTTAGCGATGGCGGCAGCGTGCCGACAGCATGTATTGCCGCCATGCCATAGCGCACTGCATTCGGGCTGATGAAGATAGCGAGATCGGTTTGGTTCAAATGGGATAGCTGCGTACGCAGCACGGACTGATCGGCGACAGGGGTGATTTCCAACAACGGAAACAGTGATGCTCTGCCACCTAGCCGTTCGATGTCTTGCGCCAGTCCAACCGCTTGGGCGCGCGGCCGCGTGACGACGATGTTGAGTCCAGCAAGTGGCAGGTTATCGTGAAGCTCGCGTAGCGATTCGTTCGCCCCCTCGCCCGCCTGCGGGAGAGGGTTGGGGTGAGGGAAACGGGCTTGCCCGTCAGCCATTCAAGGCGGCGAGGATTTCGCCCGCGCCCTGCTTGAGCAGGTCTTGCGCCACCAGACTTCCTAAGGCTTCTGGATGCGCAATGTCGCCGCTATGTTCGGCGCGCAACAAACGCATACCATCCGGCGTGGCGACGAAACCGCGCATGCGCAGCTTGCCGTTCTGCACTTCGGCAAAACCGCCCAACGGCACCGAACAGCTACCCGCCAAGGCGCGACTCATCGCACGCTCCGCCATCACACAGGCGGCAGTATCTGCATGATGCAAAGGCGCCAGCACGGCTTTCAGATCGGCGCGGTCGGCGCGGGTCTCGATACCGAGTGCGCCCTGGCCCACGGCGGGCAAGCTGTCTTCGCTGGAGATGACCGCACGGATACGATCACCCAAGCCCAGACGTTTCAAGCCCGCAGCGGCGAGAATGATGGCGGCATATTGTCCTTCGTCCAGCTTGCGCAGACGGGTCTGTACGTTGCCGCGCAAGGGCTCGATCTTGAGATGCGGGAAACGAGCACGCAACTGGCTTTCGCGACGCAGGCTGGAGGTACCGACTACGCTACCCGCAGGCAAAGCCGCGAGATTGTCGAATTTATTGGAAACAAAGGCATCGCGCGGGTCTTCGCGTTCACCGATGCACGCCAGCGCAAAACCTTCGGGCAGGTTCATCGGCACGTCTTTCAAGGAATGCACGGCGATATCGGCGCTGCCATTCTCCAGCGCCGTCTCCAATTCCTTGACGAACAGGCCTTTGCCGCCGATCTTGGATAAGGTGACGTTCAGAATCTGGTCGCCCTGCGTGGTCATGCCCAATATGCTGACCGAAGTTTGCGGGTATAATGCGCGCAGCCTGTCTCGAATGTGTTCTGCTTGCCACATGGCCAATGCGCTTTCGCGCGAAGCGATCACCAGACGGGCTGGAGGAATAAGAGAAGCCTGACTCATCGGGGTTTCCTAGTGCTAATAATTTTGCGGTTGCTGCGCGGCGCATTCTAACAGGTGCGCCGCGCTTTTGCGCCGACGACACACAGAGAAAAAATGAATCTGATCTCAGCGCCAGCCGACATTTCCAGCAAAGACCAACCGCTACGCGACGACGTGCGCCTGTTAGGCCGCATCCTCGGCGACACTTTGCGTGAACAGGAGGGCGAAGAGACCTTCCAGTTGATCGAGAATGTACGCCGTGCAGCGGTGCGCTTCCGCAAGACACAGGACGAACGCGACGGCGAGACGCTGGAACAGATGCTGGATGCGCTATCGCCCACCGAGACGCTGGCTGTGGTGCGCGCGTTCAGTTATTTCTCGCAACTCTCCAACATCGCCGAAGATTTGCACCACAACCGGCGCCACCGCGCCCACCTCAAAGCGGGCAGCGCCGCCAAGGATGGCACGCTGCAACTGGCACTGGATCGCCTGGAAGAAAAGAAGCTCGCTCCCGCGACACTGCAATCATTTCTGAACAGCGCGCTGGTGTCGCCTGTGCTGACGGCACACCCGACCGAGGTACAGCGCAAGAGTATCCTCGATTGCCAGCTCATCATCTCCAACTTGCTTTCCAATCGCGACCGTGTGGATATGACGCCGGACGATCTGGCGGATAACGAAGAAGCGTTGCACCGCTTTGTGTTGATCCTGTGGCAGACGCGCATGTTGCGCACCGCCAAGCTCACCGTGCGCGATGAGATCCGCAATGGGCTTGAGTATTACCGTTACACTTTCCTCGCCGAGCTTCCCAAGCTCTATGCCGGGCTGGAAAAACAATTAGAGACACGCTTCGACAAAGACATCAAAGTGCCGCCCTTGTTGCGCGTCGGCAGCTGGATCGGCGGTGACCGTGACGGCAACCCCTTCGTGACGCACGACGTGATGTCAGATGCCGTGCAACACCATTCCGCTTTAGCCTTCGAACACTATCTGAACGAGACCCATCTGCTCGGCAAGCGTTTAAGCCTGACCGACCGCGTGGTGGAAGTCACCCCCGAGTTACGCAAACTGTCCGACGCCTCGCCGGACAAAGCTTCCGCACGCGAAGATGAACCTTACCGCCGCGCGCTGATCCTCATCTATTCGCGCCTGTCGGCCACCGCCAAACATCTGGGACACGACCTTTCACATCTACCGCCGGTAGACAAGCACGCACGGGCTTATGCCACTTCGCAAGAATTCATCGCCGATCTGGATGTGCTGATCGATTCGCTGTTCAAACACGGCGCGGTGTATCTGGCGCGCGGCCGTCTGGCCAACCTGCGCCGTGCCGCCGAGGTGTTCGGCTTCTACCTCGCGCCGCTGGACATGCGTCAGCACAGCGCGCTCATCGAACAGACCGTGAGTGAACTATTCGCCCACAGCTCGGGCAAGGCTAACTATGCCGATCTCACCGAACCAGAAAAACGCAAAGTGCTTTTGGAAACCTTGCAGGCGGGCAAGATTTTGTTGGCCGACATCGAGCGCTATTCTGATGTTCCGCAAAGCGAGCTGCGCATCATGCAGGCTGCCGCCGAAATCCATCAACGCTTTGGTCAGGGCGCGCTACCCAACCACATCATCTCCAAGACCGATGCGGTGAGCGACATGCTGGAGCTCGCGCTGATGCTGCAACAGGTCAAGTTGCTGGAAGGCAAGGACACACTGCACGTCAACATCATCCCGCTGTTCGAGACCATCGAAGACTTGCGCGGTTGCGGCGTCATCATGGATGAACTGTTCTCCATCCCGTGGTATCGAAAACTGCTGGAAAGTCGTGGCAACACGCAAGAAGTGATGCTGGGCTATTCCGACAGCAACAAGGACGGCGGCTACCTCACGGCGAACTGGGAGCTGTACAAAGCCGAGGTCGAACTGGTGAAAGTCTTCGAGAAGCACGGCATCGAACTGCGTCTGTTCCACGGTCGCGGCGGCACTGTCGGTCGCGGTGGTGGCCCGAGCTATGACGCGATCCTGGCGCAACCGCCGGGCAGCGTGAATGGACAGATCCGCATCACCGAGCAGGGTGAAGTGATCGCCAGCAAATACTCCAACCCGGAGATCGGGCGCCGCAATCTGGAGACGCTCATCGCCGCCACTCTGGAAGCCACGCTGTTGCACCATCACGGCGCGGACAGCACCATGCCGGAATACCATCGCATCATGGAAGCGTTGAGCCGCGATGCCTTCGCGGCCTATCGCAAGCTGGTGTACGAGACCCCCGGCTTCACCGAATATTTTTTCACCGCCACGCCGATCCGCGAGATCGCCGAACTCAACATCGGCAGCCGTCCCTCGTCGCGCAAAGCTTCCGACAAGATAGAAGACTTGCGCGCCATCCCGTGGGTGTTCAGTTGGGGCTTGAACCGCGTGATGCTGCCGGGCTGGCTCGGCTATGGCAGCGCCGTCAAACAGTTCATTGAACGTGAAGGCGATGCCGGTCTCAAGCAATTGCAAGCGATGTACAAGAACTGGGCATTCTTCCGTGGCCTGATGTCCAATATGGACATGGTGCTATCCAAAACCGATATGGGTATCGCATCGCGCTATGCCGAGCTGGTGGAAGACATCGAATTGCGCGAGCGCATCTTCGGTGCGATCAACAGTGAATGGGAGACCACCGTGGAGATGTTGTTCGCGGTGACGGGCAGCACCACCCTGCTACAGGACAATCCGGCCTTTGCGCGCAGCCTGCTGACACGCACACCCTATATCGACCCGCTCAACCACTTGCAAGTCGCGCTGTTGCAACGCCACCGTGCGGGCGACAACGACGAGAAAGTGAAGCGCGCCATCCACCTCACCATCAACGGCATCGCCACCGGCTTGCGCAATAGCGGTTGATATTGCACAGCAGTTTTTATGCAAAGGCCGCGATCCATCCAATCGCGGCCTTTTTATTTCATCCGTCCGGTAATAAAAAAGGGGAGACCGAAGTCTCCCCTATCAACTCACGACTGCCGAGGCAGTCGTTCTTAGCTCAAGTCAGCTTAGAACAAAGCTTCCAGCAACAGTGTGTTGGCGTTCTTGCCCACTGGCTCGCTGTTCGCGAAGTTAGAAGCGTTCCATGCGCTACCCGACTGCATAGTACGCACGAAGCTCAGGCCGATGTTCTGCGCCAGTTCGTAACTCACACCCAGCATCAACGCATTGTCGCCGTCGAACCGTGCTGCACCGTTCTTCGCCATACGTATAGCCACTTGCGCGGTCATCTCATGCGGGATGACCCCGAATTCAGCCGCGAAGTTGAGCGAGCTGGCAGACTTAGTACCTGCACCACCATTCGGAGACATCGGGTTGAACACGTTGGTTTCAGTTGCTGTACCAGCCGGCGCTGTACCATAGGAAGCGTAGAAGCCTACAGGCATCGCAGCCAAGTCACCTTGCAACTGGAAGTCGACAACGGTCGCTTTAGGTTGGTTGTTGACACCAGCGCCGCCAAAGACGTTACTACCGTTGGTCACTGTGCTCTTACCGCCAAACAATTGGATACCGAAACCACCATCAAAACCGGCGATGTCCATGGTACCTGCGGCACGGATGTAGGTCAGGCCCATGCTATTGGCACCACCGACTGCTGCATTACCGGCCATTTCATAAGCACCCACGTTGATGAAACCCATGCTGTTGTTGGCCACCAGGGAGATACCGGTTGCTGCGGTGTTGGTACCCAAGTATTGCGAAGCATAAGCAGCACGGACGTGTTGGTTGCTTGGACCACCATTACCCATCATCTTGTGCGTGTTGGCTGCACCGGTATTCAATGTCTCAAAGCTGTAAGCCACGCCTTGGCCGTTGCTGGAGTGAATCACAAATCCGACACGAGCATCGCCCACTGGGAACAGGAAGGCGAACTTGCCAGCGCCGACGATACCACCGGTGTTCGCTACACCGCCGCCACCCAGACCTGCTTCAGCGATGAAGCCAGCGAAGTCGGAAGCACGGCCACCCATGAACAGAGAGAACTCACCACCGGTACCCGGAACGCCCCACTTGTCCACGGCAACGGCATTGCCCACACCTGCGGTTGTACCGGCAGATTGAGTTTGGAAGTAGGTCGTTGTGAATACCGCCATGTTGATCACGTCTGGAATCGACAGGTTATCGCCTTCGATCTTGCCTTGCGCACCCATCAGGGTGAAACCGGACGATTTGAAAGAACGGCCAAAGCTGTTCAGCAAAGGAAAGTGTTGATAGTGACATGCGGAGCAAGCCATACCGGTTTGACGTGCAAAAGCTGGAACAGCGGATGCTTCAGGTGCAAATGCTGCTGCTGCCAACACACCTGCCAAAGACAGTGCGATTTTCTTCATTGCGTTTCTCCTCCGAGAGTTAATAGCGAAAGGTTCCCCAACCAAATTTCCCTCGTGCGATGGGGCACACAAACTACTTGCACAAGACGGAGGCGATGCTAGCAATGGCGCAGTAAAGGCCTTGTTAACTCAAGGTGAAAAAAGTGTGATTTAGTGTTTTTTGCAACAGATGGTAAATCGGCTAGGGAAGCGTCCTAGGAAAGTGCTGATTTATTCGTCATCCCCGCGAAGGCGGGGATCCGGCTTTTGATTTGACTAGGTTCCCGCCTTCGCGGGAACGAAAAAACCGAATAGAGCCGCGTCTCCCTAATTTTATTTTGCCGGAAAGAAATCGATCTCAGCTGTCGTGCCCTGACCTTCTTGGCTGCTGAGCGATATGCGCCATCCATAGCGATCACAGATGCGCTTGACCAAGGATAAGCCAACCCCGGCACCCGCGCTGGAGGGGCCTTTGTAGTGGCGCTCCAAGGCGCGCGACAACACTTCGGGGTGCATTCCGATACCGGTGTCTCGCACGATCAGGCGGTGCGCTTCGAGTCGCAGCAACACCGTGCCGGATTCAGTATTGAACAAGGCATTGCGGATGAGATTGCCGATCACGATCTCAAGCAGGGATCGTTCGACGACCAAATCCAATTCGACGACCGCCTCGACCTCCATGCGGATCGGGCGCTCACCGATCAAGTGTCGGTGCTTATCAACGCAGGCGCGCACGACTTCGGCCACATGGCAGGGCGCTTCATCGACAGACCGCTGATGTTCGCGCGCCATCAGCAACAAGCCTGCCGTCAGCTCGATCATGTCTTGCGTCGCCCGTTTGATGCGTGCGATGCGCTCTTTATGTTTGCTTGAAAGCGTGTCGTCCTGCTCCAAGACCTCGGCTGTGCCCAAAAGGATGGCCAGCGGTGTACGCAATTCATGGCTCACATCCGCCGTAAAATATTTTTCGCGCTCGATGAAATCGCGCAAACGATGCAAGTAGCGATCAAAGGCGCGCGCCAATTCTCCCACCTCATCATTGCGCGTCAGTTTGGTCAGTGATAGGTCCGTCGCTTCCGGATCCGCTTGACCGACTTCCCGTGCCAATCGCGTGATCGGCGTAAGCACGCGCAAGGCCAACCAAAAGCCTCCACCTGCAGAAGCCAGCGTCATGAAGAGGGCAAATATAACCAACAAGCGCAAAAGATGTGCTTCCTGTTCATGCTGGCTGTTGGTATCGAACAACATGAAATAGCGCACGCCATCGCGGTTCGCGATCAGCACACGATAATCGGTATCGGCTACCGCAATGTTATAGCTGCCGGGCGCCATTTTTTTCAACTCTTCCGGTGGCGCGGTGTGGCTTTGTTCTATGTCGCCCACCATGACGAAACCTTTGATCGACACGGTATTCGGCGGCACAAATACGGAATCGCGTGTGTAGCGTTCGACCGAGTCTTCCAATTCGGCACGCAACGTCTCATCCATCAAGCGATGGCCGAGCTCCTTTGATGCTAAATACAGACTACCCGACAGCACCATGCTGAGTGCAGCGCCAAATACTGCAAAAACAAAGGCGACGCGGAAGCGAAGACTTTTAGCTAGGATCATCAGGACTCGCCAATTGATAGCCGAAACCACGATGGGTGCGCAGTAATTTCCGCTCAAAAGGCTTGTCAATCAACAACCGCAACAGATGCATATGGGCGCGCAGTGAATCGCTATCCGGACGCCCTTCTCCCCACACGATCTGCTCGATGTCATCACGATTGACCACCTGCGGAGAGCGCGTCATCAACACTTCCAGTATCTTGAATGGGATGGGTGGAAGGTCGATATGCACGTCACCACGATGCACCGAGCAGGTAAAGGGATCGAGGCTGAGATCTTCGATCATCAATTTTTTCTGCTTTTGTGCATGCTCACTGCCTCGCCGTAGCAGCACACGCAAGCGCAATTCGATCTCGCGCAATTCGGCCGGCTTGACCAGATAATCATCGGCTCCCGCCTCCAGCCCTGCAATCTTGTCATCGAGGGAATCACGCGCCGTGATCATCAGAATCGGGGTGTCCTTGCCCCCTTCTTCACGCAGCTTACGGCATAGTGTGACGCCATCCATTCCCGGCAGCATCAAATCCAGAATGATCGCATCGTATTGGTTGACCAGCGCCAGATGCATGCCCGTGATGCCATCCCCCGCCGCATCGACGATATGCCCTTTGGATTCCAAGAAGTCGAACATAATGGAAGCGAGATCCCGATTGTCTTCAATGATGAGTACACGCATATTATTTATTGAATTCCTTCACGATGGATTGTTGTCTCCGGCTGACGGGCAGCCGCTCTTGTAAGCCCTGCAATTTCATCAGCCAACCGCTCTCGCCCTCGTCGCCACCTTTTTCAAAGCCCGCGATGAACTCCCGTGCGACAATACAGTTACGGTGGATGCGCACAAAGCGCGCAGCATATTCTTTTTCCAATGCCGAGAGGGATTCTTCGATGAGGTATTCACGTTCGGCGGTACGCACCGTGACATATTTCATCTCGGCACGCAGATACAAAACATCGGTGATAGGGACTAGGATGATCTTGCCGCGCTCATGCACAGAAAGATGCTTACGCGGCTCAGGCATCAGCTCTTGCAACACTTCGGTGCGGATCGGTACGGCATCACGAGCGCGGGAGAGCGCTTCAAACAGGCGTCCCAATCGAATCGGTTTCAGCAGATAGTCGATGGCGCGCTGCTCGAATGCCTGAATGGCATAGGCATCGTAAGCGGTGGTGAATATGATGACGGGAGGTTCATCGAGCTTATTCAAGTGGCGTGCCAATTCAATACCATCCATCTGCGGCATACGGATATCCATCAGCACCACTTCGGCATGCGTCTCCGCCAGCTTGTTCAGTGCTTCTTGTCCGTTGCCCGCCTCGCCCACCAGTTGCAGCGGAAACTGGGTCTCGCAGTCTGCCAACAAGTCTTTCAGGCGGTTACGCGCGGGCGTCTCATCATCCACGATGAAGATGGTGAGTGGCAAAATGATGGTGTCATTCATGTTATCTACCCTTTCACGTAAGGGATGAGGATATGGACATGATAATGTTGCGCATCGCTCTCGACTTGGTATTCTGCTTCGACATCGAATAATAAGGCCAATCGTTCACGAATGTTCGCCAACGCCATTTTGTTGCCCGCCATACGCGGCACAGCCCGAGCTTGAGCCGGATTATGCACTTCCAGATGCAACTCATCTCGCTCCTGATACAACCTGACATCGATAATGCCGCCTTCCGGCAAGGGTTCGATACCGTGATACACGGCGTTCTCCAGCAGGGGCTGCAAGATCAGCGGGGGAATGAGTGCATCCGGCGGCATATGCTGCGTATCCCAACGCACTTGCAGACGTTTGCCTAGGCGTAATTCTTCAATGGCCAGATATTGGCGCGCCAATTCCACCTCTTGCACCAGTGCGACCAGATCATGTTGTTCCGTCATCGCCATGCGAAACAGATCGGACATATCTTCCAACGCTGTCTCAGCACGCTTTGGGTCCGCGCGCACGATACTCAGCACCGCATTGATGGTGTTGAACAGAAAGTGCGGGCGGATGCGTGCTTGTAAGGCTTGCAGGCGTGCTTCGTGTTTGGCCGGAGACAACGCCTGCGCACGCAAGCGAAAATACCCGAGGAGTATCAATGTCACAGCGATGCTCACCAGTGCGTGACGTGTGTAACGGAACATGCCGATATCGCTCAGTTCGGAAAACAATTCTCCGCCGAGCATATCGATCGCCAGCGTGTTCGCTGCCACGACTGCCGTCACCGCCAGCACACCCTGCCAGTGCCTCACCCGTCCCAGAAAAACATTGAGCAGGTACAACAACAGCAAGCTGCTCAACAAAGCGGGTTGCAGTAAAGCCGAACCGCGCAACACGCTATCCAATAGATCGTTAAACGAATGGGATTGAGAGGCCATGCTGAGCAAGGCGATCCCGTTGGTCAACAATACGATGCGCAGCACCGTACCCAAGTTGCGGAAGTTGGGCAGCAGCTTAGTCTGAATGTTTTGATTTATACTGCGCGTTCCCGGCATATTCACCTTTCAAGTGCCGCTCATTCTGGACAAGACATGGCTACGATGCAAGACAATCAAACCTGGTCGGGACGTTTCAACGAACCCGTGGCCGAACTAGTGAAGCGTTATACCGCTTCGGTGGATTTCGACAAACGCCTAGCGCTGTTCGATATTCAAGGTTCGTTGGCGCATGCGCAGATGCTCGCAAGTTGCGACATCATCAACACGCAGGATCTGAAAGACATCCAGCATGGCCTTGCGCAGATCGAAAAGGAGATCATCAGCGGTGATTTTGAGTGGCAGCTTGATCTGGAAGACGTGCATCTGAATATCGAAAAACGCCTCACCACGCTGGTTGGCGACGCCGGCAAGCGTTTGCATACCGGGCGTTCGCGCAACGATCAAGTGGCGACCGACATCCGCTTGTACCTGCGCAACGAGATCGACAACATCATCGGCTTGCTGAAAGAACTGCAAACCTCGCTACTCGATCTAGCGCAGCATCACACGCATACCATCATGCCCGGCTTCACGCATCTGCAAGTGGCGCAACCGGTGAGCTTCGCCCATCACTTGATGGCCTACTTCGAGATGTGCCAGCGCGACATCGGTCGCTTCGGCGATGCACGACGACGCGTCAACCGTTTGCCCCTAGGCGCCGCGGCACTGGCGGGAACCAGCTACCCCATCAAACGCGAATATGTCGCCGAGCTGTTGGATTTTGATGGCGTATGTGAGAACTCTTTAGATGCCGTTTCCGACCGCGACTTCGCCATCGAATTCACCGCCGCTTCCGCACTGGTCATGACGCATCTGTCACGCCTGTCGGAAGAGTTGATCCTGTGGATGAGCCCGCGCTTTGGCTTCATCGACATCGCCGACCGCTTCTGCACCGGCTCGTCAATCATGCCGCAGAAGAAGAACCCCGACGTGCCGGAACTGGTGCGTGGCAAGACCGGACGCGTGAACGGCAATCTGGTCGCGTTGCTCACGCTGATGAAAGGCCAGCCGCTGGCTTACAACAAAGACAATCAGGAAGACAAGGAACCGCTGTTCGACACGGTGGATACCTTGACACAGACATTACGCATCTACGCCGACATGATGCGCGGCATCACCGTCAAACCGGAAGCGATGCGAAGTGCAGCATTGCAGGGTTATGCCACGGCCACCGACTTGGCTGATTATCTGGTGAAGAAAGGCTTACCGTTCCGCGACGCACATGAAGCAGTCGCGCTGGCAGTGCGCTTTGCCGAACAACGCAAAGCCGATCTCGCCGAGCTCAAACTGGAAGAACTACAACAGTTCTCCAGCCTCATTGCGGACGATATCTACGCTGTGTTGACGCTGGAAGGTTCGCTTGCTGCCCGCAATCACACTGGCGGTACTGCGCCGCAGCAAGTGGAAGCCGCCATCGCACGGGCGCGCAAATTGCTGCTTACCAAGTAGTCTGTCAGAACGGTATATGTTCTGACAGCTAGCCGATCAATCTTTGTGCGGCACTTCAGGTGAGTTCATCACCACGCCAGCGCCATAACCAAAGCTAGCGATTGCGACCCACACCAAGATGATTCCCGCCGCATTCGCCCCCGTGGCAAAAGCCAATATCACCAAAGCCAATGCGACCACACCAAAAAAAATGAATTTCCTGCAACCGCCGTTTTCCATAACTCCCCCTTAATTATTATCATCTCAGGCCGTTGCCGAATCCGACCCAAGCTCGGATTCTTGCCTAGATCGTATTTTTGCGCAACCGTTGAAAAGTAGAAACACTAGGCAAAAAAATGGGCCACCTTGCGATGGCCCCGAATAGGAGGAGAGTATGAAAGATTGAGTTGGTTACAACTCAAGGCTCTAACAACTCGAGGCGGATTGTAGGGGGCAACTCCGAAGTTTCATATATGCCAAACGGCCTATATACCGGCCTATATCTTTTTTTGTCGCACTAGTCCGAATCCGGCCACATCCGCGTATCTATTGGCTTAGCGCTCAATCAACCCGCCACTTACCCGCTCTATGCCGCCTATATCTTTTGCCGAAAACACCCCTATATAAGCATTTTTTATCAATAATTCGCGTATAGCGACGGCTTGATCATAGCCATGCTCCAGCAATAGCCAACCCTGCTTTTTAAGATGGGCACCTGCTTGCGCAACGATGATACGGACATCATTTAGCCCGTCGGCACCGGAAACCAAGGCCGTGAGCGGCTCGAAGCGCACGTCGCCTTGCGCAAGATGGATATCCCCAGCCGCGACGTAGGGCGGATTGGAAACAATCAGGTCAAAGTTTTGCTCGCCCAAGGCCGAAAACCAGTCACTCTGCATAAAACTTACATTGCGTGTAGCCAATCGCGCCGCATTTTCACGCGCCACCTGCAATGCCGCCTCTGATGCATCCACTGCCAATACCTCAACATCCGGTCGCATATGCGCGATGGACAAAGCGATTGCTCCCGTACCCGTGCCGAGATCAAGCACCCTAAAACGCTCCGCCTCTCTGGTGGAGGATTGCGGTGGGGGAATGCGCTGCAATGCCAACTCCACCAGTAATTCGGTCTCCGGTCGTGGAATCAGCGTTGCGGACGTCACCTTGAAGTTCAGCCCGAAAAACTCCCGTTCTCCCAGTAGGTGCGCCATCGGCTCGCCACACAAACGGCGCTGCAACAGAGTCGCATAAACAGCTTGCTCATCCGCACTCAACACCCGCTCCGGATGCGCCAACAGATACGCACGCGGCTCACCCAATACATGCTGCAACAGACATTGCACCTCGATGCGCGCTTCACTCGTTTCCAACGAAAGTGCTCGCTTCAACGACTCCGCATCTTGCAGCAAGACATCTCGGAGACTGCGCACAGAATCAGCTCTCTTGCGCTAATGCAGCCAGTTGTTCGGCCTGATGTTCTGCCATCAGTGCGTTGGTGAGCTCGCTGATATCACCATCCATGATGTGATCCATCTTGTACAAGGTAAGGTTGATGCGATGGTCGGTGACACGTCCCTGCGGGAAGTTGTAGGTACGGATACGTTCAGAGCGGTCACCGCTGCCCACCAGCGATTTACGCTCGGCAGCGATCTTGTTGTGGGCGGCTTGTTCCTGCTTGTCTTTAATGCGTGCAGCCAACACGCGCAGCGCTTGCGCCTTGTTCTGGTGCTGCGAGCGTCCATCCTGGCATTCCACCACCGTGCCTGTAGGCAGGTGCGTGATACGCACCGCAGAATCGGTCTTGTTGATGTGCTGTCCGCCCGCGCCGGATGCACGGAAGGTATCGATACGCAGATCGGCAGGATTGAGCTCCACTTCGCCCACCTCATCCGCCTCCGGCAGGATGGCCACGGTGCAGGCGGAAGTGTGGATGCGGCCCTGCGTCTCTGTGGCGGGAACACGCTGCACACGGTGCGCGCCGGATTCGAATTTTAGTACCGAATAAGCACCCTGCCCGATGATGCGGGCGATGACTTCTTTATAACCGCCCATTTCACCTAGGCTCTCGGAGATGATCTCCACCTGCCAACGACGGCGCTCGGCAAAACGCATATACATACGGAAGATATCGCCCGCAAAGATAGCCGCCTCATCGCCACCGGTGCCCGCACGCACTTCGAGGAACACGTTGCGCTCATCGTTGGGGTCTTTCGGCAGCAATTGTTTTTGCAGTTCGACTTCGAACTGCTCCAATTTTTCGCGTCCGGCTTTGATCTCGGCATCGGCAAATTCGCGCATCTCAGGATCTCCCGCCATCTCTTGCGCAGTGGCGATATCGGACTCGCATGCTTGATACGCATGGTATAGCTCGACCACGGGTTCGATCTCGGCGCGCTCGCGATTGAGCTTGCGGAACGCATCCATATCACGTGTCGCCTCTTCGCTACTCAGCAAGCGGTTGACCTCGTCCAACCGTTCACTCAGTTGGGCGAGCTTGGAGGAGATACTGGGCTTCATTCGGTGTCGTGCAGACGATAGATGCGATGCACCGCTTCAAGGAAAGCATCGCGTTCATTGGCTTGCGCCTGATTCAGCGCTTGTGTCGGAGCATGCAAGAACTTATTGGTGAGCCCCATGCTCAATGATTCCAACACTTTTTCCGGCGCATCGCCCTTAGCTAACATGCGCAGGGCTTTTTCCATTTCACTACGGCGTTGGCGCTCGGCATGGTCACGCAAGGAACGGATGACCGGCACCACTTCGCGCGACTCCATCCAGTGGATGAACTCATTGACGCCGGAGTCGATGATGACTTCAGCCTCTTTTACCGCACCTTGGCGTGCATCCAAGCCATCACGCACCACATCGGAAAGATCATCCACGGTATACAGGAACACATCGCTCAACTCTGCGACTTCTTTTTCCACATCGCGTGGCACTGCCAGATCGACGATGAACAGGGGACGGTGTTTGCGCGTTTTGAGCGCACGCTCGACCATGCCCTTACCAAGGATAGGCAAGGTGCTCGCAGTACAGGTGATGATGATGTCGTGTTGTGCCAACTGTTCCGGCAACTCATTCAGGGTGATGGCATGACCATTGATACGGCGCGCCAAGGTCTGTGCACGCTCCAAGGTACGGTTGGCTACTGTGATGTGTTTGGGATTGCGCGCCGCGAAGTGGACAGCATTGAGTTCGATCATCTCACCCGCGCCGATGAACAACACACGCTGCTCGGCGATGCTGGGATAGATACGTTCGGCAAGCTTGACCGCCGCCGCCGCCATCGACACCAGATTGGCACCGATCTCGGTCTGTGTGCGTACATCCTTGGCCACAGAGAAAGTACGCTGGAACAATTTATGCAGCAAAAAGCCCAAGGTGCCCGCTTGTTCGGCTTGGCGCACAGCCTGCTTCATCTGTCCCAATATCTGTGGTTCGCCCAACACCATGGAGTCAAGTCCGCTGGCGACACGAAAGGCATGTTTCACCGCTTGTTCTTGCGGCAGACGATAGATGTAAGGCTCGATCTCGCCAGCAGGCAGATGATGATAGGAGGCCAGCCAGTCCACCGCCTGTGCAGGCGCATTGGTGCTGCAATACACTTCCGTGCGGTTGCAGGTAGAAAGGATAGTCGCTTCTTTAGCGGCACCATTGCCCACCAAGTCGCGCAATGCGGACTCCATGGTCTCGACATTGAACGCGATCTGCTCGCGCACGGCGAGCGGCGCGGTCTGATGGTTGATGCCAAAGGTGAATAACTGCATGGGGAAAACCGCAATCCAGATGAATCGGAGGCGGGATTATAGAGGCTGGGACGGCTTTCTACCAGCCGTCCCAGCCATCAGGAACCGCTACTTCTT
The DNA here is from genome assembly GCA_963822425.1 of uncultured beta proteobacterium. GTDB lineage: Bacteria > Pseudomonadota > Gammaproteobacteria > Burkholderiales > Gallionellaceae > Sideroxyarcus. Next base: position 67,816 of record CAWGHS010000005.1, read on the forward strand.
GGGCTGTAACGAAGCCAATGCCTGCTCTGCATCTTCGCGCAAGCGGCTATCTGGGTGCTTCTTTAGGAAATCAGCAAATGCAGACTGAGCACCCGCCAAGTCTCCGGCATCCACCAAAGAAATGGCCTTCTTGAAGGCCAACAGTTCTTCTGAGTCGATCGGTTGCGTATTCGCCTGACCTTTCCAATAGACATCGTCGCTATCAGCCTGAGAGCCGCGCACACCACCCACCGCTGTAGTGGTCGCCAACTTCTTTCTGGGAGTCAGTAATTCGATCTTCTTGCGCAAACGCTCCCACAGGGAACCGTCCGGCTTTTCTTCGGCACTGTATACCGGCGTAGCTAGCACTACTCCCAACAACACGAACAACGCGATCAACTTCTTCATATGACTCTCCTCGGTTAAAGTTGCTACTCGGTACAACGCTAGCTCCGACTCAAAGCGCATTCAATAGTTCCAGGCCAAGGCACGGTGTTCGTCCTTGACCGACGGATCCAGACTCTGCGCTTTGACAAAAGCGGCTTTGGCTTTTTTCGTCTCATTGCTCGCCTTGTAAGCGCGCGCCAGATTGATCCAGACACGGGCATCCTTGGGCGTGACTTGAGTTGCTGCCAGATAGGCCTTTTGCGCATCTTGGTATTTGTCATCGATCATGAATACGTTGCCGCGATTATTCAGCGCCGCCGCATTCTTCGGCTCCAGACTGATGACCTTGTCAAAATATTTCATCGCCTCTTTGCGATCTCCCGCCTTGGCGAGGATGATTCCCATCTGTAGGTGCGCATCGACATCCGACGGATTCTTTTTGATCGCGTTGAGATAGCGCCGCGTCTTGGTCTGCGAACTGATCTTCAGGATCGACATGTAGTCGCCGGGGAATTTCTTCTCGATCTCGGCACGCGTGATCGGGCTGGGTTTGAACGTAGTATCCGGGAGGCTTGCCGGCTTATAGGTCTCCCAGGAATTGTGCACATCAAGGATGGTCAGCCCCTTGTCTTTCCATTTGTAATAGGTCGCACTACCCTTTTCCCATGCCTTGATGAAGCCATTGCCAACCAATGTCGTCTCCAGCGGTATCCACAACTGGTCTTCATAGATCACATACATGTTATCCATGGTGTAGTCATCTTCATCTACTGCCACGCCGGTGGAGAACATCAAGAGCATATGCCCTGGCACTTCCAATACGCGGGTGTTGAGACCCATGCTCTCCAGCGCAGAGGAATAGAAGGCCACAAGATCGTCGCAATCTCCCGATTTACGCTCGAGCGTCTCGCGCGGGAATTGCACGTAATCAACCGTATTTACTTTGCCAGAGCTGATCTGATAGGGATTGTTCGGATCTTGGATGTACGTCAGGCCATAGACACCCATCGCATCAAAGAATGCAGCCGCCAGTTGCGCTTCATCTTTGGTCTCTTTGAACTGCGTCGCAATCGAGCGCACCAGATTGATCATGAATGAATCTTTGGGCGTGACGAACGTAGCGAAACGATCACGCTCATCCCAAGTCAGGCGGTGTTTATCGTAGACATTCACCGTTGGGTTCTTACTGAAAGAGACGCGTTTGCCATTCTCAAAATAACTGGCCTCGATCATCGCCTGCACTGAACTGTCTTCGGTGATGGTCAGGATGCTATTGTTGAACACGGCTTTGAGCACCAGTTCTTCGCTCTGTCCCGGCAACAATTTATCCAACTTAGTCTCCGTTGGAAAATCCATGAAGTCCTTCAACTGGAAAGTGACTTTAAGTCGCTCCATGCTCTTGTTGGTATTGTTAGTCAGCTTGATCCTGCCGACCCCATCGCGTTCATACAGCTTGTATGAATTGGAAAAAATATCGCGCAACTTGACCACTTCGATCTCGAGCGGCGGACGATTGAATATCTGCGTGGTGGCTTCCACCGCGACCTTTTCCGACTCCGTACCGTCACTGCTGAACGTCGACACATAGTAGGTATATTTTGTTTCCGGAATCAGCGCGTCTTTGGTGAATTCCGGCTGGGTGACCTCACCGATCTTAGTGAATGATTCACCCTCTTTCTGGTAGATGCGATATGCGCCGAAATATTGCGGGTTGGCAGCCGTCCAGTTCATCTTCACCTGCCATGGCGTCGTCTCCACCTGCACCGCATCCAAGGGGGGAGGAATGAATTTTGCCGCCACGCCGCTCACCACTCCGCTGGTTGCACCTTCATAGCCATAGTGCGTCTCAGCGCCGACGCGATAGAAATAGTGCCCCTCTGCCTCAAGATTTTGATCCAGAAACTGATTGCTTGCACTCGTGCCGATCAAAGTGAAGCTACCCTTCTCATTTTTGGAACGGTAGATACGGTATTGTTTGATATACGGCGACGAGGGTTGCGCCCAATTCAGCTCGATCGCATGTACTTTGCCTTGTGCAGACAGTTGCTGGGGTGCTTCGGGTTTATGCAATGTGGCGAACATCTGGATGCGTTTGTTGCCGCGATCCGCCACCACAAAAGTGGAGCCACCGCCAAAAGCGATGTCTGCCGGATCGCTAAAGCCCCCGAACCCTGTTCCCTTCGCACCGAATGAACGCAACAACACACCTTTCGGCGAAAACACTTTGACTTGAGTCGCCTCCAGAACCAGTATCTCGTCATTCGCCGCGATCAACGCGATCGGCCTAGACAGCAAGCTGCTGCCTTCCTTGGTCTTACCAAACTCACCTAACGACTGCCCGTTCGCCGCATAGGCCGACACGCTAGCGCGCGATGCATCGAGAATGTACAGATTGTCGTGTTGGTCGAACGCCAAAGAGACCGGCGCGCTCAACGCATTGGCGCCGCTGTTGCCAATCGCGTTCAGAAACACACCATCGGCACGGAATATCTGCACATTATGATTCGAGCGATCCGCAACGAACACCATTCCAGATGCTGACACTGCAATAGCGACCGGATCACTGAATTGCCCCGCCCCACTCCCTTCACTACCGAAACTCACCAGCACCTTGCCCGACTCATCCAGTTTGGCGGCTTGCCGTTTCTTTTTGTCCAACACCCAAAGCGCGCCGTTCTTATCTAAGGTGACCGCACTCAACTGCATCTCATTGGGCTTGATCTCCCCCACCTGCACCCCCTTGCGGATCAACAGCAAACTCTTTTTATCCTTGCTCACCGCATAGAAAGTTTCTTTGCCATCCCAAACGATCTGGGTAACTTCGGCCGGGATGCTCTCCAACCATTTCACCGACACCCTGCCGGCAGCTCTAGGCAAGGGGTCGTACAGCGTGCCCGCCTCGACGATGAAGGCATTGACTATGGCCTTCTTGGCATCGCCCACGAACACCTGCTGACCGCGATCCACCGCAAGGCCGGAGAGACTTTTGAATTGCGCTTTGCCTTCACCCTTGGAACCAAAACTGTATGCCAGATTCACGTCAAAGTCGTATTTCGAAATACTGGAGCTGGCTTCATCCGCCACATAGATGCCATCCTCAGCCACTCGCAACGCCACCGGTTTAGCGCCCTTGTCCAAAGGCAAGCTCCGCAGATAGGCTCCCGTCGGGCTATATATCTTGATCGCACGATCATCGGCATCACGCACATAGATGCGCCCTGCGGGATCCACTGCGATATCTGTCGGCTCTCCCAATTTATAGGGCAACTCTTTTTCCGAACTGGTAGCAGAGGGAGCGCTCAAGCCCAAAGTGCTCAAGAACACACCATTGATACCGTACATCTGTATCCGCTCATTACCTGTGTCGGCAACATAGATCACCCCTTCGTGCACCGCGATCCCCTGTGGCTCTTTCAATGCGCTCTCGCCACTACCGAAACCTCCCGACCGGCCACCGAAACTGCCTTGTGGCTTTCCATTCGACAGGGAAAACATAACGACTTGCTGCGTCTCGCTGTCCACCACATAGATGGTGTCTCCCTCAACGGCGGCAGCTTCCGGCTTTTTGAGTAACTCGATATCACCATTCTTTGTCGCCAAGGTCATCACGGATTTGCCTTCTCTATCGACGACCTCTATCGAACCGTCCTGCTTGGCGATAAAAATATTTCCGCCGCCGACACCGATCAGCTTGCGCAGTTTGGATATGGCGAATTCATTTTTAAAGTCGGCCTTGGTGAAGCCATTGGTCGCCAGACCCTCGACCGCGCAGGCGCCAAAAGAAAGAAGCAGCAATGAGATCGCAATGAATTTGTTTCGCATTTCTCTACCTATTCGATGAAATCGTTATCGCGGGGATTGTTCGGACAACCGCTTGCATTGTGCGCTACTTTTCCGCCCGATTGAACACACCATCCCAATCCGCTACAGGCGGGTTCTGTTTGAAATAATCGCAACGCTCAATGTATATTTTACTGGGTTTGTCCTCGGGCACGATATCCAACACTTCGCGGAAACACTCGCGAGCCTTCTCCCACTCGCGCGCCCGATAAAAAACCAATGCCGCCCCGAACCGTTCTGCTTGTGGTTTGCTCAGTTGAGAAAGCCCATCTAGCGGCTCATAGATGGTCACGGGCAGGCGCTTTCCGACAACCCTTATCTTATCCAACTCTCTATATTGGCAAAGCTCGCGAGTCCTCTGATAAGTCTCGTCGCCCACCAGATAAGTCACTCCATAATATTTCGCTGTGCTTTCCAGTCGCGCCGCCTGATTCACCGTATCTCCAATAACGGTATATTCCATTTTTTTGCCCGCTAGACCCACATTACCTGCAACCACATCCCCAGACTGTAGCCCCCCACGGATGCTGAGTGGCTCCATCCCTTCCGACTGCCATCGGATACGCAACTCCAGCATCCGCACATGGATCGCCTTGATGCAATCAATGGCCAGTTTGGCATGATCCGGTTGTGCCAACGGCGCCCCCCAGTAGGCCATGATACCGTCGCCGATGAATTTATCGATGGTGCCATCATGCTCTTCGATGACTTGCACCATCGCTCCGAGATATTCGTTGAGCCGCGACACCACCTCTTGAGGTGGATGAGCCTCGCTGAACGTAGTGAAACCCTTGATGTCGGTGAACAGCACGGTAACTTCCTTATTGTCGCCACCGATCTTGGCTGCCTCAGGATCCTTCTCCAAGCGCGCTACCAATTTGGGAGAGAGATAACTGGAAAACATCGAGCGCATCTCACGTGCGCTGCGTTCCAACACCATATATCGGAAACTGCCCCCGACCAGCAATGCGACAACCGCAGACAACGTCGGGTAGATGATATTGATCCAATGCCCCGCACTGAACATGTAGTTAGTGAACCAGATATAACCGGATAACAAGATAACTGTCGCTGGAATCGCGCCGTACAAACGCAAACGAATGGTCAGGAAATAGGCGAGTGCGCCCAGCACGATGATGAAAACCATATCGAGCAGCGCCTCCATGCCCCCCTGGCGGATATAACGTTCACTGATGATATTGTCAGTCACGGTGGCATGTAACTCGACCCCAGGCGTATTGCCGTGAAAAGGTGTGACGCGCATATCGTAGATACCCAGCGCTGTCGCCCCGAGGAACAATATCTTGCCTCTTAATACCTCGTTGGAAATACGCCCCTCGACCACATCGACGAACGAATACCGAGGATAGACACCGGGGCCGCCCACATAATTGATCCACATCCGGCGACCTTCATCCACTGGAATACGGTGTTCACCCACCGCGATATCAAAATCGCCCGCGACAAATTCTTTTTCTCCCAACGCCAACATCGCGCCCATCAAGCCTAGCGATGGGATTTGCTTGCCATCCTTCTCCAACAACAGCGGATTGCGCCGAATCACGCCATCGTCATCCGGCAACTGGTTGATATGCCCGACTCCTTTTGCTCCCCGTTCAATTTCCGGCAGGCTGCGGGTGATCGTTGTCACCCGTCCGTTCTTGTCAAACTCAAAAACAACCGCCAACACCACGTTACCCGCGCGCTTGGTGGCTGTCGCAAATAACTGATCATGCGCAATCGTTTCGCGTTCAGGGAAAAAAGCATCGAACATCACCGCTTTTACTTTGGCTGCGGCCAATCTATCGATCAATCGTGCATAGTTGTCGCGACTCCACGGATAGCGCCCCAATTCCGCGATGCTCTTGTCGTCGATGGCGATGATGCCAATGCTTGGATCGGGCTGGATAGGCCCGCGCAGATTCTTAAAACGAAGGTCGTAAGTCTTGGCCTCAAAAGCCTCAAGAAAGGAATTCTGCGAGTAGTAGAGGAACAGCACGCTAAAGATCGAAATCACCGCCAAGGTGACAGAAAGGACAGCGGTATTTCCACGTCCCAACATCTTTTTCCAAAACGGCATTTTGGCCATCTTCATCCATTCCCTCCGACAACTGGTCGTGCCTCTAGACTGGCAATGATGCCATAGCTCGGCCTAGGTGAGGGTGCAGATCAAAGACAGAAGTTTGAAGTTCATTCTAGCAACGTCTTCAAACATCCCATGAAAGGAAAAACGGCCTAGAGTAAATAACTCTAAGCCGTTTCTTGTTTGGTGGCCCGGGGCGGAATCGAACCACCGACACAAGGATTTTCAATCCTCTGCTCTACCGACTGAGCTACCAGGCCGTTTTTGCGCCCATCCCGAACGGGGTGGGTAAAACGAAGGCGCGCATTGTAGCGGCAAGCCGCACTGCGGGCAATATAAAAAAACGAACCCCGCTCAAGGCGGGGTTCGTTTACTTCCACTCAGAATTTTTGCGAGATGATCTTCGCAGTAGGTTCAATTACATCATGCCGCCCATTCCACCCATGCCGCCCATATCTCCGCCACCCATACCACCGGCTGGTTTGTCTTCCGGCAATTCAGCCACCATGCACGCAGTGGTCAACATCAGGCCTGCGATAGAGGCTGCATTTTGCAGTGCCACTCGTGTCACCTTGGTCGGATCGACCACGCCCATCGCCAGCATGTCGCCATATTCGCTGGTCGCTGCGTTGTAGCCAAAACTACCTTTGCCTTCCAATACCTTGTTCACTACAACGCTAGGCTCATCACCTGCATTCATAGTGATAGCGCGGATTGGTGCTTCCATTGCACGCAGCACGATGGTGATACCTGCGTCCTGATCGTGATTGATGCCCTTGAGGCCAGCAACCGCAGCCTTGGCACGCAACAGAGCTACGCCACCTCCGGGTACGATGCCTTCTTCAACAGCAGCACGGGTCGCGTGCAATGCATCTTCCACGCGCGCCTTCTTTTCCTTCATTTCGACTTCGGTCGCTGCACCGACCTTGATCACTGCCACGCCGCCAGCCAACTTCGCTTTGCGCTCTTGCAATTTTTCCTTGTCGTAGTCGCTGGTGGACTCTTCGGCTTGCTTGTTGATTTGGCCGATGCGCGATTTGATTGCATCTTCCTTGCCTGCGCCGTCGATGATCGTGGTGTTTTCCTTGCCCACTTCGATGCGCTTGGCTTGACCCATATCAGCCAAGGTCGCTTTTTCCAATGTCAGGCCGACTTCTTCAGCGATCACTGTACCGCCAGTCAGAATCGCGATGTC
>CAWGHS010000006.1:0-255790 GCA_963822425.1 uncultured beta proteobacterium
GGTGGGTCGTGCGGGGATCGAACCTGCGACAAACGGATTAAGAGTCCGCTGCTCTACCAGCTGAGCTAACGACCCGGAAGAGGCGCGCATTTTAGGCGAGCGGGCAAAATTGTCAATACTATTATGCCCGCCATCAGCCTTTGGAATGACGCTGCAATGCCCATTCGACATGCTCGCGCACTAGGCTGGACGGGTGTTGCGAGCGTGCCTGCAATGCCGCTATGACGGCCTGCGAAGAGGGCGCATTACCCAACGCCACGGCGATGTTGCGTAGCCATTGTTCGTGGCCGATGCGGTAGATGGCACTACCGGCCAACTTGTGTTGGAAGTTCGCTTCATCCCATGCGAACAAGTCGATGAGGGACACATCATCCAAGCCATTGCGCGCGGCAAAGTCCGGCTCGACCGTTTTTTGCGCATAGCGGTTCCACGGGCAGGTGAGCTGGCAATCATCACAGCCGTAGATGCGGTTACCGATGAGCGGACGTAGCTCGACGGGAATGCTGCCTTTGAGTTCGATAGTGAGGTAGGAGATGCAGCGCCGCGCATCGAGTTGGTACGGCGCGGTGATGGCTTGTGTGGGGCAGATATCGATGCAGGCACTGCACGTACCGCAATGGTTGTCTTGCGGCGTATCCACGGGCAGTGGCAGGTCGATGAATATCTCGCCTAAAAAGAACCACGAGCCCTGTTCGCGCGACAACAATAAGGTGTGCTTGCCGCGCCAGCCCAGATGCGCCTTCTGCGCCAGCTCCACTTCCAGCACGGGGGCGGAGTCGGTGAACACGCGACACTCACAGTCAATTTCATCGCGTATCTGTTGCGCCAGTTTCTCCAGACGGTTACGCAACACTTTGTGGTAATCACGCCCCAGCGCATAGCGCGAAACGAAGGCGCGGCTGCCATCGTTCAACACTTCGTGCGTGTCTTTGACCTGCTCTGGATAGTAATTCATGCGCACCGAGATGACGCGCAAGGTGCCAGCCACCAACTCAGCCGGACGCGCGCGTTTGGCACCATGTTTTGCCATATAATCCATCGCGCCGTGATGGCCGTGCGCCAACCATTGCAGCAGATGTGCTTCGGCAGCATCGAGGTGTGTATCGCTGATACCCACCGCTTGAAACCCGAGCGCATTGCCCCACGCCTTGATGCGCGCGGCAAGTGCGGCGTAATCCGTTTGAGGTATCCCATTTTGCATGAGCCGAATCATAGCCGAAGTGATGTAAGCAGGCATTCCGCCGCTGAGCGGAAGCTCGCAATACACCTGCCCGATGAGGCCGCCACGACGGCCTTCGCGGCGCGTTTCGCCCGCATCTTGCAGCCGGGATTGGTGATCTATCTGCGCGGCCCGCTCGGTGCGGGGAAAACCACCTTGGTGCGCGCCGTGTTGCAGACGCTGGGTTATGCGGGACGAGTCAAGAGCCCGACCTATACCTTGATTGAGCCCTACGAAGTGGCTGGGTTACACTTGCGCCACTTCGATCTGTATCGTTTTCGGGGGGCGGCAGAGTGGGAGGATTCCGGGTTTCGCGATGAGTTCGACGGACACAATATTTGTTTGGTGGAATGGCCGGAACAGGCCGCGGGACTACTCCCCCCTGCGGATATCAGCCTCACTTTTGAGATACTTCAGGATGATCGTGAGATCATGCTCCATGCTTACACCGATGCAGGACAGAAATGTTTGAACGCGCTTTAAAGATCACCGCTCTGTTTGGCCTGCTGTGGACCTCCGCCGCCTGCGCCGAGATCACCATCAGCTCCGCCCGTATCTGGCCGGCACAGGATTACACGCGCCTCACTCTGGAATCGAAACAGGCCATCCGTTACAACCTGTTCACGATCAAGAATCCGGAACGCCTTGTCGTCGATCTCGAGGATATCGAGATCAACACGACATTGAACGAGTTGGTGAGCAAGATCGGTAACGATGACCCCTACATCAAGAGCGTGCGCGTCGGACGTTTCAAACCCGGTGTGGTGCGTCTGGTGCTCGACCTCAAGGCCGAGGTCAAACCGCAATTGTTCAGCCTCAAGCCGGTCGGCGAATACGGCCACCGGCTGGTGCTTGATGTCTATCCCTTGGTCGCGGTCGATCCGCTGATGGCACTCGTACAACAAGGGGAAACCAAGCTCGCCGCAAGCGAGCCTGCTGTTGCCAGCACCATTGCCGAGACACCCGCGACCGCGCCCAAACCGGCCGTCTCTGCTGCACCCGAATCCAAGCCTGCGCCTTTGGCGCGCACGGAACTGAGTAATCGCATCCTCATCGTCGCGGTGGATGCCGGACACGGAGGCGAAGACCCCGGTGCACACGGGCGACGCGGCACCCATGAGAAAGATGTGACCCTCGCCATCGCGCGCAGGTTAAAAGCGCAGATCGATGACGTACCTGGCATGCGCGCCATCCTCATCCGCGATGGCGATTACTTCATCCCGCTCGGCGGGCGTGTGGAAAAAGCGCGCAAGGCGCATGCCGATCTGTTCGTCTCCATCCATGCCGATGCCTTTGTTAAATCGCATGCGCACGGCTCATCCGTGTTTGCCTTGTCCGAACACGGGGCGACCAGTGCCAGCGCACGCTGGTTGGCCAAAAAAGAGAACGAGGCCGACCTCATCGGCGGTGTGAACCTCGCGGTGAAAGACCCCTATCTGGCACGCACGCTGCTCGATCTGTCGCAGACTGCCACCATCACCGACAGTCTGAAGCTGGCCAAACATGTGCTCAAAGAAGTGGGGCACATCAACACCTTGCATCGCGGCCATGTAGAGCAAGCCGGATTCGCTGTGCTGAAATCACCGGACATCCCGTCGATCTTGGTGGAGACTGCATTCATCAGCAACCCGAGCGAAGAGCAACGCCTGAAAGACGATGCCTATCAGGAGAAGATGGCGCGTGCCGTGCTCGGCGGCATCAAACGCTACTTCGCACAGAATCCGGCACTCTCAAAACCGCGAATGGCGCAGAACGATTAGGCACTCCCCACCTGCGACAATATGTCGCACCCCACTCGTGACAGCACACACTACAATCCTGCCCAGCACTCAAGGGGGATAAAAACAATGCGACACCAACATCTGCGCCTCGGCGCCATCTGCTTCAGCATGCTTGCAGCATCGAGTGTCTATGCCAGTTGCGGCAGCACGGCCTGTTCGATCAATACCAACTGGGACGAACACAGTCTCAGCAAACCCGGCTGGAGTATCGATCTGCGCCACCACTTCAGCCGCGCCGATCAATTGCGTTCCGGCAGTTCCAAGATCGCTGCCGACACCAACTTCGGTGGTGAAGTCGAGAATCTGCGCACCCTCAACAAGATCACCACGCTGAGCGCCGACTACACCGTGGACGAACACTGGGGCGTCGTCACCAACCTTCCGTATGTCACGCGCGACCACAATCACAACCTCGGCCCCTATACCGGCAATGTCTCGGCAGGCTATGAAAGTTTCTACGCGCAAGCGCTGGGGGACATCAAGATCGTGGGACGTTATCGCTGGGCACTGGACGAAGAAAAGCATTCCGGCGTGGGCATCAAGTTCGGCTTGAAGCTGAATACTGGCCGTCGCGACTTCGCCTTGAACACGGGGATTAAACCGAACGAAGTCACCTTGCAGCCGGGCAATGGCAGTACCGACCTCATCCTCGGCACATTCTGGAATCAGGCCACACCGGGTGAGCCATTGAGTTGGTTCGCTCAGGGTACATTGCAACGCTCGCTCAAAAACGATGTGACGTTCCGCCCTGGCGATCAGATCAATCTGGATGTGGGCACACGTTATGCCTTCGGTGCCAGCTTGAGCGGCTTGCTACAGTTGAACACACAATGGAATGCAACGGATTCTGGCGTGAATGCGGCGTTGTCGCCGGTCACAGGTGGCGCGAGCAGCGGCGGCAGGTCGGTTGCACTCACACCGGGGCTGAGCTATGCACTCATGGCCGATACCAATCTATATGGCCTGCTGCAATTGCCGCTGTATCAATTTGTGAACGGCGAACAACTCACGGCAAGCCGCTCCGTCACGGTCGGTATCAATCACCGATTCTGACTGCGATCACTTCGGATTGTCGAACAACATTTCCAACCGCAGCAGGATCATCGGGCTGGATTGGTAGTTACGTACTTGGGGGAAATGCAGTTGCGGACTGACCTCGAAGAACATCCAGTCCCGATGCAAGCGATAACGGTATAGACACAACAGGACGTAATCCGTCACCTGCGACTGCGGCGGGCGGCTGCTACCCAGCACGCTCGCCTGATACAACACTGCGGTACGCTCACTCAGCGTATGGAACAGCGACAGATCCTGACGCAGATCAAAACCCTGTTTGTCGTGCAGCCATGTGGCATTGCTGGTAGCACGGAACAAGAGCGGTTCGCTCAGCACCCGTTCGAAATCGAATTGTGTCGTCTCACCCGCGCCGATGGTGTTGAACCAGAACAGCGTCTCTGCCGCTTTGAATTGCCACTGCTCCAATGGCACCGTGTAGCTGACCCGCGTACGCGCGAAGGGCGTCGTGTTCAAGCCTTGAAACTTGAGCCCGCCGTCGGCGCTAAAGTGCCAATGGTCTTCAGTGGCTTTTTCATAACGCACCCCTGCCCCATAACTCTGCGGCGTCGCAACAGTGATCGGCAATATCGTCTTTTGCTGAGTCGGATCGTTGGTCGTATTCTTATCCGGATTCGACTCGATCAACAGATGCAGATGCTTCTCTGTTCTGGGCAGATGCAGCTTGGCTCGCCCGACAGCACCAATTTATTCTCACCGCCATATCCTGATATCCGGGTCAGATCCAGTTGCAGCACACTATCGTTACTCTCTTGGTAGTTGCGGTCATCGCCGAAGAAACGATCGATGCTACTGATCAAGCCCACAAAATGACCGGATACATAATCGCGTGAGGTATCGGTCGCACCGACGATGGACTCCAACCCTTGGCCGACGAATGAAGGTTCTTGCGGTGCTGCATCTGGGGTTGTTTGCGGAGGGGCGGGGGTTGTCTGCGCGGCAACTTCGGCAGCGACGGACGACATCAACGGATATAGCAGCAACACCATGCACAAGCCCGCTGTGACCCGTGTAGCTTGCTAGAGCGAAGTGCCATATCCATCAAGCCGGAAACACCCCGGTAGAAAGATAACGATCACCGCGATCGCACACAATGAACACGATGGTCGCGTTCTGTACCTGTTGCGAGATACGCAGCGCGATGCTCAAAGCGCCGCCGGACGAGATGCCGCAGAAGATGCCTTCCTCGCGCGCCAGGCGACGCGTCATCTCTTCCGCGTCCCGTTGGCCGACATACTCGATGCGATCCACATTTTGCGGACTGTAGATGCGCGGCAGATAGGCCTCCGGCCATTTGCGGATGCCGGGGATCTGCGCCCCCTCTTCCGGTTGCGCACCGATGACCTGAATGGCTGGACTCTGTTCTTTGAAGAAACGCGAACAGCCCATGATGGTGCCGGTCGTGCCCATGCTACTCACAAAATGCGTGATCGCACCCTGTGTGTCGCGCCATATCTCTGGCGCGGTACCTTCGTAATGCGCGAGCGGGTTATCGGGATTGGCGAACTGATCGAGGATGATGCCGCGTCCTGCGTCGCGTAACTTTTCCGCCGTATCTCGTGCCAACTCCATGCTGCCCTCTTTCGGCGTGAGCACAAGTTCCGCACCGAACGCGCGCATGGTCTGGCGGCGCTCCACACTTTGATTGTCGGGCATCACCAGCACCATTTTGTAACCGCGCATAGCAGCGGCCATCGCCAGCGCGATGCCGGTATTGCCGCTGGTCGCTTCGATCAAGGTATCGCCCGGCTTGATGTCGCCGCGCGCTTCGGCATGGCGGATCATGGAGATTGCAGGTCTATCCTTCACTGAACCGGCGGGATTATTCCCTTCCAGCTTGGCGAGGATGACATTGGACGTGTTGCCAGGAATGCGTTTGAGTCTGACTAGTGGCGTGTTGCCCACAAAGGCTTCGATATCTTTATACATCTACAGGCTTTCAAATCTTCGGGATGGCGAGATGATAACTGGCAGCGCAAGAAAGTGCATGAGAATGCACAACTCGGATGCGTCATCGCCCTGCCGGATGTTAGTATCCACACCGCAATCTCTTAACGCGAATCACCTCGAAATGGAAACTCAAACGATCATCAACTCCCTGTCAGGCGGCCTGCTCATTGGCATCGCCGCTTCGCTCTTATTGTGGCTGAATGGCCGCATCGCTGGCATCAGTAGCATCATCGTCAATCTGCTTTTTTCCAAGAATCGTCTGTGGCCGATCTTGTTCGCCTTGGGCATCATCGGTGGCGCGGCGCTCTATTACGCTCTGGGTGGCAGCGCACCTACCCCGCGCGCGCATTTCCCGGTTTGGCTATTGGTGCTCGGCGGGCTCTGCGTCGGATTCGGCACCGCGCTGGCTCACGGCTGCACCAGCGGACACGGCGTGTGCGGGCTGGGGCGATTATCCCTACGCTCACTGATTGCCACCTTGACTTTCCTCACTGTCGGCCTGCTCACGACCTACATCGTGCGCCATGTTTGCGGAGTGCTGTGATGAATAATTTCGTGACCTTGGTAGTCGGTTTGATCTTCGGTTTCGGGCTGGCACTCTCCGGCATGACCCACCCGGAAAAAGTGCTCGGCTTTCTCGATGTCGCAGGGGCTTGGAATCCCAGTCTGTTGTTCGTTTTGGGTGGTGCAGTGAGCGTCACACTTCTCAGTTTTCGTTTCATCCTGAAACTCAAGAAACCATTGTTCGCACCCGCATTCATCCTGAGTGATCTGCACGACATCGACAAAAGTCTGATCGTCGGCTCGACCTTGTTCGGCATCGGCTGGGGCATCAGCGGTTATTGTCCAGGACCGGCCATCGCGTTGTTCGCCGCGCCGAACTGGGAACTATGGGTGTTCTTCCCTGCATTACTCGGTGGCTATGTGTTGCAACGCCTGTGGGAACAGCGCACGCGCAAAGACACCGTACAGATCGCTACAGTGAAGACTGATACCGAACCACCCGCGTGTGGTTGAGCACAGCCCATGAAAACGGGGAGCCAAGCTCCCCGTTTCATTTGGCCTCGCAGATGGTCAGATCGCGATGCCTGATGCGTCGAATAGCCCTTCAAACAGGATAGAACTCAGATAACGTTCCCCCGAATCCGGCAAGATCACCACGATAGTCTTGCCCGTGTTCTCGGGTTTCTGCGCAAGACGCGCCGCCACCGCCACTGCCGCACCGCAAGAGATGCCGGAAAGGATGCCCTCCTCAACCGCTAGGCGACGGGCGTACAGCACCGCCTCTTCATTCGTCACTAGCTCGATGTCGTCCACCAATGACAAGTCCAGCGCGCCTGGCACGAAGCCCGCACCGATGCCCTGAATCTTGTGCGGTGCTGGTTTGAGCTCCTGTCCGGCGCGCTTCTGCGTCAAGATGGGACTGGCGGCCGGTTCCACTGCCACCGAGCGGATCGCCTTACCCTTTGTGTTTTTGATGTAGCGCGACACCCCAGTGATGGTGCCGCCCGTGCCCACACCGGAAACAAAGATATCGATCTTGCCATCGGTGTCGTTCCATATCTCCGGCCCTGTAGTCGCTTCGTGGATAGCCGGGTTGGCAGGATTCTCGAACTGTTGCAGCAACACATATTTGGGGTCGGAAGCAGCGATCTCCTTGGCTTTCGCCACCGCACCACTCATACCTTTTGCGCCTTCGGTCAACACCAGCTTGGCTCCGTAAGCGACCAACAGTTTGCGCCGCTCGACACTCATCGTCTCCGGCATGGTCAGTGTGAGCGGGATGCCGCGCGCAGCCGCCACGAAGGCCAGCGCGATGCCGGTATTGCCGCTGGTTGGCTCTACGATCTCTTTGCCTGCGCCCAACAATCCGCGCTTCGCGGCATCGTCGATCATGGCCACGCCGATCCTATCTTTGACCGAATAGGCAGGATTGCGCCCCTCGATCTTGGCGAGAATGGTCGCCTTTGCCCCATCGCCGATGCGATTCAATTTGATGAGCGGCGTACCACCGATGGATTGCGAATTATCTGCGAATAGATTAGCCATATTTCTCTCCTTCATTGGGATTCAAGATGCGGCAGTCTACCCAATCACCGGGGCTAACTGAACTGCCCAATTGTTATAAGCTTAGAACGATTTTCTATTGAACCCGCATCGACGGCACCCAGACCTGTTCATTCACTTGGGTGGTTCCAAAAAACCGCCCGTACGAAAAGTCAGCACCAGCGTATCGCGGTGCCCGCCTTCCGCCGTCGGTTGGATGGGCGTGGATTCGTGGATGACTTTTTGATCGTCCAATAGCAACAGCGTCCACGGTTCGGTCAGCGTGAAGCGCTGCCCGTGACGTCCGTTGAATTCGAAGATGCGGCTCTCACCACCGCTGATGTGCTCGCGTCCGGCAAACAAGATGGCCACAAAATCCACCCCGTCGCGGTGCGCTCCTTCCGGCGTCGGGCGACCGATACCGTGGCTGGTGTCAATGCGGAACTGGTGTGCTTCCACATACCAGGCCTGCTCACCTTTGACGTTCGAACACACCCGTGCGATGGACAACAACAACTTAGTCCACACCGCTTGCGCAATGGTTTGTGCCGTGATCGGCTCGAACAAGCGCTGCATACCACCATGCAGCGCGTTGTACTGCAACGGTTGGTAATGCGCGCGATGCGGTACTTGCTTTAAGTGTGCTGGCTCGACGATGAAGCAAGAATGTCGGCGACGACGATAACGCCCACCATCTTTAAGGAATTGGTCCGCAGGCAGATCATCCCAACTGCTCTTCAACGCATCAAGCGCAGACAGAGGACTCTCAATGAGAGAGGCCAACCCGCCCGGACTCAACACACCGAAGCCGTGACTCTTCACTGCATCGGACAGATGCGCAGGATCGATATAGATAGGAGCAAGGTGGGCAATGGTCACGGCCGAGTGTTCATAGTTGAGTTCGTCGAGATTCTACTTCAATGCACCCTGACCGGCTTCATCTTGCCTGAAGTCGTTCCATCAGACCAATTCATCAGCACGGCATAACAGCCGTCTATGTGCCATACCGCACGGAAAAACAGCTCGCCAACTCCTACCATTCAGCATGAACCCGACACACAGCAAATCCATATACACACTCGACACTCCCAAGCCGGTAAGACTCTCCATGTACAGACGACTCAACCTCATCATCGGCATCTGCTGTTTTGCGGCGCTAACAGATCAAGCACTCGCAGCCAAACATCCTTTGCCCAAAGCGGGCACTCTCTTTCGCGACTGCCCAAACTGCCCAGAGATGGTGGTCATCCCTGCGGGGAGCTTTGAGATGGGCTCGCCCGATACCGAGGTCGGGCACATGAGTGATGAAGCGCCAGTGCATCAGGTGAATGTTCGCGCCTTCGCTCTAGGTAAAACCGAGATCACGCGAGGGCAATTCGCCGAGTTCGTCAAAAAGACAAAATACAACACGGGTAAGCAATGCTGGACACTCGAGGGAGGTAAATTTGAACAACGCGACAATCGCAACTGGCGTGATCTAGGGTACTTACAAGACAACAAACATCCTGTCGTCTGCATCAATTGGAACGATGCCAAAGCCTATGCGGAATGGCTATCACGCAAGACGGGCAAACAATACCGGCTACCTACCGAAGCCGAGTGGGAATATGCCGCCCGTGGCAACACCCACAGCGCACGCTACTGGGGAGACGAGCCTGATATGGCTTGCCTCTATGCCAATGTGGGAGACCTGACAGCGCAGTCGCAGTTGATGGGCGCATCATCTTGGTTGGTGCATAACTGCACGGACGGCTTTAGCAATACCGCGCCCGTAGGTAAGTTCAAGGCCAATGCCTTCAAACTAAGTGACATGCTCGGTAACGTGTGGGAATGGACGGAAGATGTCTACCACGATAGTTACAAAGGCGCTCCATCTGACGGCACGGCCTGGCAAGTGGATGGCGTAAGGCGCGTGTTTCGCGGTGGCTCTTGGAATAACGGACCACTGCGCGTGCGTGCCTCCAAACGGGGTAACGAAAAACCCGTCATCCGCTTTAGCGACATCGGCTTCCGTTTGGCTAGAAAACTCCCGTAGTTCGAGACAGCCTGCGCTTATTGTACTTTCCACTATCGCCCCCTGCTCACAAGACACATCGCAAAAGACAATCCGCAAGAAGTGGCGCAAAATACGCTCACGCTAATAAGCAACGCGACTATGCATTCCCTACCTGAACTAAAAGAACTTGAACGCATTCTAGAGCTAGGAAAAAAGCATCTGGATACGCGCGTTGCGTGCGAAGTCAGTGTGAGAGATAAACGTTTCCCCGTGTACCAACTGACCTTGGGCAACCCCGACCCCAAACTGCCCGCCATCGGCTTCTTTGGCGGCGTGCACGGTTTGGAGCGCATCGGCACACATGTGCTGCTCTATTTTTTACGCAGCCTGCTCACCCGCTTGGAATGGGACAAAAGCCTGCATCACATGCTGCAAGATGTACGGCTGGTATTCATGCCGTTGGTCAATCCCGGCGGCATGTGGCAATCGACACGCAGCAATCCGCGCGGTGTCGATCTGATGCGAAATGCCCCCATCGAAGCAGCAGGCGATGTGCCCTTCCTATTGGGTGGCCATCGCATCAGCCGCCACCTGCCTTGGTATCGCGGCCCCGTAGGCGCAGAGATGGAGACCGAAAATATCGCACTGTGCCGCACCGTGAAGGAGGAGCTGCTGGCACACCCGTTCAGCATCGCCGTCGATTGCCACTCCGGCTTCGGCGCCCGCGATCGCGTGTGGTTCCCCCTTGCGCACAGCGTGAATCCCATCGACCACTTGGCCGACATCCTCAGGCTGGAAGAATTATTCCAAGAGACCTATCCCAATAACCGCTATCTATTTGAACCGCAAAGTGTGCAATACCGCACGCACGGCGACGTGTGGGACTATCTGTATCTGCAATCACAGCAAAGCAAGGGCAAGACCTTTTTGCCACTGACTCTGGAAATGGGTTCATGGATCTGGGTCAAGAAAAATCCGCTCCAGTTATTTTCGCTGCAAGGCATATTCAATCCCTCTGTCGAACATCGTTTGCATCGTGTGCTGCGCAGGCACACGGTCTGGCTGGATTTCTTGATCCGCGCCGCGAGTGGTCACGATAATTGGATGGCCACCGGCCCCACTCGCCTGCGCCTGCAAGAACGCGCCATCGCGCGCTGGTACAGACCATGACCACTTGGGTGTTATTGCGGGGGTTGATGCGCGATGCGCGCCACTGGGGCGACTTCCCCAAACAATTCCAACATGCCATGGGTGCACCCGATGTCGTCACGCTCGACTTCCCCGGCAACGGTAGCCTCTATACGCAGACCAGCCCCGCCAGCGTCGGTGAGATGGCGAACCATTGCCGCACTCAGCTCAAACAACTGGGCTATGCCCCGCCTTACCGTGTGCTCGCCCTGTCTTTGGGGGCGATGGTCGCCGTGGAATGGAGCAAACAGCATCCCGATGAGATCGAGAAACTGGTCCTCATCAACACCAGCCTCGCCGCGCTCAACCCTTTCTACCACCGGCTGCGCCCCGGCAACTATCCCGGCTTGATCCGGACACTGATCGACAGCTCGGTGGCACAACGCGAAAAACAGGTCTTGCGCATCACCAGCAACACACCGCGCACGCCGCAGCAACAAGCGACCTTGCTGGAACAATGGATCGCCTATGCGCAGGCATGCCCCGTCACCCGCGCCAACTTCATGCGTCAACTGCGTGCAGCCATCCGATATCGCGCTGCCTCTGCGCCCCCCTCCCCTGTGTTGCTGCTCGCCGCAGAGCAAGACCGCTTGGTCAATGTGAAATGCTCGCTCACCCTCGCGCAACGCTGGGGCTGCGCAATCAAACTGCATCCCACCGCCGGACACGACCTCCCCCTCGACGATGGCGTCTGGGTCGCGCAACAAGTCCACGCATGGGATGCCCCCAACTGAAGCCACATGGCACGCCGCAAGCATTACCACGTCTACGTCATCGAACTGTCGAAAGACGTGTTGTACGAAGGCAAATTCAAGAAGTGCAATCCGAACTACATCAGCGGCAAGCCCTGCGTGTATGTGGGCATGACCGGACTCGACCCCGACGTGCGCTTCGACAAACACAAAGCGGGCATCCAATCTAATCGCTACGTCAAAGACTATGGGCTGCGTTTATTGCCCGACCTATACGAAGCCTTCAACCCGATGTCGTATGACGAAGCGCGCGACAAGGAAGTGGAAGTCGGGATCGATCTGCGTGAGGCGGGGTTCGGGGTGTGGCAGGCTTAGTTATACCAACGATTCATCAGTTGATGAATCACGCTATTTGGAATACTATTTGACGCACTTGAAACAACCCCACAAGGAACCCCATGTCCAACCTAACCGCCAATGACCTCAAAACCAAAGGCATCGCCGCCATCGAAGCTGTGCTGGCAGATCGCCCCGAAGCCATCGTCTCGGTGCGCGGCAAAGATCGCTTCGTGGTGATGGACATCGCGCAATACCACTACCTGCGCGAATGTGAACTGGAAGCGGCGCTGGCCGAAACGCGTGCCGATGTTGAAGCCGGGCGATTCGTAAAAGAATCGGCAGCAGCGCACGTTAAACGCGTGAAGAAATCTGCCGCATGAGCTCAGATAACCGTTCGTCCTGAGCCCGTCGAAGGACTACCTTAACCATGACCTTCCAACTCATCTTCACCGCGCAATACGAAAAACGTGCCGCGCGTTTTCTCAAGCGTCATCCCGAGCTGGAAAAGCAATACCTCAAGACACTGCAACTGCTGGAACTGAACCCGCACCATCCATCGCTACGCCTGCATGCCTTGAGCGACAGGCTACAAGGGCTGCACTCGGTCTCCATCAATCTTTCATACCGCATCACGTTGGAGTTGCTGATACACGATGAAGAGATCATCCCCGTGAATGTGGGGGATCATGATGTGGCGTATTAGCGCAGGCAGTAAAAGCAATTCAACTCCGGTACATTTGACTGGGCATAACCGCAACAAATTTAAACGGAGGCAATATGAGAATACTTCACACCATGCTGAGAGTTGGCGATTTGGAACGCTCGATAGCGTTTTATACCGATGTGCTCGGCATGAAAGAACTGCGCCGCAACGAATATCCCGAAGGAAAGTTCACCTTGGCTTTTCTCGGCTACCAGTCCGAAGCTGAAAATGCCGTGCTGGAATTGACCTACAACTGGGGCGTCGATAAATACGAACTGGGCACAGCCTACGGGCATATCGCCATCGAGGTGGATAACGCAGCCGAGGCCTGCGAACGGGTGCGCAGCAAAGGCGGGGCGGTCGTCAAAGAGCCGGGCTCATTGCGCCCTGGTTCAAGACCCATCGCATTCGTAAAAGATCCTGATGGATATTTCATTGAGTTCATCCAATCTCTCTGAAAACATCACCCCGCGACAAGGAAGTGGGGATCGATCTGCACGGGGCTGGGTTTGGGATGTGGCAAGCTTAACGACTAAGATGGGTCAGGTGGACTGCTAAGGCTGACTTTTAGCAAGATACTGCTATTACACGTTGATACGAAATATCGCAAACTCGACCTGAAGAGACGGTGGCGATTTGCTGAAATGGCTGACGGATCATTCTGAAGGGATGTCCGCTTCACTTTCAACAGCGGTCGTTCAAAACTACGAGTTCGATGATGCTCTTCCGACTCTTGTTAACCCGATGCGGCCATAGCAATTTCCTGATAATAGACACTCAATGTGGTCATTGTCGGCCGCACGCTTTTAGGGTCAACACTACCTTGCCAGTTTTGAGCACCCAACAAATCGATTCTTTCGACGATTTTTTCGATAAATGGCTGAACAGAATTTAGCTTTGGCGCAAAGACAATCTGATACTTTCCTGGGAGTTTGATAACAGATTGATTTCCATCTATGGCATCTTGCCCCGGCGAAAGATAAGCAGAAATAATGTGACTAGTGCAATAACGGTGAGGGGTTCGATCATGGCAACCTTTACCTATTGACTATTACGCGATTCCCCAAGACTGAATTCTATGAAACAAGGCAAAATTGGGGTAACTGTCCCAGCCTCTTCTGTAACCCAAACCTTGTTACCCAAGTTTATGGAAAAAATCCACCCTGCGATTTTCTTTCCAGCACTTTTCTTCATGGCACAAGAGGCGAGGCTTGCCTTTTCCTAAGCTTACAACCTTGATTTGGCTTGCTGCTACGCCATACTTTTCTAGGTTCTTTTTAACCGCCTCTGCTCGCTTGTCGCCCAATAGCAGATTGTATTGCTCACTTCCACGTTCGTCTGCATTACCTTCTAAAGTAACAAAGTCATTTTGATGAGCATTAATAAAAGCAGCTTCTTTTCTAAGAACACTCTGATACTCAGGTTTGATGTCAGACTTGTTGTAGTCAAAATAGTCACTCTGCTTCTGTAGTTGATCTACCTCCGAAGCCAACTTGCTCAACTCTAATTCTGCTGCAGAAACTGGGGTAGTAGATACTGCCATCACGGGGGATGAATTTGATTGTGGTACTTGTGTGCTATTTGTCTTGGGAGATGAAGCACAGGCTACGACAATCAGAGAAACCAATGCAACGATGATAATTTTCATAAATATTCTCACATACAAAAATCGGAATTCAATCCTAACGCTAGCTGCGTTAGGATTGTGCCAGCGATGCGTTAGGGGAGTGTTAGGGTGGGCTGTTTTGTGATGTGCTGCTAAAAATCAATTGCACGGAGGTACCTTGTCCTTCGGCGCTATCAATAACAGTTTCCCATCCGTAACGATCACAGATACGTTTTACCAACGATAATCCGATGCCCGAACCTGTGCTGCCGTTTCCTTTGAAATGCTGCTGAAAAACTTTGCTAATTTCTTCGCTGCGAATCCCTGAGCCAGTGTCACTTACAGTGAGGATATTCACTTCCATCGTGATTAAAACAGAGCCGGATGGTGTGTATGTGAACGCATTGCGAATCAGATTGGACACCACGATACTAAGCAGTGTGCGTTCTGCTGCAACATTAAAGTTTGTCCGGCAATTAAAATTTACTGAGGTTTGTGCGCTTAGCAAGTGGCGATTCATGGCAATAGCAATGGTGACCACCTCGCATAAGTCACAGGTCTGAACCACCAGCTCATCTGCATTTTCTCTGGCCAACAATAATAATGCTGTTGTTAGATTCACCATCTCATTGTTGGCGCGCCCCAACTTTGCTATACGCTCCCGCTGCTTCTCTTGTGATTGCTTTCCATCCTCCATCAACTCCAAGACACCTTGCACTATGGTCAGCGGTGTGCGCAGTTCGTGACTAACGTCACTTGTAAAGTTGCGCTCCCGGTCAATGAAGTCGCGCATACGCTTGAGGTAGGCGGCAAACACATTGGCAAGCTGCCCAATTTCATCTTTTGAAAAACCTTGAGCTACTATCCCAGCAGTATCTTGCGGGCTCGCGTGGCTTACACGCCGCGCCAGTTCCTCGATAGGTGCAACTCCACGACCAGCCAACCACCAACCTGCCCACGCTGAAATTAATATCATTATGAGGACGCCTGATACAAGGTCAAAATTAAACACGTCCTCTCGGTCACGCTGGCGCACTTCATTGAACAACATAAAATAGCGGTCGCCATTTCTATTGGACACGGCGACTCGATAAGGTATGTTATTTAATATTAGCTGATACGTACCCTCATGCAGAGAACGCAGTTCGGAAGGAAGTGATTCATTGCTTTTCCCTTGCGTTAACAGGTAACCATGAATGCTGATGGTTGCGGGTGGAAGTGAGTTTGGATTGCGTATACGTCTGGCGAAATAGTCGTCTATTTCCGCACGCAGCGTTTCATCCATTAGGTGTTCGCCGAGCCTGTGTGCAGCGACGGAAAGACCCAACGATAGTACTAGGCTGACCATTGTGCCAAAGATTGCGAAAGTCAATGCCAGTTTGAACCTGAGACTATGGTGGAGGTTAATCATCGCTTATCTGGTAACCAATGCCACGCAAGGTTTTTATCAGGGGCTTATCGGTATTATTGTCAACCGCATTGCGCAAGATATGCAGGTGTCCCCGCAAAGCATCGCTGTCTGGCGGCGTATCTCCCCAGATGGCACGCTCCACCACTTCGCGAGACAGAACACGGGGTGATTGACGCATCAAAATCTCCAGAAGCTTTAGTGCGATTGGCGGCAATACGATGCTGCGTTGACCTCGTAATACTTTGAGAGTACCGGTATTGAAAAGCAGATTGCCAACCTTTAGCGTGCTGGAACCTTCACCCACCTGAGAGCGCCTGACAAGCGCCAGCAACCGGGCTTCTACTTCGCGCATTGAGAAAGGTTTGACCACATAATCATCTGCACCAGCTTCAAGTCCGGCAATCTTGTCCTCCAGGGAGTCGCGTGCGGTTAGCATCAGAACGGGAGTATCTTTGCCTGCTTCCCGAAGGCGTTTGCACATCGTTAGCCCATCCATACTGGGTAACATAACATCCAGTACGATCACATCATATTTATTTGTGGTCGCGAAATGCAATCCTGGAATGCCGTCACCAGCCATATCCATGGTGTAACCACGTGCTTCAAAATAATCGAATAAATTAGTGGCGAGGTCGTGGCTGTCTTCTATTAGAAGGATGTTCATAAAATTGTGCAGAATCAAACAAATTGATAATGGATTAGATACCTTGGAAAAAATAAATCGATAAGAGAATACCCAATATTGCGACAATCAGGTTGCTGATTACTCCGGGGTCAGTTCGATAACCTTCCGGTATCTCAATAGGCTTCAAGGTGCAGATCACCTTGCGGTATTGCAAGGTGGAATAAGCTGCGACGAACGCGCCCAACAGAACGAAAATAATCCCTATCCAGAATGACAAGCCACGCTGTAGTGACGAATCATTTTTTGGTAAAAGAATAAATACAAACAGTCCAAACCGTTCGATAACAAACCCAAAAGCCATTAAGGCAAGACTCGTACGATTCCAAGCAAGCAAGGTGCGCTCCGCAGCAAAAAATACTCTTGGGTCGTCGAGATAGGACATCTGTTATCCTTTTAAAAAATGACCGCTAATTCAATTCTGTAGCATATCGAACCAAAGTATTACATGGGATCTGCTATGGAGGGCATTGCGGCAAAAAATTTCAAATTGATGCGAAATAGGTGAATGCTAAAAATATAAAATTCGAGAGAACCTTTCGGCTCCTCGAATTTGTTTTGAATTGAACCGCCTGATTAGGCGTTAGTACGTTTCCAATTTATTACTTCCAGACTGCATTTCCTTTAGCGTCTTTGATGTCAGCTTTCCATGCCGCGCGCACCAGTTTTTGCACCTTGTCAGGCATTGCCACATAGTCCAGCTCAGCTGCCATCTTGCCTCCGTTGTTATAAGACCAATCAAAGAACTTCAGCACCTCCTTGGCGGTGTCCGGCTTTTCTTGTGTCTTGTGCATCAGAATGAATGTGGCGCCAGTGATGGGCCAGCTTTCCATGCCGGGCTCGTCGGTCAGTAGCTCATAAAAGCCAGGCGCCTTGTCCCAACGAGCATAAGAGGCAGCAGACTTGAATGAACTTTCATCGGGGTTGACGAATTGTCCTTCATGGTTTTTCAATTGTGAGTGCGTCATCTTGTTTTGTAGCGCGTAGGCATATTCCACATAGCCGATGGAACCCTTGATACGCTGCACGTAAGAAGCCACCCCTTCGTTGCCCTTACCACCCGTACCAGATGGCCAATTCACTGCAGTTCCTTCACCTACTTGCGATTTCCAGTCAGGACTAACCTTGGACAGGTAATTCGTAAAAATAAAGGTGGTGCCTGAACCATCGGAGCGATGTACCACGGTGATCACTTCGTCGGGTAGTTTTAAATTCTTGTTATAGGCTTCAATTTGAGGGTCGTTCCATTTTGTGATTTTACCCAGATAAATGTTGGCCAGTATCTGTCCATCCAGCTTCAACTTTCCCGATTCGATGCCGTTGATGTTAACTACCGGTACCACGCCGCCCATCACAGCGGGGAATTGCATCAAGCCACCCTTCTCCAAATCTTCAGGCTTTAGAGGCATGTCAGATGCGCCAAAGTCAACTGTCTTGGCGGAGATCTGTTTAATACCACCACCGGAACCGATGGACTGATAGTTCAGACCTATGTTGGTTTTGGCTTTGTAAGCTTCAGCCCATTTTGCATAGATTGGATAAGGGAAGGTTGCTCCAGCACCTGTGATATCGGTCGCACATGCCGTGCCTGCGGCCAGTAGTATGGCGGTCAAGCAAGTACTAAAATATAGGCGGTTCAGATTGCTCATAGTCACTCCAAAAGTTGGTTTAATAGTTACGCGTTGTTCAGCTGAATGCCTCGCATATTCAACGGCATCTTCCATCAGCATCCTTGTGCAGCGATACTGGTTATAATTGTACGGCTGAGTGCGTTATGAATTTATTTACAATGTGTTAGCTTAACGTTAGGAATGAATATTTCATCGAACCACTCTTGGGGAAACTCAAACCATTTCAAAAGCAAGAAGAATCGCGCAGAGACCTAGCTCAAGTAGTCCTAGCATGAAAAATTGATCAGCATATTTCTCTAAATTCAACCATTCATTTTTACGCATAGACATGTATGACAAAACAGCACTTGCAGTAAACAATAGCGCATCAAGCGCCAGCAGCTTGTCTAGTATCGTGCCTACCTGCCCCATATGAAAAGCCTTGACTAGAGAAATAACAGTCAGGCAGACACCAACTAATTGAGCTGACGTTGACAAGATGTGATGAGATAAATTGTTGCGGACAGTCATATGTACTTTCAAATAGGCTTGATAGTGTGAAATTCCCCGTATATAAAAATTAATAAACGGAAAAACTTTGAGTCGGACAAAACCTAACCTGATTAAGTTCAAAACAACTCCGATCAAACTTTAGCGGGCTCAAGGATGAAGTGCGATATTGTTGCACTTCTGCAAATTCAAGGCCATGCGAGAATCAGAACACCGGACAGCATCAATCCCCCACCTATTGCAAGCTTGATCGTCAATGCTTCGCTAAGGAATATCACACCGAGCACTATGGCAAATAAAACACCAAGCTTATCGACAGGTGCTACCAAAGAAGCTGGGCCGAGTTGTAGTGCGCGGTAATAAAGGAGCCATGAAAAGCCTGTTGCCAGCGCTGAAAGCACTAGGAAGAACATCGCGCGCGGTTCAATCGTTCGAGGGGACTGCCACTCTCCTCGAACACTGACGATGCCTAATATCATGACAAAAATGATGGCAGTTCTGATTAGCGTCGCCAGATTTGAATTGATTCCCTCCACGCCAAGTTTGCCGAAGATAGCCGTTAAGCCGGCAAAAAAAGCAGACCCCAGCGCAAACAGTTGCCAAGACATGACAGCCTCCTTATTTTCGGGCTTCGATAGTTTTACTATTGGTTCTCGTGCTTCGCAGACAATACATCACTTTTTATTTTTTTGACGGTAGCGAAAGACAATGCCTCGGCCTTCGTGCGGTTCATGCAGGCTGATGACACCACCGAGTCGGTTTGCCGCCTCCCTTGCAATCGCCAATCCAAGTCCGCTACCTTCACCAGTCGTACCCAACATCCGATAGAACGAATCGAATACACGCTCGCGTTCGGCAACTGGAATTCCCGGGCCATTATCGATGACTTCGATGACAGTGCTATCGTCTTCAGACAGAAGTCTAAGCGTAACTTCACCGCCATCCGACGTGTATTTCAGGGCATTTTCCAACGCATTTTTAAGTATAAGTCTCAGCGCATCCGGTGCAACACGCATGGTAAGTGGCGCGAGTTCATCCAGTCCCAAATCAATGTGCCTGGCTTCAGCAAGTGGCAAGTATTCGGCCATCAGTTCGCGCGCCATTGCCGAGACGTTGATCACAACATCTCCGGTTGTTCCGGCTTGAGTCATGGCAAGATTCAGCAACTGGTCGGTTAACTTGCGCGCACGCTCGATGCCATCCATCAGTGGAATTGCACGTTCACGCATGGCATCCAGTGAATCGGCATGCATCAGATTTTGTATCTGTACCGACAATGCGGTGAGGGGGCTACGTAACTCATGAGCCGCATCGGCAATAAATCGCCTTTGTTGCTCCATCAGAGTATTCACTCTTTCCAGCAAACGATTGATGGCATGAACAAAAGGTGTGATCTCTTCGGGGAGCGCAACATCCGTGATAGGTCGAGGTCGATCAGTCGGCTGTTCATCCAGACCCTTGGATAACTGCGTAATCGGTGCCAGTTCGCTGCGAACGATACGCACTATCAGCCATGCAAGCACAGGCAACAGCAATAAAAAAGGGATCAGAGTGCGCATTGCGCTATTGATCGCGATTTCGTCCCGCACCTCGGTGGGCTGTGAGACTGCTATGTGTCTGTCGCGAACGAACACGCGCAGTTGTAGAGTTGCGGTAGTGATCGTGTGCATGCCGGGAGATAAATCGCCGTTGAGCCAGATGGGAACAGTATCACTGGGCATTCTATAAATCGTGACGAGTGATTCAGGATCGCTAATCCCGGCATCATTCAGAATGGGCTTTTGTGTACCAAGCGCGGCAGTGTTTATCGCGCTGCTGGTTGAAAGTATGGCGATTTGGCGCAGCATGTCATCTTGCAGCTCCTGCGCTTCCATGTACGCAAGGCCAAAGGATGTAACAGCAGCCACTAGCCCCGCTAGCAGGATGATGCTTCCTAAAACGAGAGAAAGATGCCGCTGTAATGATCGATTCATATTATCTTTCCACCATCCAGCCTGCTCCGCGTACGTTCTTTATAACATTAGCACCGAGTTTTTTGCGAACACCGTGTATCAAAAAATCAACCGCATTGCTTTCCACCTCTTCGTTCCATCCATAGATACGTTCCTCCAATTCAACCCGAGTAAGTATCACGCCAGGGCGAAGTAGCAGCGCATGCAAAAGCGCAAACTCGCGCGCACTCAACAGTGCCATAGCATCACCGCAGCACGCCTCATGACTGGCTGGATCGAGGATTACCTTACCGTTGCTGAGCAGGGGCAATGCTTGCCCACCCTGACGGCGGATCACTGCCCGCAGACGAGCCAACAACTCGCTGACATCGAAAGGCTTCACCAGATAGTCATCCGCTCCGTAATCCAAACCCCTGACCCGGTCTTCCACGCCGTCACGTGCAGTGATTACGATGACTGGAATTGGGCTTCCGCCCTGCCGCAAGCGTCGCAAGACTTCGAGCCCATCACGCTTGGGCAAACCCAAATCGAGAAGCACAGCTTGGTGTTGGCCGTGTTCAAGCACGTTGTTAGCAGTAGCGCCATCCCTGACCCAATCCACGGCATATGCGGCATCCTTGAGTGCAACAGATACAGCTGCACCAATCATCTGATCATCTTCAACAAGCAGGATACGCATACAACCCTTTCATATCTGCACTGCGGTAATAGAAAATGATTATTTTTCTGCTTAAATAATTTCAAACGCCAGCAAAATTGCACAGCCACCCAATTCCACCAGCCCTAGCATAAAAAACTGGTCGGCATATTTTTCCAAGTAGCTCCATTTTGCAGTACGCATCGAAATATAAGAGAGCACAGCACTAATGGTAAAGAACAGGGCATCAATCGCCAGCAATTTATCCAATAGCGAGCCTACCTGACCAATATGCAGGACCTTAATCAAAGAAATAACGGTCACACATACGCCGACCAATTGGGCAGAGGTAGGCAGTATATGGTGGGACATATCGTTACGGTCAGTCATATCCACTCCATCAAAATTAAATTTCGCTAACACTGCTGCGGCTCGATCTTCTCAAATGCATTTATGAGAACGGACTGGTGAGGATTAAGTTCATTATTGTGTGTATTGTTTATCCATGTGATGTCTCAATGCCCATTTTTTGCGGCGCGATGCTCGAAAATATAAATGCAGGCAACGATAAACATCAAGAGCACAGCTGATGCAGTGTAACGGCTTAATGCCAGTCCACCCGCAGCAAGCGGTTTGTCGAGATAGTCGCCTACTACTGCCCCCAGTGGGCGGGTGAGTATGAAAGCCACCCAGAACAAAATCGTATGCGATATTTTTGTCCAGAAATAGGCTGCCACAACGAGTAACAACAGCGCGGAAAATACCATTGCGCCGCCCTCATAGCCCAAACCAGCTGTGTCCGCTGTCCAATCGCCCAAGGCAGTACCCAAGGTTTGGGAAAACATAATCGTCATCCAATAGAACATCTCAGCCTTGGACGAACTGACAGTGTCAACCGATACCGAGCCCAGTGTGCGATACCAGACAAGCAGCGAGGCCATCAACAACATAAATAGTAACGTTGAGCCACCTGCATAGCCGATGCCTAGCGAGCGGTCTGCATAATCCGCCAAGGTTGTGCCTACCGTGGTCGTTGCGATGATGGTTGTCCAGTATAGAAATGGATGAAATCCTTTAGCCTTGATCTGGGCAAGTACCGCGATAAAAAAAATCGCGGAAAAAATTCCCGTGCCCAGCAGATAGCCCAGATTCATCGACATGGAGACGGCATCGCCACCCGTTTCGCCCAGTGTTGTGGCAAATATTTTGATGATCCAGAAGATCAACGTAACTTCGGGAACTTTGCTCAAGGTGTTTTCGGTACTGCTATTCATCTGACCTCCTTTACATCCTGCCGGGTAACGCTCAGGTAAATCACCAAACCCACGATAGCCGAGAAAAAGATTATGTTCGTGACCGACGCACCTAAACCCAGACCGCCATTGGCAATCGGTTGCGACAGATAGTCACCCAACGATGCGCCCAGCGGGCGGGTCAGAATATAGGCAACCCAGAACACCACAATAGCATTCGCCTTGAATCCGTAATAAGCGATCGTGATCATGCCTATCATGCCGCCAAACATCACCGCCGATTTCGCATAACCTAAACTGAGTCCTTCTGCCGAAAGGTCTCCTGCTGCGGTGCCTAGAGCAAAGGTGAACAGAATTGCTGCCCAGTAGAACAACTCACGCTTTTTGGTAAAAATGGTATGGATGGACAGCGTATTTTCACTCGCATACCAAAGAACAAAGGTTGCCAATAAAGCAATGCCGAATGCGATGGTGGTGGTTTCCAGCGCGATGCCGAAGTTATCCACGAGGTTGTCTGTGATCAGTGTGCCCACGATGCTAACCAAAACCACCACGACCCAATACATCCACGGCACATATTTTTTGCAGCGTATTTGCATAACCAGAAAAATGACAAGAAGAACGCTCATGACAAGAGATGTGCCCATCAAACCGAAATGCAAATCGGCGTTCAGGAAGTCAGCTGCTGTTTCACCGACAGTGGTGCACATGATTTTGATGATCCAGAAGTACAGTGCAACTTCTGGTACCTTGTTCAACATCTGTACTGCACCTTCACGTGCAATTGGTTTCATATTGAAGTTCTCGCGTTATTTTTAATGGCGCACATCTAATCGTGAAACAGCCGGCACGGTGATTCCGTCCCGGTAGGTGGATTAGTTTTCGTTCAATCACCCTTGTCATGCGCGTCGTCATGCTCAATTTTATCGTCAGTAGCAGAAACCACTTTGCCACTTGTCGGATCGACCTTCACGTCCATGACCTGATTTCCTTTTACCACTTCGACATAGAATACCCATTTTCCTTTGTGATGCTCATATTCGGCACGGGCTGCTTTGCCGCCGACGTGCTGTTCGGCAGCGCTTACAGCTTGCGTCAAGCTAACCTTTGCCGATTCGATAGATAGTGCATCGTTATCCGGAGAAATGGCGGCATAAGCACTAGCAATGGCAGCTACCGAAATGAATGCAAATGCCATCAGGTTGTATTTTCGCTTCATGATGATCACTCCTTACAAATTGCGCGGATATTCGCGTAATGGGAAAGATAGCAAGCCACAATTAGGAGAGCATTAGGGTTGCATCCTAGCCAACCATTCAAGCGCAACGTCAATCATCCCAATCTGGATAGTTTGGTATCTGTACTGCAGCTGCCTCGAATACACCCTTGTTGGCTTGGGTGTGGCAGGCGTCGCAATAGCTCAGCGACTTCACATCCTTGTTGCCTTGAATCATCTTCACAGGGATCCTTTGGTGCTTGCGTTTGATATAGTGCACCTCGGTGATGCGCAATGGCGCATCAACACCTTCGGTTGAGATCGCAATCTTGCGCGCACGCTTCCAATAAGATTTATCAGCGGCATTGGCTATTGCGTAGCCATAGATTACCGACAATACGTCCTTGTCCAGCTCGGCGTTTTCGCCAAAATGCTCGGCCAATGCTTTCTCGCTGAGCAGCTTCTCCCACGAATTACTCGGCAACAACCCAGGTGGATAGGCGTAGTGGCAGGAGCCGCACTCATCTTTATATTGCTGGTTGGTAACTGGATTCACTTCCTTTTGCCGGAATGGAGTGAATATCGCTACCAGCAGATTTTCCTCCGCCCAAGCGGCGCCGCTCAGTAGCAATATCACGGTCAATAGGGCAACAGCACTGAATTTCATTTGCATCGTCTTTCTCCTGAATTATCAGGCAAGCAAGAAGGTCAGGAAATCTGTGCCCTGCACACCTGACCTAATTAGGATTTAAAACGTCCTGCTTACCAAGTCATTTTGATCGCCACAACCATACCGACCGCGCCAAGTTCAGCTAGCCCTGCGTGACTGACTTTCACGGCAGAATTCGCCGATTTATTGACCGCATACGCCATGAGCGCAGCTCCTGTCACGCCTAACAGGACGTGCAAGTTGTCTGGATCAGTGAAGCCATCTTCTAAATGAAAATCATCCCAGTGCACTAGCAATCCAGTGGCGACAGTGGCAGCGGCAAGCGCCACTGTCGCCTTGGCTAACTGGGCATGCGTACCATTTATTTCTCGTGGGGGTGGAGGGTTAGGACAATTTTGATCACACGAACTGGGTGCTGTAGCGGCAGTCGCCACTGCAGCAACTATGGTTGCCAATCCCAGATACATGTGCGCATTACTGCCGGATAACAACGGTGGCTCAAATTCCTGCTTGGGGACGAATATTGCGACTGGCTCTTTCTTTTTTACCAGCACATCGACTTCATTGGCAGCCAACATGAGTTCACCTGCGTGTTGAACGTAGATATGTGATGGCAGTGATAGATTAAGGGAAGCCTCTTGAGCCTGACTGGCATGAGCCCAAAAAAGCAATGATGAGACAAGCGCAAATAATCGTAATCGGTGTTGTTCTTGCATAAAGTTATCCCAGTGAACGCGTAATGAAATATTGAGGTGCTTTGAATTAGGACGTGCAGAGCCATCCACCCACTGCGGATGGAAAAATAGCGCCCAAGAATTAGGTGAGAGTTAGCGACAGGGAAAATTGTCGTATGTGAGTTTTACTTTTCAGAAACTGGCTTAACGGCAGCTATTACCGAAACGGGTTAGCCAGAGACAGTCAATCTGACAGAATTATTCTCGACGCTATGACCGCTTCGGGTCAATAGTGTGAACTCGCGCGTGTCCGGTTTGCGGCAACGAATTCGTAAAGAGCCATGATCGCAATGGCCGAGTAGCCGCCATTCACAAATCCCCAAAAAACCTGTTAGTTTCGTTAATGTCTTCCAAACAATAAAAGCAGGGGCAGTCAAGTGTCGCCACATCTGCTTCCAAACCGTCGATGATGGCACGTGCTTGTTTGCCGGAACCACCATGAGATGCGCTGACGACGACATCATCGCCAGTCTTGGCTTTCCAGTATTTGGCGAATGCGGTGTTGTACTCTTGATACAGCTCACGAGTGGGGTCGTAAGACACGTTGAGCAGTTTGATCTCAGCCGCACTTGCCGTGCCTGCAAAAAGCGCTGCCAGCAAGGCCAGCGATGTCAGTGTGGAACGTTTCATGTTTTGTCTCCTAAGTTATAAGTGATCGTGTGCTTTGATTCACGATGGCTCGCATCTTAGGAATTCGCCTTTAGCGCGTGAACTATTTAGTTTTCGATTGCTTAGCGATTTTTTGAATATGCAAAAACAACAAGCCCGTTCGGCTCACACCGAACGGGCTTGCTTGATACACAACTAGATGTGGCTTACTTCTTGTCGCTGGCCTTAGCTTCCTTATCTGCTTTTTGCTTGGCTTTCTTTTCTGCCTTTTCAGCTTTCTTGGCTTCTTTAGCGGCTTTCTTGTCCGCCTTTTTATCGGCCTTTACTTCTTCTTTGGGGGCGGCCTCTTTGCTTTCTTTTTCGGTTTTCTTCTCGGCCTTCTTTTCACCCTTCACTTCTTTGTCGGACTTTTTATCTGCGTCCTGGGTCATCTTGTTGTCGGCTTTATTAGGCTTCTCTTCCTTCTTGTCTTCCTTCTTGGTACTACTTGCTCCGCTCACAGACAATTCAGAGCGCATCTTCGCCACACTCTTGTCGCCGAAACCTTTGACGTTCTTCAGGTCGTCCACGCTCTTGAATGGGCCATTCTTGCTGCGGTAGTCGATGATGGCTTGTGCCTTGGCCGGGCCGATGCCTTTGACCGCATCCAATTCATCCTTGGTTGCCGTATTCAGATTGACCGCAGCGAACGCCATGCTGGTGAATGCAAAGAACAGCGTCAGTATCCACAAAATCTTTTTCATGCTTTTCCCTTTCATAAAATGAACGACAGATGCCGTCCGTACAACAACGAAACAGCCCGTATTAAGTTGACTGTTTCAACAAATGATTCACATAACGTGCGGTTCCCTGCTCCACCGTCAGGAAGGGATCCGCATAGCCGATCTCACGCAGCGCAGTCATGTCTGCCTGAGTATAACTTTGATATTTGCCACGCAAGGCATCCGGGAACGGGATATAGCGGATCAGTTGCTGCTGATGCATCTGTTCCAGTGTCAATGCGCTTTCCCCTTTGGCGGCACGCAAGGTGTTGATGGTAGCCACGGCCACATCGTTGAAGCTCTGCGCCTTGCCGGTGCCCAAATTGAAGATGCCGGATTTACCCGGATGGTCGAGGAAGAACATGTTGACCTTGACCACATCTTCCACCGACACGAAGTCACGCAATTGCCCGCCATTGGCGTAACCGTCGCAACCCTCGAACAGTTTCACGTAGCCGTCGGCGCGATATTGATTGAAGAAATGGTAGGCCACCGAGGCCATGCGTCCCTTGTGTGATTCGCGTTGCCCATACACATTGAAGTAGCGCAGGCCGACGATCTGCGAACTACGTCCAGCCCAGCGGCGGCGCACCACCTGATCGAACAGAAATTTGGAATAGGCATAGACATTGAGCGGCGATTCGTATTCGCGACTCTCTTTGAACACACCACCGCCGCCGTACACCGAGGCGGAAGAGGCATACAGCAACGGCACTTCTTCGTTCTGGCAATGGTTCAACAGTTCCAACGTATAGCGGTAGTTGTTCTCCATCATGTAACGGCCATCCGTCTCCATGGTGTCGGAGCAGGCGCCCTCATGCAGCACCGCCGTGAGGATGCCGTCGAAGCCACCGTCTTGCAGTTGCTCGATGAAGTCTTCCTTGTCCATGTAATCGGCGATCTCACAGTCGGTGAGATTCTTGAACTTGTCGGCCTTGCTCAGATTATCGACCGCGATGATGTTGGTCTCGCCGCGTTCGTTGAGCGCCTTGACGATATTCGATCCGATAAACCCTGCTGCACCTGTCACGACGTAATACATATCAGCTCCTCATGTCTTCGAGTATCTCTGCGCGCGATACCACTGCGGTACCCAGCTTGCCCACCACCACCCCCGCCGCACGATTGGCGATGCGCACCGCATCAGCCATATCTGCACCGCTCGCCAACATCACCGCCAGCGTGGCGATCACCGTATCGCCTGCGCCGCTCACGTCGAACACTTCACGTGCCTGCGTCGGCTCATGCAACACATCCTGCTCGCGGAACAGCGACATGCCTTCTTCGCTGCGCGTGACCAGCAAGGCATCCAATTTCAATTCTGTACGCAACTTCTGCGCCTTGGTGTTGAGTTCTGTCTCATCCTTCCAGCTTCCCGCTACTTCGCGGAATTCGCTGCGGTTCGGCGTAAGCAGGGTCGCACCTTGATAACGCGCGTAGTCATCCCCTTTGGGATCGACCAGCACTGGCTTGCCCGCAGCACGCGCCGCTTTGATCATCTCGGCGATGTGTGCCAAGCCGCCTTTACCGTAATCGGACAGGATCACCACATCAGCCTGCGGTAACTGGAGGTGGAAGTCGGCCAACTTGGCGTTGAGAACTTCATGGCTGGGAGGCGTCTCAAAATCGATGCGCAACAGTTGTTGCTGGCGCGCGATAGCGCGCAGTTTAACGATGGTGGAAATACTATCATCGCGGTGCAACATGGCTTCCACACCGCCCTGCTCGGTCAGCAAGCGTTGCAGACAATCGCCCGCCTCATCGGCACCGACCACAGACAACAAGGTGCAATGCGCACCCAGTGAAGCGATGTTACGCGCCACGTTGGCCGCGCCACCGGGACGCTCTTCCACTTTGCTCACTTTCAACACTGGCACGGGCGCCTCCGGCGAGATGCGCGTCACATCGCCGAACCAGTAGCGATCCAGCATCACATCCCCAACGACCAGCACTCGTGCTTTATCAAACGATGGCAGCTTCATGCCATGTCTCCTATCTCTGCAAAAATATCTTGTAAGGCTTTTAACGGGTCGGGCGCTTGTGTGATCGGGCGTCCGATGACCAGATAACTCGAGCCACCTTCGAGCGCGGCACGCGGCGTCATGATACGTGCCTGATCGTCCGCCGCCGCATGCGCGGGACGGATGCCGGGCGTCACCAGACAGAATTCACCACCGCATTGATGGCGCAGGAGTGCAGCCTCCTGGGCAGAACATACCACACCGTCCAAGCCACTATCGTGCGCCAGCCGCGCCAAGAGCGGCACCATTTGCGCTGGGCTGGCGTGGATGCCGATCTCATACAGATCATCCTGCGCCATGCTGGTAAGGATCGTGACGGCGATGAGTTTGGGGCGATGCGCGACATGAGCTAGTGCTTCGCGTGCCGCATCCATCATGCGTTTACCCCCCAGCGCATGCACATTCACCATCCACACGCCGAGTGCCGCTGCCGCTTTACAGGCGTGCGCGGTAGTATTGGGGATATCGTGGAACTTCAGATCGAGGAACACTTCGAAGCCGCGCTGCTGCAAAGCTTCGACCAATTGCGGCCCAGCGGAAGTGAATAGTTCCTTGCCCACCTTCAGACGACACAACGAGGGTTCCAACCGTTGCGCCAGCTCCAAGGCCAAGGCGGCTTGCGGATAATCGAGTGCGACAATGATCTTGGGATCGTTCATATCGTCAGTCCGTTCTCTTCACTCCGTTTCGGGGAGTAGCTTTCCCAACTGTGGCAAGCCGGACAATGCCAATAGAATTGGCGCGCCTTGAAGCCGCAGTGTTTGCAGCGATACATGGCCAACCCGCGCGTGCGGTTGTGGATCAGACTCTTCACCAGCTCGATGTCGGCGCGACGTTCGCTGGTCGTCTCCAATAACTGTGCTTCCAATAATTTATCCAATCCGAGTAAGGTCGGATTGCGCCTCAATTCATTGCGTACCATTTTGTAAGCCGCCTCGGCACCGTCGCGCTGCACGATGACGCTGAACAACACATTCATCAGATCGAGTGAAGGATATTTTTGCAGATAGGTTTGCAGCAAGGTGACCCCAGAGGCCTCGTCCCGGCTCTCGCGGTAGGCTTGCAACAAACGCTCGGCCACCAGCGGCAAATACTGAGCATCTTGTTGTTCGATGTGCTTCCAAGTTTCGATGGCTTCCGCCGCGTTCCCTGCTGCCACCGCGATGTCGCCCAGCATGATGCTGGCGCGCACACTCTGCGCATCGACGCTGAGCGCTTGCTCCAGATGAACCACGGCAGCATGGGTTTGCTTACGCGCGAGTTCGCTGGCTGCCAACTCACAGAAGAAGAAGGCCGCCTCTTTGCCATGCGATTCTCCGGTCAGCGCCGTCAGCCGCTGGCTGATATCGATTGCCTTGAGCCAGTCCTTTTCTTTTTGATATATCTCCAGCAGGAAATCGAGCGACTGCTTTTCATAGGAGGTTCCATGCAAACTGTGGAAAGCCGCCTCGGCTCTGTCCAGAATGCCTGCCTTTAAGTAATCCTGTGCCAACTCGAACAAAGCTTGCTGCTTCTTGTCTTCTTCAAGGTCGGCGCGTTCAACAAGGTTGAGGTGCATACGGATGGCGCGATCGACTTCCCCGCGCCGGCGAAACAAGCTTCCCAAAGCGAAGTGCAACTCGACTGTTTGCGGATCGACCTTGACCACTTCGATGAAAGCTTCGATGGCTTGGTCCTGCTGCTCATTGAGCAGGAAATTAAGACCTTGGAAATAGGAGCGCGGCAGTGCGCTCGATTCGGTCAGCAGTTCTTTGATGTCGATACGCGCCGCCAACCACCCCATGCCGAAGAATAAGGGGAAGACTAACAACATCCACGGTTCGAATTCCATTGGCGCAGTAACTCAGGAGGGTTGTATAGGGAAGCGCTGAGCCTCACTCGCTTCGGCCAGCTTGCTCTTTAGTTGGAGTTCACGCTTGATTGCGGACAGTTCGCGCCGCTGACGGAAAAGCGTGCCCAACATAGCCAAGATGCCGATGACCGCACCTAGCGTGAAGAAACACAACAACACGACGACCAGCGAAGTGCTCCACTGGTAACCGAAAAAATAGCTCAGAGTGACAGGCTGATCGTTCTTCACTGCAAAACCAAGCAGCAGTAAAAATACGATGGTGCGTAACAGCCAGTTCAAATAGCGCATAGGTCAGAACTCATAAAAACGTGCACAACGATAGCATGAACGAGGAAAAAAAGAGGCGGCACATCTTGCGATAGGCCGCCTGTTTTCTGCTGCATCATTCCAGTCACGACTGCGGATAATCCACTCGCTCGCGCAGTTCTTTGCCAGCCTTGAAGTGCGGTACATACTTGGCAGGCACTTGAACCTTGTCGCCGGACTTGGGGTTGCGCCCCAAGCGCGGCGGACGATAGTTCAAGGCAAAACTGCCAAAACCGCGGATCTCGATACGCCCGCCGTTCGACAACGTCGACGACATGCTATCCAAGATCACTTTCACCGCCAGCTCGGCATCTTTGCCGAGCAGCTGTGTGTAACGCTCCGCAAGTTTGGCGATGAGATCAGATCGAGTCATGACTCACCTTATTGCGCTTCAGCCTTGTTGGAATCCAGCTTAGCCTTCAACAGTGCGCCCAGATTGGTCGTACCGGCAGCACTGGTGTTTTCCGAACTGAACTTCTGCATCGCAGCAGCTTCATCTGCCTTGTTCATCGCCTTGATGGACAGGTTGATGCCGCGATTCTTGCGATCCACGTTAATGATCAACGCGGTGACTGTGTCGCCTTCTTTCAGGTGTCCGCGAATGTCTTCCACGCGGTCAGCGGAGACTTCGGAGGCTTTCAAATAAGCTTCCACATCGCCTTCCAGCATCACGACAGCGCCCTTGGCATCCAGTGATTTAACGGTGCCGGTAACGATGGCGCCCTTGTCATGGCCGGAAACATAGCCACCGAAAGGATCACCTTCCATCTGCTTCACGCCCAGAGAGATGCGCTCGCGCTCGACGTCGATCGCCAGTACCACGGCTTCCAGTTCGTCACCCTTCTTGTAGTTGCGCACAGCCTCTTCGCCAGCGACGTTCCAAGACAGGTCAGACAGATGCACCAGACCGTCGATACCACCATCCAAACCGATGAACACACCGAAGTCGGTGATGGACTTGATCTGGCCCTTAACTTTGTCGCCCTTCTTGTGATTGAGCGCGAAGTCATCCCAAGGATTGGACTTGCACTGCTTCATACCCAAGGAGATACGACGGCGTTGTTCGTCGATCTCAAGGATCATCACTTCGACTTCGTCGCCCAAAGAAACCACCTTGGACGGATGTACGTTCTTGTTGGTCCAATCCATCTCGGACACGTGTACCAGACCTTCGATACCCTGTTCGATCTCAACGAATGCACCGTAGTCGGTCAGGTTGGTCACCTTGCCGAACAGGCGTGTGCTTTGCGGGTAGCGACGTGCCAGACCGTTCCATGGATCATCGCCCATTTGCTTGATGCCCAGAGAAACACGATTCTTCTCTTGGTCGAACTTGAGTATCTTGGCTTCGACTTCGTCGCCAACTGTCAGCACTTCGGATGGGTGCTTCACGCGACGCCATGCCAAGTCGGTGATGTGCAACAGACCGTCGATACCACCCAGGTCAACGAACGCACCGTAGTCGGTGATGTTCTTGACGATACCCTTGACGATCGCGCCTTCTTTCAGATTCTCCAGCATCGACTCACGGTCGGCACCTTGAGAAGCCTCCAACACCGCGCGGCGAGAAACCACCACGTTGTTGCGCTTGCGATCCAGCTTGATGACCTTCAATTCCATGGTCTTGTTTTCGTATGGAGTCGTGTCCTTGACCGGACGTGTATCCACCAGCGAACCGGGCAAGAATGCACGGATGCCGTTCACCATGGCAGTCAGACCGCCCTTGACCTTGCCGCTGACGTAACCTTCAACGATGCGGCCTTCTTCCATCGCTTGTTCCAGATCGATCCAAGCAGCGAGGCGTTTAGCCTTTTCGCGCGACAAGCGCGTTTCGCCGTAACCGTTCTCCAATGACTCGATAGCCACGGTGGTGAAGTCGCCTGCTTTGACTTCGATGTTGCCCGCTGCGTCTTTGAATTCTTCAACGGGAATAAAACTTTCGGACTTCAATCCGGCATTCACGACCACTACGTTCTGCTCGACGCGAACGACTTGGGCGGTGATCAATTCACCTGCACGCATTTCTTTGCGGTTCAGGCTCTCTTCAAATAGGGATGCAAAACTTTCCATTTCAGCGACTGCAGTCATGTTGGTATACCTTGAGGACAATCCCGTGATGAGCGGGGGTTAGTTAGTCAACCCAAACAGAATGGCTCTATTTGGACTCCAACGCACGGTAGCGATCTAGCACTTCCTGCACCGCCTGCTCGATGTTCAGAGAGGTCGTATCCAGCAAGCTCGCACCTTGCGCCTGTTGCAATGGAGCCACGCTACGTTGTGTATCTCGCTCGTCGCGCGCCCGTATATCTTGCAAAAGGGCGGCGATATTAGCACCCATCCCTTTTTCTTTCAACTGTTTATATCGACGATCCGCGCGCGCTTCGGCGCTGGCGGTCAGGAATATCTTCAGTACCGAATCCGGGAACACCACCGACGCCATGTCACGGCCATCGGCAACCAAGCCCGGCGCCTGCCGGAAAGCCCGCTGTTTATCCAGCAAAGCCGCGCGCACCTTGGGCAAAGCCGCGATTTTTGAGGCTGCTGAACCGGCTTCCTCGGTACGCAACTCGTCGCCCACCTTGCTTCCATCCAGCCAGATATCCTCACCTTCAAAGCGGATATCGACCTGTCCCGCCAACGCAGCCAGCTGTTCCTCCGCCTCTAGCGCTACACCACGCTCTCTGCGCCGCCAAACCCAGCAGACGATATAAGGCACCACTATCCAGATAATGCATGCCCAGCACCGTCGCTACGCGCTGTGCCACCGTGCCCTTGCCGGAGGCTGACGGGCCGTCGATGGCGATGACCGGCGCTAACTCCCTCTCCCTCCGGGGGAGGGGTGGGGTGGGGGAATCGCCCTGAACTACAGCCATAAATTTTTCGAAGTAATCCGGGAAAGTCTTGTCCACGCAGTTGGGATCGTTGATGCGCACACCCGCCCCGCCGAACGCAGCCAGCGAGAAACACATCGCCATGCGGTGGTCGTCGTAAGTGTCGATGGCGGCATGCTTAATCTGGGCGGGCGGCGTGATGCGAATGAAATCGGCACCTTCTTCCACCGTCGCGCCAACCTTGCGCAGTTCAGTCGCCATCGCCGCAATGCGGTCGGTCTCTTTCACACGCCAGCTCGCGATGTTGCGCAGCGTGGTCGTGCCGTCGGCGAACAGCGCAACCACTGCCAACGTCATCGCGGCATCGGGGATGTGGTTGCAATCGAGGTCGATGGCTTTGAGTTTTCCGCTTGTCAGGTGCTCGCGCCTCAATCCAGTTAACATCCCTGTATAACAGCTCCCATCTTTTCCAGAGCTTCAGCGAAGTGCATATCGCCCTGAACACTGTTTGTCCCAACGCCCTCCACGCGCACCGGACCGCCGCCGATGGCACCGGCTGCCAGAAAATACGAAGCAGAAGAAGCATCACCCTCGACGAAAATCTCACCAGGCGATGTATATGGATTTTCCTGCACTACTGCAAAATCCGCATCACCCAAAACTTCCCCACCAAAGCGCCTCATCATTGCCAGCGTAATCTCGATATAAGGCTTAGAAATTAGCTTGCCTATCACCTTGACCTTGACCTTGCGACCAAGCAACGGCAACGCCATCAACAAACCGGTTAGAAATTGGCTCGACACGTCACCACGCACTTGTACCGTATCGCCAGCCAATTTGGCTGGCGATATCAGCAACGGCGGAAAACCTTCTTTGCCCAGATAACGGATGTCAGCTCCAAGTTGGCGCAAGGCATCCACCAAGTCACCGATGGGGCGCTCGTGCATGCGCGGCACACCCGACAACTCGTAACTGCCTCCAGATAATGCCAATGCAGCCGTCAACGGACGAAAGGCTGTACCTGCGTTACCTAAAAATAGCTTTGCTTCTTTCACCGGAAAATTACCGCCGCATCCAGTAACGCGATAGGCGTTATCGCCGAGCGATTCCACCTTCACACCGAGCGTATGCAACGCATCCAGCATGCGGTCGGTATCGTCCGACTTGAGCAAGTCGCGCACTTCGGTCGTGCCTTGCGCCAGCGCCGCCAGCAATAACACGCGATTGGAGATGCTCTTGGAACCGGGTAGACGCACGGTGCCTTGTGCGGACATCAAAGGAGGAAGATCAAAAAACTCGATGGAGGTCATATTAAAGTTACTGCGTTACCGCATTGGAAGACATCTGTTGCGCGGCATATGAAATCAATGCTGTTGTTACAGTCAGAAGCATTTGAGCGCCAAGGCGATCAAAATGATCATTAGGACTGTGATGGGGCTTGTTTGCTGCATCCTTTATTGCGCTCAACGATGCATCAAGCCATTCGTATGATGCTTTACCCAACCGAGTCTCCCAACTCTTATTCAGTTTTGGGATTGTCTTTCCAGATCCATCGCCCTTATCCATTGGCTCAAAAAATTGCTCAAGAGCCACACGACAAGCGCCCACAGCGTCATCATACATTCCATAAGAAAAATGCCTTTGTGCTTTTTCCAAGGCTTTAAAAGAATGTTCCAACGCTTTGCACGACTCCATACTAATCACAGGCAACTCAATCGTCATTACTTTGCCATAACCCAACCCTGGCAAAACTTTCTCGCGCCAATGTGCCTCTGGAATATCAAAAGGCACATCGCCATTTGCGTAGGCAGCATCGCGAAAGGCTACTGGTGGCTTAGGCTCATCAGATGCCCCTCTTCGCTCGCCAAGAGTCAATATTGATATTCGAAGCCGAATAAGTGCAGATATCGCAATGCCTTGTCGTTGACGCTCTAACCATTCCACACGTTTTAGGTCGAGAGGGAATTCCAAATATAGATTTTCACGGAAACCGTAGTTGTAACAAAGGTGATCTAGAGATTTTGGAAGTGAGTCACTAATTTTTTCATTACCCACCATCAACTCAGCAATCACAGCACCAAGATAAATCGAATACCTTGTATCCACGACTGGGAAAGAGTCCGCTTTTACATTTAACTCAATCCCGAGACAAAGCCGAGGATAAATGCCCCCGCCAATAGACTGAATCTTGCTGCCATCAATTGCAGCCTCAATTTCAACTTCGCTGACGTTATACAGTTTAGTAGTCATCGCCAAGAATTGCGCATGAGTTATTGTTGTGTCCACGCACTGCGCACTTCGCGTGCCAGACTGAACATCTCTTCCAGCTTGGCAGCGTCGTTGTTCTCCAGCGCTTGATACACGACATAGAGTTCGTCGGCGTATCGTTTCACTTCAAGCATCAAAGCTTCGCGGTTGGCTAAACTGATATCGCGCCACATCTCGGGAGAGCTGGCAGCGATGCGGGTAAAGTCACGGAAGCCGCTGGCAGCAAAAGAAAGCAGTTGCTCCTTGTTATCGCGCTGCGCCAGATCATGCACTAGCGTGAACGACAGCAGATGCGGCAGATGGCTCACCGCCGCGAACACTTCATCGTGTTGTTGTGGCGTCAACTCGCTCACATTCGCGCCGCACAACTCCCATGCCTTGCGCACACGCGCCACCGACTCTGCGCTGTTTTCCGGCAATGGCGTAAGCACGACCTTCTTACCCTGATACAGATCGGCCAGTGCTGCCGCCGCACCGCTCTTCTCTGCACCGGCAACAGGATGCGCAGGAATGAACTGTGCCAACTTATTGCCGAGTTTCAAGCGCGCCGCTATCACCACGTCACCCTTGGTGCTACCCCCATCGGTCACCAGCGTCTGTGCTCCAAGATGGGGGGCGATGAGGGAAAATATCTCGGCCATCTGCGCCACGGGCGTGGCGAGCAGAACGATGTCCGCATCGCCTACTTC
Organism: uncultured beta proteobacterium; assembly: GCA_963822425.1. GTDB lineage: Bacteria > Pseudomonadota > Gammaproteobacteria > Burkholderiales > Gallionellaceae > Sideroxyarcus. The sequence goes on from CAWGHS010000006.1 coordinate 36,607, forward strand.
GCGCGCGACATCGTTGCCGATGCGATCGAGGATGCCTAGCTGCTTGGCTTCCAACAAGGTCGCGGCACTGCGACCAAAGCCAACCACTTCACCCACTGCTCCCGCCTTACGCAACGCCAGCGCGAACGATCCACCGATCAGTCCGACGCCAAAGATGACGATCTTTTTAAATTGCGGTTCAACCAAGGTCTTCCCCCACCCTAACCCTCCCCCAGAGGGAGAGGGAAGCAATGATCCACTTACAGCGTGCGTCCAATCGCTCCTGCAATCGCACCCAGCGTACCCATCAAGTTCTTCAATTCCTCCGGCGTCAATGCCTGATCGGCATCGCACCATGCGTCGCAGGGGCTGGGATGCATCTCGACCAGCAGACCGTCCGCACCGGCGGCAATCGCTGCTTGCGACAACGCAGGCACCATCCACGCTTTGCCACCCGCATGCGAAGGATCGACGATCACCGGCAGGTGCGTCTCTTTTTTCAGCACTGGGATGGCCGTCACGTCGAGCACGTTGCGGTAGTAAGTCTCGAAGGTGCGGATGCCACGCTCGCAGAAGATGATGTTGTGGTTGCCGCCCGCCGCGATGTATTCCGCAGCCATCAGCCACTCGCTGATGGTCGCCGACATGCCGCGTTTCAAGATGACTGGCTTATTGATGCGCCCGACCTCTTTCAGCAGATCGAAGTTCTGCATGTTGCGGGTACCGATCTGGATCACGTCCACGTCGTATTCGAGGAACGCATCCAGTTGGCGCGCATCCATCAACTCGGTGACGATAGGCAGTTTGAATTTGTCCGCAGCCTTACGGAACATCTCCAACCCCTCCACCCCTTTACCCTGGAAGGTGTACGGGCTGGTACGCGGTTTGAACGCACCACCGCGCATCAAACGACAACCAGCCTCTTTCACATACTTGGCCGACAGATCCATCTGCTCTTGAGTCTCCACCGAGCAGGGGCCTCCAATGATCTGAATCTGCTTGCCGCCCAGCGGCACACCGGCGATATCGACCACCGTGTTCTGTTTGTGCGATTCACGCGACACGATCTTGTACTGCTTGGCGATGTGCATCGCCGATTCCACGCCCGGCAGCGAGGTGAACATATCCGCATCCAGCTTGCGCTCGTCACCGATGGCACCGATGACCGTGCGCTCCACGCCGCGCGAGATATTGGCCTTCAGCCCGGCCGCTTCCAATTTTTTCACCACCGTGTCGATCTGCTGCTCGGTGGTTTCATTACCCATAACGATGATCATTTCACTTCTCCTATCGCATGCTTGAGCGCATGCAAAAATTTTGCATTTTCACTTTCCAGACCGATGCTGACGCGCAACCAATCTGGCATGTCGTAGTTGGCTATCGGGCGCACGATCACGCCCAGTTCGAGCAAGCGTCGGTACATCGCCGTTGCGCCGCCGATGCGGAACGCCACGAAGTTGCCAAACGAGGGAATGTATTCCAATCCCAGCTTGGTCAGACCGTCAGTGATCTGTGCCATGCCGCGCTGGTTCAACTCAAAGGTCTTCTTCACAAACGAAACATCGCGCAAAGCGGCCACTGCCGCCGCCTGCGCCACGCTGTTCACATTGAACGGCTGGCGCACGCGGTTGATCATGTCCGTCACCTGCTCGTGCGCCAGTGCATAACCCACGCGCAGACCCGCCAAGCCGTAAGCCTTGGAGAAGGTGCGCGAGATGATGAGATTGGGAAACTCTTTCAGCCATGCGACGGAATCATAGCGTTTATCTTCCGGCAGATATTCGTTGTACGCCTCATCCAGTAGCACCAGAATATTCTCGGGCAGTCCGCGCATGAACGCTTGCAACTCTTCCGCGCTCAGAAACGTGCCGGTCGGATTGTTCGGGTTGGCGATGAAAACGATCTTGACCTTGTTGTCCTTGGCCGCCTTCAACATCGCTTTCAGATCATGACCGAAACCCTTGGTCGCCGGAACGCTGATGCCGGTCGCTCCCACGGCTTGGGTCGCCAACGCATACACCGCAAAAGCATGTGCTGAATACACCACCTTGTCGCCGGGTTGCAAGAATGCTCGCGCAGCCAATTCCAGCAGATCATTAGAGCCATTGCCCAAAGTCACATTGTTATGCGCCACACCGTAGCGTTTCACCAACGCGTCTTTCAACTCGAAACCGTTGCCGTCTGGATACAAGGCGATAGTCTTGATCGCATTCTGCATGGCGGCGACGGCAGCCGGGCTCGCGCCCAGCGGATTCTCGTTCGAGGCCAGTTTGATGATGCCGGTGATGCCCAACTCGCGCTCCAGCTCGGAGATGGGCTTCCCCGGCTGATAAGGCGCGATGGAACGAATATAGGAGGGTGCTAGATCACAGTAATTCATTTCAAAACCTTCAAATTCTCTCTTGTCACTCCCGCGTAGGCGGGGATGACGGCATAGTTAATCTATTTTCACACCGCCACTGGATATGAACCCAGCACCTTGACGAAGGCGGCGATCTGTTTGAGCTGTGCCAGTGCAGCGGCCACTTTGGCATCAGACTGATGACCTTCGATATCCACATAGAACACGTATTCCCACAGACCGGTACCCGATGGGCGCGACTCCAACTTGGTCATGGATACACCGTTCTGCGCCAGCGGCACCAGCAGGTCATGCACCGCGCCCGGACGATTCTGCGCAGACATCACCAGCGAAGTCCTATCCTTACCAGACGGTGCCACATCCTGCTTGCCGATGACGAGAAAACGTGTGGTGTTGCGTGCATCGTCTTCGATGTTCTGTGCCAGCAGCTTCAATTTGAAATGCCCTGCCGCCTGAACGCCCGCCACTGCCGCCGCATAGGATTCTTCAGCTGCTAGGCGAGCGGCATCGGCATTGCTCGATGCAGTGATACGCTCTGCATGCGGCAGGTGCGCATGCAACCAGTTCTGACATTGGCCGAATGATTGCGGATGCGAGTAGACCTTGCGGATGAGCGACAGCTCATTCTCATTTGACATCAGGCATTGATGTACTTGCAGCAGCACCTCACCACATATCTTGAGATTGCTGTTCAGCAACAGATCAAGGGTACGTCCCACCGCACCTTCGGTGGAATTCTCCACCGGCACCAGACCGTAATTCGCCGCACCGCTCTCCACGGCAGCAAACACGCCATCGATAGAATCAGCAGGCACGCCTTCCGCTGCTTGGCCGAAACGCTGAAACACCGCCGCTTCGCTGAACGTCCCATGCGGCCCCAGATAGGCCACACGCAAGGGCGCTTCCAGCGCACGGCATTGCGACATGACTTCGGTGAACAGCTGCGTCACGGCCTGCGCGGACAATGGCCCGCCGTTCGCCTGTGTCAAGCGTTGCAACACCTGCGCCTCGCGCTCCGGGCGCAATACCGCACCATTGCCTTTGGCATGACCGATCTGCTGCGCCAACTTGGCGCGCTCACTGAACAGACGCAGCAACTCGTCGTCGATATGGTCGATCTGTTCGCGATATTTTTTCAATTCGTCGCTCATGCTTCCGCCTCCAGCGGCAATGCCCGCACCACCAGCACCCCGGGGATGGCGGCGATCTGGGCGATCAATTCGGCAGGCGGTGCGGTATCGGTATCAACCAAGGTGTAGGCCATCTCGCCGCGCGATTTGTTCATCATGTTGTGAATGTTAATGCCCGCCTGAGCCAGTGCGCTAGAAATCTGCCCCAGCATGTTCGGCACATTGGCATTGGCGACCGCCAGACGGAAGGCGGATTCGCGCGCCATGACCACGTTGGGGAAATTCACCGTGTTGCTGATATTGCCATGCTCCAAATATTCGCGCAGTTGCTCCACGACCATCACCGCGCAATTCTCTTCCGCCTCTTCCGTGGAAGCACCCAGATGCGGCAAGGCGATGACATTGTCGTTGCCTTGCGTCTTGCGGCTGGGGAAATCGCACACATAACAGCGCAGATGTCTGTTCGCCAACCCTGCCAACACCGCGTCTTCGCTCACGATGGCATCGCGCGAGAAATTCAGCAGCACCGCGCCCGATCTCATCAGCGCCACGCGCTTGGCGTCGATCAGATTCCGCGTCGCATCCAACAGCGGCACATGCAAGGTCACGAAGTCGCTATGCTTGAGCAGCTCTTCGATGCTGGACGCCTTCCTCACCTGCGAAGACAGGCTCCATGCCGCCTCCACCGTGATCTCTGGATCGTAACCGATCACCTGCATACCGAGGCCGATGGCTGTGTCCGCCACCAAGCGCCCGATCGCACCGAGCCCGACGATACCCAGCGTGCGTCCACGCAATTCAGTTCCCGCAAAATTCTTTTTACCCGCTTCGACCAATTGGTGCAGCGTCGCATCATCACCCTGCAATCCCGCCACAAATCGCAACGCGGGGGCGATGTTGCGCGAAGCCAGCAGCATGCCCGTAACGACTAATTCTTTTACCGCATTGGCGTTTGCACCGGGCGCATTGAACACGGGCACACCGCGCGCGCTCATCTGCTTGACCGGCACGTTGTTGGTTCCGGCACCGGCACGCGCGATGGCCAACACACTCGCCGGAATATCCATCTCCAGCATATCGTGAGACCGCACCAGGATCGCGTCCGGTTGAGCGACGTTATTCCCCGTCACGTAGCGATCCGCAGGCAGACGCTTCAAGCCTGAAGGTGAGATGTTGTTCAACGTCTGGATGTTGAAGGTGCGAGCCATTTGGATGAGCCGTGCCGACTAGCCCTTGCTCCGCGCAAACTCATTCATGAAATCCACCAACGCTTGCACGCCTTCCAGCGGCATGGCATTGTAGATCGAAGCACGCATGCCGCCCACAGAACGATGCCCCTTGAGTTGCAACAAACCGCGCGCATCCGCTTGTTTCAGGAAGTCACCGTCCAGATTCGCGTCCTTCAGCGTGAAGGGCACGTTCATGCGCGAACGATCCGCCTTGTTCACCGGGCAATTGTAAAAACCGTTGCTGGCGTCGATGGCTGCGTACAACAGGTTCGCTTTGGCGATGTTTTTCTGCTCCATCACACCGATGCCGCCGTTCTTCTTCAACCACTGGAACACCAGCCCTGCCATATAGATGGCGAAAGTGGGCGGCGTGTTGTACATCGAATCGTTTTCGGCATGCGTCTTGTAGTCCAGCATGGTCGGCAAACGCGGATCGGCATGCCCGACCAAGTCGTCGCGCACGACGACCAAGGTCAGCCCGGCGGGGCCGATGTTCTTCTGCGCACCGGCGTAGATCAGGCCGTACTTCCACACATCGACCGGACGCGACAGGATGTTGGAAGACATATCCGCAACCAGCGGCACTTCGCCGGTGTTGGGAATCCAGTTGAACTCGACACCGCCGATAGTTTCGTTCGGCGTGTAATGTACATAAGCTGCATTCTTATCCAGCTTCCAAGTATCGAATGCAGGCACATAAGTGCAGTTCTTATCGGCGTTGTTCGCCACCACGTTCACATTGCAGAATTTCTTCGCTTCGCCGATGGCCTTCTTCGACCACTCGCCGGTATTCACGTAGTCGGCGGAAAGCTTGCCGCGCAACAGATTGAACGGAATCATCGAGAATTGCAGATGCGCACCGCCTTGCAGGAACAGCACCTTGTAGTTGGCGGGGATGCCCATCAACTCGCGCAGATCAGCTTCGGCTTGGGCATGGATGCCCATGTATTCCTTGCCACGGTGCGACATCTCCATCACCGACATGCCGCTACCGTGCCAGTTGGGCAATTCCGCCTGTGCCTGCTGCAACACTTCTTTCGGCAATACTGCCGGCCCCGCGCTGAAGTTGTAGATCGTCATACCGTGCTCTCCTCAGAGGTTATTCAGATTCTTCTTCCGTCTCGGCGATGCGGCTCAAACCGGCCAGCTTCTCGCCCTTGCCCAGATTCATCAAGGTCACGCCTTGTGTAGCGCGGCTCATCTCGCGGATCTCTTTGACGCGGGTGCGGATCAGTACGCCATTGGTACCGATCAGCATGATCTCGTCTTCCGTCGTGACCAGCGTCGCCGCCACCACCTTGCCGTTACGCTCGGAGGTCTGAATCGCGATCATGCCCTGCGTACCGCGTCCGTGACGGGTGTATTCAGTGATCGGTGTGCGCTTGCCGAAACCATTCTCGGTCGCAGTCAACACAGTCTGCGTCTCGTCACCCGCCACCAGCAGTGCGATCACTTTGCCGCCCTTGGCTAGATTCATGCCGCGCACACCGCGCGTCACACGGCCCATTGAGCGCACATCGTTCTCATCGAAGCGCACCGCTTTACCTTCGTCGGAGAACAACATGATGTCGTGCTTGCCATCCGTGATCGCCACACCGATGAGGAAATCGCCCTCATCCAGATTGATGGCGATGATGCCAGCCTTGCGCGGGTTGGCGAAATCGGACAACGGCGTCTTCTTCACCGTGCCGTCGGTGGTGGCGAAGAACACGAACTGATCTTCGGAGAATTCCTTCACCGGCAAGATGGCGTTGATCTTCTCGTTCGCTTCCAGCGGCAACAGGTTCACGATGGGCTTGCCGCGACTGATCCGCGTGCCCTGTGGCACATCATAGACTTTGAGCCAGTACACGCGACCACGGTTGGAGAAGCACAGGATGTAATCGTGCGTATTGGCGATAAACAGGTTGTCGACGAAATCGTCTTCCTTGGTCGCCGTCGCCTGCTTGCCGCGCCCACCACGTTTCTGCGCACGGTATTCATCCAGCTTCTGCGCCTTCATGTAGCCACCATGCGACATAGTGACCACCACATCTTCCGGCGCGATGAGATCTTCCATGCTCAGGTCTTGCGTGTGCGTGATGATCTCGCTGCGGCGTTTGTCGCCAAACTGTGAGCGTATCGTCACCAACTCGTCGCCGATGATCTGTGTCACCCGCTCCGGTTTCGCCAAGATATCCAGCAGGTCGGCGATCTTATCCATCACCTCGCGATATTCACCGACGATCTTGTCTTGTTCCAATCCGGTCAGGCGTTGCAGACGCAATTCCAAAATGGCTTGCGCTTGCGCATCGGACAGGTAATAACCGCGATCTTTGCCTTTGCCCACCAAACCGAATTCGGGTGCCAGACCATCGGGACGCGAGGCATCGCTGACGCGAGACAGCATGTCTTCCACCAGCGATGAGCGCCACGAACGTGCCATCAACTCACGCTTGGCATCCGCCGGTGTCGGTGCCGCCTTGATCAGCGCGATGATCTCGTCCACATTGGATAGCGCAACAGCCAAGCCTTCCAAGATGTGGCCGCGTTCGCGCGCCTTACGCAGTTCAAATATGGTGCGGCGCGTCACAACTTCGCGGCGATGGCGCAGGAACGCCTCGATGACCTGCTTGAGATTGAGCAGCTTCGGCTGGCCGTCGATGATCGCGACCATGTTGATACCAAAGCTGTCCTGCATCGGCGTGTCTTTGTACAACTGATTCAGGATCACTTCGGCGTTCTCGCCGCGCTTGAGTTCGATCACTGCGCGCATGCCGGACTTATCCGACTCGTCGCGAATCTCGGAGATACCTTCCATGCGCTTCTCGCGCACCATCTCACCGATCTTCATCAGCAAGTTGGCTTTGTTCACCTGATACGGCAGTTCGTCGATGATGATGGCCTGACGGTCACCCTTGCCGATATCCTCGAAATGGGTACGCGCACGCATCACCACGCGACCACGCCCGGTGCGATAGCCTTCCTTCACACCTGCCAGTCCGTAGATGAAGCCAGCAGTCGGAAAGTCCGGTGCGGGTACGATCTCGATCAATTGCTCGATGTCCATGTCCGGGTTCTTCAACAACGCCAGACAGGCATCCACCACTTCGCTCATGTTGTGCGGGGGGATGTTGGTCGCCATACCCACGGCAATACCGGAAGAACCGTTCACCAGCAGATTGGGGAAGCGCGCCGGGAACACCAGCGGCTCATGTTCGGAACCGTCGTAGTTCGGCCCGAAGTCCACCGTCTCCTTGTCCAGATCGGCGAGCAACTCATGCGCGATCTTCGCCATGCGAATTTCGGTATAACGCATCGCCGCCGCATTATCGCCATCCACCGAACCGAAGTTACCCTGTCCGTCCACCAGCGTGTAGCGCAGCGAGAAGTCCTGCGCCATACGCACGATGGTGTCGTACACCGCCGTGTCGCCGTGCGGATGATATTTACCGATCACATCGCCGACGATACGCGCCGACTTCTTGTAAGCACGGTTCCAGTCATTGGAAAGCTCGTGCATGGCAAACAACACGCGGCGGTGCACCGGCTTCAGACCGTCGCGCACATCGGGCAGCGCACGACCCACGATCACACTCATGGCATAGTCCAAGTAGGACTTGCGCATCTCTTCTTCAAGGCTGACTGGCAGGGTTTCTTTAGCGAATTGTTGTTCCATGAGCGACCTATAAATGAGCCAGTGAGGCATTAAAACGAAGTGCGCATTCTAGCACAGCAGCCTCTCACCCCGACTACCCTGAAACAGCCCGCATTCAGGCAAGACAAATCGGGCCCATAGCACTATCTGGCGAATCATGCACAGCGTTAGCTGCAAGAAAACTAGGCTCTTGCAGCCAGCGGTAACGGGAGCGGCAAAATCGCATGCTGTTAGAAAGGTCGGCAATATCGCCGACCATATCTCAACGTTGTTGCAGAATTTGATGTGGCTACGCCGCTCAAACTGATCGTAGTGGATTGCGGCTAGGTACGAGGGTAGAACACAAAGAACGGGGGCTGCATTCACTCCCTCCCGATTTTATTAACCCGCTCTATCACCATTTATATTTTTCTGGCAGCGCATCAAGTTTGCGGCATTTGGCTGCAGGATCCGGCTTGGGATAGTTTAGCCACATCTCGCCATTTTGTTGGAACTGCACTTTTGGATCCACAATATGATCATCTACTGCCTCATCCCCTTGTCTTTGGGTGTAAACAGAATCTGCCGTAACCAACCATGATGCAGATACCCAGTGCTCTCCCATTCCGAGTTCATTCTCTGCCTTGGTTCGGGTGGCTCTAAGGGATTCCTGTAGTTCCTTGGTCAAATTGACTAACAATTTATCAAACTCTTCCCGCTCCTTGACGGCTTTCTCGCTCTGCTCCTTGGTCACATAAAGTTTCATGGTGCGATCTCCATAGAGCTGCTGCACATAGAGCTCTGGGCTGTTGTATGCATGATCTATATGACATTCCCATAAACCCACCATGCGCTTTTCAATATCTGAAAGTTTGTCGTCAGCCTGTGCGGTGGAGACAAGCATGATGCTGGCCAATAATAGAGAGAACTGTCTGAGGACTTTCATAATTATTAAAACACTCCTGAATGGTTAAAAATCAATATAGCTTCACGGCAATTGGGAAAAGGTATCAGGCTCGGAATGGTTTCCCAGCATCACTCCTAACGCGCCCGACAATGCCGTAAGCTCCCGTCACCACGCCATATGAGCCCATGTATGTCGCTGCGCGCACCCTACCTGCCCATGCTCATTCGGTCAATATGCCGTTGGGTGTCTCAATATCTTGCCTAATAGCCAGCTTGAGCTGAGGGCGAAAAAAAGCGTCGCTGATGGCTTGGTCATCAAATTGCACACGGAACGGTTGTGTGACAGGCGCTTCGCTGTTCGTGCCGAGTAATCGGCAGAGTGGGTGCGGCGTGGCATGGGTAAACTTCACTTCAGGCAATGCAATGAATCGAGCTTGCTCGTTTGGCTATTGCAGGGAGTTTTGTTAAAGTCGCCCACCTATCTAACAAGGTTCATACCATGTCCAACGCCGACCCCATCGAACTGGAAAAATTCTCGCAACTCGCCCACAAGTGGTGGGATCCGAACAGCGAATTCAAACCGCTACACGAGATCAACCCGCTGCGTCTGGGTTACATCGACCGCCTCGCCTCGCTTTCCGGCAAGACCGTGCTGGATGTGGGTTGCGGTGGCGGTATCCTGAGCGAGGCACTAGCCGGTGCGGGTGCGACGGTAACGGGCATCGATCTCGCCGATAGATCGTTGCAAGTGGCCAAGCTGCACCTGCTGGAAAGCGGCAAGCAGGTGGAATATCGCAAGGTGGCGGTGGAGACGCTGGCTACCGAACGCCCCGCTTCTTTCGATGTGGTGACGTGTATGGAGATGCTGGAGCATGTGCCCGACCCCGCCGCCGTGGTCGCCGCCTGCGCCCGGTTGGTGAAACCGAACGGCCATGTGTTCTTTTCCACGCTCAACCGCAACCCCAAGTCCTATCTGTTCGCCATCCTCGGCGCGGAATATTTACTCAATCTGCTGCCGCGCGGCACGCATGATTACGCCAAGTTCATCAAACCTTCCGAGTTGGCGCAATGGTGCCGTGATGCTGGACTGAACGTCTCGGACGTAACCGGCATGAGCTACAACCCGCTGGATAAAAACTACTCTCTCGGACGCGACAGCAGCGTCAATTACTTGGTGGCTTGCCAGCGTGGCTGAAGCCATCCTATTCGACCTCGACGGCACCTTCGCCGATACCGCCCCCGATCTGGGTGCGGCACTCAACCATGTGCGCGCATTGCACGATCTGCCACCGCTCCCCGTAGAGGCCATCCGCCCGCAGGCTTCGCATGGTTCACGCGGCTTACTCAAGCTGGGTATGGATGTAGAACCCGAATCACCCGGCTACGACGAGATGCGCGATGCCTTCCTGCAGTATTACGAGTCACACATCTGCGACCATACCGTGCTGTTCCCGGGCATGGCCGCTTTAGTCAACGAGCTAGAACGACACGAACTGCCCTGGTGCATCGTCACCAACAAACCACATCGTTATACCGTGCCGCTGATGGAAAGGCTCGGTTACGCCCGACGTGCGGCTTGCCTCGTGAGCGGCGACACTTGCGCCCGTGCCAAGCCGCACCCGATGCCGCTGTTGCACGCCGCCGAACTGATGGGCATCACACCGGAAAAATGTCTCTACTTGGGCGACGATCTGCGCGACATGGAGGCGGCACAAGCCGCCAATATGACCGGCATCATCGCCACCTATGGCTATATCGATCCTGAGGCCGATCTGGGTACTTGGCCCGCCACAGGTCGCGCTCTGACACCACTAGCATTACTGCGTTACATCTAAGGTTAATCGGCGTTATCATGCCTGCCATAACAAAAAAGATGGGCGGAGGGGCATGAACGAAGATCATCACGGGGAAGACATCCCCATCAATCCGACACAGGACAGCATTCAGGAGATTTTGCACAAGGTCATCATCGCCCATCAACAGGCGCTGGCCTTGTTGCAACAGACTGAGGCTGCCTACGGTCGATTGGTGCCGCACCAGTTGCTCAATCTGCTCGAAGCCAAAAGCATCGTCGATGTCAAACTCGGCGATCAGGTCGAGCGCAAGATGACCATCATGTTCTCCGACATCCGCGATTTCACCCCGCTTTCCGAATCCATGACCCCGGCGGAGAACTTCGAGTTCATCAACTCCTATCTGAGCCAGATGGAACCCGTCATCAGCCGTCATCGCGGCATCATCGACAAATATATCGGCGACGCGATCATGGCCTTGTTTGAACATAGTGCAGACGATGCAGTGAGTGGCGCCATCGCCATGCTGGAACGACTGGGTTATTACAACACCGGACGCGAGCGAGCCGGCTATGCTCCTATCCATATCGGCATCGGCCTCAATACTGGTGTGGTGATGATCGGCACCGTAGGCGGCATCAATCGCATGGACAGTACAGTGATCGGTGACGCCGTGAACCTCACCTCACGGCTGGAAGAAGCCACCAAGACCTATCACGCCCCGCTCATCATCAGCCAAAACACGCTGTATGACCTTGCCGACCCCAAAAAATATGACATCCGCTTTTTGGATCGCATCCGCGTAAAAGGTAAATCGCAGCCGCTTTCCGTCTATGAGGTCTTCGACAACAACCCGGAAGAGATGCGCAAGAGCAAACGCGAAAGCATAGCGATGTTTGAAAAGGCGGTCGCTTATTACCACCTGAAAGACATCACCAAGGCCATCCCCCTCCTCAAGCAATGCATCGATATCGCGCCTGACGATTTTCCTGCGCTGATCTATCTGGAGCGTTGTTACGAGTATCAGGCCACAGGGCAGCATTGGGGCACGGGAGAATTGCAATCCGAGCTGATATGGAAAGAGGAGCAGCACACCGGATTGACTGAGCTGGATGATTACAACCGCCTATTGATGGATCGCATCAACACCCTCACCTCTCAGATCGAACAAGACGCCTGTCGTGATTTTGCCGACATCTTTCCTTTTCTCACCCAACACTGCCAGCGTCTTTTCGTCATCGAAGAAAAGATGATGCGTGAACATGAATATCCCTTCGCCGAGGGGCACACCCAAGAACACAAACGTTTCATTGAAAACTGCACCGAGCTGGAGCAACTTGCCAAAGCCAACACGGAAGATCCGCGCCACCTCGCTTTCCGCACTGACCTACTGCTGCTTGATTGGTTCGCCTCGCACGCCACCAAGGCCGACCGTCACTTCGCACGCTTCCTGCAAAATGGCAAAGCCCGCTAGCCCCCCACCTCACTAGTCTGTACAATCCATACCGCTTAGTAGCAAACCGAACCGGGGGCGACCTGGCTTCGACGTGGGTTGCAAAGCAGCGTAGGGCATACCGAGGACCCGCCACCTCGTAAATCAGCTGGAAAACCAATAGTCGCAAACGACGAAAAGTACGCTCTAGCCGCTTAACCGGTTAGACCTCACACCCTGCTGTCTGTGGAGGGGCTCAAGGCAGTAATGCCGCGATGAGTGAGGTCATTTACACAGAATCGTGTCGTGCAGGGTCACTTTGTACGAAGCTAAAATTAAGGTGACTCGTCCAGTAGCAGCCTGTCGGTTGGCGTCTGCCGGATAAAATCAAATAACTAGACTAAGTATGTAGAACTGCCTGTAGAGGACTTGCGGACGCGGGTTCAATTCCCGCCGCCTCCACCATATAACCGTAGGAAAGCGATGGCTGCCGACATTCCAGAACATAAACTCAAGCTGTCCGAAGTGCTGGACATGCTGGTCGCAGACGGAATGGCCGGCAAGGCCGATGCCGATGCACTTATCGCCGAGCACCGACTTCATCGGCACGATGCACATCCGCTGGTGATCATCGCAGAAAAAGGCTGGAAGTCATCTCTCCCCCCGTTGCGCACACTAACGCTGGACTCACTGACCGAATGGTTGGCAAAAAGAGTGGGGATGGAATATTTCCACATCGACCCGCTGAAGATCGACTTTTCCAATCTCACCGATTTGATGTCGATCGATTATGCGAATCGCTTTGCCATCATGCCGCTTCGCATCGAAGGTCATGACTTGGTCGTCGCCACCGCCGAACCTTTCCTGCGCGATTGGGAGAAGCACGCTCAAGCACACCTCGCGCAAGAATATCCGGCGTGTGTTCTCCTCCCCCTCCGACATCAGTCGTTATCTGGTCGAGTTCTACAATTTGGCACGCTCAGTGAAGAGCGCGACCAAAACCAACCCCAACACATCCAGCCCCGCCTCGTTCGAACAACTGGTCGAATTGGGCAAGACCAACAAACAATTCGATGCCAACGATCAGCACATCGTCCACATCGTCGACTGGCTATGGCAATACGCTTTTGATCAACGCGCTTCGGACATTCACATCGAGCCGCGTCGTGAATCGGGCATCGTGCGTTTTCGTATCGACGGTGTGTTGCATCAAGTACATCAACTACCGATGTCGGTGGTCACCGCGATGACCAGCCGTATCAAACTGCTGGGACGTATGGATCTGATGGAGAAGCGCCGTCCGCAGGATGGCCGCGTCAAAACGCGTACCGAAGATGGGCAAGAGATCGAGTTGCGGCTATCCACCCTGCCCACGGCTTTTGGCGAAAAACTGGTGATGCGTATCTTCGACCCGGAAGTGTTGGTGCGTGATTTTTCCGAATTGGGATTCTCCGATGACGACCGCATGCGCTGGGAGCAGATGACCAACAAGCCAAACGGCATCATCCTCGTCACCGGCCCCACCGGTTCCGGCAAAACGACAACCCTCTATTCCACACTTAAACATCTGGCGACGCCGGAAGTAAACGTGTGTACGTTGGAAGACCCGATCGAAATGGTCGAACCCTCGTTCAATCAGATGCAAGTCCAGCAGGGCATCGACCTGAGCTTCGCCGACGGCGTGCGCGCGCTGATGCGGCAGGATCCAGACATCATCATGGTGGGCGAGATCCGCGACCTGGAGACTGCCGACATGGCGATCCAGGCGGCACTCACCGGCCACTTGGTGCTTTCCACTCTACATACCAACGATGCGCCTTCTGCCATCACCCGCCTGCTCGATCTAGGCGTCCCCTCCTATCTGATCAACGCCACGGTGCTAGGCATCATGGCGCAACGCTTGGTACGAACATTGTGTCCGCATTGCAAACAGCCACTCCCGATACAAGAGACTGAAAACGAGATGTGGGATCATCTGGTCGCTCCGTGGAAAGCCGCGCGCCCGACACAGATGCAACGCCCACAAGGCTGTCTGGAGTGCCGCATGACAGGCTACTCCGGACGCATCGGCATCTACGAGATACTGCTCATGTCACCGGAAGTACGCAAGATCATCTCCGCCGAGACCAATCTTGCCGCACTGCGTGAACAAGCCAGCCGCGAAGGCATGAAACCGCTACGCATCTCCGGGGCGCAGAAGATCGCCGCCGGCCTCACCACGCTGGAAGAAGTGCTGAAGATCGCACCGCCTGCCGACCAATCCTGAATTTAAATCGATAAGGAACGACCATGACTTTAGCTGAACTCAACCAGCGCTTCGCCATCAGCAACCACGTGCAATTCAAAGAGATCGCGGAAGGCATGATCATCGCGGAAGTCGCGAATAAGCACGCCTTGTGCAACATCGCGCTACAGGGCGCGCACATCGCCACCTTCCAGCCTCGTGGCGAAGAGCCCGTGATCTGGCTGTCACCCCGAGCCAAGTTTGCGCCGGGAAAATCCATTCGCGGCGGCGTGCCGATCTGCTGGCCTTGGTTCGGCCCGCACAAGGACGACAGCAAATTACCTGGTCACGGCTATGCACGCACCGTACCCTGGGGTGTGCTGGAAACCAAGGCACTGCCGGATGGTGCGACCTTCCTGCGCTTCGGCTTGATCGACAGCGACACCACCCGTGCGCAATGGCCACAGGCTTCCACCGCGCAACTCGAAGTCACCGTAGGCAAGGCACTGCGTGTCGAACTCATCACGACTAACACCGGCAAAGCCGCTTTCGAACTCGGCGAAGCACTACACACTTACTTGCAGATCAGCGATGTTGAAAACATGACGATCCGTGGTTTAGAAAAATGTGAATACCTAGATAAGGTGAAAGATTTCGCACGCTTCACCCAACAGGATGGCATCGTCATCGAAAGCGAAGTGGATCGCGTGTATGTGAACACAACGGCTGATTGCGTGATCGAGGACAAGGGGTTCAAGCGCGCCATCCGCATCTCCAAGCAGGGTAGCCAATCCACCGTGGTGTGGAATCCGTGGACGGAAAAAGCCGAGAAGATGGGCGACTTCGGCCCAGCGCTACACCGCGACATGGTCTGCGTGGAAAGTGGCAACGCACTGGAAAACATCGTCACCCTGAACCCAGGTGAGACACACAAGCTGGTCGCAATCTACAGCGTAGAGAAGCTGTAACTCACCGTCATTCCGGCCTGCGCCGGAATGACAACGAAAAAAGAGCCGCTTCTCAGCGGCTCTTTTTATTCCTTCGACAAACCAGACTCAGTTCGCACGTTTCTTGAACTCGTTAGTGCGGGTATCGATCTCGATCTTGTCGCCGATCTCGATGAACGCTGCCACGGGCAATTCGAAACCGGAACCTTTCAACTTGGCCGGCTTCATCACCTTGCCGGAGGTGTCACCGCGTACAGCAGGCTCGGTGTACTCGATCTCACGCACGATGGTGTTAGGCAGTTCGACCGAGATGGCCTTACCGTCGTAGAACACCACTTCGCAGATGTCTTCCATACCGTCAGCCAGATAGTTCACTACGTCGCCGACATTCTCCTTCTCGACTTCGTACTGGTTGTATTCGGTGTCCATGAATACGTACATCGGGTCGGCGAAGTAGGTGTAGGTACATTCTTTCTTGTCGAGGATGATCTGGTCAAACTTGTCGTCCGCCGCATACACCGTTTCCTTAGCGGACTCGGTCAGCAGGTTCTTCATCTTCATCTTGACCACGGAGCCGTTACGACCCGAACGGCTGTATTCGGCCTTCAGGATCACCATCGGTTCGCCGCCAACATTGATCACGTTACCGGCGCGGAGTTCTTGTGCTGTTTTCATGTTTGACTACCCAAAAAAAATTTAGGCGCGGATTCTATTCAGTTTGGCTGAAAAAATCCAGCAGATTCAAAGCAAGGTTGTTGCCTGAAAGGTGTTGTGCCCAATCCCTGCCATGTGCGTCCAACACTTCCCGTTGCGCCACAAAACGCTGCCAAGCTCCGGCAATGTCTGCCCCACCGTTCCATGCCAGCCACAAATCGTGTACAGCCTGCGCTGTCGCAGGCGGCAAACTCGCCGCGTAACGCCCCCACAGTGCTTCCAGCTTTTGCAGATGCACCCCATCATGCTGCGGGTATATCTGCCAGATGAAAGGTCGTGCCGCCCATTGCGCACGCACACAGGAATCTTCGCCGCGCACAAAATTGATATCGCACGCCCACAGTAGTTCATCGTAGCGCTCCTGCTCGACGAAAGGCAGCACATGCACGCGCAGATTGCCACGCTGCCAGATTTCACCCGCCTTGCCCGCCGCCTGTCCAAAGAATGCCTTCACCTGTGGCACAGAGCGACCTTCGGGCAACAAACAGGTCACAAGCTGTGAACCGTTTTCCCATGCGTGCAGCAAATCCTCCATCGCCTCGTTCTCATAGCCAAACAGAGACACGCGCAACTCTCCCGCCACGCGCTCCAGCACGCCAAGACCGCGCCAATAGCGCCCCTGCACTTCGGCATCGGACTGAAATGCATCACGTTGCTGCAGCAGATCATGCTCCAGCAACAAGCCCCCCGTCTTTTCGGTGAGCCCGGGGAAGAAAAAGTATTTAATTAGTGGCAAAGTCGGATGCGGCGATGGCAACTTATGGCAACCCTCCACCCAATCTTCAGCAGAGAGATATTCCAGATTCAGCCATACCGATTGGGGTTGTCGCAACGCCATGGCTTCCACATAGGTCTTGGGAATCTCGCAGGCGAATGCACCAATGACCAAGTCGGCAGGTTCGACAACAGTCAATACATCTTCCCAATGATGAATCTGCACCCCACGACACACCTGCATCTCCAAGCCCACATCCAGCTCGGGACACAACTTGCCGAAGCTGCGCAGATCATCCACCCACAGTCGTATAGCCATGCCGTGTTCTTTGGACAACTGCCGTGCCAGACGCCAACACACACCGATATCACCGTAGTTATCAACGACTGAGCAGAAGATGTCGCAGGACTTTGCTGTATTTCCCGTATCAGACATGCTATTGACTCACGCCGCCTGCTGTTCCAACACAAAACTCCCCTGCCCGTCATGCCCCAGCCTCTCAGCCAAAACCGGCATCACCTCCTGCAAAGTGGCATGCAGTGTCCACGGCGGATTGAGGATGAACATGCCACTGCCGTGCATACCGAAGCCGTCTTCATCGGGAGTGTGGACGGTAAGAGCAACATGCAGCCAGCTCTTCACGTCTAGCTGTTTCAATTTCTCTGGGAGTTGCTCTGATTCACTGCGCTGCAATTGCGGATACCACACGGCGTAAGTGCCGGTAGCGAAGCGTTTCAAGCCTTCTTGCAACGCGCTGACCACGCGTTGGTAATCCTGTTTTTCTTCATAGGGAGGATCGATGAGCACCAGTGCACGACGTGGTGGTGGTGGCAGCAGGGCTTTGAGTGCGCCAAAGCCATCGGCCTTTTGCATGAGGACATGTGTGCTGTTTTCGGCGAAGTTCTGTTCGAGGATGTCAAAGTCGGACGGATGCAGTTCAAACAAGCGCAACCGATCCTGTTCGCGCATGGAATCCAGCGCGACCAAGGGTGAGCCGGGGTACAGATGCAACACACCTTCCGGGTTGAAGTATTTGACCATCGCCACATATTCTGCCAGCGATGCGGGCAGGTCAGTGGCATCCCATAGGCGCGCGATGCCGCTTTCGTATTCGGCATTCTTCTCGGCGTACTCGCTATCCAGCTCATAACATCCAGCACCGGCATGGGTGTCGATGTACCAGAACGGTTTGTCTTTTTGTGCCAGATAGCGCAGCAATTCCAACTCGACGAAATGCTTCAGCACATCGGCATGATTGCCCGCGTGAAAAGCATGGCGATAACTCAGCATGAAAATCCTAAAATATAACTCAACAAGTGTTCCCCCACCCCAACCCTCCCCCGGTGGGAGAAGGCGCTAACGTAAAAATCATTTTCTTATTCCGCATGCAACGCCTCCACCGGATCGAGGCGTGCCGCACGCAATGCCGGGGCGACTCCCGCCGCCAAACCGATGCTGATAGCGGTCAACTCGGCCAACAGCGCGAACAACCACGGCGTATGCACCGGAAGCGAGGGGATCAGCAGATGTAATCCCTGCGCGATGCCGATGCCGATGAGCAAACCCAACACGCCTCCCAATGCAGACAGCATGATAGCCTCACCCAAAAATAACATCAGCACTTGTCGTTCGCGCGCGCCCAGCGCGCGCAGCAGGCCGATCTCGGCAGTGCGTTCGGTGACGGCCATGGTCATGATGGTAAGAATCCCGACCGCGCCAACCAGCAGCGAGATACCCCCCAGCGCGCCAACGGCGAAGGTGATGACGTTGAGCACAGACCCCAACACTTCTAGTGCCTGCTCTTGCGAGATGATGGTGAAATCTTCACGCCCGTGCCGTTCTTTCAGGCGCTCCGTAATGGAGTGGATCACCGTATCCACGTCGGCACTGGGACGGTAACTCACTTGCACTTCGATCAAGCCAGGACGGTTGAGTAATTCCATCGCCCGCGCCGCCGGAATGAACACGGCATCGTCAAGATCAAGGCCGAGCACTTGGCCTTTCGGTTCCATCACACCGATCACTCGATAACGTTGCCCGCCGACGCGCAAGTACTGCCCCAACGGATTCTGCCCGGTAAAGAGTTCGTGCCGTACCTTGGCACCCAGCACCACCAAAGCACGCGCTTGTTCGTTGTCTTCATCCGGCCAGAAGCTGCCGCTCTGCACTTTCATGGTGAACGCCGAGGCGAAGTCCTTACCTTCACCGAACACAGTGGTGCGCCGTGTCTTGCCGTTGGCTTTCAACTCGGCATTGCCCATCACACTCGGGTTGACGTTCTCCACATAGGGCAAGTGGCGCAGCGCGTCCGCATCATCCAGCGAAAGCTGGCGGATCGAGCCGATGACGCCGATGTTGCCACCTTGAGTCTGAGTCTTGCCCGGCTGGATAGAAACGATGTTGGTGCCGAACTGCGAAAACTCGTTGAGTACGAATTGATGCAGACCATCGCCGATTGAGGTCAGCAGAATCACCGCTGCGATGCCGATGGCAATGCCCAGCCCGGTAAGAAAACTGCGCATGCGCGAGGTAAGAAAACTGGAGGTGGTGAGGGTCAGAAAATCACGGAGATACATCGCCTACCTCCCGGCAAGTGCCGCCACAGGATCAAGCCGCGCCGCACGCCGTGCAGGCCACACGCTGAACAAGATACCCGTACCCAATGCAGTACCACACGCCGCCAGTACCGCCCACCACGGCGGAGAGACCGGCAGGCTGGGATAGATTTGACCGATGATCAGGCTGCCCGCATAACCCAACACCAGACCGACCACACTGCCGATGCTGGACAATAACGCTGCTTCGGCGAAGAACAAGGCGCGTATCTGTTTGGGCGGTGCGCCCAGCGCTTTGAGGAGGCCGATCTCTTTCACGCGCTGCGCCACAGCGATCAGCATCACATTCATGATGAGCACGCCGGCAACGGCGAGACTGATCGCCGCAATGCCGCCCACCGCCATGGTCAATGCAGTGAGGATTCGGTCGAAGGTGGCAAGGACAGCATCCTGCGTGATGACCGTCACATCCTTCTCACCACCGTGGCGCTGGAACATGATCTGTTCGGCATCTTGCTTGGCCTCTTCGATGCTGTCACGACTCTTGGCTTCGATGAGGATGCGGAACAACCCGGAGGTGTTGAACAACTGATGCGCCGAAGCGACAGGGATGATGACCAGCTCATCCGTGCGCATCCCCATGGATTCGCCCTGAGCTGACAGCACACCGATGACGCGAAAGCGACGATCACCCAACCTGACCCACTGCCCCACGGCCTGTTCGTTGCCGAACAATTCACGCTTCATCTGATTACCCAACACACATACCGAAGCACTTCCGTGGATGTCACCTGCGGGTAAAAACCTACCGACACCCATGCTCATGTGCCGCACTTCAAGCAAGTCCGAGGTCGAACCCAGCACCACCACTTCACGGTTCAGCGCATCACGCGACAGGGAGGCGGAGCCGATGGTCAGCGGTGCGATGCGCTTGACGGCGCGGCTGCGCAAGACCGCTTCCGCATCATCCAATGAAATCTCGCGCGGCGTCTGGCCAAGCAGCATGCCGGGACCGATGCCAGCCGTTTCGGTGCGGCCTGGCAGCACAATGACCAGATTGGTGCCCAGAGAAGCAAACTGGTTGACCACATAGCGACGCGCACCTTCGCCCAGCGCGGTGAGCACCACCACGGCGGCCACGCCGATGGACATCGCCAGCATCATCAACAGCGTACGTGTCGGGCTGCCGCGCAAACTGCCGGAGGCGAACTGCAGGGTGTCGGTGAGTTTCATTTAGCGCGTCATTCCGGCGCAGGCCGGAATCCAGCAAATAGGAGAAGCCCCGCGTAGCGGGACAAAAGCCAACTGCATATTGAATAACAGCTCTGGATTCCGGCCTGCGCCGGAATGATGGAAAAGTTTTTTACTATGCATCATATCGAATTCGATTCGTCGGAAAGGATGCGCCCATCCAGCATGTGTATCTGACGCTTGGCACGCGCGCCGATCTCGGCATCGTGAGTCACCACCACCAGTGTGATGCCCTGTTCCAGCAAGCCTTCCAACAATTTCAATACTTCCCATCCGGTAGTGCGATCCAGATTGCCGGTGGGTTCATCCGCCAGCAACACGGTAGGATTCATCACGGTGGCGCGGGCGATCGCCACGCGCTGGCGTTGACCGCCGGAAAGCTGATCGGGTCTGTGGTCAGCGCGCTGCGCCAGCCCATAGTTCTGCATCAGCACCCGCACACGCGCCTTGCGTTCCTCGGCAGGAATACCCGCGAGGATCATCGGCAACTCGACATTCTGTGCGGCAGTGAGACGTGGTACGAGATGGAAGGACTGGAATACGAAACCGATCTTGTCACGACGTACACTCGCCTGCTGCTCATCGCTCAAGTCAGTGACGTTGCCCTCATCCAGCAGATAGCTACCTGAAGTCGGCCGATCCAGCAGACCCAGCAGATTGAGTAAGGTTGATTTACCGGATCCGGACGGTCCCATGATGGAGATATATTCAGCCGCATCCAGACGCAAATTGATATCACTCAGCGCAGCGACTTTCTGGTCGCCGACGGAGAAGATACGGCAGACGTTTTGCAGTTCGATCATTGCACTGGCTTAACTTCTTCCGGCACGACACGCACCCCAGCCTTCACTCCGGGGCGATCCAACGAGGACACCACCTGATCGCCTTCCGCCAATCCCGATAGCACTTCAGCCTGCTCCCAGTTGGATAAACCGGTGGTCACCTTGCGCTCTTCCAGCACGCCGTTGCTGCCATAACGCAGCACACGATTGCCTTCCAGCAGCGTCTGCGTCGGAATGCGCAACACATGTTCCCGCGTGTCATAAACGATCTCGACATCGGCGCTGTAGCCCACCAATAGATTATCTTTCTCCGCGACCTTATCGAATTCGACTTCCACCTCCACTGTGCGCGCCTGTTTCTCCAAGTCGATCACATAGGGTGCGATGCGGCGCACCCTACCGGGAAAAGTACGGCCTTTGATGGCATCCAGCGTGATGCGACTGTGCTGCCCCACCTTCAGCTTGGCAGCGTCCACTTCATCGATGGGCGCGCTCACATACATGCAACTGTCGTCGATCAGATCGATGGCGGGCAACGTCAAGATGCCGGGCGGGGATGGGGTGGCGTATTCGCCCAACTCACCACTGATGTCTGCCACCACACCATCGAACGGCGCACGCAACACCATGCGCTCCAACCCGGCACGGGCCAGTGCAATGCGCGACCTGCTCTGCTCTATATCGCCACGCGCTGCCTCACACGAAGCTTTGCGCGAGGTAGCATCACTCACTGCGCGATCCAACTGCTGCGCAGAAATAAAACCTTTGTCTTTTAATTCTTGCGAACGTACCGCTTCTCGTTGCGCCGCTTCAGCCAGCGTGCACACCTCCCGCACCCGCGTCGTCGAAGTTTTCAACTGCTCTTGCGCTAGCCGCTCCTGCGCATGCAGGTCGCTGTCCCACAGCTCCAACAACACCTGCCCTTTCTTCACGCGCTGGCCTTTTTTCACCTGCAACTTGGCGATCTGTCCGCCTGCCGATGGTGACATCTTGGCACGACGACAGGCATTCACTGTCCCTGCGCGGGTGTTGCTCACCGATGCCTCCACCGTGCCACGTTCGACTTTTTGCAACACCACAGAGAGGGGTTTACTGCGCGTGAAATAGCCGACACCCAACACCACCAGCACGACAAGCAATACGAGGATGGCGAGTTTTTTGTATCGGCTAACAGCTTGCTGAATTGCGGGAAAGTCATTGCTACTCCTGACTGTTCGCTGTGATGTGGTGACACCCAAAGAATGGTGCCGATGACCGGAATCGAACTGGTGACCTACGCGTTACGAGTGCGTTGCTCTACCAACTGAGCTACATCGGCGTGCCGCGCGGATTATAAGCGGAGTGCCTGCACTGCGGCAACGCTTAACGCCAAAGATAAGGCGCGACATCGAGTGCTTGCGGCGCACCAGTCAAGGTATTCAACAACACCTCCACGCTCGCGGGAGACATGGTCACGCCATAGCGGAAATGGCCGCTGTTGATGTACAGATTTGACAGCTGCGGATGACGACCAATGGTCGGGACGTTTCCGGGAGAGGCCGGGCGCAACCCCGCCCAATGTTTAACCACGGGCATACTGCGCAAAGCGGGCAACACCGCGCTCGCCTGTTGCAACAACTTCGCACGCGCCGCATCGGTCGTACTTTTGTCGAAGCCGACATCCTCCAAGGTGCTACCCACCAATAGATGCCCATCGCGACGCGGAATGAGGTACATCCCTCCCTGCAACACAATATGCGGCAAGGGAGGCGCGTCGAATTTGAACAACAACATCTGTCCGCGTATCGGCTTGATATCAATATGCAAGGCATGTTCACCCAAGAGTTGCTTGCTCCATGCACCTGCCGTAATGATGTAAGTGTCCGCAGTGTGAATACCTTGCGTCGTCACCAGCTGTTTCACCTGCCCGGACTCTTTGACGATCTCTGTCACCGCACATTGCTCGATGATGCGCCCGCCCAGTTGCTCGACGCGCGCGCGTAAGGCTTGCAACAAACGTGGATTGCGCACTTGCGCGACGTCTGGCAACAACAAGCCTTCACTGCGCACATCGATCCTCACCTCATGCGCCGCGCACCATTGCTTGGCCAACGGTACATCGAATGGGGGCAACACCCACATCCCACTGCGTTCGTATTCGGGATCGATACCGGTCGTTTGATGCAACCCATCCGCCCACGCCTCGAACAAAGAGGCTCCACGTTGCGTCAGATGATTCACCGCATCCGGATAATCCCAAGGACACAGCGGCGACAAAATCCCGCCACCCGCCCAAGAAGATTCTTGCCCGACTTGGCCTTGCTCTAGGACTGTGACGGAAGCCCCCTGTCGCAACAGAGCCTCTGCCGTCGCCAAACCCAGCGCGCCAGCACCTATCACAATGAAATCACTACGCAAAACAGCCCCCTATCCTGCCGTTAGTCTGGCAAAATCGCCACTCATCGGTTTTGGCTAGCAACATCAATAGGTTCTGATTTAACTTCCGCATCAATTCATTTAGGAGAGCAACATGAAATTGCAAAAAGGCTTTACGTTGATCGAACTGATGGTCGTTGTCGTCATCATCGGCATACTAGCATCGGTGGCGCTACCCGCCTATCAGGATTACGTCACGCGCGGCAAGATAGTAGAAGCCGCATCGACCCTCTCCGATTTAAGAATAAAGCTTGAGCAATACTATCAGGACAATAAAAATTATGGCTCAACCGCCACCACTTGCAACTATGCCATGCCCTCAAAGACGTACTTCGCTTATGAGTGCAAATGGGGAGCCAGTGCAACTGATCAATCCTATACCCTCGCCGCCAGCGGAATATCCGCACAAGGTACAGGTGGTTTTGTTTATCACATCAACGAAGCAAACATTAAGTCTTCCGAAACGCCATGGGGTAATAATGTGGCGTGTTGGGTAACAAAAAAGGGGGGCGGATGTTAAACATCCAATCAAAATCCAGGCAATCGGGATTTACGCTTACCGAGCTAATGGTTGGCATCGTAATCATGGCAGTATTGGCAGCGATAGCCGCACCCAACCTCCAGTCCATGATGCGGAACTCCCAGATTCGCAATGCCGCCGAGTCGATCACAAATGGTTTGCAGCGGGCTCGCGCCGAAGCCGTGGCCCGCAACACCAATGTCGCATTCACATTAACAGCTGATTCTTCTTGGAGCGTCAATGTGCTTGCCCCGGCCTCCATAATCGAATCAAGACCCGGCAGCGAAGGCTCTGCAAACGTTACCCTTACTATCGCGCCTGCGGGTACAACAACGATCACCTTCAATAATTTTGGCGGTGTACAAGCCACCAATGCGAATGGCACGGCTCCTCTTACGCAAGTCGACCTTGCCTCGACGGGCGGAAACCAAAGCTTGCGTGTAACCATCGGCATAGGCGGTAACGCCCGCATGTGTGATCCAAATTTGACGTCAGGCTCCAGCCCGCGCGCATGTTGATTGGAGAATAGTTCATGATCAAACAAATACCCCCCTCACTTAAATCCCCACAGCAGGGTGTTGTGATCATAGAGGCATTGATCGCCATCCTGATCTTTTCCATTGGCGTGCTAGGCATCGTCGGTATGCAAGCCAATATGGTGCGCAATACATCAGATTCGAAATACCGCACCGATGCCAGCAATGAAGCACAGAAGTATATCGGCGCACTATGGGTTAGCCCTACTAATCGCCCACCTGATCCAAGTAATTTTTCACTCAGCCTCGCAAATACATCGCTACCCGCCGGAACAATTACGGTCACGCGCAATGGAGTTTTTTACACTGTTTCCATTGGATGGAAAGAACCGGGAGGTGACTTGCATTCCTTCACAACCACCGCCTCTATCGCGCCATGAGATCAAATATCAAACTTCAGCCCCCACCCCAAGCTGGCTTCACTCTAGTGGAGATCATGGTCGGCTTGGCTATCGGCATGCTTGCCACGATAGTCATCATGCAGGTTCTTTCTGTATTTGAAACTCAAAAACGCACGACCACAGGCACGGCTGACGCTCAGACGAATGGCAACATCGCGCTGTATAACATTGAGCGCGAATTACAAATGGCAGGGTATTCCTTGATACCCGTTGGACTGCCGAGCGTTGCAGACTCGGCGCTCGAATGCACCACATTGACTTTTGGCGCCACCGGCTTTAATTCCATCTCTCCCGCCACCATCACGGATGGCGGAGGGACTGGTGGCAGCGATTCGATCACCATACGATATGGCAACTCTCTCGGCGGAGGCATCCCGACTCAGATCACCGCAGCACCCACCGCATCCGTCATCGTTCCGGGTACCGCACGGGATGTACCCATGAGCAGCAGTCTGGGTTGCAAGGATAATGATATCGTGCTGATCGTCAATGGTGGCACCTGTGCCATGACGAGCGTAGCTGCCAGTGGCGTACCCAACGCCACAACGATAACACTGGCAGACAATACTTCTGTTACCGCCAATGCAGCCATCATCGGCGCGAACGTTTCTTGCTTAGGTACTTGGACCAACGCTACCTATGCTGTAAATAATGGCAACTTGGAACGCAATGGCGTTCCTGTCGTGCCAGGTATAGTCAACCTTCAGGTACAGTATGGGATTTCTGCTGCGGGTCTGCCTTCTACTGCGGCCAACTTCAATCAAGTCACTGCTTGGGTTGATGCCACTGGCGCGTGGGCAATCCCTACCGTCACCGATCGCAACCGCATCAAAGCTGTTCGAATCGCAGTCATAGCACGCAATGCAAAAATGGAACTGGAAGACGTATCATCCGCATGCAGTACAACAACTGCTGCCTCACCTACTGGAACCTGTGCTTGGGCTGGCACTGCTGCATCTCCAGCCCCCATACTCACTTCCGCCACAGTCAACCTGAGTGGCGATCCGAACTGGAAAAAATATCGCTACCGCATATTCGAAACTATCATTCCACTTCGCAACGTGATCTGGGCCAAGGATACGTTATGAGTCCCTTATCCAAAAAAAATATTGAGCGTCTCGGCATGACAAAACAGCGAGGTGTAGTACTGTTCTTCTCGCTCGTTGCGCTGCTTGCCATGTCGCTCGCGGCAGTAGCGCTGATTCGCTCAGTCGATACCAGCACCATGATCGCTGGCAATCTGTCTTTCAAGCGTGCCGCCACCACCTCCGGTGATTCGGGAATCGAGGCGGCTCTCACTTGGCTAGCTGCAACAGATCTGGCAAACAGTGGTATCAACGTATTGATGGATCCCGCTCATCCATTCAACAATACCAATGCCGCAATAGGCTATTACTCCGATCTGAATTCCGCCGGGAGTCTTACCGATGGAACAGGTATCCAGTGGAACAATGCCGATAGCATGCTCGTTGGAACCGACAGTAGCGGCAATACCACCCGCTATGTCATTCAGCGCATGTGCCGTGCCGCAAACACAGTGCCTGCGGCTACGGACTGTTTGTATAGCGGCCAAAGTCAGAACACGGGTCCTTTGAACATTCCTCTGCCGCAAGATGTCTGTAATGGTCCCGGCTGTCCTACTGCAGGCCAATCACCGCAGATTCGCATCACTACCAGAACCTCTGGCCCAAAAAACACCGTCAGTTATGTGCAAGCATTTGTCTACTAGGAGGCAACTATGAAACGTGATATGGAATACCGTGCCAACATCCACTCTCTGCTGCCATTCGCACTCGCTGTCGGTCTTGTCTTGCCATTGCCAACCCTAGCCGCGTCGCTTACGTTGGCGAATGCGCCGCTGGCGACATCCACCACGACCTCGGTGAAGCCTAATCTGCTCATGATATTGGACAATTCCGGCAGTATGGATTGGGATCACATGCCTGACGATGCAGCAGATGGCGGAAGTACAGTGCCCTTCAGCTACGGCTACTATGGCGTCCGTAGCAGCCAGTGCAACATGGTCTATTACGATCCAAGTTATACCTACGACCCACCAGTGAATGCGAATGGCACGAACTTCTCTGATGCCAGCTTTACCGCAGCTTGCGCTAACGGTTTCAGCGGCTCTTGCACCGTTAATCTTAATATCGGTTTTACCGCCAATCAGTCCAATTTGACTGGCAATGCAGGGGGCACCGATGCTTCGACTAATGCCTACTACTATCACTATTCTGGCGCCCAGACCACACAACTACAGAAAAACTATAACAGCACAACCAACACGTTCTATCAAGAGTGCAGTAGCGCCAAAAATGCCAGCCCCGGGAAGGGGGTATTCACCAGAGTCAACCTAGCTTCTGGCGCTACCGCCACTACCGCCTCCATCGGGGTGGCCGGCAGCACCAACACTTCGGTTAGCGGCATCACGCTGAATGGTGCCCAAATCATGTCCGGCGCAACAGCCGCCAGCGCAACTCCCAGCACCGTGGCCACCGCAATCGCAACCCAGATCAATCTGTGTACTTTCGCCAAAGTCGGCGCCTGTACCACCACCGGCGGACACGGCTACACAGCAACTGTGTCCGGCAGCGCAGTCACGCTTACCGGATTGTCGGCAACAGCCAATAGCCTGATCGTCACCGACAGTGGGGGCGGCATGACGTTTACCAGTGACATCTATCTGATAGCGAATGCCGCCCAATTGACGAACTTCGCCAATTGGTACAGCTATTACCGAGACCGCATGTTAATGATGAAGACTGCCGCCGGACGTGCATTCAGCACCGTTAGCGATAATTACCGCGTTGGCTTCCTGAAATTCAGTTCATCCAGCATACCAACAATCTATGTAGACGCATTCTGCGACAACACTACATCAGGTTGCGCAGCAGCCGGCCTGCAGCGCACCAACTGGTACAACGCTCTCTACAGTTCGACGACCAGCGGTAGCACCCCTACACGCACCGCACTGTCAGATGCGGGTAGATACTTTGCACATAAGCTGTCGGGAACCGATCCGATGCAGTATTCCTGCCAGCAGAACTTCGCCATCCTCTCCACAGACGGATACTGGAACAGCGGAGATGGAAAAAAAATGGATGGTACGACCATCATGGACAATCAGGATGGAATCGCCGCGCGGCCGATGTATGACGGCACATCCTCTACCACCACTTGGAATAATGTTTATGTGCGCAACTCCTATAGCACTACTACTACAGGGTGTCCTAAAGTAGGGAAAGTCCAGAAAAGCAGCCCTAAAACCCAGCCACAAGCTGGCTCTTGCACAGTAACCGTTTCTGGAGCAAGTTGCACACCGACCACTTGGAGCAATAGTGGCACTGCGACTACTGGCGCATGTACCTCTACTGCCATTGGTTCGCCTTACTCACCCGCCAGCACGGGTTCCAGTACATTGCAAAGTAGCACGTCAAACACCGTCACCAGTGGAGGATCCAGCAACACACTCGCTGACGTCGCCATGTATTACTACCAGACCGATCTGCGTACCACAGCGCTGAGCAACTGCACTGGTGCGCTCGGCGGCACCATAGACGTATGTGGTAACAACGTATTCACCACCCCCACAGATAACAACACCCAACAACACTTGACCACCTTCACGCTGGGTCTGGGAGCAAGCGGCTGGATGAATTACTCATCCAGCTACCTAACCGATACCACCGGATCGACCATTCCGGCGTGCGACTCCGCCCCGGACTATGTTGCCGTTAAGCTGGGTTGTCCCGCCAAGTCAACCGTTACGCCGCCGGTCTGTTCATGGCAGACCGATGGCACGTCCTGCGACTGGCCTTTACCCGGCATGACAGGCAGCGATGGTTTTATCGCAAACGTCGATGACCTGTGGCATGCAGCAGTGAATGGACGCGGCGCTTATTTCAGCGCCACTAATCCGGCAACGTTATCTGGCGGCTTGTCTAATGCGCTGTCGAGCATCAATTCCAAAAAAGGCTCCGCTGCCGCTGCTGCCACCAGCACATTGAACCCCGTGCCCGGCGATAACTTTGCCTATGTAGCTAGCTATACCACGGTGACCTGGAAGGGCAATCTGGAAGCACGTGGCGTCAATGTGGATACCGCTGCAGTCAATGTAAATGCTGACTGGTGCGTGGAAAACGTGGTCGCGGATCCTTGCACTTCCCCGAGCTCGCTGCTTAGCGAAACTGCAGGGGCTACCACCACCGTTTACTGCGTCACACCGAATTCGACCATCTGTAACAACGGTACGCTAGTCGGAACAAACTGCAGAGTACCCATAGCGACCAGCTGCACCGGCACCTTGGGAACCATGGTTGCCGATGCCAGCGACACGCGCACGATTTACACTGCTCCTGCCGGTGGCATCCCCGCAGGTAGCACCACCACTGCGCTTACCCCGCTAACCGGGCAAAATCTTGTTGCCTTCGATGCAGCGTATGCGACTGCCTTTCCAACCAATTTTGCTGCTGCGCATATCAGCACACTCGGCCAGTGGACTACACTTACTAGCCCATCCACTACGGTCGGCACGCAGCAATATCAAGCACAAGGGGTGAACCTGATCAATTTCCTGCGCGGACAGCATGGATATGAAGATCGTACTGCCAATCCGGTGGCAAACAGACTATACCGCTACCGCGAAGCCGTTATGGGGGACGCACTTGAATCCCAGCCAACTTTCATCAGCAACCCGAAATTCAGCTACCCCTATCCAGGCTACAGCACTTACAAATCCGCACAAGCCAGCCGCGCCGGAACTGTGTACATAGGATCAAACGACGGCATGATGCACGCTTTCGCGGCCAGCACCGGAATAGAACGTTGGGCTTACGTACCTAGCATGGTGATACCGAATATGTGGAGGTTGGCGGATGTTAATTATTCCAGCAGTCACCGCAATTTCGTCAATGGAAGCCCGATTACTTCGGATGTTTGTACCGCCAATTGCACCGATTCGGCAACCGCCGTGTGGAAAACCATTCTGGTGGGCGGTCTGAACGGTGGTGGCAGGGGATACTATGCACTGGATATCACGAACCCCACGACACCCGTCCTGCTATGGGAATTCACACCATTAACCTGCACCTCCGGTAGCACACTCTGCAACGGGACAGTTACAGACGACGATCTCGGATATAGCTTCGGCGCGGCTGTCATCACCCAGAAAAACGATGGCACTTGGGTGGTGCTCGTCACCTCTGGTTACAACAATACCAACCCGGGCACAGGGCAAGGTTACCTCTATGTGCTGAATGCCGGCACGGGTGCGATTATCAGCAAGATATCCACGTTGGTGGGCAATACGACCACTCCAAGCGGATTGACCAAAATCGCTGGCTGGAACAACGAGCCTGTTGGCAACAAGGTCGGTTATGTGTATGGCGGTGATCTGCTGGGTAATATATGGCGCTTCGACGTCAACAGCAGCGTTGCTGCCGCTACCGGTACTGGCGATGTCCTTAAATTCGCCACCCTGTTCTCAGACACACTCGGCACCATCCCGCAGCCCATCACCACCACGCCAATCCTAGGTTCGATCAACAACAAACGTTACATATACATCAGTACCGGAAAGTATCTGGAGACGACCGACCTTAACACCACCCAGAAACAATCCTTTTATTCCATCCGTGATGACGATGCGACTGCGACCTTGGTAAACCCGCGCAATTCTCTGGTGCAACAAACCTTGTCTGCCAATCCAAATGGCACTGCGACCCGCATTTCCACCAACAACACCGTTGCCGCCGGCGGGCTGGGCTGTTTTGCAGACTATCCTGACACCGGGGAGCGGGCAAATATCGATAGCAAGCTGGTGCAAGGTATCTTGATTGCTCCAACAATCGTGCCTTCAAATACAGCTTGTTCACCGGGTGGTTATAGCTGGCTAAACTACTTTGACTACAAAACTTGCGGCGCTACTGCAGTAAAATCAGACTCCAGCATCGTCGGCATCAACGTTGTTTACGAACA
This sequence comes from uncultured beta proteobacterium, assembly GCA_963822425.1. GTDB lineage: Bacteria > Pseudomonadota > Gammaproteobacteria > Burkholderiales > Gallionellaceae > Sideroxyarcus. The sequence continues at coordinate 68,090 of CAWGHS010000006.1, forward strand.
GGGCAATCCAGTGGTTGAGATCGTAACTTCTACAGATCCAACACCTAGAAAACCTAATGTGCAGCCCCCATTCAAACCGAATGCGCCCACTTTTTCCAGCCATCGTTCAATATGGCGTGAATTGATACCTTAATTGGACGTGTCGCATCAAACAAAAGCGGCCTTTGGGTCGCTTTTGTTTTTACGCTAGGCTTTCTTCGAACACGGATAGTCCTTCCGCATCAACTCTAGCTTTGATTACCCAGATTTAGCGATTTCGGAATAGGGAACACCACATTCTCCTCGATGCCGGAAAGTTCTCGCACGTGTTTGACTCCCAATACGTTCAAGGCGGCGATCACTTCTTGCACCAACACTTCCGGTGCAGAAGCGCCCGCGCTGATCCCCACACAACGCTTGCCCTGCAACCATTCGGCTTTGAGTTCGCTGGCGTTATCGACCAGATAGGCAGACACGTTGAGATTGCGCGCCACTTCGCGCAAGCGGTTGGAGTTGGAACTGTTCGGCGAACCGACAACGATGACCACATCGCATTGTTGCGCCAACACCTTCACCGCATCCTGACGATTCTGCGTGGCATAACAGATATCGTCTTTCTTCGGCCCGGTGATGAAGGGGAAACGCGTCTTGAGTGCGGCAATGATGACGCTGGCATCATCCACAGACAGCGTGGTCTGTGTGACGAAAGCGAGGTTCTGTGCATCGTTCACTTGCAACATCTGCACGTCGGCAGGTGACTCGACCAGATACATGCCGCCGTTGCTCTGCCCCATCGTACCTTCCACTTCGGGGTGGCCTTTGTGGCCGATCATCACGATCTCTTTACCCTGCTCGCGCATGCGCGAGACTTCGATATGCACCTTGGTCACCAGCGGGCAGGTCGCATCGAACACGGTGAGGTTGCGTGCTTCAGCCTCGCGCCGCACCGATTGCGGCACACCGTGCGCGCTAAAGATGAGGATGCTGCCAGAGGGAACGTCTTTGAGTTCCTCGATGAAGATCGCGCCTTTTGCTTTCAAACCTTCGACCACAAACTTGTTATGCACGACTTCGTGCCGTACATAGATGGGTGCACCGTGCAAAGCCAAAGCACGTTCGACGATCTCGATGGCGCGATCCACTCCGGCACAGAATCCGCGCGGATTAGCGAGTAGTAGTTCCATGTCCTTTTCCTTTGAAACTATCCCAGATCAACAAACCCGCACCGCAGGTGATGGCGGAGTCGGCCAGATTGAATGCCGCAAAGTGATAACTGCCCCAGTAGAAATCGAGAAAGTCCACCACATAACCGTAAGCGACACGGTCGATCAGATTGCCCAGCGCACCGCCGAGAATGAACGCCAATGCAAAGCTGAATAGTTTTTGCTCCTGATGCTTGCGCAACAGCCAGACGATCCACACCGAGGCAACGATGGCGATAATGCTGAACAACCAGCGCTGCAAACCACCTGCATCACTGAGAAAACTGAATGCCGCACCCGTGTTGTGTGCCAACACCAGATTGAAGAAAGGCAGTCACGGCCATGCTCTCGCCAAAGACGAAGTGACTGCTGATCGCCGCCTTGCTCAATTGGTCGAGCACGATGACTACGAACGAAACCAACAACCAGCGATTCATACAGCGCCACCATTTATCATCATCTTCGTCATTCCGGCGCAGGCCGGAATCCAGTTATTCAAACACTCCGCGTAGCGGGCAAAACCATGTGATTGTCCCGCTACGCGGGGCTTGTTCAATTGCCTGAATTCCGGCCTACGCCGAAATGACGGGCTCTTACGCATACTTCCGCGTCTCACCCGAACCGAACAAGTTGCTCACACAGCGTCCACACAGGGTCGGATGGTTAGTGTCAGTCCCCACATCGGAACGGTAATGCCAGCAGCGGTCACATTTGGTGTGGGAGCTCGATGTCACAAGAATCTGTATCGGCGAACCCTCTTCACTCGCGTGAAGAGTTGCACGGGATGTAATAAATACCAGTCTCAGTTCATCACCAAATTTCTTGAACAACCCATACAAAGGACTTGACGCTGGAATGTGCAAATCCAACTCCGCCACAAGTGAGGAACCAATGTCACCCGCAACACGTTTTTCTTCCAGACGCTTACTAACCATTTCCCTGACTTGTCGAAGACTAGCCCACTCATCAAGCAAATTCCGATTCTCTGGAATCACTGGAAGTGAATACCACTGCTGTTCAAACACGCTCACATCATCCTTACCACTCAACATCGCCCACACTTCTTCACCCGTGAAACTCAGGATAGGTGCAGATCAACCGTGCTAGCGATTGGGTGATGTGATACAGCGCGTTCTGTGCGGATCGGCGTGCCTTGGAATTTCTCGACTGCGGTATAGAGACGGTCTTTCAAAATATCGAGGTAGAAACCACCCAGGTCTTCCGAGCAGAAACCCAGCAACTTCTGCACTGCAAGTGAAATTCATATTCGTTCGTAATCACCCACACTCTCATCCTGCAGCTTCTGTGTCAACAGAGAGTGCATAACGGTCAATCTCCAGCCATTGATCGACAGACATCGCGTCGCGCTTGATATCAAAGTCGGCGATGTTCGCCAGCAGGAAGCGCAAGGTGTTGCGGATGCGGCGGTAGCTTTCCACCACACGTTTGAGGATCTCGTCGGAGATGGTCAGCTCGCCGGAATAGTCGGTCGATGCCGTCCACAGGCGCAGAATATCCGCACCCATGGTGTCGAATATCTTTTGCGGAGCGACCACATTGCCTTTGGATTTGGACATCTTGTGCCCGTGCCCGTCCACCACGAAACCGTGCGTGAGCAACGCATCGTAAGGTGCACGACCATTGATGGCACAGCCGGTGAGCAACGAGGACTGGAACCAACCGCGATGCTGATCGGAACCTTCCAGATACATATCGGCTGGAGAGCGCAGCCCTTCGCGCTTCGCCAGCACCGCATAGTGCGTCGCACCGGAATCGAACCACACGTCCAGCGTGTCGGAAAGTTTGCGGTAATGCGCCGCATCCTCGCCCAGCAGATCCACGCTGTTCAGACTGAACCATGCCTCGATGCCGGATTTCTCGACCAGTTTGGCGACCTGCTCCAGCAACTCGGACGTGCGCGGATGCAACGCCATGGTTTCCTTGTGCACGAAGAACGGCATCGGCACACCCCAGTTGCGCTGGCGCGATACGCACCAGTCGGGACGGTTCTTGATCATCGCTTCGAGACGCGCGCGCCCCCACGATGGGAAGAACTTGGTATCCGCCACCGCATCATTGGCGAGTTGGCGCAAGGTGACGCTCTCTTCGCCCTGCTCCATACCGATGAACCACTGCGGTGTGGAACGGAAGATGATTGGCGTCTTGTGGCGCCAGCAATGCGGATAACTGTGCTTGAGTTTTTCCTGATGCAGCAAGTGCCCGCTCGCTTCCAATGCTTGCAACACGATGTCGTTGGCCTTCCACACGAACACACCCGCTAATGGCGTCTCGCCGACCGCAGGGGTAGTGGAGATGAATTTGCCATCGTCGCCCACCGGATTCTCATTCGGCAAGCTGTAGCGCTGACCAACCACATAGTCGTCCACACCATGCGCCGGTGCGGTATGCACCAAGCCAGTACCCGCTTCCAGCGTGACATGCTCACCGCAGATGATCGGCACGATGCGATCGTAAAACGGGTGCTGCAAAGGCAAGCCTTCCAGCGCTGCGCCATAACAAGTGGCGGCGATACCATCACCTCTATCATTGCTGCCACCAAGCTGATATCGCTGCAAACAATCGGTCGCCAAATCAAATGCTAGGATCAGATAACCTTTCTCGGTGCGGATCAGATCGTATTGCAAGGTCGGATGCACACTCACCGCCTGATTTGCAGGCAGCGTCCACGGTGTGGTCGTCCAGATCACCGCATACACTTTGGCACTGCCCGGCAATGACACACCGAACGCCTTTCCCACCGCTTCGATATCTTTCACTTCGAAGCCGACATCGATCGCGGGCGATACTTTGTCTTCGTATTCCACTTCCGCTTCCGCCAAGGCGGATTGGCAATCCAGGCACCAGTTCACCGGCTTGCGGCCTTGATACAAATAGCCGTGTTCCTGAATCTTGCCCAGCGCACGGATGATGTCAGCCTCGGTCTGGAAATCCATCGTCAGATACGGATGATCCCAATCACCCAACACACCAAGTCGGATGAAATCTTTTTTCTGCCGCTCGACCTGCTCGGCAGCATAAGCGCGACACAGCTCTCGGAACTGCGAAGCGGGGATCGCTTTGCCGTGTTTCTTTTCCACCTGCAATTCGATGGGCAGGCCGTGGCAATCCCAGCCGGGCACATAGGGCGCATCGAAGCCGCTCAGCGTCTTGCTCTTGATGATGATGTCCTTCAACACCTTGTTCACCGCATGACCGATGTGGATGTCGCCATTGGCATAGGGCGGACCGTCATGCAGGATGAATTGCGGGCGTCCTTTGGCTGCGGCACGGATGCGCTGGTAGCGCTGCTGCGCCTGCCATTGCGCCAGCATCAGCGGCTCGCGCTTGGCAAGGTCACCGCGCATGGGGAAGGTGGTGTCGGGGAGATTCAGCGGATATTTCTTCTTATCTTCACTCATGTTCAAAAAACCATTTCTTTGTATTTTCCACATCCAACGCGATCTGCTGCGTCAGTTCATCTAATCCATTGAATTTCTGTTCGTCGCGCAATTTGTGCAAGAACTCCACACGCAGATGTTTGCCGTATATCTGCTGTGCAAACTCGAATAGGTGCACTTCCAGCACGTACTTCGCATCCTGCTTCAACGTCGGACGGATGCCCAAGCTCGCCACCCCTTGCAACACACCGATACCATCGGAGTGCACCTCCACCACATAGATGCCTTTGAGCGGCGGCAGGTTGTGTTTCAACTGGATGTTTGCCGTGGGATAGCCCAACTTGCGTCCGGTGGCATCGCCATGCACCACGCGCCCGCTGATGCTGTAAGGACGGCCCAAATATTCGCGCGCCATCCGCATCTGTCCGGCTGCCAGCGCCGCACGGATCGCCGTGCTGGAGATACGCACGCCATCATGCAGCACACTGTGCACTGATTGCACGGCAAAACCACGCTGCGCACCGATCTTTTGCATCAAAGCAAAATCGCCCGCACGCCCGCTGCCAAAACGGAAATCGTCGCCGATCAACACGAACTTGGCATGCAATCTTTCATGCAGTGCATGGATAAAATCCGCTGCCGTCTTCTGCGCGAACAGCGCATCGAAGCGGCACACATGCACCCGATCCACACTCATCCGGCTGAACAGTTCCAGTTTTTCACGCAGACTGGTCAGCCGCGCAGGGGCTTGTTGCGGCGCGAAGAACTCGCGCGGATGCGGCTCGAAGATCACCACCGCCGTTTGCAATCCTTGCGCCTTGGCCGCTACACGCAACTCACTCAATAACGCTTGATGGCCGAGATGCACACCATCGAAGTTACCGATGGTGACGGCGACCGCTTGCGTGTCTGTTGAATGAAGTCCGCGAAGAATCTGCATAGGGCGCAGATTATACCGTGAGATACGCTATCCGCCCGTACCGCCTACCGTCAGACCATCGATACGCAATGTCGGCTGCCCCACCCCCACCGGCACACTCTGCCCTTCTTTGCCGCAGGTGCCAACGCCCGGATCAAGCGCCATGTCGTTACCGATCATGCTCACGCGGGTGAGCGCGTCCGGGCCGTTACCGATGAGGGTCGCGCCCTTCACGGGGTAGGTGATCTTGCCGTCTTCGATCATGTAGGCTTCGGTGGTGGAGAACACGAATTTGCCGCTGGTGATGTCCACTTGTCCGCCGCCGAAGTTGGCAGCATACAAACCGTGCTTGACCGAGGCGATGATCTCGTCGCGAGTCTTGTCGCCGTTGAGCATCATGGTGTTGGTCATGCGCGGGATGGGCAGGTGGGCGAACGATTCGCGCCGCGCATTGCCGGTCACCGGTACGCCCATCAAACTCGCGTTCATGCTGTCTTGCAGATAGCCGCGCAGGATGCCGTCTTCAATGAGCACGGTGCGCTGCGTGGGATTACCCTCGTCGTCCATTTGCAGCGAACCGCGCCGGTCTTTGATGGTGCCATCGTCCACCACGGTCACGCCTTTGGCCGCCACGCGCTGGCCGACCCTGCCGGAAAAGCTGCTGCTGCCCTTACGGTTGAAGTCGCCTTCCAGTCCGTGTCCTACGGCCTCGTGCAGCAGAATGCCCGGCCAACCGCTGCCCAGCACTACGGTCATATTGCCTGCAGGAGCGGGGCGCGCGTCAAGGTTGATGACGGCTTGATGCACCGCTTCTTTGGCATAGCGTTGCAATATCTCATCACTGAAATAGTCATAGCCGAAGCGCCCACCGCCGCCCGCCGAGCCTTGCTCACGGCGACCATTACCTTCCACGATCACTTGCAATGAGAGGCGCACCAGCGGACGGATGTCGGCATTCAACAGGCCATCATTGCGCGCCACCAGCACCACTTCGTATTCACCTGACAGATTCGCCATCACTTGCGTGACGCGCGGATCGAGCGCACGTGTCATTTTTTCCAGACGCTCCAACAACGCGACTTTCTGCTCAGCCTTGAGTGTGGCGATAGGGTCGTGCGGCAGATAGAGATCGTGTGCTTTGCCCGCATGCAGATGCGCAGCCGTCTGTTTGCCGCCTTGTCTGGCGATGGCACGGGTCGCCAGCGCCGCATCTTCCAGCGCGTCCAGTGTGATGTCATCGGAATAGGCAAAGGCCGTCTTCTCGCCACTCACTGCACGTACGCCGACCCCCTGATCGATACTAAAGCTGCCGGACTTGACGATGCCTTCTTCCAGCGACCAACTCTCGGCTCGGCTGTATTGGAAATACAGATCGGCATAATCCACACGATGCGCCAGCATCTTGCCGAACACTTGTTCCAGATGGCGAGCTTCCAAGCCGTGCGCGGTGAGCAGTGCACGCTGAGCGAGTTGTAGCGCCCCGCTCATGCGTTGCAATTCAAAGTGCGGTGCGACAATGCAGGCAGGCTCTTGCGCAAGCTGGCCTGATACGATGGATTGATGTCGGCGATCACCACGCCGGAGCCGCGCTGCAACTCGTCCATGACGCGCCCCCACGGATCGACGATCATGCTGTGTCCATGCGTCTCACGTCCGTTCACGTGATATCCACCTTGCCCGGCTGCGATGACATAAGCCAGATTTTCGATGGCGCGTGCACGCACCAGTGGCTCCCAGTGCATCTTGCCCGTGGTCGCCGTGAATGCAGAGGGCAGGACGATGATGTTCACGTCTTTCATGGCGCGGAACAGCTCAGGGAAACGTAGGTCGTAGCATATCGCCAGACCGATGCGCCCGAACGGGCTGTCCACCACCACCACTTTATCCCCCGCCTCGATGGTGCTGGCCTCGTTGTATTGCTCTGTACCCAAGGTCAGATTGAACAGATGTATCTTGTCGTAGCGCGCCACTTGCGCACCCGTCTCATCGAACACCAGTAAGCTGTTACGCACCTTGTTCGGCACGTTCGCCGCCAACGGGATGGAGCCGCCAATCAACCATATCTTGTGCTTGCGCGCCACCTCACTCAGAAAACTCTGGATAGGCCCCTGACCAGCCGGTTCGCACACTCGCAATTTATCCTGCTCATTCATCCCCATGATAGCGAAGAACTCGGGCAACACGACCAGCTTCGCGCCTTGCTCCACTGCGTTGGCGATGAGGCGGCGCGCTTCATTCAAATTGCCCTCGACGTTGGGGCCGGACGCCATCTGGATGGCGGCGACCTTGAAGGCATTAAGTTGGGCTGCGATGCGTGCTTGGGTGTTATCAATGGAGGACATATTCGACGGCTTTCTAAATTGCGTTATTGCATCTCTTCAAAATTTCTATCGCGCACTATTCGGCAGCGCCGGCGCTCTCTGGTTTTGGTTTGACTTGCCCCAACCTTTCCACCTTCGGATCCGCCCAACTGCCGCTGACATTGTATTCAAACGACACCAGCTTATCGAGCGGATCGCGCAATATCTTGTTTGCCAGTAACACCCCCACGCCGACCACCGGACCGGCGGCGAATGAGAGCAACGACACATTGTCGCCGATGGTGGGCAGGATACGCACCTTCAAGTTCTGCGTCTCGCGCTCTAGATCGACCTGTCCGTACAAAGTGACCTTTGCTGCGGCACCGGTCAGTTTCATGTCATTGGTCAACAACAAACCATTGGTGATGAAGGCATTGCCCGTGATGCTATCGAACTGGAAGCCGCCACTGAACACATCGGTGAAGTCCAGCGAGATGCGCTTGGGAATGGATTGTAGACTCAATACGCCGAGCAGTTTGGCCGCGCCGGGATCGACCTTCATGAATCGTCCCTTGCCGACATTCAGATGGAGGGTTCCGTTCAAATGCGGATAGGTCATTGCATTCGGTGCCCCCAACCAGTTCATATCTGCTACCAACGAACCGCTACCATCCTTAAGGCTATCGGGATAACCAGAGCGCGATAGAATCTTGCCCACATCGCTGATATCCAAACGCAGATTGATCTGCGTCCGTTCCGGCGCGGCGAACCACCGGCCATTCACATTCAAGACGCCATCCGGGTTCGTCAGTCTTAGGTTATCCAGTAGCACATCGCTGTCTGCCGCACTCATTTGCAGCTCCAACTTGCCAAGCTGCCGCCCCTGATAGGAAAGGCGCTCCACTGCCACATCTATGGTCGGGATGGCACCCTTCCTCGCTGCGCCACCCTCCGCCTTGCCAGATTTGGATCCTGCGTCATGCGGGCCTTCCCCCAACATCACGTTTTTCATGCGCACCAGCAATTTTCCATTACCCTGCGGCTGCCAGATCACATCGCCGTTCAGCTCACGCGAAGCCAAGCGCATGCTGACCAATCCGTTGCGGCTGCTGCCTTTGATATTCAGTGCATTCACCGTATTGCCATAGCCGACCAGTTTATCCAGCATCACATCGACACCTGCGATATTTGGCAAGACTCCTTTACCGCCGGGCACTCCATCCAAACCGCTCCATCCTTGCACGGAGAGCAGCGGTAGCTTGCCCACGATCCAGATACCTTCTTTGCCGGCGACTGCGGCCGCACCGCCCAAAGCGAGCTGTCCGCGCCGTATGTTCCAAATACCATCCGCATTCTGATTGCGCATCAGCACAGCATCGGCCACCGAGCCGTAGCGAACGTGAAGCATATCCTGCCGTACATCACTGCGCCGCTCCTCAAAGCGTAGTGGTATGCGGTCGCTGGCGCGCTTACCTAACGGTGCCGGCAAATCCGACTCCACGCCTTGCAGGTCGCTCGCCACGAATACATCGACTTGTTTTCCTTGTACGCGTATCTCAGTGTTCCAATCGGCATAACCGCGCACCCGCTGCAACAGAGGATTCGGGACGAGTTTGCGATAATTATCCAGATCGGCGCGCCCTTTTGCCTTGGTCGACAACACGCCCCCCTCTTCACTCTGCACCGATACCTGCGCCGGACCACCCAGAATCTGGGCTTTAATATCGCCAGCGCTCACCGAAGTTTGTGTAAATGCTAGGTTGCCCGTCACCTTGCTCAATAACGGCACGTTCTCGCCAAAATCGACATCGTTATTGTTGAAACGGAAATTGCCGGTCACTTTGCTTTGTAGCGCATTGTTCAAAGGGACTTCCAATTTCAGATCGAGCCTGCCGTCCCCGCTCGCCTTGATGCTGTCGGTGAAGCCGCCCAAATAGCCACGCACCGGGCTGGCTCGAATGTATTCCAAGCAACGCTGCGCTTCATCCGTTGCCTCTCCGTTCACCCGCAACACCAGATCGTGCGACAACACATCGGCAACAGAGACTTTTACCTTCTGCACATGCGCCCCCGCCGTCGTTGCGCTGCTTGCATTCACTTCCAGATACTTACCCTCGATCAGCAGATTCGCCTGTGCGTCCTCGACACGCGGCCACGCCTTGTCGAATTCGAGCGCGACCCCTTTGGCTTTGGCCTCGATACGGAATAATCCATGCTCATTCCCCGCAAAGGGAAAGTCGCGCAGATCGCCACGCAGCCGCAGATGAAAACTATCCGCATTCCCGTCTTGTAACGCGGTATGCAACCAATCGTGAGTCTTGGGATTCATGGCATGCAGCGGGATGTAACGTGCGGTGTGCCGCAGCGCGACATGCGTCAGATCGACGGCGGCATCGACCGAGCCTGGGCCATTCGCTTCCGTCTGAAAATTGCCGTAGGCTGTTCCGGCAAGATCGACATTGCTGATGAAGGCGTCACTCAATCTGAACTCCCAGCCGCGCGAACTGTGTTGCCAGCCAAGCTGTCCGGTCGCCTGGTCGAATGTGATCGGCTCCATGAACCAAGCGGGCGCATCGAGTTTTAGATTGCGACTATCCAGATTGAACGAACCACCATTGTCGGTACCGTCGATTTCCCCGCTCAGCCCAGAGAATCCAGGACGATTGCCGAGGCGGAGCAAAGACAGTTCGCTGAAGCGCCCCTTGATCGAATAGCGGGCGATCTTATCGAACTCTCCCTGCCATTGCGCCTGCAATCCGGTGATGCGCCCCTGCGGTTGCGCTTCGCTTAATTGCTTCTGGATATCGGCATTCAATGGGAGATATTCGGCCAGCCTCCCGAGATTTCCTAGGTCCAAGGCGTTCGCACGCATCTCGCCGGAAGACAGTTGGTAGCCCTGCCCACCCGCCAGTCGCAGATAAAAATCGGTGGGCTTCAGTTTGAAACCATCACGCATCTGTAGCGCAAGTTGCCGGGTCGAGACCTCGAAACCTCGTTCCAACTGATGCCAAGCGATACGTCCGCGCAACTCTTTCAGATCGAGTTGCGGCAATGCTTCTGCCAGACGCGCTTGCACACCGGCCAGCGCGACATCAACATCTACTTTATCCAGCTGTCCACGGTCGATCCCTAGCCATACACGCAGCGCACCTTTGCCGCGCTTGAACGCTCCGGGCAAGGCGACCCAACTTTTCCACGCCGCCACATCGGCATATTCAAGTTGGGTGTAAAGCTCGCCCTGCCAGTCCCGCATATCGGAAAAACTATCCCCATAAAAGCTGCCTCGCACATCCAAGCGCGATGACAATCGATCCGGCGGTAGCGCACTGATGGCGAATCGATGACGCCCGAAGTGATTCTCTATCCGCAATGTGACCTGTTCGAACACCAACGCTGGAGCACTCCGTAATTCATCCTGCCATGTGATACGCCCATTGCGGATCAACACACTGCTCTGGTGCAACAACCAGTCCGAAGCGGTTTCTTCATCGGTTGATTGTGCTGTCAACGGGATGCCTGCAACGTATAACTGCCCCTGCGCATCACGCCGCACCAACAGGTCTGGACTTTCGATCTCCAGACGATGGAAGCGCAACTCCGCCGTGAACAGGCTAGTCCAAGCCACTGTGTTCTCCAGTCGCGGCAAACTCAGCGCGACCTTGCCCTGCTTGTCCAATATCTGCACGTCGGACAACAACAAACGTGGGCGCAATCCGTTCCAGTCGGCGGCGATCTTGCCGATGGTCAGCGGCTGACCCAGCGAGGCGCTGGCGGCCACGGTGATCTGTTCGTGATAACGCTCGATGTCGGGCAGCACCCAATAACGCAACGCGAGGAGCAGTACTCCACCAGCGATCAACAACAGCATGACGAGCTCTATCGCGACACGCGTCAGGTGTCCGAGACCGCGCCAAGCCATCATCAACGAGGCTTTCAGCATGGTGTACGAATGCGGGATGACCGCGTGAAGAAATGAGGCAGGCCGAGCATGGAGAACCTATAATGCGACACAAGAAGCAAGTGCCCGCATTTTAACCTGAAGCCCCTGCCATGAATACCGCAAATCCTCGCGTTCCCGCCGATTTTGACGAACTGGTGCGACACGCCAGACATTGCAGTCGTTATCTCGCCCGCTTGCTGGATGCCGAACCGGAACGGTTGATCTGGCTGCGTGAGAACCATCTCACTCCAAGCGATGCCCAAGCGATGCAAAGCTGGCTCGACACCTACCCAGCCGATAGCGAAGAAGCAGTTTCGCGCGCGCTACGCAGTCTGCGCAAGCAGGTCATGTTGCAGGTACTGACCCGTGACCTGAATGGTCTGTCCGACCTCAACGAGGTGATGCACAGCATGACCACGTTAGCCGAGCTCGCGGTGCGCCATGCCTACCGTTTCGCCTTGCAGTCATTGTCCGCGCAATACGGGCAAGCCATCGGCTCAGACAGTGGCTTGACGCAAGAACTCCTCATCATCGGTATGGGCAAGCTAGGCGGTGGCGAATTGAATGTCTCGTCCGACATCGATCTGATCTTCGTCTATCCGGAAGATGGCGAGACGAATGGCACACGCATATTGAGCAACCACGAATTCTTCAGCCGGGTCGGGCGCAAAGTCATCGCGCTGATCAACGACCTGACGGCCGATGGTTATGTGTTCCGCGTGGATATGCGCCTGCGCCCCTATGGTGATAGCGGCCCCTTAGTGATGAGTTTCGCCGCACTGGAAGAGTATCTGGTCGCGCAAGGCCGCGAATGGGAACGCTATGCCTGGATCAAGGCACGCGTCATCTCTCCCGCCGACTGCGCCGATACCGCCGAACTGGAAAAGCTCACACAGCCCTTCGTATTCCGCAAATATCTGGACTTTGGTGCGTTTGATTCCATGCGCAAACTCCATGCGCAGATTCGCGCCGAAGTGGCACGCCGTGATCGCCACCACAACATCAAGCTGGGCAGAGGCGGCATCCGCGAGATCGAATTCATCGCGCAGGTGTTCCAGTTGATACGCGGTGGACGCGATGCCCGTTTACGCATCCGCCCCACCCAGCAGGTACTACAACAGCTAGCTGCGGAGGGTGAGCTGAGCGTAGAGGCCGTGTCACGCTTGAACGAAAGTTATATCTTCCTGCGCAACCTCGAACATCGCCTGCAATACCTTGATGACCAACAGACACAAGCGTTGCCGGAAGATGCGCAGCAGCAGGCGATCATCGCCACTGCGATGGGCTATCACGACTACGTGGAGTTGCTCGCCGCACTGGAGCCATTGCGCGAGTTCGTCAGCCAGCAATTCGAGTCCGTATTCGGCAGCAAACAGGCGGCGGGCGACAACATAGGGTGGCACGACGGAGTCACAGCGGAAGAACTCACGGCCACACTCATCGTACACGGATATGACGATAGCGCTGCGCTCGCCGACACACTGCTACAGTTCCATCGCGGCAATCGCTACCAACGATTGCCGGAGGTCAGCCGACAGCGCCTGGATACTCTGATGCCACGCTTCATCGCACTCTGTGCAGAGATGGAAAATCGCAACGAGACGCTGCGACGCACACTGACGTTGCTGGAAGCCATCGCTCGCCGAGCCGCCTATCTCGCCTTTCTCGCGGAGTATCCTCAAGCATTGCCACGGCTGGTCAGACTGCTCGCCGCCAGCGCCTGGGCTGGCGATTATCTGACGCAACACCCCATCCTGCTAGACGAGCTGCTGGATACGCGGGAGTTGTACATCGCCCCGGATTGGGCTGCACTCGATGTGCAACTTGCCGCTCAGCTCGCCCCTCATGTCGGCGACATCGAACGCGAGATGGACACCTTGCGTCAATTCCAGCAGACGCAAACTTTCCATCTGTTAGCGATGGATCTGCAAGGGCTGTTACCTCTCGAGAAACTAAGCGACCACCTGAGCGATCTGGCCGACCTGATTCTGCGTCATGCTCTGCGTCTTTGCTGGCGCGACATGCGCAAGAAACACCAAGAACACGCACAGTTCGCAATCATCGCCTACGGCAAACTGGGGGGGCGCGAACTTGGCTACGCTTCCGATCTGGATCTGGTCTTCCTCTACGCGGATGAACATCCTGATGCAGGCGAGATCTATGCACGCCTGGCACAGCGCATCAACACCATGCTCTCCAGCTATACCGTCTCCGGCCGATTGTACGAAGTCGATCTGCGACTCCGCCCCAATGGTGAAAGTGGCTTACTGGTCAGCTCGATCACCGCCTTTGAAGAGTACCAACGTCAGCATGCTTGGGTATGGGAACATCAGGCGCTGACGCGAGCCCGTTTCTGCGCTGGCGACACAGCGGTAGGCATGCGCTTCGAGCACATCCGCGATGCAGTGTTGCGCTTGCCGCGAGATATGGGAAAACTCAAGCAAGAAGTCCTCGAGATGAGGCAGAAGATGCACGACGGCCATCCCAATAAGACATCGCTGTTCGATATCAAACACGACAGTGGCGGCATGGTGGATATTGAATTCATGGTGCAATTCATCGTACTTGCACACGCGGCTACCCACCCCGAACTGACGAAGAACAGCGGCAATCTGGCGTTGCTGGATATCGCGGCGAAGCTGAACCTGATCGATACCGAAATCAGTGCTGAGACACGCGAGATCTATCGGGAATTACGCCGCACACAGCATCAGATGCGGCTGAACAACCAGATAGTGTGCCGCATCGAAGCGCAGTACTTGAACACGACACCAGTGAAAATATTATGGAAAAAACTTCTAGTAGAAAGCTAAGCTGAAGCGGGCGCACTGCCTTGCGTCGGCAAGTGGTAGACATTGCCGCCGCCCCCCGGCTCGGTCGCATGACCGACCCGTCCGATCATACGGTATGAAGTCATTTCACCCTTGCCCTTCACGTTCAGCACATTGGGCGGCTCGAACAGATACTCATGGCGTAAACGGTTGTAGGTCAGCTTGTCACTCAGTATCTGCCCTTGTTTCGCGTCATCCGTCAGGCGACTGGCGATATTCACCGTGTCACCCCATAAATCATAGATGAAACGCTTGGTACCGATCACGCCTGCCACCACTGGCCCCGTCGCGATACCGATGTGAATTCCAAGATTGCGTTTAGCCAACAGCGGATGTTTCTCGACGAAATCAATCATGTCGATCGCCATGTTCGCGACATCTTCCACGTATGCGGGACGCTCACGCGTCAAACCACCCACCACCATGTAAGCATCACCAATGGTCTTGATCTTCTCCAAACCGTATTTTTCCGACAATTCATCGAAGCCGGAGAACACCACATTCAGTAGCCCCACCATCTGTTCCGGCGACATCTGCTCGGTGAGCTGCGTAAAATTCACCAAATCGGCGAACATCACCGTCACGTCGGCATAGCCGTCGGCGATCAAACCTTGGTTCGTCTTCAGACGTTCCGCGATATTGGATGGCAACACGTTGAACAGGACACGTTCCGAACGTTTCTGCTCTTCCGCCAACAAGGCGTGTTGTTTATCCAGTTGGGACTTGATCTTCTCGGTCTCGATCACAAAGTGGCGCACCAAGAAATACAGGATGGAAGACATTGCCGCGAAGTTGAGCGCAAAGAATAAACCGATGGTGTTCAGTGGGATACCCGTATTGGCACCGGTACCCAGATAGAAGTCAAAGAATCCAGAAATGACCGTAAGCACCATGTACGCAAAGAACCACGGGATCGACTCTTTCCATCCGGAAACCACCAAAGCACCGATAGGCGCGAGCAGCGCCCACAGAGCGACGCCGCTCGATGTCACTGAACTGCCGATACTCCATTGCATGATGAATGGTGCAAACAGGAACAGGGTAAGTTGGATAAAACGGAAGACCGCGAAATTACGCCCCTTCATGTAATAGATCAGCGATGCGACCGAGATGGCTTGGTAGCCGAGCGGAACGTTGCTGGAAAAATTCAGCCCCATCATCCAATAGATGGCCAACCACAGCATGACGGCTAACGTCATGAACGCACTCGCAAAGATCAGCAGACTCTTACGCAGCTTATCTTCCTGCGTATCCATGATGTCCGCACCAATCTCCGGCAATGCAGCCCCTTCACTCATAAATCCCCCCGTAGCCAAACTCGATTAAAACGAGCTTATGTCAGATGATTACATGAACCAGCAATAAAGGAAACACGCAAAAAGTACTCGTGCCGCCGAACCCCATCCAGTTCGCACCATCCAGCGCTTCATAAAACGTCGGGAACAGGCTAGAATCGCAGCCTTTGCAACGTCAAAATCTTAAGGGATTCCACTATGTCTATGTCCGACCGCGACGGCTTCATCTGGTACGACGGAAAGCTCGTACCTTGGCGCGAAGCCACCACCCACGTGCTCACCCACACCTTGCATTACGGCATGGGCGTATTCGAAGGGGTGCGGGCATACAAGACCACACAGGGCACCGCCATCTTCCGCCTCAAAGAGCATACTGACCGCCTATTCAATTCGGCCTACATCTTTAAGATGAAAATGCCGTACGACAAAGAGACACTGATGGAAGCGCAGAAGGAAGTGGTGCGCACCAATAAACTGGAGTCCTGCTACATCCGTCCTATCGTGTTCTACGGTTCCGAAGCCATGGGCATCGCCGCCACCGCCATCAGCACCCACGTTGCCGTCGCCGCATGGCCGTGGGGTGCTTATCTGGGTGAGGAAGGCATGGCGAAAGGCATCCGCGTCAAAACTTCCAGCTTTACCCGCCATCACGTGAACATCAACATGTGCCGCTCGAAATCGGTCGGCACCTATACCAACTCCATCCTCGCGCACCAGGAAGTGGCGCACGACGGTTACGACGAGGCGTTGCTGCTGGATGTGGACGGTTATGTGGCCGAAGGCGCTGGCGAGAACATCTTCATCGTAAAGAAGGGCAAGTTGTACACGCCCGATCTGACTTCATGCCTGGAAGGCATCACGCGCGACTCCATCGTCACGCTGGCAAAAGACATGGGGCTGGAACTAATTGAGAAGCGCATCACGCGCGACGAGGTGTACTGCGCAGAAGAAGCATTCTTCACCGGCACCGCAGCCGAAGTGACCCCGATCCGCGAATTGGATAACCGTACCATCGGCATCGGCTCACGCGGCCCAGTCACGACCAAATTGCAAGCAGCCTTTTTCGACATCGTTGGCGGCAAGAACGCCAAGTATGCCGACTGGCTGGCACACGTATAACACTCGTCCTCAGGGGAACACATGTCCAAAGACAACACACAAAGCCATGTCGAGATCACCGCAGAGGCTTTGCCTCTGTTCTGCCCGACGCCCGCAGTGAGCTTATGGAGCGCACATCCGCGCGTCGCTATCCCGGTGGAAAAACTGGGCGAGGCTCGTTGCCCGTATTGCGGCACGCTCTACATTTTCAAAGGCGAACTACCGCGCGGACACCACTAAAACCCAGACGCGGTTCCGCACACGGATCAAACCTTTTCCATCCAACCGCACTTTGAACACAATCCGTAAAATCCTGATCGTCGCACCCAGCTGGGTGGGCGACTGCATGTTGATGCAACCCATGCTGCAGCGTCTGCATCAACGTCATCCCGGTGTGCGGATCGACGTATTGGCGCCGCCTTGGACAGAAAAGTTGCTACGCCTGCTGCCAGAAGTCAGCGACGTCATCATCAATCCCTTTCCACATGGTGCGTTCGATCTTTTTTCGCGGCGGCGTCTCGGCATGCAATTGCGCGATACGCACTACGATCAAGCCATTGTGCTGCCCAACTCGCTCAAATCCGCGCTGACCCCCTACTTCGCACACATACCGCTACGTACCGGCTTTGTGGGGGAGATGCGCTATGGCCTGCTCAATGACGCTCGCCGTCTGAACAAGAAAAAACTGCCTTTGATGGTGGAGCGTTTCGCACAACTTGCCGAGGCTTCGGGCGATGAGATCGCACGTCCCCTCGCCTCACCGCGTTTACAGGTCAGCGCAACACAACGAACTCAGACTTTATCCAAACTCGGACTGACCCTAGACAAACAGGTCGCCGTGTTCTGTCCCGGCGCGGAATATGGCCCGGCAAAACGCTGGCCTCCACATTACTACGCCGAGTTGGCGCAATATCTGCGCGCGCAAGACTATGCCGTGTGGCTCATCGGCTCCGGCAAAGACAAAGATGTCGCCGATACGATCGTCGCGCTGGGCAATGAACCCTGCCGCAACCTATGCGGCGTGACTGATATCGCCGAGGCGATCGCCTTGCTATCGTGTGCCGATCTGGTGATCAGCAACGATTCCGGATTGATGCATATCGCAGCCGCACTGGACAAACCCTTGTTGGCGATCTTCGGCTCCAGCAGCCCACAATTCACCCCCCCGCTCTCCGACAAAGCGCAGGTACTCAAACTCGATCTGCCTTGCAGCCCTTGCTTCAAACGCGAGTGCCCGCTGGGTCATTTCAACTGCATGATCCAACTCCCACCCAAGTTAGTCGCACAACATATCCCTCCGAGCCAATAGACCATGAACCCTATCCCAAAAGAAATTTTCAAAGCCTACGACATACGCGGCATCGTCGGTAAGTCGCTGACCAACGACATCGTGGAAGCCATCGGCCATGCCCTCGGCTCCGAAGCGCTGGCACGTAAACAGCACAGCATCGCCATCGGACGTGACGGTCGCTTGTCCGGCCCAGAGTTTGCCAAGGCGCTGGCGCGCGGCATCCAGAAGAGCGGCATCAACGTGATCGACGTGGGCATGGTCGCCACACCGATGACTTACTTTGCCGCCTTCCAGCTCAAAACCGATTGCGCGGTGATGATCACCGGTAGCCACAACCCGCCGGACTACAACGGCTTGAAGATGGTGCTGGCAGGTGAGACTCTGTCCGGTGACACGATCCAGAAACTACGTCAGCGCATCGAACAGAACGATCTCGCGCACGGTAGCGGCCGATACTCGCAATACGACATCGCCCCGGAATATCTGGCACGTATCATCGGCGACATCAAACTGGCACGACCTCTCAGCATCACCGTAGATTGCGGTAACGGCGTGGCAGGCGACTTCGCTGCCAAGCTGTATCGCGGCATCGGCTGCCGCGTGACCGAACTATTCTGTGAGGTGGATGGCAACTTCCCCAACCATCATCCCGATCCGTCCGACCCGCACAATCTGGAAGATTTGATCGCCGCCTTGCGCGACAACGATAGCGAACTGGGGCTGGCCTTCGACGGCGACGGCGACCGCCTCGGCGTGGTCACCAAAGACGGCAAGATCATCTTCCCCGACCGTCAGTTGATGCTGTTCGCCGCTGATGTGCTGAGCCGCAACGCGGGCGCTGAAATCATCTTCGACGTGAAATCCACACGCAACCTGTTCCCGTGGATACGCGAGCACGGCGGGAAACCAACGTTGTGGAAAACTGGTCACTCGCTGGTAAAAGCCAAGATGAAAGAGACCGGCGCGCTACTCGCAGGAGAGATGAGCGGCCATGTATTCTTCAAAGAGCGCTGGTACGGCTTTGATGACGGCTTGTATGCCGGTGCGCGACTCTTGGAGATATTGAGCAAGGTGACCGATTCCAATGCGACGCTGAACGCCTTGCCGGACGCGGTATGCACGCCGGAGTTGCACATCCACACCGCAGAGGGAGTGAATCACAGCCTGCTCGCACGCCTGCAAAAAGAGGCCCGCTTCACGGAGGCCAAAGACATCATCACTATCGACGGATTGCGCGTGGAATATGCGGATGGTTTCGGGCTGATGCGTCCTTCCAACACCACACCAGTGATCGTATTGCGCTTCGAAGCAGATGACGAAGCGGCCTTACACCGCATTCAAGATGATTTCCGGCGCGTGTTGCTCACTGCCTCACCAGAACTGTCGTTGCCGTTCTAAGTTGCGTAAAAGACGTAGCGATTCTTACCACCCTGCTTCGCTTCGTACATCGCCTGATCCGCATGCGACAGCAGGGCATCGAAGTTGTCGCCATCCTCCGGGTAGCTGCTGATCCCCACACTGAACGACACCGAGGTCGGCTGCACGCATCCCAGATCATAGGGTTGCGTCGCCAGATCGAGCAGCTTTTGCGCCACGCGTTCGATACTCTCCATATCTTTGACATCGCGCAACAGTACGGTGAATTCATCGCCCCCTAAGCGCGCCACCGTATCACCCGAGCGCACACACAAGCGCATACGCTCGGCCACCTGCTCCAACAGGCTATCGCCGCTGCTGTGTCCATGCATATCGTTCACCGCCTTGAAGCCATCCAAGTCAATGAACATCACGGCGAGCTTACTTTGATTGCGCTGTGCTTGCGCGATGGCCTGCTGCACCCGGTCGCGAAACAGCATGCGGTTGGGCAAATGCGTCAGAGGATCATGGTATGCCAAGTAATGGATCTCCTCTTCCAGCCGTTTTTTCTCGGAGATGTCTTGCTGCACTGCCAGAAAATGGGTCAATTCGCCCTTGTTGTTGAACAATGGCGAGATGCTCTGCGTCACCGTATACAGCTCACCGGACTTATTCCGGTTGATGATATCGCCGCGCCAATGACCTCCTTTCAGGATCGTCGTCCACATCTCGCTCCAGAACGACGCATCATGCTGACCGGAGCTGAACAGTTTAGGATCCGCGCCCGATATTTCTTCTACCGTATAACCGCTGAAACGGCTCAGCGCTTCATTCAACCACTCAATGACTCCGTCGCAGCGGGCGATGAACATACCGTTCGAGGCATTGCTCATGGCCGCCTGCATCAAACGCAGCTCCTGCTGTTCCTGCGCCCCCAGCATCGCCACCGTGACACGCCCGGCAAAGGCCGTCAGACGGCTGACTGTCAACTTATCGAAGATGTCTTCCTGCTCCGAATACATCATCAGCGCACCCACCACATCCCCCTTGATGCCCAATGGCATCGCCAAGATACTGCGCATGCCATATTTCTCCGCGCGTTCGCGCCAAGGCGCGAACATGGGTGCATCTTTCGTCAAGGTCATCGGTTTGTTGCTGCGAATCACCTTCCCCGCACCTTGCCCCTGCGGCGTATCGTCCCAGCGCACATCGATGTCGTGCAAGTAGTCGATCTCCCCGGCTGCGGCCACGACTTCGACTCGACCATCCGGCATCTTGGCACCGACCCAAACCAACTTGAATTCGAAGAGCTCAACCATACGGCGGCAGATACGGTCGTTCAAAGACGCAAGGTCATATCCCAGCAGGATGAGTTGGTCGATCTCCTGCATCAGATAATCCGTCACCACCTGTTCGCGCAGATTGCTGCGCAGAATGGCCGAGACCATCTCGCGCCGCAGCGTAGGCAACAGGCGCTCCAGATCATCCACGGAGACACAATCCTGCGCTCCGAGGCGAATGGTTTCGGCCAGTGAAAGGGGGGCACGACCATCATTTAATACGATGATGGGAATATCCAACTTACGGCAGTGCAACGCATGCAACACCGCATCCAGCGGTAGCTCTGGCGCAAGACTCGTGATCAATACATCCCAGCGCTGATGCAACTCGCCGTCCAACGCGACCGCATCACCGACTTGTTTGTATTGCAAGGCACAACCATGCGCACGCAGGTGATCAACGAGCTTGTCCACATTGCCCACCGCTGTTCCGGTAAACAATATTCGCAAATCGCTCATAGAGGGATGGACTTCGGATAGGTCGAACTGGCGCCCAGCCAGCCCAGATCAGCGAGCTCGCGCAAGAGTTGGGTGAACTCGGGAAGACTGGCCGGTTTTTTAACGAAGCTGTTGGCACCGATCTGATAACTCAACACCACATCAGAAGGCTCATGCAGCTCAGAGAAGACCACAATAGGCACATCGCGCAACCGCGCATCCATGCGCAACGTACGCAAGACGGCGAGGCCGACGAGTTTGGGAAGTTTCAGGTCGATCAGAATCAGGCGTGGCATCGGATAGCCACGATCAACGGTGTCGGTCAGCCATTGCATCGCGCCGACCGCATCGCGTTCCACTGCAAGATGTAATTCGCCCGGACAACTTGCCACGGCTTGTTGCACCAAGAGCACCTCGGCCTCGCCGTCTTCGACCAACAGTATCGTATCGTTCGCTTGTCTGAGCATCACCCGCTTTGCCTTTTAACTATCAGGAAATGAAGCGGTTAAACCTTATCTCCACCACGGGGCTAACCCTACACCAGCAACGCGCGCTTTGGCAACCCGACTAAGCGCGGAACACACCAGCGTTTCTAGCGTATTTCATTAAAGCTTCAACTTCACCCAATCAGGGACAGAAGCGATCGCCTTCGCCAAATGCTCCGGTTGCGTACCGCCTGCTTGCGCCATGGAGGGGTAGCAGTCGCGACTCGTTACTGGCGCAGCCAGCCGTTTGCGGGCGCGACATGCACGCCCGGACTCACCAGACTATAACTTCGCCTTCACCCAGTCTGAAACTGAAGCTATCGCCTTCGCCAAATGCTCCGGTTGCGTGCCGCCTGCTTGCGCCATGGATGGGTAGCAGTCGCGACTCGTTACTGGCGCAGCCAGCCGTTTGCGGGCGCGACATGCACGCCCGGACTCACCAGACTATAACTTCGCCTTCACCCAGTCTGAAACTGAAGCTATCGCCTTCGCCAAATGCTCCGGTTGCGTGCCGCCTGCTTGCGCCATGTCCGGGCGTCCGCCCCCCTTGCCGCCAACTTGTTGCGCGACAAAATTGACCAACTCGCCCGCTTTCACTTTGGCAGTGGCATCGGCAGTCACGCCCGCGATCAAGCTCACTTTGCCGTCATTCACCGAGGCCAGCAGGATGACTGCGGATTTGAGTTTGTCTTTCAGTTTATCCAGCGTCTCTCGCAGCACGGCTGCATCCGCGCCCTCCAGCTTGGCGGCCAGCACGTTGATGCCGTTGATGTCTTGCGCCTGACCCAGCAACTCGTCGCCTTGCGCGGAAGCCAGCTTGGATTTCAATGCAGCCAGTTCTTTTTCCAGCGACTTCACGTTGTCGAGGATTTGCGCGATGCGCGCGGCAGCTTCCTGCGGTTGCGGCTTTGACGGCATCGGCCACTTGCTGCAACTGATCTTGCTGCTGCTGCACCAGCGCCAATGCGCCTTCGCCCGTCACCGCCTCCACACGGCGCACACCTGCCGCCACGCCACTCTCCGCCACGATCTTGAACAGGCCGATGTCGCCGGTGCGCTTGACGTGCGTGCCGCCGCACAATTCTATCGACGAGCCAATATTCAGCACGCGCACTTCGTCGCCGTATTTCTCGCCGAACAGCATCATCGCGCCGGTCTTCTGCGCATCGTCAATCGCCATCACGCGCGATTGCGTCGCGGCATTCGCAAGGATTTCGGCATTCACGATGCGCTTCCACCTTGCGGATCTCCGCATCGCGTCATCGGTTGCGTATGCACGAAGTCGAAGCGCGTCTTGTCGGCATCCACCTGCGAACCTTTCTGCTGCACATGAGTACCCAGCACTTCGCGCAAGGCCTTGTGCATCAGGTGGGTGACCGAGTGGTTGCGCTCGGTGCGCGCGCGCGCCTGCACGTCCACGCGCGCCGCGACGTTGTTGCCCACGGAAAGTTTGCCGGTCTTCACCACACCGTGATGACCGAACACGTTGGCCTGAATCTTCTGCGTGTCCTCCACCGCGAAGATGCCGTGCACGCTGCGCAGCTCACCGCTATCGCCGACCTGTCCGCCGGACTCGGCGTAGAAAGGCGTGTCATCCAACACCACCACGCCCATATCACCTTCGTTCAGGGCATTCACCGACACGCCGTCCTTGTACAAAGCCAGCACGTTGCCTTTGCTTTCCAAACCTTCGTAGCCGTGGAAGGTGGTGGCTGGGCCGTCGTATTCTAGGTTCGCCGCCATCTTGAACTTGCCTGCGGCGCGCGCCTGTTCCTTCTGCTTGGCCATCGCTTTGTCGAACGCGGCCACATCCACCGTCACACCATGTTCGCGGCATACGTCTGCGTTAGGTCGAGCGGGAAGCCATAGGTGTCGTGCAGCTTAAAGGCAGTTTCGCCATCGAAATCTTGATTACCAGCCTTGTCCATCTCAGCCAGATCAGCTTCGAGAATCGCCATGCCGTGTTCGATGGTGGCAAAGAAACGCTCTTCTTCCTGCTTGAGAATATCCATCACACGCTCTTGTGCCGCGGCCAATTCAGGATACGCCCCCCCCATTTGCTCAACCAGATCGGGCACCAGCTTGTGGAAGAACGCCTCGCGTGCGCCTAGCTTGTAACCGTGGCGAATGGCGCGACGGATGATGCGACGCAGCACATAGCCACGCCCTTCATTGCCGGGAATGACGCCGTCAGCGATGAGGAAGGAACAAGCGCGGATGTGATCGGCCAACACTTTAAGCGACGGCGAATTCAGTCGGTGCAATTTGTCTCGCGCGCCGCCGCTTTGATCAGCGCCTGGAACAGGTCAATCTCGTAGTTGGCATGCACATGCTGCAACACCGCCGAGATGCGCTCCAGCCCCATGCCGGTATCCACCGAAGGCTTTGGCAGCGGATGCATCACGCCCGCTTCGTCGCGGTTGAACTGCATGAACACGTTGTTCCAGATTTCGATGTAGCGGTCGCCGTCTTCTTCCGGCGTGACCGGGCAATCCGCCGGGGATATGTTCGCCGTGGTCGTAGAAGATTTCGGTGCAGGGACCGCAGGGGCCGGTGTCGCCCATCATCCAGAAATTGTCGGAGGCGTAGCGCGCGCCCTTGTTGTCGCCGATGCGGATCACGCGCTCCGGTGTCAGGCCCATCTCTTTGGTCCAGATGTCGTAGGCTTCGTCGTCCTCGGCATACACGGTGACGTAGAGTTTGTCCTTGGGCAGCTTGAACACCACCGTGAGCAACTCCCACGCATAGTTGATCGCATCGCGCTTGAAGTAATCGCCGAAGCTGAAGTTGCCCAGCATCTCGAAGAAGGTGTGGTGACGCGCGGTGTAGCCGACGTTCTCCAGATCGTTGTGCTTGCCGCCGGCGCGCACGCATTTTTGCGAAGTCGTGCGCGCGGGTGTAAGGGCGTTTGTCGAAGCCGAGGAATACGTCTTTGAACTGGTTCATGCCCGCGTTGGTGAACAACAGCGTCGGGTCTTCATGCGGAACCAGCGAACTGGAGGCGACTATCGTGTGGCCTTTGGAGGCGAAGTAATCGAGGAATTTCTGGCGGATTTCACTGCTTTTCATGATGCACCCTGAGCTCTTTAAGTCATCTCCAGCCAAGCTGGACAAGGTGCGCATCATACCATGCCGAATATTACGACTCGCATAGTGCGGCGGCTCATTCCCCCTCGCTTTCGCCAAGACTATGCAGCACTTTGAAAATCACCTCCATGGAAAATCCGCGCGATTGCAAAAAACGTATCTGCTTGGCTTTCTCTTTGGAATCTTGAGGCTGAATACCGAACTTCCGTTGCCACACCTCGCGCACCGCATCCAGTTCGGTTTCTTTCAGTTGCGGCATGGCATCGGCGATCAGGCTCTCGGCGATACCTTTCTGACGGAGTTCATGGGCGATACGTTGGCTACCAAAGCGACCGCGCTTGCTGTCTACCAGCATCGAAGTGGCTCGCGCATCGGACAGCCAGTTGCGTTTTTCCAACTCATCCAGCACGGCATCGAGGTCTTCGCCTTCCTGCACATGCGGTAGCAGCTTGCTGTGCAGTTCCGCACGACTATGCTCGCGCCGCGCCAGATAGCGCATAGCGCGAGCACGCAGGCTTAACTCAGGCTTCTTCTTTGACGGCACTTGTACCCAATGCAGCTACGCCAACTGCGGCACGCACACTATTCTCGATCTCAGCGGCGATGTCCGGATTGTTCTTGAGGAATTCGCGCGCATTGTCCTTGCCTTGACCGATCTTCTCGCCTTTGTAGGAGTACCACGCACCGGATTTCTCAACCAGTTTGTGCAGCACGCCCAGCTCGACGATCTCGCCTTCGCGCGAGATTCCTTCCCCGTACAGGATGTCGAAGTTGGCCTCGCGGAACGGAGGTGCCACCTTATTCTTGACCACTTTGACTCGGGTCTCGTTGCCGATGACTTCGTCGCCTTTTTTGATCGCGCCGGTGCGACGGATGTCCATGCGCACGGAAGCGTAGAACTTGAGCGCATTGCCGCCGGTGGTGGTTTCGGGATTACCGAACATCACGCCGATCTTCATCCGTATCTGGTTGATGAAGATGACCATGGTGTTGGAACGATTGATGTTAGCGGTGAGTTTGCGCAAGGCTTGCGACATGAGGCGGGCATGCAATCCCATCTGCGCGTCGCCCATCTCACCTTCGATCTCTGCTTTCGGCGTCAGGGCGGCAACGGAGTCAACCACCACGATATCCACGGAGCCGGAGCGCACCAGCATGTCCACGATCTCCAACGCTTGTTCGCCGTTATCCGGTTGCGAGATCAGCAGATCTTCCACGCGTACGCCCAGCTTTTGCGCGTATTGAGGATCGAGCGCATGTTCGGCGTCGATGAAGGCGGCCGTACCGCCCAATTTTTGCATCTCAGCGATGACTTGCAGCGTGAGGGTGGTTTTGCCGGAGGATTCCGGGCCATAGATCTCGATGACGCGACCGCGTGGCAAACCGCCCACGCCCAAAGCGATGTCCAGCCCCAGCGACCCGGTGGAGACGACTTCGACATCCTTGATCGCCTCGCCCTCGGCTAGGCGCATGATGGAACCCTTGCCGAATTGTTTTTCGATTTGGCTCAGTGCCGCCGCAAGTGCCTTACTTTTGTTGTCGTCCATTATCGTCTCCTTAAAAAATGATGGGACGGATTGTGGCACATCATTTTGGAGTTGTACAGAACGTTCGTTCTTTTTGCATTTTAACCAGTCTGGGTGCGCTTCTGCAGGAGGTCGAGCACCCCTTGCAGGGCGATTTCAACCGATTTTTCGCGCACCGCAGCCCGATTACCGGGCAGATGATGCAAGCGTGCATACACCTCTCCATCGCGCACAGCCCAGCCGAACCACACGGTACCGATCGGCTTTTCCGGGCTACCGCCAGTCGGCCCGGCGATCCCGCTCACCGCCAGTGCGATGTGCGCATGGCTATGCGCCAAAGC
Organism: uncultured beta proteobacterium; assembly: GCA_963822425.1. Classification (GTDB taxonomy): domain Bacteria; phylum Pseudomonadota; class Gammaproteobacteria; order Burkholderiales; family Gallionellaceae; genus Sideroxyarcus. Next base: position 94,916 of record CAWGHS010000006.1, read on the forward strand.
ACCTGTCGCCATCTCGCGCACGGTTGCTTCGGACACCGCGCCATACGCCTCCAGCGTGGATTGGCGCACGCCCAGCATCTCGACCTTGGCAATATTGGCGTAGGTCACAAAGCCGCGTTCAAACCAAGCAGAGCTGCCGGAAATATCGGTGAGCGCCTGCGCGATGCCGCCGCCAGTGCAGGACTCCGCCGTTGCCAACATCATGCCGTGAGCTTTGAGCGCCGCACCAACTTGCTCCACCAGCATGTTCACACTCATAGGCCTCGCACCAGATCGTTCTGGATATCGACCACCGCTTCCAGCCCGACCGCGATGCGGATCAAGCCGTCGCTGATGCCCGCCGCCGCCCGTGCTTCCGGCGTGATACGTGCATGGGTGGTGGTCGCCGGATGGGTGATGGTGGTCTTGGTGTCGCCCAGATTGGCGGTGATGGACAGCATCTTGGTATTGTCGATCACCTTCCACGCCGCAGCCTTACCGCCCTTCACCTCGAACGCCACGATGCCGCCGCCGGTCTTCTGCTGCTTCATCGCCAGCGCATGCTGCGGATGCGACGGCAGACCGGGATAGAACACGCGTGCCACATTCGGTTGTTTCTCCAGCCATTGCGCCAATTGCAACGCGTTGGCGCTGTGCGCATCCATGCGCAGCTTGAGCGTCTCGATCCCCTTCAGAAACACCCACGCATTGAATGCGCTCATGGTCGGACCGGTGGTGCGCAAGAAACCGTACACCGGCTCCATCAGTTTTTTGCTGCCCAGCACCGCACCGCCCAGCACGCGGCCTTGACCGTCGATGTATTTGGTGGCGGAATGAATGACGATGTCCGCTCCCAATTCCAACGGGCGTTGCAGGATGGGCGTGCAGAAACAGTTATCCACCGCCAGCAACGCGCCACAGCCCTTCGCCACAGCCGCGATGGCTGCGATATCGGATATCTCGGTGAGCGGATTGGACGGCGTCTCGAGGAAAAACAGCTTGGTGTTAGGACGAACCGCGGCCTTCCATTCCGCAACATCCGTGGCCGAGACGTAAGTAGTCTCCACCCCGAACTTCTTGAAGTAGTTATTGAACGTATTGGTCGTTGCACCGAACAAACTGCGCGACGCGACTACATGGTCACCCGCCTTCAACAGCCCCATGCAAGTGGACAGGATGGCGGCCATGCCGGACGAGGTCGCCACGCATTGCTCCGCTCCTTCCAGTCGCGGCCAAACGCTGCTCAAACATGGTGACGGTGGGGTTGGTGAAGCGCGCGTAGATGTTGCCCGGCTCTTCGCCGATGAAGCGCTTGGCAGCTTGCTCGGCATTGTCGAACACAAAGCTGGAAGTGAGGAACAGCGCCTCACTGTGCTCATGGAACTGGCTATGCTCGGTGCCTGCACGCACCGCCAGCGTTTCCGGCTGGTATGAATTTTCTTCTGACATTCTGTTATTCCCTTTCCAATACTTTGCTCATCCACTGAGCGGTCTCTTTTCCATGCGCGCTTTGCGCCAACTGCACGATCACACTTTGCCTGTCTTGCACGCTGCGGTTCTGGCTCAGTTTGAATTTTCCCTCGATATGGCTCAGGCTGATTTCAAAACCGACAATGGCTCCCAGCGCCCGCTCACGCATTGCCTGAGAAATTTGCAATTTCCAAGGCTGCGGGAAGGATTTTTCATTCTCATCCACCAGTTGGTGCAAAGTTTCCACCAACTCCTCTTCCGACAAAATGCGCGCCCTGCCATAAGCATGCACCGCGACAAAATTCCAAGTCGGAGCCGCCATCGGATTCGGCTCATACCAACTCGGCGACACATAGGCATGCGCGCCCTGAAACATCACCAAAATTTCGGCTCCCGCCGCGAAATCGCGCCACTGCTCATTGTTGCGCGCCATATGCCCGAGCAACGCCCCGTGCGTACCAATACTGCGCTCCAACAACAACGGCAAATGGCTGGCAAACGGCGCACCGTCATGCTGGGTAACCAGCGTTGCAAAACTGTGCTGCCGCATAAATTCATGCAGCGTCGGCAAATCGGTTTCGGCAAAATGCTCCGGAATGTACATTCGACACCTCACAAAGAAAAAACCCGGAAAGCTTAGCGCTAAACCGGGTTTCCCTCGCTTTAGCTGTATTTATTAAGCGCCCGCAAGCTGTTCCTCAAATCGGCGCAGACGAAAAGTAACACTCCCCGCCGCAATCCGTCAACTCACATTGACGTCGCGCTCATGGCCAAATCCAACTCCATTTGATCGTCTTCTTCCGCCTTGTTTGCCTTACCCGCACCGCGCGCGGATTCAATGCGATTAAGGTATTCCGCAGTGATGTCGCCGGTGATGTACTCGCCGTCGAAGCAGGAGCAATCAAAACGCGTAATCGCCGGATTCGACTTATGTACCGCCGCCTTCAAGTCGGCCAAGATCCTGATAGACGATGCGGTCGGCACTGATCTCGCGGCATATTTCCTCGTCCGTGCGTCCGGTGGCAATCAGCTCATGGCGCGAAGGCATGTCGATGCCGTATACGTTGGGATATTTCACCGGAGGCGCGGCGGAAGCGAAATACACTTTGCGCGCACCGGCATCGCGTGCCATTTGCACGATCTCGCGGCTGGTCGTGCCGCGCACGATGGAGTCATCCACCAGCAGCACATTCTTGTCCTTGAACTCAACACTGATCGCATTGAGTTTCTGGCGCACGGATTTCTTGCGCATCGCCTGCCCCGGCATGATGAAGGTGCGCCCGATATAGCGGTTCTTCACAAAGCCTTCGCGGAACGGGATGCCGAGACGGTTGGCCAGTTGCAGCGCGCTGGGACGGCTGGAATCGGGAATCGGAATCACCACGTCGATATCGTGATCCGGCCAGACGCGTGCGATCTTGTCGGCCAGATATTCGCCCATATTCAAGCGCGTCTCGTACACCGAGATGCCGTCGATCAGCGAATCGGGACGCGCCAGATAAACGTATTCGAAGATGCAGGGATTGAGCACCGGATTCGCCGCACATTGCTGGCTATGGAAATTGCCATTGAGGTCGATGAACACCGCCTCGCCCGGCGCGATGTCGCGCATAAATTTGAAACCCAGCGTATCCAGCGCCACGGACTCCGACGCCACCAGATATTCGACGCCATGCTCGGTCTGATTGCTGCCGATCACCAACGGACGGATACCGTAAGGATCGCGGAAAGCCAACAGCCCGTAACCCGCGATCATCGACACCACCGCATAAGCACCGCGACAACGGCGATGCACGCCGGATACCGCCGCGAAGATCGCTTTGTTATCGAGACGAAATTGTTTGCACTCGACTTGCAGCTCGTGCGCCAGCACATTGAGCAACACTTCCGAGTCGGAGTTGGTGTTCACATGGCGCATGTCTTCGAGGAACAATTCTTTTTGCAGTTGCGCGGTGTTGGTGAGATTGCCGTTGTGTCCGAGCACCACACCGAATGGGGAGTTCACGTAGAACGGCTGCGCCTCGTTGTGATCCACCGCCGAGCCGGCCGTCGGATAACGCACATGGGCGATACCTGCATTACCCTGCAATGCACGCATGTTGCGCGTACGGAACACGTCGTGCGCCAAACCGTTCCCTTTATGCAAATGGAAGGTGTTGTGCTCTAGCGTAGCGATTCCCGCAGCATCCTGCCCGCGATGCTGCAATACCTGCAAACCGTCATACAACAATTGATTGACGGGGCTTTGCGCGACAACACCTAGAATCCCACACATATGTCTTTTTGTTTTTCCGTTAAGTTGATTCGATCATTTCCGTGCCGTGTCTTCCGGCAGATAATCTTTCGCATAGAGCGCTGCTTCCTGCAAGGGCTTGCTCGACAGCGCATCGCGCCAAAATGGTTTCTGCGGCAGGTCGGTCAGCCCACCCAACCACACCAACGAGATCACCACCAACCCGCCGCGCAACGTGCCGAACATCGCACCAAACTTGCCATCCAGCCCCGCCAATCCGGCGAACTTCGCCAGCCTCGCCAAGAACCAAGCGAACAATGCACCGACGATCAGCGTCACGATGAACAAGGCCGCGAATGCCGCCGCCGAACGCACATTCTCCGCCCCCAGTGTCACCGGCACATAGGGCAATACCTGCGCCGAAAATGTCCGTGCCACGATATAAGCCGCCAGCCAACCGATGAGCGAGAACAGCTCATACATGAAACCGCGCCACCAACCCACCAGCGCCGAAAGCACAATGATCGCAATGACCGCGTAATCGAACAGCGTCACTTGCCCGCCTTACTCGAGGTTGACCACATTGGGCTGCAAACCCTGCGTTGCCAATTTGTGCTGCACCTTCTCCGCCGCTTCGCGTGTCGGATAGGCGCCTACGCGCACACGCACGACATTGCCGGCCTTCTCGGTGTAAACGTGATAACCCTGCTTGCTCAACTTTGCTTGTAAACCCTTGGCGGTATCCGCATTGGCGAACGCCCCGACTTGAACCGCCCAACCTGACTTCGGCACTGCCTGCGTCTTGGCAACCGGCTTACTTTCGACCTTCGGTTTGGCTTCGGGCTTGGGTTTGTTTACCACAGGAGCAGGAATAGCGGCCTTCTCGACGGGTGTCGGCACCACAGCGATTGGGGCGCTCGCCGCAGCTGGCGCACTTGCCACCGCAGAGGTCGCTGCGACAGCAGAGGCCATCTTATCCAACTCGGGTAGATCGATCTTGGGCTGAAACTCGCCTGCCTTATCTTTGTTAGGGATGCGCAACTCGATATCGCTGCCCGTAGCAGGTGCAGGTTCGCTGTCGAACACGACCGGCAACAGGATCACCACGAATAAGACCAGCGCCACTGCGCCGATCAAGCGGCGGCGGGTTTGCCGCTTCAATTTGAACTCTTCTTCTGTCGTCTGTTTTGCCATCGCGCTTTTCAGAAGCTCAGCCGCCGCGCAAGCCGCGCACCCGCATCACTTCCGCCACCGTATAGAATGATCCGAAGGCCGCGATTCTACACTCTCGACGCGGTGCGCGTAAGCGTCCGGTGCGGGAGAGAGTGTCAGGCGACTGCTCCCGCAAACGGCTGCTTTGCAGTAACGCGTCGCAGTCGCCATTTTCGCCCGCCCGTTTGCTGGCCTCATGCAGGGCATCGGTGATGGAATCGCAGACTTCTACCTCCCCCTGAACCTGCGCGTTTTGCAGCACCTGCGCCAACTCGGCAGCAGTCGCCCCGCGCGGCGCGTCAATGCCTGCGACCAGCCATACATCGACTTGCCCATCCAGCGCCCGCACTACGCCCGCCATATCCTTGTCCTTAAGCATGGCGAACACCGCAAAGGTCTTGGCAGGCGGCAGATTGGCTAGGTTCTGCGCCAGCGAGCGCGCCGCATGTGGATTGTGTGCCACATCGAGGATCAGCTGCGGCTGTCCCGGCACGAATTGGAAACGCCCGGCAAGCTCCACCTCCACCAATCCGCGCCGCACCGCTTCCATGCTCACCGGGAGCTTGTCCTTGAGCGCATCCAGCACCGCCAATACCGCACTGGCGTTGTGCAACTGGAACGCGCCACGCAAGGCCGGATAGGGTAAAGCGCTGCGCGAGCCCGTTTTGCTACGGTAGTCCCACTGCCCCTGTATCTGTTCCCTCTCCCTCTGGGGGAGGGTTAGGGTGGGGGAAGCTCGCTCAATAGGTATACCCCCTTCCCCAGCCCTTCCCCCGATGGGAGAAGAGAGCGAAAAGCCAAACTCATTGCCGATGCACCACAACTCCGCGCCAATCTGCAGCGCGTGCTGACGCAGCGACTGCGGCACATCACTGTCCGCACAGATCGCCACTCGGCCTGCACGGAAGATGCCCGCCTTCTCGAAGGCTATCTTCTCGCGCGTGTCGCCCAGATAATCCACGTGATCGATGTCGATACTGGTCACCACCGCCACATCCGGGTCGAACACATTCACCGCATCCAGCCTGCCGCCCAGCCCGACTTCGAGGATGGCGACATCCACCTTGTGCGAAATGAAGCACTGCATCGCAGCCAGCGTGCCGAATTCGAAATAGGTCAGCGGGATTTCAGAGGGCTCGTCATTCCGGCGAAGGCCGGAATCTAGTTGTAACTTGCGTACACGCTCAATTTCTTCAAAGGATTTGCACAACTCCGCATCGCTCGCCTGTTGCTTACCGATGCGCACGCGTTCGTTGTAATCCAGCAGATGCGGCGAAGTGTAGCAGCCAACTTTGTATCCGGCGGCATGCAGAATAGCTTCCAGCATCGCGCACACCGAGCCTTTGCCGTTGGTGCCGCCGACGATGATGACGGGAAATTGAGGCTGAAGATTGAGTCGCTGTTTGACCTGCGCCACGCGCTCCAGACCGAGCGCGATGGTTTTAGGATGCAGGGATTCTAAGTAAGCAAGCCAGTCAGCTAACGAATTAAGCATAAACAACTTCGATTAATTTTGAAGTCCCCATTAATCCGCCTGCAAAAATCTAGAGTGCCAACTAGGTTTGCTTTCCATAGCCTTAACAAAATGGTCGATCACTTTCTTTGCGCTCAAATGTGGAACTGGGGACAGAACAATAGCCTTCCAAATCGTATTCACATCCGCCCCGGATGATTTACGATCATCCGCTTTCATATGAATAATCCTATCCCTTACCGTCTTAAGTTTTCTATAGTTTTCCCAACAGCTACTTCCTTTGGGAGATTTACACTTGAGGGCTTGAGGTAAAACTTCCGAAAGCTTTTCATCAGTAGACAGAAAACGCTCTACCGTTTCCTTATGTGATGCCTCCAATAACACTTCGCTCTTATCATGTCGCACATATACAAAATCAGCCGGAATGCTCTCGTTACAAAAAGCTTCTATTGCTGAAAAGGCAAGGACAATCGCCTCAATCATCCTCTCAATGTAATCTAGAGCCTCCTTTTCAGAGTGGAATGACACCTCATTCTTTAGCGTCTTATCGATTCCGCTATTTACTCTCAAGCCGCACGCAATTTCGTAGGCATTGGCTGATGCATTAAGCATCGCTGCGGATGCGTTTGGAATTGGTATGGTGAGTTGTTTTTTCTGTGTTAGCTGTATGACTGAAACTACAGTAAGACGAGTACCTTTGGGAGAGAAGCTACCCGTCCAAGGATTCACCCAATCTTCTGCAAGATGCGCTGTAGTTTGAAGGCGCCAATCGCCCTTTTCGTTGTCGAGTGGCTCCTTCAAGATTCACAGCCTAGTTAAGCCACTTCCAACTTCACCACCGCATCCTGCTTGGTCAGCAGGGTGATCAGGGTCGCCAGTTGGTCACGCATCTGGCGTCTGTCCACGATCATGTCGATGGCGCCGTGCTCGAGCAAAAACTCAGCACGCTGGAAGCCGTCCGGCAGCGTTTCGCGCACGGTCTGCTGAATCACGCGCGCTCCGGCAAAGCCGATCAGTGCGCCGGGTTCGGCGATGACCACATCACCCAAAAAGGCGAAGCTAGCGGAGACGCCGCCCATGGTCGGATCGGTCAGCACAGAAATGAATGGAAGTTTGGCTTCGCTCAATTGCGTGAGCGCGGCGCTGGTCTTGGCCATCTGCATCAGCGACAGCAGACCTTCCTGCATGCGCGCGCCGCCGCTGGCAGAGAAACAAACGAAAGGACATTTCTGTTCCAGTGCGACCTGCACGCCACGCACGAAACGTTCGCCCGCGACCGACCCCATCGAGCCGCCCATAAAGGTGAACTCGAATGCAGCGACAACGACAGGAAGCGCATGGATGCTGCCTTGCAACACGATGACGGAATCGTCCTCACCGGTGTTACGTTTGGCATCCGCCAGACGGTCGCTATATTTTTTCTGGTCTTTGAATTTCAGCGTATCGACCGGCAGCACTTCAGAGCCGATCTCGAAGCGGCCTTCACTATCCAGCAGCCAATCCAGACGAGTGCGTGCGGTGATGCGATGGTGGTGATTACACTTGGGGCAAACGCTGTGGTTCTTCTCCAGATCGGAGTGATACAGCACCGCCTCGCAGGACGGGCACTTGTGCCACAGACCATCCGGCACGCTCTTTTTGGCATCAGAGTCTTCGCGGCGTTTGATCTTGGGGGGCAACAATTTTTGGAACCAGCTCATAGTGTTCTCCTCTTTGGTTTTTACTCCCCTCGCTCACTGGTGGGAGAGGGGCTGGGGGAGAGGGCATTTTCTCAACCGCCTTCTCCCTAACCCTCTCCCGCCAGCGGGAGAGGGAATTTTAAAATTATTGATCTATCGCTAGGCGCAATTCTTTCACCAATTTACCCACATTGGCGACTACATTCTGTTCGGTCGAATTCTCGACTTCCTGCACGATGCGGCTGCCCACCACTACGCCGTCGCACAACTTCGACACCGCCTTGGCCGTCGCCGCATCGCGGATGCCGAAGCCGACGCCGATGGGTAGTTTGATGTGCTTACGCAGTTGCGGCAGCTTGTCTTCGATGGCCGACAGGTCGATGCTTCCCGAGCCTGTCACACCTTTCAACGAAACGTAATACACATAACCTCGCGCCAGCTTGGCGACCTGCTGGATACGCGCTTCATTCGTTGTTGGAGCAAGCAGGAAGATGGGCGCAATGTTGTGACGTTGCAGATGCTCGAACGCATCGTGACTTTCTTCTGGCGGGAAGTCCACGGTCAACACACCGTCCACACCGACTTCGGCGCAACGTTGTGCGAACAATTCCCAGCCCATCGCCTCGATAGGATTGCCGTAGCCCATCAACACAACAGGTGTAGTTGTATCTTGCTTGCGGAACTCCGCCACCATACCCAACACACCACGTAGCGACATGCCGTTCTTGAGTGCGCGCTCGGAAGCGCGTTGAATGACGGGACCATCCGCCATCGGGTCGGAGAATGGCACGCCCAGTTCCAGCACGTCCGCACCGGCTGCCACCAAGCCATGCATCAGCGGTACGGTGAGTTGCTGCGACGGATCACCTGCGGTGATGAACGGAATGAGCGCTTTGCGCTGTTGCTGTTTGAGCTTGGCGAAGGTCGTATCGATGCGGCTCATAGCGTGATGCCTTTCAACTTCGCCACTGTGTTCATGTCCTTGTCGCCGCGACCGGAGAGATTCACCAGCAGCACTTTGTCCTTATCCATCGTCGGTGCGATCTTGATCGCGTGTGCCAAGGCATGACTGGATTCCAGCGCGGGGATGATGCCCTCGAAACGGCACAGCGCATCGAATGCCGCCAGCGCTTCATCGTCATTGATGGCGACATACTGCGCACGACCGATGTCCTTCAGCAGACAATGCTCGGGACCGACGCCGGGATAATCCAGGCCAGCAGAGATGGAATGCGTCTCGATGATCTGTCCGTTCTCGTCCTGCATCAAATTGACTTTGTTACCGTGCAACACGCCGACCTTGGCATTAGCCGTCAACGGTGCCGCATGCTTGCCGCTGGCGATGCCGAAACCGCCCGCTTCCACGCCGATGATCTGCACGTTAGGTACTTCGATGTAAGGATTGAACAGGCCGATCGCATTGGAACCACCACCAACACAGGCAATGACTGCATCCGGCTGACGGCCAATCATCTCTGGCATCTGCACCTTGGCTTCATTGCCAATGACACATTGGAAATCACGCACCATCATCGGGTAAGGATGCGGGCCTGCCGCCGTACCGAAGATGTAGAAGGTAGACTCAACGTTGGTGACCCAATCGCGGATGGCTTCGTTGCATGCATCTTTCAAAGTTTTGGAACCGCTCTCAACGGGAACGACTGTCGCCCCTAGCAGCTTCATGCGGAACACGTTCGGTGCCTGGCGCTGAATGTCTTCCGCGCCCATGTACACGATGCACTCCATACCGAAACGCGCCGCCACGGTAGCCGTCGCCACACCGTGCATGCCCGCGCCTGTTTCGGCGATGACACGCTTCTTGCCCATGCGTTTCGCCAGCAAGGCTTGTCCCATCGCGCTGTTGATCTTGTGCGCGCCGGTGTGGTTCAAATCTTCGCGCTTCAGATAAATCTGCGCTCCGCCCAGATGTTCAGACAAACGCTTAGCGTGATAAATAGGGCTGGGACGGCCGACGTAGTGCTTGAGCTCATAAGCCAATTCAGCCTTGAACTCGGGATCGTCTTTGAAACGCAGATACTGCGCGGTCAATTCCTCCACGGCAGGAATCAATGTCTCCGCCATGTAAGTACCGCCAAACTGACCAAAGTGGCCGGTTGAATCAGGAAAGTTGTACGTCAATCTGTTTAACCTCTTTGATGAATGCCGCGACCTTCGCCGCATCCTTGATTCCTTTGCTTGCCTCTACACCGCTGGACACATCTACCGCGTAAGGCCGCACGCGCCTGATCGCCTGAGCTACATTGCCGACATGCAATCCGCCGGACAGGATCACCGGCAAGGGCAGCTTCTGTGGGATCAGCGCCCAATCGAACGACTCGCCCGTACCGCCCTGCGTGCCTTCCACAAAGGCATCCAGCAACAAGCCTTGAGCCTCCGCGTAACGAGCCGCGCATTCTACCAAATCCACTCCCGCTTTGACCCGTATCGCCTTCAGATAAGGTTTGCCGAACTGCGCACAGAATGCTGGGTCTTCTTCGCCGTGGAATTGCAGCACATCTAGCGGCACCTGCGCCAACACTTCGCGCACGTATTCGGCTAAAGGATTGACGAACAAGCCCACGACTGTCACGAACGGCGGCACAACACACGCCAACTTCGCGGCTTGCGGCAAGCTCACATGGCGCGGGCTTTTCTCGTAGAACACGAGGCCGAGCGCATCCGCGCCGCTGTTGGCGACCTCCAGCACATCTTGTTCGCGCGTAAGTCCGCAGATCTTGATTCGGGTCATCCGGATGACTCCGTTAAGAACGAGGTGGCATTGTACCTTGCGGCAAACCCCACTTCGGATCGTAAGTGATATGGCGCAAGTAGAGGCCATCCGGTGCAAAGGTCGGCGCCGCCCACTTGCGGTCACGGCTCTCCAGTACTTCAGCGATCCATTGCGGAGGGTGCTTCCCCTTGCCGACGTACAGCAGACAGCCAAGGATGTTGCGCACCATGTGGTGCAGGAACGCATTGGCCGTCAAATCGAAGATAAGGGTATCGTTTTCTTGCCGGATGCCGAGTTGCGCTAGGTTCTTTACGGGCGTCTTGGCTTGGCATTGTGAGGAGCGAAAGGCACTGAAATCATGCTCGCCCAGCAAATATTGCGCTGCGGTGCGCATGGCATCCACATCCAGCGGCAAATGGAACCAGCCTACCTTGCCGTGGTGCACGGCGCTGCGTGAGGGACGGTTGATGAGTACGTATTGATAGCTGCGCGCTTGCGCCGAAAAGCGCGCATGGAATTCATCGGATACCGGATGCGCCCACAGCACCGCAATGTCTTTAGGCAACAACGCATTCGTGCCACGCACCCAAGCATTGAGTGGTCTATCGATATTGGTATCAAAATGGATAACCTGCTCCAGCGCATGCACGCCAGTATCGGTACGCCCTGCGGCCAAGATAGCGATGCCTTCCCCTGCGACACCGCTCAATGCCGCTTGCAGCGTATCCTGCACGTTCGGCACATCGGGCTGGCTCTGCCAACCGTTATAGCCGCTACCATCGTATTCCACACCAAGCGCGATCCGCATCACCACACTCCTATCAACATGGCCACACTGAGCGCCAGCAGTAAGACATCCGCCACACCCAACGCGTGTCGTTGCAGCTCGATGTGTGTCGCTCCATTTGCGCAGGGCTGCATGGCATCGTAAATCGTAGCGCGCCAACTGCTTGCCGTGTCACGCATGGCCGGTTCTGCATACCGCAGAGTCAATGCCAAGCGCACGGCGATACGCTCACGCGACAGACCAAACCAGCATAGCGGATATACCAATGCATATATCCCGCTGATGAGTTGCGCTGGCGACAGCAATACCAATAGGATCGCCAGCCCTGACAGCACGCACAGCAAACGTCCCAACTGCTGCAATCCATCCAATAACCCTTCATACGTGGGTGAAGTGACTCCCAGCGCGGGAAACAAGGCCGCCCCCGGCGTGGTGTAGGCATAGATCAGCAACAGTGAGATCAATATCCAACGTGTACGCCGCACCAAACTCAGTAGTGCCCCCGCACACAACCTCAGCGCCAAACTGAACAAAACCAGACTCAATATCAACAAAGGCCATGCTGACAGGTGTTGCGCCAGCAAAGCGATCAACACCCAAATGAGTATTTGCACGGCGGGATGCGGGATGAGTTTCATAAATAAAAACGGCAGCCGATCAGGCTGCCGTGTTCGATGCACTTCAACCGATTACAACTGTTGCAGCAAGGTTTGGGCAGTCTCGCGTTGCTGCTCATCGCCATCGCGTACGACTTCATCCAGTATCTCGCGTGCCCCCGCCGCATCGCCCATTTCTTGATAGGCCTTCGCCAAGTCGAGCTTGGTAGCGACTTCGTGCCAATGCTCCCCCTTAGACTCAGCGGAAGCGGCTCCAGCAGAAGCTCCGAGGCTATCCAGATTCAGACTGATCTCGCCCAAACCAATGTCATGCACGACAGGCGCTGGCTTGGTCGATGTCTCCTGGGGCTTGCTGAAATCGCTTGGGAAATCCAGCGTGAAGGCTAAACCATCCTCTGCTGCAGCCGGTGCCGCAGGTACAGTCTCGGGCACAGGCATCTTAGGATGGGTCGCCGTCACATCGAACACCAGATCATCCATATTGAGTGCTGCAGAATCTTCTGGCTTAGCTGCACTTGCTTCCATCGCTTTCAAGCCCGGATGTGTACCCGTCACATCGAAGTCCATCGGCGTCTCTTCTGCAGCGGCGCGCAACTCTTCCGACGACATGATGGCGGTCTTCTCATGCGCTGGCGCTTCAAGCACTATCGTATTCTGGCTACCAAAATCAGGGTTGGCAGGCGCTGATGCATCGAAGCCCAAGTCAAAATCCACCGATGGTGCCGCCGCCTCGGACACTCCTTCAGCAACTGGCGATGCGCTGGCTTCACCACCATAGAACGGATTGTTTGGCTCTAGCTCAAGACCCATCGCCGCAGTCTGCACCCAAGCAGACTCATCACCAGATTCTTTGATCTCTCGTGCATACGTATAGAAAGAATTCGTATCTTTACGGCCGGCGTAGACAGACAACAGTTTGAGCTTGACTGGGATGTTATTCGGGTTCTTCTTCAGCGCCTCTTTCAACACTTCTTCGGCTTGTGTATCGCGCCCGAAAGTCAAGAACAGATCAGCCTCGCCGATGGGATCAGCCTTTTCCGCATCCGCACTATCCGTTGTCGCTGTCGGTTCGGCCGATTGCGTGAAGTCACCCGTATCAGGAGAAGGTGCAACTGGCGCAGTAATCCGACCCGCCGCATCTTCTGTTTTCTCTTTTTTCTTAGCCGGAGTCTCTTTCTTTTTGGCGTCACCTTTTTTGCCTCGGCGCACAACCACAAAACCCGCACCACCCAAAAGGAGCAACACGGCCGCACCTCCCGCTAAATACATCGGGTCGGACAGCATGTCGTCAATCATAGATGGCTGTGGCGCTACAACCTTTGGTTGTGACGGTTTGGCTTTAGGCTTAGCGGCATCAGTGCCACTCGCCGCAGCCACCGAAGAGGCTGCGCCGCTCAGGGTAACGGCAGCAACCGGAGCCGAGACCGCCGGTTTTGTTGCCTCCGCAGCTGGCTGCTTCTTCAAGTCAGCCAAGCGCTGCATATCCTTTACGTTCTTCTCCAAGATCGCCGTGCGCTCTTGCGCTTCCTTCAACGCCTTGTTCTTGGCAATTGCTTCTTCTTCCTTAGCATTCGCCTTGTCCTGTGCCGTAGCCTTACCACCACCGATTGCCTTATCGTTTGGTGCCTCCCCCTTCGAAAGCTTCAACACCTCATTGGCAGGCGCTTTATCGGCAGGCGCCTTATCCATCACGGCTGTTGTCACTTTACCGGCGGATTCTTGCTTATCAGAATGTTCCGACGCAGCACCACGCGCAGCAGCCAACTTCTCGCGATACACGTTCCAGTCGGCGACTTGGGCGCGTATCTCTTTGACCGCCTCGGCTTGTTTGATGCCCTCCATTTCGGAGGCATCAGGTAGGCGCAATATCTTGCCTGTCTTCAAACGGTTCATGTTCTTGCCGTCAAAGACCTCTGCGTTGGCGCGATACAAAGCGACCAGCATGCGTTCCAAACTGACATCAGCGGCCTTGTTCTGCAATGCGATCTTGCTCAACGTGTCACCACGCTTAGTCATGATAGGTTCCGCGATCGCCTCTTCCTTGCTCAACGCATCCTGCGTCAATGGTGCTGGCTCCGCAGGAATAGCGGTCGTCAACGGCGCAACAGCCTCAGGTGTCTCAGCGGCTGGCTGGGTCGCAGCCACGGCGCTTTGCGCGACAGGAGCCGACTCCACAGGCGCAGGTTCTACTGCCGCCACAGGCGCGGGAGAAACATCAACGGGTGCAACTGCGGAGGCCGCAGCAGGCGCTTCGACCAGAGGTTGAGCAACAACAGGCTCTGTAGTTGCGGGAGGCACTACAACCGGGCTCGCCAGAACAGGTGCAATCGGCTTTACTTCGGCGACTTTGGGTTGCTCTGGCTGATAATCGACTGGGTCAAGCAGGAAAGTGTATTCGCGTAGCAGCTTGCCCGACGACCAAGTCAACTCTACTAATAAACTAACGAAAGGTTCATTCACGGGCTGAGATGAAGTCACCTTGACGTAAGGCTCTCCATTCGCTCGATCCTCAATCTGGAATTTGAGTTTCGGTAGCGCGTAAGGGTAATCCACTCCCGCACTCTTGAATGCATCTGCCGATGCCATTTTGGCAACAAGCGAAGTTTTGTCGAGCTTTTCAACGGAAACCAATTCGATCTCCGCTTTCAGTGGCTGACCCAGTGCTGACGTAACGTTGATGCCACCCAGCCCCGCCGCACAGACGATGCCAGACCAAGCTAGGCCGACAATACAAATAGACGTTTTTAGAAATGATTTCGACACGCCGCCACCCTTTTATTTTCCCAGACGTTATTCAGATTAACATCATAGGGTTAGTGATGCAAGTTCACTTTCCCCTTAAGTTCATGCGTTAACCACCAGTTAAAAACCAGATTTACCCCATCAAACTACTTATCCATCAGGATGCGTAACATGCGACGGAGCGGCTCGGCAGCTCCCCATAGTAACTGGTCACCGCACACGAAAGCGCTCACATACTCGGCTCCCAGCTCCATCTTGCGCACCCGCCCTACCGCCACATCCAACTTGCCAGTCACGGCAACCGGGGTCAACTCACGCACCGATATCTCTCGCTGATTCGGTACGAATTTCACCCAAGGATTGCCACCTTTAATGAGCGACTCGATCTCGCTCAACGGTACATCCTTGTTCAACTTGATGGTTAGCGCCAGACTATGGCAACGCATCGCACCGATGCGAACGCACAAGCCATCCACTGGGATACGTTTGCTTGTACCCAATATCTTGTTGACCTCCGCTTGCCCCTTCCATTCTTCTTTGGACTGACCGTTATCGAGTTGCTTATCGATCCACGGGATCAAACTACCTGCCAGCGGCGCACCGAAATGCTCGGTCGGCATATCTGAAGAGCGCAGCTTTTCGGCCAAACGGCGGTCGATTTCGAGAATGGCGGACTTCGGATCAGCTAGCAGGTCAGCCACGCAAGCATGCGCAAGCCCCATTTGGTTCAGCAATTCGCGCATGTTCTGCGCGCCCGCACCGGATGCGGCTTGATAAGTCATGGACGACACCCACTCCACCAAGCCCGCATGGAACAAGCCACCCAACCCCATCAGCAAAATACTGTTGGTGCAATTGCCGCCGATGAAATTCTTGCCGCCGTTCGCCAGCGAACTTTTGATAAGATCGAAATTGACTGGGTCAAGGATGATAACTGCATCTTTTTCCATACGCAGTGTGGAAGCCGCATCGATCCAGTAGCCTTGCCAACCAGACGAGCGCAGCTTAGGAAATATCTCAGTGGTGTAGTCACCGCCCTGGCAAGAGATGATGGCATCCATCGCCTTCAGTGAATTCAAGTCGTGCGCATCCTGCAGCGGCACGCCTTTGCCTTCGGCAGGCGCTTCCCCCCCCACATTGGAAGTGGTGAAGAACACCGCATCGATCAGGTCGAAATCATTTTCTTCGCGCATGCGCTGCATGAGCACCGAGCCCACCATGCCGCGCCAACCGATCAAACCCACTTTCATCATCTCGCTCCGTTATGTTGAGTGACGCGGCAAGCCGCCAACCCAATCTGTATTATCTTTTTACAGCGCCTTCACTACCGCAGCGCCCATCGCCGCACAGCCAACTTTCTGCATGCCCTCTTCGTAAATATCGCCGGTACGCAAACCCTGATGCAACACCTTGCGCACCGCCCCTTCGATACGTTGCGCGATGTCGGCACGACCGAAGCTGTAATTCATCATCATCGCTACCGACAAAATGGTCGCCAGCGGATTAGCGATGTCCTTGCCAGCAATGTCCGGCGCGGAACCGTGGCAGGGCTCATACAATCCCTTGTTGTTCGCATCCAGCGAAGCCGACGGCAGCATACCAATGGAACCGGTCAGCATCGACGCTTCGTCCGACAGGATATCGCCGAAGATGTTCCCGGTCAGAATCACATCGAACTGCTTGGGCGCGCGCACCAGTTGCATCGCGGCGTTATCAACGTACATATGCGACAGCTCGACCTGCGGGTATTCCTTCGCCACTTCGGTGACGATCTCGCGCCAGAACATGCTGGTATCCAACACGTTGGCTTTGTCCACCGAACACAGTTTCGCAACCCTGTTCATGCCTGTGCGCTGGCCGCGCTTCATCGCGATCTGAAAACCGACATGCGCCACGCGGCGGATCTCAGATTCGCTGTAGTGCATGGTATCAAAACCCTGACGCTCGCCGTTATCCAGCGTGCGGATGCCGCGTGGCTGGCCGAAGTAGATATCACCCGTCAGTTCGCGCAAAATCATGATGTCCAGCCCAGACACCAGCTCCGGCTTCAGGCTCGAAGAATTCACCAACTCTGGATACACCGTCGCCGGGCGCAGGTTCGCGAACAAACCCAAACCCTTGCGGATGCGCAGCAGGCCTTGCTCGGGGCGCATAGCCCGCGGCAGCGTGTCATACTGATAACCACCCACCGCGCCAAGCAGCACCGCATCGGACTGCTGCGACAGTTTTAGTGTCGCTTCCGGCAATGGATCTTTTGCCGCGTCGTAACCCGCGCCGCCGATATGCGCATGCTCCATCTCGACCTTCAGGCCGTCGCTGCGCAACGCTTCCAATACCTTCACCGCTTGCGCGACGATTTCCGGTCCGATGCCGTCACCCGGCAAAACTGCGATCTTCATTTCATTGCCCTTAACAAATTAAGCAAACAACCACGGCTGCGCCGCACGATGTTTCGCCTCATAAACCTTGATCTCATCCACATGCTGCAATGTCAGGCCGATGTCGTCCAGCCCGTTCAACAAGCAATGCTTGCGAAAGGCGTCCACCTCGAACTTGTGTGTCGTGCCATCAGGAGCAGTGATGGTCTGCTGTTCCAGATTGACCTTCAACTTGTAGCCCGCACTCGCCTCTACCGACTTGAATAATACATCGACTTTGTCCGCCTCCAACTTGATCGGCAGCAGACCGTTCTTAAAACAGTTGTTGAAGAAGATATCGGCGAAGCTCGGCGCGATGATGACGCGGAAACCGTAATCTTCCAGCGCCCACGGCGCATGTTCGCGTGAGGATCCGCAACCGAAGTTCTCGCGCGCCAGCAATATCTGCGCACCTTGGTAACGCGGCTGATTCAGCACGAAGTCTTTGTTCAACGAGCGTTTGCTGTTATCCATACCCGGCTCACCGTGATCAAGATAACGCCATTCATCGAACGCATTCGGGCCGAAACCCGCGCGTTTGATCGACTTCAGAAACTGCTTAGGAATAATCGCGTCGGTGTCCACGTTGGCTCTATCCAACGGCACCACCAATCCATCCAGTGTTGTGAATTTTTGCATCGTAGCTATCCGTTCGTTCGCGCTCTACTTCAGCGCCTTGTTAATTGCCGTGCCAATTTCGTTCGCACCGCGTTCGATGGTACTCCCCACTGCCGACGCATCTTGCTTGACGCCACCCATCACACGCTCAGTCGAAGTCTTGCCTTCCGCCGCCTTATAGGTATTGCAGGCAGAAACACCCATCAAGATCAACAGCAGTACAGACCAACGCTTCATAGCTCACTCACGTCCACAAAATGTCCCGCGATCGCTGCTGCGGCCGCCATCTCCGGACTCACCAGATGCGTGCGCCCGCCCTGCCCTTGTCGCCCTTCGAAGTTACGGTTGGACGTCGCTGCACAGCGCTCCCCCGGCGAGAGACGATCATCGTTCATCGCCAGGCACATCGAACATCCCGGATCACGCCACTCGAAACCCGCTGCGATGAATATCTTGTCCAAGCCTTCTTGCTCGGCCTGCGCTTTGACCAAGCCGGAGCCAGGTACCACCATCGCCAGCTTCACATTGGCCGCCACATGCTTGCCTTGGGCGATGATCGCCGCCGCACGCATATCCTCGATGCGCCCGTTGGTGCAGGAACCGATGAACACCTTATCGATCTTGATCTCAGAGATCGGCGTATTGGCTTTCAGATCCATGTAAGCCAAAGCACGCTCCCAATCACCGCGCTTCACCGCATCCGGTGCGGAGGCGGGATCCGGCACGCGCCCGTCCACCGCCACCACCATCTCCGGCGACGTGCCCCAGGTCACTTGCGGCTTGATCTGCGCTGCGTCCAACTCCACCGTCGCATCGAACTTCGCACCCGCATCGCTGTGCAAGGTGCGCCAGTAGGCAACCGCCTTATCCCATTGATCCGGCTGCGGCGCGAACGGCCGCCCCTTGATGTAAGCGAAAGTAGTCTCGTCCGCCGCCACCATGCCGGCACGCGCACCCGCTTCGATCGCCATGTTGCACAAGGTCATGCGACCTTCCATGCTCAAGGCACGGATCGCGCTGCCCGCAAACTCGATGGCATGGCCCGTACCACCTGCCGTGCCGATCTTACCGATCACCGCCAGCGCGATATCCTTGGCCGTCACGCCTTTGCCGAGCACACCTTCCACTTTCACCAACATCGCTTTGGATTTTTTCGCCATCAGACACTGCGTGGCCATCACATGCTCGACCTCGGACGTGCCGATACCATGCGCCAGTGCGGCGAATGCGCCATGCGTGCTGGTATGCGAATCGCCGCACACCACGGTCATACCGGGCAATGTCGCCCCCTGTTCCGGACCGATCACATGCACGATGCCCTGACGCACATCGTTCATCTTGAATTCAGTCACCTTGAACTCGGCGCAGTTCGCGTCCAAGGTATCCACCTGTAGACGCGAGATCGGATCGGCGATGCCCGCCGCACGGTTGGTGGTCGGCACATTGTGATCCGCCACCGCCAGAATGGACGAAGTGCGCCACAGCTTGCGCTGCGCCAGCTTCAGGCCTTCGAACGCCTGCGGGCTGGTGACTTCATGCACCAGATGACGGTCGATGTATAACAGCACAGTGCCGTCGGCTTCCTGCCGCACCACGTGACTGTCCCAGAGTTTGTCGTAAAGAGTTTTTGCGCTCATTGCCATTCCTAATAGAGCGCGTGATTATGCCACAGCCACGGGGTTTTCCGCCATGTTGCGCAGCTTCCACCACATCAATAACAGACCGATCAATGCCGCCCCCGCACTGCAGGTATATAGCGCCGATGCCCCCCAGTGTTGCCAGATCGGTCCGCTCGCCAATCCCCCCACCATGCCGCCCGCACCATAGGTCACACTACCGAACAGCGCTTGCCCCTTGGATTGATGTCGCCCCTTGAAGAACTCATGCACCAGCCCGACCGAAGCGGCATGGCAGGCACCAAAGGTCAGCGCATGCAGCACCTGCGCGAACAACAACAGAGCAACGAAATCGACTGTCCAGCCGATAAGCATGAAACGCAACACCGCCGCGCCAAAACTGACGAGCAGGATGCGCGTGAAGCCGAACCTCCGGACCAGCGCGGGCATCACAAAGAACACGCCGATCTCGCAGATCACCCCCAACGCCCATAGACCGCCGACCACGCTCTTGGCATAGCCATGTTCGACCAAGTAGATGGAAAAGAAGGTGTAGTAAGGGCCATGTGCCACCGACATCAAAAAACAGGCGCCAAACAAGGCCAGCACGCGCGGCTGCAACGCGATCCGCTTGATGGGGTGGTGATCGGTGTGATGCGCTGACACTTCGACCCTCGGTATCTGCCGCGCAAAGATCAAAATACCAATCTCGCACACCAGTCCCGTCCACAGCAGCCAAGCGATGGCGATGTAATCGAAGGCATAGCCCAATCCCACCACGGCGACGATGAAGCCGATGGAACCCCAGGAACGGATGCGACCGTAGTGCGCCGTATTCTTGCCGAGGTAGCTGAGGGTCGTCGCCTCCACCAGCGGCATCGAGGCGCTCCAAAAGAAGCTCATCAGCGACAGCACTAGGAACAAACCCCAGAAACTGGTGGTGGCGAACACGCCAAGATAGAACAGCGCACTCAAGCTCGCTGCCACTTGCACCACCAGCAGCCGTTGTCCCGTATGGTCGGCCAGCCAACCCCATATATTTGGCGCAAGCATGCGCATCACCGGCGAGATCGACATCAGGACGGATATCTCGATAGCATCAAAATGGATGGATTTGAGATACAGACTCCAGTAGGGCGAGAACATCCCCACGAAAGCGTAGTAAAAGAAATAGAACCCGGCGATGCGCCAGTGGTAGCTCTTTGTGGTGGACATAACAGACGGGCAGCAGGACAGCGGGCATTATCTCACGCAGAAAAATTATTTTCGTCATAACACTTGAAATCGATGAACCCACCCCAATTAGCCACCAGTCAAGAACAGGAGAGCCGCATGGAACAGAACGATAGCCCCAAAACCGAACAAGCTGCCGCTTCGACAGAGGCCATGCCCAGCATGGAAGAGATGCTAAAGGCTGCCGAACTCAAGGCGCAAGAGCATTACGACGCCTGGATGTACGCCAAGGCTGAAGGCGAGAACATCCGCCGCCGTGCCGCCGAGGACGTGAGCAAAGCGCAGAAATTCGCCGTGGAGCGATTCTCCAACGAGATGCTGGCCGTAATGGATAGCCTGCAAGCCGGACTTGCCGTGCAAACCGAGAACATCGAGAGCTTCAAGAGCGGCATGGAGCTGACGCTGAAGCAACTTTCCAGCGTGTTCGACAAATTCAACATCAAGGAGATCAACCCGATCGGCGAGAAACTCGACCCGCACAAGCACCAGGCCATCGGCATGCTGGAAAGCGAGCAGGAGCCGAATACCGTGGTCAGCGTGATGCAGAAAGGTTATAGCCTGAATGACCGCGTCATGCGTCCGGCGCTGGTGATGGTGGCGAAGGCCAAAGAGTAAGCACTTGAAATATCGAAGGCAGCCCTAATCTTGGGTGGCAAGGTAACAACAGTATTCAAACTTTTACGAATTCAACTGAAAGGAATGCATCATGGGAAAAATCATCGGTATCGACCTGGGCACGACGAACTCTTGCGTGGCCATCATGGAAAACGGCAAGACCAAGGTGATCGAGAACGCGGAAGGTACGCGCACGACACCTTCCATCATCGCCTACATGGAAGACGGTGAAGTGCTGGTGGGTGCGCCCGCCAAGCGTCAGGCCGTGACCAACCCCAAGAACACCCTGTACGGCGTGAAGCGCCTGATCGGCCGCCGTTTTGAAGAGCCGATGGTACAAAAAGACATCGCCATGGTTCCCTATTCCATCGTCAAGGCCAAGAACGGCGACGCATGGGTGAAGGTACGCGACAAAGAGATCTCCGCACCGGAAATCTCGGCTGAAGTGCTGATGAAGATGAAGAAGACCGCCGAGGACTACTTGGGCGAGCCCGTTACCGAAGCCGTCATCACGGTTCCGGCTTACTTCAACGACTCCCAGCGCCAAGCCACCAAAGATGCTGGTCGTATCGCCGGTCTGGATGTGAAACGCATCATCAACGAACCGACTGCTGCCGCACTGGCTTTCGGTCTGGACAAGCAGGAAGGCGACCGCAAGATCGCGGTGTATGACCTGGGCGGCGGCACATTCGACATCTCCATCATCGACATCGCCGAAATCGACGGCGAGCACCAGTTCGAGGTGATGTCCACCAACGGCGACACATTCTTGGGCGGCGAAGACTTCGACATGCGCGTGATCGAATTCCTCGTGGAAGAATTCAAGAAAGAAACCGGCGTCGACCTGAAGAAAGACATGCTGGCTCTGCAACGCCTGAAAGACGCAGCCGAAA
Organism: uncultured beta proteobacterium; assembly: GCA_963822425.1. Lineage (GTDB taxonomy): Bacteria > Pseudomonadota > Gammaproteobacteria > Burkholderiales > Gallionellaceae > Sideroxyarcus. Next base: position 117,232 of record CAWGHS010000006.1, read on the forward strand.
AAGCCAAGATCGAATTGTCTTCCGCGCAACAAACCGAAGTGAACCTGCCTTACATCACGGCCGACGCGACCGGCCCGAAACATCTGGCCGTGAAGATCACCCGCGCCAAGCTGGAAAGCATCGTGGAAGACCTCGTCGCACGCACCATCGAACCGTGCAAGATCGCGATGAAAGATGCGGGCGTGACCAATGCCGACATCGCCGACGTGATCCTGGTAGGTGGCCAGACCCGTATGCCGATGGTGCAAGAGAAGGTGAAGGAGTTCTTCGGCAAGGAAGCGCGCAAGGACGTGAACCCGGACGAAGCCGTGGCGGTTGGCGCGGCCATTCAGGGCGGCGTGCTGCAAGGCGAAGTGAAGGACGTGCTGTTGCTGGACGTTACTCCGCTCAGCTTGGGTATCGAGACCATGGGCGGCGTGATGACCAAACTCATCAAGAAGAACACCACCATCCCGACCAAGGCATCGCAAGTGTTCTCCACTGCGGACGACAACCAGTCCGCCGTGACCATCCACGTGCTGCAAGGCGAGCGCGAGATGTCTTCCGGCAACAAGAGTTTGGGCCAGTTCAACCTAGCTGACATTCCACCTGCACCGCGCGGCATGCCGCAGATCGAAGTGACCTTCAACATCGACGCGAACGGCATCTTGCACGTAGGCGCGAAGGACAAGGCCACTGGGAAGGAAGCCAATATCACCATCAAGGCCAGCTCCGGCCTGAGCGAAGAAGAGATCCAGCGCATGGTGGCGGATGCCGAGGCGCATGCCGATGAAGACAAGAAGGCGATGGAACTGGTGACCGCGCGCAACCAGCTGGATGCACTGATCCACTCCACCAACAAGTCGATGAAAGAATACGGCGAGCAACTGTCTGCCGATGAGAAGGCCGCTATCGAAACCGCTGTAAAAGCAGCCGAAGACGTAGTGAAAGGCGACGACAAAGAAGCCATCGACGCCAAGGCTGAAGCATTGGCAACAGCCGCACAGAAGCTGGGCGAGAAGATGTATGCCGCCGAACAGGCCAAAGCGCAGGCAGCACAAGGCGGTGCAGCGCCCGGCGGCGAGGCCAAACATGATGATGCAGATGTGGTGGATGCCGAGTTCACCGAAGTCAAAGACAAGAAGTAATCCGGACATTTTTTGATGTTGTAACCGGTGGGGCGCATGCGCCCCATCGTCACATGGAAAAAACATGAGCAAGCGCGACTATTACGAAGTCCTCGGCGTCAACCGCGACGCAGCCGAGGAAGACATCAAGAAGGCCTATCGCAAACTGGCGATGAAGCACCACCCCGACCGCAATCCGGACAATCCAAAGGCGGAAGAGCAATTCAAAGAAGCAAAGGAAGCGTACGAGACTTTGTCCGACGGGCAGAAGCGCGCGGCTTATGACCAATACGGCCACGCCGCATTTGAAGCAGGCGGCATGGGCGGCGGCAATCCCTTCGGTGCGGGCGGGGCACAGGGTTTCGATTTCGGCGACATCTTTGGCGACATCTTCGGCGCTGCACGGGGTGGACGCAGTCAGGCACATCGCGGTGCCGACCTGCGCTACAACATGGAGATCACACTGGAAGAGGCCGCACGTGGTGCCGAAAAACAGATTCGCATCCCCGTCATGGAAGAATGCGAGACCTGTAGCGGCTCCGGTGCCAAACCCGGCACGTCGGCCACCACTTGCCAGACCTGTGCCGGTCACGGTCAGGTGCGCATGCAGCAAGGTTTCTTCTCGGTGCAGCAAACTTGCCCGCGTTGCCACGGTAGCGGCAAACAGATTAGTTCTCCCTGCGGCACCTGTCATGGTTCCGGCCGCATAAAGAAACAGAAGACACTGGAGATCAAGATACCCGCCGGCATCGACAGCGGCATGCGCCTGCGCCACAGCGGGCATGGCGAGGCCGGTTCGCACGGCGCACCGCATGGCGATCTGTATGTCGAGATACACATCAAGCAGCACAACGTGTTCCAACGCGACGGTGACGATCTGCATTGCGAGATGCCGATCAGCTTCACCACGGCTGCACTCGGCGGCGAGATCGAGATACCGACTCTGGACGGCAAGGCCAGCATCAAAATTCCGGCCGAAACACAAAGCGGCAAGATATTCCGTCTGCGCGGCAAAGGCATCAAAGGCATGCGAACCCACACTCATGGCGATCTGCATTGCCATGTTGTGGTGGAAACTCCGGCCAGCCTGACCGAGCGCCAGAAGGAGTTGTTGCGCGAGTTCGATGAGATCAGCCAAAAAGATACTGCGCGTCACAACCCGCGCGCCAAATCGTGGATGGGCAAAGTAAAAGACTTCTTCGGGCAGTAAAAAACCTGGGATAAGCTACTGCGCACCCGAATTGCGGCGCTCGTTGTGCGGCTCCTTGCACTTCGGGCGCTCGCTACACTTCTGCCGGGTTTTCCCGGAAAATCACTTAAAGACACATCCTGTGCAACGACGCGTCGATTTGATTTATGATTCGCCGCGTCGTCCACCCCGCACAAGGAGCTTGACCATGGGCAGTACGCTTATCCTTCTCGGCATCACCGTCGTTGTCCTCATCTACTGCATCAGCCTGTACAACAACCTCGTCAGCCTCAAGCACGGTGTCGACAAGGCTTGGGCCAACATTGACGTGTTGCTCAAACAACGCCATGACGAGCTGCCCAAGCTAGTCGAGGTATGCAAGCAATACAAACAGTTCGAACAGGAGACTCTGCAGCGCGTGATCACCGCGCGTTCGCAGGTGCAAGTGGCACGCGAAGGCGGGGACATCGAAGCCTTGGGCAAGGCAGAAGGCGCGATGCGCGCCAGTTTGGGGGGATTGTTCGCCGTGGCCGAGGCCTATCCCGACTTGAAGACCAACCAGAATTTCATGCAACTCCAAGCACGCATCACCGGTTTGGAGAACGGTATCGCCGACCGCCGCGAGTTGTACAACGAATCCGTGAACATCTACAACGTCGGCATCGAACAGTTCCCCGCCGTGCTCATCGCCAACATGTTTGCCTATACCGCAAAACCGCTGCTGGAATTCTCCACTGCCGAAAAAGCGGATGTGGATATGAAATCGCTGTTCAGCTAAGGAAACTTAAACCGACTTCGCCACTCTCACCTCCCGTCATTCGGGCACCTGCCCGGACGATAACCCTTTTAAATCAACAAAGGAAACGCACCATGAAGAAACTGCTCGCTTTGCTCTGCACGCTGGGTATCGCTCAACCCGCTTTCGCCGGCAACATCACCAATCTGGCCACATTGGGACAGGCCGAGTTCAGAACGTTATCCGAAGACCTCGGTGCCGCACTCAGCTACAAGCCCGTCACCCCGGCCGCTCCGCTCGGCGTCGTCGGCTTCGATGTCGGCCTTGAAGTCACCCAAACCGACATGGCAAAGAGTTCAGCGCTGTGGAACAGGATCACCACCAGCACCAGCAAGGTCGACAAACTGTACATCCCAAAGTTGCATGTCGCTAAAGGCTTGCCAATGGGCTTCGATGTCGCTGCTTTCTATTCCAAGATACCGACTACCAATATCTCGTTGTACGGCGCTGAACTGCGCTATGCCATTCTGGACGGTGGGGTCGCCGAACCTGCGATCGGCATCCGCGGTGCCTTCACCAAGTTGAGCGGCGTCAGCCAATTGTCGTTGGACACCAAGTCTCTGGACATCTCCATCTCCAAAGGTTTTGCCATGTTCACGCCCTATGCTGGCGTTGGCCAAGTCTGGGTCAGCAGCTCGGCGAATGTCGCGGGTGCGGGTGGTGCAGCGCTGTCGCAATCGTTCACCCAGACCAAAGCCTTCCTCGGTGCCAACCTGAACCTCGGCATCAGCAATCTGGCCGCCGAACTGGATAAGACCGGCGGTATCCAGTCCGTCAGCTTGAAACTGGGCTTCCGTTTCTAACGCTCTGAACGACTGCGCGTAACTCAACGAGGACGTCGATGCTGACCACCCTCCGCCGCGAATACGCGCAGCTCATCACTTCCGGCGGGCAGCTCCTACTGCTGTTCGTCGGATTTCATTTTGGCTCCCATGTGGTATGGCTATGGTGCCTAGGCATCATAGCTACCGTCAGCCTCTTAGCATGGTATTCGGCATTGCATCGTCTGCGCACGATCAGCGGCACGCCTACCTCGCGTATCGCCTCGGCAGCGCAAGGCTATGTCGAACTAGTCGGGCGCGGCAGGCAGGGCACTGCCCCGCTCATCAGCAAGCTGCGCGTTTTGCCCTGCCTGTGGTATCGCTGGAAGGTGGAGGAACGCAACAATGAGAACAAGTGGCGCACGCTGGACAAGGGTGAAAGCAGCGACTACTTCGTGCTACGCGACGACAGCGGCGATTGCGTCATCGATCCGGAGCAGGCTGAGATCATCACCAAACACTGCGATAGCTGGACCGCCGGTGACTACCGTTATACCGAATGGAAGCTGATCCAAGAGGACTACCTCTACGTCATCGGCGAATTCAAGACCCTAGGTGGCAGCACCACGACACTCACGCACGAAGAGTTGGTCAAGCAAGTCCTGTCCGAATGGAAGATGGACAATGACGATCTGCTCAAGCGTTTCGATCTCGACAACAATGGCGTGCTCGACATGCGGGAATGGATGCTGGCGCGCTCTGCCGCAAAACGCGAAGCGGAGAAGCGCTTGAACGAGATACGCGCCACGCCGGACACCAACTTCATGCTCAAGCCACACGATGGGCGGCTGTTCCTCATCAGCAACCTTGACCAAGACAAACTCGCGCTCCGCTACAAACTTTGGACATGGGCGCATCTCGTCATTCTCTTCGGCGCCTTGAGCGGTCTGACTTGGTTGCTGCAACACACCCGCATTTAATCTCCCCCGCAGCTGAAGTACAATCGATCCACGGCATCAGATCCTAGCGGCGAGGGAGGGCATCATGCTGATCAGCTGGAAAAAAGAATTAGAGATCGGGAACGAGATGATCGACACGCAGCACCGCATGCTGGTATTGCTGCTCAAAAAGCTCGACATCTCCATCAAGCGCAACATGGATCGCAAGATCGTCATGGGTATCCTGCTGGAGATCAAAAAATTCACCGAGTTCCATTTCCTGAGCGAAGAGAACCTGATGTCCGAATTGCAATACCCCGCACTGAAAGAACACGAGCTGATCCACTCTCAGCTACTTTCCCAGCTCAATGTGTTCATCGCCAAGATCAATCGCAATCAGGAATTACCGGAAGATATCCTAGACACGATCCATACCTGGGTCGCCAACCATGTGGTCAGCGAAGATCTGAAGATCGCCCAGCATCTGAAGAAGTCCGAATTCCGACCGATCGCCGAGGAGTGTTACGGCCTATATCTGAAGTAACTCGGATCACATCGCCGCATAACGCTTCTTCGCAGCCACTGCATTCACGATATAGCCCCGCGTCTCTTCATACGGCAGCTTAGTGCGCAACACATCATAGACCTCATCCGGCCGCAGCGAATTGATCTTATCCAGCGCATCTTCTTGGCGCGCCCTGCCACTCAAACTGCTGAACGCGCGAAACACATTGCCGGGTCCGGTGTTGTAGGCGGCGATGGCGCAATATTCGCGCGACACGGGATTGCTGATCTGATGCAACGGACTGTCATTGAGCAACACGCCCAGATAGGTCGCCCCCAATTCGATATTGTTGTTGGCATCAAACAGATAATCCTTGCTCGGCATCACATCCTCACCCTTGGCCTTGCGATAAGCCTCGCGTCCGCCGCTGGAGGGAACCAATTGCATCATGCCGTAGGCCGGTGCGCTGGAAACTGCATAGGGATTGAACGAGCTCTCGATCTTGATGATGGCGTAGATCAGACTACGGCTGACCTGCGTATGCTCGGAATGTTGGCGTACCGTCGCTGCATATTGCAGCGCACGCTTGTCCATATGTGCATTCACCATATTCATCTGCACATACAGCACGTTCTTACTGCTACCGTTGACATCGATCGAACGCGTCTGCAACTTGTTAGCGACCAGATAATCGGCGAAGTGATCCACATCTTCACGCGTCTTGATCACCGCGTTGTTCTGATCCACCACCAATTCCTGCAGATAGGGTTTGCCGTTTAGCGGTATCTCCTTATCCGAGAATAGATCGACCGCCCCGGGATCATCCGGCGTCAGCAGCGCGACCACGGTCGCATTACGCAATTTATCCTTGGCTTTTTCTTCTTCCAGATGCTCGATGAGGATGGTTCCCGCATCGTAATCCACCACCACACGGTTCTTGTAGTTCTCGGTATATTTCACATAACGCGTACGGCTCGGCAACGTCCCGGATTCACGCTTGCCCCACTTCGCGCCACTTTCTTTTTGCACGTTACCCATCAGCCTGTCGTAGTCGGCTTTGACTTTCTTCAGATCAGCGAGGATCAACTCCGGATTGTATTTGTAGGAAGTCACCCGGCGCTCAGCCATCTTCTTCAGCGCCTGCTGCGGATCTTTTGCCGTTGCCACTTGAATCATCTGTTGCGTCGTACAGGCTGGCAAGCACAGTGTACCGACGGTCAGCAACATCACCCCTCTCTTGATCTTCATTGCCCCCTCCTCAACGGTTCTCCAACGCCTCCCAGCGCGCCATCAGTTGCGCAAGCTCCCTTTCGATCTCCGTAGCGCGCTGCTGCAATTGCTTGGCATGTGCCGGATTATCGCGGAACAACGCTCCCGCGCCCAGCGCTGCGGTGATTTCTTCCTGTTCGCGCTCCAAGACTTCGATGCGCTGCGGCATCTCATCCAGCTCTTTCTGTTCTTTGAAGCTGAGCTTGGCGGATGCCTTGGGTTTGCTCGCCTCGACTTTGCTTGCGGGCTTGGCAGGCGTAGCCGCTGAAGTCTTCTGCGCAGCCTCAAACTTCTTCACGCGCACCCAATCCTCGTAACCGCCAACATATTCCATCAACTTGCCATCGCCCTCGAAAGCGATCACCTGCGTCACCACGTTATCAAGGAAGGTACGGTCGTGGCTCACGATGAACAGCGTGCCGTCGTATTGCATCAACAACTCTTCCAGCAACTCCAGCGTCTCGATATCGAGGTCGTTGGTCGGCTCATCCAGCACCAAGACATTGGAGGGGCGCGTGAACAAACGCGCCAGCAGCAGTCGGTTGCGCTCACCACCGGAACAGCTCTTCACTGGCGAACGCGCACGTTCCGGTGCAAACAGAAAATCGCCGAGATAACTGATGACATGTTTCTTCGCACCGCCGATCTCGATGAAATCCGAGCCTTGACTGATGGTATCCGCCAGCGTCGCATTGTCGTCGAGCTTGGCGCGCAGTTGGTCGAAATAGGCTACGCTCAATTTCGTACCCAATTTCACTTCACCGCTGTCCGGCGCCAACTCTCCAAGGATGATCTTGAGCAGCGTGCTCTTACCCGCTCCATTGGGACCGAGCAAACCGATCTTGTCGCCGCGCTGGATGCGGCAGGAAAAATCGTTGATGATCTTGCGTGTGCCATAGGTCTTGCTAACGTTGCTCAACTCCGCCACCAGCTTGCCGGAGCGATCACCCACCTCCAGATTCATCTCGACCTTGCCCACCTTCTCGCGCCGTGCGGCGCGCTCCAGACGCAAGGCTTCCAAGCGTAGCACCCGACCTTCGTTGCGCACGCGGCGTGCCTTCACGCCTTGGCGTATCCACACTTCTTCCTGTGCCAGCACCTTGTCGAACTTGGCGTTCACCACTGCCTCGTCCGCCAACATGCGTTCCTTGATCTTTTGATACGCCGCGAAATTACCCGGAAAGCTAGTCAGCTTGCCGCGATCCAACTCGACGATGCGTGTCGCGACGTTATCCAGAAATTTCCGGTCATGCGTGACCAGCAACACACTGCCGCGAAAATCATTGAGCAGACCTTCCAGCCATTCGATGGAGGCAAAATCCAGATGGTTGGTCGGCTCGTCGAGGATGAGCACTTCCGGTTCTGCCACCAACGCCTGCGCCAAGGCCACACGCTTGCGTACGCCACCGGAGAGCGATCCCACCAATGCATCCGGATTCAGCTCCAGCTTATCGATAGCGGTCTCGATGCGCGCCTGCACCGCCCAGCCGTTCTGTGCTTCCAGCTTGGTTTGCAGCGGCTGCATCTCTTCCAACAGCTTTTCGTAGTCGGCATCCGGTTCGCCCAATTGATGCGAGAGATGGTGATAGGCAGTGATGAGTTGATGTAACTCGCCCAAACCACGCGCCACCTCATCGAACACCGTAGCCTCCGCATCCAGCACCGGCTCTTGACTCACATAGCAGATGCGCGTGGAAGGCTGACGCCACAGCGTGCCGTCATCCAAATGCGCTTGGCCAGCCAACGCTTTGAGTAGGCTGGATTTGCCGCCACCGTTGCGCCCGATGAGTCCGACGCGTTCCCCCTCGTCGAGTTGAAAATCCACATGATCCAACAGCGCGACGTGGCCGAAAGCCAGCGAGGCTTTATCTAAGGTGATATAGGGCATTTAGGGCTTCTCTGCCTGCGGCATGGATGATTGATAGATCAGCGAGAATCCCACCGCCATCAGCCCCATACACATCACGCCGAATGAGGTGGTGAATTTATCCAACACGAGATGGGTGTTGAAATCATCGATCGCCTTGGCAAAGAAATGGAACAGGAACAAGGAAGCCGCCATCAGATTACCCGCCAGCACCAATCGATGTCCGAGCACATAACCATTGCCTTCCGGCTTGCCCACCGGCGGCAAAGAACGGCGCAAGTGCCAAACCAGATAGACCACAGCGAACAACAACAAGGCACCGACCAAACGCCCCGGAATATCGCCCTCATACGTGGTCACACCGAGCATTTCCAGCACGATGCGTCCTACAGCCGCGACCCAACCCATCGCCAGCGTCTGCACCATGAAGAACCATGCAGCAAAAATATTCACGTTCGGATACTTCATCACTTCCCTTTCGTCGTTAACTCTTTTAAATCGTCGATGATCTCTTTTGAGTGCTTAGAGGTCTCGACCTTCTCATATACCTTGGCGATCTTGCCCTGCGGATCGATCAAAAAAGTGTAGCGCTTGGCCACCTTGAACACCCCTAGGTTCAGCAATGCACCATAACGTGCCGCCACCGCAGTCGACTTATCCGCCAGCAGCGGGAATGGCAGATGATATTTTTTAGCGAATTCGGCATGGCTATCACTGTCATCCACGCTGATACCCACCACCTTGGCGCCCATCGCTTCGATCTGATGCAAGTCATCACGGAACGCACACGCCTCTTGTGTGCATCCCGGCGTGTCATCCTTCGGATAAAAATACAGCACCAACCACTTGCCCGCGTATTCCTTCAAACCATGCGTCACACCATTTTGATCAGGCAACTCGAAGTCCGGTGCCGCCTCCCCCAGCTTGGGCAACTCGCCGGCACGCGCCATCTGCGTCAGCCACAACGCACCGAGCGCAACCAATCCAAACAAGATCAGCCATTTCATTTGGAACTCCTTTTGCCGAATCAGCGAGCGTGTGATTTTACGTTAGAATGCGCGCGCATCAGCGCCGATACACGCGTCCTCGTAGTTAAATGGATATAACCGCCCCCTCCTAAGGGTGTCAAAGCGACTATCTGCTCTAACCACCCTCTCCATACGCTAATAGCTTCAGCTATTACTTTCATATAGTTACAGACCTTCCAAACAAAATCAAAAGTCGCACGAACTCTCAAACACTCGCAAAATCTCGCATCTCAATGGGATGAAAATGGGATGGATTTTTCAATACCGATTTTCTGAGCAACGCAATAAATTATCTGCGAGTATCCCAATATGGAAGTCCAAGAACGTTTCATGAGGAGTAATCGAAATGAACTACGACGAAGTATTGAAGGATCTTAAATCTGAGTTCGGTAAAAAATTATTACTTACCCCCAAAGACATCGCGCCGTACATTTCAAGAACAACATACGCTCAACAAGCTCTAAGAAAACGAAATAGATTTCCCATCCTCACTCATAAGTTTGGCGGGAAAGTCGTTATAAAGATTTACGATTTAGCGCGATACTTGTCCAACGACATACCCATCGAAGAATGGATAGCCGCCGCAGAATCTCAAAAGAAAGTTAGAACAGCATCTGATCCTTTCTTGTCAGACACTCGAAACAGTCGATTTACAGCACTAAAAATATAGTTGGAAGCGTGTGATTAGCGCTCATTGATCTCAAAAACAGAACTAACGAATATCTCTCTTTTCCCCATCGATTCGATTGAGGTGATGTGTTCTGCTACAATCAATCGATCTCCTCGTAGGTAAATGGATATACCCACCCCCTCCTAAATATATTGGGCATCCAGGCTGAAAGGCTTGTGATGAATCGGGTCAAAGTCGGCGAACCCTCTGACAACATATGTCGTGGCAATACCGAGCGAAGCGAAGTGTATTTACACTTTGAACGTGTAGAGACTAGACGGCTCGAACCTAAAGGCAATGCCTATGGTTAAGGGATAGTCCAGACCACAAACAACTCTTGTGTTGGTAGCGAAAGCTATAGTGGGATGAAGGGGTAATTACAGGTTCGATTCCTGTCGGGGAGACCATCAACTTTGCTGTTTCTGTATTTCTAGCAGATTCTGGAATGTCCACCCGCATCTTGCATGTCTGGATAGATTACTGCGATTCCTTATAGCTGTTTCTTGACTAAAGAAGGAAGCGCAGTTTTTCCAGCGGCCTTCTCCAATACTGGGCGCTCAAGATGATCTCTTAATATTTCCAAGCAGGCACTGTGCCCCTTTTGGCTTGCCGTATTCATGGCACTCTTGATTTTGTCTTCATAGGCAGCGGCCTCTGCCGTCAACAACACTTGAACAATCTCTGCATGCCCTCCATGTGCTGCCGTTTGCAAAGGCTGCCATCCATAATCATTTTCGGCATGGATATTTGCTCCTGCCTCGATCAATAAGGGTGTTATTGCCGCATCACCAAGTGATGCCGCAATGTGCAAAGGTGTGTTGCCTTTTCTGCCGATTGGATTGATGTCTGCCCTCGCCTCAATGAGTAACTTGACGCAAGACAGGCTAAACTCACTTGCATAGTGAAGAGCTGTATTCCCATTACGATCCACTTCATCCACATCGACACCACCTTTGATGTGCTTCTCTAAGGCTTTTGTGTTTCCTGTTTCTGCAGCTTCAAAAATATCCATCTCGAAATCATCCAACAAATATAAAAGCGCAGTCTAAGCTAGAACTCCATAAAGAAACACAATCTGCTACACATCAACGTGATGTCTCAAATTCGGCCATAGCGGAGTTACTTCCGCTTTCAACTGCCAGTTCAACGGGTCGTTGCTCAAACTGATTGCGATGCTGCACCCTTGTTACGCTATGGGGAAAATAAGTCAACTACCGATGGTGTAATGTGCAATCTGTTGTTGGACGGTTAGCTCGATCTCGCGCTTCCATCCGGGCGCCTCATAGTTTGCCCGCAAGCTGCCACAAAGATCCAGCAATTCACGAACCAATCTCACCTCAACACGGCCTGACGTAAATAATGCTTCGAAGAACGCTTTGAACTGAGCAAGCGTGATCGGGATAATATCCAACCGCATCATGTCGTCGGCCCGAGTGAACCAAACCCCAATTCGGAAAGTTTCAGCGGTGTTGGAGTCAATGCGGTTTGCAATGAAGAGCCCATAAACCGGTTTACCTGACTGCTCTGCGTGGTGAGCAACCAGATCCGCCACATGGCGACGAACCGGCTCCCCTTCTGCTGCCTCTTGTCGTGAGTTATCGGTTAGAGTCACTTCCACCACAATGACGAAATCTTCAAATTCAAAAATTAGGTCTGGACCACCCCCGGGCGCAGTTCCTACCGGCAAGAAGTCTTGATCAATCTTGAAGCGTCGAGCCTCATAAGGTTTGTTTGCCAAGCTATTAATCGCGAGGAAGGCGCGCCAAAGTATCCACTCAAAATATGCCGGGGCTTCAGCTTGAGGCACTTCAATATCCTCACCATTCGCCAGTGTCTTTCTGCCTTTGCGGCTAATGATGAGTTCCATATAGCCGACAATCTCTTCCCACTCTGCGGCTTGACGAGCCGCATACTCTTCTTCGTTCTGTTCGGACAGTAGCTCCTCAATCTGGTGACGAATGATCGCTATATCGGCCGGCGTATTGGTTGGTTTGCCCTGTGTATCAAATGGAATCCCACGCTTATGCAGTTGCTGCAAAAGATCGTCGAGAACAGCCAGCGCCGAATCTTGATTGTCTGTGGGTAGAGCTGCGCCCTGGCATAACGTTGTGAAGTAAGAGCGAGCCGAATCTGGAATGCCCGCATCTTGAACTAGTCTCTCAATGAATACGTGTTTCTCAGGAACGAGAGAGAGACCGCGCCCCTTGCTTTGAACGAGCCCTGTCGCCTTCAGATAGCGGAGATTGGTATCGGCATAATCATTGAATGTGCTTGCGACATAACCATGGAGCTTGGCAGCTGCATCACGTTCGTGGCTGTCAAACTTGCGCTTATTGGGGGCCGCCAAACGACGAGCTCGCAAATCTAAGACCCTCGCCACAATATCCGCCAGAGCGTCATCACTGTTGGTCATTTGAACCACCAGCGCCATTTCGACAAAGTTCAGGCGACTTTCTCCAGTCTGCCTTTCCAAGTTCAGCATCACAGCCAAAGTATGTCGGAGCGGCGAGAAGACCGAGAAATCAAATTTCTTTTCCAATGCTGATGGGATGTAATGTGCAGCTAACGCCCGCAAAAAACACTCTTGCATTGCAGGAACGGTGTCGGCTCGAATCAGCCTCCAGCCATTTGGCGTGATCATGTCGATGGGACCAATCTCACCTTGAGGAATGCCTACACCGGCCGGAACTTCTGGATAAAGGAAACCTAGCTTATTTAGAGCAGACCTCCACTTGCGACCAACGCTGTAGGTTTCATCGTCGCCCAATTCCACAATGCCATGCTCACCCAGCAAGCGGCGGAAAGCGATTTCCTGCTCCTGTCCCCGCAAATTCCCCTGGAGGAAAGAGGTGGACAGTGCCACCAAGCCATCATGCAACCTAAATGGGCTTCGGACAGTAGTATTACCTAAATGCCATGGTTTCATGAGATGGCTCTAGGGCACAAAATCCCCAAGAATCTTCCTTGAGCCACCATTGCATTCAAAGTTTTCGAAATCAGTTGTCCACTCATAAGCAATGAGTCGATCCTTGCAAAGGTAATCAAGGAGCCAATCATCTTTTTTGGCAATGGGGTGGTTTGTAACTATACAGAGTCTCGCTCTAGGCTCCTCGTAGATGTATCGATATTCGTAAAGTTGTGCGACCGCTTTACGAACTTGAGAAAGCAAATTCCCACTTTCTGAGTCAACGGATTTCATTTCGTAAAGAATGACTTCACCTTGGTCATTAGCAAAAAGATCGATATGTTCGTTTTCAAGCGGGACCAAATCTCTCTCATATAGAAAGGATGATTTTGAATCGATGAGTTTCCAATGAATTTGGTTGGCACGCTCCCTTTTTTGAGCATCCACATCCACACGAATGATACCTTTTGCACCTGTGGCTGGCGGTGAGTGCTTTCGTTTTCTTCCGGTCAAACCTTTGGTCGGCGGAAGTGTCTGTTTAACGATATTGCCCACAAATTTGTTTAACTGATTTGTTGGCGAAGACGGCTGTAGCAACCTAGCGTCACGCAAATAACTAATTAAAGTATTGAACCGACGTTTCCCCGTACCCTCGCTCCCAGGATAGATCGAACGAAACCATAGATTTAATTGCGCATCAGTTGGGTTGTGCTGATGAATATAGCGCAGTGCTAAATGAAAAACAGGAGTCTCGACTAGGCAGCGCGCTAAGAAATCCATTCGTGCACCAACAGTCTTTAGCGTTGCGAACTCTTCACCCATCGGAGTAAGAATGGCGTGGTTCCGCTTGTTGGATATCAAACCCAGCACTTCAGCCGCTGATCGATAATAACGACCTTGCCGCCCTTTCGACGCAAGGCCTATATATGTCTCGATTTCCTTATCCGCGTGCTTCCCTTTTGCGACTGCAAGCGCAACCCGCCCGACTTGTTCTAGCTTATCTGCTTGAGGAAAATCGACTGTTTTAACCATTTTGCTAGAAACCCACGAACAAATACTCTTGAACATCGTTTTTGTTGTCGCCGACCTTGTGGCCTTGGTTGCCAAAGGAATATTTATAGTCCACCGGCACAACCTCAACATGTCGTTTGTGCTTGGCCATGATGGCCACCATTTCATCCAACGTTGGTTGGCTGTTTGACGAGTAGGACACGATCAGCACACTGTCATGGAAATGCTTGAACAACAGGTCAAACGCTTCTGCCGCGCCTTTGCGCGAAGAGAACGGTGTTGGGTAGGACTTAAATTTCTTGGTGATGGTGTGTTCCTGAATCTCCACCCCCTCCCAATCACGAGCCAGACCTTCCACGAAATGATAACGACGAACGTATTCGTTATCCGATAGAGGCGAATAGTAGGGGGGGTCGATGTAGACCAAATCAGCCTTTTGACTCTTCAAGGTCATTGCATCCCCATTCCGAGCCTTGTTTATTTTGCCGTTGCTAAATACGGCAGCATTCACCGCTTCAACGGCTTCCAAGAATTGCGCACGGAATGACATTGTTAAATCTTTACGCCCATCATCGTAACGATGGCCGATGTAGGTGAAGATGCCACGCGGGCGTTTTTTCAAGCAAGAACGAATCAAAGCCGACATCGCAATCGCCCTCTTGTAGGGGTTCTTCAAGGCTTTGATGTTGGCCCGCAGGATGTCGATCAGTCGGTTATCGTCATCCTCGAAATACAAGCCCTTGAACGTCTTCTCAACAAAGTGATCGTTAGCCTGTTTCGGCTCCAGCAGTTTTAATGCCTCAGCAGGAGACAGCGTAACATCGTTGTTTTCGATCAGCGCCTTCGTGAACATGGTGGACATCGCCATGTAATCGTTACTCACCACGGATTTACCTTGCGACTTCAACATGTAGCCCACGATCCCCGAACCCGAGAAAAGATCGATGGCTGATTCAAACTTAAACTGCGAGGCTACAGCCCAAATTTCACTCAGCAGTTTATTCTTTGAACCCATGTATCGAGTCGATGGGTAAAGCAAGGTTTGCGCTGAAACCGGCTCAGGAACTAAACGCAGATTGAAACGAGGTTTCGGCAGGACATTGACGATAACATCCTCACCCGTTCGACTTTTGCCATGGCAAGAAATGTATCGTTTGGTTTGGATGACCTCGATGGGAAATTGGCTGTATTGCTCATGAACCAGCGGGTGATTCGAGTTTGTCAAAATGACATGGCAACCCAGATCATGGAGGCGATGAACTTCAGCGGCCAACTCAACATGATCTTCTTCATAAAATTGTTCTTTGGTATAGCGTTTAAAGTCGGCATATTCAGATACAGGCAGATAAGGCGGATCCAGAAAAATAAAATCTCCGGCCTGTGCGTTCTCTTTCAACACAGTCTTGTAGTCACCACTGATAATCGTCGTTCGCCGAAGAAGCTCAGAAGCGGCTCGCAAGGAGTCTTCATCCAGTATCTTTGGATTCTTATATCGACCAAAAGGAACATTAAATCCGCCGGATTTGTTCACTCGGTATAACCCGTTGAAGCATGTCCGATTCAGAAAGATCGTGCGGGCAGCAGCCTGAGGTCCTGGCAAAGTTGTCCAATCCAACGCCCGAACCAAATAAAAAATTTCTTCGGTATTTTGGAGTAGTTTGAGGTAATCGATGACTGCTTCAACATCGTTGGCCACAGAGCGATAGAGATTTACCAACTCTGGATTGCTGTCTGCAATGATGCCGCTCTCGGGGCGCACAGAAAAGAACAGGGCTCCCCCACCAAAAAACGGCTCAATGTATCGGCCATATTTTTTTGGCATTTTGGGAAGGATCTCACCCAAGAGCTGAGTTTTCCCGCCCGCCCACTTTAGGAGTGGTCTTGTAACAACACATTGATGTGCGTTGGCCGCGTTATTCTTGCTCATTCCTCACATCCCAGTAGTAGTCATTCTTATCGGACGTCATTGTGACAGAAGATGACTTATCAATAAAGAACGATTGTTCTCTGTTGAGATCAAGCGAATTCCATTTTCGCGAGCTTTGTCTAAATTGGCCAATAAACATGCCAACAAATTGATTACACTAAACTATGCCAAAATGAGACCCCGACCTTCCCCATGAAGTGGAAGGCAGAGAGATAGGCCTTCGACATCTGTTCGTGCCACACGGTGAGGTGAAAATACAACCAAATTGGTAGGAGGTTAAATCACAAACGGTATTTTGAAAGTAAGTATCTATACAGTTTATCTTGTAACCCTTCGCCAGCTGCGCCACCAAAATCTCCACTCTTTGCAAAAAGCACTTGAGCTTCATCATTAGTCAGCCTGTGAAAAATTTTCAAGATATTGGTTCTGAAATTGGATGGATCATCAGCCACAACTGGATAAATATGTTTGATTAGTCGGAAATATGCACCTAAACCCGTAGTTTTACATAGCACATATTCGTAATGATACGATGAGTACACAGAAGTATTATCTCTTAACGTCTTTGTGGGCCATGCTGCAGGGTAAGCCTCCATAAGGGCTGCAAAGTATTCCTTCATAAATATTGCTATTACCCTGTATTCCTTCCCACCTTTCAAATAATCGATCAATAGTTCATCCCAGATTCCCGATTTAAATACGTACCTAATAAGTTTATCGACAAAAAACGCTTGGGAAAATAGGCCGAAACCCTTTCCAAGGAGCTTAATCATCGATCGAATAGGAGATGTCTCATTGTTATTTAGGTGCAGGACTAGATCGTGCGCCAACCGTATATCATTTTGTAATTTTCCATCTCGATCTGTTTGGGGAGCGGAACCAAAGATGTCGTAATACAAAGAACGGTTAACCGGCTTCTGATTGAAGTTTACTGTTGCAAAAATCTGCCCCACCTCATAAAGATCAAAGCCAACAAGATACGTTACGATAAACTCAAAATTTTCGACGAGTCCCTTATCGCTTTCACTCAGGGAATTATAGAAACGTCTTGTACCGATAAATCGGTGCTGCCCATCCACAATAAGGGTGATCTTTTCATTCCTTGGAATGTAAAGTTTATATAGGCCGTCACCACCTACCGAAGGCAAATAAAAGCAGCAATCCAAATCAGGTTTATAACTTCGCAATAAGATTTCAGGAGTTATCTCGTCTCCATTCTCAACATCGTCTGGTTCATATGCCCTGTTGTATAAGATCAAAGAAGACGGAAACATCGCTAGCGACTTACCTTCTCCTCTTTGCTCCATCTCATCTCTTAAGTAGGACTCTATTTCTCCCAACTTTTTTTGGCTAAGTTGCCTCTGAAACTCTTGGCCATCATGGTCAAAAGTGATTTTTGAGGTTCCAAAAGGATCATCAACACTTTCTTGCCTCTCGGTTAGCTTATAAATCTGGCTTAATTGCCCAAATTTCATCTTCCCGGTAAAAACTATACCGCTCTGCAATTGGCTCACTTGAACCATATCAAGAACGATATATTTTTCGTCAAGTTTCTCTTTAAGATTTGACATCATCGAATGCATTTCCACTTGGTGTCTGCTGAGCTGCTGGGGGTACATCCTTAGCCTGCGTCGCCGCACCAGCCTTCCCGCAACATTCGTCTATTCTTTCTTCTAGCTCCCGCAATCCATTAGAAAATTCTTCACGAATTGCGGAACCCTGCGCTTGAAAATATTCCTCCACAGTCTCCTTATACTTCGATGAAAGACGGTCATCTATCTTTTCAGATGTTGAAGTCAATTGCTCGTTCACTTCTTTCTTAATTTCACCGAAGCCTTTTACACCCAAGAAGGCCAAGACCCCAAAAGCCAGACCGACGCCAGTAATAACGAAGGCAGAAAAAGCGATAAGAATATTCAGTACAGTTGAAGTGGTATCGAAAGACATTTTCTTACTATCTACAATTGCGTCTTTCAGCTCACTAACCTTCTTATTTAGATCCGTTATTTCTTCCTCTTTAGAAGAACGATGGCCCACCTCGTCTAATCTTTTGTTCAGTTCCGATACCTTCTTAGATAGCTCATGAATTTCCTGATCTTTTGAGTGGTTGGTACTTTGAGCGGTATCGTTTTCACTTTTTGCATCTGCATAATTAATGGCAAACCCAGCCCCTATATAAATGGTGGCCAGCATTAGAGATAACAAAATCTTTGAACCAAAGCCCATCTGTGTTTCCGTTTATAGTGACCTATGACTAATGCCGCTCAAAATGCCTTCAATTACAAAAACAAAATCCATCTGGAATGGGCATATTAGCTCAGAAAGAATAGTAACTACAAAATAGATGCAAAGCCAATGAGGGTAATTGGGACAGCATCGCAATAGTTTTGAGTAACAACCGGTTTGTGTTGTAAGCGGAAGTAACTCCGCGTGGTTCGCACCGTCCGCAATGGCCGAATAGCTGCCTCAACTATTTCGTTATACACATCGTCTAGATCAGCTAGGTGTTTTGCGGTTTCCAGAAGTATTTTTTCAAGTACAGCGATAACTCAATAAGTAGGTACAATATTCACAGCGTCTTCTCGGCAGAATATTCGTTTAGTATTCAAGCAATTCGATATAGGTGTAATTGGCACCTCGGGGGTGACACCTCGGAGTTGGCACCTCCTAAGGGGCAATTACAGGTTCGATTCCTGTCGAGGACACCAAATGCAGCCTCCTTATTCCTTAAGAAAGCCTTTTCGACAACACAGCCATCGAATCAATATCCACGCTCACCGCTTAATCAATAATTCGAATTGCGCTATCGGCACCGGCTTGCTGAATAAATAACCTTGGTATGTCATACATCCGTTTTGCTTGAGGAACTCCAGTTGTGACTCCGTCTCGACCCCCTCGGCAATGACGTTCAGATCAAAGTTTTGAGCCATATCGATAATGGTTTTTACCATCACTGCATCGCTGGGATCGGATGCGATATCCCGCACGAAACTCTGGTCGATTTTTATTTGGTCAATCGGCAATTGCTTCAAATAGGAAAGCGATGAGTATCCCGTGCCAAAATCATCCAATGACAAGCCCACGCCAAGCTCCTTCAACGCAAGCATCTTGCCGATCACGTCGGTCACATCGTTCAATATCACGCTTTCCGTGAGTTCCAGTTTTAAGCGCAACGGATCCACCTTGTAACGTCTCAACAACGTGGCGACCGTCTCCACAAAATCGTGCTGTTTGAATTGTTTTGCGCTCACATTCACCGCCAAACTCAGCCCGCGCGCCATATCGTTGTCAGCCCAAACACTCAATTGCTGGCAGGCTGTCTCCATCACCCAGTACCCGATGTCCAAAATCAGCGAGCTATCCTCCGCAACCGAAATGAATTGCGCCGGCGAGACCATTCCTCGAACCGGATGTATCCAGCGCACAAGTGCCTCGACACCTACAGGAACGAGTTCACTATCCACCTGTAATTGGTAATACAGCTCCAATTGCCGAGCTGGTATCGCGTGACGCAAATCCGTTTCCAATAAGGCACGGTGCTCGACGGCATGCTGCATCTTGGGATCAAAGAAACGTACTGAATTGCGCCCAGAATCCTTGGCTTGATACATTGCCATGTCAGCGTGTTTGAGCAAAGAATCGACGGGGACATCATTGGCGCAATACAGGCAGACGCCGATACTGGGGGAGCTATGCTGCTCTTGACCATCAATCATGTACGGCAAGGTTAGAACAACGCGTATCTTTTCAGCGATTAATGCGACCTTGCGTGAAGCTTCTTCGGGCTTTGTGTCGACCTCTTCAAGCAATATGATGAACTCATCCCCCCCCAAGCGAGCTACTGAATCGATCTCTCTCACGCAAGTCTGGATGCGCTTCGCCACCTCGATCAGCAATTGGTCACCACATTCATGCCCCAAAGTATCGTTGATCGTTTTGAATCGATCCAGATCGACAAACAATACCGCGCCGTAAAGCCGTGTTCGTGCCGAGACCGCCAGTGCAGAATGCAACCTATCCATCAACAAACGTCGATTGGGTAATCCAGTGAGTGCATCGTAGAAAGCCAAAGTACGGATATCCTCTTCCGCTTTTTTTCTCAAAGTGATATCGCTGGAGACCGCCACATATTCAGTGACATTCCCACAGGCATCCTTGACCGACGTGATAGTCATCCACTTCGGATATATCTGTCCGCTCTTGCGTTTATCCCAGATTTCGCCGCTCCAAGTATGCCAACGCTTCAAGTCCCCCCACATGCTTTCATAGAACTCTTTGCCGTGCCTGCCAGAACTCAACATGCGAGGATTCTTTCCGGTCACCTCTTCCGCGCTATAACCTGTCATCTCTTGGAAGGCTCGATTGACCCGGAGAATCGCACCATTCGCATCAGTGATCATGATGGATTCATGTGTTTCGAAGGCGGCCGCAGCAACACGCGACTCTTCCTCCGCACGCTTACGGGCGGTGATATCTATCGAGATACCGAGCAGATAATCCGGCTCATCATCTTGGTTACGTAAGGCGACTTTCCAAGTTTGCAGATAGATGGTCTCTCCATCCAGTCGGGTAAGCGGCTCTTCCATAACCTCCCTTACCTCGCGCGAGGCCAGCACTCGCCGATCATCTGCGGTGAAATTATCTGCTTGCTCCTTAGTCCATAGATCATAGTCATTCTTACCAAGGAAGTCCTTGGCGGAAAAACCCGTCATCCGCTCCCAGGCGCGATTGAGCAACACGATATTCAAATCACTCGCCCGTTTGACAAAAACCATGACTGGAATGTGTTCCACGATAGACTCCAGCAACAACTGGGATTGGCGCAACTGTTGTTGGCTGTCGAACAACTCGGCCTGGATCGTCAATAGCCTGTCGCGATCTTGCAGCATAAAGCTCTGCCTTGTCATCGCCAGCAACACCACGGAAACCGAACCGATCACCACTATCGCCTTAACGAGGAGTGGCACGCCAATCAGTACGTTTGTCAAAACGATGGAAGTTGCAGCCATCATCACAGCAGCGAGAGGAAGTAGCCGCAATATTCCATCACACAGCTTGTCCCACGCCGCCGACTCGTTCTGCTCGATCCGCCATTGAGACAGACCAACCCCCAAGAACAACAACGCGATAGAAAATGAAATATTGAACCAAGAACCATCGATGGTTTTGCCATCTAGCGCCATCAAATTCCAAATCATCCAGCTGAATCCAGTCGCGCTCAGACCCACAATGAGTGCAATTACTGTGACATTGATCCGTAGCCTGAGCACCAGCACCGTCGCAAGTGCCGTGACCGCCGAACTGAAGATGCTCGTAGGGTAGGCGATCAAAATAAGTAGCGGGAAGAATCCGGTATCACCTCGATTGGGTAGATAAACCGATAAAACGAAGGTTAGTACTGCGGTAGTTAGCGTGAGCACATCCAACCAAACGACGCGACGGTTAGTGTTTGCGCTTTTATGTCGGATCAGTTCGATCAGCCCAAGCGTAACGCAAGGGCCTAACCATAGATAGAGAAAATCGGACGGAGCCGGAAATCCAGAGTAACCGAATATCTCCTGAATATCCCACGCGACCTGACCAATGGCATAAGCAATGAATCCGCTGGAAATCCACAACAAGCTTTTGGAACTATCTTGTCCAAATCTTCGATACTTCAACCACGCAATGATGGCGACAGTGACCGTCGCAAAGGTCCAATGAAGATTATCAAAGAACCGCACCCAGGCATTGAGGTGCGCCAGATGAGCGCCGACCCCGCCAATCAAGACGCCAACCAAGCCAATCAACAAGGTTAGATTGATGATCCGATTCTGAAGTTTGTTGGAGTGAGACATCTCAAAAATCCAAGCTTAAGCAATTGCCCATCGTGTGATGTTAGCGTGAATGCACTCCTGCCCGATATACATATCAAGCACAGGGCAAGACTCAGAGATTTTTAAAGGTCCTGATGAAAATATCCGATGCCCCGCCGATGCGATCGATCCATCAGAATGACTCACGGGACTTTTGTCAAAAACAAGTTCCATTTTCAAATTTGCCGTTTCCCATCAAAGTAAAATAATCCATCAGTATCCCCCGCCATCTATGGATCAATCCGCCAGCCAGTCCGGATCAATAGACCAAGGGCACGCGCGCCGTCACTGCGCACAGCAGCTCATAGCTGATGGTATTGCTCGCACGCGCCACTTCGTCCACAGGCATACCCTCACCCCATAGCGTCACGCGACTCCCCACTTGCGTATCGGGCAGCGCACTCAGATCCACACTCAGCATATCCATCGACACTCGCCCCAAGGTGCGCGTCCGTTGACCATCCACGAGGATAGGCGTGCCTGTCGTGGCATGGCGCGGATAACCGTCGGCATAACCGCACGCCACCGTGCCGATACGCATGTCGTGCTCGGCGCGAAAATTCGCACCATAGCCTACCGCCACACCCGCTTTGACCGTTTGCACGGAGATGACCTCACTCCGCAAAGTCATCACCGGTTTGAGTCCTAATTGTTGTGCGCTGCTATCGGCGAAGGGCGAACTGCCATACAGCATGATGCCGGGACGTACCCAATCACCATGCGCGGCGGGGTAACGCAGGATGGCCGCAGAATTCGCCAGCGAACGTGCAACGCGATAGGGGGCGGCGAGCTGATTGAATCTCTCCAACTGCGGTGCGATGCCCTGCGCCTCATCTGCCTGCGCAAAATGCGTCATCAAGGTCACCTCGCGCACCGCGCGATGTGCTTTCAGTTGCTCCATCACACCCGGCACTTGCTGCGGTGCAAAGCCGAGACGGTTCATGCCGCTATTGATCTTGAGCCACACGGACAAGGTATTGCGACCGGGATAAGCCTCCAGCCAAGCCAGTTGCTGCGGACTGTGGATCACACTGGACAGTTCGTATTCGGCGAACAACGGTAATTCATCCGCCGCGAAAAAACCTTCCAGCAGCAGAATGGTTTGGCGGAAACCGGCTTCGCGCAAGGCGATCGCATCACGCACATCGAGCAAGGCGAAACCTTCCGCATCGTTCAATGCCTCGGCAAGACGCAGCAGGCCATGTCCGTAAGCATTCGCCTTGATGACCGCCATCACGCGACTGGAGGTGGTGCGACGCACCGTACGCAGATTCTCTTGGGCGGCAGAAAGGTCGATGCGAGCTTGTATTGGACGTGACATGAAAATTAGGCAGAGCCGATTAAACTGCGGTGAATGATAGCAGGCATCATCATTTTCGTGATATAAAACGCCGTCTGCAAACCAATCCATCAATGTGAATCGCGGCTTCTACATCATCCTTGCAGCGCAGTTTTTCTCCGCGCTCGCCGACAATGCCCTGCTGTTCGCCGCCATCGCTCTGCTCAAACAGGTGGATGCCCCGAGTTGGCATACGCCCGTACTGCAACAGTCGTTCATCCTCTCGTTCATCGTCCTCGCCCCCTTCGTCGGTGCCTTTGCGGATTCGCTGCCCAAAGGACGCGTGATGTTCATCAGCAACGCGATCAAGATCATGGGCTGTATCGCCATGCTGGTCGGCATCAATCCACTGCTGGCCTATGGCCTCGCCGGCTTCGGCGCGGCGGCGTATTCACCGGCAAAATACGGCATCCTCACCGAATATCTGCCCCCGGAAAAACTGGTGTTGGCGAACAGCTGGATGGAAGGACTCACCGTCGGCGCCATCATCCTCGGTGCGGTGGTCGGTGGCATTCTGCTCAGTCCGCATTTTGCCGATGCCGCCTTGCACTACATGAACGCACCGCTCATCCACACCGCACCCGAATTGGCGATCTGCATCATTCTCGTCCTCTACTTCATCGCGGCGTTGTTCAATCTCTACATCCCTCCGTTGCCGCTGGACCATAAGCCATTCAGCCGCAACCCGGTGTTCCTCATCATCGAATTCGCACACTGTTTCAAGCTGCTGTGGAAAGATCCATTAGGGCAAGTGTCACTCGCCGTCACCACCTTATTCTGGGGCGCAGGCGCTTCGCTGCGCTTGATCGTGTTGACCTGGGCCGCAGTCGCGCTGCACTACGACATCAGTAGTGCAGCCAAACTCACTGCGTGGGTCGCGGTCGGCATCGCTATCGGTGCGATCTTAGCGGCACGCTTCGTCAAACTCGAACACGCGGTGAAAGTATTGCCCGTCGGCATCGCCATGGGCTTACTGGTATTGGCGATAACCCCCATCAGCAGCCCGCTTTTGGCCATCCTGTTACTCATCAGCATCGGTGCGATGGGCGGCTTCTTCGTGGTGCCGATGAACGCCCTGCTGCAACATCGCGGGCATCTGCTCATGGGGGCGGGGAGTTCCATCGCGGTGCAAAACTTCAACGAGAACATCAGCATCTTCCTCATGCTGGGCATCTACGCGATGATGGAGAGCATGGGCTTATCCATCTACTCCATCATCATCGTATTCGGCTTGCTGATGGCAGGCATCATGACCCTGCTTTACAAGAAGCACGGGCACGACCAAGATACCGGTCAGATCTAAACTCTCCTCAAGGGGTTCACTATGGAATTCTGGATACTCGTACTGCTGATCCTGCTCAGCGGCTTCTTCGCCATGTCCGAGATGAGCATCGGCGCCAGCCGCATCGCCATCCTCACGCAAATGGCCGAGGCGGGCAACGAGGGCGCACGTATCGCCGCCGAATTGCGCAACCAGCCCTCGCGCTTGCTGGCGGCCACACAGACCGGACTCACCGCACTGGCCACCTTGCTCGGGGTGTTCGGCGAAGCCATGTGGGTTCCGCGCATCGAATCTGCCATCGAGACCAACCTCGTCTGGCTGGCCTTCGCCAAATATCCGCTGGCCTTGGTATTGGTGGTCGGCAGCATCACCTTCGCCACCATCGTCATCGGCGAGATCATTCCAAAACGTATCGCACTGGCCAAGCCCGAAGTGATCGCCGCCTCACTCGCGCCCACCATGGCGCTATTCGCCAGACTCACACGTCCTTTCAATTGGGCGCTATCGATCGCCAGCGAAAAGATACTCTCGCTCTTCCCTTTCAAAGAGAGCGCAGCGCATGTCGCGGCGGATGAGATACGCGCCATGATCACCGCCGGACGCCGCGATGGAGGTTTGGATGAAACAGCGGGTGAACTGCTTGGCAACGTGTTCCGCTTGGATGACCGCAAAGTCGCCAGTGTGATGACCCCCGCCAACAGCATCATCTATCTTGACCTGCAAGCGCCGAGCCAGACCAATCTGGAAAAGATCAAGACCCAGCGCGTCTCGCGCTTCCTCATCTGCAAAGGCGGCATGGCGCAACTGGTGGGCTACATCGAAAGTCGTGAATTGCTGCAACATTTACTGGCGGGCGATCAACTCGACCTCGGCAAATTGCCGACGCATGCCATCCATTTCATCCCCAACACCCAATCACTCATTGGCGTGCTTGAATTCTTCCGCCAGCAAAAGACCCACCTCGCCGTGGTCGTCAATGAATTCGGACAGGCTGAAGGATTGGTCACCATGAGCGACCTCCTCTCTGCCGTGGTCGGCGACGTGCCAAGCTCAGTGGACGAGATGCCACTCGCCGTGCAACGCGAAGATGGCTCATGGCTATTAGACGGCCTGCTACCGCTGGACGAAATGAAAGAGAAACTCGGTCTCACTGCGCTGCCCGAAGAAGACTTGGGCAACTACCACACCGTCGGCGGCTTCGTCATCACTGCGGTGGGGCGCATCCCCAAAAAAGCCGAGACCTTCGACTGGAATGGCTGGCGCTTCGAAGTGGTCGACATGGACAAAAACCGCGTGGATGAAGTGTTTGCGCGACATATCGGTTGACTCGACAAGGTTAGAGTGCCCCCACATCCCCTTCTCCGAGATAGGCCTTTAACAATGCTGCAACCTCATGGCAATACACTTCCAAGCAACTAGCGGAGACGATCCGCTCCCTATGTAGCTCAGTCTTAAAACGCTTGCCATGCACCTAATCCCAAAATCGTTACCGGAGAGAATCAAACCTTTTTCTCTTACCGGGTGGTCAAGCTTGACGTTGGGGCCGTTAGTATTGGCAGCATTCCTTCTCATCGTCACTTGGACAGTCACCTTCTCACGGATCCACCAAGAGGAAAAGATCGCTGTCGATAGCATTCTGCTCGACAACCGCAATGTCGCCAGAATCGTCGCCGTAAACCTTGACGAAGTACTGGGCAAGGTCAGTATCTACGCGGACATGGCATCGGCCATCGCCATCGGAAAACAAGACGGGATCACGAACTTCCATCCAGCCCTTTTCGGTGATCGCGCTTTTTTAAGGCTTGCAGTATTCGACAAAAAAGGGCGATTGATCTACTCGTCCGCACGTAGCACTCAAGAGCCTCTGCTGTCCGCCTTAATCAATGAAGCCACAAAAAAAGCGGAACTCTCTCGGTCGCTGATAATCGGCCACCCGGACGCACAAGGTGGCGACATCTGGCGCATACCTATACTTCTACCCCTGGGCGAGGGAGCTAAATTAGGATTCCTTGGCGGGCATCTTGATCTTGGATATTTTATGAAGCTCTACCAAGAGGTCAACCTTGGGCAAAGTGGGCGTATCGAGATCATCGGCCACGATGGCTACCAGTTCATTGAGTCAAATGGGATCACGATCTCAGCCGGACGTGATATTGCAACAAGCGATTACTTTTCCTTCATACAGCAGCATAAGCAAGGTGCAGGAATAGCCAATCGCCCTGGAGAAAGTTCAGGTAGCCTCGTCGCCTTTGAACAGCTTGAACGCTTTCCGTTTACTGTCGCCATCAGCAGAAGCTACGCCGATGTGCTGACGGAACATTCCGCACGCCGCTCACGCTATCTGTTGGAAGCCACATTTCAAACGATCGCCCTGTTAGTGGCAGCATTGAGCCTAGCGCTATTGGCACGACGGCAGCAGCGCTTTTTTTCAGCCTCAAAAAGATCGGAACAAGAAAAACAAGTATTGATCGAACAGCTGGAACAAGAAAGAAACAGAGCCTATCAGCAAGCCTCGCATGATCACCTGACCGGACTCCCCAACCGCATGCTGTTTGCCGAAGTGGCTACCAGCCATCTATCTGCCGCGCGACGCAGCCGCAATCTCTATGCCGCTTTCTTTATCGATCTTGATCGCTTCAAGTTGATCAATGACACCTTGGGACATCGTATCGGCGATCTGTTGCTATGCGAAGTCGCGTGCCGTTTGCGCAGTTGTGTTCGCGAATCCGACCTGGTCGCGCGCTTCGGGGGCGATGAATTCGTGATGCTGATCTCGGACGCATCCAGCATCGATGATATCGGCCTGCTGGCCGCCAAGATCATTGAGGCTGTCGGGCAGCCCTGCCTGCTGGACACGCACGAGCTCAGTGTTCGCCCCAGCCTCGGTATCGCCCTTTACGGGCGTGACGGGCAGGATATCGAGACGCTCCTCAAGCGTGCCGATGCCGCCATGTACGAAGCCAAAGCGGCGGGACGCGGCGTTTATCGCTTCTTCGATGCCGCCCTGAATCGCACTTCGGAATTGCACGTCGCATTAGCCCAACGCCTGCCACGCGCCATCGCCGAAGGTGAACTATGCCTGCACTTCCAAGCGCGCACATCACTCGATGATTTGCGCATCATGGGGCTGGAAGCGCTGGTGCGCTGGAAGCACCCGGAACATGGCATGATATTCCCCGGCGACTTTATTCCAATGGCAGAGGAAGATGGGCAGATCGTCCTTCTTGGGAACTGGGTGATCGAAGCCGCTTGCCAGCAGCTAGCCACTTGGCGCGCGAACGGTGTGCCGTTGGTCCCTGTCGCCATCAACGTCTCTCCTAGGCAGTTGCGCGATGCAGAGCTTGTCGATCGGATACTCTCGGCACTGGATCGACACTCGCTGTCAAGTGACTTACTGGAGATCGAGATCACTGAAAGTTGCGTGATCGATGACTCCTCGCAGGCGCTCGCCAAGCTGAACATGCTGCGGACAAAGGGAATCAAAATCTCCATGGACGACTACGGTGTCGGCTTCTCCAATCTCAGCCTGCTGAAATCGCTTCCCATCAGCACCATCAAGATCGATCGCTCCTTGATCGCCGACATTCATAACCACCACAACGATGCAATCATCGTTGACTCCACCATCACCCTCGGACACAAGCTGGGCTTCCGTGTAGTAGCGGAAGGCGTGGAGACTAGGGAGCAGGTGTTGCATCTTAAAGTAGCGGGCTGCGATGAGGTTCAGGGGTATTATTTCCAACGCCCCGCTTCTGCAAGCGATGTTGAATCGATTTTACGTAAAGGGCATTTTGAAAAAATATGAAAAGCACTATTGCATCGCTATCTGCTCTAGCCACCCTCATAGTCTCGTTAAGTGCAAGCGCATCGCCTTGCGACAACCCTGAACGACTGAGATTCTCTTTCGTTCCACAAGGCGGCGTACGCAGCGATGCGGCGACATTCAAACCCCTGATCGAACGCGTGCATAAATTGACCGGCAAAGCCGTCACCATCATCACTCCCTCCTCCTACGCCTCCGTCGTGGAAGGACTGATCGCAGGCAACATCGATTTCGCCCTGCTCGGCCCAGCGACTTATGCGTCTGCAAAAAAAGTTGACCCCAGCATCATGGTGTTCGCAACGTTATCAAGGAAAGCAGGTGTATTCGATAGCGGAGGCACCTTCTACCACTCTCTCCTGATCACCAAAGGTGACGAACGGTTCAACGATATTGCTTCCTTGCGCGGGGCGACACTTGCCCTGACCGACCCGGGAAGCACTTCCGGCTCCGTTGTGCCCCACCATGCATTTCCGAAAGCGAGCGGGCAAGCACTTGAATCCTACTTCGGCAAAGTCGTCTATGCGGGCGACCATATTCATGCCAGCCTAGCTGTGTTGAACGGCCAAGTAGATGCCGCATTTGTCGACTCCGAACACCTCTCGAATCTGGTCCAGTCAGGAAAAGCCGTGGCTGGTGATTTCAAAGTGATCTGGCGCTCCGAACCGATCCCGCATGAGGCATTCGTCTATAGAAACAAACTATGTTCCTCGATCAAAGAAAAGATCATCAATGTCTTTTTGAAAAGCAGCGCCGAGCAAAACAAGCTCTTCTTTGAAAAGTATCAAGCCCTGAGTTTCGTTCCAGTAAGTGATGAAGATTACCGCATGATTCGAGAAATGTATTAAAGCTCGACTTGAGCGCGCCCGCTGAGAAGCGGCAGGATTGGAGTACTCTTTGCCCTTGGCACGCAGATACTGGGCAATCGAGTCTTTTGTTTGATCTCTTTAGAAAGCCATCATGACTACGCAAACACCTCCCCTGACGCGCGTAGAACTCGACCACATCCATGCCTACTGGCGTGCATGTAATTACCTCGCCGCAGGCATGATCTACCTGCGCGACAACCCGCTTTTGAAAGAACCGCTCAAGCCGGAGCACATCAAGAACCGCCTGCTCGGCCACTGGGGCTCCAGTCCGGGTTTGGCCTTCACCTACATCCACATGAATCGCCTCATCAATAAATACGACCTGAATGCGATCTTCATGGCGGGCCCAGGACACGGCGCACCCGGCGTGTTGGCGCCGGTGTACTTGGAAGGCAGGTACAGCGAGGTGTACCCGAACAAGGGCGAGAACGAAGAAGGGTTGCGCCAATTCTTCAAAGAGTTTTCATTCCCCGGCGGCATCGGCAGTCATTGCACACCAGAGACCCCCGGCTCTATCCACGAAGGGGGCGAACTCGGCTACAGCGTGTCGCATGCCTTCGGCGCAGCCTATGACAACCCAGACCTCATCGTGACCGTGATGGTGGGTGACGGCGAATCCGAGACCGCACCGCTGGCGACTTCGTGGCACTCGAATAAATTCCTGAATCCGATCCGCGATGGCGCGGTGCTGCCGGTGTTGCACCTCAACGGCTACAAGATCAACAACCCGACCATCCTCGCGCGCATCTCGCACGAGGAACTGGAGAATCTGTTCAAGGGCTACGGTTGGACACCTTACTTCGTCGAGGGCAGCGATCCCGAGACCATGCACCAAGCGATGGCCGCCACCATGGAAGCCTGCGTGCTGGAGATTCGCCGCATCCAGCAAGAAGCGCGCGACAGTGGCAAACCAGTACGTCCGCGCTGGCCGATGATCGTGCTGCGTTCGCCCAAGGGCTGGACCGGCCCGAAAGAAGTGGACGGCAAAAAAGTGGAAGGCTTCTGGCGTTCACACCAAGTACCGATCAGTGATGTGAAGACACCGGAGCATTTCGCCAAACTGGAAGAATGGTTGAAGAGTTATAAAACATCCGAGTTGTTCGATGCCAACGGCACGCTGTTGCCGGAACTGAAAGCGCTCGCCCCCAAAGGCAACCGCCGCATGAGCGCCAACCATCATGCCAACGGTGGATTATTGCGCAAAGCGTTGCACATGCCAGACTGCAAGGACTACGCCATCGAGGTGAAGAAGCCCGGCACCACCACCGCCGAGAACACCCGCCCGCTGGGCAAGTTCTTGCGCGACATCATGCGCGACAATATGCACAACTTCCGCGTGTTCGGGCCGGATGAGAACAGCTCGAACAAGCTGGATAACATATACGAAGTCAGCAAGAAGACTTGGATGGCAGACATGCTGCCGGAAGATGCGGGCGGCGGCGAACTGTCGCCGGAGGGTCGCGTGATGGAGATGCTGTCCGAGCACACACTGGAAGGCTGGCTTGAAGGCTATCTGCTATCCGGTCGCCACGGTTTCTTTTCCACCTACGAGGCTTTCGTCCACGTCATCGACTCCATGTTCAACCAGCACGCCAAGTGGCTGGCCATGTCCAAGGCCGTGCCGTGGCGTGCGCCGGTGTCGTCGCTCAACCTGCTCATCACCTCCACCGTGTGGCGCCAGGATCACAACGGCTTCACCCATCAAGATCCCGGTTTCCTCGATCTGGTGGTGAACAAGAGCCCCGATGTGACGCGCATCTATCTGCCACCGGATGTGAATTGTCTGTTGTCCGTCGCCGATCATTGCCTGAAGAGCACCAACTACATCAACGTCATCGTGTGCGACAAGCAAAAGCACTTGCAGTTTATGGACATGGATGCGGCCAGCAAGCATTGCACCAAGGGTATCGGCATCTGGGATTGGGCGAGCAACGACGACGGCGGCGAGCCGGATGTGGTGATGGCGAGTGCGGGCGACGTCCCGACCAAAGAAGCGCTGGCCGCTGTCGTCCTGCTGCGCGAGCACTTCCCTGATCTCAAGATACGCTTCATCAACGTGGTCGATCTATACAAACTCGCGCCCGCCAGCGAACACCCGCATGGTTTGAGTGACCGCGATTTCGACAGCCTGTTCACGCTAGATAGACCGGTGATGTTCAATTTCCACGGCTACCCCTGGCTCATCCACCGCCTCGCTTACCGCCGCAACAACCA
Organism: uncultured beta proteobacterium; assembly: GCA_963822425.1. GTDB lineage: Bacteria > Pseudomonadota > Gammaproteobacteria > Burkholderiales > Gallionellaceae > Sideroxyarcus. Next base: position 148,583 of record CAWGHS010000006.1, read on the forward strand.
CAAGAATTTCCACGTGCGCGGTTACAAGGAAAAAGGCAGCATCAACACCCCGCTGGAACTGGCGATACAGAACCAGATCGACCGTTTCAGTCTGGTCATCGACATCATCGACCGCATCCCCGCACTGCATGTGGCGGGCGCGCATGTGAAAGAGAAGATGCTGAACATGCAGATCGAGTGCCGCAACTATGCGTATGAGCATGGCATCGATCTGCCGCAAGCGGACAACTGGACGTGGCCGTTTTGAAAAACATAGCTAATCCATTTGGCCGTCATACCGGCGGAGGCCGGTATCCAGCGGTTTTTTTAAAGAAGGCTTTGCCCTTGCTACGTAAGGAATTTTTTCTGAACTGGATACCGGCCTCCGCCGGTATGACGGCATTTGAATTGTAGAGCCACCCTTGTATTTCTCCGTGACCTCCGTGTGAAAAGATTTTTAGGAAACAATGAAAACCATCCTCACCATCAACAGCGGTTCATCTTCGGTCAAAGCCAGCCTGTTCGACGTTGACGGTACGCGCCGCAACTACAGCTATGGACATCTGCGCGACCCGCGCTTCGGCTTCGATCAGTTGCTGCATGACTTGTCGGGTCATGCACCGGACATCGTGGGGCATCGCTTCGTCCATGGTGGCGAGATCACCGATGCTGCGCGGCGAGTGGATGCGACGGAACGGGCTCGGTTGGAACAGATCATCCCGCTCGCACCGCTGCACCTGCCGGGCAATCTGATGGGCGTGGATTTGTGCCAACAATATTTCGATGTGCCGCAGATCGCCTGTTTCGACACGGCGTTCCACGCCACGCTGCCCGATCTAGCCAAGCGCCTCCCCGTTCCGCAGGAACTCGGCTTGCGCCGCTTCGGGTTCCACGGTCTCAACTACGCCCACATCGCATCCCACCTTCCCGCCCTCTTGGGTGATACGGCACACGGCAAGGTCATCGTCGCGCATCTCGGCAGCGGTGCCAGCCTGTGCCTGATGGACGATTTGAAATCGGTGGATACCACGATGGGCTACACCCCCGCAGGCGGCATCCCCATGGGCACCCGCAGCGGCGATCTCGATCCCGGCGTGATGCTGGAACTATCCAAGCGCTACAACAGCACCCAACTCAGCGACATCGTGTTCCATAAGATGGGACTGCTCGCCTTGTCCGATGGCGAGAGCAGCGAAATGGCCGATCTCCTTGCCAGCCCCAGCGCAGCGGCGCGTTTCGCCGTGGATTATTTTTGCCATCAAGTACGCGCCGCCATCGGCAGCCTCGCCGCCAAAGCAGGCGGCATCGACGCACTTGTCTTTAGCGGAGGAATCGGCGAGCATGCTCCCGCGATCCGCAACACGATCTGCACCCCGTTGGCGTTTATCGGAATCACCTTAGACCACGTCGCCAACGATGCAGGAGCAACGCAGATCGGACACCTGAATTCAAAACCTGTCTTAGTCGTTGCGGCAGACGAAGAAGCGATGATCCATCGCCTCTGCCAAGACCTTTAAAAGGAACACAGCATGAGCTACCGCAGCCTCCCCCTCTTATGCGCACTGCTGCTACTCGGCGCCTGCGGCAAGAGCGAAGAACAGCCCGCACCAAAACTATTCAAAGAGCAGCGTGACGTGCTCGACAAAGCCAAAGCGGTAGACGGCACACAGCAACAGCAAGATGCAGCCCAGAAAAAAGCCATAGAACAACAAGCCCAGTGACAAACCCCGTAAGGAGAACGACTATGAAATGGATCACCGCACTCGCATTATTGTTTACGACTTCCAGCGTATTGGCACACGACGTCAGCCTTGATGTCCCGCAGAACGCAAAATGGGAAGCAGAATGCGGCAGCTGCCACATCGCCTACCCGCCGCAGTTCCTCACTGCGAATAACTGGCAACGCATGATGTCCGGCCTCGACAGTCACTTCGGCGAAAACGCAGATTTGGATGCCGCTGACAAAAGGATCATCTCCAATTTCTTGAAACGCTATGCGGGCAAAGGCTCACAACATCAAGCCAAGTCATTGCGCATCAGTGACACCCCTTGGTTCAAAGGCGAACACGACGAAGTCCCCACCAGCGCATGGGCTGATCCCGAGATCAAAAGCCCGGCCAACTGCACCGCTTGCCACGTTGATGCAGAACAAGGCGACTGGTCGGAAGACGGTATCCAGATGCCGGATGGCATCAGCACCGAAGAAGACGATGAAGAGGGTGATGATTAAACTCATCCTCTCGAAAAGCGGTACGGATCACTGCGTTATAATTGGCATCACCTGACTTTAATTCAACATTCGATTTTTTTTGAAAGGGAAACATGGAACAGTTTTTTGAGAATATGATTTTTCGTAGCCGCTGGGTTCTTGCTCCGATGTATCTGGGCTTGGTGGGCGGTCTGCTGGTGTTGTTAGTCAAGTTCGGACAGGAGTTCGTGCACATCATCATGCACATCCATGAGATCGCAGAACGCGAAGCCGTCCTTTCTATCCTTGCCTTGGTTGACATTACACTCGTGGCCAACCTGCTGATCATGGTGATCTTCAGCGGCTATGAGAACTTCGTCTCCAAGATCGACGTAGAAGGCCATGTAGATAAGCCGGACTGGATGGGCAAGGTCGATTACTCGGGACTCAAACTCAAACTGATCGGCTCCATCGTCGCCATCTCCGCCATCGACTTGCTCAAAGCCTTCATGCACATCTCCACGCCGGGCGTAGATCACCTCTCCGACTCGCAAATGGCATGGATGGTCGGCATCCACTTCACCTTGATCGTGTCGGGCGTATTGTTCGCCTTGATGGATCGCATCGCCGAGCCGCATAAAGAATAGCCGCCCCACTATCCAACGCACGCAAGATGGGTTCACCCCTATCTTGCGCAATTGCAAACCACTGATGTCCTCTGACTTTTCTCGCGCACGCTGGCTGTTACCCCTGGGGTTGTTCATCCTCTCCGTCACCTGGGGATACACCTGGGTCGTTGCCAAGCAGGCGTTGGAATATGCGCCGCCATTTGCTTTCGCCGCAGAACGTTGCGTCGGCGGTGCGCTGGCTTTGTTGCTCGCACTCAAATTCATGCGGCGTCCACTCAAGCTGGTCGCGCCCGGCCCCACGCTCGCCATCGGCCTGACACAAGTGACCGGCTTCATGTTGTTCCAGACTTGGGCGCTCGTAGAAGGCGGCCCCGGCAAGACAGCGGTGCTGATCTTCACCATGCCCATCTGGACACTGCTACTCGCTTGGCCGATCTTGGGTGAACGGATCAAAGGCAAGCAGTGGCTAGCTGCCATCAGCACACTCATCGGCCTGCTGCTCATCATCGAACCGTGGAACATGCACTCCAGTCTGTTCAGCAAATTCCTCGGCGTGATGGCCGCACTGTGCTGGGCCATTGGCACCGTACTCGTCAAACGCTTGCGCTCCAAACAACAGGTCGACCTGCTCTCGCTGACCACATGGCAGATGCTGATCGGCGCTGTGCCGCTGGTGCTGCTGGCCCTCGTGATCCCCGAGCGCCCCACCGATTGGTCCGCGACCTACATCGGCATCCTCACCTTCATGTCCGTCATCAGCACCGCCATGTGCTGGTGGTTGTGGATCACCCTGCTCGACCGCGTGCCCGCATGGGAAGCCAGCCTCTCCGTGCTCGGCACCCCCGTGGTGGCGATCATTTCCGCGCGCCTGATGTTGGGCGAGGATTTCAAACTCAGCGAAGTCGCGGGCATCCTGCTCATCGGCACCGGCCTGGCGCTGCTGTCCCTGCTCGGCTGGGCGGCTAGCCGCCGCGCGACCAAGTAAATCCGCCTAAGGCGCGCTATACTCGCCGCCGAAAATAATTCGAGCCGCATCCATCTCACTTCCAATTCTCTCCCGCGCACTGATGCCATGAAGACAAACCGATTCGCCCTCCTGTTGCTGCTCGGCATCTCCGCCTGCACCACCCAAGTGACGCCACCGCCCACACCGCCGGTGGTGGTGGAACGAGCGCCCGCCAAGATCGCACTCGCCTTGGGCGGCGGTGCCGCGCGTGGCTTCGCTCACATCGGTGTGATCAAAGCGCTGGAGGCACAAGGCATCAACGTCGACATCGTCGTGGGCACCAGCGCAGGCTCGGTCGTCGGTGCGCTCTATGCGTCCGGGCTCAACGGCTTTCAGATACAGGAACTCTCGATGAACATGGCGGAAGACCAGATCATCGACGGCTCGGGTCTATACCGCTGCATGGCGGAGACGGTCATCTCAGACAAGCGCGGCTGCATCAAAGGCCAAGCGTTGCAGGACTTCATCAACCGGAACGTCAAAGGCCGCGCGATAGAAAGTCTCAACAAGACCTTCGCCGCCGTTGCCACCAACCTGAGCACGGGCGAGATGAAAGTATTCAACACGGGCAACACCGGCATTGCAGTGCGCGCCTCGTCCTCAGTGCCGGTGTTCTTCCAGCCGGTCACCATCGGCGGGCAGGATTATGTGGACGGCGGATTGGTCGCCCCCATTCCCTCCAGCGTGGCGCGTGGCATGGGGGCGGATTTCGTCATCGCCGTTGACATCTCAGACCGTCCGCAAGACAGCAGCACGGCAGGCATCTCCGACATCTTGCTACAAACCTTTTCTATTTTTGTGCAGACCATCAATCGTCACGAGCAATCCAGCGCGGACATCATCATCCGCCCTGTCACCTACGGCCTGCCTGCCACCGATGCGAGTGGGCGCGACAAAGCCGTACTGGAGGGAGAGAAAGCCGTCGCGGCGATCTTGCCGGAGTTGAAAGCCAAGCTAGCGAAATTGAATGAGACGCGACGCGTGGCGGGAATGCCGTAAAGCTTATACAGCGGCGACCAAGCTCGCTTCTTCAAACAGCGACTTGATCACCACCTTGCGCACCTCAGGCCGATCCGGCACCTGATACAGCACCGGCATGAGCAACTCCTCGAAGATGCCGCGCAGGCTGCGCGCACCCACCTTGTACTCGAACGCCATCTCCGCGATCTGCTCAAAGACGATGGGCGCGATCACCAGTTCGACCCCTTCATCCTTGAGTATCTCGCGGAACTGGTTGCTGAGGGAATTACGCGGCTCGACCATGATCCGCACCAACTGCTCCTTGGACAGATTATGCAAGTTGGCGACGACGGGTAAACGCCCCGCGAACTCCGGGATCAGGCCGAACTTGAACAAGTCGGTCGGCTTCACGCGCGTGTTCAAGCGATCAAGGATGTGCTGCTCTTCACCCGCACCGACCGAGATGAAACCGTAAGCCTGATTTTTGGCGGTGATGTTTTCCAAACCGACGAATGCGCCCGCGCAAATGAACAACACATGCGTGGTATCAAAAGTCTGCGCATTGGGCAAACGCACTGATGCACCTTCCATGATCTTGAGCAAAGCGTGCTGCACTTGCTCTCCCGAGGTACCGCGCTGATCGCCTTCGACCGCTTTCAACTTGTCGATCTCGTCGATGAAGACGATGCCGTGTTGCGCCCTAGCGATATCGCCCTCCGCCTTGTCTTGCAGGCGCAACAGCAAAGCCTCGATCTCTTCGTTCACGTATTTAGATTGCGCCAGCGAAGTGGCATTGGCCGTCACGAACGGCACGCGCACGATCCGCGACAAGGTCTCGCACAACAGCGTCTTGCCCGTGCCGGTCGGACCGATCAACAAGATATTGCTTTTGACCACCTCTGCCGCGTCCTGCCGCTGTCTGCCCAGCTTGCGGTAATGCGAATACACCGCCACGGACAATGTCTTCTTGGCATCCTCCTGGCCGATCACATACTGATCCAAATAATTCGTGATCATGCTCGGCGTCAGTTTTTTACCCGACGACTGCTGGCTATTGGCATTCTCCATATCGCCCATCCTTGCTCAAGTCTCTGGAGCTTCATCGCTCCACATGCGCAGTCTACCTTGATAGCGCACTCACCCGCACTTAGTCGTAGTGATAACTCAAAGCGACGAAAGCCTCATCCTGCAGCTTCGTGTTCACCAGCGGGCTGTGGGTAATGGCTGGCCCCAGCCATCTGCGCAACATATAAAGGCTGACATGCCAATCGCCCACCACCGGCACTTCCCACACGAAGCCCAGCATCGGCGTGGTGGTGGCGGCCGGGGTGTACGCCGGATAGACGCTGCGCCCGGCCTCGGCTGGCGACACGCCGTAGAAGTATTGCGTGTATTGCGCAGAAAAATGTTCGAAGCCCGCCATGGGATAGATGACGTTGTTTCCGATGTTGAACTGACCCGCATAGATCAATTCATAAAGCTTGCCGTGGGAATGATTCACATCGTAAAAGGCATTTATAAAAAATCCACCGATCGGTGTCTCCTGAAAAGTCCCGATCCCAAGCGGCATCGAATCCTTGCGTGCCCTTATTCCACGCAAGATAGGTTTGCGCGTCTCATATCCATCCAGATTGATACGCCCCAGGATCTCAACATAGCCATAGCCCAGCGGCAGCGTCTTGACCCCGAAGGTATCGAAGCGCGCAAAGAAACGACCGTAGTCGAAGTAAGCATAGGGCACCACGATCAACGTATTGCCATCGCCGTGCACGGGGTTGGTGCTCCTATAGACAGTGCCGCCAATGTCGCCCTGAATGCGATTGGGTAACTCCTCTTCCTCAGCCAGCGACGCGACTGAAAAAAAAGCGCAGTGAATGGCGAATGCGATGGGTATTAAATTGGACAGGCACTTCATTGTGAGAATCGGCTTGTTGAACGACGCGCCGGATTGTAAACCAGCCCCCTGCTCTTGATGTGGTCTCTCTATCAGGAAAGACCTGAGTCGCAACACCGGTCATCCCTGAATAATGGAAGCGCTGAAACAAGTCGTCACACCGGCCCTTCGATAAACTCAGGACAGGCTGACCACGCTGGCGACCTGAGCGGGAAAACAATTCGATACTGCCCCCATACCGCCCGATACTGAGCTAACCCGGGTTTCACGGAAGATTTAATTGCGGCAGCCTTATTAAGCGTATAGCATACAAACTCTTAATAAGAATGCTGTTATTAATACTTTCCAAGTGCGCAAAACCGATCTTCATCCAGACCTGCAACGAAGCTGCGTGCCAATACCGCAACGCTCGGGATGCTTTGCGGTTATCCCGCCCGCAGCGCCAGTCTCCGTCAACGTCCCGGCCTGTCACGGCCTGCTGGTACTCGCTCAAAGGGAATTGGAGTTCTTGTCCGACACGATCCGCAGAAATCCGCGTGATGCGGAATTGTTGATGTACATGCTGAACCGTCGCGAAGCGGTTGACAGTAGCCAGATCGAAGGCACGCACACCGGCTTTGATGGCCTGCTGATACATGAGATCGAAGCGGGAACGGAAGATGAGATCACAGATAGCGACGCCACCACGACTTTGAACTATGTGCGCGCTTTCATGATGGGTGCGCGCGAAGTCGAAACCCGCGGCCAAGCGGCGCTTGATCTGAACCTCATCCGCAACCTTCATGCGCAATTGATGGCGGGGCAAACCCAATATGCACCCGGACAATGGCGCGACCGGCAGAACTACATCGGCCTGCGCATGGAAACGGCACGCTACATTCCGCCGCCGCCCGGCGAAGTACCGCACCTGATGGATGATCTGCTCGGTCTGCTGCAATACGAAGCAGACGGCGTGGCGGTGACCTCCATCCTGCTACGAGCTGCAATCGCCCATGTGCAATTCGAAGCGATCCATCCCTTCCTTGACGGCAATGGACGCACCGGTCGCTTGCTGCTGCCGCTGATGCTCAAGGCCGAGGGCAAGCCCCCCATCCATCTCGCCTCGTTCCTGAAACTGCGCCAGCAGGAATACTACGACGCGCTATTGCAAGTGCAGACCAAGCTGGAATGGGAGCCATGGGTTCGCCTCTTTCTGGAAAGCGTGATCGCCTCTTGCCGCCACACAACAAGACTGTTCGATGACATGCGAGCCATACACCAACGCTGGCAAAGCCTGCTGATCCAACAAGGGAAACGCCGACACGCCACCATCTGGAAAGTCGGAGGCCTACTGCTGGGACAGCCCGTGGTAACAATCAACTCCATCACACAAAACCTTGGCGTCACCTTCCCGGCAGCCAACGATGCCGTGTCCGAACTGGTTGCGCTCGGCATCCTTCGACCCGCCACCCAGCAAAGACGCCACCGCATCTTTCATGCCCACGAAGTAATGAATGTGCTTTACAGCGGACTTGATGCGGTGATCGAGGATGTCGGACAGCACACCAGAATCAATACGTAAGCGGGTGAATGCATCAGATGCGGCCACACACCTCAGCTCCATTGACACCCCCCGCCCCATTCAAATACAGTTCGCCCCGCTTGCAGAACTGCCGAATGCACATCGCACCGCACGAACGGCGCGAGGCCTAAGGCGAATTCCCCCAGAACAGGAGCTGGCGCAAGACGCAAACCCGCAATAACGGGCGCATTGCCAGCATCACGACTGTTCGCAAAAGGGGAAGCACTTGTCTCATCTCTCACTAAGCATCCGCAACTCAGACCAGATAAATCGTGGTCTACCCCCGATTATTCCGTTTGATTTCGCTAAATGAGCAAATCTTCTCTATTGCCGCTGGAAACGATCACCCACCGCATTCTGTTGCTGCGCGGGGAAAAGGTTTTACTGGATAGTGATTTGGCGGCGCTCTACGACGTGCCTACCAAGCGGTTCAACGAGCAGGTAAAACGTAACCTAGAGCGATTTCCAGCAGACTTCATGTTCCAGTTAACCGAGGAAGAATGGGAATCTTTAAGGTCGCAAATTGCGACCTTAAAGCCCGGTCGCGGCCAACACCGGAAATATATGCCTTATGCTTTTACCGAGCACGGAGCAATCATGGCGGCAACCATCCTGAACAGCCCAAGGGCGACGGAGGTGTCAGTCTACGTGGTGCGCGCCTTCGTGCGCCTGCGCGAAGTGCTTGCATCGAACACGAAATTGGCAAAGCGCCTGGATGATCTGGAGCCGAAAACCGAAGCACTGTCCATGCAGCACGACAGCTTTGCGCGCAATACGCGCGTTCAACTCAAGCAGGTGTTCGATGCCATCCGGGAGTTGATGACACCACCCGAGCCAACGAAAAAAAGGCCTATCGGGTTTATAAGCGGCGATGAAAAGCCGAAGAAAAGTTAATTGATATGAGGAAGTTTGTGTACGTGCAAAAACACTTCGAAACTGACCTGTTTAATTTTTGCGCTGGCTTGGCTGGAAGAGACACTGCCTGCACTGAAGGGGCCGCTGACTTCGGATGCTTGGTTGGGGATGGGGGTGAAGTGATGACTGGAGAAAACCGTGGTCTGTCCCCGATTGTTCAATTATTGTTTGCAATTATTCACCACGCACAAAGGAACAACGCATGTCTGAACTCACGTCACGTCACCTTGAAGCGTTCCAACGGTTCCTAGAACTCTTACCTCATGGAAAAGAACCTGAGGTGGTTTTATTAAAAGGGCATTTGCTAATTGAGGAGCAGATTCGAGCTCTCATTGATCACAGGCTACGAAACCCTAAAACGCTACGGGAGGCCAACGTCAAAATAGAGTGCCACCTAGCTATAAGTCTTGCTCGGGCATTCTTTCCGCCGGGGCATATGGACAATATCTGGGAAGCAGTTTTTAAACTGAATAAACTGCGCAACTCAATTGCACACGGTTTCATGGATAAGCAAAGCCTTACGGATCAAATTGAAGCATGGGTACAGAATACTGAAACGGGTGCCCGTGAACTTAAGAATACAACTGAAAGATTAGAGTTTACATTGTGGGCAATATTCGAGGCGGTTTCCTCTTTCGTCGACGATTCTGGCACGTGGGGATTTGATAGCAAATCTTATGGCGAGCGTGAAAGTGTGACCTAATCCATCAATTTAACTAGAGTGCCCGCTTTCAGAATTCATAATTAATAACGCGTAATCATTCATGAGCCAATTCAAATTATTTCCTTTGCTCGGCATTACTATCACAGCTATCTGCTTAATTATCCTCCCCCCTCAATCAGAGGCTGCTTCCGAACAAAACGAACCTGCTAATTCAGTCCAACAGGATGAAAACAGGAGTCAATCAGGTGAACCTGAGATGATACTTATTCCTGATGAAAACTATGAAATTGGTAAGTATGAGGTAACACAAGGCGAGTGGAAGTCAGTGATGGGTAACAACCCAAGCGAATTTACAAACTGCGGGGATAGATGTCCTGTCGAAAGTATAAGTTGGGATGACACACAAAAATATATTAAAAAGTTAAATGCTAAGACAGGAAAGAATTATCGCCTCCCCACTGAAGCGGAATGGGAACATGCTTGCTATGGAGGTGCAACTACACGATATTGCGGAGGTAATGATTTAGATGAAGTTGCATGGTATGGAAACCTTTTGCAACCGGGCGGGAATAGCGGTCAAAGGACTCATCCTGTTGGACTCAAGAAAGCAAATGGCTACGGAATTTACGACATGACAGGAAATGTGTGGGAGTTGATGCAAAATAACTTCTACACTGAAAAATTTTGGAAAGACTTTGACGAAATAAAACCGGCAAATAAAAAAGAAAGAGCGATAAAAGAAAAAGATCGTCGATTTTATGCTTCGATGTATTCGATGCGCGGAGGTTCGTTTATGAACGGTATGAACACAGAGGCAACCACCCGATCTGCATACTTGACAAGTATTCAAGGAAAAATAATTGGTTTTCGTCTTGCAAGAACACTGCCATGAATTTTTGAAGCCAGCCGCCAGAAAAGTTGGTGGCATGAACTCCGTCCTCTGGAAGATGAAAAATCAGGGGAAGGTCAATATGTGCGATAGATAAGGGGAAATGAAAAATGAGTGAGAAAAAAGATTTTTGGAAATCATCGTGGTTTTGGCTAATAGTAGTATTGGTTATCGGTGCAAAACTAGCCCCCAACGAAACATCCGGCACAACGAAACCAGCCGCTGCTCAACCTGTTTCACAAATAAGCACACAAGCACCTGCACCTGCACCTGCACCTCCAATCATTCCGTTACCTGCTATTGAAACTCAATTTATACAAATTGTTTCTACTGCACAACAAGGGATTATTGGCGCAGATAACAACATGAAAAAAGGTGGAATTAAATCAGTTAGAGATAAAAGCATTTGTAAATTATTAACTCACTTAAATCTCAAAGATTGGGTAGGAACTGTTGAGGAAATTGACAGTAACAGTGATGGCAAGGGTGTTTTGTCCGTCTCTATCGCCCAAGATATAACCATTAAAACATGGAATAATGACATTTCGGATTTTGAACATCACACTCTTATAAATCCAGAGAGTGCTTTATTTAAATCTGCTTCAAATTTGAAAGTTGGGCAGCGTGTTAAGTTCTCAGGGCAGGTGTTTAGGGATAGCGAAAACTGCATCAGTGAAGGAAGTATTTCACTAGATGGGAAAATTAGCTCACCCGAATATATTATGAAATTTTCCGCAATTTCTGCACTCTAAAAACTCAAACTTTTGCTGGTACTAATTAAAGGGGGCAGCATCGCATATCAAAATACAATACGATGCCAACCCTTTATATTTCCAACTCTGCAAAGGTTCACCATGTACCCCGTTCACGACGACGATGCCGCCCTGCTATTGTCCCTCACTGTTGCGGCCAAGCGTCGCCCGGCCGCTCTGGACGAGATCATCACCGCGCTGGCCATGGCACAGCACGGCGAGATTCCGGCCAAGACCAAACTGGTGGACGCGTTTGCCCGCATGGGCGTTTGTGGCCTGATCGCCGAGGCGGAGGGTGGCTATACCCTCTCTGCTGCGGCGCAGGCGATGATGACGGGGCAGCGCGCCAAGGACGACAACGCCACCCGGCTGGCGCGCCTTAAGCAACAGCTCGCCAACTTTGATCCCAAGGGCGAGCACCCAAGTATTCAGGTCACCCAAGAGCAGTTGCTGGCGGCGATTCAGAGCTACAAGGCGGCTCAACACAGCCACCAGGGCCAGAACATACAGACCGACAGGCCCAAGTCGAAGAACAACTGGATTCCGACCAAGGATCTGGTGCAGGGCAGACAGCATCTGTCCTCCAAACACCGCAAACCGTAAGTCTGCAAGTAAAAAGTTGGGGACGAAATTGGGGACGGATTTATTTCTTAGCTAAGGAAACGCCGATTAAGTCCGTTCGCCCTGAGCCTGTCGAAGGGTTCGATGGGTAACACGCTGAATGTTTGGCGTCCTCCGTTCATGGTTCGACAAGCTCACCACGAACGGAGGACTTAATCGGCGCTTCCCTAAAGAGGCCTGACTCACAATACTTACCACAAGAAAGCCCGCTTCACTCCAACATCTACACCGGCGCTTCACTCAAACCAAACTGTTCGCGGAAACGGAGCAATGGGGTCAGCATCGCAACACTCCCTGCAAAAAAGCCCGGCATCGCCGGGCTTTTTCATTTACCACCTCGAACCGCCCCCTGATATTCCGCCAGCAACTGCGCATCGTCTATCGAGCCGTGGTGATGCACTTGCTTCCAGCCGATACCTTCCCCCATCCATTGCACAATGCGGCTGGTGCGTATCGAGAGTGGTAGCGTCACTTTGCCCTTGGTGAATTCGCCCTTCTCGCGCCCGGCGAATACCACCATGGCGTCGCTCTGAAATTCGACGATGTCGTGCAGCTCTACCCATACCCGTGCGTTACCGTTAAAGATGCCACGGTAGAGTTCCGAGATCGGCTCATAGCCGCGCAGTATTCCGCCCAGTGGGTTGTTGAGTTGGATCAGCGCATGCTCTGCCCACACATCAGCGAACACCTCCATGTCGCGCTGGTTGAAGGCGTAGTAGAAAGACTCGACCAGTGCGCGTGCGCCTGCGATGCCCGGCTCGGCGGCCTGCGCGATGCAGTTGTGTGCCGAGCGCCCGTAGTTCTGTTGGGTATGAATGATCATGCATGAGCCTCTGTAGTTATTGATCCAGCCAAGTGAAGTTTGAAGTATGAAACCCAAACCCCCTCCAACTCCCCCTTGTCAGGGGGAGAGCAGAGGCTGCTCCTCCCCTGATAAGGGGAGGCTGGGAGGGGTTGGGGTGTAATGAACTTCTGAGTTCAAACATAATCTGGCCGGATCAATAATTGCGGGCAGGGCTAAACCTGCCCGCAGGTTTATTTACCCATCAGGAAATCGAACTTGCCCGGCTGCGTAACGAAAAACACGCACTCGGTAGCCGAGATGCATTTGGTCACATGCTTTTCTTTGCCCTTCTGAAACCAGTAGGAGCCGGGAGCCAGCGGGATGTCTTGCGCGCCGTCCACGCCGTTGGCGACCACCCCGGCGATGACCACGCCGTAGTAATCGTCGCTATGCGTGTGCGGTGGGCTGGTGAAGTTGCCGGGTATCTTCACATAGTTGCTGTGTGCGCCTTTGCTCATATCGCCATAGCCGGGGGCAACTTCGATGGGGCCGATGCCGGTCGCCATGTAATGCATCTCGGTGACGGGAACACTGTGTGATGCTTCGGCGGCGATGGCGATATGGGTGAACGCGGATGCGAGCACGGCTAGGCCGAGGCGCTTGATGTTGATCTGCATGATGACTCCTGAAAGTTGCCGTGCGACATTGCACGGTGCGCACTTTGGATGATTTGCTGCTACGATTGAGCACTCATCGTCTCAATTGGTTAACAGTTCGTCTCAAATGGATCGATTGTCACCTCTTTTGTCGCGCTTCTCTTTGGCCGCCCGCGTGTTTTATACGGGCGAGCCCTGCGGTGCGTTCGACTTCCCCGCAGAGGGTTACGGTTATCTGCACATCCTGCGCAGTGGCAGTGTCAGCATCCATCACCCGGATGCGGCAAGCATCGAGGTAACGCGACCTTCGGTCATCTTTTATCCGAGACCGCGTGTGCACCGTTTTCAGATCGCGAAGAAGAGCAAAGCGGAGATCATTTGCATCTCGATCGATTTCGGCGCGGGGATGGGCAACCCTTTGATGCAGGCACTGCCGGAGATGCTGGTCATTCCGTTGGACAGCATCACGGAGCTGATGCCTGCGCTCACGCTGCTTTTCGAGGAGGCGTTCAATCCGCGCTGCGGTCGTCAGGCCGGGCTGGACAGGCTGGCCGAGTATTTCCTGATCCTGCTGTTGCGTCACTCGCTGGAATCACGGCTGGTCAGCGGTGGCATTCTCGCCGGGTTGGTGGATGAGCAGCTCGTCAAAGCCATCACCGCGATGCACGAACAACCGGAGCACAACTGGTCGCTGGAAAAACTGGCGCACGAGGCGGGTATGTCACGCGCGCGCTTTGCGGCACACTTCCGGCAGACGGTCGGCACCACGCCGCTCGATTATCTGACCGACTGGCGCATCAGCGTGGCGCAGACGCTGCTCAAGAGCGGCAAGCCGCTGAAGCTGGTCGCGCCCGAAGTCGGTTACTCGCATCCTGTCGCGCTGACGCGCGTGTTCACCAAGCGCATCGGCATCTCTCCCACGAAATGGCAATTGAAAGCAAACGCACTTTGATTACCGATCCTCGGCTGCAAGCCCCGCCACGAAGTCAGGTTGCTGCGCGGCTGGTCGCAGCTTGCCTCATACGACAGAAAAAACAGCCCAAAGGTGTCGGAGTCGAATTGATTTTGAAGATAGGCATGGCTGTAAAAGAAATCGACTCCGGTACAATGACGCTCAGTAGGTCGACTTGTCCGGATAATCTAATCTCAGGCTGATGATGAATAAGCTGTTCAGTTTCATGTGGTGCATTGCGATAGTGCTTTCCTGCCTCCCAATGAATGCAAGCGCCGATCTAGGGCCAAAGCCTAATGTTGATATCGATATCGTTTACAACCGGCAAAAAATCCAAGACGCTCACTTTTACGCAAAGATGCTGGAGTGCGATGAAAAAGAGCGCATGCAGGAAAAAATGGAGTACGGGCAGGATTCGGTCGCTCAATTAAGGATCAGCAGCTACGATGCCGCCGCCGGGTGCTATTGGCAACCGGCACCACTGGCATGGGGAGGCCAATGCAGTGATAGCCATTGCAACTTTGGTTATTTTCCACCCCGCGAGTTCAAGCTGGCCATATACATTCCGAGTCTAGACAAGACTTTCACGACCAACAAAATCACAAGAGAAAATTTTTCCAGCCGCTACCAAGTGGATTTGTTTGCGGATGGTATTGCCAAAATCACTGAAACAACGCCGCTGTGGGCATCGATCCATATCCCCGAATTCGCCAAAGCGCTCATCATAACGACGGTCCTCGAGTTGCTCGTGACTTGGGTTTTCGTTGCGGTGCGCAAGCTGCCCAGGAAAAGAATCCTAGTTTCTGTACTGTTTGCAAATCTCTTATCTTTGCCGGTTGTTTGGTTCTTATTTCCATTGATTGACGCTTCGGAGATGGTCGTTATGGTTATCTTCGAATTATTTGCAGTTATCTTTGAGGCCTACTTCATTCATCATTTTTGCAAGCAGATCATTTCCTTCAGGCAAACGCTCCTTTTAAGCTCGCTCAATAATCTGATTAGCGTGGTCCTCGGAATAGTTGCGCTCATCGCGCTAGCCTTTGCCGGCTTCAACTGAGTTCAGACTGGTATTGGGGTTAGCTCAGACCACGGTTTACAGAAACAACCTCAAGCCGCCCTGAGCATAAAGTCCACATGGATTGCATCGTAAGAAAAGACGATCATGCCATCGTCTGTTTTTGATAGTAGTCCGGCGTTAAGCAAGGCAGTCACATCTCCATGCACGGCTTTAACATCGCGCTCCACACGCCGCGCTGCTTCGCGGATGGACATCGCTCCCGCGCCCGTCATGGCGTTTAGCAACTCCCAACGTTTGCCGGACAACACCTTGAACAGCAGTTCGGGCGATTCAAAGCTGATGCGAGGTGCAGATGCCTTGCCGCTTTTCCATGTCTGGGTGAAATCACCCAGAGTGTCTGCTAATGGTCGAACATCAATCGTTACTGTTTTCATCGCGCCACCTCTTCACATCTTCAAAAAATCCGCCACCAGTTTATCCCACGCAACTAACGGGACAGCATCAAAATGCTTTCAAAGCAGGATACCCTTCCCGCCTCACAAGCCGCGCGGATTCCCTCACATGAAGTTCCGCGTGTGCAACGACGACAGTCGTTGCGCGGTCTTTGCGTCAAAGCCAAGCCGCAGCAACCGTGCGAGGCGACCTTCGGCCATGTCGGTCATCAAGGTTTGTACACGCGCGTAGCCAATGGCGATGGCGGCTGGGGTGAACGCTCCGGCAGCCAGCAATACCAGTGCGTCGAACACTTCTTCGTTGAGCCCGGATGTGCCGGATAGTGCGTCGTTGCGTGTCTCCACGGCATGGGTGAGTCGGGTGCGCAACGCGGGTTCGTGTTCCAATCTGCGCAGCAGATGCGCCATGCCGAAGGCAACATGGCGGCCTTCATCAATGGCGGCTAGGCGGGCGATCTGGCGAGTGACGGGGTCGGGTGCGTGGGCGTGGAGGAAGTTGAGCAAGCTGACAAACGTGCCTTCGCCGAGCACCGAGAGCAAGAATCCGGCGACGGAAAAATCGGGTTCATCGAGCAGCGTTTTGAGCGAGGCTTGGCCGCCCGCAGTGGAGAGTGCGGGCTCGCGTCCACGCAGACGCAGGCGGCGGGTGAAGACGTCGATGTGGCGTGCTTCGTCAGCCACTTGGATGGCCAGTATGGCCTGCACTTCGCGGAAATGCGGATGCATCTGACCGAGAAAACGCGCGGGGACGACTAGCGCGGCATTCTCGTTTTCGATCATGTAGGTCATGACTTGTGCGACGGCATCTTCCACTTCGTCCGGCAATTCGAAAGCCACGTTCCAATCGACGGCCTGATCCGCATTCCATTGCGCGGCGACGGCTTGGGCATACAGTTCGGCGGCGTTGTCCGTCCACACCTCATTTTTCTGATTCAAACGAAAAGCATATTCCGGTGCGCCCGCTTCCACTGTCGCACCGCGCGCTGCCAGCCCATAACAAGGCAGCGCATGTTCATGCACCGCGTCTTTTTGTTTGGGGTCGGCATGGCCGGTTTGCGTGGCGCCGCGCCAGCGTCCGGCATGGATGTCGCTGCGGGTGATGTGTGCTTTGCCATCGATGAAGGTGAGCGGATGGCCTTGTGCGCGACACCATGCAGAAAGCTGCGCCTCCCAGCCAGGTGCGCTGCCGGTGACTTGCAGTGTGGCGCCGACCGGCACGCCTGCTAAACCATGCTTGATGAGCAGGTGCGCGCCGGCATCCAGCCCGAGAGCTTCAATATCGATAATCACGGACAAGGATGTTTCCTTTGGTGTCGTAGAACTGTTCATCGTCCACAGCACGTTCCAGCAAGGCATAACCGCTGGTGCGCCCTGCTCGCCATGCCTTGAGTCCTTCCAGTTCCAGCAGCGGACGCACCTCTGGGATCGTCCCACGCCATGCCTAACAACAATTCAACGAAGCGGGTCACTTGCGCCTCGGATGCATCGGGGCTGGTGGTGAAGTTGCAGTGATCGAAAGCGCCGCTACGCGCCACGATGCGGGTCTTACCTGCAGGCAGCACACCTTCTCGCGAGAAGGCGAGATGGTTGCCATCTATCATCCATGCCGCATCGATCTCGCCCGCCATCAGTGCCTGTGCCGCATCGCGTTCGCCGCCGATGTGGTCGCCGTGTTTGCCGCCCAGCACATCGAAGCGACGCGCGGTGTAATCGCGTCCCGCGAGCAAACCTTGCGCACGCATATGATCGAGCGGAATGAGGTTGGCCTGCGGAGAGTCGATCGCACCAAAGCCGACTGTCTTGCCACGCAGGGCGGATAGTTCGTTGATGGCGGAATCGTTGCGCACCACCAACACCGAGGTCAGGTCGCAATCCGTGTCGCGCATGGCGACGGCGTGTACGCTCTGGCCGCGTGCGCGCGCCATGCGATCCGCTCTCACCCAGGCCAGCGGCGAGTTCCACGCGATGTCGATGCTGCCGTTGAACTGCGCTTCGACCTGGCATTCGTAGTTGGAATAGAGGATGAAGTCGAACTCGAAATCGTGACGGCGGAAATATTCCTTGAAGCCTTCCCAGATGGTCACCACTTTGGGTGCGTAAGCCACTGCTCCCATTACTAGATTTTTTTTACTCATCACATCTCCTTACAGACTGTTCAAAAACGTACCGAGGATGTCCAGGTGCAAGGCGCACGGAGCGTAGGAACCGGAATGTACATCCAGTACATGAGGATTCCGAGCACCGCGCAACGCCGCAGATGGTCACCGCAGTAGTTTTTCAACAGTTTGTTAACCGAATACCGGCAAGCCGCAGACCGCCTTGCCGATGAAGTCGTACAGTACGTCCGATGTCGGTGCCATGATGGATGCGGCGCGCGCATCGCGGAAGCAGCGTTCAACACCCACATCCTTACGGAAGGCCGCGCCACCGCAGACACGCATGGCGATGTCGGTCACTTCCAGTGACGACTCCGCCGCCGCCGCTTTGACTTCCATGACGCGCAACATCGCATCGGCACGGCCAGCAGCCAAGGCCACCAAGGTGTCATCGCGCAACATGCGCGCCATGTCGGCGCGGATCTTGGCGCGTGCGATGTAGGCACGGATGGTGGGCAAGTCGGCCAGTGTGCTGTTCATATGCTCGAATTTATTGCCGCTCACATGCGCGATGGAACGGTTGATTGCTGTCTCCATGATGCCGATGGAGTTGGATGCGATGAGGGTGGAGAACACCGGCAGCACGATGCCGATCATGACGTCGAAACCGCCACCGTCTGTGCCCAACAAAGCGGACTTGGGCAGGCGCATGGATTTGCTCACCAAGGGTGCGGAGGCATTGCCGCGCAGACCCATACCATCGAAAGGATTGAGTTGCGTGAGCCCGGCGGTCTTGCTATCGACCAACCACAGACTGCTTGCGCCTTCTGCTTGTACCGGGCGCGATGACCAGATGTAAGAGTCGGCCTCAAGTGCCGAGGTCACCATGGTCTTTGCGCCATCGAGCAGATAGCTGTCGCCATCCGGCACGGCGGTGCCAACCGGCGCCCAGAAGTGACTGCGGGAACCCGCTTCGGACCAAGCCAGCGTGGAGAGGTGACGCCCCGCCGCGATCTCACGGCGCAACGATTCGGCTCCCAATTTCTCGATGACTGCCGTCGCGCTGAAGTGCATGGTCACCACCATGGCGGTGGAGGGACACACTTGCCCGATACGCTCGACGACTTGTGCTGCTTCCGCCAATCCCAGCCCCATCCCGCCGACTTCTTTGGCGCTGGTCAGACCGAGCAGCCCTGCTTCGCCGAGTGCGCGTATGGCGGTACGCGGGAATGTGCCTTCGCGATCGACCGCAATGGCAGCAGGTTCGATGATGTCGCGGATGATGGTGTCGAGATTTGTAAGATATGTCATGGCTGCCCTAATAAAAATAAATTAGGCGCGACCAGAATGGGCAAAAGAAAGATAGATATGACGATATTCCGCACGTCATTTACGGGCGGAAAAAGCTCCACACTCGAATGTTCGAGCGGGACGCACCTCATAGGATCTGCTGACCTGCACATTGGCAGCGCGTTGATACGGCACTTTCAATCGCACCCGAGTCAGGTCGGTCACACACAGGCCGGCTGACCTGATGCACTTTTCTCAAAGTGCACAGCGTTACGGCGAACCAAAGAGATACAGGTACGAAAGCGGGGCGCAGTTTAACAGAATGGCGCTGCCAAATAGATTTACAGCTTCGAGGCTTGGGCGCATCACATACCCAAATGAGACATGGGTTAAAATCAGCGCCGACACCCCGCCCTCATTGACGAACTCATTTTGATTCTCGACTCTTTCATTCCCGCCTTGCCTGATGCATCAAGCGCAAAGCAGGCCCATCCGATGAATATCTCCCAACTCCGACTACGCTTGCGCGACTTGGGCTGCAAGCCGTGCCACGAAGATCGATTGCTGCGCGGTTGGTCGCAGCTTGCCTCCTATGACAGAAAAAACAGCCCGGCTGAGACTTTCTTTCCATTGGCGTTGCGCAATGAGTTACCCGCCATCGAGGCGGAGTTAGATGGGTTGGCGCGGCTGAAGAGTGAGCATGCCGCCCCCCTCACCCAAACTGTGGAAGCCCATTCATCCTTCGACCAGCTCAGGACGAACGGGCTTGAATCCTCAGTTCGTCCAATCAATAGCGATGATGTTGCGCGCTTGCTGGTAGAGCTGCACGACGGCCAGATGATTGAGAGTGTGCTGCTGCCGCGTGGTGGGCTGTGTGTTTCTACGCAGGTGGGGTGTGCGGTGGGATGTACGTTCTGCATGAGCGGCCGCAATGGTTTGATTCGCCAACTCGGCAGCGCGGAGATCGTGGCGCAGGTGGTGTTAGCGCGCCGTCGCCGCGCGGTGAGCAAGGTGGTGTTCATGGGCATGGGCGAGCCTGCGCACAATCTGGACAATGTGCTGGAGGCGATCGAGGTGCTGGGTACGCAGGGGAATATCGGGCATAAGAATCTGGTGCTTTCGACGGTGGGAGATGTACGGGTGTTTGAGAGGTTGATGGAGAGATGTGTTGCTCCGAGTGAGCTCCCCCACCCCAACCCGCCCCCGGTGAGAGAGGGAGTCAAAGCGCCCCCACCCCAGCCCTCCCCCGAGGGGAGAGGGAGCAAAAGCAGTTCGAAGAATTCATCTCTCGGGGTCAAACCCGCACTCGCGCTTTCGCTACACACCACCGATGCCGCGCTACGCGCGAAGTTGCTGCCGCATGCGCCGCAGATCGCTATCGAGGAATTGGTGGAGCGCGCCGAAGAATATGCGCGCGCCACCCGTTATCCGGTGCAATACCAATGGACGTTGATCGAGGGCGTGAACGACAGCGATGCCGAACTGGAACGCATCGCGCAATTGCTCTCCGGCAAATACGCGGTGATGAATTTCATCCCCTTCAATGCGGTGGACGGTCTCGCCTATCGTCGCCCCTCTGCCGAGCGCACGGCGACGATGGCGTATATCCTAAATGGGCGCGGCATCTATTCCCGCGTGCGCGATTCCGCAGGGCAAGAGGTGGAAGGGGCATGCGGGCAGTTGCGAGCGCGGGCGATGAAAGCGCGATGACGCATATACAACAACTGTGTCATACCGGCGTAGGCCGGTATCCAGTTATAGAAATGAGACCGCGTAGCGGACAAACCCGGCGTTGCCCCGTTACACGGGAAAGATTTAATCATCTGGATACCGGCCTACGCCGGTATGACGCAATTTTAAATTTGGCGATGCCACTATGAAAAAACACGCACCCACCAAAGATGACATCGCGCTGATGCCGCCATTCACCGGCCTTGCACCGGAGCACATCCATGTGCCGGCCACTGCGGAAGAGTTCGCTGTTGCCACCGCCGCGATCAAGGCTGCGGGCATCGTGGGTTTCGATACGGAATCGAAGCCGACGTTCGCCGTGGGTGAGATGAGCGATGGCCCGCATGTGGTGCAGTTCGCTTTGCCCGACAGGGCTTATCTGTTCCAGCCACATCGGATCGAAGGTCTGCCGCAGCTTATGGAATTGCTGCATTCTGATGCTGTGCTTAAAGTGGGCTTCGGCCTTAGATCAGACAGCGGACATATCTTCAGAAAGTTCGGCATCCATTTTGGCGGGGTGGTCGATCTGAATACGGTGTTCAGCATGGATGGCTATCAGAAAGAGATCGGTGTGCGTAATGCGGTGGCGGTGATGTTCAGGCAGCGCTTTGCCAAATCGAAAAAGATCACCACCACGGATTGGTCGCAACGCGAACTGACTCCGCAGCAGATGCTGTACGCGGCGAACGACGCTTATGCGGCATTGAAAGTCTTTGAAGCGCTCAAGCTGCCGCGCGCAGAGTTACCGATCATGGGTGCAAGCCAGCCAAAACAAAATCAGGACAACGCTAATACGTTGGAGTAGCATTAAAGTGCAGTTTTTCCCTTAACTACCATAAGGAGTTCGATCATGCCCAAGACACACAATGCTCATAGAGACACCAAGAAGAAGCCGTTGATGACGGCGAAAGAAAAACGGACGGCCAAGAACGCCAAGAGGCACAGTCAAGATGTACAGCCTCTGATCACACAGCCGACGACACATTAAATTTTTATATCAGCAAACAAGCCCGGCAATGCCGGGCTTGTTTATTCAAGGAGTTCCGTTCATCCCCGCTTGGCAAAACCGACGAGTGGTCGGCTCATCCCCTTGCTAATTCACGAACACTGTAGCGATAATGTCCCCCAGCAGTAACCAAAAGCAAACCTATTGAAAAGTAGGGACGCAAAGTTTCCGGTCTAAGGAGCGCACAAAGCTCTACGACAGCGGGATTGCCGGTAGCCACATGCTCATCTCGAGTGGTTCCGTTAGCACCTTAGCAATCCTGCCGATCCTTGTGTCTCTCCTGTCCGATAGCATAAACGGGTATTAGGAGGCGATCATGCAATTCAACATCAAGAGTAACGAAGTCTGGCTTCTGGTCATTGTTTCGCTGATGGCGCTGGGCGCCAACCTTCCCGATACCCTGCTGGAACACATCGTCGATCGCAACGTCTTGCTCGCCATACTGGTGGTGACCGTTTTCATTTCGCTGTTCCGCTATCTCAAGTTCATGCTGTTCCTCACCGTTTCGGTATTAGCCATCGGCGCGAACCTGCCGGATCAATTGGCCACCCAGTTCGGCATCAGCCGGACTGCATTCATCATAGCCTCCGGTGTGCTGGTAGTCGTTGCATTGCTGTACAAGCTGTATCACCAGCAGAAGGCGGAACACGAGGAGGTGAGCGAGGACGAGCGCGAATATGGCGAGGCGACCACGGAAGTGCCAATGGCCGTCAGTCACTTGCGCGACACCATCGAATCGAGACTCTCTGTCATCTCCTCCATCATGAACGGCAACTTTGGTGCATTGCATCAATTGCTCATCTCCGATGTGGAAGTCAATTTCAGCCAAGAGGGGTATATCCCGATCTTCCTCGCCGTTGAGAAAGGTAATGCCGATATCGTCTTGCTGTTGCTGGTTCATGGAGCCAAACTCAAGATAAAGAACCAGATGGGTCTGACGCCCACCGACCTTGCTCTGAAGCTCCGCTTCGCGCGTATCGCAAAGATCCTCCATTACGCGGAGACTCAGAACATGGCCATCCAGAACCGGGCGGTCTATTCTTCACAACAGACGAGGAAGATGGCTGTTCTGTTCGCCGACATTGCCGGAAGCACTGCCATGTATGACCAGTTAGGGAATGAGACTGCGCTGAACATGATCACACATACGCTGAATCTCCTGAAGCAAGAGGTCGCCATACACAAGGGCACCCTGATCAAGACAATTGGGGACGAGATCATGTGTACCTTCCCGAACGCGCTGCTGGCAGCTCAAGCTGCCCGTGCTATGCATCTTGCTGTCGATGCGGAGGAACCCGGTGGCGAACATCCCATCGCCATCCGTGTTGGATTCCATTTTGGCGACGTTATCCTCAAGGCCAACGACGTGTTCGGCGACACCGTGAACGTCGCTGCCCGCATCACATCGATCACCCGGGCGCGGCAGACCATGACTACGCAGGAGGTCATCGATGTCCTGCCCGCAGAGTTCGAGGATAGGATCATTCACATCACGCGCGCCTCGTTCCGGGGAAAACAAGATGAATTGGCGGTGTTCCAGCTCCTGTGGGAACCGGGAGATTCAGTGTCGAAACGGATCGGTGATGCGACATCACGCGGGCAAAAAGCAAGTGTCAATGAGCTATCCGCCGACTCGTTAGGGGCGCAGATCACTCATCATTTAGATTTAACAGCCGCGATCGGCTGAACGAGCTCCAAACTGCCACTCGCCAAAAGAAAGCCCGGCAGCGCCGGGCTTTTTGCTTAATGAACTTTACCAACTGTTCACTTCACCTCTTTGGGATCGACAACTCGGATCACTTCACCTTCGAACACTTCGTCGTTGCTGGCTTGCGTCTCACGTCGCACTTCCTGCGAAGAAAAGTTGCGCATCATCTTGCGTAGCTCGCGTGTCTTCCACCACAGATAGATTCCGGCGACAGTGCCAACGACAAGGATGGCCATGAGCAGCATCGCTGAAAACATCAGCGCCAAAACAAACAGCAGCACCGTCACGATCAACGCTACCAGCTTGCGTAGAGTGCTGGGTGGGTTGCCCAGATCGTTCAATCTATATCTCATCTGCATTTCGTTTGTCCGCTAGATACATAATTATCAAACCAGAAAATAGGATGCGTCACACCGGCGCAGGTCGGTGTCCAGTTAAATAAATACACTGGATTCCGGCCTGCGCCGGAATGACGTCGAATTTTATCCCTTATTGAACGTCATCACACCGCCCTTGCAATCCACTTTGATGGTGTCCTTGGCCGCGAAGTGTCCTTCGAGTATCTGCTTGGCCAGCGGGTTCTCCAGTTGCGCCTGGATGGCGCGCTTCAGCGGACGTGCACCATACACCGGATCGAAGCCCGCGTTGGCGATCTCGGCCAGTGCAGCATCGGTCATTTCCAATTTCATTTCCATCGCGGCGAGACGTTTTTCCAGATACTGCAACTGGATGCGCGCGATGGATTTGATATTCTTCTCGTCCAGTGCGTGGAACACCACCACCTCGTCGATACGGTTGATGAACTCGGGGCGGAAGTAACTCTTCACCTCGCCCATCACCGCCAGCTTGATGACCTGATAATCATCGCCCGACATCTGCTGGATCATTTGCGAACCCAAGTTCGAGGTCATCACGATGACGGTGTTTTTGAAGTCTACGGTGCGGCCTTGGCCGTCGGTCATGCGACCATCGTCCAGTGCTTGCAGCAGTACGTTGAACACATCGGGATGCGCCTTCTCCACTTCATCCAACAAGATGACAGAATAAGGTTTGCGGCGCACGGCCTCAGTCAAGCCACCGCCTTCTTCATAGCCCACATAGCCGGGCGGTGCACCGATCAGCCGCGCCACGGAATGTTTCTCCATGTACTCGCTCATGTCGATGCGGATGAGATGGTCTTCCGAATCAAACATGAATCCGGCCAGCGCTTTGCACAGCTCGGTCTTGCCCACGCCTGTGGGGCCGAGGAACAGGAAGGAGCCGTAAGGACGATTCGGGTCTGACAAGCCGGAACGCGAACGGCGAATCGCATCGGACACCAGCCGCACGGCTTCGTCCTGCCCCACCACGCGCTCGTGTAGCTTATCTTCCATCTTGAGCAGTTTGTCGCGCTCGCCTGTCATCATCTTGCTCACGGGGATACCTGTCGCACGGCTCACCACTTCGGCGATCTCTTCCGCGCCAACTTGTGTGCGCAACAATTTGTTTTTCTGCGCGCCACCTTCGGCTTCACGTTGCGCGGCTTCTTTCATCTTTGCTTCGAGCTGCGGCAGTTTGCCGTATTGCAGTTCGGCCACTTTTTCCAGCTTGCCTTCGCGCTGCAGGCGCACGATCTCGGCACGCATCGCCTCGATCTCTTCCTTCACGGTGGCTGCACCTTGGGCTGCGCCCTTCTCTGCTTTCCATACCTCTTCGAGGTCG
The DNA here is from genome assembly GCA_963822425.1 of uncultured beta proteobacterium. Taxonomy (GTDB): domain Bacteria; phylum Pseudomonadota; class Gammaproteobacteria; order Burkholderiales; family Gallionellaceae; genus Sideroxyarcus. Next base: position 174,035 of record CAWGHS010000006.1, read on the forward strand.
GCGTATTCGCGTTCGAGTTTTTTGATCTCGACTTCGATCAATGCGAAACGTTTCTTGGAAGCTTCGTCTTTCTCTTTCTTCACCGCTTCGCGTTCGATCTTCAACTGGATGAGACGACGTTCGAGCTTATCCATCACCTCGGGTTTGGAGTCGATCTCCATCTTCATGCGCGAGGCGGCCTCGTCGATGAGATCGATGGCTTTGTCCGGCAGGAAGCGGTCGGTGATGTAGCGATGCGACAACTCCGCAGCCGCGACGATGGCGGGGTCGGTGATCTCCACACCGTGATGCACTTCGTATTTCTCTTTCAAGCCGCGCAGGATGGCGATGGTCGACTCGACCGAGGGCTCATCCACCAACACCTTTTGGAAGCGGCGCTCCAGCGCGGCATCTTTCTCGATGTACTTGCGGTATTCATCCAGCGTGGTCGCACCGACGCAGTGCAACTCACCGCGTGCCAAAGCAGGTTTGAGCATGTTGCCCGCATCCATTGCGCCTTCAGCTTTGCCCGCGCCAACCATGGTGTGCAGTTCGTCGATGAACACGATGTTGTTGCCTTCGTCTTGCGACAATTCTTTGAGCACCGCTTTCAGACGCTCTTCGAACTCACCGCGATACTTCGCCCCCGCCAACAAAGCGGCCATATCCAAAGACAACACTTTTTTGCCCTTGAGCGAATCAGGTACTTCGCCATTGATGATGCGTTGCGCCAAGCCTTCGACGATCGCGGTCTTACCCACGCCCGGTTCGCCGATCAGCACTGGGTTGTTTTTGGTGCGGCGTTGCAGCACTTGGATGGCGCGGCGGATCTCATCGTCACGACCGATGACGGGATCGAGCTTTCCCTGACGGGCGCGCTCGGTCAAATCGACGCAGTATTTCTTCAGCGACTCGCGTTGACCTTCCGCCTCCTGCGAACCGACCGATTCCCCACCGCGCACGGCTGCGATGGCCGTTTCCAGCGGTGCACGCGTCACGCCATGCTGCTTGAGCAAGCGTCCGGTTTCGCCCTTGTCGTTAGTCAGCGCCAGCAAAAACATTTCGCTGGCGATGAACTGGTCACCGCGCTTTTGCGCTTCCTTGTCGGTGAGGTTGAATAGATTGGAGAGGTCGCGCCCGACCTGCACCTCGCCACCATGACCTTCCACTTTGGGCAGACGCGACACGGCATCAGTGAGCGCAGTCTTCAGCGCATTGGTATTGCCACCCGCGCGTGCCAGCAGTGAACCTGCCCCGCTGTCAGCATCGTTGAGCAAGGCCAGCAGCAGGTGCTGCGGCTCGATGAATTGATTGTCGGCACCGACAGCCAGACTCTGGGCCTCGGATAATGCCTGTTGCAACTTGGTAGTGAATTTATCGAAACGCATAGCGGCTCCTTCAATGGAATATCTGACTGCCGTGTAAATGGGGTGGATAGATACAATTTCAACCCCCATCGTCGTTCCCGCGCAGGCGGGAATCCAGCGGGTATATCGAACATGCCTTTAGGTTTTGTTCTTGCCGCGCAAGAACTTCTTCAATTACCGGATTCCCGCCTGCGCGGGAATGAGTGGACTTCCCTTATACTACGCTCTCATCTTAGGGAGTGTTCCATGCCGTACCAGAACCTGACACAGCATATCCGTACCAATGTGATGGCCGCACTGATCGAAGACCGTCACAGCGGCGATCTGACAGCACAACTTATACCCGAACAGGCACTGGCTAGCGCCACCGTCATCACCCGTGAGGCGGCGGTGCTGTGCGGCACATTGTGGTTCGAGGAGTGTTTTTTGAATCTCGACCCGGAGTGCAAGATCCATTGGCGGGTGCAGGAAGGAGCGCAGGCATCGGCAAATGATGTCTTGTGCGAGATACACGGCAATGCCCGCGCCATGCTCTCTGCCGAGCGCTCCGCACTCAACTTCTTGCAGACGCTGTCCGCGACTGCGACACAGACACGACGTTACGTCGAGGCTGTCGCGGGGACTCAAGCCAAGATCATGGATACGCGCAAGACACTGCCCGGCCTGCGCATGGCACAAAAATATGCAGTCAAGACCGGCGGCGGATACAACCAGCGCATCGGCCTGTTCGATGGCGTGCTCATCAAAGAGAACCACATCGCGGTCGCGGGCGGCATCGACAAAGTCATGGAAAACGCCTTCCGCATGACACCGCCGGGCGTGTCTATCCAGATCGAGGTGGAGACACTGGCACAACTGGATGAGGCATTGAATGCAGGTGCAAAACTGATTCTGCTGGATAATTTCTCGCTGACAGATATGCGCAACGCGGTAGCACATGCAGCCAAGCGTGCAGAACTAGAGGCTTCCGGTGGCATCACGCTGGAGAATGTGCGCCTCGTCGCCGAGACCGGCGTAGACCGCATCTCCATCGGCGCGTTGACCAAGGACATCAAAGCCATCGACCTGTCGATGCGTCTCTCACTTTTACAACCATGAGGATCGACATGCTTACTTCAAAATCCATAGCTCTTGCTTTAGGCACATGGCTGTTGGCAGCCTGCACCAACGACCCTTATCAAGGTCTTTACGAAGGCATCAAAGGCAATAACGATGCCCACAGGACGCCCACAGAGCGCGCCACTACGCCTTCACCAAGCTACGATACTTACAAAAAAGAACGGGATGCACAATCCGCGAAATGATCGCAATGAGCTCGGATCACTTCTCGCCACTCGCCACACAATACGCGACATTCCGCCCGGATTATCCGAACGAACTCTTTGATTGGTTGCTGAACATCACCCCCGTGCACAGACTGGCTTGGGATTGCGGCACAGGGAATGGACAAGCAGCTATTGCACTCGCCGCGCGTTTCGAGCAGGTATTGGGAACGGACATCAGTGCCGCGCAGTTAGCCTCCGCGCCCACATCACCCAACATCGAATATCGCGTGACGCCCGCCGAGCGTAGCGGACTTGCGGATAAGACAGTCGATCTCATCACTGTCGCGCAAGCCTTACACTGGTTCGATCTGCCGAGGTTCTACACCGAAGCACAGCGCGCACTGAAACCTGCCGGTGTCATTGCCGTGTGGGGCTATAACCGTTTGCAAATCGATTCACCAGAGATGCAGGCAATATTGGATCGTTTTTACGATGAGACGATAGGCGCCTATTGGCCCCCCGAACGGGTACATGTGGAGAACGCCTACCGCGACTTTCCGTTCCCATTCACGCACATCACTGCTCCGCAGTTCGCATTAGCCAAAGAATGGGATCGCACACATCTGCTGGGCTATCTGCGCAGTTGGTCGGCAGTAGGACGGTTCCAGACAGCCAATGGCTTCGATCCTGTCGTTGCACTGGCCGCTGAGATCGCACCACATTGGCCGGAAGACAAAACCTTCCGCATCGAGTGGCCGCTGTTCATCCATGTCGGGCGGATGAAATCCCTCCACCACTAGTTTATTGGCCGACCGCGCAATCGTTCAGGTTCAGACCTGGATTTGAAATCTTGCTTTTGTTCTCGATGCTATCGAGTCGATTGTCGTTTCGCATAAAGGCAGGTGTCTCTGTCAGACGCGCCAAAACATCATCACTGGCATAACCGGTCTCTCCCCGACCTAGATCGAGATGTTCATCTCCTTTGGATAAGACCACCAGTCCGTCGTGTACGGTCACATAGAATCCGGGCTCACCCTCATTGACTCGCTCCTCGAACAGCTTTTCCACATCGACCGGGAGACTATCCGGACGCGGCGCGGCATTGTTCTTGATGCTAGCGGGAACAATCTTGATCATTGCTGGCTTGCCGCTTTCGCGCACGATGATGGCCGCTTGATCCTTGGCCACAATGGACGAACCATTAGGTGAAGACAATTCGACCTCGCCCGTCCACACGAACACCCCCGCGCCATCCAGCGGCTTATCGAGTGTCGCGCCATAGGCATCCGCACCCTCCGCACAAGGACCGTTACACCATGCATCGAATCCCGTGCCACGGATGCCGATGGTCGAACCGGCGATGCCGAACTTATATCGCTCGTGGTGGATATGCCCGATCAAACCGGTAACGACGCGCACGCCGCCTTTGATCAGACGCAATGCGATGTTGTCTTGCGCGGTATCTTTCACATATTTGAATTCTTCGACTTTGAACAGGCTACTCTCTTGCAAGGTGATGCGACCGCCGTCGCGAAATACAACCACCGCCTGCGACTTGACGTTGCTTTGTAAAGTATCGCCCTCAAAGATGGGAGAGCCTAGGGTGAGTTTGCGTATCTCATCATTCGCTTCTTTCGCGACCAATTCGCCTTGGATCGACATCACGCGCCCCACGGCCTTCAACTGCTTGAGGGGATGCATCATAGGCGGCACGATTTCCCCATCATCTACGCAGCCTCTGGTGACGCATAAGCGCGATGTGAAGTCGGTACCACGGATGCCGAGCGTCGCCGTCTTCGCACGCAGCTTGTATGCATCCGGATTGCCGCGCTTGCCGATCAATCCGGTCACGGTACGGAAACCACCCTTCAATAAACGGAGCACTACGTTGTCGAATTTCGGAGCGTCCTGCTTGAACTGGTAAGACTCGATCTTCAGATTGGAATTGGGGCGCAAGGTCATGGTAGAACCATCACTCATCACGATCTGCGCATAACTCTCTTGCGCCGTGATCAGCATATCCCCCTCCATCACCTCGGCATTCGGCGCCATCACTTTCACCGTCGCATCAGGTCGCTGTGCCACCAACACGCCACTCATATAACCGACCTTGCCCGCCACACTGTCTGCCAGGACAGGCATGCCGAGCGTGCACCCGATCAGCAGCGCCAGTAGTGAAATCCGTTTATCCACGTCGTACCTCATTCTCAAAATGTCGCCGACAGCGCGGCATGGATGCGCCAATCACCCTTGCGATACAAAGGATCGTTACCCGCCTTTGTTATCCAAGCCATATCTGCACGCAAGCCGAATCGCTCGGCATAGGTCGAACGCATGCCGATCCCGACGGAGGCGATCGATGTGCTGATACTATTCTTGGAACTCACCTTACCGATATCGTAAAAAACCAGCGCACGGGTATCGGCCTCCCACAGACTATAGCTTGGGGTGTAGCCCTCCAGATTGACACGCGTTCCACTGCCGCCACCCTCGCTGCCTTCCGCGAAACCGCGCACCCCATCCGCCCCCCCCAGACGCATCTGCTCACCCAAGATCAGGACATTGTTCGACCATTGCCCGTTCAACGCGGCACGCAATTGCCAATCACTTGCCACCAGCCGTGCGTAGCTCGCGCCGTAACGCAACACGTTGTAATTCGCATCCGGTTTCAACAATGCCAACGGATCGTAGGCGGCAAAATCGGCTGTCTTGCCTTTGCTCAGCATGGGTACGTTCACCGCATAGGAGAGATTGAAGTTGGTATCACTGTGTGGCGTCTTGCCATTGAGCGCGAGCGTCACACTCAATGGGGTGGTGACGATCTCGTTGTACAGCACGGTAGTCGTAGGCTGTGTCTGTTTTAGGCTATTGAAGGTGCGCCAATCCAAGCCGAAGGAAAGACGCGGATCGAACCCGCCGACGCGCTCCAACATCCAGTTGTTGCGCGCGCTCAACATCACCCCGCCGCCTTGGAAATTCGTCAGCCCGCCGACCAGTGAATTGACATTGGAATAACCGCCGAAGAATTCCCACGAGTCGCCCGATTGGTAGCGCGGTATCTTGTAACTACCGCCCACCACCAAGACACGATCCGTATGCTGCGGCGATGTCTGTATCTGTGCTGTCGCCACATGATCCGCATCGAACAGATTGGCATGACGATAGGCTAAACCGAGGCGGGTGTTCCCCGTCTCCTTGGTACCTGAGTTATCGAAGGTCATACTCCAGGCAGCAGGTTTGCTATCGGTCACCAGCACACTCGCATCCACCGCATCCTCTTTCTCTCCAGCTTTCAATACGACGTTCAACTGTCGCGCCGGATTCTCATTCGCCAGCTTCAATTCGCGCGCGATCAATTGCGAACGCGGTACACCGCCACCACGCAGGGAAGGCAAGGCATTCAGCACATTGGCCTCGCTGAAGAATTTATTGTCTTTGATATCGATCTTGCCGAAATGGCTTTCGACCGCAACCAAGTGCACCACACCTTTTTCAAGCGTTTGCTCCGGCAGTGTCACCCGCACCGCCGAGTATCCATGCGCGGCGTATAACGCCTCGATCGCCTGCATCGCACGTTGTACATCGGCAAAATCCTTGTCCTTGCCGAGGTAAGGGGCGACTACCACATCGACCTCCTCTTTGCCGAGCAAGGTCGCACCCTCCACGATGTAGCTGGTTATCTCGAAATGCAGCACTTCCGTTGCGGCAGCGGCCTGCGACACAGGTGCTGCTTGGGTCGCAGGCGCTTGAGTAGGAGCAGGAAGAACGGCCTCTTCTGCAAAAGTGTTCTCAACTAGCAAGAAGCAAAACGCGCAGAGCGCCGCCAAGATAAATTGATTTCGTTTCATGGCGACCCTCACTGACAACCGACCATCGGTTGCGCAATCGATATGCTGGTTGGTGTGTTAGTTATCGCATCCGCCGCGACCACGGCCGCAGTCGCCTCTGCGGCGGCATACTTTTTCTGATCCACCGTGATGTCACCGCTGGCCGCCACCATCACCGTCGGTGTGGATGAGGTTGCGTTCACCGATAGCATCGTCGGCATATTGACTGAGATGTTGGTCAACGCATTCGCCACTGCGGGCGTCAATGCCACGGGTGCCGCAATAGGGACTACCGGAGCTGGCGCAGGGGCAATAGTAAAAGTGTTGCCGTTGAATACGATGGCGTAATAACCAAGCGGAGAGACCGCCAACGATCCTTGGGTGATGGCATAAGCACCCGCCCCTTCCCCGGCCACGCGGATCAATCCACCGCTCAAAATCGTCGCGGCACTATCGCCCGCCACAAAACCATTGACCGTGTAAGTCAATGCCGGATCGCCCGTGCCGAACATCTTGCTCAATGCATTTGCGCTGACCGTCAAGGTCAAGCCTGTCGTCATCGCCAGACTGAGGCTGGCGGGTGCATAGGTCGGCGTCACCAACACCCCCGCGATCGGGTTGCGTGTGAACGTGCCCGTATTCAAGCCGCTCGTCGCAGTCATTGGAACGAAGGTATTCCCGTTCGCAATGGTATAGGCACCGATCTGACTCAAGGACAAGTTACCGAATGAGCCTCCGATACCGGATACCGCGCCATTCACCGCCAGCACATCGAATTGCCCCGCAGCGGTACCGCCCAGCTCGATATTCAAAATAGAACCGGCACCGAATTTCAGATCACCGGTGATGGTTAAGGTACCCGCAGTCGCAACACCCGCTGGACTGATGGTGCCTTGGTTGGTCAATCCGGCAGCGCCCACACCAACAGCGAGCGTCCCCGTCCCCGAAATGGTTCCCGTATTGGTGAAACCATTGGGTTTGTTGAGCACAACCCCGGTCGCGATATCCAGCGTTCCTGCTTGCGTCATCGCGCCCGAGAGCGTGTAACCATTACCAAGAAAATTCATCGCACCGTTATTGATGAATGCACCGCTATTGGTATAGCTTGCAGCAGCAGGTGCGCCACCCGCTTTATTAAAATTCAGCGTGCCGCCGACCGCAGTGGTATAGCTGCCGCTGTTCACACTGGCGAAGCCGTTGGTGATTACCAGTGTAGCCAGATTATTTACTGTTATCGAACCGTTGTTGGTGATCGTTCCGACCTGGGTCGGAGAAAAGAAGTTGCCCGAGGCATCAATGGTGTTGTATCCGCTCTGTGCGACCACCTGACCACCGGGACTGTTGGTGAATATCCCGCTCGACTTGGGCTGTATATAGGCGCCGTTCAGATTCAAAATGCCAGTTGCACCGTTGGTCAAGCTGCCGTTGTTCGCACCAGCAGCACTCGGAATCGTGCTGATGGATGAAAACCCCGTCACGTTCAAGGTTCCCAAGTTGGTCACCGGACGCAGGAAGGCCGCATTGGTCGTGTTCGCTGTTGCGCCCGCAGCGATGGTGAATGCAGAGAAACCACCCAAGGTCGTGCCGCTCACAGTGAGTAGCCCGCCGGTTGGGATCGTGATCGCACCCGCTCCACGGAAACTGCTACCCTGCAGATTCAAATTGGCGACCGTTGCATTCACATCAAAGTTGAGCGTGCCACCACCGGAATAAGTGATCGATGGAAAGACATACCCGCCCGCCAACACCGGCGCAAACGAGAACTGCCCACCCATCGGGAATAAGTTCAGCGCGCCCGTTCCGCTATAAGCGGAGTTGTAAGCACCACCAAAACTGGGAGCGATCGTCATGCTGCCGTTGTTGGCCACCTTCGCATTCAACACGCCCCCATTCAAGTTGATCGCGCCTCCCGCTGCAATCGTGACGCCGCCTACAGCCGTCACCGTCGTGGTTCCCGTATTGACATTCAGCGTACCCGAACCGGCGACACCCGCAGGTGCGCGCACATCTAGATTCAACATGCTGTTCGTTCCGGTCAGTGTGGTTGAACCCAGCGCGGTGCTGGTCACCGTACCCGCTGCTGCCGAAAGATTATTCAACAGGATGTTCCCGCCATTCACGCCGAAGTTATTGAAGGTCATCGTGCTCGCCGTGATCGTCGCTAGGCTGGCATCCAGAACTGCCGTGCCTGCCGTACGGTCAGCCGCGTTCGCCAGCGGATCGTTCGCCGTGATGCTCAGTGCGCCTGCGATGTTGATCACATCATTCAGAAACACGCTGCGTCCCGCTTGCAGGGTGAGGTTACCCCCGCCTGTTGCGGTGATGCCCGCGCCCACTTGCTGGGTGATGTCATTGTTCGCCTGCAACACCACGTTCGTACCTAGATTCAACGTGGCGGCGATATAGCCTGCACCCACACTTAAATCGACAGAAGGTGTATCCGTAAAATAGGAGCTTGTACCTGGGCCAGATGCACTCAAAATAAATACTTGGCCTGCATTGAAATTTAACCCAGACCAGCCAACCAAGGCTTTACCTAGATTTGCCGCACCTGTTAAAGCAACCACATTGGGGTTCACCGTCCCTGAAGCGGAATAAACCAATTGGCTATTAACAGCAGAAACGGTGCCCGTGGTGCCGACCGCCCCATTCCCCCAGGTGGCCGCACCTGAATATGCAAAGCCACCCACATTCCATTGACTTGCCACAACATAATCGCCATTGGAAAGCGCAGTGATTGAGGGGCTAGCTAATAAACCAACTTGCTGACCTAACACCCCTCCCACCAAACTGTTGGCCGAGGTGACCGCACCAACGATACCCGTCGTACCATTGCCCCAAGTCACCGCTCCCGCATGAGTTGCCGCGCCGTTATTCCACCATCCAGAAGCGACTACATAGTGGCCATTTGTCAGTGCAGTTACACCGCCCATACCAATTTGGTCGCCAACAGTCGTGCCCACCAAACTATTGACCGAGGTGACCGCGCCAACGATACCCGTCGTACCATTACCCCATGTCACCGCTCCCGCACTAGTTGCAGCGCCGTTATTCCATAAGGAAGAGCTCACGGTATAGTTCCCATTGCTCAGTGCAGTGATACCTTTATTCCCCACTTGGTCATTCGTCGTACTGCCCACCAAACTATTCGCAGCAGTCACTGCACCCACGATACCCGTCGTACCATTACCCCAAGTCACCGCTCCCGCACTGGTTGCAACGCCGTTATTCCATATAGTCGAATTCACCACATAGTTGCCATTAATCATCAATGCGGTTACACCGCCCATACCAACTTGGTCGCCCAAAGTTGTGCCCACCAAACTATTCGCAGCAGTCACTGCACCCACGATACCCGTCGTACCATTACCCCATGTCACCGCTCCCGCACTGGTTGCAGCGCCGTTATTCCATAAAGACGAACTCACCACATAGTTGCCATTGCTCAGTGCAGTGATACCGTTTTTACCAACTTGGTCATTCGTCGTGCTGCCCACCAAACTATTTGCAGCAGTGACTGCTCCCACGATACCCGTCGTACCATTACCCCATGTCACCGCTCCCGCACTGGTTGCAGCGCCGTTATTCCATAAAGACGAACTCACCACATAGTTGCCATTGCTCAGTGCAGTGATACCGTTTTTGCCAACTTGGTCACTTGCCGTGCTGCCCACCAAACTATTCGCAGCAGTCACTGCACCCACGATACCCGTCGTTCCATTGCCCCACGTTACAGCACCTACATTCGCTAACGCACCATTACTCCACCAATAACTGGACACCACATAGTTTCCATTACTTAGCGCAAAGATTCCGCCCGAACCTACATTGGCACCAATCGCACCGCCTACCAAGCTATTGGCAGCGGTAACAGTGCCAGCAATACCCGTTGCGCCATTACCCCATGTAACAGAACCACCACCAAAAAATCCCCCCCCACTACAACTGGCACACCCCACCACATAATTCCCATTAGTAAGTGCGACAACGCTACTGAGGGAGCCTGCTACTAGATTGTTACCCATTCCTTCATTCAAAGCGCTACCTACCAAACTATTAAGAGATGAGACAACACCGATGGTGCCCGTCGTACCATTACCCCATGTCACCGCTCCCGCATTGATGACCGTAACGTTATCCCACGCAGCACTTTTAACCACGTAATTACCATTGAGTTTGAGCGCGATGATGCCTTGACTCCCCACTCGGTCATTCGCCGTGCTACCCACCAAGCTATTGGTAGCGCTGACAACGCCAGTGAGACCGTTCAAGCCATTACACCATGTCGCCGCTCCCGCACTTGTTGCAGCTCCGTTATTCCACACAGTCGAACTCACCACATAGTTGCCATTACTCAAGACAGTAATGCCATTGCTACCCACACTGTCATTCGCGACGCTACCTGTCAGTATGGAAATCAAAACACCCGTCGGTGAAAATAGATAAACAGCCCCTGAATTAGCCGCCGTCAAGCCATCAGACGATTGTCTGAGGACGATATTCCCATTCGGTAATTCAACCATCGATGCACCAAAGGATTGGTTCATACCCGGAGTGGGAGAAACGATTGACAAAACACTTGGCGGCGTATTGCTCGGCAACGTCGCCGCCCCCGCTACGATAGTGATATTGCGCGGATCGAGAAACAGCGTGCCGTTCAGGCCGTTCGCTGCGAAAAGATCGGTGAGTCCGTTGTATCCGAACGAGGTTAGTCCGGATACCTCGGCCTTACCTCCGTTGCCGCTTTGCATACCACCGATTGCGCTGATATTGCCCTTGAAGTTCATCACCTGATCCGACCACAGCACGACTTCGCCGCCATTGCCGCTCTGCAATGCATTGGCCTTAATGCGGGTGGAGCTAATGGAAAGGACGTTGTTGGCATTGGCAAACGAGATGCCTTGCGCACCGAATCCTGCCGCTCCATGCAAGAGCCCACCGATGTGAACGTTGCCACCGCCATTCGTGCCACTGGCATCAAGTTGTGCGCCCGCCAGTTTGATCTCATTGCCCGCGAAGGTGATATTGCCGCCCGTTATGCCTGTCGCGCTGTAAGTGCCAGAGGTGTAGTTAGAGACATTGGCAGAAACCAAAATGTCGCCGCCTATCCCCGAGATACTGTTCGCAGCGTATTGTGCGGAGACAGTAGAGAGTGCGCGATTAGAGGCTTGCAGGTTGATGAGGCCACCCGCCGTCGTGCCATCGACATTGATCGCAGCAGCAGAAAGAATATTGTCTGCACTCAGACGCACCGCACCGCCTGCACCGGCTGCACCTTGCGCTTGGATGCTGCCCGTGTGAACCACCACACCCGGTGCGTTCGGATCAAGCGAATGGGTTGCGCTGATATTCACGCTGCCGCCACTTGTGCCATTGGCAGCGATCGTGCCGCCCGCTTCCGCACGCAAACTCGCTTTGAATACGATCTTGCCACCTTGCGCTACCGCACTGCTGGCATTAACCACACCGCTGTTGCGCACCACAGTACCGAACAAACCCAAGCTGCCTGCGCTGGCGACCAGTTGTCCGACATTGGTCACATCGCCCGCAGGCGCGGTGATGCTGACACGCAGATTGGGATCGAGACTGTTGACCAATTGCACGCTATGCCCGGCCGCCAACAGCACTTCGCCATTGGGGGCATTGATGATTCCGCTGTTGTCCACATTCGGTGCGATCAGGTATATCTCTCCGCCATTACGCGCCGTGAGGCTGCCCGCATTGCTGATGTTCTGTGCACCCGGAACCTGGGTGAAGTTGTAGCGTCCCGCAAGGAAATCTGCGTTGCTCAGATTGAGTGTCGTCGCCACCAAGCCCGCCACATCGACTGTCGCACCCGCACCGAACACGATGCCGTTCGGGTTGATGAGGAATACGCGCCCGTTGGACTGCAAGGCACCTAGGATGCTGGAGGGGGTGCTGGTGACGACGCGATTCAGGACGGTTGAAGCGGCACTCTGCTGCGCAAAGACGGTGGCTTCGTTGGCACCGATGGAAAAACCTTGCCAATTGATAATCGTGCCGGGGGTGTTGGTGACAGTGAGTGTATTGCCGTTGGCATTGAAACTAGCCTGCCCGTTCACCACTGCACCACCGATGGGATTGGCCTCCGCCGTTTGCACACCGAAGGCCAGCAAGACCGCTAGGCAGGTAGGCTTGAGTTTGAATTGAGATTGAACCTTACGCGCTCTGTTGTTCATAGGAGACCCACTCTTCCGCCGTGATTTTATGTTTCTAGTCTCGCGAATCTTCCTCTTATGGCGCAAAAAGGCTATAGCTCAAACTGCCTATATATTTATTCCAACAACTGTGCTAGCGCAACAGCAACCACCATGCGCTGAGCGTAAAGAATGAAAGGATCAACCCCACTGCCACCATCAGGTTCGCCAGCGGTGGATCAAGATCATGCTCGGAAGCCACGATGGCAGCCGCAATCATCGGCGGCATGGCGGCCTCGAACACAGTGACTTGGATGGCCAAGCCCCGTGCACCCAACAATTGCACGTAGAGCAGATAGATCACCAGCGGTGCAAGGACAAGCTTGAAGGCCAATCCCAGTGCAAGGTTGCGCTTATGTTCGGCGATATGCCCCAAGCGCAACTGCATGCCGACGGATAGCAATGCCAGCGGCGCGAGCGTGTCGCTCAGCCGTTTCAGCAACGCCGTGAACCAATCTGCATACTCGATCGGGATCAGCAGCAAAGCGATGCTGAGTGCGATGAAAGGCGGAAACAGTACGATGCGCTTGCCGATCTCGGCCGCCGTCGGCCGCCCCGAGGAATAGATGCCGGCAACGGTGATGCCCAGAATGGAGAGCGTCATGAATGAGCCCAGTTGATCGACGACGATAGCAGTGCCCAGTCCACCCGCGCCGAAATAAGCCTCGACCATCGGCACGCCAAAGAACGAGGTATTCCCCAAACCACCCATCAGTATCAACGCTCCGACTGCGGTACGCGGCAGATGCAGCCAGCGCCCGATGAACCAGAATAAGGCCGCAGACAGTCCGAACACGATCCACGCCATCGCCGCGATCAGTATCACATCGCCCGAGAGATGCAGCCCATGGATGTAAAGCAAGGTCAGCGCGGGCAGTGAGACATGGATGATGAAGCTGTTCAGTGTCGCGGGCGCGTTATCCGGCATGCGCTTGAAATGGCGCAACAGCATGCCCGCGATGAAGCAGAGGATGAGGAGTATCAGGTTGTTCATACAGGGTCGGCGGTGTACTACCCGACCCGCGATGCAGCGAGATTGATGGCGAACAAGGTCAGTTGATTCGCGTTATCCAAACTGAGTTTCTTTTTGATGTTGGCTTTGTGTGATTCGATGGTCTTGATACTGCGGGATAGTTTTTCCGCGATATCGCTGGTTCCCATCCCCAAGCCGATCAGGTGCAGCACTTCCAACTCGGTCGTGGACAGATTGCCGATCGGGGAGCTTTCATCGGCCCCGCTCATCAGCTTCTTCAACATGCGCGCATGCATCTGCTCACTCACATACATGTCGCCCTGCAATACCTTGCGTATCGCATGCAACAGCACATCCGTCGCCATCTGCTTCATCAAGTAACCCCGTGCGCCTGCTTTCAGTGCCGCCTCGGCATAGATGGATTCGTCATGCATCGACAGGATGAGGATAGGCAATTTTGGAAACAAAAACTGAAAACGCCGCACCAACTCCAATCCGGATTCATTGGTCAACGAGATATCGACGATGGCAATATCGTGCGGACAACTGCGATTCGCCTCCACCGCTTGCTCGATGTCTGCCGCCTCGCAACAGGCATGCATATCTTCCTCACGGTTGATCAGCATGGACATGCCCTGACGCACGATGGCGTGGTCATCGACCACCATCACTTTGGCCTTACGCTCTGCATTAAACGGATACGACATGTGCTCCTCGTTCTTTATGTATCGCGGGCAGATTCACTGCCACGCGCGTTCCACCACCATGGCGTGCGCTCACCTCAAGTGCCCCGCCGATCAGTTCTGCGCGATAGCGCATCGTACGCATCCCCAAGCCAGAACCTTCGCTCATCATCGCCTCTGTGATCCCGCACCCGTCATCCAATATCTCAACCCCTATCACATCGGCTGCAGGCATCGTCACGCGCAACTGGATGTGCTGTGCCTGCCCGTGTTTCACCGCATTAGTGACCGCCTCTTGCGTGATACGGAACAAGTTGATCGCCACCTCGGGATCGTCGATCTGACAACCCGACTGACAGAAGAAAGTGCATTCGATCTGGTATATGCCCTCCATATACTCGGCGAACTTCTCCATCATCTGGCACAAGCCCTTCTCATCCAACTCCGCCGGAGACAAACCGTGCGCCAGCAGGCGCGTTCTGGACATCGCCTCGTTCACCAACGAAGTGATCTTGGCCGCGTCTTGCATCTCATCCTGTTTGGCCACTCTGAGCTTTTGGAACAACACCTCGGACATGAAGGCTACCCCCATCAGATGCTGCCCCAGATCATCGTGCAGTTCGCGCCCGATACGCTGCTGCGTCTCTTCGCTGATGCTGAGCAGTTTGCGCTCTGCCGCTCCTGCACGCGCCAACGCCACTGCGGTTTCGGTATCCGCACGCTGTCTGGCATCTTCCGCTTCCTTGTAGATGGAGATGTCGGTGAACACCATGAGCAGATACGATGTTGTCGCACGCCTGATCTGCCGTGTCGAGGTCACACACCACACCTCACGCCCTTCAACGGTACACAGTTTCGAGGTGAATTTGAGTTCACCTCCCGTGCGCATCGTTTCGCGCGCCGCGCCCAACAACTCAGTTGAATACCATGCTTCATCTTTTTTGTAGTCGAGGTGACGCAACTGATGCAAAGGACGCCCCAGTATCCTTGCTGCCGCGTAATTCGCGATGAGGCACTCGCCGTTCTCCTTGAACACCATGATGCCGGAATCGGTGTTGGTCACGATCGCCTCGTTCAATCTCGATAATTTATCCAGCGCCTCTTCAGCATGTCTACGTCCGCTGAGCTGAGCATTCATCAAGTAACAAAAAAAGGTGTATATCGACAGGCTAGATACGAACTGCCACTGCCCCTGCCACCACAAAGCTTCATCCGGATAGAAACCGACTTTTATATAGGTCTTGCCTGCCGCTGCAACAAAAGCCAACAGGTAAGCGAATCTACCGTTCACATACTTGGCAGCAAAGAACAGATTCAGCAGATAGAAGATGCTTAATGGCACCCATGGCCCGGCGCTCGAATAGGCATAGAACAGAAAGGCCTGGATCAGCAGTATCCCGCCCGCCATATACACTTTTGGCAGGGAGAACAAAGCGCGGTCTACGCGCTTAACAACGCCATTGCCAATCGCTGTTGCTGAGAAAGTACTAGGCATGTGGCCTCCGTAATCAAGAATCGCTCCATTGGACGACCCATCAGGTGCGCATTCTGAATGAGGGAGAGGGACATCGCAACTGCCACCTAATGGATTCCATTAATGCGCATCAGGCGAAAACCATTAATCCTTTCCAGCTAGCCCCTGACAGATTGCGGCACGACCTATCACTATCATGGGAACCATCGCTTATTCCGAATTGAAACTATGGTTCACGGTTCACGCAAAATCACCACAGGTTTCACTTTAATCGAATTGATGGTCGTCGTCGCCATTTCATCCATCCTCGCGGCCATCGCCATGGGAGCCTATGGAAGCTATGTAGCTTCCAGCAAACTGGCTGAATCATTTTCCATGCTGGGTGATTACCGATTGAAAATGGAACAATTCAAACAAGACAATCGCAGCTATGAAGACCCGCTCAATGCTAATACCTGCGGCGTTACATTGCCGACCAATAAATATTTTGATTTCAACTGCGTCATTGCCGCTTCCGGCGCCCAATTCACCGCTACCGCCTCCAACAAAAATGGAATCGGACTCGGCAATGCGGCAGATTACAGCTACAGCATCGATCAAGCAGGCACACAAAAAACGCCGAAATTTGCGGGGGCAGTCGGGCCGAGTGGCGTATGGAAAAACAAGTGAGGTGACATCATGCACAAATCATATAGACAATTAGGACTTTCTTTGATCGAGTTGATGGTCGTAGTGGCAGTCATGGCGCTCCTGTCCGGCATCGCTTTTCCCGCGCTTGGCTCCATGTCCGCCGGCAACGACCTCAACACGGCTCAAGAGAATATTATCGAGGCATTAAAAAAGGCGAGAGGAATGGCGGTATCGCGAAGTAGTTTCGCCACAGTCACTATCAATTCAGCGGCACGCACCATGCAACTGAGCCTCGCAGATGGATCACTACCAGTCGAAACACTCAGTATCCGCCAAAACATCACCATCGGCGGCGATGCCACGCTGCTATTCAGCGCACAAGGGACAGCCACTGCGCAAGCTGGAACGACCACAATAACCTTATCCTCTACGGGTTACGCCAGTTTGCCGCAGCGCCGCATAGATGTCTCGCCGACGGGCATAGTAACTGCCACACGCTAAGCTCGAAAGCGACATGTCTATTTATAAACCCAGCGGTTTTACGCTGATCGAAGTGATGGTCAGCTTATTGGTCTTCTGGCTTGGATTGCTCGGTATCGCGCTTTATACCGCGAGTGGGATAAAAACCGCCTCAGCCAATCAGGTGCGCGCCACTTCGATATATGCCGCTTCACTGGCGATGGAACCAGTGCTTTACCAAACACGCGCCGATTGCCTATCTACCGCGCTGGGCACTTTCCCGCGCACCGTCACCAGCGACAACGGCAAAGATAGTTACACCATCGACCTCGTTCGCGCCAGCGACGGCAGCGGAACCCAGATCGCCGCCAACAACGCGGTTACGGCGGCGTCAGGCACATGGGTTTCACCCGTCACGATCACCCTCGGCATCCCTTATATGGGCAGCGATAGCAAGGTATACACAACATATCCCAGCTACACCGTGATACTGGAAAACTACACGGCGGCATGCAATGCGTAAGCCATACGGACAAACATTGATTGAAATGATGGTCGCCCTCACCATCGCGATGGCAATCTCCATCGCCACGATTTACCTATATAGCGGCCAAGTGCACACTTTCTACCACTCCGCACGTAAGCAACAAACCACCGAAGAAATTCAAAGCGCGTTTGAGATCGTCACCAACTTATTACGCCAAGCTGAAATGTGCCTCACCTGCAATCCGGCACAGCAAATATCCATCAGCTATCCCGCAGGTATCGCCAACCCGAATGGTGCACAAGTCCCATACATAGCGAATGACGGCATCAATCTGGATTTCACGGTTCCTAGCGGCTACGCCATCTGGCCAAATAACACCGTGCCGTATTCCAACAACGCAATGCATCTGGTCTGGTCGCAAGCGGATGGAGCATTGATGTTATCCAGTGGTGCGACTATGGCTGCTGCCCAAGCAGCTTCCGCTGTGGCCATCGCAGGCAGCACAGGCAAGCTTAATACACGCATCACTAATTTCGATGTCTGGCCGTTGAGTGTTGGAGTTGGCAACACACCGGCAGCAGGGGCTGCTGCTGGAGATAAACCGACCGCTGGCTACCATGTCGTGATGACCGCTCGTGTCGGAACAACGGATTCCACCTATATCAACAAGATTGACCCTAATGGGCCAATGCGCAACTACCGCACCATCACTTACGAGGCAGACATCCTGCCGCGCAACTGGTAACCCTCATGACACCACCCACCACGAGCATCCCTAACAAATGCTTTACAGCGATGCGCACACCGTTCGCGCAGGCAGGTTACATCCTCCCCTTCGTCCTAGTGCTATTGGTCATGTTGATGGTCGGCTCCGCCAGTTTCTTCTATCGATCCGCTCAAGGCACGCAACTTTCCGGAGCGACGCGCGACTATGATCAGGCGAGACTGTTAGCCGAAAGTAGCATGAATCTGGTGCTAGGGAAGGTCATTAATTTCAGCGCAACCTCCGCAGTCGCCAACACCAGTGCTGCCGTCATCCCATGCATCGCCGCCGCCAGCGCCCCTGCGGTGAACGACTTGAATTGTAACGGCATGCCGGACGTGAACGAGGCAAAGCCCGTCAGCTTCACGCCGGCTTTACCGCTTCCGGTCGGTTACGAATTCTTCCTCACCAGCAACATCAACAACAGTATTACAGAAAGTAGTCCTGGCACATTACAGCGAGTAGCCAATGGCGAAGCCCGCAACAGTGCGAATGCCTTGGCCAGCCAAGCGCTACCGACCAATATCAATGCACTACGCATCAACGATCTGTTCGTCAATTCTAGTGTACGGCCACTGCTGCTGACACAAAGCAAGAACGGGTTAACCTTTAGTAGCAAGACTTGGGATAATGAATCATCGATTGAAAAGGCGGCAGTCTGGCTAGAGGTGTCACGTGACCCAGACCCGGCTCATGCAAATTGGTACGCCCTATACATTTCTTCTGCCGCTCAAGTCGGCAATGCCAAATCTTATATCCAGCGCTTCATAGGAGCCTATACAGATCAACTCGGCGGACAAGTGGTCGCGCCCCTGAGCGAAGCATCCAATCACCCGTAACCACCACAAGGAGTCTGTCATGAATCTCGGCCTAAAACTCGATCCACACATCATGACCTCGTTGTTTTTCGCCGTCGCCGTCGCCCCTGGCTTGACGCAAGCGGCTTGTCCGGTTGGCACCAAGGCGCCCACGATACAAAACATCCCAAGCATCACCACCCCGATGAACACAGGGTTCACATTGCAATTGGATCAAGCGCAGAACAGTGTCCCGCCTTACACATTCACGGCATTGGATCAGTCTGGAACACAACTCTTCGGCAGTACGGGCACCAGCGCAAATGCCGGCATAGTCAGCATCGTGAATGCGGCCATAGGGAAATTCAGTTATGTCCCGCCTGCTGGCTATTTCGGCAATGACTTTTTGAACATTGCCGTCGCCCCAGCTTGCGATCCCTCCCTCATCACTATTTATCGCCTATCCATCACCGTTGGCAAAAATATCCAAGGCAAATTCACATCCTGCTCGGCCACCACCGCGTGCGCCGTTGGCGCCATCGGCGGGCCGGGCAACTCAGTCATCATCGTGGACAACACGCCCAATCCGAATACTCCGGGGGTCGTCACCAACATGGCAACCAACGCCCCCGCCGTAATGAAAGGCTTGGGTGAAGGTAATGAGATTGAGGTCAAGCTCGGTGGCGAAATACAGGTAATGCAACGCGATGCCAAAGTTGCTCCGCACGACCTCATCGACGAGATCGGTTCAAATAACGCCAACTCCACCAGCTACCAAAATTTCTATACCAAAACGAAAGCGACTTATTTTGCAAATGGGGCTCAATTGTTCGACCTAGACAAGATGCGCCGCGCAGCTGAATGGGAATCGGCAAATATCCCCGCCACGCTGGCAGGCAAAAGTTGCACTTATCCAATCCTGGCTGGCGGAACGTATCGAGCTTACAAAGGTGCGCTCCCAAAAAACAATGGCGCCAACAGCATTCTCAACGATGCCAATGGCACCCCCGTACCGGGTCCTGCAGGCAGCTGTCATTTCGCTGCGAAATACACCATCGACCCCGCAATCACCACTGCTGGGGGAAATTACGGTGCGATCAGTTGGGCGCAGTTCGTATACAACGTCGCCAACAACATCACCATGTTCGGCATCGTGCGCGTGCTGATCCCAGCTGAAGCGGGTACCGCCACCGCAAAAACCAATGCGCTGGGTAGCACACCGCTGCCCGGCGTCACTGGTATACCCGATCCAATCTACGGCCAATGCAAGACAGCGACCACTAAGACCCTGTGTATCAACCCGCCCAGCGTGGGCATCCAGCCCGGCGCAAGTATCACGTTGTCGGACTGGAAAGGTGTGAAGACTATCTACACCATCCCGACTACGGCACAAGTCAGAGTGCGCGGCTCACTGTTTTTCGATTTCGTCGATGGACAAAAGAGTTATGCCACTGGCGTGGTACCTGGCATCGGCTTAGGACAATTGCCTTCCGGCAAGGAACTGAAATTCAACATGTGGATGCCAATCAGCGTGAATGCGAGCAATGACCGCGATGGCGATGGCATCATGGACAACTTGGAATACATCGAAAGCGTCAGCGCCGGAGTGGTATGCAGCAATCCGGCTGGCCCCAACTTTCCCTGTACCTACCGATTTCTGAACACCGATTTGAGCATCGACCCCAACCAGGTGCCACAGGAAGCGGTAGACACCTACAACGCGCAATACAACACCACCTATCGCGACAGCGCCGACACTGCATTTGTCACTCAGTTCAAAAAACTGAATCTGCCAAATCAATATCATCTGTTGATGCCTTCTGCCTATGCACAAGGCTGGTCGGATGCTTTTGCCGAACTGAACATCAGCTCTATACAGTGGTTCAACTTAGGCTTTCTTGTCCCTGCACAACATGCTGCGCCACTCACCGTCGCCGAAATACGCGGTAGCGGCTTCGAAGATCTACCGGTATATCTCTATAGTGGCGGCACCGCCGACCTAGGCAACCACATCAACATTTCCGGCTTGATGTATATCCCGCAATCTATCGAATTGGAAGTCAGTGGCGGAGGAGCCAAGGGGGGAACGGGAACTTTTGTCGGCACACGCCAATACATCATGGGCGGTGTCATCGTTCGCGACGGTTTTGAGCTTGAATCAAAAACAAATTCTATCCAGGTCATCAGTAGCGACCCCTTAAGTTTCGCCAGCGCACGCGTTAATCCAAATGCCTCAACCAACCCTTTTCTCACCTTCGCCAAAGGTTTTAAACATGACGAGAATCCAATACCGCCAAGTATTGGAATAGGCCCAGGAATACCGTCGAAGAGCATAGGTACAGGAGATTCCACTTGCATGGGCTGCTCAGGCAATACTGGTAGTGTGGGTAAGATACGTTGGATTGAAGTCCGCCCACAATAAATAGGCAAGCAAACGAAAAGGCTTGCAGCGATGCAGGCCTTTCCCATTTTCAGAAAAATCACTGCGGCGCGTTCGCGGAAATGAACGCCTTGAGCTTCGCCAAATCCGCGTCCATCACTTCGCAACGCTGCGGCAAGTCTTCGATGCCCTCCAGCGCGGCAGGACGCTCGGGCTGACGACCCAAGGCCTCCTGAATCGTCTCGGCGAATTTGGCGGGTAAGGCAGTCTCCAGACAGATCAGCGGCAGGCTGGGGCGGCGTTGTTCGAGACCGACTTTCAGGCCGTCGGCGGTGTGGGTGTCGATCATCACGCCGTATTCCTGCCACACTTCGCGAATGGTCTTGAGTCTATCCTGATGCGTGCTCTTGCCGGAAACGATGTCGAACTTAGATAAGGCGAGCCAATAGGCTGTGTCCTTGATATCGAACGCACCACCCTTGTCCACCTTGCCCCAGAACTCGCGCACCTTCGCACCATCGCGCCCGACCAGATCGAACACGAAGCGCTCAAAGTTGGATGCCTTGCAAATATCCATCGACGGGCTGCTGGTCTCATAGGTGTGATCGGTGCCTCGCGGACGATACACGCCGGTACGGAAGAATTCGTCCAACACATCGTTCTCATTCGTCGCCAGAATCAACTGGCCGATGGGCAAGCCCATCATGCGTGCGATGTGTCCGGCGCAGATGTTGCCGAAGTTGCCGGACGGCACCGAGAATGCGACCTGTTCGTCGTTCGATTTCGTCGCGGCGAAGTAGCCCTTGAAGTAATACACCACCTGCGCCGACACGCGCCCCCAGTTGATGGAGTTGACTGTGCCGATCTTGTACTTGGCCTTGAACGCATGATCATTGGAGACCGCCTTCACCAGATCCTGTGCATCGTCGAACATGCCGTTGATGGCGATGTTGAAGATGTTCGGGTCTTGCAGCGAATACATCTGAGCGCGCTGGAACGACGACATCTTGCCGTTCGGCGACAACATGAACACGCGAATACCACGCTTGCCGCGCATCGCATATTCGGCGGCAGAACCGGTATCGCCGGAAGTCGCACCGAGGATATTCAACTCGGCATGTTCTTTTGCCAAAGCGTACTCGAACAGATTGCCGAGCAACTGCATCGCCATGTCCTTGAACGCCAGCGTCGGGCCATTGGAAAGTTCTTGCAGGTACACGCCCTCGCTCAACTTGCGTAGCGGCGTGATGTCTTGGGCTTTGGACTCCACACGACCGTTGCTGTACACCTCAGCGGTGTAAGTCTTGCTGACGATGGCTTTGAGGTCAGCCGCCGGAATATCGGTGGCGAACTTGGACAGCACGGCATAAGCGAGATCGGCATACGACAGCGTGCGCCATGCATCCAGCTCGGCGCGCGTCACCTGCGGATATTGCTCCGGCAAGTACAGGCCACCATCCGGCGCGAGGCCACCCAGCAAGATTTCGGTGAAAGTTTTGGCGGGCGCATTACCACGGGTGGAGATGTATTTCATTAAGGCACCTTCGTATCTTGATTATTTGGACAGCCGTCGGTTAGATTTTTCTTAATCCCAGAAGGCTTATGTACAGCATTACTTGCTGTACATACTGTTGCTGTAGCCCCCATCACAGTAATAGCGATAGGTGACGACTGTATTTCTCCGGCTCCTTTATTAGGCTCAGGCTTTTGTGAACACTTCGCAGTTGAGTCACAACTATCACTTGGCAACAACCAGTGTTCGCCCCGCTGCCATGCAATGAACATAACAAACATAAACAAGATAGATATAAAAACAACAGCAAACCAACGGCGGATATTTATCCAACAGGAAGGTTTTTCATCAATTTTCTTTTCTTTTCGATGTACTTCTTTTTTCGGCTCCAAAGCCCGCCAGATAGGACGAACTTCGTGCTTTACACGCTCCCAGTCATCTTTAAGCAACCAAGAAATACCTTCAACAACCTTGTTCAAACATTCCAGCAACTCATCTGGTTTCTTGTCTTCCGCAATACAAGAAACTAGGAAATCTATTTCCTTTAGCAATTCACCATCCGGCTTTCCCGGCTCGGGACTGAGTCGTACTGCCAGTGCAGCACGAATTTTTCGTATTGCAGCAATATCTGCTTTTGAGGCTCCCCCTTGGGTGATTACTGAATTAACAACATCCTGAATACTATCCACTTGAGTTCGGATGAATTCCCGCCATCTTTGGCGCTCGCCCACAACATACTGACCATAAAATTCACGTTCACTTTTCCGCAATCCGGGAAAATCCGGCATTTCGACACTCATGCGCTTCCTCCCAAATTGCCGATGTATATGTAGGTTGGGTAAAGTGTAGCGATACCCAACGTTGCTATCTAGGCGATGGGTATCGCTACGCTCCACCCATCATACGTATTACTTTCCTAGTTCTTCCAAGCGGATACGATTCACCTTCCCCGCCACCACGCCCAGCTTCTCGATTTTGGCGATGGCCGCGTTGATGCGCTTCTCGCGCGTCTGGTGGGTGAGCATGATGAGGTCGGTCTGGTCTTCGCCTTCGCCTGGTTCTTTCTGGATGACAGCATCGATGGATATCTGCTCGTCGGCGAGGATGCGCGTGATATCCGCCAGCACGCCCGGCTTGTCCTGCACACGCAGGCGCAGGTAGTAGCTGGTCTGCACGTCATCCATCGGCAATATTTTCAGGTCGGACATCGCGTTCGGTTGGAACGCGAGGTGCGGAACGCGGTTCTGCGGATCGGAGGTCGCCATGCGCGTCACGTCCACCAAGTCGGCGATCACCGCGCTCGCAGTGGGTTCCGCGCCTGCCCCCTTGCCGTAGTACAGCGTGGCACCGACTGCATCACCCTGCACCACGACCGCATTCATCGCACCCTCGACATTCGCGATGAGGCGCTTGGACGGGATCAGTGTCGGATGCACGCGCAGCTCGACGCCTTCCGCTGTGCGCTTGGTGATGCCCAACAACTTGATGCGATAGCCGAGTTGTTCGGCGTATTTGATATCGACTGCATCCAACTTGGAGATGCCTTCGATGTAAGCTTTGTCGAACTGCATCGGGATGCCAAACGCCAGCGCGGAAAGTATCGTGATCTTGTGCGCCGCATCCACGCCTTCGATATCGAAGGTCGGGTCGGCTTCGGCATAACCCAGACGCTGCGCCTCTTTCAGCACGGTGTCGAAGCTCAAGCCCTTATCACGCATCTCGGACAAAATGAAATTGGTCGTACCATTGATGATGCCCGCGATCCACTCGATGCGATTCGCAGTCAAGCCTTCGCGCAGCGCCTTGATGATGGGGATGCCGCCCGCCACTGCCGCTTCGAACGCGACCATCACCCCCTTATCCTGCGCAGCTTTAAAAATCTCATTGCCGTGGGTAGCCAGCAGCGCCTTGTTCGCGGTGACGACGTGTTTGCCGTTGGCGATGGCTTTGAGCACCAGTTCTTTTGCCACACCGTAGCCACCGATCAACTCGATGACGATATCCACTTCGGGATCGCTCACCACAGAGAACGCATCCTCCGTCACGCGGCATGCGCCGCCTGTGACCTTTTTCGCCAATTCTAGGTTGCGGTCTGCCACGACCGTGATGCGGATCGGACGACCTGCGCGGCGTGTGATCTCTTCCGCATTGCGTTGCAACACGGTGAACGTGCCACCACCGACAGTACCGATACCCAGCAGACCTACATTGATTGGCTTGATGCTCATTATTTACTTCCCTCTCTGCTATTCCGTCATTCCGGCGCAGGCCGGAATCCAGCGGTTTTGTTCAATATGCTTGTTGTTCGTCCCGCTACGCGGGGCTTTTCCATTAACTGGATTCCGGCCTTCGCCGGAATGACGTTGTTAATTGGTGCCGTGCTTCTTGCGATAACTTTCTAAAAAGCGCGCGATGCGTGTGATCGCTTCGGTCAGATCATCCGAGTTGGGCAGGAACACGATGCGCAGATGATCGGTCGCCTTCCAGTTGAAACCGCTGCCCTGCACCACCAGCACCTTCTCCGCTTCCAACAGTTCAAGGATGAACTTCTGGTCGTTCTCGATGGGATACATCTTGGGATCAAGCTTGGGGAACAGATACAGCGCGGCCTTGGGCTTGACACAAGTCACGCCGGGAATCGCGGTGAGCAGGTTATAAGCCAGCTCACGCTGTTTGTACAAACGTCCTCCGGGCGCTACCAAATCGTTGATACTCTGGTAACCGCCAAGCGCAGTCTGGATCGCGTATTGTCCCGGCACGTTGGAACACAGGCGCATGGAAGCGAGGATGTTGAGGCCGTCGATGTAGTCCTGCGCAGTTTTCTTCGCGCCCGAAAGAACCATCCAGCCGGAGCGATAACCGCAGGCGCGATAGTTCTTGGACAGGCCATTCAGCGTAACGAACAACACATCGTCCGCCAGTGAGGCGATGGAAGTGTGTGTCGCGCCGTCATACAACACCTTGTCGTAGATCTCGTCGGCATAGATGATGAGGCCGTTCTCTCTCGCGAGCTGGATGATCTCTTGCAGGATCGCGTCGGAATACACCGCGCCGGTCGGATTGTTCGGATTGATGACAACGATCGCCTTGGTGTTCGGAGTGATCTTGCTGCGCATGTCCGCCATGTCGGGATTCCACTCA
Source organism: uncultured beta proteobacterium (assembly GCA_963822425.1). Lineage (GTDB taxonomy): Bacteria > Pseudomonadota > Gammaproteobacteria > Burkholderiales > Gallionellaceae > Sideroxyarcus. The sequence goes on from CAWGHS010000006.1 coordinate 199,991, forward strand.
TTGGCTTCGTCGCAGATGTAATGACGCGGCGTGCCGCCTGCCAGCGTCACGGCAGCCGTCCACAGCGGATAGTCGGGTGCAGGCACCAGTACTTCGTCGCCGGGGTTGAGCAGGCCTTGCATGGACATCACGATAAGCTCAGAAGCACCATTGCCGATGAAGATGTCATCGATGGTGACGCCCGCGATCTTTTTGAGTTGGGTGTAGTGCATGATCGCCTTGCGCGCGGCGAACAAGCCCTTGGAATCGGAATAGCCGGATGAATTCGGCAGATTCAGGATCACGTCCTGCTGCACCTCTTCCGGCGCATCGAAGCCGAACGGCGCCAGATTGCCGATATTCAGCTTGATGATGCGCTGCCCCTCCTCCTCCATCTGCTTCGCTCGCGCCATGACCGGACCGCGAATGTCATAGCAGACGTTCGCCAGCTTGGTGGATTTCAGCACGGGCTTGGAGGAACTATTTTCGGATTTCACTTGAGCGCTTCCTAATCTGCCGAGCCGATGCCGATGGTAGAATCCACCGCACACAAACAAGGCGTTGCAAAGGTCGCGATTCTACCGTGCCGCCTGTATTCGCCGCAAATGGAGCTAGCCATGAAACTGCATCTGCAAACCGATAACCACCTGAAGATATTCACCGGACATGGCACGGGCTATGTCGCCATCAATGGTGAACAGTACCATCAGGCCGTCGTCGTACTCCCTGAAGAAGTGCGCACCGACTGGATCGCCACGGATTTCGCCAGCCTGACCTCGGCGCATTTCGAGTATTTTTTGGAATTCAAACCGGAAGTGTTGCTGCTCGGCACCGGGGCAAAACAACAGTTCGCTCATCCCGACCTGTACCGAGCACTCATCCAAACCGGAACCGGTATCGAATTCATGGACACCCCCGCCGCCTGCCGCACCTACAACATCCTCGTCGCCGAAGACCGCAAAGTGGTCGCGGCGGTGTTGCTTTAAGGAAACCCAATGAGCCATCCTCTGCATAACGTCATCACCCAGACCGAACAAGTCATTCTCGGCAAACCGCGCCAGATCAGGTTGGCGCTCACCTGCCTGCTGGCGCGTGGCCATCTTCTCATCGAAGACTTGCCCGGCGTCGGTAAGACCACGCTGGCACATGTGCTGGCCAAGACACTGGGGCTACAGTTCCAGCGCATCCAGTTCACCAGCGACATGCTGCCCGCCGATATCCTCGGTGTATCCATCTTTCAGCGCGACAGCGGCGAATTCAAATTCCACGCGGGACCGATCTTTGCGCAAATGATCCTCGCCGACGAGGTGAACCGCGCCACCCCCAAGACACAGAGCGCACTGCTGGAGGCGATGGAGGAACAGCAAGTCACCAGTGAAGGCGAGACACGCCCGCTACCGGCTCCCTTCTTCGTCATCGCCACCCAGAACCCGACCAACCAGATCGGCACGTTCCCGTTGCCGGAGTCACAGCTTGACCGCTTCCTCATGCGCATCCAACTGGGTTACCCCGATGCACAAGCCGAACGTGGACTGCTGTCCGGCGTGGATAGACGCGACATCGTCGCCCAGCTCACACCGCAGATGGAGACGGCTGAATTGATTGCATTGCAGAAAGAAGCGCGGCAGGTGTTCGTCTCGCCCGCCCTGCTCGACTATGTGCAAGCCATCCTGCGTCATAGCCGCGAATCGGCGCGCTATGTGCATGGCCTGTCACCCCGCGCCGGATTGTCCTTGCTCGCCGCCGCGCGCGCTTGGGCATTACTCGATGGCCGTGATGCGGTCACCCCGGAAGACATTCAAGCGGTGCTTCCCGGCGTTGCCAGCCATCGTCTGCAAAGCGTGCAGGATGTGCAGACTTCCGATGGTGACAAATTGGCGCGCGAGTTGATCGAGGCGGTGGCGATACCCTAAGCAATAACAAGCATCAGGCGTTGCCGATGTTCCGCGTCGGTAGTTTGATCTGCTTGGCAAAATCCAGCATGCGTTGGATGGGGAGTACGGCACGCGGAATGATGACGGGATCGATGTGTATCTCGTTATGGCCGCGCTCCAGAACTTCCGCCAGATTGATGAGACCGTTCATCGCCATCCACGGGCAATGACTGCAACTGGTGCAATTCGCCCCCACTCCGGCCGTAGGCGCTTCGAGGAAGATTTTATCCGAGCATAAGGTGCGCATCTTGTGCAGGATGCCGTTGTCGGTGGCAACGATGAATTTCTTGTTGGGAGAATTTTGTGCCGCCTTGATGAGCTGCGTGGTGGAGCCGACCACATCGGCCTGCTGCACCACCGCACGCGGCGATTCAGGATGCACCAGCACCAACGCAGCGGGATGTTGCGCCTTCATCTCCTGCAATTCCTTGGCCTTGTATTCGTCGTGCACGATGCACGAACCCTGCCATAGCAGCATGTCCGCACCGGTCTGCTCCTGTATATAGCCACCCAGATGCCGATCCGGCGCCCACAGTATCTTTTCGCCACGCTCTTTAAGATATTTGACAATGGGGAGCGCGATGGAGCTGGTCACCATCCAGTCGGCACGCGCCTTCACTGCCGCACTGGTGTTGGCATACACCACCACCGTGCGGTCGGGATGCGCATCGCAGAACGCGGCGAATTCGTCTATCGGGCAACCCAGATCGAGCGAGCATTCGGCTTCAAGGTCAGGCATCAGTACCCGTTTTTCCGGGTTCAGAATCTTCGCCGTCTCGCCCATGAAGCGCACCCCCGCCACCACGATGGTCTTGGCCGGATGTTGATGGCCGAAATTGGCCATATCCAGCGAATCAGAGACGATGCCACCAGTGGCTTCCGCCAGATCCTGTAGATCGGGATGCACGTAGTAGTGCGAGACCAGAACGGCATCCTGCTCCTTCAGCATGTGTTTGATGCGCGCGATCAACTCGGCCTTTTCACCCGCGTCCGGCTCACGCGATTTCTTCGCCCATGCGTGCGCGGTGCTGCAACTGGTCTGCGCCGTGTCGGGATGGTCGTAAGCGATAGAGATGATATTGTCAGCCATGACTCACTCTTTCCGGTAATTGCAGTATCGCCGCACGGTTGCTCGGCGAGAAGACTTTATCTGCCGCCACGTTCCACGGCAACCACTGGTAACTCACATGTTCACGCGGCGCGAGTTGGACGGCGACTTGCTGCGGAAGTTGCAAACCGAACACATGCTCGGCGTTGCGCGTCGTGCCCGGCGCATAGCGATGAAGCCATTTATGATAGATGTCGTACACGTTCTGCACCTGCCAATCGGTGAGCACATAACGCGTCGCATCCAGCCCAGTCTCTTCGCCCACTTCGCGGATGGCGGTCTCGCGCAAAGTTTCGTCGCCATCACGACTGCCGGTGACAGATTGCCAAGCGTCGGCATAGTCGGCACGTTCCAATAACAGGACGTCAAGCGTAGAGGTGTAAATGACGATGAGGGCAGAGACAGGTTGTTTATACACTTGGCTCAAGCGTAAAACACCCAGAACGGGCTGCCTTCCCCCTTCCAATAGGCCGCCGCGTCATTGAATATTCTCATCACGATCTCGTGCTCAGCCGGACTCAATCCGAACGCATCATCGCCATTCAACAACAGCAACACATAGCCTTGTTCCGCTTGCTCATCCACATTGAGCCAAGACAGGTCGGTCAGCGCATCCGCCAACGCGTCGAGGTTATGTCCAAACCAGTCCGGGGCGTGGATGGCTTTGGCCAGGGCAGCCAGGAATTCGCCTTTACTATGCACTTGTGCGAGATCGATTTCAAAGAACAAGAATTCCGAGAGGGTCACATTGCCGCGCAATACCTCTACCGGGCAGCTCAGGCGATAGACACCCGCCTCCTCCACATCCTGCAACCGTGTGCACAAGTCACTCATCGTCACTCCTTGATGCGTTTGAAAGTTTGATAATGGTCATCGCTGTAATAACACTCCGGAAGTGCGAATGGGTCGCCGCGCAGCGGCGGGGAACCCATCGGCCTACCCCTTGCGAGTGCGGTGCCACACACGATGCGCCGCGCACCCCGATGGCGTACACCCGGCGTCTTTACCGTGTACTCGTGATAATAGCCTCGGGATTGTTGCGGCAGTATGTGTTCGTAATTGCCGAATACGATGCCATCGCGCGGATAGGGGAAAGGACCGCCGTGTTTGATGAGTTGCAGCGTGTCGCGCGCTTCCGCAGGAAGTTCGGCAACGTCGATGGAGGATACTTCGGCAGTGGCGTGCGAGTGATGGCTGCGCGCCTGCGCGAACGGCAAGCACAGCAGCAAGCCGAACAGCAGCCACCACCGTGCTTGTGCTACGCGCCGCATCTTATTCCTTCGGAACTTCGGTCGGTGCCGGTTGGCGCAAACGGATGTGCAGTTCGCGCAACTGCTTCTCGTCCACCGCCGACGGCGCTTGTGTCAACAGACATTGCGCGCGCTGCGTCTTAGGGAAGGCGATCACGTCGCGGATGGATTCGGCGCCGGTCATCATGGTGACGATACGATCCAGACCGAAGGCCAGACCGCCGTGCGGAGGCGCGCCGTATTGCAGCGCATCGAGCAGGAAGCCGAACTTGAGCTGCGCTTCTTCCGCGCCGATATTGAGCGCGCGGAACACCTGGCTCTGCACGGCTTCCTTGTGGATACGCACCGAGCCGCCGCCGATCTCCCAACCGTTCAAGGCGAGGTCGTAGGCCTTGGCCAGACACTTGCCCGGATCGGTCTCAAGGAATTGCAGATGCTCGTCCTTGGGCGCGGTGAAGGGATGGTGGCAGGCGTTCCAGCGCTTGGCTTCGTCGTCGTATTCAAACATGGGGAAGTCCACCACCCACAGCGGCTCCCATGCCTTGCCGTTGGTGTAACCCTTCTCGTGGCCGATCTTGCTGCGCAATGCACCGAGTGCGTCGTTGACGATCTTGGCCTTGTCCGCACCGAAGAAGATGATGTCGCCGTTTTGCGCGCCGGTGCGGGCTATGATGGTCTTCAGCGCCGCCTCATTCAGGTTTTTCACAATCGGCGATTGCAAGCCAGTTTCGTTCAACTGGGTGATGTCGTTGACCTTGATGTAAGCCAAGCCCTTCGCACCGTAGATGCTCACGAATTTGGTGTAGTCGTCGATCTCTCCGCGCGAGAACGCACCGCCGTTAGGCACGCGCAAGGCGGCCACGCGACCGTTGTCGGAATTCGCGACGCCGGCAAACACCTTGAATGCCACGTCTTTCACCGCATCGGTAACTTCGGTGATCTCCAGCGTCACGCGCATGTCCGGCTTGTCCGAACCAAAACGCGCCATCGCCTCGCCGTAAGCCATGCGCGGGAACGGGTTGGGTAATGTCACGTCCAGCACTTCCTTGAACACGGTGCGGATCATCTCTTCCATCATCACCATGATCTGCTCCTCGGTGAGGAAGGAGGTCTCGATATCCACCTGGGTGAATTCGGGCTGGCGATCAGCGCGCAGGTCTTCGTCGCGGAAACATTTGGTGAGCTGGTAGTAACGATCGAAACCCGCCACCATCAGCATTTGCTTGAACAACTGCGGCGATTGCGGCAACGCGAAGAACTCGCCCGCATGCACGCGCGACGGCACCAGATAGTCGCGCGCGCCTTCCGGTGTGGATTTGGTGAGCATCGGTGTTTCGATGTCGATGAAGCCCTTGTCGTCGAGGAAGCGACGGAACGCACGCGCGGTCTTGTAGCGCAACATCATATTCTTCTGCATCTGCGGACGGCGCAGGTCGATCACGCGATGGGTCAGGCGCACGTTCTCGGACAGATTCTCGTCGTCCAATTGGAACGGTGGCGTCACCGCCGCATTCAGCACTTCGATCTCATGGCACAGGATCTCGACTTCACCGCTGGGGATGTTCTTATTTTCGGTGCCTTCGGGACGCCGACGTACACGCCCGGTGATCTTGAGTACGAATTCATTGCGCACCGATTCGGCAATGGCGAACATGTCGGCACGATCCGGATCGCACACGATTTGCGCTAGACCTTCACGGTCGCGCAGGTCGATGAAGATCACCCCGCCGTGGTCGCGACGGCGATGCGCCCAACCACACAGGGTGACGGTTTGGCCGAGATTAGTAACGTTGAGTTGTCCGCAATAATGAGTACGCATAGATTGATTCAGTTCAGGTGGATCGGAAAAAACAAAAGGGAAATTACTTATTGGACTCTTCCAGCCGCGCAGCCACTTCCGGAGAAGTCACGACACCCATCGAGATGATGGCCTTGAACGCCGTATCGACATTGATATCCAACTCGATGGTCTCGGATTTTTTTACGTAGAAGTAAAATCCGTTCACCGGGCTGGGCGTGGTCGGAATGAAGACGCCCACATATTCACCCTCCAGTGCACGTATCACCTCGCCCGGCACACTGGTCTGAAAGGCCAGCGACCATGCGTTAGGATGCGGATAACGCACCAGCAGCACCTTGCCAAAAGCGTTGCCGCTTTCCGACAACAAGGTGTCGCTGACTTGTTTGACGCTGTTGTAAATGGCATTGACGAAGGGGATACGGCGCAACAAGCCATCCCAATAACGTAACAGACGTTGACCGAACACGTTGCGCACCAACAATCCGGTACTCAGCACCACGACCACGGTCAAGATGACACCCAGACCCGGGATATGGATACCCAGCAACGCATCTGGACGCCAAGTAACGGGCAGCAGGCTCAGTGTCTGATCCAATGTGCTGATGATCAGGTTCAATACCCACAGGGTGATCCCCAGCGGAACCCACACCAGCAGGCCGGTCAGCAGGTATTTTTTCACGAGTTCGCTCCTGCTGCCGACGGGCAGCTCGCGCAAGGTGATGTCTCACATGGGCTTGGCTTGTTCTTGAAGTCGGTCGCGTAATAACCACTTCCCTTGAGTTGGAAACCCGCCGCACTGATTTGCTTAGAAAAACTTTCCTTGCCACATTCCGGACATGTGGTCAGTGCTGCATCGCTTAGCTTTTGCATCACGTCTTTTTGCGCGCCACAACTGCTGCATCGGTATTCGTAAATAGGCATATCCTGCTCCTACATTTGAAAGGCGCGCATTATACCCCAGCGGCCCCTCATTCGCGCCACTCACCGGGCGGCAATCCATCCAGCGCCCATTCACCTATCGCATAGCGGATCAAACGCAATGTCGGGTAGCCGACTGCCGCCGTCATTCGCCGCACCTGGCGGTTGCGGCCTTCGCGGATGGTGAGCGTCATCCAGCCGGTAGGGATGCTTTGACGGAAACGCACAGGCGGATCGCGTTGCCACAAACCGACCGGCTCATCTATCCGTTGCGCTTCGGCAGGCAGCGTCATACCGTCATTGAGTTGCACGCCGCGCCGTAACTGCTCCAGAGCCGTCTCGTCGGGCTCGCCTTCCACCTGCACCCAATAGGTCTTGGGCAATTTGTGCTGCGGATCGGTGATGCGGTGCTGCAACTTTCCGTCGTCGGTGAGCAGCAGTAGCCCTTCGCTATCGGTATCCAGTCTTCCTGAGGGATAAACATCAGGAACGGCGATATAATCCGCCAGCGTCGGGTGCATCCCGTCACGGCTGAATTGGCAGATCACGCCAAAGGGTTTGTTGAACAACAGGATGCGACTCATCTTATTTTTTCGATATTTCCGGAATCCAATATGACAACCCCAAAGATCATTTACACCCTGACCGATGAAGCTCCGAGACTCGCGACCTACTCACTGCTTCCCATCATACAGGCCTTCACCAAGGCGGCTGGGGTCACCGTCGAAACCCGCGATATCTCGCTAGCCGGGCGCATCCTTGCCAACTTTCCCGAGAACCTTTCCGCTGCGCAGAAGATAACGGATCAACTGACCGAGCTTGGCGAACTGACATTGAAACCGGAAGCCAATATCATCAAGCTGCCGAATATTAGCGCATCAGCTCCACAGTTGAAGGCCGCGATCAAGGAACTGCAGTCGCAGGGCTACAAAATCCCAGACTACCCGGAAGATGCAAAGACGGATGCCGAGAAAGAGATCAAGACCCGCTACGGCAAGGTACTCGGCAGCGCGGTGAACCCGGTGCTGCGCGAAGGCAATTCCGACCGCCGCGCCGCCGCCTCGGTCAAGCAATACGCACGCAAGCATCCACACCGCATGGGCAAGTGGGAATCCACCTCCAAGACCCGCGTGGCACACATGACGAGCGGCGATTTCTACGGCAGCGAAAAATCTGTGACCGTGCCGGACGCCGTCAGCACCCGCATCGAATTCGTTGGCCGCGACGGCAAGACCATCGTACTCAAGGACAAGCTGAACCTCAAGGCGGGCGAAGTGATCGATGCCGCCGTGATGAGCCGCAAGGCTCTGCGCCAGTTCTACGCCGAGCAGATCGCGGCGGCAAAGAAAGAAGACGTGCTGCTCTCGCTGCACCTGAAAGCCACCATGATGAAGGTGTCCGACCCCATCATGTTCGGCCATGCTGTCTCCGTGTTCTTCAAGGATGTGTTCGACAAGCACAGCGCGCAGCTCAAGGAGATGGGCGTCAACATCAACAACGGTTTCGGCGACATGGAAGCCAAGGTGTTCGCCTTGCCGGAAGCCAAGCGCGCCGCGCTGGTGGCCGACATCGCCGACTGTTTCCGCCACGGCCCCGCACTGGCGATGGTCAATTCCGACAAAGGCATCACCAACCTGCACGTGCCTTCGGACGTGATCGTCGACGCCTCGATGCCACCGATGATTCGCGACGGCGGCAAGATGTGGGGTGCCGACGGCAAGGCCTACGACACGCTGGCGATGATCCCCGACCGCTGCTACGCGGGCATCTATGTCGCCACGGTCGAGGATTGCAAGCAGCACGGCGCGCTCGACCCCGCCACCATGGGCTCGGTGCCCAACGTCGGACTGATGGCGCAGCAGGCCGAGGAATACGGCTCGCACAACAAGACCTTCGAGATCGCCGGCGACGGCGTGGTGCGCATCGTCGATATCAGCGGCAAAGTGCTGTTGGAACAGAACGTCGAACAGGGCGACATCTTCCGCGCCTGCCAGACCAAGGACGCTCCGATTCAGGATTGGGTGAAACTCGCCGTAACCCGCGCACGCTTGAGCAACACGCCCGCCATCATCTGGCTGGACAAGAACCGCGCGCACGATGCGCAGATCATCTCCAAGGTTGAAAAGTACCTCAAGGATCACGATACCAGAGGTCTCGACATCCAGATCATGGAGCCTTCCGACGCTTGCCGAGCTTCGCTGGCTCGTGCGCGCAAAGGGATGGACACCATCTCCGTCACTGGCAACGTGCTGCGCGATTACCTCACCGACCTGTTCCCCATCCTAGAACTCAATACCAGCGCCAAGATGCTTTCCATCGTGCCACTGATGAACGGCGGCGGCCTGTTTGAGACCGGCGCGGGCGGCTCGGCTCCGAAACACGTGCAACAGTTCCAGCAGGAAGGTTGCCTGCGCTGGGATTCGCTGGGCGAGTTCCTCGCGCTGGGCGTGTCGCTGGAACACTTGGCGCAAACCTTCAAGAACCCCAAGGCTCAAGTCTTGGCAGATACGCTGGATCAGGCTATCGGCAAGGTACTCGACAACGACAAATCGCCAGCGCGGAAGGTGGGCGAAATCGACAACCGTGGCAGCCATTTCTACCTCGCGTTGTACTGGGCTCAGGCACTGTCCACGCAGAGCAAGGATAAAGAAATACAAGTACGCTTCACCTCGTTAGCCAAGGCATTGAGCGACAACGCCGCCAAGATCGATGCGGAGCTGCTCGCGGCACAGGGCAAGCCGGTCGACTTAGGCGGCTATTACCATCCGGACTTCGACAGAACATCGAAAGCGATGCGACCGAGCGCGACGTTCAATGCAGCCTTAAAAGCGATTTGATCTAAACGCTGATCGAAAAAATATCCCGGCATGTTTCCACGCCGGGATATTTATTTTGGAATGTTCACTTCAACCGCAAAATGTAGCGCAACAACGCTTTGATCTCCTCCTGCGTAGCTGGTGGCGACTGTGACGGCATGCTTGTTCCGCCCCATTTGCCCACCCCACCTTCAGACACTTTTTTCAGCAGATACGCTTCTGCGTCTGGTTTCCCGGCATATTCCGCCGCGACCTCTTTGAAAGAAGGCCCCATGATCTTGTGATCCAACGCATGGCAATAAAGGCAATTACTCTTTTTCGCTAAGGCATTCCACTCGAGCTCGGACATCCCCCCCGCCTTGACGGTCACCGCTTCAGTCGCCGATGCTTGCCCCACGCTCAAAAAAGCGACGACGATCCACACCCCTCTGTTGATTCGCACCACATCACCTCCGCTCAGTTGTTGTCCTACCCTCCGGCAGGCGATTTTCATAATAGTTCCCAACAAAATAAAAAGCCCGACACTTTCGTGCCGGGCTTTTTACTACAACAAAAAAACCGCTATTAGGCGGCTTGAATGTTGGAAGCTTGCTTACCCTTTGGGCCTTGTACCACTTCGAAGGAGACCTTTTGGCCTTCTTTAAGGGACTTGAAACCGCTCATGTTGATCGCGGAGAAATGCGCGAACAAATCTTCGCTGCCATCATCGGGAGTAATGAAACCAAAACCCTTTGCATCGTTGAACCACTTAACAGTACCGTTTGCCATGCTTTACTTCCTTACAAAAAACGACGAGTGGAATCTCGTCAAATTGTTTGAATTCCAAGATCGCAAATGGGACCGCACATGGCAAAACCAGCACTAGCAGATACTTTGATTCAAACACCCGAGCGCTTTTTACCCCACCTGAACTTACAACGTCAAGCGTTAAATATGATTTTTTAATGAATTGACTTGAAAAAGCCGCGTTAATCGTCAAATATGCAACTCAGTATGGTGTGAGAATGACAAACAATGGCAACCAAGCAAGAAAATGTAAACCTGCTGGAGCGTAGCAAAACCAAGCCGCCCAAGCTCTACAAGGTGATCTTGCTGAACGACGACTTCACCACGATGGAATTCGTCATCGAAGTATTGAAGACCTTTTTTTCAATGAGCTTGGAACGCGCGACGCAAGTCATGCTCCAAGTACACAATGAGGGATCAGCGATATGTGGGGTTTACCCTAAAGACATCGCTGAAACCAAGGTGAATCAGGTGTCGGCATTTGCAGTACAGCATGGGCATCCGTTACGATGCCACACGGAGGAGAATTAAATGATCGCGCAAGAACTGGAAGTCAGCCTGCATCTGGCATTCGTCGAAGCCCGCCAAAAACGGCACGAGTTCATCACCGTTGAGCACTTGCTGCTGGCGATGCTGGACAATCCGTCCGCCGCACATGTACTCCGTGCCTGTGGTGCAGACATTGAGGAATTGCGTGCTGTGCTGATGCAACACATCGAGACACACACGCCTCGGGTGCCTGGTACTGCCGAAGTAGACACCCAGCCCACTGTCGGCTTCCAACGCGTGATCCAGCGCGCCATCCTGCATGTGCAGTCCACCAACAAAAAGGAAGTGACGGGCGCCAACATCCTCGTCGCCCTGTTCGGCGAGAAAGAATCCCACGCCGTCTACTTCCTCAACCAGCGCGCCATCACGCGTCTCGATGTGGTGAACTACATCGCGCACGGCATCAACAAGACCGCTGAAGTACAGCCTAGCACTCAAAAAACAGCGAACGAAACCGAAGAAGAGCCAGACACCAAGGGCGACAGCGCACTCAAGAATTACACACTGGACCTCAACGCACATGCCTTGGCAGGCAAGGTCGACCCGCTCATCGGGCGTGACCTCGAACTGGAACGCGTGATCCAAACCTTGTGCCGCCGCCGCAAGAACAACCCGCTATTGGTCGGCGAGGCAGGCGTGGGCAAGACCGCCATCGCCGAAGGTTTGGCGCGTCGTATCGTGGAAGGTGAGGTACCGGACATCCTGAAGAGCGCTCATGTGTATTCACTGGACATGGGTTCGCTGCTGGCAGGTACCAAATATCGTGGCGATTTCGAGCAGCGTCTGAAAGCCGTGCTAAAAGAACTGAAAGATGCGCCGAACGCAGTGCTGTTCATCGATGAGATACACACCCTCATCGGTGCGGGCGCGGCTTCCGGCGGCACCATGGATGCCTCCAATCTGCTCAAGCCCGCCTTATCCAGCGGCGCGTTGAAATGCATCGGCGCCACCACCTATCAAGAATATCGCGGCATCTTCGAAAAAGATTCTGCGCTGTCGCGCCGCTTCCAGAAGATCGACGTGTCCGAGCCTTCGGTAGAACAGACCATCGAGATCCTGAAAGGCTTGAAATCGCGCTTTGAAGAACACCACAGCATCAAGTTCAGCGCTGCCGCCATCACCAGCGCCGCCGAACTCTCTGCACGCTTCATCAATGACCGCCATTTGCCGGACAAGGCGATCGACGTGCTGGATGAAGCCGGTGCAGCGCAACGCATCTTGCCCAAGTCCAAACAGAAGAAAGTGGTCGGCAAGCACGAGATCGAAGAGATCATTGCCAAAATCGCCCGCATCCCAACACGTACCGTGTCACATGACGATCGCAATGCGCTGAAAAATCTGGATCGTGACCTGAAAACCACCGTGTTCGGTCAAGACAAAGCCATCGACGTGCTGGCTCGCGCCATCAAGATGTCGCGTAGCGGCTTGGGCAACCCGCAAAAACCCATCGGCAGCTTCCTGTTCTCCGGCCCTACCGGCGTCGGCAAGACCGAAGTGGCACGCCAACTGGCCTACAGCATGGGCATGCCGATCCATCGTTTCGACATGTCCGAATACATGGAACGCCATGCCGTGTCGCGCCTGATCGGCGCACCGCCCGGCTATGTCGGTTTCGACCAGGGCGGCCTGCTCACCGAAGCCATCAGCAAGCAACCGCATTGCGTGCTGCTGCTGGACGAGATCGAAAAAGCGCACCCGGACATCTTCAACATCCTGCTGCAAGTGATGGATCACGGCACGCTCACCGACAACAACGGACGCAAGTCAGACTTCCGCAATGTCGTCATCATCATGACCACCAACGCGGGCGCCGAAGCCTTGAACAAGAGCAGTATGGGCTTCACCAAGGTTTCATCGGTGGGAGACGAGATGACGGACATCAAGAAATTCTTCACCCCGGAATTCCGCAACCGTCTGGATGCCATCGTCTCCTTCGCCTCGCTGGACAAAGAAGTCATCCTGCGCGTGGTGGATAAATTCCTCATGCAACTGGAAGAGCAACTGCACGAGAAGAAAGTGGATGCCATCTTCACCGACGCACTCAAAGATCATCTGGCCGAAAACGGCTTCGACCCACTGATGGGCGCGCGCCCGATGGCAAGATTGATTCAGGACACCATCCGTTCTGCGCTGGCCGACGAACTACTGTTCGGCAAGCTAGCAAACGGCGGCAAGGTCACCGTGGACGTGAAGGATGGCAAGGTAGTGCTGGAGTTTGAGGAAGAGGAAGTGGTGGCCTAGCACCCACTTGGCGGGAATAAATCATGAACGTTAAAGTTGACTGGTCATACACTGGACCTAACGAGGAAAGTCTGGGTTTCTCCCGCGTTCTGTATGCCTACCTTCACCCTGAATCGAGCGAGATTCTATACATTGGCAAGGCTGATTACTGCACAGTACAGCAACGACTTCGTGGTGGACATAAAGAAGCAATTTTTTCTGCTATCGTTAATGAACTGAGGTTATCTGTACTCCACGCCATTGTTGGCTTGCTCTACATCCCTCCTAACAGACGCTTCAGCAGTGAACTACTCTCAGATGTTGAGTCGCTTCTTATCATGGGAATACAACCTCCATATAATCATCAGTCACGAAAATCGCGGATATCACGTCTCGGCCTTGTTGTTAAATGTGACGGTGATTGGCCACTCAACACAAAAACATTCAACGATTTGTGACTCATCGTATAGGTTTAGCAAGCGTAGGATGCAATAACCAACGGGCATTGCACCAAAGGTAGGCAATTCTCTAAGCTCTTCGAGCTTGAGAAATTGACACCGCCGCATGTAATACCATTCGGCGGGTTACGCGACGCTAACCCGCCCTACAAAAGCGAATGAACTCGTCCTCCAACTATCGCGGGCGCTTTGCCCCCTCCCCCACCGGCTCGTTGCACTTCGGTTCACTCGTCGCTGCTGTCGGCAGTTACCTCGACGCGAAACATCATCACGGCACCTGGCTGGTGCGCATGGAAGACCTCGATACGCCGCGTTGCTTGCCGGGTGCGGCGGAGGACATCTTGCGCACGCTGGAAACGTTCGGGCTGCACAGCGATGAACCCATCATCTACCAAAGCCAGCGCACGGCGGCGTATGAAGGGGCGTTGCAACGATTGAAGGACTGCGGTGTAGTGTATCCGTGTTGCTGCACGCGCAAGGAGATCGCGGACTCGGCGTTACATGGTATTGAGGGCTTGGTGTATCCCGGCACTTGTCGCAATGGGATTCCTGCGGGGAGAGAAGGGCGGGCGTGGCGCGTGCGGACGGACATAACTCCCTCCCCCTTGATGGGGGAGGGTTGGGGAGAGGGTGACAGGGGCACACGCCCCCTCTCCCCTCCCCCCTCTCCCGCAAGGGGAGAGGGGAATAAAGTGGAATTCGACGATGCCCTACAAGGCCGCATCAGCCAGCAACTTGAAAGTCAGATCGGCGATTTCGTGGTGAAGCGTGCCGATGGTTTATTCGCCTACCAGCTCGCGGTGGTGGTAGATGATGCTTTCCAGAACATCACGCATATCGTGCGCGGCGCCGATCTGCTGGCTTCCACACCGCGCCAGATATATCTGCAACGCTTGCTCGGATTGCCGACGCCGCATTACATGCATCTACCCATTGCAGTGAATGCAGCCGGGGGAAAATTGAGCAAGCAGACGCTTGCCTCTCCGGTCGATACCTCGCGTGCGACTCCCGCAGCCCGTTGCGACTTTACTGCGCGTGCTGAATTTCTTGCAGCAACAGCCGCCCGCGCATCTTACCGACTGCGATGTTAGAACGGTGTTGGATTGGGCTTTAGCGAATTGGGATGCAATAAAATTGCGGGGAATCCAATCGCTCCCTGCGGCCTGCGCGCACTAGTTCTTTGCCGGCGATGGCGGATGAATTCGCGGATCGCCGGAAGGAATGATATGAGAATGATGCCGCCGACCATCAGGGTGAGATTGTTTTTGATGACGGGGATGTTGCCGAAGAAGTAGCCTGCCAATAGAAAGCCGCCGATCCACGCCACGCAGCCTAGTGCGCTGAACATCACGAACAAGCGATAGTTCATAGTGCCGATGCCCGCCACGAAAGGAGCAAAGGTGCGAATGACGGGCAGGAAGCGCGCGAAGATGATGGTCTTGCCACCGTGCTTGGCATAGAAGGCGCGGGTCTTTTCCAGGTGCTCATGTTTGATGAAGCACGAATTGACGCGGTTGAGCAGGCGCAGACCAAGCAGACGACCGATCCAATAATTGGTGTTATCCCCGCCGAATGCGGCCAGCATCAACAATGGCAGCAACACCTGCAACTCCAGCGAGCCCATGCCGCACAAGGCACCCGTCACGAACAACAGCGAATCGCCCGGCAGGAAAGGGGCAACGACCAATCCCGTCTCTGCGAAGATGATGGCGAACAAGATGGCATAGACCCACATGCCATAGTCATGCACCAAGGCCAACAGGTGCGCATCAAGATGCAAGATGATGTCGAGCAAGATCGATTCTCGCTTAAGGTAGGACTTCTTCGGCTTCGGTCTTTTCCGGTTTGATGAAATCTTCGCGCGAAACGCCGAACATCATCAACAAGGGGCTGGCGACCAACACCGAGGAATAGATACTGAACAAGATGCCGATGGTGAGCGCCAGCGCGAAATAATGTAGCGTCTCGCCGCCCAGAAATAGCATGGAAGTCACCATGATCTGTGTACAGCCGTGGGTGATGATGGTACGCGACATGGTGCGGGTGATCGCGTTGTCGATGATCTCGGAGACTTCGGTCTTGCGCATCTTGCGGAAATTTTCGCGGATACGGTCGAACACCACCACCGATTCGTTCACGGAATACCCCAGCACCGCCAACACCGCCGCCAGCACCGAGAGCGAGAACTCCCATTGGAAGAAGGCGAAGAAGCCCAGGATGATGACGACGTCGTGCAGGTTGGCGATGATGGCCGCCAGCACCGAACTTCCACTCGAAGCGCAGCCACAGATAACCGACGATGCCGAGACTCACCAGCAACAGTGCCATCGCACCGTTATCGACCAGATCCTTGCCGACTTGCGGGCCGACGAATTCGACACGACGCAATTCCACATCAACATCCTGTTGATGCAAGGCATCCAATACCTGCTCTGAAAGTTTTGCACCCGCCTTGTTCTGTTTGAGCGGAATCTGGATCAGCACATCTTTACTGGAACCGAAATTCTGTACCAATGCATCATTCAGCCCGATGCTGCCAAGCTGACCGCGCACCTTGTCCAGATCAGCCGACTGAGCATAGTGCACTTCCATCACGGTACCACCGGTAAAGTCCACGCCGAAGTTCAGACCTTTAGTCGCCAGAAAGAACACCGCAAACAGGAAAGTCACCAGTGAGATGCTGGTGGTCACTTTCCCGTAGCTCATGAACGGGATGTCTTTTTTGATGCGGAAAAATTCCATTATCGTCTTCCCTTAACCAATCGCGACTTTGTTGAGGCGCGCTTTGCGGCCGTAGATCAGATTCACCAAGCCGCGCGAGACCATCACCGCACTGAACATGGAAGTCAGAATACCCAGACACAACACCACCGCAAAACCCTTGATCGGACCGGAACCGAACATGAACAGCGCCACGCCTGCGATCAGCGTAGTGATGTTGGAATCGAGGATAGTGGCGAAGGCATTCTCGTAACCCGCATGGATCGCCGCTTGCGGCGGCACGCCGTTGCGCAGCTCCTCGCGGATACGCTCGTTGATGAGTACGTTGGAGTCGATCGCCATACCCAGTGTGAGGGCGATACCCGCCATCCCCGGCAAGGTGAGCGTGGCTTGCAGCATGGACAATAGCGCGATCAAGAACAGCAAGTTCGCCGCCAAGGCCAGCACCGAGACGGTACCGAACATCAGGTAGTAGATCACCATGAAGACCGCGATCATGATGAAACCGATCTTGGTGGAATCGAAACCGCGCTTGATGTTGTCCGCGCCCAAGCTGGGGCCGACCGTGCGCTCCTCGATGATCTCCATCGGTGCAGCCAACGCTCCGGCGCGCAGCAACAGCGCCGTATCCTTAGCCTCTTCGGTATTCATCTTGCCGCTGATCTGCACCCGCCCGCCGCCGATCTCCTCACGGATCACGGGTGCGGTGATGACTTCGCCCTTACCCTTCTCGAACAGGATGATCGCCATGCGTTTATTCACGTTCTCACGTGTCGCCTCTTTGAACTTGCGCGCACCAACCGCATCCAGATTGATATGCACTGCCGGTTCGTTGTTACGGCCATCGAATCCAGGTTGCGCATCATTGATGCGCTCGCCGGTCAAAATCACGCTCTTCTTCACCAACAACGTCGAGCCGTCACGGTCTTTGAATATCTCGGTGCCGAAAGGTGCCACTGCACCCGCACCTAACTGATGTTCGTCATCCACCAAACGCACTTCCAGTGTCGCGGTGCGTCCGAGGATGTCCTTGGCACGCGCCGTATCCTGCACACCTGGCAGTTGCACCACGATGCGGTCTGTGCCCTGCTGCTGGATCACCGGCTCGGCCACACCCAATTCATTCACGCGATTGCGCAAGGTGATGAGGTTCTGTTGTACCGCCGATTCCTGGATACGAACTTGCTCTTGTTGCTTGAGATGTGCGAGCAGCAAGAATTCGCCACCCTCTTCTTTAGTATTGAATTCCAATCCGCCGAAACGCTGCTTGAGCTCTGCCTCACCTTTGCTGCGCGCATCGGCATCGCGGAATTTAGTAGTGACCACACCACCGTCTCGGCTCACCCCAGCGTAAGCGATATTTTGCTCACGCAAAGCGCTGCGGATGTCGCTGGTGGCGGATTCCAAGGCTTTATCCAGCGCCGCTTTCATATCCACCTGCATCAGGAAATGCACGCCGCCGCGCAAGTCCAGACCAAGGTACATCGGCAATGCCCCCATATTCGTCAACCACTGCGGCGAACGTGCCAGCAGGTTGAGTGCAACCATGTAGTCATCGCCGAGCTGTGCGTGCAATACGTCCTTCGCCTTGAGCTGACTATCGGTGTCGTTGAAACGCGCTTTGACACTCGTGGCATCCAGCGACATCGCCTCCGGATTCAATTGCGCCGCCTTCAGCGCCGCTTCCACGCGCACCAGCAATGCCGCATCCGCTTTCAGATTAGAACGCAGCGGCAGCACTTGCACCGCTGGTGCTTCGCCATACAGATTGGGCAAGGCATACACCAGCCCCAGCACCAGCATGCTCAAGATCAGCAGATATTTCCATAACGGATAGCGGTTCATTGCGACACCTTAGTTTGGAACGTGATTAGATGGATTTGATCGTGCCCTTGGGCAGCACGTTCTGGATCGAGGCTTTTTGCACTTGGATGACGACATTGTCGGCGATCTCAATCGCGACATTTTCTTCAGCGACCTTGGTCACTTTGCCCAACACGCCGCCAACGGTGACGACTTCATCGCCCTTTTGCAGCGCTTCCATCAAAGCCTTGTGTTCCTTGGCGCGCTTCTGTTGCGGGCGCAGGATGAGGAAATAGAACACCAAAATCAACGGTACAATAAACATCAACTGATCCATGAAACCGCCGCCCAGAGGGTGGTGCAACACCTTCGGCATAGGCATTGCTGATAAACAATTGGCTCAACGAAATCATAGTTATCCTCTCAAGAAATAGGGGTCAAAAAATCAAAGGTGCGCATTCTAGCATGGATGGCATGACTGTTTTGCTACGCGCCGCCTATCACAGCCCCGCACGCGCACGCCTGAATCCGGTCACGAACTCGGCGAACTGATCGCGCTCGATGGCGGCGCGCATATCCGCCATCAGTTCTTGGTAGTAATGCAGGTTATGGATGGAATTGAGCCGCGCACCGAGTATCTCGTTGAGTCGATGCAGATGATGCAGGTAGGCACGACTAAAGTGGCGGCAGGTATAGCAAGTGCATTGCGCATCAAGCGGTGCGGTATCCATGCGGTACTGCGCATTCTTGATACGCACATCGCCGAAGCGGGTGAACAGATGGCCGTTGCGAGCGTTGCGCGTCGGCATCACGCAGTCGAACATGTCGATACCTTCAGACACCGCATCCACCAGATCTTCCGGCGTGCCCACACCCATCAGATAGCGCGGCTTGTCTTGCGGCAACTGCGGTGCGGTATGTCTGAGGATGCGCAACATATCCTCCTTGGGCTCCCCCACCGACAAGCCGCCGATAGCGAAACCGTCGAAACCGATATTGACCAGCCCCGCCAGCGACTCATCGCGCAGGTGCTCGTGCATCCCACCCTGCACGATGCCGAACAGCGCATTCGAATTACCCTCGTGCGCCTTCTTGCTACGTTCTGCCCAACTCAACGAAAGCCGCATGGATACGCCCGCCACCTGCTCATCCGCCGGATACGGCGTGCATTCGTCGAAGATCATCACGATGTCGGAATTGAGCACCTTCTGGATGCGCATGGACTCTTCCGGCGACAGGAAGCATTTGTCACCGTTCACCGGCGAGCGAAACTCCACCCCGCCGCCGGTGATCTTGCGCAACGGTCCCAAGCTGAACACCTGAAAACCGCCGGAATCGGTGAGGATCGGGCCATCCCAGCCCATGAAGCGATGCAGTCCGCCGTGCGCCGCGATCACTTCCAATCCCGGACGCAGCCACAGGTGAAAAGTGTTGCCGAGCACGATCTGCGCACCCATGTCTTTCAGCTCCAGCGGCGACATCGCCTTGACCGTGCCGTAAGTGCCGACCGGCATGAAGGCGGGGGTTTCCAGTTTGCCGTGCGCCAAATCCAATGTGCCGCGCCGCGCCGCGCCGGATGTGTTGTGCAGGGTGAATTTCATTGTTCTCTTTCAATCAGCATCGCATCTCCGTAACTGAAGAAGCGATATTTTTGTGCCACTGCATGGCGATAAGCGGCCAGCATCTTATCCATCCCGCCAAAAGCGCACACCAGCATGAGCAAGGTGGAGCGTGGCAGGTGGAAATTGGTCAACAATATCTCAACCACCTTGAAACGATAGCCGGGGGTGATGAAGATACGCGTCTCGCCCGAACCCGCAAGCAACTGTCCGCTAGCCGCAGCGCTTTCCAAGGCACGCAGACTGGTCGTCCCCACCGCGATGACGCGTCCACCTTTGGCCTTAGCCTGTGCGATCGCATCCACCGTGGCTTGCGGGACGGTATATCGCTCGCTATGCATGACATGCTCCGCGATATGTTCCGTACGCACCGGTTTAAAAGTTCCCGCACCGACATGCAGAGTGACGTAGGCGATGTTCGTGCCCTTGTCGCGTAACGCTTGCAGCATCGCCGTATCGAAATGCAATCCTGCCGTAGGCGCAGCCACCGCGCCCAGCTCGCGCGCGAACACGGTCTGATAGCGCGTTTCATCCTCGGCATCAGCCGCATGAGTGATATAGGGTGGCAAAGGCAAGTTCCCATACCGTTCCAACAAGGCATCCACCGCTTCATCACCTTCGAAGCGCAAATGGAAGAATTCCCCCTCTCTCCCCAACACACTTACGTGGACAGCACCCGCCAGCTGGAATCGGCCACCCACTTTGGGGGTTTTGCTGCTACGCACCTGAGCCAACACCTCGTGCTCACACAATATGCGCTCAACCAGCACCTCGACTTTGCCGCCGCTCTCCTTCTCGCCGAATAAACGCGCTTTCAACACCCGCGTATCGTTCAAGATCAGCACATCGTTCACCCCAACGATCACTTGCAGATCGGCGAATCGACTGTCCTGCAACCCCGCACCAGCCACCCTTAACAAGCGACTTGCACCGCGCTGCGAAGCCGGATGTTGCGCAATCAAGCACTCAGGCAAGTCGAAGTCAAAATCATCGGTACGCATGGGAGATAAAGCAGAGGGCGAAATAAAAGCGCGCATTGTAGTTGATGAAGGGTATCGTTTCATGGATAATTCGCGCCCTCCCATGCCGGGGTGATGGAACTGGTAGACGTGCCGGACTCAAAATCCGGTGCCTGAAAGGGCGTGGGGGTTCGATTCCCCCCCCCGGCACCAAATTCAAGGGATGTGTCAACGCGATAATAAGTTGCCGCGTTATTGTTTCCGACACTGGTAGTGTCATAAACGTTTATCAACTACTAAACTGGAGTCTTAAAATGAAACTGTTGTCTACTCTGATCGCCGCCGCATTCGCTGTTGTTTCTTTCTCCGCTGTTGCTGCTGACGCTGCTGCTCCTGCCGCTGCTCCAGCTGCTGCTGCTGCCGCTCCAGCTGCTGCTCCTGCTGCTAAGGCAGAAGCTAAGCCAGCTAAGAAGGCTCACAAAGCAAAGAAAGCAAAGAAAGCAAAGAAAGCCCCTAAGGCTGACGCAGCACCAGCCAAGTAATTTATTGGCAATCTAAAAAAGGCAGGGGCGACCCTGCCTTTTTTGTTTGCGTTGATTCTAGCTTGTGCGTCAACCTGCACCAATATCATGCGTTATTGCCTACGACACACGTAGTGTCGCAAACGTTTATCAACCTACAAACATAATAGAACTGGAGTCTTACATGAAACTGCTGTCCACTCTGATCGCTGCTGCATTCGCTGCTGTTTCCTTCTCTGCTGTTGCTGCTGACGCAGCCGCTCCTGCTGCTGCACCAGCCGCTGCTGCGGCTCCAGCTGCCGCTCCTGCCAAGCATGAAGAAAAGAAGGCTGAAGCAAAGCACGAAGAAAAGCATGCTGCCAAACACAATGCTAAGCACGAAGAAAAGCACGACGCTAAGCACTAAGCACTCGCGTTTTTCTTTAACAAAAAAGCAGGGGCATCCCTGCTTTTTTTATTTGGTTTAAAATCGCGCCATGATCTGGAAACCCCATGCCACTGTTGCCGCCGTCCTCGAACAAGATGGCAAGTTCTTACTGGTGGAAGAACATACCCCGCAAGGCCTGCTGTTCAATCAACCCGCCGGACACTGGGAGCCAAATGAGACCCTGGCCGCTGGTGCCACCCGCGAAGTGCTGGAAGAATCGGCCTACGATTTCGAGCCTGATTTTTTGATCGGCATCTATCGCTGGCATTCGAACGCTTCCGACACGACCTATCTGCGTTTCGCCTTCGGCGGACGCATCCTTGCGCACCACCCGGAACGCACACTGGACAAAGGTATCGTGCGTGCCGTGTGGATGACGCTGGACGAGATTCGTGCCACTCAGTCACGCCACCGCAGCCCGCTCATTCTGCGCTGCGTGGAAGACTACCTCACAGGCAAGCGCTACCCGCTCGATCTGATCACCCATTATGAGTAGCGTGGCTTCCACGCCCCTCTCTCTAACTCTCTCCCGCAAGCGGGAGAAAGGACAAACGTGAACGGCAATCTTAAATCCCGGCCCTGCGTCGTCGTCGGCATGTCCGGCGGGGTGGACTCTTCTGTCACCGCACTCCTGCTCAAACAGCAGGGCTACGAGGTCATCGGACTGTTCATGAAGAACTGGGAGGACGATGACGACAGCGAGTACTGCTCATCGCGTCAGGACTTGATCGATGCGGTGTCGGTCGCCGACACCATCGGCATCCCCATCGAGGCGGTGAACTTCGCCAAGGAATACAAAGACCGCGTGTTCAGTTATTTCTTGCGCGAATACGAAGCCGGACGTACGCCGAACCCAGATATCCTGTGCAACTCGGAGATCAAGTTCAAAGCCTTTCTGGATCAAGCGATGCGCTTAGGTGCGGATGCCATTGCGACCGGACATTACGCACAAGTGTGCGAGGTGGATGGTGCATTCCAGCTACTCAAGGCAAAGGACGAGAGCAAAGACCAAAGCTATTTCTTACATCGACTGAATCAGTCGCAACTTTCCAAGTCGATGTTCCCGCTCGGCCAACTACTCAAATCACAAGTGCGTGACATCGCACGCGAACACAGCCTGTCCAACTACGCCAAGAAAGACAGCACTGGCATCTGCTTCATCGGCGAGCGCCCGTTCCGCGAATTTCTCAACCGTTATCTACCCACCAAGCCGGGCAATATGGTTTTGCCGGATGGCAAAGTGGTTGGGCAGCACATGGGTTTGTCGTTCTACACCATCGGCCAACGCCAAGGCCTGGGCATCGGTGGCTCACGCGAGACCACGGGTGAACCTTGGTTCGTCGCAGGCAAAGACATGACAACCAACCGATTGATCGTGGTACAGGGGCACGACCATCCTTTACTGCTCAATCCACAACTCGACGCGCTGGACATGCACTGGATCAGCGGCCATGCCCCAGATGAGACTCGCGCCTATGCCGCCAAGACGCGTTATCGCCAGCAAGATGCAGCCTGCCGTATCACACTCGATGTACAGAATTCGGCTCATTTCACTTTCGACACAGCGCAATGGGCCGTCACGCCCGGACAATCGGTCGTCATCTACGACGGCGAGGTCTGCTTAGGCGGCGGCATCATCAAGTGATTCACACGGAGACAACATGAACAACACACTGAGCCCCGAACTCATCCGTTTGCTATTGGTGCTCGTCGCCACCATCGTCGCGCACTTCGTCGCGCGCCGCACGCTGCGGCACGCCGAACTTGTCGCCTCCCACACCAGCAACATCTGGGACGATTCGCTCATCGAAGCGGCACGCAAACCTTTGCCTGTTTTAATTTGGCTGGCCGGTATCTCCTTTGCACTGCATCTGATCCATCGTCAGACCGGGGAACAACTGCTCGAATACATCACCCCTATACGCAACATCGGCGTCGTAGTCTGTATCGCATGGTTCCTGCTCAAACTGATCCGCGAGATCGCCGACAACGTGATCGCTATCCGCAGGCAATCGGGTGAAGCCGTGGATCGCACCACGGTGGATGGATTGAGCAAGGTATCGCGCATCGCGGTGTTCGTTGTCGCCGCACTGGCGGTAATGCAGACCCTCGGGTTCAGCATCTCCGGCGTGCTGGCTTTCGGCGGCATGGGCGGCATCGCGGTCGGCTTCGCCGCCAAGGACCTGCTGGCGAACTTCTTTGGCGGCCTGATGATTCACCTTGATCGGCCGTTCAATGTAGGTGAGACGATACGTTCACCCGACAAACAGATCGAGGGCACGATAGAACAGATCGGCTGGCGGCAGACCATCATCCGCTCACCCAATATGACGCCCATCTATGTGCCCAATTCGTTGTTCACCTCTATCGTGGTGGAAAACCCGTCACGCATGTCGCACCGCCGTATCCGCGAGACCATCGGTCTGCGCTACAACGACCTCGGCAAGATGGAAGCCATCGTCGCGGAAGTGAAGAGCATGCTACAGAGCCATCCCGGCATCGACACCGAACAGTCGGTGGTGGTCGCCTTCGATCAATTCGCCGACTCCTCGCTCAACTTCATCATCCAAGCACTCAGCCAAACCACCGGTCTGGCGGAATACCACGCGCTGAAACAAGACATCCTGCTCAAGACATCCGACATCATCACCCGACACGGTGCCGAGATCGCCTTCCCCACACGCACGTTGTACCTGAATCAAGCCTGAAACTGCGCGACAACACGCTTTCGCGTAAAATGCGCGCCTGAAACTTTTCTATCCAAATACACACACCATGACGCTTTCGGCACTCACCGCACTCTCCCCTCTCGATGGACGCTACGGCAGCAAAGTAGATGCTTTGCGCCGTCACTTCAGCGAATACGGCCTGATCCGCTACCGCGTGCTGATTGAGATCGAATGGCTCAAGGCATTGAGCAATGAAGGCGGCATCAAAGAATTGCCGCCGTTTTCTCCCGCCACCGTCGCACATCTTGAGCAACTCGTCGCACACTTCTCCGAAGCCGATGCGGAACAGATCAAAGCCATCGAACGCCGCACCAACCACGACGTGAAAGCCATCGAATACTGGCTGCGCGAAAAACTGACTGAGTTCCCTGAAACAGCCACGGCGCTGGAATTCATCCACTTCGCCTGCACCTCGGAAGACATCAACAACCTGAGCCATGCATTGATGCTCAACCACTCGCGTACCGAAGTGATGTTGCCCTCGCTGCAAGTGCTGATCGAGCGCTTACAGCATCTGGCACACCAGCATGCCGACCTGCCCATGCTATGCCGCACCCACGGTCAGACCGCCACGCCCAGCACGCTGGGTAAAGAGATGGCCAACGTCGTCTATCGCCTGCGCCGCGCTTACCAGCGCATCGCCGATGTCGAAGTGCTGGGCAAGATCAACGGCGCAGTGGGCAACTACAACGCGCATCTGTCGGCTTATCCCGATGTCGATTGGGAGCGCTTCGCCAAAAATTTCGTCGAGGCACGCGGCCTGACTTTCAATCCCTACACCATCCAGATCGAGCCGCACGATTACATGGCCGAACTGTATGACGCCTACGCCCGCGCCAATACCATCCTGATCGACCTCAACCGCGACATCTGGGGCTACATCTCGCTCGGCTATTTCAAACAAAAGGTGGTGGCAGGCGAAGTCGGCTCTTCCACCATGCCGCACAAAGTCAACCCGATCGACTTCGAGAATTCAGAAGGCAACCTCGGTCTCGCCAATGCATTACTGAAACACCTCTCGGAAAAATTGCCGGTCTCGCGCTGGCAGCGCGACCTCACCGACTCCAC
This sequence comes from uncultured beta proteobacterium, assembly GCA_963822425.1. Taxonomy (GTDB): domain Bacteria; phylum Pseudomonadota; class Gammaproteobacteria; order Burkholderiales; family Gallionellaceae; genus Sideroxyarcus. The sequence continues at coordinate 225,657 of CAWGHS010000006.1, forward strand.
CGTGTTGCGCAACATGGGCGTGGCGCTGGGCTACACCCTGCTGGCGTACGAGTCATGCCTGAAAGGCTTGGGCAAATTGGAAGCTAACCCGCAACGTCTGGCAGACGATTTGAACACTAGCTGGGAAGTCTTGGCCGAGCCGATCCAGACCGTGATGCGCCGCTACAACATCGAGAACGCCTACGACAAACTGAAAGAACTCACACGCGGCAAGGGCGGCATCAACCGCGAAAGCCTAGCCGCCTTCATCCAGACACTGGACATTCCGGTCAGCGAGAAGCAACGCCTGCAGGCGCTCAGCCCGGAGACCTATCTCGGCAAAGCCGCCGAACTGGCGAAGCGCATCTAAGCGTAGCCACCGAAACCGAGGTCGGCATCCCCCGTGTTTTCCGCACTCAAGCAAAGATTCCGCAACTGGGCATTCCGTCGCACGGTGGAGACCGGCACGGTGGTGCTCAACCAGCGCCGCATCTACATCCTCCCGACCAAGCAAGGCATCGCCTTCGCTGGCGTCTTGGTGCTGATGTTGTTGGGCGACATCAACTACAACCTGAGTCTGGGTTACGTGCTCACCTTCCTTCTTGCCACCACTGCCGGCATGAGCATGCTGTACGCCTTTCGCAACATGGCGCAATTGGAGATACACGCCGGCCATGTCGAGCCGGTGTTCGCCGGAGAGCACGCGCGTTTCGTGTTCCACTTCCACAATCCCGGCTCACTACCGCGTTATCACATCCATCTGCACGATGATGCGGGCCACCACACCGTGTTCGATCTAGCCGCGCAACATTCCACACCGGTCGAGATCGCTCTCCCTGCCACGCAGCGCGGCTGGCTGGACAGCGGACGCCTGACGCTCTACACCGAATTCCCACTCGGTCTGTTCCATGCATGGTCGTACCTCCATTTTGATGTGTATGCGCTGGTCTATCCCAAACCCGCCGCACCGCAACCCTTGCCCGCCGCCTCTGCACAGGATGGCAGCGGCAAACTGCTAGCGGCAGGTGATGAAGACTTCGCCGGTTTGCGCAACTATGTCGCAGGCGATGCCATGCCGCGCATCGCGTGGAAGGCGTTGGCGCGCGAACAGGGACTCCAGGTAAAGCAGTTCTCTGCGGCGCAGGGGCAGGAGTTATGGCTGGACTGGTCATTGCTGCCCAACATCGCGCAGGAACGCAAACTGGAACTGCTCACACGCTGGGTGTTGGACGCCGACGCACAAGGCTTGATGTATGGCTTGCGCCTGCCCGACACCGAGATATCCCCGCACAACAATCCAGCGCATCGCGCCGAATGTCTGCGCCGGTTGGCACTCTATGGGATGGCCACGACATGAAGCTCACCGCGCCCCTCATCTACGGCCTCATCGCCTGCATCGTGATGGTCAGCGCACCCCATACTGAACATCTGCCACTGTGGGTCAGCGCGGTCTGTTCCATCTTGCTGGCCTGGCGTGCGTATCTCACCTATAGCGGCAATGCATTGCCGCCGCGCTGGCTGCTCCTGCTCATCACCGTGGCCGGGGTCGGTGCCATCGCCATCGGCTTCCGTTCTTTGTTCGGACGCGAGGTCGGCGTCACCCTGCTGATCCTGCTCGCCACACTCAAGCTACTGGAACTGCGCGCCGTGCGCGATGCCACGGTACTGATCTATCTTTCCTGTTTCATCATCATCACCAATTTCTTCTACTCGCAGAGCATCCCCACCGCATTGTTCATGCTGGCGACCTTGATCGTCATTCTCGCGACGTGGGTGCATCTGCAGACAGGCACGCTGACACTCAAACCGCGCTTGCGCATCGCGGGGATATTGCTGCTGCAAGCCATCCCGCTGTCGCTCATCCTGTTCGTGCTGTTCCCGCGCGTACAAGGACCGCTATGGGGCTTACCGCAAGACGCCTACGCCAGCAGCGGCTTGTCCGACAAAATGTCACCCGGCAGCATGAGCAAGCTATCGCTGTCGGACGCGGTGGCCTTCCGCGTCTCTTTCAACGATAAAGTGCCAACACGCGAACAGATGTATTGGCGCGGCCCGGTGCTGTGGGAGTTCGACGGCACGACGTGGACGCGCGGACATAATGCGACCTTGCTGCGCCCCACTCTCAGCGACGCGACACTCGCCATCGACTACACCGTCACGCTGGAACCGCACAACAAACCTTGGCTGTTCGCCTTGGACATACCCACCAAGCTCTCCCTCCCTGCCGACTTCGCGCCGGATTTTCAGGTATTGAGTAAAGCACCGGTCAACGCGCGCACACGCTACAACGCCACCTCACAACTGAGCTATCGCGCGAGCCTCGATGAGCCACCACAACAATTGCAACGCGCGCTACGGCTACCTCCAGACCTCAACCCGCAGGCTAAAAGCCTGGCGGCGGAATGGCGCGCACGCAGCGACAACGACGCCACACTGGTCAACAGCGCGCTCCGCTATTTCAACCAGAACGGATTCGAATACACCTTGGAGCCACCGCTGCTCGGCATGAACGGCGTGGATGATTTCCTGTTCACGACCAAAAAAGGGTTCTGCGAACACTATGCGGGGAGTTTCGTGTTTCTGATGCGGGCGGCAGGTGTTCCCGCACGCGTGGTCACGGGTTATCAGGGCGGTGAATATAACGACCTCGGCGGCTACTACATCCTGCGCCAGTCCGACGCACATGCTTGGGCGGAAGTCTGGTTGAAAGACAAGGGCTGGGTGCGCGTCGATCCCACTGCCGCCATCTCCCCCGCGCGTATCCAAAGCGGATTGAGTGCTGCTCTGCCGAACAACACAGCACTGCCGTTCCTAGCGCGCACGCAATCACCGTTGCTGCTCAAGTTACGCTTCAATCTCGACGCCTTGGGCTACCAGTGGAACCAATGGGTGCTGGGCTACAACACGGAACGACAGTTCGCCTTCCTCACACGCTTGGGCATGGAAGACATCACCTGGCAGAAACTGGCGATGAACATGTTAGCGGGTGTCGCACTGCTGGTCGGACTCTTCACCCTCATCCTGCTGCGGCGTCTCGCCACGCGCCAACACGATGCGGTACAGATCGTCTGGCTCAAGGTCTGCCGCAAACTGGCGAAGGCGGGCTTGCCACGCGCGCCACACGAAGGCGCACAGGACTATGCGGCACGCATCGCCAGCGCACGCCCCGAAGCCGCGCAAGATATCCGCGACCTCGCCGCGCGCTACACGGCGTTGCGCTACGGCGCGGAACACGACGGACTCCCAGCATTCAAAGATGCGGTGCGCAGGTTCAAGCTATAATCCGCGCCAGTTCAACCGACTACACCCATCATGCATATCACCCGCCGCTTAGAATTCGACGCCGGACATCGCATCCCAAACCACAACAGCCAGTGCAAACACTTGCACGGCCATCGCTATGCCATCGAGATCACCTTGGCGGGCGAGGTCGTCACCACCGAAGGTGTGTCCGAACAAGGGATGGTGATGGATTTTTCCGATGTGAAGCGTATCGCCAAAGAGCGCGTCGTGGACGTGTGGGATCACGCGTTTCTCGTGTACCGTGGCGACCAAGTGGTGTTGGATTTTCTGAACACGCTACCGAACCACAAGACGGTGATCCTGAACGTCATCCCGACAGCGGAGAATCTGGCGAAGGCCGCTTTCGATCTACTGTTGGACGCTTACCGCGACACCTACGGCAACCATCTGCATCTGACACGAGTGCGTCTGTATGAGACCCCCAACAACTGGGCGGATTACAGCTTGCCGTATTTCCCGACCACGACCTGATCGCGACCTGCGGCCTTCGCCTGATACAAAGCATTGTCGGCGGAGCGCAGTAACACATCCAGCGCCATATCGCCTTTAGGCACGACGGACGCGACACCGCAACTGATGGTGACCCGCCGCGACGGTGTCATATGCGGAATGCCCAATTCACCCACATGCTGGCGGATGTTATCGGCCACCCAGCGCGCACCATCGGCATCCGTCTCCCCCAACACCAGCACGAACTCTTCACCGCCGTAACGCGCCGCCAAGTCCGCCGCACGCGGTGCAGCGCGTGCCACCTGTGCCGCCACCGCACGCAGGCATTGGTCGCCCGCCTGATGGCCGTAGTGGTCGTTGAACTGCTTGAAATAATCGATATCGATCATCACCAGCGCGATGGGCTTCTTCATGCGCTCACAACGTCGCCATTCGCGTATCGACAACTCATCGAACATGCGGCGGTTGGGAATGCCGGTCAAGCCATCGGTGGTGGACAGGCGCTGCAACTCTTTGTTGGCCGCATTCAACTGGTGCGAAACATCGACCATCGCACGCTGCATCTCGATCAGCCTGCGCATAGCGTGCACCTTGGCATGCAGCACCACCTCGCTCACCGGCTTCATCAGATAGTCATCGCCGCCGACCTCGATACCTCGGGCGAGGTCTTCATCCTTGGTCATACTGGTGAGAAAGAGGATGGCGGTCCAATCGTCTGCCTGTTCCATAGCGCGGATCTGTTTGGCGATCTCGAAACCATCGATATCCGGCAATTGCGCATCCAACAAGATGATGTCCGGGCGCTCCTTGCGATAGAGCTTGATGGCGGCGGCCCCGGTTTCTGCGGTGAGCACCTGCTGGATACCCAGACGTTCCAAGAAATTGCACAGCACCTTCAAGGTGACCTTGCTGTCTTCCACTACCATTATCTTAAGCGCGTCGTTTTTCTTCTTCATGTGTGGAGTCCGGTCATTTCGCCGAGATTATAAACATAGCTTGAATCTCTCAAGGGATTTTCCACTACTCATTCTCGGCATCCCGACCTTGCCGTGTCGGCGTCTCTTCCAAGGTGTCGTGGCGTTGAACATTGTCCCGCATTCTCGAATCAAAGAAACACACAGAATTCCCTCCGGCATTCTTGGCTTGATACATCGCCAGATCGGCATGACGCAACAAGACATCTGCCGACGCTTCGTTACCGCGATAGAGCGCGATGCCGATGCTGGGTGAACTTTGGTGTTCTTGCTCTCGCATCCGGTAAGGCCGAGCCAGCGCCTCTCGTATCTTCTCGGCGATGATGCCAACTTGACGCGAAGCATCCTGCTCATCGGCACTTAGGCTTTCGATCAGCACCACGAACTCGTCCCCTCCCAAACGCGCCACGGTATCCATCTCACGCACACAGGACTGGATGCGATTCGCCACTTCGATCAGCATCAGGTCGCCGTAATCGTGTCCCAGCGTATCGTTGAGCAACTTGAACCTGTCCATATCGAGGAACAGCACGGCGCCATAATCTCGCCGCCGGGACGATGCAGGGAGCGCGGCGCGCAAGCGCTCGATGAATAGACGGCGATTGGGTAGTTGGGTCAGGGTGTCGTAGAACGACAGATTGTGTATCTCTTGCTCGATGCGCTTGCGCTCGCTGATATCGCTGAAGATGGCGACATATTGCAACGTCTCCTGCCGCTCATTCTTCACGGCGGTGATGCTCATCCATTTCGGAAATATCTCACCATTCTTGCGTTTGTCCCATATCTCACCCGACCACGACCCTGCCGACAACAACTGTTGCCACATCTTGAGATAGAAAGTGCGATCGTGCTTGCCTGAGCTCATGATGCGCGGGTTCTTGCCGATCACCTCCTCGGCGGCATAACCGGTGATCTCGCTGAATGCACGGTTGACACGGAGGATTTTCGCATCGGCATCGGTGATGAGGATGGCCTCATGCATCTCGAAAGTGGCGGCGGCGATGCGCAATTCTTGCTCGACCTGTTTGCGCTGCGTGATGTCGTGGCAAAACACAAAGAATTTCTTCAGCATCGGCCATGTAAGTGGTGGATATCTCGATGTCCACCAAACGCCCATCTTTACGTCGATGTTTGGTCTCAAAAAGATCGTATCCCTGAGTAATGATCTTTTCGATATGTGCACCGACATCCTCAGGCTGTTCGTTCGCCTCCAGTTGACTGATGTGCATGCCCACCAATTCCTGCATGGAGTAACCGGACATCTTGGCATAAGCCGCGTTCACTTCTTCCAGATAACCCTGCGCATCGGTCATCCAGTATCCGTCCATCGCCGTCTCGATCACTTGATGGTGACGCTGCGACACGGCCTGCATTTTTTTGCGTTCGGTGATATCGCGACTGGCGGCGAACAGATAACCCTTGCCGTCGATCTCAACACCCGTGGCGCATATCTCGACATCCAGCAGACTGCCATCCTTGCGCCTGTGCAGCGTTTCAAAGATTCTGCTCTTGCGGATGAACTCGTGGAAACGCACGCTCAACTCATCCGCAGAAAATTGCGCAGCCCAATCGCGCACATTGAGGCGCAATGCCTCTTCACGGGTATAGCCCAGCATGCGACAGAAAGCGTCGTTGACCTCCAATACGTTGCCCTCGACATCCATCACATGGATGCCTTCCATCGAGTTCTGCATCAATACCTGATTGCGCCGTAGCAATGACTCTCGCACGCGTGCATTCTCGCGCTGCTCGCTGATATCCAAGCCCATGCCGATCAACACCAACTCGCCGTCGTGCAAGACACGGCGACCGGTGAAGTAATGCGGCATCTTGCTTCCATCCTTGCCGCAAAGGTCGCCTCCAGCGAGGCCTCGCCTTCCTCAAACACCTTACGAATGGTATTTTCGATGCGACTCTTATCTTCGCCTTCAAAATAATCCAGCGGATGACTCAGCTCGAAACTCTTGGAATCCAGCGCCGATAGTTGCTCCAGATTGCGATTCCACATCAGGAAAGTGTCCCTGTGTGTCGAGCATGTAAAAGATGCCGGGCAAGGACTCGATCAATTCCTTGCGGAAAGCATTCTCATGTTCACTTACCTCACCATCTGATAGTTTTTCCAACATGAGATTCAGCGCCTCGGAGAGCTTGCCGATCTCACCCATGCCTGTTTCGGCTACGCGCACCTGATGATTTCCGGCAGCGATCTCGCGCGCAGTGAAAGTGATTCGCTTGAGCGGCGAGAGCAGATAACGCAACACAAGCATGAACACGCCACTCATGAGTGCAGCGATCAAGGCTGTGTCGATCAGATTCGTCAGGGGCACATCGAACGAGTGCTCGGCGGCACCCTGCGGCGGGCTGTGATAGGCCAACAACAGGAAACGCGAGGGCTCGCTGCTATCAAAGAACACGCGTTGCGCTAACAGATGACCGGACTCCTTTGTCTGCAAGGGCATGGAATGAAATATCCTGTTGCGTCGCATTCGGCTCAAACAGCGGCTTGAGCGTCGGGAATTCATCGCTGATCTTTTCTTTTTCACCGAACTCGAACGCAAAGGCGTGCTTGGCATCGGGATGGAACAGATAGCGCCCTTCTTGATCGGCGATGTAAGCATGGGAACTGGTCGGCAATCCAATGGCGGATGCGGCAAACAGCGCCCCCACATCCATGTTGATCACCACCATTCCGAACACACGTCCACCCGCATCGAACACCGGCGTGACCACCTGCAAGGTAGGACGATGCGGCTCAGTGATCTTGCCAAATTCCTGATTAAGGCCGAACTCGGAAAGGTAGACACGACCGAGCGTCAGGTTCAAACCTGCCTTGAAGTATTCCCTATCACCTTTGGTTTGCAACTTGTCGTGTTGCGCGACTTCGACACGGCCAGCGATATTCTCGATCCGAACCAGTTCCTTGCCATTGTCCGCCACACCGATGAAGCGGGCCTGATAATAATCCGGGTGTGCTCGCAAAAAAGCGGCTGAATATCTCCTGCAAACGTGCTTCCCAAGTGGGATATGAGTTCTTGTCGCGAGGATCGATGCCATTGTTGGTACTGGCCCGTGCCATACCCGAAATGGGCGGAGTATCGGCTAGGAAAATCACATCCTGACGCAAGGTCTCGATCGATTGCCGCAGGTGTGACCTTTCAACGTCCAGTGCGGTTTCGAGATCAGCCTCGCGCTCGGCCAGATAAGCCCCATGTAGCCGTTTGTTCTCCTTATCCACCCACAACACACCACCAGCCACGACTAGCAATACCGCTACCAAAGTGATGCGGGTAGACAGGCTGATGTCTCTGAATCTCACGTCGTCATCCTTTGCGCGGCGGCACATAAGTCCTGCCATGCCTTGGCCTTCTCCGCCGGACTGCGCAGCAGATAGGCGGGATGATAGGTGACGATCAGAGGTGTCCCTTGAAACTCGTGCAGAGTGCCGCGCAGCGAACCCAATGTGGCTTCACGCCCAAGCAGCGCTGTCGCCGCAGTCTTGCCGAGCGCCACGATGAGCTTGGGTTTGATCAATGCGATCTGCTGGCGCAGATAAGGCAGGCAAGTAGCGATCTCATCATGCTCCGGTGTGCGATTCTCCGGCGGACGGCATTTGACGATGTTGGCGATGTAGACATTGTTGCCGCGTTTGAGCTTGATGGACGCCAGCATGTTATCCAACAGTTTGCCTGCCTGCCCCACGAACGGTTCACCCTGTGCATCCTCATCCGCCCCCGGTCCTTCGCCGACGAACAGCCACTCGGCCTTCTCATCACCCACACCGAACACGGTCTGTGTGCAACCAGCGCGCAGCTTACACGCGGCGCAGTCGTGCACCTGTTGTTTAAGCTCAGTCCAATCCAAGGTGGATGGTGCAGTCATGGATGAGCGCTGTGTCAATTCGATGTGAGGGAGAGAGACAGGCTGTACGACAGGCATCGCAACAGATGTTGCGGGGAGCTCCCCGCTTTCGCCAGACAGATTGCGGCGCACCCACAACGGATAGAGATTGAGTTCACGCAGAACCGCTTCGTCTCGAATACTCACAACTCCCTCCCCATGAGGATCGCGTCTTCGCGCGCATTTTGAGCCTGATAGTAATCCCGTCTCAACCCGATATCAATATATCCCATACTGCGATACAAGCTGATCGCCGCCACATTGGAGGCGCGCACTTCCAACACGACACGCTGCATACCACTACGCCGTACCAGCGCCATCATCTCTTGCAGCAACTTGTGCCCCCAGCCTTGACGTTGAGAACCTACTGCGACAGCGATATCGAGTAACTCAGCCTCGTCCACCGCCAACATCAACACGGCATAGCCAAATACCTCGTGTGCTTCCGACTCCAATACCTTGCACAAATATTTGCTGCGCAAGGCATCGCTGAAGTTTCCCCGCGTCCACGGATAGGCATGCACTTCACGCTCAATGCGCAATACCGCATCTAGATCGACTTCCGTCATGTCGCGCAGGGTCATCTTTAAGAATCCGTTCGCGAGTGCATCGAAGCGGAACGAACGGCATCCCGTTCACTCGTTTTCAGCGCCACCTTGTCACGCAGGTAGAGCGGCAAGGCCAGCGCAGCATCCGCCGCCTTACCTTTGGAGAATTCACCCGCCGCGAGCCGAACGACTGCACTTGCCTGCGGCACCGCTTGTGCATCCACTGCGTACAACTGACTACCGTAGCGCGCCTTTAACCCCTCTCCCGCCGGGGGAGGGGTTGGGGTGGGGGAGCTCACCGCAAAGCCACTCCCCACCCCAAACCACCCATCACCCGTCACAGCCGGAGCGTCATCCGGCTTGCACAGACAAGGCTCGATCACGGCGACCCACTCGCCTTCGCATTTCTCGTAAGCGGCCAGATATACCTCGCCCATGCGCGCATCCAATGCGGCGATGACTTTTTCTTTGCCGGATGCTTCCGCCAATGCCTGCAAAGTACACACACCAACCACGTTCACATCCGCACCGAGCGCCAAGCCTTGTGCCACACCGCAGGCGATGCGTACCCCAGTGAAAGAGCCTGGACCCTTGCCGAAGGCGATGCCATCGACCTCTTTGATCTTGACGCCCGTCTCTTTCAGCAAAGCATCCAGCATCGCCATCAACACTTCGGAATGTTTTTGCCCGACCAGTTCGCAACGTTCGCTCACTGCGCCGTCTTGCCACAGTGCGACCGAGCAATATTCAGTGGAGGTTTCAACGGCCAGAATGCGCATCAAGCAACCAGCAACAACGCCACCGCTTGCGCGGCGATGCCTTCGCCGCGTCCGGTGTAGCCGAGATGTTCGGTGGTGGTGGCTTTCACATTCACCGCGTTGAGCGCGATGCCGAGATCGGCGGAGATGTTGGCGACCATCTGCGGGATATGCGGCGCCATCTTCGGTGCTTGCGCGATGATGGTGGCATCGACGTTGCCGACGCGGAACCCCGCTTCCTTGATCTTGCCCGCCACCACACGCAGCAGTAGACGGCTGTCGATGTCTTTATATTTCGCGTCAGTATCGGAAAAATGTTTGCCGATATCGCCCAGAGCGGCAGCGCCCAATATCGCATCGCAAATGGCATGCAGCAACACATCCGCATCGGAATGGCCTAACAGTCCTTTTTCATAGGGAATGTCCACGCCGCCCATGATGAGCTTGCGCCCCGCGACCAATTGATGAACGTCGAAACCTTGACCGATTCTCATTTGCGTTCCTTCAACAATAGTTCTGCCAACTCGATATCCTGCGGATAAGTCACTTTGAAATTACTGCTGTCGCTCGCCACCAGTTTCGGCTGCAGCCCCATCGCCTCGATGGCCGATGCTTCGTCGGTGACGATATGGCAACGCGCCAAGGCTTCCGCCAACAATCCGGCGCGGAACATCTGCGGCGTCTGTGCCTGCCACAGGTTTTCACGCGGTTCGGTATGTGCGATGCGTTGCTGCGCATCGGCGCGCTTCAAGGTGTCCGCCACCGGCACCGCCAAGATTCCGCCCACTGCGTCATCGCGTAACTCAGCGATCATGCGCGCCAGCAGATGCGCGCTGAGGCAAGGCCGCGCGGCATCATGCACCAGCACCCAATCATCCGCATCCAGTTCCGATGCCAGCAGGCCGTTCGCCACGCTCTCGGCGCGCGTCGCCCCGCCGCAATACAAGGTCTCCAATTTGCCTGCGCAATGTGACCAGTCGTAGCGCGCAAAATATTCATCGCCCGATGCCAGCACCACGAACACCGTTTTGATGTTGGGTGAGGCACACAAAGTCGTCAGCGCGTGCCAGATCATCGGCCTCCCGGCCAGGTCGAGGTATTGTTTGGGCAGTTCGTTGCCCATGCGTGCGCCGAAACCGGCGGCCGGAACTAAAGCGTGGAATTCAGACATAAGCGAATTGTAAAACAGGAGAACCGGTTGCGTGGCTTATAATGCGCGCCCTTTGCACAGAGTCTTGCCATGTTGTTCGCATCATCCCATTCACGCCCCCGCTATACCGGATTGCACGGCTCATCCGACGCACTGGCATTGGCGCAATATGCGCCGCAACACGCGCCGCTGGTCATCATCGCCGCCAATGCGCTGGAAGCGCAGCGGTTGGTGGAAGAGATCCCGTTCTTCGATCCCAAACTGCGCGTGCATCTGCTACCGGACTGGGAGACCCTGCCCTACGACCATTTTTCGCCGCATCAGGACTTGATCTCGGAACGTCTCGCCACGCTGCACCACATCCGCAGCAATGCCTGCGACGTGGTCGTGGTGCCGATCACCACGGCTCTGTATCCATTGCCACCGGTAAGTTACCTCGCGGCTTACACCTTCTTCCTGAAGAAAGGCGAACGCCTCGACCTCGACGCCTTCCGCCAGCAGATGACGCTGGCCGGATACAACCACGTGCAGCAGGTGCTCACCCCCGGCGAATACTGTGTGCGCGGCGGCATCATCGATCTGTTCGCGATGGGCAGCGTGCTGCCCTACCGCATCGACCTATTCGACGACGAGATCGAGACCATCGCCACCTTCGATGTGGATACCCAACGCACCTTATACCCAGTACCGGAAGTGCGCATGCTGCCCGCGCGCGAATTCCCCATGGACGAAAAGGGCCAAGCCACTTTCCGCCAGAACTTCAGAGATCGCTTCGAGGGCGACCCATCCAAATCGCGCATCTACAAGGATGTGAGCAAAGGCATCGCCCCGGCGGGTATCGAATATTACCTGCCGCTGTTCTTCGACAAGACGGCGACGCTATTCGACTACCTGCGCCAAGAATGCCACGCTGTGTCTGCACCACGATGTGGACGAGGCCATCGCGAACTTCGGCAGGGATGCCGCATCGCGTTACAACTTGCTGCGCGGCGATCCGCAGCATCCCTTGCTGGAAACGAAAGAATTATTTTTGGATGGGGAGCAATTCTTCATCCACGTGAAAGAGTTCGCAAGGGTGGACATACTTCCCTCCACCATCGGGGGAGGGATTGAGGGAGGGGGAAGTCTCGTTGCGGAAAGCGCCCCCACCCTAACCCTCCCCCATAGGGAGAGGGAATCGAAAACTTTCACTGTTTGTCCTACAGCCACCATCCCCCCCATCGCCGTAGATCGTCGCGCCGAAGTCCCCACGCAAAAATTCGCGGACTTTCTGCGCGGCTACCAAGGCCGCACCTTGCTGCTGGCCGACAGTCTGGGTCGCCGCGAGATCATGTCCGGTTACCTCAAGGAATACGACCTCACGCCCGCAACATGCGAAGACTTCGCATCCTTCCTCGCCGCCAAAGACAAGTTCATGCTCGGCGTCGGCCCATTCAGATCGGCTTTGCCCTAACGGACGACGACATCGCTATCGTCACCGAAACCGAACTCTATGCCGCGCAACCGCGTAGCCGCGCCAACCGTGCCGCGAAGAAAAGCAATGTGGAAGGCATGTTGCGCGACCTGTCCGAGCTCAAGCCGGGCGACCCGGTGGTGCATGAGCAGCACGGCATCGCGCGCTATCACGGGCTGGTGAACCTCGACCTCGGCGAAGGCGAGAACGAATTCCTGCTGCTGGTGTATGCAGGCGACGACAAGCTGTATGTGCCGGTGTCGCAACTGCATGTCATCAGCCGTTACAGCGGCGGCGCACCGGAAGCAGCTCCCCTGCACAAGCTGGGCAGTGGCACCTGGGATAAAGCCAAACGTCGCGCCATGCAGCAGGTGCGCGACACCGCCGCCGAGTTGCTCAACATCTACGCCCAGCGCGCCACACGCAAAGGCCACGCCTTCAAGTTCACCTATCACGACTACGAAGCGTTCTCCGCTGGTTTCGGTTTTGAGGAGACTGCCGACCAAGCCGCCGCTATCGAAGCGGTGTTGCTCGACCTGCAATCCGGCAAGCCAATGGACCGGCTCATCTGCGGCGACGTTGGCTTCGGCAAGACCGAAGTCGCCCTGCGTGCCGCCTTCGTCGCGGTGATGGACGGCAAGCAGGTCGCCGTACTGGTGCCCACCACGCTGCTGGCCGAACAGCACTTCCAGAATTTCTCCGACCGCTTCGCCGATTGGCCGATCAAGATCGCCGAATTGTCGCGCTTCCGTTCTGCCAAGGAAGTGACGCAGGCGCTGAAGGATCTGGCCGAAGGCAAACTGGACATCGTCATCGGCACGCACAAACTGATCCAGAAGGATGTGAAGTTCCACAACTTGGGATTGGTCATCCTGGATGAAGAACATCGCTTCGGTGTGCAGCAAAAGGAACGTCTCAAGGCATTGCGTGCCGAAGTGGATGTGCTCACGCTCACCGCCACGCCAATCCCGCGCACACTGGCGATGTCGCTGGAGGGGCTGCGCGACTTCTCAGTGATCGCCACCGCGCCACAGCGCCGCCTATCCATCAAGACCTTCGTGAGCGGTTTCAGTCAGGGCGTGATCCGCGAGGCCGTGCTGCGCGAACTCAAGCGCGGCGGTCAGGTGTACTTCCTGCACAACGAAGTGGACACCATCAACAATATGCTGGAGAAGTTGGAGACGCTACTGCCCGAGGCACGCATCCGCGTGGCGCACGGACAGCTTGGCGAGCGCGATCTGGAAGCGGTGATGCGCGACTTCACCCACCAACGCTTCAACGTGCTGCTGTGTTCCACCATCATCGAGACCGGTATCGACGTACCTACTGCCAACACCATCATCATGAACCGCGCCGATCGCTTCGGCCTCGCACAGCTGCACCAGTTGCGCGGTCGTGTCGGCCGTTCGCACCATCAAGCCTATGCCTATCTCTTGGTGGACAGCATGGACGGTCTCACCGCACAGGCGAAGAAACGCCTCGAAGCGATTCAGGCGATGGAGCAACTCGGCAGCGGCTTCTTCCTCGCCATGCATGATCTGGAGATACGCGGCGCGGGCGAAGTGCTGGGCGAATCACAGAGCGGCGAGATGCAGGAGATCGGTTTCAGTCTGTACAACGACATGCTCGCCGCCGCGATCTCCTCGCTCAAGCAAGGCAAGGAGCCGGACATGGCGCACCCGCTGGGCGTGACCACCGAGATCAACCTACACACGCCCGCCTTGTTGCCGAATGATTATTGCGGCGATATCCACCAGCGTCTGGTCATCTATAAACGTTTGGCGAACTGCAACACGCAGGAAGACTTGGACGATATGCAGCAAGAGTTGATCGACCGCTTCGGCCTGTTGCCCGAGCCCGCACAGACCCTGCTCGACAGCCACCGCCTGCGCATCCTCGCCAAGCCGCTCGGTATCAGCAAAGTGGATGCGTCGAGCGAAGCCATCGTCATCCAGTTCGTGCCCAACCCACCCATCGACCCGATGAAAGTCATCACCATGATCCAGAGCAAGCGGCACATCAAAATGGCGGGACAGGACAAGCTGCGGATCGAGTTGAAGTACGGGGATTTGGCTCAACGAGTGTTGGCGGTTAAGAACTTCTTCAACGAGTTGAAATAAATTACTCCGTCATTCCGGCGCAGGCCGGAATCCAGATGATTAAAAAAGCCTCTCGCGAAGCGAGGCAATTTAATACAGGCCGACTATTCATCAGAGCCGTATTGACGCACAAAGAGTATGACCAAGGAGGTTGGAAATGAACGCACGAGTTAAAACAGCGATTCAACATTGGGGCTATGTCGCGCCTCTGCTGCAACCTGCGCGCAATGCCAAGGAATACGCACAATTGGTCGAAGCACTTGATGCCGCAATCGACGCTGGCGGCGCCGATGAAAAACACCCACTCGCTCGTCTGGTCGATTACCTCGGTGACTTGGTTGCCGAATATGAATCCAAAGACAAGATGCCCAAAGCGGCAACAGGCGCTGAAGCGTTACGCTATTTGATGCAGCGCGATGGCTTGCGCCAAATCGACCTGCCTGAGCTAGGTAGCCAAGGTGTCGTGTCAGAATTGCTTTCAGGTCGCCGCGAATTCAATGCCCGCCAAGCGAAAGAATTGGCTGGTCGATTTGGCGTGTCGGCGGCGCTGTTTTTGTAAGTAGGAATCCGACACCGTTAGCCTCTACCGTTCGTCCTGAGCTTGTCGAAGGATAGGCGAAGCCCGCCAATTACAGCCGTTCGTGCTGAGTCTGTCGAAGCATGAACGTTTCACAAAACCAACACCGTCGGGGGCGCACAGGGGAAGAAATAATCAAAAACTGAAAATCGCAGGGGGGGGCACGTTGTGCCCACCCTAAACTGCCTTGCGTTTATCCAGTCTAACCAGCACTTCGCTGCTGGAATAAAAACACATAAAAAATGTTGCGGTGTTTTCCCCCTCTTCAAATTTGTACCAGAACACTGCTGGATTTTCTCCCTTGATTGGGTGACTGGCGAAATACGCTTTGGTGTAATCAACACTTGATGAAATGTTCGCTTGAACATCTGGATGTAAATACATCGTGAAGGCAGTAATTACGTGAACATTCCCGACAAACAGTCTCGCTGTCTCATGGAAGTAGAGAGCTCTTGCGCAGTTACCAAGGACGAGGTCAAGACGCTCAGCCTCGACGATTACTTGAGCCCCTTGTTCCCATTCGTCGTTATTGCTGCGCTTGAGTAGAACAGGCTCACTGCGTTGAATAAAGGAAGATGCCTTGGTTGGAGTTCGCTCGAATGCTCGCCGAACCTTTGTGATGAACTGGGTAAGACCAACTTGACTTGATGTATAAGAGCCGGCCAGCGTTTGAAGAAGATATTCGTCGTCGTGCGACTTTGCGCTATTGTGTTTTACACAAGATGGAACGGTAATAAGATTGATTCGATAGTTAACTCCGTCTGGCACATCTTTTCTCTCAGGGAAAAGACATTTTGGTGGTACGTGCTCGTCCGATGTTGCTTCAGACTCACACATGTAGCAGGTGCGAATTATTTTCAAGCCGCCAACAACTCAACATTCAACTTCTTCCCCAACACCGCTGCCGCACTCGCCAGTGTGGTCAGCGTGAGGCTGGTGTCGTTTTCGTCCAGCAGGCGGTTTAGTGCTGCGCGGCTGGTATGCATTTTTTTTGCCATCGTGGTCTTGTTCAGGTTTTGCGCTTTCATCTCTTGTTCGAACTGCCATGCGCCAACACGACTGACGGCGACAGCGTTTGCCTCATCCAGCATGGTGTGCTCGGACAGGAATTCATCAAGGTTGCTTCCGATGTTCTTCTTGCTCATGTTCGATCCCTTGCTTTGGGCTTCATCAGCGCCCTTAGATTGAGCGAATAATAAACGCAATCAGGAATATCCGCTAAAATGAGGCATCATCAGCCTCAACTGAGGAGTATCGCTAGGCATGTTCAGTCAACGCTTTCAACGTCCCGTTGTCGTTTCTACCCATGCAAAAATACGGATGGCAGAACGCGAAATCAGCGATACGATGTTGCTTGAAGTGATTGATTCGGGCGAAACTCGATACAAGGACACAACCCACTTGTGGGCTTTCAAGGAATTCCCGGCTCGGCATGACAATTTGTTGTGCGCCGTGCTGGTATTGGAAGATTGCGTGGTCGTTAAAACGGTCATGCATCATTTCACGGTTTTGTAGGAGGTAGCCATGCACACTACTTATTTCGACGAAGACGACATTCTTGTTATCCGGCTTTCGGACAAGCCGATCGTGCGCGAAGTTTCGCAAAACTGGAATACACACATCAGTTATGCAGAAGACGGCTCCACTGTGGAAGTAGTGCTACTGGAAGCGCGTGCCAACGGCGCGTATCCATTAGATGTTCAACACGCCCGGGCTGCTTAAGCTAAACGACTCAGCATCACATTTATTTTCCTGCTCAACGCCTCCACCACTCCCGCTGCTGCTCCTTGTCCATAAACGTCCACGCAAGAATCCGGCTTTTCTTCTGCCCCTGCGACATCTCGATGGTGCGGTTATCCGTCGCTCCGGCGTATTTCAAGGCGCGATAAACATGCGGCAAGGTGGCTGACTTGGAGATCAGCGTGGTGAACCACAGGCAGTGGCTGCCGCCCGAGACGCTCTCTTCTATCATGCGTTTTACGAACGCTTCTTCGCCGCCCTCGTAGCACAGTTCCATGCTCTGCCCGCCGAAGTTCAGCACGGGGTTCTTGTGTTTGTTGTCTTCCTTGCCGAGGTTTTTCCATTTACGTTGCGTGCCGTGTCTGGCTTCGGCCAGAGAGGCGTGAAATGGTGGGTTGCAAAGCGTGAGGTCGAAGTACTCGTCGTTATAGGTCACGCCTTCGAAGATGGACTCGGGGAATTCTTGCAGGCGCAACTCGATGGCATCGTCACCCAACTGGTTCGCATCCAAAATACGCCGCGCATTTTTGAGCGCCACTTCATCTACATCGGTGCCGACGAAGTGCCAGCCATAGCTGCGATGGCCGACGAGCGGGTAGATGCAGTTCGCGCCCACGCCGATGTCGAGCACATGCACTTTGTTTCCGCACGTGATGTTACCGCCGTTGCTCTCGGCCAGCAGGTCGGCGAGGTAGTGCACATAGTCGGCGCGACCGGGGATGGGCGGGCACAGGTATTGCGTGGGGACGTCCCACTCCTTGATGTCGTAATAGTGAAGCAGCAGCGCGCGGTTGAGCGCTTTGACGGCCGCCGGGTCGACGAAATTGACAGAATCGTTGCCGTATTCATTCTTGGCCACGAACGCAGCCAGCTCGGGGCTGCTGGTGATGAGTTGAGCGAAGTCGTAGCGACCTCGGTGCAGGTTGCGCGGATGCAGATTGTCTTTTGTTGCGGCTTGGGTCATGACACAGCTCATAGCATGTTGATCATGCGATTGTAACAAGCGGTGTCAGTACAGGTATGAATTCAGGCTGCCCACTACTGGGCGGCCAACAGAGCATATGCAAGGGCTGGCCATCGGCCAGCCCTTTACCGTTACAGCGCCGCTTTGACTGCCGTTGCCAATGGCGTGGTCGCCCGGCCGATGAGTTTGCTCAGTTGTTTGCCCTCATCGAACAACGCACCTTTAGAAACACCCGTGTCGGAATCTGCCAGCAGTTGGGCAAGGAATTCCGGCAGGCCTGCACCGAGTAACGCTTTTTTGTATTCCGATTCCGGCAGATTCACATAACCAATAGACTTGCCGCTCTGGCGCGAAACTTCGGCGGCAAATTCGCTCAAGTTGTACGAAGTATCACCGGCCAGTTCGTAGGTCTTGCCCGCCTGATTGTCGGCAGTCAGTACGACCGCAGCGGCTTCGGCATAGTCGGCACGCGCAGCAGATGAAATGCGGCCATCGCCTGCACAGCCATACACCGCGCCTAAAGCCAGCGCAGTAGGAATACCCGCAGAGTAGTTCTCGGTGTACCAGCCGTTACGCAGAAAAACGAAAGGCACGCCGGAAGCGCGGATGTCCACTTCGGTTTCCCGGTGTTCACCCGCCAGCCCGAGCACGGAAGTGTCGGCACGTAACACGCTGGTATAAGCCAGCAGTTTCACACCCGCGCGCTTGGCGGCGTCGATAACGGCTTTATGTTGCTTTGCTCGTTGCCCGATCTCGTTAGAAGAGATCAGCAATACCTTATCCGCGCCTTTCAGCGCGGCATCCCAACTTTCTGGTTTCGTGTAATCGGCATGACGTACTTGCACGCCCAGTGCTGCGAGGTCTTTGGCCTTTTCCACATTACGCACGGCGGCGACGATTTGCGCTGCGGGGACTTTCTTGAGCAAGGCCTTGATGGTTAGGTGGCCCAATTGGCCGGTAGCTCCGGTAACGACGATCATGATGTTTCCTTTCTTTTTGTGTTGGTTGATTGGGTGGACGAAGAATATCCGTTATACTTACCAAAAGTAAGTACGCACAGAAAGGTAAGTGTCATGCCAACTGCAAACACCGGAAAGCTATCTGCCAGGATGCGGCGCGGGGAGGTCTTCTCCGCCGCGTGTCCCTCGCGCGATATCCTCAATCACGTCACCAGCCGCTGGGCTGTATTGGTGCTGGTCGCGCTGATGGAAGGAACGCACCGCTTCAGCGAGCTGCGGCGCAAGATCAATGGGGTGAGCGAGAAGATGCTGGCGCAGACGCTGCAACAACTGGAACAGGACGGTTTCATCGACCGCGTGTCGCACCCAGTGGTGCCGCCGCATGTGGAATATTCGCTGACTCCGCTGGGTGAAGGCATCGGCAAACAGGTGGAATCGTTGAGCGACTGGATAGAGACCAATCTGCCGAAGATCATGAAGGCGCAACAGAAACGCTTGACCTGAATCCGTGAAGGGGGATTCCCGCGTTGATTTTCAATCGCTTGCGAGTCCCCGCAACTTCTTTCTGGGTTCACCCCCCTGTTGAATTAAAATGCACACCTTACGATTGTGATTCACCCCGTCTTCGCGGGGATGCTTACTAGAACATGAACCTCTTCCTTCAAGCCCAGCACGACATCCCCTCCGCACAGGTCGAACATCTCGCCAAACTTTCCAACGCCATACGCATCGAACAGCTTGCCGCGCATCTTTACCGTCTGCGCGATGCCCGGCCGCATGCCGATATCGCCGCTTATTGTTTCGAGCACCAGATCGACTATGGTTTCATAGCACAGGGCAAACATCTTTCCGATTTCGGACTGGTAGTGATGGACATGGATTCGACGCTCATCAGCATCGAGTGCATCGACGAGATCGCCGATATGCAGGGCATCAAACCTCAGGTGGCGGAGATCACCGAAGCGGCGATGCGCGGCGAGATCGATTTCGCCGAGAGCCTGCGCCGCCGCGTCGCTTTGCTGGAAGGGCTAGACGAAAGCGCATTGCAACGCGTGTATGACGAGCGCTTGAAGCTCAATCCCGGCGCGGAGATCATGCTGGCGGAACTGAAGAAACACGGCATCAAGACGCTGCTGGTATCCGGCGGTTTCGTGTTCTTCACCGAACGACTGAAGGCTCGTCTCGGTCTCGACTACGCATACGCCAATACGCTGGAGATCGTGAACGGCAAGCTCACCGGCAAAGTGCTGGGTAAGATACTCGATGCACAAGGCAAGGCCGAGTGGTTGTTGAAGATGCGCGATGAGTTGGAACTGCAACCCGCGCAAGTCATCGCGATGGGCGACGGCGCAAATGATTTGAAGATGATGGCACAGGCGGGCGTGAGCATCGCCTACCACGCCAAACCGGTAGTACGCGAACAAGCAAGCTATGCGTTGAATTTTGTCGGACTGAACGGACTAGTGAATCTGTTCGCACACTAAAAAGTTGTCATTCCCGCGAAGGCGGGAATCTAGTTGATTGAGCATTCCTCGCGTGAGTGAGGCAAGTTGTCTGCTTCGCAGATCGCTTCTTATGACTGGATTCCCGCCTTCGCGGGAATGACGAAACAACAAAATTTCGGCGTTACCTAAACGCCAAGGAGCAACACCATGACACAAGAGATCAGCACCGAAGTCCTGTTGGAAAAATACGCGGAAGCGGATGAGCAGTCGGTTCAGGATGTACGCCGCCGCGTAGCACGCGGACTGGCGCAAGCCGAGAAACCGGATCAGCAAGCCAAGTGGGAACAGGCCTTCTTCGAAGCACAGGAGAACGGCTTCGTGCCCGCAGGCCGTATCAATTCCGCCGCCGGACTGAAGATACAAGCCACGCTCATCAACTGCTTCGTGCAACCAGTGGGCGATGCCATCTCCGGCACCACCGACGGCAAGCCCGGCATCTACGACGCCTTGCAACAGGCCGCCGAGACCATGCGCCGGGGCGGCGGCGTGGGCTACGATTTCTCCAGCATCCGTCCTGAAGGCGCGCATGTGAAAGGTACCAACTCGCGTGCCAGCGGCCCCATCTCTTACATGCGCGTGTTCGACCGCTCTTGCGAGACGGTGGAATCTGCCGGAGCGCGACGCGGCGCACAAATGGGTGTGTTGCGTTGCGACCATCCCGATATCGAGCGCTTCATCAGCGCCAAAGACAAAGGCGATCTGCGCAACTTCAACATCTCGGTCGGCGTGACAGATGCACTGATGCAGGCCGTGGAAAAAGATGCGGAGTTCGAGTTGGTGCATACCGCCGAACCTGCCGCCGCCATCAAAGAAGCAGGTGCGACGAAACGTGCCGATGGCAAGTGGGTGTATCGCAAGGTACGCGCCGCCGACCTGTGGAAGCAGATCATCGCCAGCACCTATGACCATGCCGAGCCGGGCGTGCTGTTCATCGACCTGATGAACCGCGACAACAACCTGTCGTATTGCGAAGTGATCGAGGCCACCAATCCTTGCGCCGAGCAGCCGCTGCCACCCTACGGCTGCTGCTGCCTCGGCTCCATCGACCTCACGCGCATGGTGAAGAATCCCTTCTCCAAGCACGCCGGATTCGACCACGAACCGTTCAAACAACTGGTACGCACTTCGATCCGTATGCTGGACAACGTGCTGGACGTCACCGCATGGCCGCTGCCGGAACAACAACAGGAAGCGCAGAACAAACGCCGCGTCGGCCTCGGCTATACCGGACTGGGTGATGCACTGGTGATGTTGGGGTTGCGTTACAACACGGACGAGGCGCGCGCTTTTGCCGCCGACATCACGCGCATCATGCGCGACGAAGCATATTCGGCCTCAGTCGATCTCGCCATCGAGCGCGGCAAGTTCCCGCTGCTGGATGCGGAAAAATATCTGGCCGCACCGCGCTTCGCCTCGCGTCTGCCGGATGAGTTGAAAGACAAGATACGCAAGCACGGTCTACGCAATAGCCATCTGCTTTCCATCGCCCCTACTGGCACCATCTCGCTGGCCTTTGCCGACAATGCATCGAACGGCATCGAGCCTGCCTTCTCGTGGTTCTACACGCGCAAGAAACGCATGCCGGATGGAACGACCAAGGACTACTCGGTGGAAGACCACGCTTGGCGCGTATTCAAACAACAAGGCGGCGATGTAACGAAACTGCCGCCCGCCTTCATCTGCGCACTGGATATCTCCGCCATCGACCACATGAAGATGGTGGCCGCCGTCGCCCCGTTCATCGACACCTCGATCAGCAAGACGGTGAACGTACCCGCCGACTATCCGTATGAGGATTTCAAAGACCTCTACACCGAAGCATGGAAGGCCGGATTGAAAGGCTTGGCGACCTACCGCCCGAACAGCGTGCTGGGCTCGGTGTTGTCCGTCACGCCGGAAAAGAAAGCCGAAGAACAACCGCAGGACTTCGTGTTCGATCAGGATAGACGCATCGTGCTGGACGCCGCGCCCAATCCGGCGCTCGCTTCGTTGCGCTGGCCGGGACGTCCCAACATTCCCTCCGGTAGCGAGGGCTGGACGTCACAGGTGGTGAAACATCCCCTCGGCAGTTTCGTGGCTTTCGTATCGCACACCTCCAACGGGCGCAACCATCCGTTCGAGGTATGGGTGAACGGTTCGGAGCAACCGCGCGGACTCGGCGCACTGGCAAAGTCGCTATCGATGGACATGCGCACACGCGATCCGGTATGGATACGCATGAAGCTGGAGATGCTGATGAAGAACGCGGGCGACGATGCCTTCGACATGCCGATGCCGCCCGATGGCGAAATGAAGCGCATGCCGAGCCTAGTCGCCGCCTTCGCGCACTTGCTCAAATACCGCATCGAACACTTGGGCGCACTGGAGATCACCGACAACGCGACCACCCCGATGATGGATGCATTGTTCGCCAAAAAAGAGCCGAAGACCGGCACCGATGGCACCATGAGCTGGACGGTGGACATCTCCAACGCGGGGGCGGGCGACGACTTCGTACTGGGTCTGAAAGAACTGATGCTGCCGGATGGACAACGCCGCCCCTACTCGATGTGGTTGTCCGGCGTGTATCCGCGCGCGCTCGATGGGCTGTGCAAAGTATTGAGCCTCGATATGCGCGTGATCGACCCGGCGTGGATCGGCATGAAGTTGCGCAAGCTGCTCAACTTCGGCGAACCCTTGGGCGACTTCATGGCGCGCGTGCCGGGTAGCATCAAGATGGAGAGCTACCCCTCGACCGTTTCTTACGTGGCCAAACTCATCATCCACCGCTACGCCATGCTCGGCATCCTCGACGAGCATGGTTATCCGGTGCAGCAAATGGGCGTGCTGGAGATCCCCGAGGGTCAGATCAAATCCACCGGCATCAAACCCATCGTCGGCAAGGTGTGCAAGGAATGCGGCAACGCCACGCTGATCAAAAAGGACGGCTGCGAATTCTGCACCAGCTGCGGCGCGATCGGGGCATGCGGCTAAACCAATCGCATGTCGCCGTCATCGGTAGCGGCCCTGCCGGATTGATGGCGGCCGAGGTGATATCACAAAGCGGCGCACAAGTGGATGTGTACGACGCGATGCCCAGCGTGGGGCGCAAGTTCCTGATGGCGGGCAAAGGCGGCATGAACATCACCCACGCCGAGCCGTTCGATGTTTTTCTTTCCCGCTACGGCGCTCGCCGCGACCATATCGAACCGCTGCTGCGCGCCTTCCCTCCAGAAGCATTGCGCGAATGGATACACGGGCTAGGCATCACCACTTTTGTCGGCACTTCCGGGCGCGTATTCCCCGCTGATATGAAAGCTGCCCCGTTGTTGCGTGCTGGCTGCATCGCCTGCGCGAACGCGGCGTACATTTCCATATGCGACATCGTTGGGGTGGCTGGGATGAGGCGGGGACATTGAAATTTGAGGTGCGCAATAACCCTCACCCCACCCCCTCTCCCAAAGGGCGAGGGGCTTTTCTTCCCTCCCCCCTCGGGGGAGGGATTGAGGGTGAGGGAACACCCGTCAAAACCACAGCTCCCGATGCCGTCATCCTTGCACTCGGCGGCGGCAGTTGGCCGCAACTGGGTTCGGACGGAACATGGGTGCCTCTGCTCACGCAACACGGTATCAGCATCGCCCCGCTGCGCCCGTCCAACTGCGGCTTCGAGGTGCATTGGAGCACGCACTTCCGCGAACGCTTCGCGGGTGAACCGCTGAAATCAATCGCTGCCTCTTTGGGCGACACTCGCAAACAAGGCGAATGTGTCATCACCGAGCATGGCATCGAAGGCGGCTTGATCTACGCGTTCTCTGCGGCACTGCGCGACGAGATCGAACGCCACGGCAGCGCGACGCTGCACCTTGACTTGTTACCCGATTGGACGACTCAACGCGTGCAAAAAGAGGTCGCACACCCGCGCGGCTCACGTTCGCTTGCCAGCCATCTGCAAAGCCGCCTCCAATTGAAGGGCGTGAAGGCCAACCTGTTACGCGAAGCATTGAGTGCGGAGCAGATGCACGACCCTACCTTGCTGGCACACACCCTCAAGGCATTGCCGTTACAACTTATCACAACGCGCCCCTTGAGCGAGGCGATCAGCACGGCTGGCGGTGTCGGCTTCGCCGATCTGGATGAACAGCTGATGCTAAAGCAGATGCCCGGCGTGTTCTGCGCAGGCGAGATGCTGGATTGGGAAGCTCCCACGGGGGGTTATTTGCTCAGTGCCTGTTTCGCCAGCGGATACACGGCGGGGAATGGCGCACTGAAGTGGTTGCGGGCACAGAGTCTGTGGCATCCCCCTACGTCTCCCGATTTAAATCCATAAGCCATGATTGATATGGATCGATGTTTTATCGAGTAGGTAAAGCATCCAAGCTCAGAAACCATTATCACACTACTAATGCGTGCCTTTCAAAGTAGCCGTTGCTCTCATCTCAGCCAGCGCAATGACAACACGTTCAATCACAGAATCCCATTCGCCAAATTTGGTTTGCCGAAAAAGCCGTGCCGTCGGATACCAAGGACTATCATCACGACCCAATAACCAACGCCAACAACCATCAAAGCGGCTAAGTATCCATACGGGTTTTCCAATGGCACCCACAAGGTGTGCGATGGATGTGTCGCACGTGATGACCAAGTCCAGATTTTCCACAAGGGCTGCGGTATCTGCAAAGGTACGAAGTTCGCTTGTGTAGTCAATGAGGTTTGGCCCAGCCCAGCCTTCTTTCTGCATTTGAGCAAGTTGCTCCGATGGCACACCTTTTTGTAGACTGAAAAATTGAACCCCCTCAATCGCACCAAAAGGTTCAAAAGCTTTGAGCGGCAACGAGCGACGTTTATCTAGAACATTGGCATTAGGCTGGTCTGGGCGGTGCCCACCAGCCCAAACCAGCCCAACCCGAAGGCCTTTAGATTTTTCAAATAGTCGCTTCTTCCATTTGGAAACGTCAATCGGATCGGGATGAAGATATGGAACATTGTCTGGGATGGTATCAAGCCGCGTTTTGAAGGCAAGAGGCAAAGTCATTAAAGGAACATGAAAATCAAAAGTAGGTCGCAAAATTTCCCCCTGCTCAACCAGCTTACTCACCCCTTGCAAACTAGTCAGGAGCGCTTTCAATTCATAAGGAACCTCAATAATAACCGTCGCTCCGAGAGCCGCCACCAAAGTAGCATAGCGACAAAATTGCAATGTATCGCCCAATCCTTGCTCCGCCTGCAGCAAAACAGTCTTGCCAGCCACACTTTGATCTCCCAACCACAGTGGCTGAGTAAAATTATTTTTTTGATTTTCCTTTAGTGCCGATTGCCATCGCCACTCATACTTTTGCCAACCATTCTCAAAATCGCCCAGCAACAACTTGCATAAACTTTCATTCAAGTTCGCCCAAGCATGATTTGGGTTGATCGTGATTGCCTTCTGGAAACTCTCAATCGCCGCATCTGGTTTTCCTTGAAGGTAGAACAGATTTCCAAGATTATTATGCGCCTCAATATAGTTTGGGTTGAGTGCGATAGCTTTCTGATAACTCTCAATCGCCGCATCCAGTTTGCCTTGGTCGCTTAATACGGTTCCAAAGTTGTTATGCGCCTCAAAGTAGTTCGGTTCCAGTGAAATTGCCTTCTGGAAACACTCAGACGCCGCATCTAATTTTCCTTGCTCCTTAAATACAGCACCCAAATTATTGTGCGCCTTGGCATGATTCGGGCTGAGTGCAATAGCCTGCTGATAACACTCGGTCGCCTTATCTAGCTTGCCTTGAAGATAAAACACAAGCCCAAGGTTGTTATGAGCCTCGATGTATTTTGAATCAAGCGAAAGTGTCTTTTGAAAACACCCAACCGCCGCATCCAGCTTTCCTTGATCCTTGAGGATATTCCCAATGCTATAGTGTGCTACGGCATAACTTGGCTCGATTGAGAGCGCCTTCTGATTCCACTCAATTGCAGCATCCAAATTACCTTGAAGCTGGAATGCATTTCCCATGTTGCAATACATTTGGGTTGTAGGATGTATGTGGATTGCCTTGCTGATAAATTCCAAGGCTGAATTGCCGTTTCCTGTCTGAAGTGCAATTACACCAAGTAGATGTAGCGCATCTGGGTGATACGGTGAAATCTGAATAATTTGTGTAGAGATAATTTCGGCCTGCGACATATCTCCAGATTGATAGTACTTAACCGCAAGCATCAACGCTTGCGGGATAGTTAGTTCTTGCGCTTTATTAAAATGGTGCGGCGTCATCGAATTGGGATGGAGAATACTGACGTACTAAAACCATGCCGCCCATTCTGACAGTTTTCTCGATTTTAAACATGGAATTCTGGCGAATTTGCAATCGTCTTTGGGCATCATTTCGTATAGGCGCCCCACTCAAGCACTATAGTTTGAGTGGGAAACAACCGTTTCATTTGACTTGCTAAGTCCGGCGTCTGCTTTGTGTTACAGATATGAACATGAGGAATAATCCCATCAAAATCGCCCCCCATTGTGGGAGAGTTGGCACGTCGTATCCGGGAGGGTAGTCCTGGTACGAGTTTGCTGCATTTAAATTGGTTTGATCGGCTGTAACCGTGAAAATGATAGGATTAAAATCATTTAAGATTGTCACAACCAACTGGAGGGAAGCACCTACATTAATGGAGCCCATCGAACAAGTTAGTTGCTGCCCCACCTGTAGGCACCCAGAGCTGCTGGCACTCGCAACTAAAGTGGCACCAACAGGGAGCGAGGCTGAAACAGCTACATGAGTTGCGATTCCGGGGCCCGCATTAGTGATCTTCAAATTGTGTTGAAGTCCTGATGGAATCTGCGTATTGGTAGAACCGTTAATGGATAACGAATTGATTTGCGGAGAAACGGTTATGCCGACCACATTATCGTTTAGATTTGGATCACTCACATCGGAACCAACCGTGAAAGGTGTTGAAATTACTGCCGCTGGAGTCGACTGCGATGTGGCGGTAAAGGACACGGCGGAACCTGCCGCGAGAGTACCTACTGAACATGCCCAACTATTAGCACTAGAAACTTGGCAAGTACCACTGTTCGAAACAAGCGTTGTGCCGTTGGGGAGGCCAAAAGATACGGTTGCCCCTGTGGCCGCTTCCGGACCGGCATTGCTTACATTCAAGTTGAAAGTGGATACTCCTGATGTTGTTTCAGAGCCACTTACACTACTTATCGAAAGATCGGCTCCTGAACTGGTACCTATGCTCACTCGATAGATGGCGAGTCCAAAATTCATCAATCCATATATCGATTTTAGATCGCCACTCACCACAATGTTACCACTTGAGGATGAGGATTGAAATGTATAAATGCTAGTAAATGCTCCACTGGGTGTTATTTTGTAAATTCCAGTTGAAGTGGCTCCATAAAAATTACCATCACTAGCTTGTGTAAGTGGTGACGTAGGAGAGCCCGCGGCAGTTGAACTAGCTGGGAATGTATAAATTGTAGTGAATATCCCTGTGGAAGTGATTTTGAAAACAGTTCCTCTCCCTGTTACTAATCCACCCACTGCGTTAAATCCGCTTGTGGTGCCATAGAAATTGCCATCGCTACCTTGTACAAGCGAAGAACTCGGGTTTGAGCCATCTGTCCCGCCTAAAAATGTATACAGCTTCGCGAAGACTCCGTTCGGGGTAATTTGGTAGATTGTGCCCTTCCCATTTGTCTGTGGCAGACCTCCTCCTAGCGTTGTATCCGGTAAGCCGCAATCCGACATTACTCCATAAAAATTGCCATCGTTACCACGAATTAATGGGAGGGCGTACCCACAACCATCACTGTGGTTAGAAAAAACATGTAGAGAAGAGACAACTCCACTTGGAGAAACTTTGAATATCTCTGCGTGATAACCTGTGGCCGCAGATCCAACTCTGACAGTACTATAAAAGCTGCCGTCAATTCCCTGAACGATTCCTTCTGAAGTAGTATTGCCTACTACTATCGACAGCGTACCATTTGGAGTAATCCTAAATATGGAGCTATTTGTCGCACCATACATATTGCCATCGTTGCCCAATAGTAGAGTTCCATATGGGTTTGACCCTGCGGGATCTGCGGAAGAAAAGGAATGCAACACGGTATAAACTCCGCTTGGAGTAATCTTAAAAACAGAGCCATATAGAGCATTCACACCGTCAGATGAATGTACCCCATACAAATTACCATCGCTACCCATCGTCAGCCCAGAATTGAGCGGTGTTGTAGTGCTATTAGTCATACTAAAACGGTGCATTGTTGTTGAGAACGTTGCCATTGCTTCGCTGGGAATTAAAGTTGCAGATGCAATAACCAAAACTATTACGCGCCCTGACCATAACAAATAACTGAGCTCATAAAACCACTTCAAATATGTACGCATAGAAATTCCCCTTTAGATGAAATCAGCGGTTGGCGCATATGATTGCATCCGCAACTCTTGTGTTTGCGCCATAACTGACCGACATTGTTCAAACAATAAAGTACTGAGACGCGGGCAAATGTTGATGCCACGTCGAATAGATACGATTAAGTTGGATTTACTTAATTCGCCTTGAGGAATGCGTACCCTCCCCCGTGCGGGGTACACTCAGGAACCGTTTAGCAACGGTCGAAAGAATCGTGACATACGGTTATGACAGTTACATCAAGTTTGAAGAGGATTTGTGTAGTCCGAACGGACTAGTGATGCCGGAGTCAGTTTAAGCCAACGCTTTGGCTCTAAATCCCACCCAAGCCCGACTCAGAAACCTTCCACCACCGATAGCAACCAGTGCCGCCACGATAGACAAAGCCAGACGTCCACCGCCGTTCATGAAGTTCATCCACGCCACCAAGAAGGAAGAGGTGTCGTGTCGTACGTTGGCAAGGATCAAGTCTTCTACGCTGCCCAGCAGCACTAATGGCACATCGAGCATTTCAATCAATAACAGGAGCGGCAAACTTAAGCACAACAATGCAATGCGGTGTGGGAGGTTGGCCGCAGGCCATGCGACGAGCAGACTCAGCAACACCAGCGGGTGTTGCAGTGCATGTCCGGTGAGTGTCGAGCTGGATACGCTGCCTCCGGGATGCAAGACTTGTCCGGCGAGGACGGTGTAGTGCACCAGATTCAGATTGAGGGCGACCACGCCTTCTCCCCGATTGTCAGCCAGCACCAAGCCGCCAATCTGAAAGTCAGGGAACAGCCAGCCGATCTCCCAGCGGTAGAGCGGCAACCAGAATCCAACATAGTGCTGACCGAGTTGCAGCGATAGTGCCAGCAGTACGATGTAAGCCAGCAGGAACAGGATGGCGAACTTAAGCAGCGCTGGTTTGTTCATGATTGCCAGGTGTGTTTGCGCTAGACCACCACAGGAAGAACAGGACGCTCAATACGATGATGAGTGTGGGGGCGATGGTGCCGTGCAACAGGTCGAACCATTTGCGATCCTGTTGGGAAGCGAAGAACAGACTAATGATGCGGATTTGGTTCAGCCCGTAGATAAGCAAGGTGCCTATCGCTGCACCTTTGAGCTTGTGCTTCCACGGTGCCTTGAAGGCCGCAATGGCGGCCAGCAACATGAACAGTGTCTCGGTGCCTTCACAGCCGTTGAGTATGGAGAGCGTACCCTGCGGCGATACGATTCTGTGCCCGCTGGCTTGGGCGTTGGCCTCGGGAGAGATGAGGTTAATGGCGACAGCACTGGGACGCACGGTGGCAATATCCAGCACCATACGTTCAACCATACTGCCCTGACAGGCTGAATAGCCGTATTGCAGCACAGCAAACAGCAGCAGGAAGATCAGGGCGAAGCGCAGTTC
>CAWGHS010000007.1:0-30000 GCA_963822425.1 uncultured beta proteobacterium
TTTTTGTTTGGTGGTTGAAATAAAACAGGAGCTTGTCGGGTGTCCGACGTCAGCTTCTAATGGCGCGAGGGTATAATGCGCGCCTTCTTTCTGTTCCAAATATCTTCTGGAGTCCATCGTGTTCAAGCTCATCGGTATCGTTGCAGGTTATTACTTTTTTGGATGGTGGGGCGTGCTCTTCGGATTCCTGCTGGGCTCGTTCATTGATCGCGTGCGGGCGTTCGGTTCCGGTGCGATGAACCCGATGCAGAATCTGCTGCGCCAAGCGGTGTTCATCGAGACGGTGTTCATCTCGATGGGTAAGTTGGCCAAAGCCGATGGGCGCGTCTCGGAAGAAGAGGTCGCGCATGTGGAGCAGTTCATGCAGAAGCTGGGCATGACGCCAGAGCATCGCCAGCAAGCCATCGCATTATTCAAGAAGGGCGCCGATCCAGAATTCGACATCGAGCCGACCTACAAGCGTTTCATGGCGGTATGCGGTCACACGCGCAATCTGAAAGAGATGTTGCTGGTCTATCTGATCGTGATGGCGCTGGCGGATGGTCATTTCCATCCGGCGGAAGAAGAGTTGTTGATGGACATCGCAGGCCGTCTCGGCTATGGGCGCGAGGCGTTCAAACGCATGATGGACATGGTGTTGAACCAGAGCCATTTCGGTGGAGGTCAGATCACCACGGCGGCCGCATTGGAAGATGCCTATAAAGCATTGGGTGTGACTCAGGACAGCAGCGAAGCCGAGATCAAACGCGCGTATCGCAAGTTGATGAGTCAATACCATCCGGACAAGTTGATCGGGCAGGGCATGCCGGAAGACATGATCAAGATGGCGACTGAGCAGGCGAAAGAGATACAACTGGCTTACGACTTGGTGAAGAAAAGCCGGAACATGTGAGCTTGCCAAGCGTTTGTTGAAAACAAAAAGGCGACCTCTCGGTCGCCTTTTTAGTGTGGCTGTACTGGCTTATTCGACCTTTGCCTTGTTGTTCATCTCTTCGACATACTTGCGCAAAGCGATCTGCTGCATCCCTTGGGTGATGTTCTGTTTCATATCTTCAAAGGTGGGTACTTTCAGATCCCGAACATCTTCCAGCTTGATGATGTGCCAATCGGATTGAGGGCTGTCAGGCGTACCGTATTGAATCTTGACGGGTGCGCTGATCTGCCCCTTGGCCAATTTGAGAACGGCTTCGGCCAAAGGTTGTGGCAGCTTGGAAGGGACAACCCAGCCGAGATCGCCACCATTCTCTTTGGCGGTTGGGTCTTTGCTCTTGGCTTTGGCGACTTTGGAGAACTTGCTCTTCTTCAACTCCGCAGCGAGTTTATTGCCTTCATCTTCGCTTTCGGTCTGGATGTGCGAGATCTTGAATTCTTTGTTACCGACACGAGCCTTGATCGCTTCGTATTCTTGCTTCACGACATCGTCGCTGATCGGATGGCTCTTCATGTAATCCTGCACGAACATGTCTGCCAAGATGTTCTGGCGTGCATATTCGATCCGCTCTTTGGTTTCGGTCTGTTTATCCAAACCAGCCTTGGCGGCGGCTTGTGACAGGACTTCCAGCGTGATGAGTTGCTTGCGGATGTCGGCACGGAGCTCAGGAGAGTCTGGTTGTTTTTGGGCAGCAGCCATCTTGAGCGCGAAATCCAAGCGTGCTTGCGGAATGGCGACGCCGTTCACCAGCGCAACGGATTTTTCCGTCGCTGCGGCAGCTTTGTCATCAGCAGCGTGCACGCCAGTGGCGATAGCCAGCAGGGCGGACAGTAGTGCGAATTTGGAAAATTTCAGCATGTTTCTTTCCTTTAAGTGTTGAGGTTGCTAGGGCGGGAGAATTGCCCGGCGCGGAATATAGCACACCAAGGCGTACTTGATTATTTAAGCGGGAAAGGTCTTTCTGAATGGTCTGACGGCGATTTGGGCATAAACGCCCGCCCCGTTGTAGGGGTCGGCTGCCGCCCATGCCTGAGCCGCTGCCAGTGAGTCGAACTCGGCCACGATGAGGCTGCCACTGAAGCCGGCCATGCCGGGATCGCTGGCGTCGACCGCCGGGAAGGGGCCGGCCAGCAGTAAACGTCCCTCGTCTTGCAAAGCCTGTAAGCGTGCCACATGCGCCGGTCGTGCGCTTTTGCGTCTGTCCAAGCTGTCGGATACATCGTTGCCGAAGATCGCGTACAACATCATTTCTCTTCTTTCGGGTCTTCTTGCATGTGCTTAGACAGCCACAAGCTTTGCAGCAACACGAACGCCAGCATCATGCCGGTTGCGCCGAATAGTTTGAAATTGACCCAAGCATCGAGTGAATAATTGAAGGCGACATACAGGTTGACGACGCCGAGCAGCGCGAAGAAAGCACTCCACGCGAGATTGAGGTGTCCCCACACCGGATCGGGCAGGGTGATCTTTTCTTGTAGCAGCGCACGCATCAGATTCTTCTTGAACAGGATGGGGGCCAGCAACAGTGCGGCGGAGAAGAACCAATACAGGACGGTGGGTTTCCACTTGATGAAGGTCTCATCGTGCAGCAGCAAGGTGGCGCCGCCGAACAATGTGATGATGCCCAAGCTGACCCACAGCATAGTATCGACCTTGCCGTGACGATACTTCACCCAAGCGACTTGTACGAAAGTGGCGACGATGGCTGTCGCCGTTGCGGCGAACACACCCGCGAACTTGAAGACGGCGAAAAACAGGATGACGGGAAAAAGATCGAACAGCAGTTTCATTTTTACTTTCTGTCTAAAGCGAGTGAGGCTGAGTTGATGCAAAAGCGCATTCCAGTGGGATCGGGTCCATCTTCAAACACATGGCCGAGATGAGCGTCGCAGGCCGCGCAGATGACTTCGATACGATCCATGCCAAGCGGGTCGTCTTCGCGATAGGCGATGGCCTCTTCGTCTATGGGTTGCCAGAAACTCGGCCAGCCGGTGCCGGATTCGTATTTGGTCTCCGAATCGAACAGCGGGTTGCCACAACACACACAGCAGTAGATGCCGATGTCGTGGCAATCCCAGTATTCACCGCTGAAGGCGGGTTCCGTGCCGCATTCGCGGCATATCTCATATTGCTCCGGCGTCAGTTCTTCGCGCCATTCATCATCGGATTTTTCGATATCACTCATGCTCATACCGCCAATGCGGTTTGCACACTGGCGCGTGTGCTGAGTCGATTGAAGTAAGCCGCCAGATTGGGATGTGCACCGCGCCAGTCGCGTTCGGCTTGGCGCAGATCGAGATAGACCAGCGCACTCACCAGTGCCAGATCGGCCAGCGTGATGTTGTTGCCTTCACACCATTCATGCGAGCCCAGTTGTTCGGACATGTGCACCAAGGCGCGCGTGACAGCGCCGTTATGCAGGTCGAGTGTGGACTGATCTTGTTTCTCTACGGCACGGATGCTCTCCATCCTTACGACGACGGCGGAATCCATGATGCCGTCGGCCAGCGCTTCACCGCGTTTGACGCGCATCCTGGCGAGTGCATCGTGGCGCGGGATGAGGATGGGCGTGTCGTTCAACGTATCGACGTATTCGGCGATCACCGGCGAGTCGAACACGCAGGTTCCATCGTCGAGGATGAGTGCAGGGATGCGTCCCAACGGGTTGACGCGATAGGCTTCGCTGTTCGGATCGCTCGGCGGATCGACCACATAGGTGTGCGCGATGTTTTTCTCCAGCAGCACCAGACGTGCTTTGCGCACGTAAGGGCTGGTGGTGGAGCCGATCAACTTCATAACACTTCCGCTGCGTGGTCTGCCAAGCGTGAACGCTCGCCGCGTTGCAGTGTGACGTGGCCGCTGTGTGCCCATCCCTTGAAGCGATCCACCACATAAGTCAGGCCGGAGCTGCCTTCGGTGAGGTAGGGCGTATCGATCTGCGCGATGTTGCCCATGCACACCACCTTGGTGCCGGGACCGGCGCGGGTGATGAGCGTCTTCATCTGCTTTGGCGTCAAGTTCTGCGCCTCGTCGATGATGAGATATTTGTTGAGGAAGGTACGACCGCGCATGAAGTTGAGCGACTTGATCTTGATGCGGCTGCGGATCAGATCGCGCGTGGCGGCACGCCCCCATTCGCCGCCTTCGTCGTCAGACTTGTTCAGCACGTCGAGGTTATCGTCCAGTGCGCCCATCCACGGCGACATCTTCTCTTCCTCGGTGCCCGGCAGGAAACCGATGTCTTCACCGACCGGCACGGTGACGCGGGTCATGATGATCTCGGAATAGAGCTTGTGTTCCAGCGTCTGCATCAACCCGGCAGCCAGTGTGAGCAGGGTCTTGCCCGTGCCCGCCTGTCCCAGCAGTGTGACGAAATCGATCTCCGGGTTCATCAGTAGGTTGAGCACGAAATTCTGTTCACGGTTGCGCGCGGTGATGCCCCAGATCGCGTTCTTGCTGTGCGTGTAGTCGGTGAGTGTGCGCAGCGTGGCCGTGCTGTCTTCCTGCGCGGCGACTACGGCCAAGAAAGGATTGTTCGCGTCGTCCTGATAGACGAACTCGTTCACCAAGAGATCGCGACACATCGGCCCCTTGAGATTGTAGAAGGTGTGTCCGCCCTGCGTACCGGACTGCATGTCTTTGCCGTTCTTATCCCAGAAGTCGGCAGGCAACTCGCGCACGCCGGTGTAGAGCAGATCGGTATCTTCCAGCACCTTGTCGTTGAAGTAGTCCTGTGCCGACAAGGCCAAAGCACGCGCTTTGATGCGCATGTTGATGTCTTTACTGACCAAAATGACTTGGCGTTTGCTATGTTGTGTGTGCAGATAACTGACCACACCGAGGATGGCGTTATCGGCTTTGCCGTTGGCCAGATTATCCGGCAACGGATTGCTGATGAACTCGGTCTGCAAGAACAAGCGGCCGGTCGCACTCTTGTTGCCTAATGCCTGCAAGGACACGCCGTGTGTGATGTCGGTCTGACTCTCGTTGACGAGGTTGTCGAGGAAGCGGCTGGCTTGGCGCGCGTTGCGGGCGACTTCCGACATGCCTTTCTTGTTGTTGTCCAACTCTTCCAGCACGAACATCGGCAGATAGACATCGTGTTCTTCGAAACGGAACAGGCTGGTCGGATCGTGCATCAGCACATTGGTATCCAGCACGAACAGTTTGGTGTCTTTCTCCGGTATTGCTTTACGAGCGTTCATGGTGTCCTTTACAAAGTTTGCACAAATGCGAGTACTTCTTGCGCATGGCCATCTGCCTTGAGGCCACGCCATTCCTTGCGGATGATGCCTTTCGTGTCGAGCACGAAGGTGCTGCGCTCGATGCCGCGTACCTGTTTGCCATACATCATCTTCTGTTTCATCACGCCGAACAGCCCGCAGGCCAACTCATCCGCATCAGAGAGCAACGCGAAGGGCAAGGTGAATTTCGTTTTGAAGTTCTCGTGTGATTTGATGCTGTCACGTGAAATACCGACGATCTCGCTTCCCGCCTTCTCGAATTGGGCATACAGGTCACGGAACTGCTGTGCCTCGGTGGTGCAACCCGGCGTATTGTCCTTGGGATAGAAGTAGATTACCAAGGATTTGTTACGGATGGGATAAAGCGTGAAATCGACAGCGCCCGTGGCGGGCAGGGTGAAATCGGCTACAACTTGTTTTGACATTGAACACTCCGGTGACTGGACGCCATTGTTGTCAAAAATCACCGACAAGGCAAGCGCACACAAATATCTTGAACTGTGCTAGGTTGACGCCCCCTAATCGTTGGACATTATCTGATGCAGGATGTCGATTACATGCGCGAAGCTTTGCGCCTCGCAGCGCAGGCGGCGCAGGCAGGAGAGGTGCCGGTTGGCGCGGTGGTGGTGAAGGATGGCGCGATCGTCGGTCGCGGCAGCAACGCCCCTATTTCGCGGCATGACCCTTCCGCGCATGCGGAGATATCGGCGTTGCGCGATGCGGCGCAACATCTCGGAAATTATCGTTTGGTGGATTGCGAGTTGTTCGTCACGCTGGAGCCCTGCGCGATGTGCGTCGGGGCGATGTTCCATGCGCGTATCGCGCGCGTGGTGTTCGGTGCTTCCGATCCCAAGACTGGCGCGGCGGGTAGCGTGCTCAATCTATTCGACGAGGCGCGCTTGAATCACCATGCCCAGATGCAGGGCGGTGTGCTGAGCGAAGAATGCGGTCATCTGCTGAGCGATTTTTTTGCGCAACGGCGGCAGCAACAACATAAGGGATTGCCCCCACCCCATCCCTCCCCCAAAGGGAGAGGGGGATGAAGATCACTATCCATATCCCGACGCAGACGCTGGAGCTGCTGGACGACGGCGGAAAGTTGTTACGTCGTTATCGGATATCCAGCGGAGCCAATGGTGTCGGCGAGGAAAGCGGCAGTTTCTGCACGCCGCGCGGCACACATGTCATCCGCGCCAAGATCGGCGCGGGACAGCCGGAGAATGCGGTATTTGTGAAGCGTCGACCGACAGGAGAGGTCTATACACCTCAACTGGGGGCACGCCATTCCGGGCGCGATTGGATATTGACGCGCATCCTGTGGCTGTCCGGTTGCGAGCGAGGTTACAACCGTGCGGGTAGTTGCGATACCATGCGCCGCTTTATTTATATTCACGGTACGCCGGACAGTACCGAATTGGGCAAACCTGGCTCGCGTGGTTGTGTGCGTATGCGCAACGCGGAGTTGCTGGAGTTGTTCGAGCAGGTACCGGTCGGTACGGAAGTCGAAATCGTTGCTTGAGGAGGTTCGGTGAGCAATCCTTTTACAGTCAGTCTGGTTTGTTGGCACGATGGTGAACCGTTGTTGCGCGCCATACGCGAAGCGGTGTTCATCGGAGAGCAGAATGTCCCTGTGGAGTCGGAGTGGGATGGCAAGGATGATGATTGCCGCCATGCTTTGGCATTGAGTCTCAATGGTGATGCCATCGGTTGCGGGCGCATGCTGGCCGATGGACACATCGGACGCATCGCGGTATTGCCGCAATGGCGCAAGCAGAAGGTGGGCACAGCCATCATGGAGGCGCTACTCGATGAGGCGCGTGCGCGCGGCTACCAGCAGGTGGAAGTGGATGCACAGCTCTATGCCATCCCGTTCTATCGTAACTTTGGTTTTGTCGAATACGGCGATGAGTTCCTCGATGCCGGGATGCCGCACAAGAAGATGAGTTTGAAGCTACTTCCCCGTTAGATATTCTTCCACGCTGAAATTCATCATCGCTTCCGGCTGCGATACGGTGAATGCCGTGGTGACCATGCCTGTGGCAAAGGCTTCGGTGAACATGATGATGGGCGCAGGGATGAGGTAGTGGTATTGGATCTGCGCCCACGTGTAATGGGTCAGGCCGAGCAATAACAAGGTGGTCACCAGCACCGTCAGGATGATGGCGAACGCGGCGCAAGCGAAGCCGTTCAGCAAAACGAACAGGAAAAGATTCTTCGGTAGGTTGCGTTTGCTGAAGCGTAACAACCATTCGGTGAACAAGACCGGCACGACGATCATCGTCAAGCCGTTCAGCCCGAGGCTGAGCACAGGCATATCCATGCGCAGCCATGTGCCGCACATGATCAGGGTGAGCGTGACGGTGGCGATCTGCCAGCCGAACATCAGCACGAACAAGGTCGAGCCGAGGATATGGAAGTTGAATCCCGGGCGGATACCGGCGTTGAATTGCCACAACAGAAAGGTGCCGAAGACCAACCCGACCAAGGCATTCACCATCGCACCGTTATCCAGCACTTTGCGCCAAGGCGCACTGCGCAGTGCGCGATAAAGAAAAAATCCAAAGAGCATATTGGCCAGCCACAACCAATCGTTGGTGAAGAGTTGGGCTGGCAGGTTCACGGGAGTGCGTAAGGCAGCGGCAGGAACTGCAAGCGTGCGCCGGTCAGCGCGTTCAGGTGTACCGGATAAGTGTCGTGGCTGGCGATCTGCACCACGGCGAGCAGGTCGTAACCGCCGCCTGCTGCGGCTTGCGCGTCGACTACCGTGCCGCAGACTTGGCCTTCCATCTCGGTGCTGAACAACTCGCTCCCGGCTTGCGGCGCGACCTCGCTATCCACATGCGCGAGATACATGCGGCGTTTCAATTTACCGAGATATTGCATCCGCGCCACGATCTCTTGTCCCGGGTAGCAGCCTTTTTTGAAATTCACACCGCCGATGAGATCGAGGTTCGCCATCTGTGGCACGAATGCCTCTTGTGTCTGCGCCTGAATGACGGGGATGCCGGCACGGATGTTGAGCCAGTCCCAGCAAGGAGAACCGACCGGACGCGCACTGCCGCTGAGTTTCTGCCACAGAGCCGGCGCGTGTTGTGTCGTGGTGACGATCTGCAAGCGATCCACACCGAGCCGGATGAGGCCGACATCAGTGTGATGAATGACATCGAGCGGGTTCGTGGGCAGGGCAGGGAAGTGCTGTTGCAGCAAGTTCGCGGCATTCGCGCCGGAAAGTCCAAGACAAACGAGCGCATCGCTCACATTCTCGATCTTCACTTTGCTGCGCAACACATACATCGACAGCTTCTTCTGGATCGCAGCTAGTACGCTTTGCGGTAAGTGCAGAAAGAATTCGTTGTCATTGCGCCAGATTAGAAAGGTCGCCAAGGTGCGGCCTTTGGCGGTGTTGAAGCTGCTGTACAGCGCCTGTTGCGGCGTGAGCGCATTCACATCGCTGCTGAACAGATTATGCAAGAATCCTTGAGCATCGTCCCCGCTGACTTTGAGGATGCCGAACTGCGACAGGTCGCACATGACTGTGCCATCGCGCGTGGCGATACGTTCGGCAGCGGCATCGCCGAAATGTTGTACCACGCCATCTTGTATCCGTGCGTGCTGTGCATCTAAGAAGATTTTCCAATCTTGGTTCATTGTTTTTTTCACCGCTTGGTTTTGACGATTGCCGCAATCTTACCGCGAAGCACGTCCTTTCGGATAAACTCTTGCGCCATGAGAATGATATGGATATTGCTGCTGGTGCCCCTTGCTGCCTGTGATGGCGGCTTGTGGAATACACCCTATCCGGCAGACGATGATAGTAAATCCATCCTCTATACCGCGTTCACCGAGCGCCCTAAGCATCTTGATCCGGCACAAGCGTATAGCGAGAACGAATACGAGTTCTTGGCGCATATCTATGCGCCGCCGCTGCAATACCATTATCTGAAGCGTCCTTATCAGTTGGTGCCGCTCGCGGCCAGCGCGATGCCGAGCGTACGCTATCTGGATAAGCAACAGCGCCCACTACCCGATACCGCCAGCGCAGAGCGCATCGCCTATAGCGTATATGAGATACACCTCAAGCCGCATATGCGCTACCAACCGCATCCGGCCTTCGTGCCGGGGAATGTCGGGCTCAAAGAGATGACGGGGATTCGTTCCTTGGGTGATTTTGCCAAGACTGCGACACGCGAGGTGACGGCTGCTGACTATGCCTATCAGATCAAGCGTCTCGTGCATCCGGCCTTGCACACGCCTATCGCCGGGGTGATGAGCGAATACATCGTCGGCCTCAAGGACTATGCCGCAACACTGCAAGCGGCGGCCAAGACGCATCCGAATGACTTTCTTGATCTGAATCGATATGACTTGCCGGGCGTAGAGGTGGTGGACGCGACCACCTATCGCATCACCATTCACGGCAAGTATCCGCAGTTCACGTATTGGCTGGCGATGCCGTTCTTCTCGCCGATGCCGCAAGAGGCTGAGCGTTTCTATGCGCAGCCCGGCATGCGCGAACGCAATCTGTCGCTGGATTGGTGGCCGGTGGGTAGCGGTCCCTATTATTTGTCGGAGAACGATCCGAATCGGCGCATGGTGCTCACGCGCAATCCCTATTACGACAGTGAACACTATCCGACAGAAGGCGAGGCGGGGGATGCACAAGCTGGACTGCTGCTCGATGCAGGCAAGCCATTACCGCTGATCGAGCGCATCGTGTTCTCGTTGGAAAAAGAGACCATCCCGTATTGGAATAAATTCCTGCAAGGTTATTACGATGCCTCCGGCATCAGTTCGGATAGCTTCGACCAAGCGGTGCAGGTCAGTGTCACTGGTGAAACCAACGTCAGCGATGCGATGAAAGCGCAGGGCATCACGCTCTCCACCTCGGTCTCCACCTCTACCATGTACACCGGATTCAACTGGCTCGATCCGGTTGTTGGGGGATGTGCGAACTCAACGAGTGTCCCCCCCCCCCAACCCTCCCCCGATGGGAGAGGGAGCAAACGAAGAGAAACTTTTTGCGATCCCGAGCGCGCGCGCAAGTTGCGTCGCGCCATCGCCATCGCGGTGGATTTCGAAGAGTTCGTTTCCATCTTCGCCAATGGTCGCGGCATCGCGGCGCAGTCGCCCGTCCCTCCCGGTATCTTCGGCTATCGCGAAGGCAAAGAGGGCATCAATCGTTATGTCTACGACTGGGTCGATGGAGCGCCCAAACGAAAATCCATCGAAGAGGCAAAGCGTCTATTAGCTGAGGCGGGCTATCCCGATGGCGTGGATGCCAAGACCCAGCAGCCCTTGGTCATTCACCTCGACACCACGCCCGGCGGCATGGGCAACAAATCGCGCCTTGATTGGATGCGCAAACAGTTCGACAAGATCGGTGTGCAACTCGATGTGCGCAGCACCGACTACAACCGGTTTCAGGACAAGATACGACGCGGTGACACGCAGTTGTATTTCTTCGGTTGGAACGCGGACTACCCCGACCCGGAGAATTTCCTGTTCCTGCTGCATGGCCCGCAGGGCAAGGTGGCTAAAGGGGGCGAGAATGCATCCAATTATAGCAATGCCGAGTTTGACCAGTTGTTCGGGCAAATGAAGAACATGGAAAATAGTCCGGCACGACAGGCGATCATCGACCAGATGTTGGAGATATTGCGGCGTGATTCGCCGTGGTTATGGGGCTATCACCCCAAGAACTACGTGCTGCAACATGGCTGGCTGCACAACGTCAAACCCAACATCATGGCCAACAACAAACTCAAATATTGGCGCGTGGATACGCAGCAGCGCGACCGCTTGCGTCATGAGTGGAATCAGCCTGTGCGCTGGCCGTTGTGGTTGGGAGGTGGCTTGTTGTCACTGTTTGGGTTCTGGATGTGGCGTACGCTACAGAAGCGCGAAGAGGCGTGATGGCAATGGTCAGATAGCGTACCAGACAGCGAAGTAGTGGCTGGCCGTGCCCGCCAGTACGAACAGATGCCAGATGCTATGCCCGTAGCGCAAGCGGTCATCCGTGGCATAGAAGAACACCCCGACGGTATAACAGATGCCCCCCGCCAGCAGCCATAACAGGCCTAGCGTGGAGACCTTGGCGAACATGGGTTCGATGGCGACCAGCATGAGCCAGCCCATCACCAGATACAGCCCCGTTGAAATGACCGGATGTCCCATACGCTTGAATATCTTCAACGTCATTCCG
Organism: uncultured beta proteobacterium; assembly: GCA_963822425.1. GTDB lineage: Bacteria > Pseudomonadota > Gammaproteobacteria > Burkholderiales > Gallionellaceae > Sideroxyarcus. Next base: position 11,378 of record CAWGHS010000007.1, read on the forward strand.
GTGACGGCGAGTCCCCAGATGATGCCGAAAAGCGTCCACCCCCATGCACCATGCAACACGCCCAAGGTGTAGGGGGTGTAGGTTCCCGCGATGAGCAGGTAGATCATGATGTGATCGATCAAGTGAAAGAAGTTTTTGTGTTGGGAGGGCAACAGCGCGTGATAGATGGTGGAAGCCAGGTAGAGCAGGATCATGGTTGCGGAGAAGATGCTGGTGCCGATGATGTAGCCCAGCTCTCCATGTCGTGCCGCGTGATCGATCAACATCGGCGTGCCGACGATGGCCGCAAGCATGCCGATGCCGTGAATGCTGCTATTGGCGATCTCTTCGCTACGCGTTTGTTCGCGGTCGGAAGATGCGAGGGGAGAGCTTACGTCATTCAACTTGATCTCTTTGGGGGCGGAGTTAAGGAATTCATATGAGCGCGCATCATGTGCTCATATGGACATGGCCGCCGCATTCTCCCGTAGCTTTCAGGGTTTGGCAATGCGGGAGTTACCCTTACAATAGCGCCACTCATGATCGCCTACCTCATCCGCCGCATTCTTTACGCGATACCCATCCTCATCGGGGTGAATCTGCTCACCTTCGCACTCTTCTTCGTGGTGAACACGCCGGACGACATGGCGCGTATGCAGCTCGGCATCAAACGCGTGACGCCGGAAGCCATCGAAAAATGGAAGCAGCAGCGCGGTTACGATAAACCTTTGCTCATCAACAGCGCAGCCAGCGGCGCTGAAAAAATCACCGATACTATCTTCTGGCAAAAATCCGCCAGCATGTTCGTGTTCGATTTCGGGTATTCCGATGACGGGCGCAGCATCGGTCGCGAGATCGCTACGCGCATGGGGCCGAGCCTCGCCATTGCATTGCCGACTTTCATCATCGGTCTGCTCATGTATGTCAGCTTCGCGTTGCTGATGACGCTGTTCCGCGCGAGCATGTTAGATGCGGCAGGCGTGACCTTGTGCGTGGTGTTGATGTCCATCTCCAGCCTGTTCTACATCATCGGCGGGCAATTTCTCGTGAGCAAGCTGTGGAATCTGGTGCCCATCTCCGGTTATGCGGGCGGCATGGATAGTTTTAAGTTCGTGGTGCTACCCATCTTCATCGGAGTGGTCGGTGGCATCGGCTCCAGCAGCCGCTGGTATCGCACCATCTTCCTCGAAGAGATCGGCAAGGACTACGTGCGCACGGCACGTGCCAAGGGCTTGTCCGAGCTGCGCGTGCTGTTCACCCATGTGCTGAAGAACGCGATGATCCCCATTCTGACCGGCGTGGTGGTGATCATCCCGTTGCTGTTCATGGGCAGTCTGCTCACCGAATCGTTCTTCGGTATCCCCGGTTTGGGCAGCTACACCATCGACGCCATCAACGCGCAGGATTTCAGCGTGGTGCGTGCGATGGTCTTTCTCGGTTCGGTGCTGTACATCGTCGGGTTGATCCTGACCGATGTGTCTTATACCGTCGTTGATCCACGGGTGAGGCTGCAATGAAGCATCTGATAACCCTAATCACCGTTCGCCCTGAGCTTGTCGAAGGGGCGCACTGTCATGCCCGTTCATGGTTCGACAAGTTCACCACGAACGGGATGGAAGAATTGATGTTATGAACTTCATACCTGTCATCTTGTGGAGCGATGGGCTGGTTTTCCTGTTGCTGGCGGCGGGGATCATCGCTGCATGGTATATCCGCCAACGTGAGCACCTGTTGTTGCCGTGGCGACGCGTGGCAAAGAGCAATATGGCGATGGTGTCATTACTGGTGCTGTCGCTGTTTCTGCTGGTTGGCTTCCTCGATACCTTGCATTTCTGCGTCGCATTGCCACAACAGAGCAATGGCGAAAAAGTCTATTCCCCCGAAGTGTTGAGCGTGTTCGACAAACTGGTCGAGCCGCTGCGCACGCATACCGAGAAGACCTATTCCGAGCCGTTCGCATTGACGCTGTATGCCAAAGAGACCAGAACCGATGCACAGGGCAACATCGTGCGCGAGTATCCGAAGTTGCAATACGGCGGGGCGCATCTGACCGATGTGTCGCAGCGTGATGGGGATGTGGTGAAGCGGGTTGCGGTCGGCGGATTGGCTGGGCTGCTTGCTGCATTGCTACTGCTTGCTGCGCTCTCGTCATTCCGACGTAGGTCGGAATCCAGCCAATCAAAAATCCAGCGAAGCGGACAAAACCCTGTTGAACCGCTGCGCGGTAGTTTTTCCAATAACTGGATTCCGGCCTACGCCGGAATGACGGGTTTAAAAATTGGGCGACCAGTAATTCTCACCTTCCTCATCCTCGCCTCCCTCATCGGAGCCCTTGCCAACCTCGCCACTGTCTACCACGTCCTCGGCACCGACAAGGTCGGGCAGGACGTGCTGTACCTCTCGCTCAAGAGCATACGCACCGGTCTCATCATCGGCACGGTGACGACACTGGTGACGTTGCCACTGGCACTGTTCCTTGGTGTGGCGGCTGGCTATTTCAGGGGTTGGGTGGACGATGTCATCCAGTACATCTACACCGTGCTGAGTTCCATTCCCAGCGTGCTGCTCATTGCGGCGGCGGTGCTGATGATGCAGATCACCATCGACACGCATCCGCAATGGTTCACGACATCGGCTTCGCGTGCCGATCTGCGGTTGGTGTTCCTGTGTCTGATTCTGGGCATGACGAGCTGGACCGGGCTGTGCCGTTTGCTGCGTGGCGAGACATTGAAACTGCGCGAGATGGAATACATCCAAGCCGCGCAATCGTTCGGCGTGTCCTCACTGCGCATCCTTGCTCGCCACATCATGCCCAACGTGATGCACATCGTGCTCATCTCGCTGGTGATGGATTTTTCCGCACTGGTGCTGGCTGAAGCGGTGCTGTCCTACGTTGGCGTGGGTGTCGATCCTACGATGATCTCCTTCGGCACCATGATCAATGCCGCACGCATGGAGATGGGGCGCGAACCCATGGTGTGGTGGGCGTTGGCTTCAGCGTTCTGCTTCATGTTGGTGTTGGTGCTGGCGGCGAACCTGTTCGCCGATGCGGTGCGCGATGCTTTCGATCCACGTTTGAATAGGACGGGGACATAAAGTGGCGTCACGTAGCGTGCTTCAGTAGTACACCTGTCTGAGCGCGGGATCAGGTTTTTATGTTATGCGCAGCGCTCAATTTTTCGGTTACGAACTGGGCTCTTGATGAGGCGTTGTTTTCCTGACCATTCAGCGCACACCACGCAAAAAAATCCTGCGGGATTATCTGGAACTCAATTGCGCGCACACCCGCCCGCTGAAACTCTCTCCGCGCTGTACTGGCCATAGCCTTCCATTGCGGGAATGACTCCTCAAAACACGCCGGATCTGTCGCAGAGGCCTTGACCTCAGCCCAGCCCTCTTCGCTGTACCAAGCGACACCGACGAGAAGCGTCTGGGTACGTTTTTTTGATCTTAAGCGCTGCTGTAGTGTTGCCTGCTTCATAGTCAAAGTTCCTGCCGTAAAGTTAAGGGGCACATTATCTCTCCCAATCGAGCGCGGGGTTAGCCATTCAGCGGCGCTCCGCACTTCCTGCACCGTTGCGTCATTGCTGCTGAGAGAACCATGTGTGCACTTGGCCTATATTTGCACACTGGGCAGATCAACCCGTACTTGGCTGCAACCTCCGCCTTGCGGCGAACGGCTGCATATAGGGTGAAGGCGATGGCGCCGATGACTGCTGCTGCCGCAAAACTTTCAAGCCAGAAGTTCTTACCAAGAAAGTATTCGGACAAGAATAGAACCGAAATAATTGCAGCGAGGGCAAGAAGGAGCCTATTGTCAGTTTGATTGTTAGCGCGCTCAAGATCGGCGTTGATCGCAGACAAGAGCGGGTTGTCTGCAATGTCTCCGTCTTCGTCGTCAGATGGGGGCGGGAGCACGTGAATGGCTAACGTTAAGCAAGGGGCGCACCGCTTCTGGCACGTCCCTCTCGATCGTGAGGTTGGGCGTTTTAAGAGTTTGCACCAGGAAACCATTCAGTATGATTATCACCGCCACGCCCCCAATAGGTAACGCGCTTACCGCGTAGAAATGCGATGTAACCTTGAACCCCGGCATTCATGACACGCTTGGTAAAGTCCCTGTAGTGCTGTCCATTTTGTTGACTATCGAGAATTGCTGCCCTCAGTGCGTCAAGATCAAAATCTGCTGCAACAGAAGGTAAACCTTCGTAATTGATTGGTGTTTTGATAATTTCTCCAGAGGCACTGTAGTATGTTTTTTGCAGTGCAACATAATCCACATGGTAATACTCAACGCCTGTTTCAACGAGTCTTCTGACAACCTCTGGAAATGGAATGCTGCCGTCAAGAGTGGCACGAGCAGCTTCGGCGACAACTTCAGATTTCATAGCAAGCCTTCAATGTAAGAGTATTAATGCCTATTCATAGTGCGTCCACATCCTCAGGATACGAACGATTTTTTCTTTGGTAAAAACTTCGTACACGATACGGTGCTGAATATTGATGCGGCGCGAGTAAGCGCCGGCAAGATCGCCAACCAACTTCTCGAAGGGCGGCGGATTTTGAAATGGATCGTTAGCAAGCAAAGCTAGTAGTTCTTGCGCCTTGGGTTTGAGACCGCTTGCAGCAAGCTTCTTGGCATCTTTGAGCGCTTGCTTGGCATAAACAACCTCCCAACTCACCACTTAAGTCCCTTCGCACTTTTCGCGAGGGGCTCGGCCATGCCTGCTTTTATCGATTCGCGCATGCCGGGCACGGCAAGAAGATACAAGGTTTCTTGAATTGCGCCCCAATCTTCTGCAGAGAGCAGCACAGCATTGTTGCGCTTCCCTGAAATGATGATTGGCGAATGAGACTCGACTGCCTCATCAATGAGCCGGTACAAATTCGCGCGTGCTTCGCTGGCGGTAAGTGTTTGCATTTTGTGCTCCTTCAAAGAAGGTTGAATGGTACGTAAACGCGTACGTCGTGTCAATCCGGTGGACCGCAGGGTTATGCGTAGGGTTAGCCATCGATCATGAGAAACGAGTGCCACCCGCCTTGAATTGGCCACCATTCCTGCTTGGGGTAATACGTGGGAACCTGAGGGGTTTGCTCTTCTGAAAAGACAACCCCCAGCAACCTAGCGTTCATGAGGATTGGTTTGTAATAGGTTACGAAGTAGAACCTATCGGCTGGCTTGTTGTGTTCCACCCAAAGAATGCCAAGTTGATTCAGGCGGCGCTGATAGTCCTCCCACCTTCCAACGCGCAGAGTGCACTCATGTCTTTGAGGCCGCAGTCCGCACTGTGTGCGGCTTGGACTCTCTGCACTCACAAAAGCTGACGTTAGATTCAACTATGTCTTCACGGTACATCTTCAGGAGATCTTCGTAGCCACCTGAGTGTTGAACGAAAGCCCGCTGAAGCACCTCTTTGTCGGGCTCACTGGAACCACAGCCAGTCAATAGACCAGCCAAGACAATGACCAAAGCTACTACGAACTGTGGTGAGCGCATGGGGCGGCTACGCATAACGTAAAGTTAAGAGGCGCCGCGCTTGCGCGGCGTCCCGCTTGAACGGCGGGTTGGGCTGGTTTGCGGCTCTACAAGACGTCCTGTGACATATTTGTGCAGAACACTGGACATCAAAGTTTGATAAGGTATTGCCTCTTCTGCAGCCTTTGCCTGAATATCGTCGAGGTCGCGGGATGAGATACGAATATTGACCCGCTTGTCCTTTGCCAGAGAAGCAGAGGCGATTGCCGCAAAACGAGCAATTTCGCTTTTGCCTTTCGAGGAAGGCTGCCATTCACCTCTTTCAAAAGATGCCAAGATTTCTTCCTCAAGTTTACTTTCTTTGTCCATTTCAACGCTCCTCATCAAGATATGTGCGAGTGGCTTTCCTGCTCGGAATAATTGTCTTCAAGAAAATCTCTTGTTTTGTCTCTACAAACGGCACCAAATAAGCGTAGCCACGAATACGAACCACAAACATTCGTTGGTTCGGATATTGCCCTGTGTTCGGATGGTCTAGCACGACAAGCAGGCCACCATTTGAAATGGCAGACACGACCTCCTCAAAAGATACGCCGCGCTCAGCCTTGAGGCGGATATTTTTTTTCGGTGTTCCAGTTCACAGGCTTCATAGTGCCGATGCTACACCTGTGTGTCTTATGGCATCAAGTGGGTGCCAAATGTAGAGCTAACCGGCGCTCCGCTCCGTTACCTGTTTGATCGCATCCTTCTGGAATTCGTCCGTATATCGATCACTGCTCATCATGCCTCCAGTTTCACAAACCCCATATCAGATGTCTACGAAACCTGGGACGTACCAGTTTCCACTACGATGATTTACACTCACGTCCTCAATAAAGGCGGCAAGGGTGTGGTCTACCCGCAAGGAGTAGGCCGTGGCTGTAAGGGGCTAAAGCCCCAACAGCACACGCTCAGTCCGCTGGATAGGTAAAACATGAGTTCATTACTTTCTGTCGTTTCGCTCACCACATCCTTGCACAACGGCGCGAATATCGTCGATGGTGTTTCGTTCGACATTGCAGCGGGCGAGACTTTCGCGTTGCTGGGTGAATCGGGTTGCGGTAAATCCATGACGGCGCTTTCGCTGATGCGCTTGCTGCCGGATGGGGTGGCGCAGGCGAGTGGCGCGGCGCAGTTGGAGGAGGTTGGCCTATTCGATTTGCCGGAGCGCGAGATGCGTGCGGTGCGCGGTGGCACGATGGCGATGATCTTTCAGGAGCCGGGATTGAGTTTGAATCCGGTGATGACGGTGGGGCAGCAGATCGCCGAGGTGTTGAGCTTGCATGGGAAATCGCTTGCCCTTAACGAGTGTTCCCCCACCCCAGCCCTCCCCCAGAGGGAGAGGGGGCAGATCGAGCAGCGCTGCATCGAGTTGCTCGATCAGGTCGGTATCCCGATGCGGCGCGCCGTGTGCATGAATATCCGTTCCAACTTTCCGGCGGGATGAAGCAGCGTGTGATGATCGCGATGGCGTTGGCGGGCAATCCGAAATTGCTCATCGCCGACGAGCCGACCACTGCACTGGATGTGACGATACAAGCGCAGGTGCTGCAACTCCTGCGCGACATGCAAGATAAATCTGGTATGGCGATATTGCTCATCACGCACGACCTCGGTGTGGTGGCGGAGACGGCACATCGTGTCGCTGTGATGTATGCCGGGCAGATCGTAGAACAAGCCTCGCGGGAACAGCTCTTCGCCCAACCTTTGCATCCCTATACGCAGAAATTGTTTGCAGCCTTGCCCGGTGCGGCACGTGCCGGGCAGCCGTTGAGCGCTATTCCGGGTAGCGTGCCGCCGCTCGGCAGTATCGAGCAGGGCTGCCGCTTTGCCGCACGCTGTGATCACGCATGGACGCTGTGCCGTGAGCAGACACCGCAGTGGTCAGCGCTGGCGGAGGGGCAAGGGGTGTTATGCCATTTGTATGGCGAGAATGGAAGCGCGCAAGCCGCAACGGAAAAGCAGCTTTCGCTCATCCCGGGGGAGAAGGTTGCGGCGAGGAGTCCTTCTACACTGCTTGAGGTGCGCGACTTAAAGGTGCATTTCCCCATCCGTAAAGGGCTATTGCAACGCGTGGTCGGACAGGTGAAAGCGGTGGATGGTGTGTCGCTGTCGATCCCCTCTGGACGCACGCTGGCGCTGGTGGGGGAGTCCGGCTGCGGCAAGACCACGTTGGGTAAGGCGTTGCTGCAATTGATTCGACCGACAGCGGGCAGTGTGCAATTTGAAGGGCACGAGTTGATCGGATCATCCGCTTCACGTGCGGCGATGCAGATGGTGTTTCAGGATCCTTATGCTTCGCTCAATCCCAAGATGCGCGTGGCGGAGATTCTCGAAGAAGGCATGAGTGCGCTGAACATCGGCGGTGATAGCACTGCGCGACAGGCGCATATCGACGAGCTGCTGGATAAATGCGGTTTGGCGCGTGAGAGTAAATGGCGTTACCCGCATGAGTTCTCCGGGGGGCAGCGTCAGCGTATCGCTATCGCCCGCGCTTTGGCGGTATCGCCGCAGTTGTTGATCTGCGATGAGCCGACCTCTGCGCTGGATGTGTCGGTGCAGGCGCAGATTCTGAATCTGTTGAAATCGCTGCAAGAGGAATTGGGATTGAGCTATCTCTTCATCACGCACAATTTGGCGGTGGTGGAATATCTGGCGCATGAAGTGTGCGTGATGTATCTGGGGCGCATCGTCGAACGCGGCATGACGGAAGAGGTGATGCGATCCCCCAAGCATCCGTATACGCAAGCATTGCTCTCGGCGGTGCCGCGTATCGACGGTAAGGGCAGGACATTCATCAAGTTGGAGGGGGATATGCCGTCACCCGCGAATCCGCCAGCGGGCTGTCATTTCGCGCCACGCTGCCCGCAGGTGATGGCTGCCTGTGCAGGCTATCCAGAGGTGACGGATATCAGCGCCACGCATGGCGTGCGCTGCCATCTATATCAGCAGAAAAATTAACGGGTGTTGAGGGCGACCTTCATGCGGGTCGACTTGCGGGCTTGGGTCTTCTTGACCTTGGTTGCGGCGACCTTGCTGCGTTTGTGGCTGGTGCGACGGTCAGCGAGCACGATGTTGAAGTGTTGGCCGATGCGCAAGCGGCTGCTACCGTGGTTCGCGTCGCGCAACTGCGCTTGGCTGACATGGAAGCGACGCGCGATGGTGGATATCGTATCGCCTCGGTGCACTGTGTAGCGCACGGCGCCATACATCTCGGCCACGGCAGAAGGGTGCATGTTGAATGCGGCGAACTGGGCAACCGGTTCGTCATTGCCAATGGGGACGAGCAGGGTCTGACCGTTACTTTCTTGTGCGTATTTAGACAGGCCGTTCGCCGTGCGTAACTCGGCCAGAGTCAGGCCGAAGTGTTCGGCGATCTGCCCAAAGCTTTCGCCTTTCTTGCTTTCATACGGTTGCCACGAGACCAGACGCTGGTTGGTTTTAGCGAAGTTGGTGCGGAAGATCTCGACCTTGTCTACCGGCAGCAATAGCACGTTGCCGCTGTCTTGCAAGATCACCGGACGATTATGCCCTGGGTTGAGTGCGATGAATTCTTCCATCGAGATGTCGGCTAATTCCGCAGCGACCTTGACGTCGATGTGCTGCGTGGTGGCGACGGCTTCGAAATAGGATTCATCAGGGATGGGGCTGAGTACGAGGCCAAAGTGAGCCGGGTCGTTCACGATGTTTTTGATGGCGAGCAGCTTGGGTACGTAGTTGCGCGTTTCGCGCGGCATCTTGAGATGCGAGTAATCGGTGGGTTTGTGGCGCTTGCGGTTGGAGGCCTGCGCGCGTGCGACCGCATTCTCGCCCCAGTTATAAGCGGCGAGCGCGAGCTCCCAATCACCGAACTGGTCGTGCAGCTTTTGCAGGTAGTCCAACGCGCCGTTGGTCGCGCCGACGATGTCGCGGCGACCGTCGTGCCACCAGTTCTGTTCCAAGCCGAAGTGTTTGCCGGTAGAGGGGATGAATTGCCAGATGCCGGAAGCGCTTGCGACCGAGTTGGCACCGGGATTGAATGCACTTTCGATCATCGGCAACAGCGCGATCTCGGAGGGCATGCCGCGACGTTCGACTTCTTCTGCGATGTAGAACAGATAGCGCCGGGCACGTTCGGACATGCGCAATACGTAGTCGGGATGGCTGGCGTACCATTTCTCATGGCGCTTGATCAAAGGACTGTTTAGTTCCTTCATGCCGTAGCTGGTGCGGATACGTTTCCACAGATCGCCGATAGGCGGCTCAGGAGCGACGATCATGGCCTCGCGTATCGGCGCGGGAGATTGCGTCTCGGCTTCGTCGAATACGGGGGGAGTGACTGCTGTTGGAGAAGTATTCTGAGTCGCCGACGCTGCGGCTGTGTCGGCGGGTGCCGATAACTCGGGGCTATTCAACACCGAAGCCGTATCTGCGCGGGAGGTGATGGCGACGGTGCAACCGAGCACGGCGCTAAGGATCAGCAGTAACGGTTTGTTGAAATGCACTATAGGCGACCGGACGGATGAAAAGTGTCGCGATGGTAGCGGAGGGGGCGGAGTGCGTCAATCTTAAACACCGATGCCTTATGCCGTCTGTTCGCGGCATAAGGCAAAGTTTTCAGTCAGTTAAGGGATCACTTCTGCTGGGTTTGTTCCAAAATCCAGCGATGCGTCACTTAATGATCTCTTTTAGTTGCTCCAAGATGGCTGGATTTTCCAGCGTCGAGGTGTCCTGCGTGATCTGGTCGCCTTGTGCGATAGAGCGCAACAGGCGGCGCATGATCTTGCCGGAACGGGTCTTGGGCAGGTTGTCGCCGAAACGGATCTCATCTGGCTTGGCGATGGGGCCGATCTCCTTGGCGACCCAGTTGCGCAATGTCTCGACGATCTCCTTGGCTTTTGCAGCCTCGCTGGGGCGGGTGCCTTTGAGGACGACGAAGGCGACGATGGACTCGCCTTTGATGTCGTGCGGACGCCCGACGACGGCAGCTTCTGCGACCAGCGGGTTGGAGACCAGCGCCGATTCTATCTCCATCGTACCCAAGCGATGGCCGGAGACTTTCAGTACATCGTCATTGCGTCCCATGATCCAGATATAGCCATCTTCATCGCGGTGAGCGGAGTCGCCTGCGAGGTAGTAGCCATGCATCTCTTCGGGGAAGTAGCTCTTTTTGAAGCGCTCAGGGTCGCCCCAGATGGTGCGAATCTGCGAGGGGAAGGGCTTCTTGATGACCAGCGATCCACCATGCTGATTTTCGACTTCGTGACCGGTCTCATCCACCACCGCGACCTGAATGCCGGGGATGGGCAAGGTGCAGGAACCGGGTTTGATCGGCACCGCACCGGGCAGGGGAGCGATCATGTGGCAACCGGTCTCGGTCTGCCACCACGTATCCACGATGGGGCAGCGTGATTGGCCGACGACGGTGTAGTACCACATCCATGCTTCGGGATTGATCGGCTCGCCTACGGTGCCGAGTAGGCGCAGACTGGAGATGTCGTATTGCTTTGGCAATTCACCACCCAGCTTGATGAGCGACCGGATCGCGGTCGGTGCGGTGTAGAAGGTCGTGACCTTGTGATCCTGGATCATTTTCCAGAAACGTCCGGCGTCGGGATAGGTGGGGATACCTTCGAAGATGACTTCGGTCGCACCCATTGCCAACGGGCCGTAGGTGACGTAGCTGTGTCCGGTGATCCATCCTACATCGGCAGTACACCAGAAGATGTCGCTGGCCTTGTAGTCGAACACCCATTTCATGGTGAGGATGGTGCCCAGCAGGTAGCCCGCGCTGGAGTGCTGCACGCCCTTGGGTTTGCCTGTGGAGCCTGAGGTATACAGGATGAACAGCGGGTGTTCTGCACCGACCCATTCCGGTTCGCAGGTGTTGGACTGGTTGGCAACGAGGTCGTGCCACCATGCATCGCGTCCGGCATTGAATTGCATCTCGGCACCGGCACGACGATAGACGATGACATTCTTGACGACATCGCAACCTTCCAGCGCAAGTGCTTCATCCACGATGGATTTCAGTGGCATCAATTTGCCGCCGCGCATTTGGAAATCGGCAGTGATGACCGTCGCGGCTTGGGCATCGACGATGCGTTCTTGCAAGCTCTTGGAGGAGAAGCCGCCGAATACGACGGAGTGGATCGCGCCGATGCGGGCGCAGGCTTGCATGGCAACGACTGCTTCGATACTCATCGGCAGATAGATGATGACGCGGTCGCTTTTCTTGATGCCACGTGACTTGAGGCCGTTGGCGAATTGGCACACACGGGCATGCAGGTCGCGATAGTTGATCTTGGTGACTTTGCCATCATCGGCTTCAAAGATGAGTGCGATCTTTTCCGGTTGTGTCGTGAGGTGTTTGTCGAGACAGTTGTAAGAGACGTTCAGTTCGCCGTCCTCGAACCATTTATAGAACGGTGCCTTGCTGTCGTCCAGTGTCTTGGTGAAGGGTTTGCGCCATTGGATGTGTTCGCGCGCGAGTTTGGCCCAATAACCCTCATAGTCATCCACTGCCGCTTGCGCCAAGGCTTGATAGGCAGCCATGCCGGAAACGTTCGCTTGCTTGACGAATGCATCGGACGGGTTGAACACACGGGTCTCATGTAAGACAGATTGGATATTGGACATTGGCGTTTCTCCTTAAGTGAGTTTTATTATTCACATACCAGTGATCTGTTTCAGATCAAAGCCCCATTTGATGGGGTCTTCAGCGCTGACGATACTCTCCTGAGATTTACTCAGGTTGATCAATTCGGGCAGAAAGGGTTCATTGGATTTGGTTGAAAAGAAGGCCTTTACAATGGGCGTCAGCAGGCTTTTGTCAGTTTGCTCGATGACGACGGCCAGTTTGCCGGACTTGAGTTTGACCAAGGTGCCGGATGGATAGATGCCGATGGTTTTGACAAAGGCTTGGAATACTCTTTCGTCGAAGTGCCCATTCCGCCACTCCGCCATTTTGCGTATGGTTTCGGCGGGCTCCCAACCGTTCTTGTAGCAGCGATTGGAGGTGAGGGCGTCATACACATCACACACTGCGCCCATGCGTGCGAACAATGTGAGCTTCTCGCCAGAGATGCGTTCGGGATAGCCAGTACCATCTACCCGTTCATGGTGGTGCAGACACACATCAAGTGCGGCGTCGGTCATGTCCGGCGACCCTTGCAACACTTCCCATCCCTTGCGCGGATGTGCCTTGATGATTTCGAATTCCTCGTCGGTGAGCTTGCCGGGCTTGTTGAGCACTTCGTCTGGAATCATCATTTTGCCGACATCGTGCAACAAACCCGCAAGACCGGCGTCTTTCACATCTTGTCCGGTCAATCCCAACTGCTTGCCCAGCGCGATCATCAGGGCGCAGACAGCAACTGAGTGTAGATAGGTGTAATCATCTTTATTCTTGAGTCGCGCCAGATTGATAAAGGCTTCTGGGTTGCGCGTGATGGATTGGTTGATCTCCTCCACCAAAGGGGCAGCTTCGCTGACCTTGATCGCGTTACCCATGCGGGCTTCCTGAAACATGGAGGTGACTGCGGCCTTGCTCTTTGCTTGTAGTTTGCGCGCCCGTTCCAGCTCTTCGTGGATGGGGAGGCGAGGTTCTGGGGGCGGCTCCTTGGCAATCTTGAGGAGTTCGTCCTCGATCTTTTTCTGTTCTTCTTCGACGGTTGAGACAATCGCTGCGGATTCCACATCCAGCCCTTTGTCGGTATCTATCCACAACTCCTGAATGCCGCAGGTCTTGAGTGTTTTCAGATCTTCGGCAGTCGCGAGCAGGAAGGATTTTTTCCAGAATGGGTGATCCATCCAACTACCGCAGATTTCATGTATGAACATGCCTGAGCGCACGTCACCGACTTGGATCTTTTTGAGCATGGTTTTTATATGAACTGTCGCTTCCCTATGGTGGGAATTGTAACCCAGCGAAAGCGGGATTCAACCGAAACGTAACTTGAGTACCAGTACAGTTCCTGCGAGTAATACGGTGATGCCATTGGCGATGATGATAGGCCAGGATTCGAGCAAAATGCCATAGGTCAACCAGAGTGCTACACCGATAGTGAACAGGGTGTACATGAGGAGTGAGATGTCCTTGGTATGTCTGGTTTGCCATACGCGAAAGACCTGTGGAATAAAGGAGCAGGTGGTGAGTGTGGCGGCGATCCCACCTACCCATTCTTGAGTTGACATCAATGTTCTCCGTGGTGATCTGTGTCGGTCGTCCACAGTTGATGGGCGTCAAGCAACAAACGATAACGCGCTTCGTTGGCATCCAATCGCGCAATGCTTTCGGATAAGGTGGATTCCAGTGCCAAACGACGCGCAGTCAGCGTGTCAGAAAGGCTGCTTTCGCCCAAGCTGTAAGCGCGTGTGATCAATTCTGCATTCTGGCGGATGCTGTTGGAGGCTTCTTTAGCTTGCAACCATATCTGGTAGCTATTGAGTGCTTGTGTGTGTGCGGCATAGATGTCTGCTTCCAAGCGGCGACGTACGGCGTTCTCGCGATCCCCTGCGATCTGCGCCTGATATTCGGCATTCTCGGCGTTGGCACTACGCAAACCGAACGAGATGGGGATGGAGATATACATGCCGGCCACTTTTTCGTTGCCGCTCATTTCGTTGGAGTAGCGTACCCCCAGTGTGGGGTCGGGCATGCGGTCTGCACGACTGCGTTTCGCCAACATCTCTTGGATGCGCCGTTCAGAACGCACCATCTCCAGTTCGTGGTTGTGATCGAGTATGGTTTGTTTCCAATAGTCGAAATTCTCTGCGATAGGCAGAGGTTCGGGTGGGGTGAGTTGCGCTGGCAGGAGGATGAGCGGGAAGTGTCTCGCCAATTCATTGCCAGCTAGCTCGGCACGCATCTTGGCTTGATGCAGTGAGACTGTAGCCTGTGACGCGGCTGCGTTCGCCTGACTCAGTTCCATGCGCGGCGCATCACCCGCCTTGAGGCGCTTTTCGGTGGTCTGTGCCTGTTGCTTGAGGATGTCCACTTGTTGTTGCCACACCGCAACTTGCATTTGTTCGCGCTGCCAGTTGAACCACTGGTGAAGCAAAGTACGACCGGCTTCATGTCGGGCGTCACCGAGCACATGGTGCGCATGGGCGACCCCTTCTTCGCCGATATCGCTATCGATTATGCCTTTGTTGATGAGACGCAGCGGGCGTTCCAGCGCAACGTCCCATTCTTTCATTTTTTGCCCGGCGGCAACGATCTGACGTTGCGAAGAGCCTGCGCGCAGATTGAATTCGTAATTGCCACTTTCCCATTTGCGTTGATTGACTTGTTCGATCTTGATCCCGGTTTCTGCGTTCAAGACGCTGATGTGGTTGCTCAGCGCGGCATCCACTTGTTCGTGCGGGGGCAAGTCGGGGAAAGTCCGCTTCTGCGGCGTAGACCGACACCGACAGAAGGCATGGGGCAAGCATGCGGAAGAGCAAGGTTCTCATGCCAGCCTCCCGAATTCGATCACTGGCGTGATCCAGTAGGCGATCTCTGGATTACTTTCCGCATGTTTAAGATGGGCGATCAATGCTTGTGCATCCTCCAAGATTCATCACTGATTGAAAAGCGATCCGTTGCGAACGTCCACGGACTTGTTCGATCATGCTGGGCAAGCGTTCTTTTTGGCTGGCGCCTTCGGTCTTGAACATGGAAAAGCCATATACCCATTCAGGATGTTCCAGTAGATGATCGACCAACCGCTCTTCCAGTGAGCGGTGACAGACCAGTGTCAAGCAGCAATTCATTTCCTTCATGATGTTTTCCTTGGGGATTCAATACCGAAACGACGATATAGGATCGGCAGCATAATGAGGGTCAGTAGGGTCGAACTGACTAGACCACCAGTGACGACGATGGCCAGCGGTTTTTGTATCTCGGAGCCGGGGCCGTGTGCGAATAGGAGTGGCAACAGGCCGAAGGCGGTGATGCTCGCGGTCATCAGCACCGGACGTAGGCGCCGCTTCGCGCCTTCCATGATGACTTGCGTGATGTGCATACCCTCGGCGTGTAGTTGATTGAAGTAGGACACCATCACCACACCATTCAACACCGCGATGCCGAGTAGCGCGATAAAGCCGACGGAGGCTGGGACGGAAAGATATTGTCCGCTGATCCATAAGGCGAATACGCCTCCGATGAGGGCGAATGGAATGTTGGTGAGTACCAGAGCAGCTTGACGTACTGAGCCGAAAGTGGCGAATAGCAACATGAAGATCAAACCCAGTGCGACCGGGACGACGACGGCTAAACGAGCTGCGGCACGTTGCTGGTTCTCGAATTGGCCGCCCCAGGTGATGCGGTAACCTTCAGGCAAGGGAAGTTGTGTAGCGACTGCGGCCTTTGCTTCTTCTACAAAACCGACGAGGTCTCGGTCACGCACATTGGTTTGGATCACTACCATGCGCTGACTGTTCTCTCGATCCACTTTCACCGGCCCATCACTACGTTCAAGCTTGGCGACGACGGATAGCGGTACGCTTTGTCCATTTGTCAGTGGTAGTGTGAGTGCAGAAAATAGTGCAGGGGATTGTTGTACATCCGCTTCTCCGCGTACCAGTAAAGGCGTACGTCGCCCCTCTTCGATCACCGTGCCGAGCTGTCGGCCTTCTACTTGGGTCCGTAGCGTGTTGCTGATGTCGTCTACGCTCAGCCCCAGACGACCTGCGGCCAGGCGGTCGATGATGACGCGATAATATTGCACGCCGTTATTCTTGACGGTGTAAGCATCTTCGCTCCCCTTGATGCCTTCGATGAGCTTCACCATCTTCTCTGCGAGTTCGCTGAGTTTGCGGATGTCGGGGCCGAATATTTTGATTGCGACATCGCCACGGGTTCCGGTCAGCATCTCGGAGACACGCATGGCGATCGGTTGGGTGAAGTTGTATTCCAAGCCTGGAAAATTCCCCATCACTTTGCGCACAT
Organism: uncultured beta proteobacterium; assembly: GCA_963822425.1. Classification (GTDB taxonomy): domain Bacteria; phylum Pseudomonadota; class Gammaproteobacteria; order Burkholderiales; family Gallionellaceae; genus Sideroxyarcus. The sequence goes on from CAWGHS010000007.1 coordinate 27,784, forward strand.
CGTCAATGATCGCGTTCTTGTCCGGGGAACGCCATTCTTCCTGCGGTTTGAGTACGAGGAAGTTGTCGGTCTCGTTCAGTCCCATCGGATCAAGCCCTAATTCATCCGCTCCCGCGCGGGAGACGATACCTTTCACTTCGGGCACTTGTTTAAGGATGGCCGCTTGTACGCGACGGTCGATCTCGGCGGTCTGCACCAAATTGATGGAGGGAAGTTTTGCCGTCTGCATAATGATGTCACCTTCATCCATTTCGGGCATGAAGGCTTTGCCGATGAAGGTGTAGACGACGCCTGTCAGTAGCAGCGTGACGACAGCCGTGATGAGTACGACACGCTCTTTGCGCAGCGCCAGATCGAGAAGGGGGGTATATATTTGAAGTGCTTTGCGTACCAGCCATGGATCACCGTGATGGGCAGTCTTTAATAGAAAAGAAGCCATCATGGGAATGACGGTGAGTGACAACAGCAGTGAGGCTGCCAATGCGAAAACAATGGTCAAGGCAACGGGGATGAATAGCTTACCTTCCAAACCTTGCAGCGTCATCAAGGGCAGGAATACGATGATGATGATGGCGACCCCAGCGGCAACTGGGGTGATGACCTCTTTTACCGCGCGGTAGATGATGTGCAAGTGCGGGATGTGTTGTTGCCTTCCGCTGAGGTGGTTGATGATGTTCTCCACCACGACCACGGCAGCGTCGACCAGCATTCCGATGGCGATGGCTAGACCGCCTAATGACATCAGGTTGGCCGACATGCCGAACTGTTGCATCAAAATAAAAGTGACTAGCACAGCAAGGGGTAAGGTGAGCGCAACAACCAGTGCGGCACGCAGATTGCCGAGGAACAGCACTAACAGGATGACGACGAGTACGATGGCTTCGGTGAGCGCTTTAGAGACGGTGCCAATGGCGCGTTGAACCAAGCTGCCGCGATCATAAAAGACTTTGGTGGATACGCCCTTAGGTAGTGTGTGGGCAAGTTCGGCAAGTTTGGTGCGTACACCTTCCACGACCTTTTGCGCATTCGCTCCGCGTAAGCCAAGTACTAAGCCTTCAACCGCTTCACTCTTTCCATCCATGGTCACGACACCATAACGGGTGAGGCTGCCGATGCGTACTTGTGCGACATCGCTGACACGGATAGGATTGTTGCCGGGGCTGGCAATAACGATGTTGCGTACGTCTTGCAGATCCTTGATGCTGCCCTCGGCACGAACCAGCAAGGCTTCATCGCCATCACTCAATCGGCCCGCTCCGTCGTTGCGGTTGTTAGCTTCCAGTGCCTGCTGCAATTGGAGCATGGAGAGTCCGCGCGCAGCGAGAGCGGTGTGATCTGGTACTACTTCAAAGCTACGTGCCAAGCCGCCGAGTGAGTTGACATCAGCCACGCCGGGTAAAGTGCGTAACGCTGGGCGTATGGTCCAATCCAATATAGTGCGGCGTTGCTCCAAGGAGAGGTCTTCACCTTCCACGGTGAACATGAACATCTCGCCAAGCGGGGTGGTGATTGGGGCTAGTCCGCCGCTGGCGCCGCCAGGTAGATCGCGCAGGGCATTGTTCAGGCGCTCTGCGACTTGTTGGCGCGCCCAGTAGATATCGGTGCCGTCGTTAAAGTCGAGGGTGATATCGGCGATGGCATATTTTGAGATAGAGCGCAGCATGCGTTGATTGGGAATGCCCAGCATCTCTAGTTCAATGGGGGTGACGATGCGTGCTTCCACTTCCTCTGGTGTCATGCCGGGCGCTTTCATGATGATCTTCACTTGAGTCGAAGACACATCGGGAAAGGCGTCGATAGGGAGTTCACGGAACGAGGCGATACCCGCGCCGATGAGTAGTAGCGTGAGGGCGGAGACAAGCAAGCGCTGGGTCAGCGCAAATTCGACTAATTTGGAAAGCATTATGCGCCTCCGCCAATGCCCATCAGGCTGGCCTTGAGTGCTGATACCCCGCGCACGGCAATCTTTTCATCCCCTTTGAAATTACCCGTCACGATGCTGTTGTTGGTTCCTTCATGCAGTAGCGTGACCGCCTCAGTGCGGAATCCTTTGGGGGTTTCAATGAAAACTATGGTCTTGTTACCCAAGCGTGCTAACGCGCCGTTAGGGATACTCCACTGATCCATGGCATCGCCTGCCGTGCCTATCGTGGCTTCAACAAATTGTCCGGGGCGCAAGTTGCTGGCTCCATCCTGAATGAGGGCGCGCAACAAAAT
>CAWGHS010000007.1:35000-249514 GCA_963822425.1 uncultured beta proteobacterium
GGATGTTGGCTTAGAAGCAGCCATCATTTAAAGAAAGCGTAATAGCTCACTGATCGAGTCGTCCTGCGCGGAAGATGTAACGGGGCTCAAACTATGCACCGAAATCGCGGATATCCTTTGGATATGGTAGGAGAGCGTTCTGTAGGCCTGCGAAGGTGTGGTGTGAACCATGCTGGAGGTATCAGAAGTGCGAATGCTGACATGAGTAGCGATAAAGGGAGTGAAAGGCTCCCTCGCCGAAAACCCAAGGTTTCCTGTTCAACGTTCATCGGAGCAGGGTGAGTCGGCCCCTAAGGCGAGGCAGAAATGCGTAGTCGATGGGAAACAGGTTAATATTCCTGTACCTCAATACAATGCGATGTGGGGACGGAGAAGGTTAAGCAAGCTGGGTGTTGGATGTCCCAGTTGAAGCGTGTAGGGAGATCTCTTAGGCAAATCCGGGAGGTCAATTCTGAGGCGTGATAACGAGTGCCTTCGGGCGCGAAGTTGCTGATACCAAGCTTCCAAGAAAAGCCACTAAGCTTCAGTTGTATTGAGACCGTACCGCAAACCGACACAGGTGGGTAGGATGAGAATTCTAAGGCGCTTGAGAGAACTCGGGTGAAGGAACTCGGCAAATTAGCACCGTAACTTCGGGAAAAGGTGCGCCCCGATAGAGTGTAGCGACTTGCTCGTGAAGCTCGATGGGGTTGCAGTGAAATGGTGGCTGCGACTGTTTAATAAAAACACAGCACTCTGCAAACACGAAAGTGGACGTATAGAGTGTGACGCCTGCCCGGTGCTGGAAGATTAAATGATGGGGTGCAAGCTCTTGATTGAAGTCCCAGTAAACGGCGGCCGTAACTATAACGGTCCTAAGGTAGCGAAATTCCTTGTCGGGTAAGTTCCGACCTGCACGAATGGCGTAACGATGGCCACACTGTCTCCACCCGGGACTCAGCGAAGTTGAAATGTTTGTGAAGATGCAATCTACCCGAGGCTAGACGGAAAGACCCCATGAACCTTTACTGTAGCTTTGCATTGGATTTTGAATAGACCTGTGTAGGATAGCTGGGAGGCTTTGAAGCGGTGTCGCCAGACATCGTGGAGCCGACGTTGAAATACCAGCCTGGTGTGTTTGAGGTTCTAACCTAGACCCCTGATCGGGGTTGGGGACATTGCATGGTAGGCAGTTTGACTGGGGCGGTCTCCTCCCAAAGTGTAACGGAGGAGTACGAAGGTATCCTAGGTACGGTCGGACATCGTACTGATAGTGCAATGGCAAAAGGATGCTTAACTGCGAGACTGACAAGTCGAGCAGGTGCGAAAGCAGGTCATAGTGATCCGGTGGTTCTGTATGGAAGGGCCATCGCTCAACGGATAAAAGGTACTCTGGGGATAACAGGCTGATTCCTCCCAAGAGTTCATATCGACGGGGGAGTTTGGCACCTCGATGTCGGCTCATCACATCCTGGGGCTGTAGCCGGTCCCAAGGGTATGGCTGTTCGCCATTTAAAGTGGTACGTGAGCTGGGTTTAAAACGTCGTGAGACAGTTTGGTCCCTATCTGCCTTGGGCGCTGGAAGTTTGAGGGGACCTGCTCCTAGTACGAGAGGACCGGAGTGGACGTATCTCTGGTGTACCGGTTATGACGCCAGTCGTATCGCCGGGTAGCTATATACGGAAGAGATAACCGCTGAAAGCATCTAAGCGGGAAACTCGCCTCAAGATTAGACTTCCCTGGTAACTTGATTACCCTGAAGGGTCGTGGAAGACTACCACGTTGATAGGTCGGGTGTGGAAGCGCAGTAATGCGTTAAGCTAACCGATACTAATTGCCCGTGCGGCTTGATCCTATAACATTAGGTAAAGTTGCAAGTAATGCAAGTTTCGCGAACAATCAAAACACCTCTTTACTTCTTCCAGAATCACATCAGGCGCTGGGACTGCAAGCAGTTTCAGCGATTGATAACAGTTATGTCTGACGACCATAGCAAGTTGGCCCCACTCCTTCCCATCTCGAACAGGACAGTGAAACGACTTCGCGCCAATGATAGTGTGCATCCGCATGTGAAAGTAGGTCATCGTCAGACTCCTTATAAAGTGAAGACCCCGCCCAAAAAGGCGGGGTCTTTTGCTTTGTGGAGTCGTGATGATCGACAAGCGATCATCACCTGCTAACGGCGTGGGGCGGCGTGTGAAAATAGGAACCGCAATATCAGCAGCAGGGCGCGCTTCTTCCTTTGAGAGGCCGACTGTTTTGCGATACAATCGCGCTCCATGACCAAGTACATCTTTATTACCGGCGGCGTTGTCTCTTCCTTAGGAAAAGGCATCGCCGCCGCTTCACTTGCGGCTATCCTAGAATCACGCGGTCTCAAGGTTACGATGCTAAAGTTGGATCCATACATCAACGTTGATCCGGGCACGATGAGTCCATTTCAACACGGTGAGGTGTTTGTCACCGAAGATGGTGCCGAAACCGATTTGGATCTGGGGCACTACGAACGGTTCATCTCGGCCAAGATGCGCAAGGCCAATAACTTTACCACCGGGCAAATATACGAAAGCGTGATTCGCAAAGAGCGGCGCGGTGAATATCTGGGCAAGACGGTGCAAGTGATTCCGCATATCACCAATGAGATACAAGCCTTCGTTGAGCGCGGTGCAGCCGCTTCGCATGATGGCAACGCGGACGTGGCTATCGTAGAGATCGGTGGCACGGTAGGTGACATCGAGTCGCTGCCCTTTCTCGAAGCTGCCCGTCAAATGGGCTTGCGCATGGGGCGTCATCAAGTCGCATATGTCCACCTCACGCTCGTCCCTTATATTGCGACTGCCGGTGAGCTGAAAACGAAGCCGACACAACATAGTGTGCAAAAGCTGCGCGAGATCGGTATTTTTCCGACCGCCTTGCTGTGTCGTGCCGACCGTCGCATTCCGGAAGATGAGCGCGCAAAGATATCGTTGTTTGCCAATGTGCGAGAAGATAGCGTGATCTCGATGTGGGATGCAGATAGCATCTACAAAGTCCCGCAAATGTTGCATGAGCAAGGATTGGATCGCATCATCTGTGAAGAATTGGCTTTGAACGCACCACCAGCCAATCTATCAGTATGGCAAAAATTGATTGCAGCACAAGAGAATCCGCAGCATGAGATCACCATCGGTATGGTCGGCAAATATGTCGATCTGACCGAGTCGTACAAATCCTTGATTGAAGCCTTACGTCACGCGGGTATCCATACCGCAACGCGCGTGAACATCGAATATCTGGATTCGGAAGTCATTGAGAGTGAGGGTATAGGATGCCTGAAAAATCTTGATGCGATCTTGGTGCCGGGCGGTTTCGGTGTACGTGGTACGGAAGGCAAGATTTCCGCCATCCGTTATGCACGCGAGAATAAAGTTCCTTACCTCGGTATCTGCTTGGGCATGCAACTCGCTGTGATCGAATATGCGCGTCATATGGCAGGGATGAAGGATGCGAACAGTACCGAATTCAATCTGGAATCCGAACATCCGGTAGTGGCATTGATCACCGAGTGGTTGGATCGGGATGGTAAGGTCGCTAAGCGCAGCGCCGATTCCGATATGGGAGGCACGATGCGTCTCGGTTCGCAACGCTGCCCTGTCAAGCCTAATACCATGGCGCAGCGTATCTATGGTGATGAAGTCAATGAGCGTCACCGTCATCGTTACGAAGTGAACAACCATTATGTTCCCGCATTGGAAAAGACTGGACTGATCATTTCCGCACGTACGCCTTCCGAGGATCTGCCGGAAATGATGGAGTTGCCAGAGACCATGCACCCTTGGTTTGTTGGTGTGCAGTTCCACCCAGAGTTCACCTCCACACCGCGTGCAGGACATCCCTTGTTCGAGGCCTACGTCAGAGCTGCTGTGACGCATAAGGAATCTGTATGAAGTTGTGCAATTTTGAAGTTGGTCTAGATAAGCCGCTGTTCCTGATCGCCGGTCCGTGCGTGATCGAGTCCGAGCAGATGGCGTTGGATACTGCTGGACAATTGAAAGAGATTTGCAACGAGTTGCAGATAAACTTCATCTATAAATCTTCGTACGACAAAGCCAATCGCAGCTCGGGCAAGACGTTCCGAGGCTTCGGTATGGAGGCCGGGTTGAAGATTCTGGAAAAGGTCAAAGCGCAGATCGGCGTGCCAGTGTTGACTGATGTGCATGATGAAGATGAGATCGCACCAGTGGCGGCTGTGGTGGATGTGCTGCAAACACCCGCTTTTCTATGCCGCCAGACCGATTTCATCCACGCCGTGGCGAGATCCGGCAAACCGGTGAACATCAAGAAAGGTCAGTTCTTGTCGCCGTGGGACATGAAGAACGTGGTGGATAAGGCGCGCGAAGTGAGTGGTGGCGACACCATCATGGTGTGTGAGCGCGGCGCTTCGTTCGGCTACAACAATCTGGTATCGGACATGCGCTCGCTGGCGGTGATGCGCAACACCGGATGTCCAGTGGTGTTTGATGCCACACACTCAGTGCAATTGCCCGGTGGGCAGGGCACAGCTAGCGGCGGGCAGCGTGAATTCGTACCGGTGTTGGCACGTGCCGCAGTGGCGGCGGGTGTGGCCGGCGTGTTCATGGAGACACACCCGGATCCTGCCAAAGCATTGTCGGACGGCCCGAATGCATTCCCATTGGGGCATCTGCAAAAGTTGTTGCAGACACTGAAAGTGTTGGATGCCTTAGTGAAGCAGCAAGGTTTTATCGAAGAGAACGTTAACTTGAAAAGTGTGTGAGCGAAGGAAAGAGAATGAGTGCAATTGTTGATGTCGTAGCGCGTGAGATTTTGGATTCCCGAGGCAACCCCACGGTAGAAGCGGATGTGTTGCTGGAGTCTGGTGTGATGGGGCGTGCTGCTGTGCCTTCCGGTGCATCCACCGGAGAGAAAGAAGCGATCGAATTACGTGATGGCGATAAACAACGCTATCTAGGTAAGGGCGTGTTGAAGGCCGTGGAGAACGTCAACACCGAGATCGCAGAAGCGATCATCGGCTTGGATGCCGCCGAGCAAGCTTTTATCGATCAAACCATGATTGATCTGGACGGAACAGAATCAAAATCGCGATTGGGTGCCAACGCGATCCTCGCCGTATCGATGGCCGTGGCGCGTGCCGCAGCAGAAGAAAGCGGTCTGCCTTTGTATCGTTACCTTGGCGGTGCTGCACGCATGGAGATGCCCGTACCCATGATGAACATCATCAACGGCGGGGCGCATGCCACCGGCGGTGCGGATATTCAAGAATTCATGATCATTCCGGTCGGCGCAGAAAGTTTCCGCGAGGCGTTGCGTTGCGGCGCAGAAGTATTCCATGCCTTGAAGGCGATCCTGCATCATCGCGGCCTAACCACCACCGTGGGTGACGAAGGCGGTTTTGCACCAGCCTTGGGTTCCAATGAAGCTGCATTGAAAGTCATCGTCGAAGCGATCGAAGCCGCAGGTTATGTACCGGGCACGGATGTGGCGATCGGTATCGATGCCGCAGCGTCCGAGTTCTACAAGGATGGTAAATACCATCTGAAGGCAGATGGCCTGACATTGACCGCCGCGCAGATCATCGACATGTATGCTTCATGGGTAGATAAGTATCCAGTCATCACGTTGGAAGACGGCATGAGCGAGCATGACTGGGACGGCTGGAAAGCATTGACCGACCGCCTCGGCAAGCAGATCCAATTGGTCGGTGATGACGTGTTCGTGACCAATACCAAGATACTGCGCGAAGGTATCAAGCGTGGTATCGCAAACTCCATCCTGATCAAGGTGAACCAGATCGGTACGCTGACTGAAACCTTCGCTGCTATCGAAATGGCGAAACGTGCCGGTTACACTGCCGTCATCTCGCATCGTTCCGGTGAAACGGAAGATTCCACCATCGCCGATCTGGCGGTGGCGACCAATGCCTTGCAGATCAAGACGGGATCGCTATCCCGTTCCGACCGCATGGCGAAGTACAACCAACTGCTGCGTATCGAAGAGGACCTCGGTGACAGTGCCTCGTATCCAGGGCGTGGAGCTTATTACCAGTTGGGCTGATGTAAGCTGTGCGTGTCGTCACCTATATCCTGATTGCGCTTCTCTTGCTGTTGCAATATCCGCTGTGGCTGGGCAAGGGAAGCTGGCTGAAGGTATGGGAGATGGGCCAGCAGGTCGATGTGCAGAAACAAAGCAACGAGCAGACGCAACGGCGCAACTCGGCACTGGATGCCGAAGTGCGTGATCTAAAACGTGGGACCGAGGCTGTTGAAGAGCGCGCACGCAGCGAGCTCGGCATGGTCAAGCAGGGCGAGGTCTTCTTTCAGGTGGTGGGCAGCGAAGGGGTTGCAACAGCCTCGGGTGTGGCCGCTGCAACGCCGTCTAAGAAAAATACTAAGTAATGACCGTCGGTTGATCACGTCCGGTACGCATCTGCAATTCAGAGATGCGTAAGGCGATCTGGATCAATTCTTTCAAGGCTTCCTGTGCATCTAGGTGATGTTGCGAGACATCGGCCTCATACGCTTCCAGATATACACGCAAGGTTGCGCCTTCTGTGCCCGTGCCGGATAAGCGGAAGATGATGCGCGAGCCGTCCGTGAAGAGGATACGCAGGCCTTGGCCTTTACTCACACTGCCATCCACCGGATCGGTGTAACTGAAGTCGTCGCATGTGCTAACGGTGTATTTGCCGAACTGTTTCCCGGTAAGCGCGGCGAAGTTCTCACGCAGATGTTGCATGACTCCGTTCGCAGCTTCGGTCGCTAGGCCTTCATAGTCGTAACGCGAATAGAAGTTGCGGCCGTATTTCGCCCAGTGTTCGCGCACAATGGCTTCCACCGGTTGTTTGCGCACCGCCAAGATGTTCAGCCAGAATAGCACCGCCCACAGACCGTCTTTTTCACGCACATGATCCGAACCCGTGCCAAAGCTCTCTTCGCCACACAGCGTGACCTTGCCTGCATCCATCAGGTTGCCGAAGAATTTCCAGCCAGTTGGAGTTTCGTAGCAGGGAATCTTGAGTGCCTGCGCTACGCGGTCTGCGGCAGCGCTTGTGGGCATTGACCTTGCGATACCCGCCAATCCTTGCTTGTAGCCCGGTACCAAAGTCGCATTGGCGGCGAGCAAGGCGAGGCTATCGGAAGGTGTTACGAAGAAATGTTTGCCCAAGATCATGTTGCGGTCGCCATCACCGTCCGAGGCTGCACCGAAATCCGGCGCGTTGTCACCGTACATGATCTCCACCAAGTCGTGCGCATAAGTCAGATTGGGGTCGGGATGTCCGCCGCCGAAATCTTCCAGCGGTACGCCGTTCATCACGCTACCGGCTGCCGCTTCCAACTTCCCTTCAAGGATGTCTTTGGCGTAAGGGCCATTCACCGCGTACATCGCGTCGAACTTGATCTTGAAGCCGCCCTTGAGCAGCACGCGTATTGCGGCAAAGTCGAACAGCGACTCCATCAACTCGGCGTAGTCGTTCACCGGATCGATCACTTGCACTTGCATGTTGCCTAATGAGGAGGTACCTAGTGTATCGAGCGTCACATCTGCCGCATCAAGGATGCGGTAACTGGTGATCGCCTTGCTCTTGGCATAGATCGCCTCAGTCACCGTCTCGGTGGCGGGGCCGCCGTTACTGCTGTTGTACTTGATGCCGAAGTCTTCTTTTGGCCCTCCTGGATTGTGGCTGGCAGAAAGGATAAGGCCACCGAAGGTCTTGTGCTTGCGGATCAAGCAAGAAGCTGCGGGAGTGGAAAGGATGCCGCCGCGCCCGACCAGCACTTTGCTGAAACCGTTGGCTGCTGCCATCTTTAGGATGATCTGGATGGCTTCACGGTTGTAGTAGCGCCCGTCGCCGCCCAATACCAGCGTTGCGCCCTTGGAGGGGGAAATGCTGTCGAAGATGCTTTGTACAAAGTTTTCCAGATAATGCGCTTGTTGGAACACAGGGACTTTTTTGCGCAAGCCAGAGGTGCCGGGTTTTTGGTCGGAAAAAGGCTGGGTAGCAACAGTGCGGACGCTCATGTGAATCCTCATTTATCTGTGTTTGAGAGCATCATACCATCGGGAATATTTCCATCGTTCGTGATTGAAGCATCCCGCCACTTGAGGCAAGATGCGCCTTCGGGGATTTTTGTACAACCAGCACAAAAGAGAACAGACATGGGCGCACAGTGGAAAGCCAGACACAAAGAAGTCGCAGCGAACGCAAAAGGTAAAGTTTTCGGCAAGCTTGCCAAAGAGATCATGGTCGCCGCAAAAGGCGGTGCCGACCCGACCTCGAATTCGCGCCTGCGTCTTGTGGTGGAGCAAGCCAAAAAAGCCTCCATGCCCAAAGACACGCTGGATCGCGCCATCAAGAAAGGCGCAGGCCTGCTCGACGGCGGAGCGCAATTGGAGCGTCTCGTATACGAAGGTTTCGCCCCGCATCGCGTACCCGTCATCGTCGAATGTCTCTCCGACAACATCAACCGCACCAAGGCCAGCATGAACGTGCTGTTCCGCAAAGGCCAGCTCGGTGTCGAAGGCTCTGTGTCGTGGGACTTCAGCTACGTCGGCATGATCGAAGCGACACCGAACAGTAAAGATGCTGACCCCGAAGTCGCCGCTATCGAAGCGGGCGCGCAGGATTTTGAACCTTCCGAAGAAGGTGCAACCCTGTTCATCACCGACGTCACCGATCTGGATGTCGTGTGCAAAGCATTGCCCGCGCAAGGCTTCACAGTTATCTCTGCCCAACTGGGCTACCGCCCCAAGAATCCCGTCACCATTGCCAACGATGCCGAGCTGGAAGAAGTTCAAGCCTTCCTCGAAGCCATCGACGAGGACGACGACGTGCAGAATGTTTATGTGGGGTTGGCGGGGTAGGGGCTGCACAATTTTACCCCGGTACTTTTCATTCTTAAGTCAAACGCTAGCCACCATCAAATGACCCCACTGCATATGCTTCGTCGAAATGCCCTTGATGTTGCGCTTTGGGGTCTTTGCGTGATCTGTATCATCGTGATGCTAAAGGCGAGCACTGATCCTGCTCTAACCTTGGCGAAGGATTCATGGATACAACTTGCTCTTTCACCCTTTTCGACAGGTAATCAAATTGCATTTGACGTTTCGGTCGGTGTCCTCGTCAGTCTATTTGTCTACGTCCTAGTAGTCAGAATCCCTGAACGGAAGAAGCGCCAGCGGCTAAAGGCCAATCTACGCAGGCAGTACTCCAACCTCAAGGAGGAGTGCATCACCAACTTCCTGTTCACCTGCAACAGATCGGCTAGTCTTGACCTCGTCGACCAACTGAAGGATCGAGTGACCTTCGAACGCTATTTCAAAGAGAAGGTAACGCCTGATCAAGAGCGGTGGGACGTCGTCCTTAATGGAATGAATGATCAAACGGTTGCAGCCATTGTTCAGGAGCTCTCAATCTTCCGACGGGAAGTGGAATTCACTCTCACAGCAATCGATGTCGACGACCCTCAGGTATTCGCCTTCCTCCGGGATCTAACCAGAGTGCTACATAGAACCGTAGATTGGTCGAGCGGATACGATGAAATCAAACCAATGGCTCAGTTCGTGTGGACGATGCACACTGGATGGGATTGGGTGCAGGGTTATACCGGCAAAGACGCCATTTCAGATATGATTGATGCGATATGACGGCTAACACAGCAATCCACTGAACCTGCGCGAAAAGCCGCGCAGTCCGGTGATTTTGAACATTAGCGAGGAAGGGCGCAATAACCGAAGGGCATTGCGCCGAATGTGTCTCGACAAAACATCCGGTGCAATGCGCTGCGCTTATTGCACACACATAATTTGAAACCTTCAGCTATCTAATCTCCGTGCCAACCAGCATCCTGATCATCGAAGACGAATCTCCCATCGCAGATGTGCTCGCCTATGCGCTCAAGTCGGAAGGCTATGCCACGCAGTGCTGTACGCTGGGCAGCGAGGGTTTGGAGCAGTTGCGCAGCGGCGCTCATGCGCTGGCGATTCTGGATGTCGGGTTGCCGGACATGAACGGTTTCGAGGTCTGCCGCGAGGCGCGCAAGTTCACGGATATTCCCATTTTGTTTCTCACGGCGCGCTCGGACGAGGTGGATCGCATTGTGGGGCTGGAGATCGGGGCGGACGATTATGTGACCAAGCCTTTTTCTCCGCGCGAGGTGGTGGCGCGGGTGCGGGTGATTCTGCGTCGGCGGACTGCTAACGGGGTGAGCGCGAATGCGGCGTGGTTCGAGGTGGATGCGGAGAGTGCGCGCATTCGTTTCTGCGGGACAGTGCTTGATCTAACGCGCTACGAATTTCTGCTGCTCAAGATGCTGCTCGATCATTCCGGTCGTATCTATTCACGCGAGACATTGATGGATGCTATCTGGCGCGATGCGCTGGATACGTCCGACCGCACGGTGGATACGCACATCAAGACACTGCGTGCCAAGCTCAAGGCGGTGCGCGAGGATATTGATCCCATTGTTACGCATCGCGGTATGGGGTATAGCGTGGCGAACGGGGCGGGGCAATGAACATCACCCTGCGTCTGCTGCTCGGTTACTTCCTGATCGTCGGCCTCGCCGCGTGGTTCGTGCTCAACAGTTTTATCGAAGAGGTCAAACCCGGCGTACGGCAGACCATGGAGGATACGCTGGTGGATACGGCGCATCTGCTGGCGGAGTTGGCGACGGAGGACAAGGCTTCCGGCAAGCTGGATACCCGGCGTTTTGCGGCGGCGTTCGGGCGTTATCAGGAGCGTGAGCCGCATGCGAACATCTGGGGCTTCAAGAAAGATTCGCTCGATCTGCGCGTCTATATCACCGATGCACATGGCATCGTGGTGTACGACTCCGAGGCTGAGGCGGTAGGGCAGGATTATTCGAAGTGGAACGATGTGTACCTCACGCTGCATGGCAGTTATGGCGTGCGCAGTTCGCAGCTCGATCCCAACGATAGCCGCAGCACCGTGATGCATGTCGCCGCACCGATTATGCGCAAGGACAAGTTGGTGGGCGTGCTGACGGTTGCCAAGCCCACGTTGAGCGTGCAGCCCTTCATCGATCGCAGCCGTCTGCGTATTGAACGCGCCGGCTGGTGGTTGATGGGCGGGGCGTTCGCGATCGGCTTGCTGTTTACCTGGTGGCTCACCCGTTCTGTAGGCTTGCTGCGCCGCTATGCGCGCGAGGTGAGCGCAGGCAAAAAGGCAAAACTGCCGGAACTGGGCAGCAGCGAACTGGCTGAGCTTGGGCAGGGCGCTGGCCGAGATGCGCGAGAAGCTGGACGGGCGCGAGTATGTGGAGAATTACGTGCATCACCTTGTGCACGAGATGAAAAGCCCGCTCACCGCGCTCATCGGTTCGGCAGAATTGCTGGATGAGAATCTGCCCCAGGATGAGCGTGCCAACTTTCACCCGCAACATCCGCGAGCAAAGCAGTCGCCTCAAGGACATGTTGGATAAATTGCTGGCACTGGCCAAAGTGGAGCACCGCACCGCGCTGGAAGATGTGGAGTCTATCGGCTTGCGGGCTTTGGCCGAAACGGTGATCGCCGACCAGGCGCTGCATGCCCAGCAGCGCGGCATTGTCTGCAATAACCAGATACCGCCGATGCCGAAGTGCAAGGTGAAGTCTTCCTGTTGCGTCAGGCGCTGACCAATCTGCTGGACAACGCTATCGACTTTTCTCCCACGGGAAGCCAAATCACGCTGGCTCTGGAAACCGAGTCTGGCAAGCACACTCTCATCGTGCGCGACCAAGGCGCTGGCATACCGGACTATGCGTTGTCGCGCGTGTTCGAGCGTTTCTATTCCCTTGCCCGACCTAGCACGCAACGCAAGAGCACTGGGCTGGGGCTGCCCTTCGTCAAAGAAGTGGCGGCCTTGCATGGGGGCGAAGTGGAATTACGCAACCTGCCGCAAGGCGGGGTAGAGGCAAGGTTGAGTTTGCCGGTGCGGTAGACTCAAAGCGCATACCCATACTCAGCCTCAAAACTTTGGAATAATTCCCTCTCCCGCAGGCGGGAGAGGATTAGGGTGAGGGGCGTAAAGTAGAAATCAAATTATGTCGAGCGCATAGACCCTTATCCCCAGCTCTTCTCCCGCTTGCGGGCGAAGGCAGTATCAAATTGGCGCAGTACAGTAGGGTGGACACGTTTTTGTGCCCACGCTGAAATATCTTTGGCTCTACCGCGTGGGCACAAAAACGTGCCTACCCTACGGTCAGACAGGCGTTGTCCGGTAGGGATTTTCTCGCCACACATTCACCACACACTGCCGCATTCTCTCCACACATAACCCCGGCATCCTGCAATCTCCTTTACCTCCCAGGAGAGCAGCATGAGTCCAGTTTCTTTATGCGATGGAATGAACACGCAGCCCGGCAAGAATGTCCGCATCGTCCTGTTGAACCCGCCGCACACCGCGATCGGCAGCCGGATTCCGCAAGAGAATTTGCCGCCGTTGGGATTGCTGAGTATCGGTGGTCCGTTGGTAGATGCGGGTTTCGATGCGCATCTGGTGGATGCGGACAGGGAATTTTTGCCGCAGGAGGAAATTGTTTCACGAGTGTCTGCATTGGCTCCGCGCATGCTGATGATCGGCCATTCAGGTTCGTCTACTGCACATGCCACTGTTATTGCGCTGGCTGCTGCGATCAAATTCGTGATGCCTGAAATTATGGTGATCTACGGAGGCGTATTTCCAACCTACCATTGGCATGAAATCCTGCAGGCGAACGCCGCCATCGACTATGTCGTGCGCGGGGAGGGAGAAAGAACGGCCAGTCTGTTGGTGACCGCCTTGGCGGAGGGAGGCTCCGTCGAGCAGATTGCAGGGATTGCCTACCGCAAAGACGGGCAGGTTATCGCAACGCCAAATGCCGAATTGATCCGGAACTTGGATAACTACCGTGTTGGATGGGAGTTGATCGATCCGGCCAATTATTCGTACTGGGGAAACAAGAGAGCCGTCGTTGTCCAGTTTTCCAGAGGCTGTCCTCATCTCTGCAATTACTGCGGCCAGCGCGGATTCTGGACCCAATGGCGGCATCGCGATCCGGTGAAGTTTGCAAAGGAGATGGCCTGGCTGCACCGCGAATATGGTGTCGAGGTCATCAATTTTGCCGACGAGTTGCCCACCGGATCGAGGAAGGCTTGGAAAGCTTTTCTGGAAGCCTTGATTGAAGAAAAAGTCGATCTGCTTATGGTGGGCTCTACTAGGGCGAGCGATATCGTGCGGGACGCCGACATCCTGCATCTGTACAAGCAAGCCGGGGTGATCCGTTTTCTGCTGGGTATCGAAAGCTATGACGAAGCCACGCTCAAGAGCATCAAAAAGGGCGCAACCACCAGGGACGATCAGGAAGCCATCCGCCTGCTCAGGGAGCATGGCATCGTATCGATGGCGACTTATGTGGTCGGCTTTGAAGAGGAAACGGACAGGGATTACTGGCGCTCGCTCAAACACCTGATGCGTTACGACCCGGACCAGATTCAGATGCTCTATGCGACCCCGCACCGCTGGACGCCATACTTTTCGACTGTTCTCCACCGGAAAGTGATACAGCCAGATACCCGCAAATGGGATTACAAGCATCAAGTGCTCAACACCATCCGTGTGCCGCCATGGCGAGTATTTCTATGGGTCAAGTCGATGGAGGTGGTCATGCAATTGCGCCCCAAGGCGATCATGCGCACGCTGTTCACGGGTGACACTGATTTCCTGTATGCCATGCGCTGGTACGTGAAGATGGGGCGGCGTGTCTGGTTTCACGAGGTTTTTGAGTTTATCAAGGACAGGCTGCTGAAAAACGGGCCGACGTTGCGCGAGTTCATGGGCGAGTCGTTGCATGCCAACGAAAATGCGCATTCAACCAAGCGCCAGATTCGGGTGCTCGCGCAAGAGCTGATATGCGATGCAGGCTGATGCGCTGACATTGCTGCCTGCGCGTCATCATTTGTCGGGCAGGGTAACGATGCGCAAGTTGATTCGCTTGTGCATTATTTACGGCGCGATTTTCATGTTGGGTTTCTTTATTGCGCACTCTGCGGATGATGTGCGCTGGAAGGCGTTTGGCTTGAGCATCATGTTTCCGGGCGGCGGCTTTCTGGTATATGCGGATGTCACGAGCTGGAGTGGTATCGCGCATATAGCGCTGGCGGTCAGCGCAATTTTGTTGTTCTTGTCCGCAGTCGTGTTGTGGTTTGCGACAGGCAACGTGCTTGCGCCGCCTATTGTCTGGCTGTTCGCCGCAGTGTCGGCTACCGATATGGATCATGACGCGATATACCCCAGAGCGATTTGCGGGCGAGCACAGATGGATGCGACATTGATGGTGCCACTGATGATTGGTATGTCGTTTTTTCTAATTGCCTTGGTGGCTACTATTCGTCGCAAACTGGCCGCATCCGCGCGGATGGAAGCCAACCGGTATCTTGCGGAATCCGGGCATCAGGTGGCATCTTGTATCCGGAATAGCCACGATGCGGCATCACCGGAATTCACGCTGAATGACTTGAAGTCCATGCGTTTTCTGCTTGACCGCGCATTGCAGCCGGTGGCTTCGTTCGAGGGCTTCGAGTGGGTCGACCAGTTCCAGACCGCTGCGGTGCGCTACCAGTTGAATTTCATCGGCTATGCCTTGTCCATGGCGCAGGCCACGCGGCTTCCCGCATTCGGAGGCTATTTGAATGAAGCGCAACAGCGCCTGATCGAGAAGCAGACAGACCATCGCATCTGGCGATACTGGGAACTGGAGAACCTCTGGGGGAAGTTCAGGCACGATCCCGATCCGGTATCACACGACAACATCATGTACAGCGGATTTTGCGCAACGCAGATCGCCATGTTTCATGCGGCATCGGGGCGGCGGAATTATGAAATTCCCGCCAGTTTTACGCTCAAACATCCTTCCGGAAAGGCCTACATTTACGACTTCCCATCGCTGGTCGGTGCGCTGGATCGGGCTTATCAGGAGTCCGATTTTTATCTGATCGCTTGCGAGCCAAACTGGGCTTATCCGCTCTGCAATGCAATTGGTGCAGCCGCAGTCAAAGCGCACGATATCCGGCTCTGGCGTTCGCATGAAACGCACTTTCGTCAGCAACTGGAAAGTGAATTCATCGATTTGACCGGGCGTTTTATTCCATGCCGCTCAACTTTGACCGGCCTGGCTTTGCCGTCGATTGGCGGTGCATTGCCGCAAGCCATGCCCAGCTATTTTTTGAATGCGACTTTGTCCGATATAGCGTTGCGCCAGTGGCTGTTGTTGCGGCGCACATTGCTCGATAAATCCGGCACACTGTATCGTCAGCGTTTCTGGCCTATTGATACGGGCAACTATCGATTCTCGCGGGCAGCCGCGTATGCAGGCACTGCACTGGCCGCCGTTGAAATGGGCGACAGTGAAGTAGCTGAGCTTTGTTTTTCCGCTCTGGATGAAGAGTGCGCGGCGGTGGAGAGAGAAGGCGTTCGGCACCGTCCCAATGCTTCGGTATGGGCGCATGCGTTGGAGTTTCTGGCACGCAGCGGAACAGAGAATGGCTTCCGCCACTTGATCGAGAAGCCGCGCAACACAATGCCGCAGCCCTATATCAGTGACATTCATTACCCGGAGGTGCTGGTTGCGCAGGCGATCAGCCGACATGGCGGTCTCGCCGCCGTGCTTTATCCGGGAAAAATACCAGGGCTGTATCGAATCGGGATTTCCGGCCTTATTCCGCACCGCTCCTATGTCTGCGAGGGCGTGCAGGAGAAGTGCATCGCGGCCGATATGCAGGGCGATGCGGCGGTCTATCTGGTGCTGGATGGCCGCAGGGAAGTTCACCTTTATCCGGTAATTTGAAAGGATCGTATATGGCATGTTGTGTATTGATAGGCGGCATGTTCGGTCTGATTTTTGCAATCAAGGCGCGCTTGTTCGGAGATGCCGGAGGCAGACAAAGCAAGGCACTGGAATGGCGTTTGCATCAGGAGAACGACGATGACAAAGAATGAATCAGGCAAGATATTCGCCCTCGCTGATCGTGTGCAAAGCGTCCGTTATGCGGTGAAAGGAATCGCGTACATGCTCAAGACTCAGCACAATGCATGGCTACATCTGGCAATCACCCTCGCCGTATTGATAGTCGGATGGCGGCTGCATATCCGGCCCGAGGATTGGCGCTGGCTGATCGTTGCGATTGTGCTGGTATGGTTTGCGGAGGCGATGAATACGGCCTTTGAATTCGTGTGCGATATTGTTTCGCCGGAATTCCACCTGTCAGTGGAAAAAGCCAAGGACATTGCTGCAGGTGGCGTATTGCTTTGCGCTGCAGGTACTGTCGTATTGGGGTTGATCACCTTAATTCCCTATGTGACAAATTGACGGCGGTTTAGCCGGCGCACCATACCCCCGCCACACATTCACCACACACAGCCGCATTCTCTCCACACATAACCCCGGCAATCTGCAATCTCCTTCAACCCACAGGAGATCATCATGCCGTTCACACCGTTTCATTTCGGGCCGGGCTTGCTCATCAAGGCCGTGATTCCTAATCAGTTCAGTCTTTCCATGTTTGCGCTGGCGAACGTGGCGATGGATGTGGAGCCGCTGTTTCACATGCTGCACGACGATGTGCAGTTGCACGGTGCGACACATAGCTTCATCGGTGCTGGTCTGATCGCTGCGGCAACAGCAGTGTGGGGGCGCAGTGCTATCCGTCGTGCCGCACAGTTGTATGAGTGCTGGCGGGGGAACGAGGGCAGTGGGACATCGCTCAGCAATGTTCAGGCGTGGCTGGGTGCATTACTTGGCACATATAGCCATGTGCTGATGGATGCGGTGATGCACGCGGATGTGCGTCCCTTTCTACCCTTCACTGACGAGAACCCTTGGCTGAAGATTTCCTGGACGGAGCATTTATACCTGTTTTGCCTGCTCGCAGGAATGGCGGGGGTTTTACTCATGCTAGTCCGTGTTGCATTTCAAACTGAACATTCGAATCACACATAAATCAAGGAGCATCCCATGCTACGCAATCCATTATTTTCGAAAACCATCATGATCTGCTTTTTGGCTCTGATCTTGTTGATTCCGCTGGGCATGATCCAGTCCAAGATCAGCGAACGGCAATATTTGCAGCAGCAGGTGCAAAAGGATATCGCGCACAGCGCTTCAGGGCCGCAAACCCTCAGCGGGCCTTTTCTGGTGGTGCGTTACAAGCTGCTTGAGCATCGAACGGTAAAGGACAGCGCAGGCAACGAGAAGCTCATCACCGATTCCTCTATACATGATACGGTCGTGTCGCCACGCAGCCTGAAGATTACAGGCGATGCGGATGTGGAAACCAGAAGCCGTGGGATATATCAAGCGCGGTTATTCAACTTGCACAGCAAAGTGAGCGGCGATTTTGTGGTGTCCAAAGGTTATGGCCTCAACAAGCCGCTGGGTGACATTGTTCCGCTCGCCGCATTTTTTGTGATGAAGGTGAGCGACTCGCGCGGCATACGCAACGCGCCAATATTGACGCTCAACGGAAGCCAATATGAATTTACACCGGGCAGCGAAGGATTGCCGGGTAATGGCATCCATGTGTCATTGCCAGCATTAACATTGGCAGAATCGCATGCTTTCAATTTCGATATGCCTTTGGAGTTGCAGGGCATGACCACCTTGGCCATCACCCCATCGGGCAATACGACCGAGATGGCGCTCAAATCCTCATGGCCGCATCCTTCCTTTGGCGGCAGCTATCTGCCGCTTAGCCGTACCGTGGATGAGCAGGGCTTCAGTGCGCAATGGCTGGTGACCAATCTGGCGCGTAACACTGCGGTTGAGGCAGGGCAGCAGGCTGGCGTGGAGAGCTTCTCGGTGGACTTCATTGATCCGGTCAATGTCTATCTGCTGTCTGAGCGTGCAGTGAAATACGGCGTGCTGTTCGTTGTACTGGTGTTCACTGCCTTCTTCATGTTCGAAGTGCTGCGCAGCCTGCGCATACACCCCATGCAATACATGCTGGTCGGATTGGCGCTGGCGATGTTCTTCATGCTCATCATCAGCCTGTCTGAACACATGCCCTTCCTCACCGCTTATGTTGCTTCGGGGGTGGTCTGTTCCGCGCTCATCGGAATCTATCTGGCAGGTGTGCTGAAAGCCCGTAAACCTGCGCTGGCCTTCACCGGGGGAATCGCGCTGTTGTATGCCGTGCTCTATGGCGTACTGCAATCAGAAGACAACGCCTTATTGATGGGCACGCTGGTGATGTTTACAGCACTTGCAGCGGTGATGCTGCTGACACGTCGCATGGACTGGTATCGCTTGAATGTTGCTCAAGCAGAGGGCTGACACATCGATAACGGATGCCGCTTGGCATATAGGTCAAGCGGCATATCAGCGAAAGAGCGTAAGGTGAAAACATGATTGAGCGCATCAGGATTAAAACTATTCTCAAGTTTTTTGCTTGGGCGGTTCTGCTGATGTTGTTGGTGGTGGTGATCGTCATCACATGGAGCGCGGCAGGCAAGACCTGGAACCTTCCGAAGACGGAGTAACCTTGTTCATCACCGACGTCACCGATCTGTGAATGCCTTACTGAACTGAATGGACTAGTCTTTCGCCTTTGGCTGACACACCAGTGTCATGCCTTCCCTGTAGCGTCAAGCACTGGCTAAATCGGCTTCAGGGGCATCATGCTTAGATTTTTGTTGGTATTGATTGGTTTTGCATTGGCATCATCCACAAGTTATGCAGCAAGCGTGGTCAATCTACAAAATACCTTTTGTTCGGGCGCGCTGTCTTCCAGTGTGAACTCGCCACTCTCCTTCAGCTGTGCGGGAAATCTTACGCTGAGCGGAGGGATTCTTTCGGATGGTGCAGGCATCACATTGTCGTCTACGGGCACATTGACGTTGGATAATATTGCCATCAATGCACCACAGATACAGTTATCTGGCACTTCTATTTTGATGGGGCAGGGAGTCTCACTAACAGGTTCAAACATTGTGCTCAATGCGAGTGCAGGGGGAGTTAGCTCGCTTTACGCTACTCCCGTTGCTGGCACATTTCGATAAATGGATCATCAACTTATCTTCCACAATTGCTTCGAAGCTTCGCTCAAGTTTGGAACAGCGGGGGAATGTGAATATTGCTAGTGCAGGAGTGATATCGATCATGCCGGTTCCTGAGCCAAGCACTTACATCACCATGCTGATTGGTTTGCTGCTTCTCATCGGATTTCAACGTACATTCCGAAATAACAAGCATTTCGTCCGCTTGAATTAAATTCCATAAGCTGATGATCAGAGAATGATGGCGACGAAGTCGCCTTCAAACTCAACCAACTTCTCTTCCGCATCAAAGGTTGAGTTGTAGCTGGATGTAGAAGGCACGTCCGGGAAGTGGCAGGTCGGAAAACATCCCCACTGATTTGAAGGTTGGTTCCATTGCGTTTTGATTGAACAGATTTGTCACCACGGCGCTCGCTTCCCAGTCTTTGGTGAGCTTTTCGCGGCGCAAGGTTAAATCCACCGTCGTGTAATCGGGAATCTGTGAGCGGGTGTCGCCCGGTTCACGCATGCGTCCAGCTACATGATTGACTGTAATTCCGAGCTTCCAAAGAGGAGCAAAACGCCAATCGGTTCGCCCGAACAAACGGTGATGCGGTGCCATGCCTGCGTTTTGTCCGGTTGCATTTACGGAGTGCTGCAAGGAGAAATTACCGGTTAACCGGAGGTTGCTGGTCGCATCTAGTGTGGATTCCAATTCTAGCCCGCGCCCAGTCTGATCACCTGAATTTTGCATCGTTGCACCGACAAGTTGAATGATGTTGTGCATGCGGTAACGGAAAAAATTCAAATCATTTTTCAGTGTGGATGTGGTCTGCCAGGAAAACGCCAGCTCGTCAGTGCTAATGACCTCCGGCTTGATATTGGCGCTGCCGGATTGCACCGGGTTGTTGATGGCATATTGTTCTACGAAAGTAGGCGCGCGGAAAGCATTGCCATGCATGGCCTTGACCACGACGTTGTAGGACGCATCCCACACCAGCGCGAAGCGGGGATTGGTGGTGCTGCCAAAGTCAGAATAGCGGTCATGCCGTATGCCCGCCGTCAGCGTCCAGTCCTTGGCGAAGGCCCATTCGTCTTGAACAAACACATAGGACAGATTACGCTTGTGCGGCAACATAGCGACTAGCGCCGGATTACCAGTTGCATTCACCAGTGCGGGCAGTGGCGCAAATACTGCGCTGAAATTTTTTGTTTCCAGAAATTCGTACATGTCGTCCTTGCGCCCCCCTCCGCCGATGCGGATTCGATGCTGCTCAAAGCCCGTATAGACAGCGGAAACGCTGGCATGGGTGTGCCGTTCGGAGTGGCCGGGGTTGCCAATCATCCCGTTGGGGAAGCCGGGAATGCCCCCGGCTGGAAACAGCGTGAAGTACGGATCGGCCTGCTTTTGCTTAATATTGTAGTAACCAGCTACGCCGGATACATCCCAGTCTGATGCCCAGTTGGCTTGTTCATAGTTCAAGTCCAGATACAGCCTGTTCTCGGACACGCGAGCCCCGGGGTCCAGTGCTGCAGCAAGCCCCGCGCCAGTACCCACCTTGCGTTCCTGATAGGCTGCTCGAAAGCGCCACGCATCTTTGGCTAAGTCGGCACGTGCATCAATCGCCTCGCGTTGCTCGTTGATGGGGCCGGAAGCGGCTACGGCATCTTTCTGGATGATGCTTTTCTGTCCATCGGTATTGCCCGTGCGGAGATAGAATGCCGTGTCTAGTGCCGCTAGTTTGCCGCCGTGTTGTATCCACACATCGCGGCTGCTGAAGCTGCCCGCACGCACACCGTATTCGGTTCCCTTAATGTCTGCCGCAGTCTTGGTGATGACATTGATCACCCCAGAGAACGCATCGGCACCATAGAGCGCCGATCCCGGCCCGCGGATCACTTCGATGCGCGCCACATTCTCCAGCGGCATGCCGCCCCATATCTGGCTGCGATCACCCTGAAACACATTGGTGATCGGGATACCGTTGACCAGCATCAGAACCTGTGAATTTTGATAGGTATGGATGCCACGTAAGCTATATATTGGTTTTGAGGCGACATTTGATTTAGAAACATGCAATCCCGGCACGCTTTCCAGTGCCTGGTCTAGGTCGGTAGCACCCATCGCCTTGATGTCCTCGGCGGTGATTACCGTGGCGGATGATGGCGCTTTGGTGATAGGTTGTTGATTGCCCGTGGCGATACTGATGTTGGATTTGTCGCCGTAGACCTGCGCCAAGTCTTCCTCTTCGGATGGCTGTGCGGCAGCCACGCTGATCCAAGTCAGAACCCCAAAGGCGCACAATGTACGAAGAAGTGCTTGTTGCATGGTGAGCGTCCTCCTAGTGAAACTAAGCTAGCTTTTATTATTGTCACTTGACCAAGGTCAGCGTGCCGGTTTCTATCTGGCCATCATTGCGGGGATATGCTACTGCAATCTTCCATGATGCGCGCACTCTTTAACCATGATGCCTATGTGGGGGAGTGTAAAGCCTGATATTATTGCGTGCAAGTGATGCGGCTAGACTCACTCGAAAGATTTCTCAGAAGATAAACATGTGTATGGTTAAGATGTTCTCAGAGCTTTGCGGTCGGCGGTTCTCTGCCCGGCAAGGTGGTACAGGTGCCTGGATGCTATTGGCTGTATGGTCAATGGTGTCTGCGTCTGCGTGGGCGATTCAAAAATCGCCAATAGATATGTCGCCCAGTCCATCTATCCCCGCGGATTATTCTGAGGTGATCGACGCTATTGAGGCATATCCGGAGGTATTGGTATTCCCCATTCAAATCGCGGGTTCTGTTACGTCCGCTGTCAGCAAGCGACTCTCCAACAAAATTGCAGAGACCTCTGGTGCAGGGGGGATCGCGGTGATCTATCCTGACATTGGTGAGCCCTATCGTAGTGTATTCGCTCAGATCATCGATGGCATTGAAGCAAAGGCCAAGGGGCGTGTGACTAATTTTGCGGTAGGGCCGAACGTGAATATTGGTGAGTTGAGAGATGCGTTGCGTCGGCAGGATACCCGGGTCGTGATTGCATTGGGGCGACAAGGAATCAAGATCGCATCTACGCTAGAGGGCGATATCGGTGTGGTGGTGGGTGGCGTATTGACCGCGACAGAAAATGAGGCGCGTAGTTTACAGGTGAACAGCCTGTCACCTGATCCGGCGTTGTTGTTTGCGCGGTTGAAAAAAATGATGCCGAAGGTACGGCGAGTGTTTACTGTGTACGATCCACATCAGAACGATTGGATGATGCGCATAGCGAAGGAAGCCGCGATCACCCAAGGGTTGGAGCTGGTGGCTTACGAGGCTCAGGATATACGCAGTGCAACGCGCACCTATCAGGAGATATTCTCCAAGATCGACAATGCACAAGATGCGATATGGTTGCCACAAGACTCCACCACGGTTGAAGAAAGCACGGTATTACCGTTGGTGTTGCAGGAGTCTTGGAGTCGCAGTTTGGCAGTGTTCTCCAGCAGTTTCGGGCATGTTCGCCGTGGCGTTCTCTTCTCCTTATACCCTAACAACATTGAGCTTGGACGCTATCTGGCGGGCTCTGCGCTTGATCGCATGACCGCAGGCGGGAATGATGTTCCCGGCATGCTCCCTTTGCGTGAAGTGCTGATGGCGGTCAATCTGCGTACCGCTAAACATCTCGGGCTTAATGCAAGTCATTCGCAAAGCTTTGACATGGCGTTCCCCGAGCAATAAGGCTCGCAGCCGGTCATGCGGAAATTATTTGCGGCATTCTTCCATCAGTTCACATTCCAGCGTCAGCTAAGCATCGCGGTAACGCTTGGCATTCTATTCTTGGCTTTCTTTTCCTCCATCGTTGGCTCGTGGCAGGTCAATGCGCGAGTGAGACACGACTTGATCGAGCAGGGGCGGCGCGTTACAGACAGTCTGGCACACCAAAGTGCCCTGGCACTGATCTACTCTTCACCAGACAACGCAGCGGAGGCAGTTAAGGCGACCATGGCATTCCCCGGTGTGATCGGGGTGGAGCTACGTCACGCGAATGGAGATATGCTGTTGGCGAGAGGCGAAAACGATTCGAGCCCATTTTTTGAGCGGATCGATCAGGCGGAAGGTTTGCAAGTAACTGCGATGCTAAGTGCTGAGAGTGAAGCGGCTTGGCGTTTTGTCGCCCCAGTTTATTCCCAACCCTCGCCGGAATCACCCTTTAATGACGCATCTATTCCTGAACTACTCGGACATGTTTCGGTGGTAATGAGTAAAGCGGCTTTGACAAGAATGACCTCCGATATATTCATAACCAACTTACTTATCTCACTTTCGTTCGCGCTGATCTTTTTGCTGATGATCCGTCAGCTCACCCGCAATATGTCGCGGCCACTTGAGTTGCTATCTTCCAGTATGGGGCGCGCCCAAAAGGGGGAATCTCAAGTTCGAGCTGAACCATCGGGACCGAAAGACATCGCGGAAATGGCAGTCGCATTCAACAGCATGATGTCAGTACAGGAGGAGCGTGAAGCGGACTTGCGTATTGCGGCCATTGCGTTCGAGACCGAAGAAGGCATGATGGTGACCGATGAACAGGCAATCATCATCCGGGTTAACCAAGCATTCACCTATCTCACAGGATATAGCCCAGAGGAAGCCATCGGGAAAAAACCATCCCTACTTAAGTCGGACCGGCAGGATGTCGAGTTCTACCGGCGCATGTGGGAAAGTCTGAGCCGTGAAAATAGTTGGCAAGGGGAGATATGGAATCGGCGCAAGAACGGTGAAATCTATCCGGAATGGCTGAACATCACGGCGGTGATCGGCAAGGACGGCAAGGTCACCAACTACGTTGGTACGTTCGTCGATTTTACTGAGCGCAAGCAAGCGGAAAGCGAGATACATCATCTTGCTTATTTCGATCCGCTGAGCCAGTTGCCCAATCGGCGTTTACTCATCGATCGCTTGCGTCAAGCCGTTGCAACGGGGGCACGCAACCAAACCGGCGGGGCTTTATTGTTTATCGATCTTGATAATTTCAAAACGTTGAACGACACCAAAGGTCATGGCATTGGGGATTTGTTGTTGATCGAGGTGGCAAAACGCTTGCAGTTATGTGTGCGCGAGGGAGATACCGTGGCGCGTTTTGGTGGCGACGAGTTCGTGCTGCTGCTGGAGGGCTTGAGCGAAGAGCGCTCACATGCCGCAGTGCAGGCTCGCGGCGTGGGCGAGAAAGTGCTCGCCGCACTCAATCAGCCCTACGATCTTGAAGGCAATGAATTCCATAGCTCGTCGAGCATGGGAGTCACCCTGTTTTTCAATCACAAGGATAAGCTCGATGAATTGCTCAAGCAGGCGGACACGGCCATGTATGAAGCAAAGAAATCTGGTCGCAACACATTGCGCTTCTTCGATCCGCTTATGCAAGATGAGTTGGAGGCGCGCGCGCAGTTGGAAGCCGGATTGCGAGAGGCGCTGCGTAAAAACGAATTTCGCTTGTACTACCAGATGCAGGTCAATCGTGAGGGGCGCATCCTAGGGGCGGAAGTTTTGCTACGTTGGATACATCCGCAGCGCGGGGTCATCTCACCCGTGGAATTTATTTCGCTGGCTGAAGAGACCGGACTCATCATTCCGATCGGACGTTGGGTTTTGGAAAGTGCTTGTGAGCAGATTAAGGTGTGGGAAGCAGGAGAGAGAACCAATGCCCTGCAATTGGCAGTCAATGTCAGTGGCAGACAGTTCCGTCAGGTGGACTTCGTTGAGCAAGTATGCGAGATACTAAACAATACGCACATCGATCCGCAGCATCTCAAACTTGAGTTGACCGAAAGCATCGTGCTCGATGATGTCGCCGATACCATCGCTAAGATGCAAGCGCTCAGGAAGATCGGGGTGACTTTTGCCATGGATGATTTTGGAACGGGTTATTCATCGTTGTCGTATCTGACGCAATTACCCCTCAACCAGTTGAAGATCGACCAGTCGTTTGTGCGGAACATCGGCCAGTAAAGCGACCGATGCAACTATTATTCAGACCATCATTGGTATGGCGAACAACCTAGGCATGGAAGTGATCGCTGAGGGTGTCGAGACGCAAGCACAGCGCGACTTTCTGGAGGCGAACGGTTGTCCACTTTATCAAGGGTATCTGTTCGGCAAGCCTATCCAGCTTGAAGAATTTAATGCCTTGTTAATCGATTGATGGCCTGTGCGAAATAATCGAATTGCCCGAATCTGACTAGAGGATGATGGCAACGAAATCGCCATCAATGTTCCGACGCTTTCTCCCTCGCAATACAAGATCGACTGGATGCTGATCCGTGCGCGTTTGTGTTTGGATAGCGTGGCGAGAAAGCGTTGCCACTTTTCTGGTGTGGGGGCGGTGGCTTCGGCGGAGAATGCACCGGGCATGGGGAGGTCGTAGCTCATGCTGTTGTGTTGGATGACGAGGCGCGCTTTGATGTTGGCATCCAACAGGCTGACATGTAGCAGCGCCCACGCCGAAAGGATGGCGACAGCAGAGGCGCTACCGCCGAACACAGTGTCTCTATGGTTGATGTTGGGCGCGAGCGGGGCAGTCAGGCACACACCCTGCGGGCTGGCGGTCTTGACTTCAACGGCCATCGCCTTGGATAGCGGGATATGGCTGTAGAGGTAATCCTGTAACGCTTGCGGCGTCATCGCGGCCACTATTTCCCTGCCGCGCGTTCCGCCGATTGCACAGTGTTCGCCACCAGCATGGTGATGGTCATCGGGCCGACACCGCCGGGTACCGGCGTGATCCAACCCGCAACTTCTTTGGCCGAATCGAAATCCACATCGCCGCACAGTTTGCCGTTCTCCATGCGGTTGATACCCACGTCGATGACCGCTGCACCGGGCTTGATCATGTCGCCGGTGATCATCTTCGGCTTGCCGGTGGCGACCACGAGGATGTCGGCGTCTCGCGTGAACTTGGCGAGGTCAATGGTCTTGGAGGTGCAAATGGTGACGGTGGCATTGTGCTGCAACAACAACAGCGCCATCGGTTTGCCGACGATGTTGCTGCGACCGATCACCACCGCATGTTTACCTTCGATGGAGACACCACTCTTTTGCAATAGAACCAGTGAGCCGTATGGAGTGCAAGGCGCAAAGCGCATATTGCCCGTCGCCAGCGCACCGACATTGAGCGGATGGAATCCGTCCACATCCTTGTCCGGGCTGATGGCGTTCAACACCTTGTCGCTGTCGATGTGCTTGGGCACGGGCAGTTGCACCAGCAGGCCGTGTATCTTCGGATCGGCATTCAATTCGGCGATCTTTGCCAGTAGCGTTGCTTCGCTGGTGTCGGCGGGCAGGGCGATGTGCTCGGAGTGCAGACCCAGCTCGGCACAGGCTTTCACTTTATTTGCCACATAGACCTTGGAGGCGGGGTCTTCACCGACGATGATGACCGCCAGTCCGGGCGTGATACCGCGCGCTTTCAAGGCATCGGCACGTACTTTCCATTCGGCACGCACTTCCTGCGCGATGGTTTTGCCGTCAATGATGCGTGCGGTCATCTTCATCTCCTTGCAAATTTGGGAAGCTCTGATTTAATTCGTTCGCCCTGAGCTTGTCGAAGGGCTTTCTGGGTTACACATTGATTGATTTAATCCTCCGCTCATGGTTCGACAAGCTGAGCGTGCTGTTGGGGCGAATGCCCCTTACAGCCACGGCCTACTCCTTGCGAGTACACCACGAACGGAGGATTAAATCAGTGTTTCGTTAGAACTGCGGCTTGTCAGCCGATTTCTCATAGTTGGCAACGCCCGCCATGATCTCTTTGCGCGCTTCTTCGACATCTGCCCAGCCGCCGATCTTGACCCACTTGTTGGGCTCCAAGTCTTTGTAGTGAGCGAAGAAGTGTTCGATCTGTTTCAGCACGATCTCGGGCAACTCGGTGTGACTCTTCAGATTGCGATACAGCGTGGAGAGTTTGTCCACCGGCACGGCCAGCACCTTGGCATCGAAGCCGGACTCGTCTTCCATCTTCAATACGCACAACGGGCGGCAACGCACTACAACGCCGCTGTTCAGCGGCACCGGGGTGATGACCAGCACGTCCACCGGATCGCCGTCATCGGACAGCGTGTGCGGGATGTAGCCGTAGTTGCACGGGTAGTGCATCGCGGTGTTCATGAAGCGATCCACAAAGATCGCACCGGAGTCTTTGTCCACTTCGTATTTAACGGGCTCGCCATGCATCGGAATCTCGATGATGACGTTGAAATCGTTGGGGAGGTCTTTGCCGGAAGGGACTTTGTTCAAACTCATGATGCGACGCCTTTACGTGTAAATTGAAAGGCGCGCATTGTATCACCGGGCGACGCTCTGCCAAAGACCGGCGTCCGGTGCTGTGACGAATCAATAATCCGTATAACCTTTTTCGCCGGGGGTATAGAAAGTGGCAAAATCCGGCGCGGTCAGCGCCGTGCCGTTTTGCAGCTTGCTTACCAGATCCGGGTTGGAGATGAAGGGGCGGCCGAATGCCACCAGATCGCCTTTGTGTGCATCCAGATCGGCATTGGCACGCGCCGCATCATAGCCGCCGGACAGGATGTACTTGCCTTTGAAGTTGGCGCGAATCTTGGCTTTCAGTTCAGGACTCACTTCGGGGGCGCCCATGGCGCTGTGGTCGACGATATGGATGTACACCAGACCGATCTTATTCAACTCTTCGATCAGGCGCAGGTACAGCGCGTCCATCTTGTCGTCTGGAGTTGCGCCGTTGAACACGCCATACGGCGAGATGCGCATGCCAATGCGGTCGGCACCGATGGCGGCCGCCGCCGCTTTGGCTATTTCCACAGCGAAGCGGATGCGGTTCTCCACGCTACCGCCCCATTGATCGGTGCGTTGGTTGGTGGCGGTGTTGAGGAACTGATCGATCAGATAACCATTGGCTGCGTGCAGCTCGACACCGTCGAAGCCAGCGGCACTGGCCAATTTGCACGCATTCGCATATTCCGCGATGGCTTGCGCGATATCGGCTTCGCTCATTGCGGTGGGGATCGGGTGCGGCTGCATGCCGCTGTTGTCCGTCCACATCTCGCCCGGTGCTGCGATGGCGGAAGGCGCGACGATCTTGGTTCCTGCTGCCATGTTCGCGGGATGGCTGACACGTCCGGTGTGCATCAATTGCACGAATGTCTTGCCACCTGCGGCATGTACGCCATCGTTCACGCGCTTCCAGCCCGCCACTTGTGCGTCGTTGAACAGGCGCGCTGCCGCATCGTTCACCGCTCAGCCGACTTGTCTCGGAGCCGGGAATGCGTGCATAGCCGAGGCCATTGGGAGAGGGTGAGATACCTTCGGTGATGATGAGTCCAGCATCGGCACGCAAACGATAATACTTTTCGATGAGTTCGTTCGGCACATTGCCAGTGGCACGGCTGCGAGTCATGGGCGCCATCACGATACGGTTCTTCAATTGCAGCTTGCCGAGCGTGGTGGGGGTAAATAGGGTTGAAGTCATGTCAGGGTTCCTTTGTAAATAGATATTCGATTAAATTTAAGTGGGCAACAAATTATGCTCTAGTTTCCCCATCCAGACTCAGGCGACCCGCCCCGAATACGGTGAAGGCCAGCAAACCGCCTGCCATCGCGAGATTCTTCATGAACATGATCTGCTGCATCTGGTCTGCACCGGAGTGGAACAACATGCCGGAAATGACACAGAACACGGCCAGTGCGAACGCCGCCAAACGTGCTTGGAAGCCGAGCAGCAGCGCGATGCCACCACCGATCTCCAGCGCGATCACGAGCGGGAGCATTGCCCCCGGCACACCGACAGCAGCCATGTAAGCTTGTGTGCCCGCGTATCCAGCACCCAGCTTGCTGAATCCGGCAGTGATGAAGATCGCAGAGGCCAAGACGCGCGCCACCAGCACCAGCGCCGCATTGACTGCCGGAATCGATACCAGTCTGACGATGTTGCCATTGATTTGTTTAAATACGTTTACGCTGCTCATATCGTGCTCCTTGTTGGATTAAGTTAGGGGTTCAGGCAAAACGTCCCGAATTAAAATCATTCAAAGCCTGGTGTATCTCTTCCTGCGTGTTCATCACGAACGGACCGTATTGCACGATGGGTTCGCGCAGTGGTTTGCCTGCAACCAAGATCAGACGCGATGCAGTGGTGCTGGACAGTGTCACACCATCACTGCCCGGGGTATTGCTCAGCACGCCCATGCGTTGCGCATCGACCTGCACACCACCGACATCCACTGCGCCACGATAGACGTAGATGAAAGCGTTATGCGTGGCAGGTAGCGCAGTCGAGAAATCCGCGCCTGCGGGCAGGTGGATATCGAGGTACAGCGGCTCGGTGATCTCGCGTGTCACCGCACCGGTGACGCCATTGCTCGTTCCCGCGATCACACGCACGGTGACATTCTCATCCGTGACGTATTCGGGGATGGCCGCGCTGGGGAAATCCTTGTACCACGGCTCAGCCATCTTGTTCTGTGCGGGCAGGTTGAGCCACAGTTGAAAGCCTTCCATCACGCCGTCCTCCTGCTCGGGAATCTCCGAGTGGATCACGCCGCGACCCGCGACCATCCATTGCACGCCGCCGTCGCCGAGCAATCCTTCGTGTCCTGCGCTGTCGCGATGGCGCATGCGCCCGGCGAGCATATAGGTCACCGTCTCGAAGCCGCGATGCGGGTGATCGGGAAAGCCAGCGATGTAATCATCCGGGTTGTCGCTGCCAAATGCATCCAGCATCAGGAAGGGATCAAGGCGACGTTGCAGTGTGCCCGTGAGTACGCGAGTCAACTTCACGCCAGCGCCATCCGAGGTGGCACGACCTTCGATGAGGCGGTCGATGCTGCGCGATTGATGCAGGGTGGCTTGAGTGGTGTTCATGGTCATCTCCTCGGTTGAGTGAAAGTGCTTGCATCTTAGGCGTCTCAAAAAGATAGATAAAGTCATTGAATCGAGATAGACTGTTCCAAAATTGAGCCAATCAAAAAAACACCATGGAACAAAAGAATATCTCCGCCGATGACATGATCCTATTCGCCACGATCGCCGAAGAGGAGAGCTTGGTGCGCGCGGCTGAACAACTCGGCATGCCGAAGGCAACAGTCTCGCGCCGCCTGACGAACTTAGAAGAGCTGCTGGGGCAACGTCTGTTGATCCGCACCACGCGCCGTTTGACGCTGACCGAGTTCGGGCAGGAATTTCTCGATCACAGTCGGCGTGTGGCGGAAGAGGTCGCTACCGTGCAGGATTTTGTGCGTAGCCAAGACATGCAGCCGCGCGGACGTTTGCGCGTTTCCATGCCCGGCGATTACGCCCGATACAATCTATCGCGAGCCGTCGCCACCTTCATCGAGAAATATCCTGAGATACAACTCGACCTCGACATGAGTTCACGCCGCGTCGATCTGATCGGCGAGCGTTTTGATCTCGCCATACGCATGGGCAAGTTGGATGACGATGCCACCTTGGTGGCGCGCAAGCTGGACGAACAAAGTTTCGGGCTCTATGCCAGCCCGATCTATCTCGGACTGCACTCAGCGCCGAAGCGACCGGAAGAATTGATGCAGCACACCTGTGTGCGCATGATCTCGGATCGAGGCCAAGTGATCCCGTGGAAATTATTGCGAGGCAAAGCAGTATGGGAGGGCACCGCCCCCGGTCGCTTGGCACTCAACTCACCCAGCGTCATCCAGCAATTGCTGCTGGACGGCGCAGGCATCGGCGCATTGCCCTGCCGTTTTGCGGTGGAAGATGTGCGACTCAAACGGCTCGTGCGCGTATTACCCGAATGGTCATTCCCCCTCGTCCCCGCTTGGGCGGTGATGCCGATGCGACGCTACCTCCCCGCCAAGACACGCGTATTCCTCGCGCATCTGGAGCAGTTTATGGAGAAGGGGTAGGGAAAATAATCAATTGGATTGGGCGTCTGTGTCAGATATAGGCCTATATATAGGCCGTTTGGCATATTGACTCTACTCTCATGGGGAGGTTAGGGTGCGGGCGGTTAAACAAGGGCAGTCTGCTTTCGGCCACAAGCAGCCATACGAGGGTGTCCTCCAATTTTGAGTTTCAGCACTGAAAAAGGGGCAGCATGAAAATATTCGCAGGAATCATTTTAAGCTGGACTATTTTGTTGTCGCCAACGGTGCAAGCTGCGAGCTTTGATTGTGCTAAAGCAGCAACAAAGATTGAGAAACTTATCTGCGGAGATGTTGGATTGTCAAAGTTAGATGAGGATCTGAATAAGACATATTTAAAGATACTTGAGCGTAACGACGTTAAACAGCAAGCAGTCAGAAACCAAAGACAATGGCTGAAAGATATTCGGAATATTTGTCAGAGTATTGAATGTCTCAATAATGCGTATGTAATCCGAATCAAAGAAATCAATTCACTCTTCTCGTCTACGACAACTTCCGATAGCCCATCAGAAAAATCGGCCTTAATTAAGTCTGTTTGCCAAGTGGTGGTAGATGCGGCTAATAAAAGGAAGCTTGGCGAACTTATTGTTAATGCTGACAAGGTTGATATCAATAACGATGGATTAACTGAGCGAGTCGTGGTTGTCGACGAAGGAAGCATGCACTGGCAACATTTCGAGGCATATAGTGAAAATGGGAAGCCAGTTGAGCTGAAGAAGAGCACTGAGGATGATTGGGAAAGTGAAAATTTAAGATTTGCATTAGATCCATCACTCATAAAGTACAACGGGAAAACTTTTATCTTAGGAAAGACGGAAGATAATCTGTTTTACCTGTCGCAGGTAAACAAGGACAACGTTGAGAAAGTGGTTTGTGAGTTTTCTCGACGCAGTCTTCCAGTCGGGTCTTTAACTACATCAAAAAATAACAAACTGTGTCAACTCGCTCTAAAGCAACAATTTCAATATGTGGACTTTGATCAAGAAAGTGAGCTGACTTACGAAACAATTCAAGATGCAGGCGCATTTCCCAATAGTTCCGTGACGCCAACCGATACGGCGGCGCAGGTTGACATAAATAACGATGGTAAATCGGAGCTTGTTGTCGGACTTGAAATGGTATCTGGTGGGGGAAGAGGTTGTAGCGGGGAACAATTGGGCGTGCTTAACAAAAATCGAGATAATCTGGATTTAAGCATTACTCAGCTACTGCCTAAATCTGACTGTGGTGGAATGAAACAAAATCCTTTTGTTTTCGAAGGGCTGACTTACATCGAAATATTGTCGAACAATGTCCATCAGATAGCGCAACTCAAGAAAGAGCAACTTGAGACAGTGTGCGAATTCGATGTCCACGCAATGCATGAAGTAGTCAAAGAATAAATTAATTCTGAATGTCAGTTTTGGAGGATGGCAACCTTCCGCTTTGGGTTAAATAGGGACGTTTCTGTAAAGAAACAACGCTCCCCAGCCCAACAAAAAAGGCCGACGATCAGTCGGCCTTTCCTTTTTGCGAACTACCTTGGCAGTGATTACAACAACGGCACGATCATCAGCGCGACGATGTTGATGATCTTGATCAGCGGATTCACGGCAGGGCCTGCGGTGTCCTTGTAGGGGTCGCCTACGGTGTCTCCCGTCACGGCGGCTTTATGTGCTTCCGAACCTTTGCCACCGAAGTGGCCTTCCTCGATATATTTTTTTGCGTTGTCCCACGCGCCGCCGCCGGTGGTCATGGAGATGGCGACGAAGATGCCGGTGATGATCGTGCCGACCAGTACGCCACCGAGTGCTTGCGCGCCGAGGGTGAGGCCGACGATCACGGGTACGGCGACGGGCAATAGCGAGGGGATGATCATTTCCTTGATCGCGGCTTTGGTCAGCATGTCCACGCAAGTGCCGTATTCCGGTTTGCCTGTGCCTTCCATGATGCCGGGAATCTCTTTGAACTGGCGGCGCACTTCAACCACCACGCTACCCGCAGCGCGACCGACCGCTTCCATGCCCATCGCGGCGAACAGATAGGGCACCATGCCGCCGATGAAGAGGCCGATGATGACCATGTGGTTGGAGAGATCGAAAGAGGTGGATACGCCGAGTTTGGCATCCAGCGCATGCGTGTAGTCGGCGAACAGCACCAGCGCGGCCAGCCCGGCGGAGCCGATGGCATAACCTTTGGTCACGGCCTTGGTGGTGTTGCCTACGGCATCCAATGCATCGGTGATGACGCGCACGTTCTGCGGCAGGTGCGACATCTCGGCGATGCCGCCTGCGTTGTCGGTGATCGGGCCGTAAGCATCGAGTGCCACGATGATGCCCGCCATCGATAGCATCGAGGTGGCGGCGATGGCGATGCCATACAACCCGGCTAGGTGATGTGCGCCCCAGATGGCGATACACACGGCGATGACTGGCGCAGCGGTAGCCTTCATCGATACGCCTAGGCCGGCGATGATGTTGGTGCCATGCCCGGTGGTGGAGGCTTGTGCGATGTGGCGCACGGGCGAGAACTCGGTCGCGGTGTAGTACTCGGTGATCCACACCAGTGCGGCAGTGAGGATGAGGCCGATGACGGCAGAGCCATACAGGGCGTTGACACTATAGATGCCGTTGTCCGCCATCAGCCATTGGGTGATGGGGTAGAAGGCGATGAGCGCCAGTGCGGCGGACATCGCCAAGCCGCGATACAAGGCATTCATGATCTTGCCGCCTTCGCGCGCCTTGACGAAGAAGGTGCCAACGATGGAGGCGATGATGGAGAAACCGCCCAACACCAGCGGATAGATCACTGCATTGGTCGAACCCGTCATCAACAGACCGCCGAGCAGCATGGTGGCGATGATGGTCACCGCATAGGTTTCGAACAAATCCGCCGCCATGCCTGCACAGTCGCCGACGTTGTCACCGACGTTGTCGGCGATTACCGCCGGATTGCGCGGATCATCTTCGGGAATACCCGCTTCGACTTTACCCACGAGGTCGGCACCGACATCGGCACCTTTGGTGAAGATGCCGCCGCCCAGACGGGCGAAGATGGAGATGAGCGAACCACCGAAACCAAAGCCCACCAGCGCATGCGTTGCTTGCGCTGTGGTCGCGCCCATGCTGGTGAGGAACAGGAAGTAGCCCGCTACGCCGAGCAGCCCCAAGACCGACCACCAGCATGCCGGTGATCGCGCCGCCTTTGAACGAGACGTTGAGTGCTGCGTTGAGACTTTCTTTAGCGGCTTCAGCGGTGCGCACATTGGCGCGTACCGAAACGTTCATACCGATGTAACCGGTCAAGCCAGAGAGGAGAGCGCCGATGGCAAAGCCGACTGCGGTCTGCCAACCCAATGCAACGAGAATGACCACGAACAAGGCTGCACCGACCCATGCGATGGCGGTGTACTGCCGGTTCAGATAAGCGGTCGCACCTTCCTGGATGGCCGCAGCGATGCTTTGCATCTTTTCACTGCCGGTCGATTTGCCCAGTATCCACTGACTCGAAAGTACGCCATATAGGATCGCTGCAAAAGCACATAACAACGTAAAGACTAGCGCAGATGACATCGTTACCTCCCCAGTAAAAACCGCTCTTGGTAGAGCGGTGTTAAGTATCAAATCTTGAACTCGGCCAACTTCTTTGGAACGGCGATATTTTTGAGCTGCACATATCGAGGTAGCCCGTCTTTGTAAGGCGGATAGTCTTCGCCTTTGATGAGCGGCGTGAGATAGGCGCGGCATTTTTCGGTGATGCCGAAACCGTCTGCCGTGATGAAGTTGCGCGGCATGAATTTTTCGACATTGGCGACTTTGGAGAGTGGCGCGACGCCGACCTTCCATTTATAAGGTTTGTCCGAGATGCGGTCTATGGTTGGCATCACCGCATTCTGGCCTTTGAGCGCCAATTCGACAGCGGATTTGCCCAGTGCGTAGGCTTGCTCGACATCGGTCTTGGAGGCGATGTGGCGTGCGGCGCGTTGCAGGTAATCGGCGACTGCCCAGTGGAATTTGTAACCGAAGGCTTCTTTCACCATGTTGGCGACCACCGGTGCAGCACCACCGAGTTGCGCATGGCCGAAGGCATCGCGCGTACCCTGTTCGGCGAGGAACTTTCCGTCGGGGTGGTGGCAACCTTCGGAGACCACCACGCTGCAGTAGCCGTGTTTCTTCACCATCGCATCCACCTTGGCGAGGAATTTTTTCTGATCGAAGGGGATCTCGGGGAACAGGATGACGACGGGGATGCCTTGCTCTTCGACGAGGCCGCCTGCGGCGGCGATCCAGCCAGCATGGCGTCCCATCACCTCCAGTACGAACACCTTGGTGGAAGTCTTGGCCATGGAGCGCACGTCGAAACTGGCTTCTAGCGTGGAGATGGCGATGTATTTGGCGACCGAGCCGAAGCCGGGGCAGCAGTCGGTGATGGGCAGGTCGTTGTCTACTGTCTTCGGCACATGGATGGCTTGCACCGGATAGCCCATCTTCTCGGACAGTTGCGATACCTTGTAGCAGGTGTCGGCGGAATCGCCGCCGCCGTTATAAAAAAAGTAACCGATGTTGTGTGCTTTGAACACTTCGATCAGGCGTGCGTATTCGCGCTGGTTCTCTTCCAGTCCTTTGAGTTTAAAACGGCAGGAACCGAATGCGCCGGAAGGGGTGCTGCGTAATGCAGCGATAGCGCTAGTGGATTCTTTGGTGGTATCTATCAGGTCTTCACTGAGGGCGCCGATGATGCCGTTGCGTC
Organism: uncultured beta proteobacterium; assembly: GCA_963822425.1. Lineage (GTDB taxonomy): Bacteria > Pseudomonadota > Gammaproteobacteria > Burkholderiales > Gallionellaceae > Sideroxyarcus. Next base: position 70,636 of record CAWGHS010000007.1, read on the forward strand.
CCGCGTAAACTTTGCCGATCTTGTCTTTGTGTTTGCGGGCAGTCTCAATGACGCCGCAGGCTGAAGCATTGATGACGGCTGTGACACCGCCGGACTGTGCATAGAACGCATTCTGCTTCGCCATAATTTCCTCCTGTATCGGTGGTGGACAAGAACGATATTACGCCTTTTTTATTTTAGAGGTGAAGGCTTGGGAGTATCATCCGCCCCAGTTGGTTTGACATAAGTCAATTGTGACTTAGAGAGTATCCACTAGGATGCCGACCTTAAATCAGGGAGAGTGAGATGGCGATAGAGTTGTTCAATAATGGCAAGCACCAATGTTTGATGTTTGATGACTTGGTGGATGACACGACAGGCGAGGCGGTGCAGGCCAACCAATTTCTGATCGTTGACAATGGGCATGGTGCGTTGCTCGACCCGGGTGGCAATATGACCTATAACGGTCTGTTGATGGAGATGCACAATTATTTCCCACCGAAAAAGCTGGAATACATTCTCGCTTCCCATGCCGACCCGGACATCATCGCTTCCGTCAATAAATGGATGATCCACTCCGACTGTAAAGTGATGATCTCCAATCTGTGGGTACGTTTTGTGCCGCACTTTTGTAGCGGAGATAACTCTTCAGGGCGCGTGCTGGGTATTCCCGATGCAGGCATGAACTTGCCGTTGGGTGAGTCCGTGATCAAAGCGATACCGGCTCACTTCATGCATTCCGAAGGCAACTTTCAGTTCTACGATCCCATCAGCAAGATACTCTTTACCGGCGATATGGGGGCATCCTTGGTGGGGCATACTGAGGCGGATAAACCGGTGGAGGATTTCAAGTCGCATATCCAGTTCATGGAAGGTTTCCACAAACGCTACATGATCTCCAATAAGATATGCCGCTTCTGGGTGAACATGGTGCGCAAGATGGATGTCGAGGCCATCGTGCCACAACACGGACGTGCTTTTGTGGGTAAGAAGATGGTCGGTGAGTTTTTGGATTGGATCGAGGCGCTGCCTTGTGGCGTGGACAACATGACGCAGGATAACTACCGGGTCCCCAATTAGTGGGAGCCACACGCCACGTTGAGTTCTTCGACGTGGCAGACTTCTCGTTTTAAGGTAGGCAACGCAGCATTAACCGTTGCAACCGTCACAGTGCATTCACGCCCGCTTGGGCGATCTGCCCGTCTTGGAAAGAGCGCACACCGCTGATGCCGAGTCCGCCGATGATGATGCCGTCGCGCAAGAGTGGCACGCCACCTTCGGCTGGGATGACGCCGGGCAGGGCGAGATGGATGAGTCGTCCGCTCAGCACCGCATCTTCAGAAGCTTTGGTTGGACGCTGAAAAGCGACGGATGCATGCGCTTTGGCGATGGCCGTTTCGACACTGCCGAACTGGGTGTCGTGACCGCGTTGCAGATAGAGGAGGTGACCACCGTCATCCACCACCGCGATGACGACCTTCCATTCATTGGCGATCGCCTCGGCTGCTGCGGCAGCAGCGATGCGCTTGGCATCATCCAAGGTAAGCAGAGGTTTGTTCGCCATGGTTATTTACCCAGTGCAGCGAATATCTGGTCGCGGATACCTTCCACACTGCCAACGCCGGGGATATGCACGACCTTGGGCGCTTTGACATCGCCAGATTTGAGCCAGGCGGTGTAGTAATCGACCAGCGGTTTGGTCTGCTCGTGATAGACATTGAGGCGTTTGACGACCGTATCCTCCACATCGTCCGGACGCTGCACCAGCTCTTCGCCGGTGACATCATCCTTGCCGGGCACTTTGGGCGGATTGAATATCTCATGGTAAGTACGCCCAGATGCCAGATGTACACGGCGACCACTCATGCGTTGCACGATCTCGGTATCCGCCACATCGATCTCCACTACATAGTCGATACGGATGTCCGCATCCTTCATCGCTTGCGCTTGAGGAATGGTGCGCGGGAAACCGTCGAACAGAAAACCGTTGGCGCAATCCGCTTCTTTGATACGCTCCTTCACCAAGTTGATGATGATGTCATCCGAGACCAAATTGCCGGCATCCATGACTTTCTTGGCGGCAAGCCCGAGCGGAGTACCTGCCTTGAGTGCGGCGCGCAACATATCGCCAGTGGATATCTGCGGGATGCCGAATTTTTCTTTGATGTAATTGGCTTGAGTACCTTTGCCAGCACCGGGTGCACCTAACAGGATCAGTTTCATGGTTTGTTCCTCCGTTTACTTTTGAGCTTCAAAAATCTGTCTTGCTATCTGTAAGTCCTGCTCGGTATCCACGCCGCTGGGCGGCGCATCCTGCGTGATCGTTACACCGATCTTGTAGCCATGATACAGCGCGCGCAATTGTTCCAGTGCCTCGAAGCGTTCGAGCATGGCTGGAGCCAGTTGTCCATAGGCGTGTAAAAAGCTGGCGCGATAGGCGTAGATGCCGATGTGGCGTAATACCGTGAGGCCTTCAGGGAGCGCCCCCCTTCCAACTTCCCCCCTCAAGGGGGAAGAGCGACCGGCTTGCCCGTCGGGCAAGGATAGTGAGAACCCTGCATCACGCGGATAAGGAATGGGCGCGCGGCTGAAATACAGCGCGTTGCCATGGCTGTCCAAAACGGCTTTCACGATGTTCGGATTGCGCAAAGAGGCTTCGTCGTGGATGGGGTGGCAGGCCGTCGCGATGGCGCACTCGGGGTGCTCGTGCAGATGCTGTGCCACCGCGCGGATGAGTGCCGGCGGGATCAAGGGTTCGTCACCTTGAACGTTGACCACAATGGTGTCATCCGCCCAGCATTGTTGAGCGCAGACTTCGGCGATGCGATCCGTACCGCTCGCATGATCGGCTCGCGTCATGCATGCATGGAAGCCGAACTCTTCGGCAACGGCGATGATGGGTTGGTGGTCGGTCGCGATGATGACCTGTTGTGCGCCGCTCCGGGATGCTTGTTCAGCGACGCGGATCACCATCGGTTTGCCGCCGATGTCTAGCAATGGCTTGCCGGGTAAACGGGTAGAGGCGATGCGGGCAGGAATGACGACTTTGAAAACAGGCTTCAAAGGGATTCAACCTCTTTCAGAGTGAGTTCGCGCGCTTCGTCGGCCAGCATCACGGGGATGTCATCCTTGATGGCGAAGGCCAATCTATCTGCCTTACAGATCAACTCCTGTTCTGCTTTGCGGTAGATGAGCGGCGATTTGCACAGCGGACAAACTAGGATGTCGAGCAGTTTTGCATCCATTACGGGTATCTCCCAAAATTCAAATTTCGTCGTAATACTACGTTACTCACAAAAAATCACTCCTTACATATTACCTAATATGCCGCGTCGCAATTTTTTGTTTGCGCCTTGTCTTGCTTAGAACTTTAAATTTTTGGAGGCACCCTTACTGCGCGACCTTTTTTAGAATGAGCTGGGTGAGTGTCGGGCTGAGCTGCGCATCCACGCGCAGTACCCAGCATTTCTCGGTAGCAAGCGAGGCGCATTTTACCGCATCTTTTTCTGTCATGAGCACCGCATCCGCATCGTCGAACATGAGGTCGGCTGCGACATAACAGTGATGGTCGGGGAACGGGTGGGGCTGAATACTCAACCCCAGGTGTTCGAGATGCGCGAAAAAGCGCTGAGGATGCCCGATGCCTGCGAGTGCATGTAAGCGCTGTCCGGCGAATTCGGCTGCGGATACGGTGAGCTGCGGATTGATGAGGTTGTAAAAACACGTACCTTCCAAGCGCATGGCGAACTCGTTGATTGGATAGTCGCGAAGCGATTCGGTTGTCTCCTCTCCCGCTTGCGGGAGAGGATTGAGGAGAGAGGGGCGCATTGCATTCGTGCCGCCATTGATGACGACCGCATCGACTTTTTTCAAGCGCGACACCGGCTCTCGCAACGGGCCAGCAGGTAGCAACAGGCCGTTACCGAAATGCCGCGCACCATCCACGACCACGATCTCCACATCGCGTTGCAGACGATAGTGCTGCAAACCGTCGTCGCTCAGGATGATGTCGCACTCTGGATGTCTTTGCAGCAGGGCGAGTGCGGCGGCAGGTCGGTCGCGACCGATCCACACGGGGCACACTGCACGCTGTGCCATCAGCAGCGGTTCATCGCCGACCTCGTCGGTTGCATCGTCAATGAGGACTTCATGCGGAGTCTGTCTTTGTTTGTTCTGCTTGGTGTAACCGCGACTGACGATGCCCGGATGCCAGCCATTGTCGATCATCTGCTGAGCCAGCCACAGCGTGAGCGGTGTTTTGCCAGTACCTCCTACGCTGATGTTGCCGACGATGATGAGCGGCACCGGCAACTTGATCGAAGCCAATATCCCGCTGCGATAGAGGAAGCGACGCAAGGCAACGAGCAGGCGGAAAACGAGGCTGACAGGGTAAAGCAAGAGATGCAGCGGTGAGAGGCGATACCAATGGTGTTGCAGCCGCTCCATGTCGCGCGATTATTTTGGCTGATTCTGCGTGGTGAAGGTGATGCGCCCATAACCGGCGATGCGCGCAGATTCCATGATGTTGATGACGGACTGATGGGGGGCTTTGGCATCGGCGTTGATGACGATGGTCGGATCGGTCTGATCTCCCCCCGCTTTGCGCAAGGCCTCGGCAAAATCGGCCACGCCTTTGAAGGAGGTGTGCACGTTGTTGATGGCGTAATGTTCGGAGGCATCAACCGCCACATTGATCGGCTTGCTGGAAGAGACAGTTCCCTCTTCGCCGCCCGCCTGCGGCAGGTTGATCTGCAATTGCGCGAAATTCGAATAGCTGGTGGTGACCATCAAGAAGATCAGGATCACCAGCAGCACATCGATCATCGGGATCAGGTTGATCTCCGGCTCTTCACGACTATGCCCGCGTTGGAAATTCATCGAAATCCCTTACTTGCGTTCGCCGTGTACGACTTCAACCAGCTTGACCGCCTGCTGTTCCATCTCGATGGTCAGGCTATCCACTTGAGCACGGAAATGACGATAGAAGATCATGCTGGGGACGGCGACGATCAGACCGAAGGCGGTGTTATACAGGGCGACTGAGATGCCATGAGCCAACTCGGTTGGTGCCGCACCGCCTGCGTTCTGTGAGCCAAATATCTCGATCATGCCGATCACCGTGCCGAACAGGCCGAGCAACGGGCTGATAGAGGCGATGGTGCCCAAGGTGGTGAGGAAGCGTTCGAGCTCATGTGCTGCGCCGCGTCCCGCTTCTTCGATGGAATCCTTCATCACCTCCGGCGAGCTCTTGATGTTCTTCAGGCCGGCAGCGAAGACCTTACCCAACGGCGAACCTTCACTCAGTTTGGTGAGCATCTGCTGGCTGACGCCGCGTTGTTTGAGTTCTTGCACCACTTCGTCCAACAAGGCGGGCGGTACGATGTTCTTTCTACGTAGGTAGAGGGCACGTTCTACGATGAGAACGACAGCGACTAAAGATGCGATGAGGAGTAAATAGATCGGCCAACCAGCCGCTTCAACAAGAGTTAACACGCAACGTCTCCAAGAAAGATGCATAAATTCCGAAGGCGGCACTGTATCTTGTAGGTCATGTTTGAGCAAGGTGGATAGACATCCTGTGCGCTAACTCATCGTGGCATAAGCGATTTGTTTTTTTATGCACAAAATCTGTGGATAACTTTGTGCATGAATGCCTTATATGGCACTCAGAACCCCTGTTCTGTTGCGATTCCTTAATAATCGCTCAAAAAATACGCCAATATAAAATCCATTAAAAACAATGTGATACGCTAAGTTGCAATTAAACTGTAAAGCCACCTCGCTGGGAAGTGGCGAATTTGCTGGGATTGTGGATTGTCGGGGTTTGTCAATATGCCATTTGGCCTAGTTGTATATTTTTCTTTTACCTTAAGTGGGCTCTCGCACGGTATTTTCTGAGCGCTTATTTGCACGGCGCATGTTGACCGCAGATCATGTTTCGCGGAGCATACGCGGGCGCAAATCTTGCGTGAGTCCCGCAACCCCGAACCTAATTAAGGAACTGAGCGATGAATAAAAAACTGTTGTCTGCCCTGTTGTTGTCGATGGTCACAAGCCTGGCCTATGCCGGACTGATGGACGATCTGAATAAATCCGCAGGAGGCAATCTGGAGGCGAAGGCCAAAGAGCAGGCTAGAGAAAAGGCGCGCAGCAAAGGCAATGAAAAGATCGCCGCTCAGGTCAATAAAAAACTGCTGGCCGAAGGTAGAAAGAACCAATGTTCGTTCAAGAGCGGCACGGATGCACTGGAACCGGGATGCGGCAAGAAATCCAAGAAGCTGGCTGCCCTCATCATCGATGCTAAAAAGACGCTGCAGTCCAATGGACAGACCGGCTTCAAGTTCGTCGTGTCCGGGCATACCGACTCTTCCGGTGATGCGGCCAAGAACAAAGAGTTGTCTGCACGTCGCGCTCAGGTGATGGTCAAAGAATTGGTTGCGCAAGGGGTGGATGGCGGAGACATCGAAGCGGTCGGCATGGGTTCTGAGGCCTTGCTGGTGAAACCGGACAACACACCGGCCAAGAAAGCCAAGAACCGTCGCTACGAAGTGCAGGTTCATTTCTGATCGTTGGCATGATCCAAGGGCGGTACGTCGTGGTAAGGGCGTGCCGCCTTTTCTTTTTTACGGTGCAGCTTCGTGGCTAATGAAAATAATCGGGTGATCAGCGTCCGCGAGTTGAATCTCGCGGCGAAGCAATTGATCGAGGGCGGCTTGCCGTTGCTGTGGGTGCGTGGCGAGGTTTCCAATTTCGTGAATGCCGCTTCCGGTCATTGGTACTTCTCGCTCAAAGACGAGCAGGCGCAGGTGCGCTGTGTGATGTTCCGCCACAAGAGTCAGTACTTGGATTTCAAACCGGCGAACGGCATGCAGGTCGAGGTGTTGGCGCTGGCGACCCTGTACGAGGCGCGCGGGGATTTTCAATTGACGCTGGAGAAGATGCGTCCGGCCGGATTGGGCGCGTTGTACGAGGCATTCGAGCGACTGAAGGGCAAGCTGGAAAGCGAGGGCTTGTTCGATGCCGAGCGCAAGCGCGACCTGCCCTTGTTACCGAAGCAGATCGGCATCGTGACCTCGCCGCAAGCAGCTGCCTTGCGTGATGTGCTGCGCACTCTGGCGAACCGTATGCCGAATGTGCCAGTCGTGTTGTATCCCACGCCGGTACAAGGCGAAGGCGCAGGACAGAAGATCGCACAGGCGATCAAATCAGCCAGCCAGCGTGCCGAGTGTGATGTGCTCATCGTCTGTCGCGGCGGCGGCAGCATCGAAGACTTGTGGGCGTTCAACGAAGAAGTGGTGGCGCGCGCCATCGCTGCCAGCCATATCCCGGTCGTGAGCGGAGTGGGGCACGAGACCGATTTCACCATCGCCGATTTCGTCGCCGACTTGCGCGCGGCCACGCCGACAGCTGCGGCACAGAGTGTGGTGCCGGATAGAGCAGAGTTGCGGCAGCGCTTGGCACAGCAGCGCCAGCATCTGCGGCGTGCGGCCATGCGCCAGTTCGAGCAGCGCATGCAACAAGTGGATTATCTGCAACGGCGTTTGGTTCATCCCGCGCAACGTATCCAGCAACAAGCCGAACGTCTGTCTGCATTGCGCCAGCGCATGCGTTTGAGTTATGCGTACGCGGTCCAACATCAGCAATGGCGTTGGAACTCCCTGTGGCAGCGGCTACGCGGAACGCGACCGGATGTCATGCGCTTGCAAGTGCCACAAGTGAATCAGGCGCAACGCATGCGTGCTGCGCTGCGGCGCACCTTGGATCGCCACGACGCACGCTTGACCGCACTGCAACAGCATCTGCAACTCCTCGATCCGCAACAGGTGCTGGCGCGCGGCTACAGCATGGTGCGTGATGCGCAGGGCAACATCGTATCGAGCAGCCAACATATCGTTCCGGGCGATACGCTGGACATCATTTTCGCGCGGGGTGGCGCACGCGCAGTGGTTCAGGAAAAGGACTGACGCGTACGGTAAATTAACCAAAAATCGCGCAGCACCCGCCTGTACCCCTCGCCATTAGGGAGGGGGGGCACGGGGGTGAGGGAAACGATCATGACGCAGGAAATTCCTCATTCTCTAGGCCGATGCAATGATCGTTAGGTTAAAATCCGCGACTGCTATCAAGCCCTCTGATTTTTCTTATGACGAAAGACATTTCCCGCCGCAGACTCTGGTTGTTATTGTTTGCGGTCGCACTCATCTGGTTCGGCAATCTCGAATATCGCAAGTTGGTGAAGCCTGACGAAGGCCGCTATGCCGAGATCCCGCGCGAGATGGTGGCGAGTGGCGATTGGGTGACCCCCCGTCTTAACGACCTTAAATATTTCGAGAAACCGCCACTGCAATATTGGGCGACTGCCGTCGCCTACGAAGTATTTGGCGAACACCAATGGACGGCGCGTCTGTGGACCGCCCTGACCGGATTCGCCGGTGTCCTGTTGGCGTGGTTCGTCGGCGCGCGCCTGTTCGGCCGCGAGGCAGGTCTTTACACGGCACTCTTGCTCGGCAGCAGCATGCTCTACGTGATGATGGCGCACATCAACACACTGGATATGGGCGTGACCTTCTTCGTGTCCCTGGGCATCTTCGCGCTGCTGATCGCGCAGAAAGAGATGCAGAACACGCAACGTAACTGGATGTTGCTGGCGTGGGCAGCGCTGGCGCTGGCCGTGTTGAGCAAAGGCTTGATGGGCTTGATCCTGCCGGGAACGGCATTGTTCCTCTATGCACTGCTCAACCGCGACCTCGTGGTGTGGAAACGCATGCACTGGCTCAGCGGCCTTGCCCTGTTCCTGTTGATCGCCGCACCGTGGTTTGTGTTGGTCATCAAAGCGAATCCCGAATTCTTCGAGCGTTTCTTCATCTACGAACACTACACGCGCTTCACCACCAAGGTGCACGGGCGTTACCAGCCTTGGTATTACTTCATCCCCATTCTTCTGCTGGGCATGTTGCCGTGGACCTTGCTCATGTTCGATGCAGCATGGCACACATGGAAGCGGGGGGTAGCACAGGTGTTCAGTGCGGAACGCTTCCTGCTGGTCTGGGCAGTGTTCATCTATGTGTTCTTCTCCCTCTCCGGCTCCAAGCTGCCGTCCTATCTGCTGCCCATGTTTCCGGCGTTGGCCTTATTGATGGGGCTGCACCTGACGCAGATATCTGCGCGCCGCACGTTCTGGTTGGTGTCACCCACGCTGCCCATCGTTTGTGTGTTCTTGGGCGGGCTGTTATTCGTCGAGGACATCGCCGAGACGACGGTAGAGCAAGAGATGTTCGCGCGCTACGCAGGGTGGCTTTGGGTTACGCTGGGTCTATGGTTGCTCGGAACGATCATTTCGTTGCGGTTGTTATGGCGTGACAAAAAACTGCACGGCGTCTTTGTGCTGGCGCTGAGCACGCTCATCGCGGCGCAGATCGGCATTTCCGGTTATAACGAATTGGCGCGCAATCGCTCGGCCTACCAGATGGCGGAAGTGATTCGCCCCTACGTCAAAGCGGAAGTCCCGTTCTATTCGATCTACATGTATGAACAGACCTTGCCGTTCTACATCAAGCACACGATGGTGCTGGTCGGCTATCAAGATGAGATGGGCTTCGGCATCCAACAAGAACCGCAACGCTGGTTGCCTGATATGAGCGCCTTCGTCGCGACGTGGAAGGCGCAACGCGAGGCACTAGTCATCATTCCCCAAGATCGTTTCCCCGAACTGAAAGCACAAGGAGTAGCCATGAAAGAGATCTATCGCGACGAACAATTTGTGGTGTTGGCAAAACCATGAGCCTCGTCAGTTTCAGCCTCATCTTCATCGGCGTGATGCTCAACGTCGCCGCCCAATTGCTCATCAAGTCCGGCACCAATGCCATCGGCTATTTTGAGTTCACGCGCGAGAACATCTTTCCCATCGGCTGGAAGCTGGCGACCGAATGGCACATCATCAGCGCGATGGCGTGTTACGGGTTGAGCGTGGTGATCTGGATACTGGCGCTGTCGCGCGTTCAGGTGAGCATCGCCTATCCGCTGCTATCCATGGGTTACGTGGTCAATGCCGTTGCGGCGTGGTACTTGTTCAACGAGGCCTTCAATCCGACCAAAGTGCTTGGTGTCGGCGTGATCATCTTGGGCGTCATCATCATTTCACGAGCTTAAGTCATGTCTGAATTCCTACCCTTCACCAAACCCTTCATCGACGAAGCGGCCATCGCTGCCGTCGGCGACGTGCTGCGTTCCGGCTGGATCACCAGTGGCCCCAAAGTTGCGGAATTCGAGAAGCAACTCTCTGCGTATTTCGGCGGGCGTCCGGTGCGCACCTTCAACTCCGGCACCTGCACCATGGAGATCGCCCTACGCATCGCGGGCATAGGCGCTGGCGATGAAGTCATCACCACGCCCATCTCATGGGTGGCGACATCCAACGTCATCCTCGAAGTCGGTGCCACACCCGTGTTCGTGGATATCGATCCGGTCACGCGCAACATCGATCTGGATAAAGTCGAGGCTGCGATCACACCCAAGACCCGCGCCATCATTCCGGTCGATCTTTCCGGTCTGCCGGTCGATAGAGACAGGCTGTATGCCATCGCGGCCAAACACAAATTGCGCGTGGTGGAAGATGCCGCACAATCCATCGGCGCGCTGTGGAAAGGCAAGCGCATCGGCAGCTTCGGCGATTTCGTCTCGTTCAGTTTTCAAGCCAACAAGAACCTCACCACCACCGAAGGTGGCTGCCTCGTGCTGAACAATGAAGACGAAGCGCGTCTCGCGGAAAAATATCGCCTGCAAGGCGTCACGCGCAGCGGCTTCGACGGCATGGAAGTGGATGTGCTGGGCGGCAAATACAACATGACCGATGTCGCCGCCGCCATTGGCCTCAATCAACTGCCGCAACTGGACACCATCACCGCGTGCCGCCATGCGTTGGCCAAGCATTACTTCGACACCTTCGGTGCGGACTTCGATAAGCAGACGGGCGCGCAACTGCCCATCAAGGATTTTGGGAACACCAACTGGCACATGTTCCAGCTCGTGCTGCCGCAAGGGACTGCGCGCGCCGAATTCATGGAAAAGATGAAAGCCCGCAACATCGGCTGCGGCGTGCATTACCCGCCCATCCACCTGTTCCAGATGTACCGCGAGCGCGGCTTCAAAGAAGGCATGTTTCCCATCGCCGAAAGCGTAGGGCGACGCATCGTCAGTCTGCCCATGTTTCCCAAGATGAGCGAGGCAGATGTAGAACGTGTGGTTGCAGCAGTGCGCGAATTGCTCGCCTGAGCTTTAAGCCTTAGCCCTCAGCGACACCTCAACGCCGCCACAGGCATACCCTGCTGTGGCGGTTCTTTTTGTATTTCACATGACGGCTGAACGAAAAAGATATAGGCCGTTTGGCATATGGTGCGGAAGCGCTTTTGTTGCTAGTCTTCGCGCCGATGCATTTATAGCCCCCGTGTTGCTTGGACGGGGTATGGAAAATTATTTAATACCACCAATATCTGCGTCTGGAGATCACATGACTCAACCCTATTTGGAAGAAATCACAATAAGTGGTTATCGATCATGCATGGAGACTATATTTCGGCCAAATGAATCACTCAGCGGCCTAATCGGAATTAACGGTGCAGGCAAAACGAATATTCTTAATGCACTACGTTTGCTCAATCCAGACTTCTACGGAAGAGGAAGCGGTCACAGATCAAAAGGTGAAGAATTTTCCTTGCCCGAAACGATGCTGACAGCCACGTTCAAGGTTGACGATAAAAAAATTCGTTTGAAGCTCATCCTTATACTTTCCACCAGTGGAGGTAATGAGGAGGTTATATCCGCGACAGAGCAATGGAATTTCTATGACTTTGATGGTTCTAAAGCTTGGGTTGAAATCCCATCATACCTTCTAATGCAAAAAGTCAGGCCTCGCGATTTTGAACGGCATTTATTTTTGCATAATAGAATGCATGGGACGAAGATTGATCATCTCGACAACATAATGACTAACGATAAACTGCTGAGTGCAGTTCGATTAGTTGTTACTTTTCGGTTGAATATCAAATACTACGGAGCATCACAGTTTACTGATCCGACAAGGTGTCCTAGTAACTTTGAAATTGATGGAGAAGGCCAGCTAGAGCGAACCTATTTCAATCGGTCAACCACCTCTCATCTTCGGTTTCTATTTGACCTATATTCTTTACGGAAAACTGATACGGCTCTATATGACGAGTTTGAGATGTTCGTTTCCACAAAGATGCTTGGTTTGATAAGTCGGCTTTCGTGGAAAACAGTTGGACTGAGTTCCAGCACAGTTGAAATTAAATCTGGGGGTACGATAAAGAAAGTCCGCCAGCAAAAGACATTAGTGATCCCTAAAATTCAAATTGGGACGTCACACATTACCTTCAATCAATTATCTGAGGGAACGTTTAAGACTTTGGCATTAATCTTTTACATTATGACTGATAAGGGATCGTGCCTACTAATTGAAGAACCTGAAGTATGCATACATCACGGATTGTTAAAACGGATACTTAGCACGATCAAAGCGCATTCCAGAACACGCCAAATCATTTTTTCCACTCATTCCGACTTAGTGCTAGATACTATAAGTACCAATGAGGTCTTTGTCGTGGATATGAAGAAGTCAATTACCAAAGTTTCTAGCCTTAGCGACTGGGCTGGTGCAAAGGGAATGTCCGCACTTAAAGCATACCTAAATGAGACGGGGACTCTAGGAGAGTACTGGAGGAGCGGAGGCCTTGTATCATGACAGCTGCCCATGTTGGCATAATCGCTGAAGACCAAAGCGACATCGAAGTGTTGAAGCAATTAGGAATAAAGATTTCAGGAAGAAATTTTTCAGTTTCTCAACATTATGGTAAAGGCTGTGGCTCGATAAAGACCAAGACGCTAGGCTGGTGCAAGGCATTTGAAAAAAAGGGTTGCAAAGCTGTCGTACTTGTACACGACAAAGATGACAAAGACGCTAATCAATTACGCCAAGACTTAGAAGCCATCCTAGCAGCTTCAGCAATGAAAAAGTGCTACGTTACAATTCCGACCGAAGAGCTTGAGGCTTGGTTACTCTCTGACATGCCTGCGATAAAAAAGGCACTTAATCTTGAAAAAGAACCAAAGGAAATACATCACCCCGAAACCATTTCTTCACCAAAGGAACACCTAGGAGGTTTGGTAACATCACATTCAAAAAACAAGTCGAAATTCTATGTAAACACTGAACATAATGGACTAATCGCAAAAGAGATTGCCATATCAACAATAGAAAAAAATGCCCTTCATTTTTTCACTTTAAAACATTCATCGAAACAGAGATTGGAAAAAAACCAATCAAGCCCATCAAAAAGAAAAAGCGGATAGTCAGGGCAAAAAAATGATGTTTTCCAGTGTCCAGATTCATCTCTTCGGGCGCACTCGAAGAGATAGGTTTAATCAGTTTTAATCCTTAGCTTTCAGCAGCACCCGCACCGCACCGCCACCGCCCGCATTCTGCGGTGCTTCGCAGAACGCCAGCACCTGCGCGTGTTGCGTGAGCCAGTGGCGGGTGTTGACCTTCAATATTCCGTCGCGCCCTTCGCTGCGCCAGCCTTTGCCGTGGATCACGTTGACGCAGCGCAGTCCGCGTTGTGTGGCCTGATGCAAGAACGCCACCAATAATTTCCGTGCATCGTCGTTGCTGAGTCCGTGCAGGTCGAGTTCGTCCTGTATCGGCCATTCGCCGTGTCTGAGTTTGCGCAGGGTCATGCGGTTGAGGCCATTGCGCAGGAATTCGGTGATGGCGATGTCGCCTGCACCGTGGTCGGATAGGTTATCGGCGACGGGTGTGGAGAGGTCGATGGAGGCGGGTGCTCTGCGGGGTTTGGGTTGGTGGGTGATGCGATCAGGCGGGGGGAGCGGTGTCACGCCTTCCAGCGCTTGCCGGAACAAGTCGGTGTCAGGTGGGGTTGGGCTGTCGGGCTTTTTCTTCATTGGTTCAAGCGAGATCGTTAAGTACTCTAACCCCTCCCAGCCTCCCCTTGTCAGGGGAGGAGCAGATTCGCTTCACGATTGCGAACCTCCGTAATGCATTCGTGTGCGTCACTTGTCCAGTATCGTTACCTCCCCTGACAAGGGGAGGGCAGGAGGGGTTGGTTCTACCCGGCGAGGTATTTGTCCGCATCCAGCGCAGCCATGCAGCCGGTGGCGGCGCTGGTGCAGGCTTGGCGGTAGATGTGGTCTTGTACGTCGCCTGCCGCGAACACGCCGTCGATGCTGGTGGCGGTGGCATTGCCCTCGCGTCCGCCGCGCGTGACGATGTAGCCGTTCTCCATCTCCAGTTGGTCGGTGAAGATGTCGGTGTTGGGTTTGTGGCCGATGGCGATGAACACGCCGTTGACTTTGATATCTTGTGTCGCGCCGCCTTGCATCTGTTTGAGGCGCGCGCCGGTGACGCCGCTTTCATCGCCCAGCACTTCATCCAGCGTTTGATTGAGTTGCAGGGTGATCTTGCCTTCTTTCACTTTGTCCATCAGGTGGTCGATCATGATCTTTTCGGCGCGGAAGGTGTCGCGTCTATGCACCAGCGTGACGTGCTTGGCGATGTTGGCGAGATACAGCGCTTCTTCGACGGCGGTGTTGCCGCCACCGATGACGGCGACATCCTGATTGCGATAGAAGAAGCCATCGCAGGTGGCGCAGCCGGAGACGCCTTTGCCCATGAATTTTTCTTCTGACGGCAGACCGAGGTACTGTGCCGATGCGCCGGTGCAGATGATGAGCGCATCGCAAGTGTAGCTGCCTGCATCACCGATCAGGGTGAACGGTTTCTGTTGCAGCTTCGCGGTGTGGATGTGGTCGAAGATGATGTTGGTATTGAAACGCTCTGCGTGTTGCTGGAAACGCTGCATCAACTCGGGGCCTTGCACGCCGTTGGCATCGGCAGGCCAGTTGTCCACTTCGGTGGTGGTCATCAGCTGTCCGCCTTGTGCCATGCCGGTGATGAGCACGGGCTTGAGATTGGCGCGTGCGGCATACACGGCGGCGGTATAACCGGCAGGGCCGGAGCCTAGGATGATGAGCGGGTGATGTTGATTCGGTTTTTCCATGATGTCGAAGAGGCTTTGTGTGGATTGAAAGTGGGGCGAAATTTAGCAGTGACGCGGTCTACTGTCGAGTAAAATGCGCCGACCCTTTACCTTCGAGGCGTTATGAAAATCCGTTTATTCCTCGCTCTGTGCTTCATTCATTGCTCTGCGCAAGCCATCGATCTTCCCGGCGTTCCGGCGTTCATCGACGAGATGGTGGCCAAACATCAGTTCAAGCGCGAGGAGTTGCAACTGGCATTCAGCCGCGCGGAATATCGCACCGATGTCATCGAATCCATCACCAAACCCGCCATCCTCAAACCCTGGCTGGAATATCGTCCGAACTTCATCAACCCGCAGCGCATCGAAGGGGGCTTGCAGTATTGGGTGAAGTATTCGGCAGCACTGCAACGCGCCGAAAAACAATATGGCGTGCCGCAGGAGATCATCCTCGGCATCATCGGTGTGGAGACCATCTATGGCCGCAATGCGGGGCGTTATCACGCGCTGGATGCGTTGAGCACGTTGGCGTTCGATTACCCGCGCCGTGCCGATTTCTTCCGCGAGGAGCTGGAGCAGTACTTGGTACTCGCACGTGAACAAGGTTTCGATCTGCTGGGTATCCAATCCTCTTATGCCGGGGCGCTCGGCATCCCGCAGTTCATGCCCAGCAGTTATCGGCGCTACGCGGTGGATCACAACGGCAACGGTAAGATCGATCTGTTGCAGGAGCCGGAAGATGCCATCGGCAGTGTGGCCAACTATCTCAAGCAATTCGGCTGGCGCAGCGGCGAGCCTATCGCGCTGTTGAGCAAAGTCGCAGATGAAAAACGCTTGGGCACGGTCGGTGATGCACGTCCGCTGATCGCGTGGCGAGATGTGGGCGTGACGCCCTTGAAAAAACCGGAGGGTGATCTGCCGCCTGCTTGGTTATTGGATTTCACGGTCGAGTCGGGCAAGGAATACTGGCTGGCGTTCAACAACTTCAACGTCATCATGCGTTACAACAACAGCAATTTTTACGCGATGTCGGTGTTTCAGTTGGCGGAAGCGATTCGCCGCGCGCGTTATTGAGTTAGCGGCGGACGCGTCGCGCACCGTCGTAGCGTGACTGCCAATAGTGCATCTCCATCTGTTCCGTGCGCACGCTGTCGCCCGTCTTGGGCGAGTGCACGAATTTCCCATCCCCGATATAGATACCGACATGCGAGAACGAAGCATGCTGGGTGTTGTAGAACACCAGGTCGCCGGGACGCAGTTCACGCTGGCTGATGGATTTTCCGGCACGACTGATCTGCATGGCTGGTGCGCGGCAGCGAGATGCCCAGCGAGTGGCGATACACGTGTCCGACGAAGCCGCTGCAATCGAAGCCGCTGTTGGCTGAGTTGCCGCCATAACGATACGGCGTATCCGCCAGACTGACCGCATACATCACCAGCTCGTTCATCTGGTCGTCGGAGGCGTGGTGGTGGCGGGTCGGTGTTGAACCGCAAGCGGTCAATGCCAAGGATAAGAAAAGGAGCAGCGTTTTTTTCATGGACGCAATGTAAGGTAGCAGTCTTGCGCTGTAAAGCTGCTGACAAGAGAACCTTCCGTCTCCGTGCGCTTGGCTTACCATGTCGGGCAATCTCACTTTCTTCTTATCGCAAGCACCGTATGCCATCGCAACACTATTCAGCCGCCATCGCCGCGTTCGATAAAGCCAACGCCGAAGACCCGAACAAGGAAGTCTTCAACGGTGAGGAATACCCTAAAGAGTTGCTCTATGCACAACGCATGACCGAGATGCAGGAGCGCTTTGCCCCAGATGCTTCGGAGGCCGTGAGGCTTGCCGTGCGTGCCCAGCACATCCAGCGTTGGAAGATACCGCGCAGCGATTATCCGATGGACAAGCCCGGCTATATGCTGTGGCGTACCACCTTGTATAAATTCCATGCAGAGACTGCGGGCATGCTGATGCAAGCCGTGGGTTACGACGCTGCGATGATAGGGCGCGTGAAGACCATCATCAGTAAAAAGGAACTGAAGACCAATGCTGAGACGCAGATGATGGAGGACATCGTGGGCTTGGTGTTCATCGAACATTACATGATCGGTTTTGCCGACAGCCATCCTGAGTACGATGAGGCGAAGTGGATCCTCATCATCAAGAAGACTTGGAACAAGATGTCGCAACGCGCACATGAATTCGCACTGGCAGGCAAGATCGAATTGCCGCAAGCATTGCTGCCGTTGATCCTGAAGGCGGTGCAGTAAATGGATTTTCTGCCCGTCTTCCATAACATCAAAGGCAAGCTGTGCCTCGTGGTCGGCGGCGGCGAGGTCGCCAAACGCAAGGCGGGAGTGCTGCTGGAAGCGGGTGCCAGGGTGCGTGTGGTCGCACCGGAGATCGATGCCGGATTAAAAGCGGAGCAGGGGGTCGATGCCGTCATCGCGCCCTTTGCAGAGAAACATCTTGAGGGCGTGACGCTGGTGATCGCTGCGACCGATGATCGTGCTGTGAACAAGCAAGTCTCAGAACTGGCGCAAGCGCGCAATATCCCGGTGAACGTGGTGGATGATCCTGCGCTGTGTTCTTTCATCATGCCCGCCATCCTCGAGCGTTCGCCGCTCATGGTGGCATTCTCCAGCGGTGGTGCTTCGCCCGTGCTGACGCGCATGCTGCGCGCTAAGTTTGAGACGTTGATCCCGCACAACTATGGCCGATTGGCCGCGTTCGCCGAGCGCTTCCGCGAACGCGTCAAAACCCATGTCACCGATGCCAGCCAGCGCCGCATCTTCTGGGAGAATGTGTTCGAAGGTGCGGTGGCCGAGAAGGTGTTGACCGGAGATGAAGCGACTGCCGAAGCCATGCTGCAACAGATGCTCGCCAGCGAAGATGACCCCCGGCGCGGTGAGGTGTATCTGGTGGGGGCGGGTCCCGGCGATCCAGACCTGCTGACTTTTCGTGCACTGCGCCTGATGCAGAAGGCCGATGTGGTGCTGTACGACAACCTGGTCTCCAAACCTATCGTCGATATGACGCGGCGCGATGCCGAGCGCATCTTCGTCGGTAAGCGACGCGACAAGCATACGTTGCAGCAGGAAGAGATCAATGCCCTGCTGGTGCGTTTGGCTAAACAGGGCAAACGCGTGCTGCGCCTCAAGGGCGGCGATCCGTTCATCTTCGGGCGCGGTGGCGAGGAGATAGAGACGCTGGCGGCGGAAGGTATCGCATTCCAAGTGGTGCCCGGTATCACGGCAGCGTCCGGCGTGGCTTCCTACGCGGGTATCCCGCTGACGCACCGCGACCATGCACAGTCCTGCGTGTTCGTCACCGGGCATCTCAAAGACGGCACGATGGAGCTGGACTGGGACGCGTTGGCGCGACCCAAACAGACCGTGGTGGTCTATATGGGGCTGCATGGTTTATCCGTGCTGTGCGCGCAATTGATAGCGCATGGCCTGCCGCAAACAACGCCAGCAGCCATCGTGCAGCAGGGGACGACACCGAACCAGCGCGTCGTGACGGGCACTTTGGCGAGTTTGCCCGGCTTGGCAGAACGCGAGAAGTTGCAGGCGCCGACGCTCATCATCATTGGCGGTGTGGTCACTCTGCGTGAAAAACTGAACTGGTTCAACCCGCAGCCGGGGCATCTCAAGTAAAATCGCGGCATCAATCGAATGGAGTAGGCAATGAGTTTCTCTGAAGCAGATGTGCAAAATGCGTTGAAGAATTTGATCGACCCCAACACCAAAAAAGATTTCGTCAGCGGGAAATCGGTAAAAAACATCAAGGTCAACGGTAACGATGTGTCGCTCGACATCTTGTTGGGCTATCCGGCGAAGAGCGTGTGGGGCGAGATACAGGCGATGGTCGAGTCGCACCTCAGATCGGCATTGCCGGGCGCGGGTAAGGTGAGCGCGCAGGTGTCGAGCAAGGTGGTGCCGCATGCGGTGCAGCGCGGCGTGAAGTTGGTCGATGGGGTGAAGAACATCATCGCGGTGGCGAGCGGCAAAGGCGGCGTGGGCAAGAGCACCACGGCGGTGAATCTGGCGTTGGCATTGGCTGCCGAGGGCGCGCGCGTCGGAATGCTGGATGCGGACATCTACGGGCCGTCGCAGCCGACGATGCTGGGCATCAGTGGGCGACCTGTATCCAAAGACGGGCAATCGATGGAGCCGATGCAAGGGCATGGCATACAGGCGATGTCCATCGGCTTCATGATCGAAGGGGATGATGCGCCTATGGTCTGGCGCGGCCCGATGGCGACGCAAGCGATGGAGCAATTGCTGCGGCAGACCCGATGGAACGATCTGGATTATCTGCTGATCGACTTGCCGCCCGGCACCGGTGACATCCAACTCACGCTGGCACAAAAAGTGCCGGTCACCGGCGCGGTGATCGTCACCACACCACAGGACATCGCGCTGCTGGATGCGAAAAAAGGGCTGAAGATGTTTGAGAAGGTGGATGTGAAGATCATCGGCCTGGTGGAGAACATGAGTACGCACATCTGTTCCAATTGCGGGCATGAAGAGCATATCTTCGGTGCGGGCGGCGGCGAGAAGATGTGCGCCGATTACGGCACGGAATTGTTGGGCTCGCTGCCGTTGGACATCCGTATCCGTGAGCAAGCGGATTCCGGTACGCCGACCGTGATCGCCGATCCAGATGGCAATATCGCCAAAGTGTACAAACAGATCGCGCGCCGCGTGGCGGTGAAGATCGCCGAGATGGCACAAGATCACAGTGCCGCTTTCCCCAAGATCGTTGTCCAGAATACTTGATGCGAATCTTAGTCAGTAACGACGACGGTTATTTTGCGCCGGGTTTGGCCTGTCTGGCGCAGCACCTGTCCGCTATCGCCGACGTGGTGGTGGTCGCGCCGGAACGTGATCGCAGTGGTGCCAGCAACTCGCTGACTCTCAGTCGTCCGCTCAATCTGCGCCGTGCGACCAGCGGCTTCTACTATGTCGATGGCACTCCGACCGACTGCGTGCATCTGGCGGTCACCGGCATGCTGGATACACAGCCGGACATCGTGGTGTCCGGCATCAATTCCGGCGCCAACATGGGGGACGACACCATCTACTCCGGTACGGTGGCGGCGGCGACCGAGGGGTTTTTGTTGGGGATACCTGCGATCGCCGTGTCGCTGGCGGGGCATGAGCAGGCGAACTATGAGACCGCTGCGCGCGTGGCGGTCGAGCTGGTGCAGCGCTTTCAAGCTCAACGACACTCACACCCTTGGTTACTGAATGTGAATGTCCCGGATATTCCATACGATCAACTGCGGGGGCTGGAAGTCACCCGTCTCGGCAAGCGCCATAAGGCCGAGCCGGTGGTCAAGAGCAGCAACCCGCACGGACAGCCTGTGTATTGGGTCGGTGCGGCAGGTAAGGCGCAGGATGCGGGCGAGGGAACGGACTTTCATGCAGTCGCCAATCAACGCGTATCGATCACGCCCTTGCAGATCGATCTCACTCAGTATTCGCAGTTGGAGGCGGTACGCTCCTGGATGGGCGAGGTCAAATGAATCTGCGTCACGCCGGTATCGGGATGACCTCGGCACGCACGCGGGGACGGCTGATCGAGCGTTTGCGTGCCGAGGGGATCACTGACGAGACGGTGCTGGCCGCGATGAACGAAGTGCCGCGCCACATCTTCATCGATGAGGCGTTGGCGACGCGAGCTTACGACGATGTGTCGCTACCGATAGGACATGGGCAGACGATCTCGCAACCGTATATCGTTGCGCGCATGACCGAAGTGTTGCGCAACGGTAAACAACTCAACCGTGTGCTGGAGATCGGCACAGGCTGTGGTTACCAGGCGGCGGTGCTGGCGAAGGTGGCAAAGGAGGTCTATTCCGTCGAGCGCATCCAGCCTTTGTATGAACGCGCCAGAAAGACGTTGCGCGAACTGAAGATATTCAACGTCAATCTGCGTTATACCGACGGTACGGCGGGCTTGCAGGAACAGGCTCCGTTCGACGGCATCATCATGACATGTGCCGCGCCCGCACTCTCTGCCGCGCTAAGAGAGCAGCTTGCGGTCGGTGGTAGAATGGTGCTACCGGTCGGTACGCAGGAACAGTTCCTGTATCTGATCGAGCGCGATGAAAAAGGTTACCGCGAGAGTCGTTTGGAAGCGGTGAAATTCGTACCATTATTGATGGGGAAAGCATGACATCGTTTAAACAAACGTCGCAATGGAGTGTATGGCTACTGGGGGCATTGGTATTGGCTGGTTGTGCCACACCCGCACCTGCGCCGAACGGTCATCATGCACCTATCGTCGACTACAACCCGGACACCAAGAAGCAATCGATGGTGCCACCTCCCGCAGTGAAGCCCGTCGTACGCGAGCATGAACAGGAGACCAACGCCCAGACCTACGTGGTACAAAAAGGCGATACCTTGTACAGCATCGCTTTCATGCATGGCGTGGATTACCGGGAAGTGGCTGAGTTGAACAATCTGGTCAATCCGGCCGCGATCCAAATCGGGCAGAAGCTGCGCTTGAATGTGCCGGTCGCGACCACTGCGACCAAGGTCGAGATCAAGCCGGTCGTGGTGCAAGCACCGGCAGAAACGGGCGGAACAAAGACCTATCCTAAAGTCGGCAAGATCGCCTATTCCGAACAGGCGCTGGCACAGGCAGAGCAGATGGAAAAAGGAAGCGCGGTCTCTGCGGGTACTGCACCCGGCCAGAAGATCGGCACGGCTCAGAATGGTGATGACGAAGAAAGTTTGGAATGGGGGATGCCGACTGGCGGCAAAGTGATCGCCGGGTTTTCGGAGAGTGATAATCGCAAGGGCGTGGACATCATCGGTAGTCGTGGGCAGGCCATCGTGGCGAGCGCATCCGGCAAGGTGGTATACAGCGGCAGTGGACTGCGCGGCTATGGCAAGCTGATCATCATCAAGCATAACAAGACGTTCCTCAGTGCCTATGCGCACAACGACCATGTGCTGGTGAAAGAGGGACAGAGCGTGACCAAGGGGCAGAAGATCGCGGAGATGGGCAACACGGATGCCGATCAGGTGAAGCTGCATTTCGAGATACGCAAGTTCGGCAAGCCCGTCGACCCGGCGCAATATCTTCCACTCGTGAAATCTTGAGTGAGAAGTCATTAAGCATCACGGATCACAGCCGCGATAGCGTCGGCCTGCGTTATATCTATCCCGTCGTGTCACGCCGCGCAGGCGGCGTTTCCATTGGTATCAATCTCAATCCCAACAATGCTTGCAATTGGCGCTGCATCTATTGCCAAGTGCCCGACCTGACGCGCGGCACCGCCCCCCCTGTCGATCTACCCCTTCTGGAAAAAGAGTTGAGCGGCTTTTTGTACGAATTGCAGCAAGGCGATTTCATGCAGCGTGTGCCACCCGAATCACGCCGCATCAACGACATCGCGATCTCCGGCAACGGCGAGCCGACCAGCGCGCAGGAATTTATTGAGGTCATCGATCTCATCGGCACACTCAAGCCCGCAGATTTGAAGTTGGTGCTGATCACCAATGGCAGTCTCATGCAACGCGACAATGTACAGCAGGGCTTGCGGCGTATGGCACAACTCAAGGGCGAGGTCTGGTTCAAGCTGGATCGCGCCAGCGAGGAGGGGATGCGTCGTATCAACGATACCCAGATGACTATGGATAAAGTGCGGCAGAACCTCAGCACAGCCATTTCCTGCTGTCCCAACACTTGGTTGCAGACCTGCTGGTTCGCGCTGGATGGACTTGCCCCTGACAAGCAGGATGAAAACGACTATCTGGATTTTCTCGGTAGCCTAGACAATAAGCCACAAGGAGTGTTGTTGTATGGCTTGGCACGTCCTTCATTGCAGATTGAGGCATCGCGCCTGAGTGCGTTACCTGAAGCGCAGCTGGAAGATTTCGCTGCACGTGTGCGGGCGTTAGGTCTGGTTGTTCGTGTGAGTAATTAAGGGAAATCTATGTGTTACCTGCGTGCTTTGATGGTGATTCTTATAACGGCTATGCCACTGATCGGACATGGAGAGCCGATGGAGCAGACTGTGCCGAACAGAGATCTGCGCTCTGTTTCCTTGCTCGCTTCAGACGAACCCAATGTGTTGGGCTGGACAAAGGATAGCTACGGGCGGAAAGGATTCATGGATTTCACGCTGTCTATGCGCTATCCGCTGCTCTTCGACGTCATGGAGCAGGGATACAAATTCAATATGTTGCCGTTCATCGCCTTCACCGGAAGAATGGGACAGTACTTTGATCGACACTCCGCACCCGTGGTGACCAAACGCTTTAACCCAAAGTTCTTTCTGCGCTTCTATGAGTCGCATACGGCCGGAAAAAATCTGTGGTCAGACGACAATGGCTTGGACTATTTCGATATCGGCTATGCGCATGAATCCAATGGCCAGCACGTGGATTCGCAAGCCTTATTCGATAGTGCGATAACGAGCTATGGTAGCGTCGAGAGCGCGCAGGATTACATCAGTCGTGGTTGGGACTACATGGGCTATAAGCGCCACCTGCAGATGCATAGACATGGGCTAGAGTCGTTGGAAGTCGAGGCAAAATATTTCTTGCGCCATGGGATGTTTCAGGCGAGCGAAGAGTACAGCGCATGGGAAGGGCCGCGCTCGATCAAGCGCATCGGTCAGGTCGACGGGTTGTGCCTCAAATTGAATTTCGAGTTCCATCGCAACTGGTTCAAAGGGGCGTCCCTGTCCTATACCACGGGCTATATGGATGTTGCCCGATGGAATACCTTCAGAGCGGAGTTCGGTTTTACCCCATTGAGTAACTACCTCGGCGTCCCTATCGTGCTATGGGGGCAGAACGGCTACAAAAACAATATTGCCCAGTATTACCGCAAATCATGGTCTGTCGGTATCGGTGCTTCGTTCGAGACGTTCAAATAGGAGTGCCCCTCTATCGGTATTCTCGATCACCCAGTCAAGCATGCAGTTGGCTCTTCTATAAGTACTAGATACTTTTACCGCTTGATATCCCCGCAAATTTAAACAACAATCCGCGCCGACTTTCTAATCACAACGTGAGGGCGCACGATGCACTACACCGGGCAAGACATGCTATGGCTGATCGGCAGCCTGTCGCGCATCTTCCGCGTCCCATTCGATCCGCAACTCATTCGCCAGCAATTTCCGCCGCCTTACTCGCGCATCGCCTTGCTGAATGCCTTGCAGGCGCTGGATTTCAAGGTGGGCGAACGGAACTTGGATACCAAGACGTTGACCTCCTTGGAGCATATCCCGTTTCCGGCAGTCGCCTTCCTGCGCGAGCGTTCTACTGCGGTAGAACCAAAACAGACTGTTCCCGCACAGACTCCGGCTCCAGAGGCTGCACCGGATAGCCCGATACCACCGGAAGAAGACCAGCCTAGGCTGATCGATCCTGTGCTGCTGATCAAAGCCAGCGGAGGGCAGGTGCTGTACTTCCGTGCAGGTGCCGAAACGCCGGAAACGATTCCGCTGAACGAGTTTTTTAAACAATTCCGCACCGACATTCTGCTGATCGCGCGCAAAGAACAAGACCCTAGCGATACGGACGAATCTTTATCAAAAAACCAAAAAGAGCCGACTCCCTTCGGCTTCCGCTGGTTCATCCCGGAACTGCTGAAACACAAGCGCGTCTGGCGTGACGTACTCATCGCCTCGCTGGCGATCCAGATCATCGGCCTCGTCACACCGCTGTTCACCCAAGTCATTATCGATAAAGTCGTCGTGCACCAAACCCAGAGCACACTCATTGCCATCGCTGTCGGGCTCGTCATGTTCATGTTGTTCAACAGCGCGATGACTTGGCTGCGTCAATATTTTGTGTTGCATACCGGTAACCGCATCGATGCCGTGTTGGGCAGCCACGTGTTCCGTCATCTGCTGCATCTGCCCATTCCTTATTTTGAGCAACGCCCGACGGGGACATTGGTGGCGCGTCTGCACGGCGTGGAAACCGTGCGTGAATTCATCTCCGGCGCGGCAGTCACCTTGTTGCTCGACTTCCCGTTCTTGCTCATTTTCCTCGCGGTGATGTTCTGGTATAGCTGGCAACTGAGTCTCATTGCACTGTTGATGATGTCGCTCATCACGCTAGCCAGCTTGCTCGTTACCCCGGCTTTTCGTGATCGCCTCAATGAACAGTTCATGCTGGGTGCGAAGAACCAAGCCTTCGTCACCGAATACGTCGCCGGGATGGAAACCGTCAAGTCGCTACAGATGGAACCCGTGCTGGTGCAGAAATACGGCGAGAACCTTGCCCAATATCTTGCGGCGGGCTTCGCCACCAAACAGCTTTCCAACTCGTTCAACGTCGTGGTTAACGCCTTGGAGCAGATCATGACGCTGTCCATCCTCGTGGTGGGCGCACTGCTGGTGATGAAGAACGATGGCTTCACCATCGGTATGCTGGTCGCCTTCCAGATGTTCGCAGGACGCATGACCCAACCCATGTTGCGGCTTGCAGGATTGTGGCAAGAATTCCAGCAGGCCAATATCGCCGTTAAACGCCTGGGGGATTTGATGGACACGCCGACCGAGCCTTACACGCTTACCCCCGCCCGAGCACAGGGTGGGGCAGGTGGCTGTGTCGAACTCAAAGATGTCAGCTTCCGCTATAGCGATAAGCACCCCTATCTGTATCGTAATCTCAATCTTATTCTTAAGCCGGGCAAACTCACCGTGCTGATGGGGCCGTCCGGTTGCGGCAAGAGTACGCTGGCCAAGATGCTGCAAGGCTTCTACTGGCCAAGCGACGGCAGCATACAGCTTGATGGCTACGACCTACGCCATATGGCGGCCAACGAATTGCGTGCCAACTTTGGCGTCGTGCCGCAAGAGACTCGCCTGTTCTCTGGCACCATCTACGACAACTTGCAGCTCGCCAATCCGCATGCCGGGTTTGAAGAGATCGTACATGTGTGCAAGATGGCCGAGATACACCAAGTCATCGAACAACTGCCACAGGGTTACCAGACACCCGTTGGAGAGAACGGAGTAGGGCTTTCTGGCGGACAACGTCAACGCATCGCCATCGCCCGTGCGCTGCTCAAACATCCGCGCGTGCTCATCTTCGATGAGGCCGTGAGTAATCTTGATATGCAGACTGCCGAGCATTTTGCCGGAACCATCAACAAGCTCAAAGGCAAGGTTACCATGCTATTCATCACCCACCAGTTGCCCAAGGCATTGCAAGTGGATGAAGTGATCAAGTTCGGCACTCAGGAGGCGGGCATCTCCACTGAAAAACCCACACAACCGGCTACGTTCTCAGCATGAAGTTCGACCTCTGTGCTCTCGTCTACAAAATGATCACACGCATATCGCTCACCCTCTGGGTGGCATTGGCGATGAGCACACCAGTGTGTGCTTTGACCTTGAAAGAAGCGGTAGAACTAGCAATGCACAATGACCCGACCTTCCTTGCAGCACAGGCCAACCTTAACGTATCGCGCGAACGTGCCGACCAAGCAGTGGCGGGAATGCTGCCGCAATTAACGGCGAGCATCAGCACCACAGACAATCACCGTCGTTACACCCTGCATAGTCATCCGCCACCGACCAACGTCCCGACAGAGCATTACAACAGCAGCTCGGCGCAATTGAATCTTACGCAGCCGCTGTGGCGACACAGCAATATGATCGCCATGGCACAGGCCGACCTCACCGTGAGCCAGGCGGATTTTCAACTGAATGCAGCGGCGCAGGATCTGTTGGTGCGTTTGGCGCAAGCTTGGTTCGACACCATGCAGGCTCGCGACGCAATGCATGCAACCGAAGTGCAAATGCAAGCCGCACAACAACAACTGGAGCTCTCGCAACGCGGACATGACAAGGGCGTGCTGTCGTTGACCGAACTGGAAGACGCACGTGCCAAGCAGCAACAAGCCATCGCCGAGCATTCGATGGCGCAAAGTGAGTTAGAGATCAAACTGGCGACACTCGAACAGATCATCGGACCGGCTGCGCATACCCCGCCGGTGCTGGCGGATCAACTTGTCTCCGCGCAATTCGGGAGCAACACCTTGGATAGCTGGTTAGCACAAGCAGAAGAAGGCAATCCGACCTTGCTGGCCGCACAGCGAGCATTGGATGCGGCGAATGAAGAGATACGCAAACAAAAGGCCGGACACGAACCCACCCTCGATCTCGTCGCCTCGTATGGCAATTCGGCACAAGGCGCGGGTATCAGCGGCGGGCAACTTGGTTTCGATTCACGCCTGAGCACAGTGGGGCTGCAATTCAACATGCCGCTGTACGCAGGAGGCGGGCAGAGCGCCAAAGTGCGTGAAGCCATGGCTTCGCGCGACAAAGCCGCACAAGAACTCGAAGCCGCCCGCCGCAATGCCCGCCTTGCGGCGAAACAAGCTTGGTTCACGTGGCGTGCTAGCGGCATACGCGAAGCGTCCTCAAAGCAAGCCGTCCAATCCACTACGCTGGCGGTGAATGGTGCGCAATCTGCGCGGGCACGCGGTGTGAAATCCGATGCAGACGTATTGCAAGCACAGCAACAGCACGCGGTGGCGCTGCGCGATTGGCGCAAAGCGCGTTATGACAACATCATCAGCCAGCTCAAACTGAAAGCCGCCTGCGGCCAACTGAATGGCGACGACCTCGCCGCGCTGGATAAGGCATTTACCTCGGGCAACTGATCTTCTTTCAGCACGATGCCGACATCGAGTTGTGTAATTTAACTAAAAATTCATAAAGCCACTCTGCATTACTGTCGGCGATGTCATCACCGACATCTATGGCAATGACAACAAGTTCATTTACACCAATCGAATTTCCAGTTTTTTTCCACACGCAGCGGCAAACTTGCGCAACGTTGCTACCGAAGGAGATTGCTTATCGCTTGCCAAGGAAGCGAGCAAGCGAGAAATAGCGGGTGGCTTCGTACCCATGCGTTCGGCAATCTGTGCTTGGGTAAGCCCCGCCGCGTCACGCGCCGCCAACAGCACATCCAACAGGGCGAGCTCTTCACGTTCAATGCGCGCTTTTTCTTTGCGAAACGCCGAGTCTTTCATCCAGCCCTTCACCATTTCGTCGTGTGTCATCACAGGCGAAGCAGAGACTTTCTGCTTGGGGGATACCGCAGTTTTACGCATGATCCATCTCCTTTTTACGTCGTCTGGCAATTTCCAAATCACGCTTGGGCGTGGCTTGGGTTTTTTTGATAAAGCTGTGCAACATCACGATGCGCCGCTCATGCACCACGCAATAAAATACGCGAGCAACACCGTTCGCATCTTTCAAGCGCAACTCGAACAACCCGCCGCCCATTGCACGGGAATGTGGCATCCCTAAGTTTGCACCGAACAGCTTCATACGCTCGGTATAGGCGGCATAACGCGCCCGCATCTCAAGCGACAAACTAGCCACATCAAGCCGCACCATTTCGTTGAAATAATGAATAGTGAACATGCTGCATTATTAACCAATATGTTAATCCAGGCAAGAAGGATTCGCGCGGCGAACGATGCAAGCTATGAAGGTGAAAGGCGGGTGGTGTGATGGGCGAATCGGCGAGCTTTGGTGTACTGCATACGTTTTCACTAAAAATTCACAAACATCCCCTCCCTTATTAAGAGGATGTATACCCTCTTAAACCCTTATTTGGCAGGCATCTCAATCAAATTTACAGCGAAGATATAGGTCGCGGTCTAGGCCGTTTGGCATATTGTTCAAAGCAGGATGTTCGGCTAGGGTTCGTCTTAGTGCCAGTTAGTGGGTTATCCCCTGCGGCAAGCGCATCGCACGATGCGGACAACACCAACTCTTGTCGGGGAAACATCCATGGCGGCTGCCAAAAAAGTAGCGCGTAAAGCTCGTATCGTCGGCGTCGATCCGCAAGACTTCGCGCCGAGCTTGCTACGCATCCAGTCGCAACCTCCCGCTCCGTTCGCTCGCGTCATGCTGCACTTACTGTTGATTTTGTTGTTCACCCTCATCTTGTGGGCGGCGTTCGGCAAGCTGGATGTCGTCGCCACCGCTGAAGGCAAGCTCATCCCGCAGACCTACCTCAAGATCGTCCAGCCATTCGAGCAAGGCCTTATCCGCGAGATACTCATCAAGGAAGGTGAGCAGGTCAAAGCCGGACAGATCCTCATGCGGCTCGATACCACCATGTCCGATGCCGATGGCAAAGCCATCAATGCCGACTACCTCGGTAAACAGATCACCCTGCGCCGCATTGATGCAGAGCTTTCCGACCAAGCAGAATTCAAACGCGAAGCGACCGATCTGGATGCGCTCTATGCCGAAGTGCTGGCACAGTTCAAAGCCAATCGTCTTGCCTATCAAAGTGCCATCGCCGAAGAACACAACACCCGCAACAAAGCCCAAAGCGATCTTGCCGCCGCCCAACAAGCCCGCACCAAACTCATCCAAGTCTTGCCGCACTATCGCGAACAATCCCAAGCCTATGCTGATTTAGCCAAGGACGGATACGTCAGCAAACTCCAAGCGACCGACAAAGCCCGCGAGCGTATCGAAAAAGAACAAGACCTCAAGACGCAAGAACACATCATCGCCAGTGCACAAGCTACACTCGCCATGTCCAACGGCAAGCTGGAACAGATCACCGCCGACTATCGCCAGAAACTGCAAGCCGAACGTGCCGACATCAGCGATAAGCTCGACAAGACCCAAGCCGAAGTCACCAAGCAGCAATACCGCAACGGCCTGCTCGAACTCAAAGCCCCGCAGGATGGGATCATCAAAGACCTCGCCACCCACACCATCGGCACCGTCATCAGCCCCGGCACCATCCTCATGTCCCTCGTACCCAAGGACGAAATCCTAAGGGCAGAAGTGTGGGTCTCCAACGAAGACGTCGGCTTCATCCATACCGGACAACCCAGCAAGGTCAAACTTGCTTCCTACCAGTTCCAGAAATACGGCATGGTCGATGGACAAGTCATCCACCTTTCTGCGGACTCCTCCGACAACAACAACCAACAGGGCGCAGGTCAATCCGCACCGCCCAATACCAAATCACCTAACGGACAACCCTTCGCCTACCGCGCACTCATCGACCTCAAAGCGCAAGAGCTCATCGCCGATGGTATGCGCCATGCCTTGAGTCCGGGTATGCAAGTCACGGCAGAGATACACCTAGGTACCAGAACCATCCTTGAATACCTGCTGTCGCCGGTGATGGGTGCGTTTCAGGAAGCGGGGAGGGAGAGATGATGAATCAGTTCATGGAGAACGCTATGAGTAAGCGAATTGGATTACAGGCAGCTAATGATGTGGCTCACGAAGAAGTGGAAAGGAGAGTCGCATGAACACACTCATCACAAGAAACGTATGGCGGATGTTCTGTGCGTCTGTCTTGTTTACTTTTGCAGTGTCCGTTTGGGCAGAAGAAAGGCCAAGCGTTAGCAACATCGGCTTCATGGAAAACCCTCCTAAAGAATTGAAAGAAAAATTTCCGATGTGCGATGCGTTTTTGAAGGTGGAGTGGATCGACAAGGAAAAAAAGGTCGGATACAGCGAATACGAATTTTATAACCAAGGGGAAAAGGTAAGTCGCTTAGCAACAGCCTTGATTTATCTGGACGACGACCATCCTGTCTTTGATGCCAATCTGGAGTTATTTCGCAAAAAAGGAAAATTGAAAGATACATTTGATCTGATCAAGCGCGGGGAATTTGAAGCTCAAGACCCTGGATTCGGATTGATACTCGACGCGGAACGCAATGGCACTGATTACCAATACACATTCAGGGATATTCGATCTGACTGGAAAATGCCTTTACTTACACTGGCAGATCACAAGATGAATATCTGTATTCCCTACCCAGATAATCAGCGCATGTATTTTGCAGAGCAAAAAAGGGTGGGGAAATTTTTTAGCAAAGACGAAATTGAAAGCAAAAAAGCCGAACTGAAGAAACAGTTCGCTGAGCCATTCGATTTTTTTGAAAAGCTAACCACATTTGATGTGAACTTTGACGGCAAGGAAGATTATCTTGCTGAAACTCGCATCATATATTCACATGAAGGTAAATATTTCGAAATGAAAATCAATGCACCAGAGTTAAGTAGTGATAGCCCGAATTCGAAATTAATTTCCCCGACTACAGGTAAAACCTGTGAATTTCTACACCTGTGGGGTGGCTCTGATTATTTTACGACTGAAGGTAAAAATGTATTTATCGACAACCAATGCAACCTGACTGAATTGACTAAATAAGGGAGAGTTAACATGACGATGCGTTCGCTTGCAGATGCTGCACAGAACTTTAATTCCATTCAAGGAGACCTTGTTGGTCAGGCATACGCTTCGAATGGCGGCTGGGTCGGTTTTCTGGATGCCCTTGCTGAAATGGAAAGCCATAGCAACTATGGCGCACTTAATTCAATGGGCTATGCCGGGATGTACCAGTTTGGAGATGCATTGCTCAATGAAATGAATTTCTATACCGGTATCGGAGCAGACCTGCTTGGGGTGACAAATCAATCGCAATATCTGGAAAATCCAATTGCACAGGATATGTCTGCCCTGATTGAGTTTAGTGGATTGAATAGCTACCAAAGTGTTTATAAAAAAGTCCAGAGCACTTTTAAGTCATATGGGTTTACAGCCGACAATTTTAATCAGCTCGCGAACCATACCTTCACGATCAACTACATAGATGCCACCACACAAACATCCGTTTATTCCGAAACAGTCAATTTCACTCCAGCAGGAATATCTGCGGCAGCTCATTTGCTAGGGGCTGCAGGTGTTGCGAGTTTCATGACGGACGTATGGAATTCCTGCTTCAATGTTGCGCCCGATGTGCAAGCCACCAATACGGCTAATTTGTTGATCACGACATCAACACGTACATCGGGTAATGGCACGCCATATTTACGGAGTGCCTCTTATCCTGACGGGAATTGGATTTCCGATGGAAACAACATTCCTATTTCCACATACATGAAGCTTTTGCAGGATTTCAAAATTGATCCGCTAGTCAACGCATCGGGCGATCTTGCAGGGTTCAATAAACTGGCAACAGAACTGGTTTCTTATGACCGGAATACTATCAAAGATGATTTGATTGCACGGAAGTTAGATGTGGCTTTTGTAACTTCTGATACGTATAAAGATACGATAAAAGCTGTTTTACAAGGGCTGGAATTATCAACTGAACACCTCAATTCGGTTGAGGGCAAAGTAATACTGGCAGGAGCAGACAACACCAAGTTTACGGACAAGAGCGATTTGGTGTTTGGCATTGGAGATGTCGCTCATACATTGGTTGGCGATGCTGGTAACGATTATCTTATTGGTGGAAAGCAGGGGGATAACCTCACCGGCGGCCTCGGCGACGACACCATCTATGCCGGAAACGGCAATGACAGCGCATGGGGCGGCGAAGGCAACGACGTCATGTATGGCGAAGGCGGCAACGACATGCTCTCGGGCAACGACGGCAACGACATCCTGTTTGGCGGAGCGGGCGATGACTGGCTCAATGGCGACATGACCCAATGGATGGGAGAAACCACCGTATCCGAAGGCAACGACTACATTGACGGCGGGGACGGCAACGATGTTATTTTAGGGGACGGAGGCGACGACATCCTTTTGGGCGGGGCGGGCAACGACTACTTGGCAGGCGATAGCAGCGATGCACTCGTTGCGGGTAACGACTACCTCGATGGCGGGGACGGCAACGACGAGCTGTCTGGTGGTGCGGGCAACGATACCCTCATCGGTGGCACGGGTGACGACATACTCTTCGGTGGAACGGGCAACGACACACTGTCCGGTGGCGCGGGAGCCGACAAACTCAACGGCGGCACCGGCAGCAACACCCTCGACGGCGGCGACGGCAACGACATCCTCACCACCGATGGTGACAACAGCACCCTCATCGGTGGCGCAGGCGATGACCAGATCGGCGCGAACACAGGCGGCAACAACTATCTGGATGGCGGAGCGGGCAACGACACGCTGGCAGCCAACGGCACCGGCGGCAACTATCTGGATGGAGGCGAAGGCAACAACATTGTTTATGCCGATGGCGGCAACAACGAACTGTTTGCCGGGGCAGGCGACGACACCCTTTCCGCCAGAGGCGGCAACAACTATCTGGATGGTGGTGATGGTACGAATATCCTCATCGCCCAAGGCGGTGGCAACACCCTGTTCGGCGGTGCGGGCAACGACGACCTGTCTGCAATAGGCGGTAACAACTACCTGGATGCGGGCGACGGCAACAACTTCCTGACCGTCGATGGCGGCAGCAACAACACCCTCATTGCCGGAACGGGCAACGACGACCTCGCGGCAAGCGGCGGTAACAACTACCTGGATGCGGGCGACGGCACCAACATCCTCGTCGCCTTCGGCGGATACAACACCCTCATCGCCGGAACAGGTAGCGACACCCTGCAAGCGTCCGGCGGCTTCAACTACCTGGACGGCGGCGACGGCATCGACACCCTCGTAGCCGATGGAGGTAACAACACCCTGCTGGGCGGTGCGGGAGATGACGTACTCATCGCACACGGCGGCGGCAACACACTGGATGGTGGAGCGGGAACCGACTTGTACGTGTTCGATGCGGGCTTTGGAACAGATCGTATTGCTGACAGCGGTGGCGCTGCGGGCGGCAACACCGTGCAATTCAACTTTAGCTTTGCCAGCTCTGGCGTCGTGCTCGGCATCGGCTCGCTCAAATTGTCTTTTGCGAATGGGGATGTGCTGCATATCGACGGCTTCGATCCTGCCGATCCGCTCAACACCTGTTCCATCACCACATTCAACTTTATCGACCGCAGCTTCACCCTGCCGCAACTGCTTGACATCGCTACCCCCGACATCATCGGCACCCCGAATGATGACGTGCTGAACGGCACTCTGCTGGGCGAGCGCATCTATGCCTTGGGCGGTCTTCAGCGATTCAAATGCGAGGCGGCGAATGATGCGTGCTACGCGACTCAACCTGAGTGGAGGGTCGCAGCATGAAGCTACTCCAAACGACATCGACTGCGTTGCTCATTCTCTATGCATTTACCTTTGCACTGTCCGCGCAGGGGGCGAGCTTTGATTGTGCGAAGGCGCAGACGAAGGTGGAGCATCTGATTTGCGATAACCCGGAAATCTCCAAGCTCGATGATGAGTTGAGTGTTGCTTACAAGGCAGCGCTGAAAGATGAGAAGCAAGCCGCCTCCATCCGACAGTCGCAGAAGCGATGGATTAAGGATCGCAATGGATGTCAGGAAGTGGTTTGTTTGAAGAAAACTTATCAGGCTCGAATCCATGAATTGAAAACCTCGCAAGTACAGGTGGAAATGTCGCCTCAATCAGCGCAGCCAAAAGTAGAAAATGCTGGCATGCCTGCAACTGCAAAAAAATATCCGCCGTATCCAGATGTGTGGCAATGGGTACTGCCCGATGGAGATGCGATTGCCGAGGCTGGTTCGTCTTTGCTGATTTTGGATAATGGAGATTTCTTGCTTACCTATCAGGTGCCGGGTTCAAGCGGAATGATTGAAAAAATTCAGCCAACAACCTTCTTTGGTAAACAGTCGGTAGTGGATAAAGACGCTGGTATCCGGATAAGACGCAGAATGTTGAAGGTACTTCAGTTGAGTGATGACACATCAGTGAATTTTTCACGAGAGGAAAACTTTGGGGATGTTTCGCTCACCAATGGGTTCAGGCTCGGACACTTCAATACACTGGATGGTGGTGGATTGTCGGGTTGCTACAGAGGACCAGCACAATATATTCATGCAATAGAAGACTCAAAAGGCAAACTGCAACGAAGTGTGGTGATCTTCAAGTTATTAGATAAACCCAAGACTGTGCACATAGATAAAGGCTGTGCCTTTGAGCCCGATGGTGACTTTACGACGCTCGTTGAGAGTGTGCGTGGGGTATGGCATCACGCACTTGCTGACGGCGGCTTCGTCATGTTGGCGGACAAGGACGTTATGTTGCGCTTTGACAAAAATCTCAACAGTCAGGCACCGCTGATTAATGACCGTTATTTTGTTTTGGATATGAGTGTTGCTGACGACTGGATATATATGAATAAAGTCACCGGTAAGGACTATAAGTTAGAGCTTGGTAAGCAATACATGCGAGAAGGATTGCCCTACGATTACCAGTCTATTGTGAATGATCTTTACCAATATTTACTGACATTGAAAACGAAAAAAGGAGCAGCAAAATGACTATTACTTTCACTGATCCATTCAAGCAAAAGTTATTTCAAGTATTGGTATCCAATGAAATTGGCTTGGACAAACTGGGGCTTGCCTATGTGCTTTCTAAGCCAGTTAAGACCGGTAGCGGCTGGACATATGGCTACTTCCAGTTTGATTTGGCAAAGGGAGATCAGGCTGACAAGGATCGATTCAAATTAATTTTGGAGAGTGCCGTAGATGCAACTGGCAAACCTATTATTCACGATGCGACAGGGAAATTGGATGCAAACAAAGTCGATGAACTTTATGCCAATGCCTTAAAACTCGATGCTACAAGTTTGAGTGCGGCTGATATTGCACTTGTTACTACAGCGCTGTCGAGTGATTTTGGAAAAGCGCAAATTGATGCATCAGTTGATTTGACATTGAATAAACGTATCGCCGCAGCTAACACCAAAATTGCACTGGCTTCACCAGATGATCAGACGTGGCTGCAGAGCAACCAAGGCATCATAGGTAAGTTATGGCTGTGCGATATTATCAATCAAGGTAACGCTGGTCTTGATGCATTTATGAAGGGGCAGACCTCCTACGGTTACACCAAGCAAGGTGCGATGGGTGTTGACGACATACTTGGTTTCTATTTCCATCAGCGGGCAAACCTAGTTTTGACTACCGGCGGATTATTTATTGACGGTATTGAGCAAGATCCTTTTAAACGCTTCTCTGCTGTTGTCAGTGCGGCAGGGGGCTATAGTATTCCCAATACGGCGGCAGGGCTTGAGGAAGCCAAAGGTGTTTTGCGCGCCTATACCTACCTCTACGTTCGATATGAACAACAGTTGCTTGGAAGCAACGGAAAAACAGGGGCGGTCAATACTTTTCGCGAACTCGTCTGCAAACCCGCCGAAGACCTCGTGCTGGGCGACCTAACTGCAAAATTCGGCATAACCGCCCCCAACAACTACGACGATGTCCTGGTCGGTGACGACAAAACAAACATAGCAACAGGAGGCGAATATCAACTAAATGGACGAGATGGTGATGACATCCTGTTGGGCGAAGGCGGCGACGACACATTAGACGGTGGCGCAGGCAATGACATTCTATATGGCGGCAAAGGCAACGACACCCTCCTTGGAGGCGCAAATAACGACACCTACCTCTACCAATCCGGCGACGGAGAAGACCACATCACCGACAGCAACGGCCTCAACGCCATATACGTGGGTGCGACAAAGCTCACTGGCGCTATCGAACAAGGCACCCCGGGCCTTGGCAACCACACGATATGGAAGGTCAACGGCGGCGAATACGTCTACATCCTGAACCCAGACAACAACACCCTCACCATTCGGGGCAGCGCACTGGGCGGCGCTACCGATAAAATCATTCTCGAAGGCATCACCAGCCTGCAGGTCGCGAAAGACCGCTACGGCATCGACCTGCCGTTTACCGAAGCCGTCGCGCTTACAACCTCCAGCCTCAATCCCTACAGCGATCCCAACTACACGGCAGCGGATGGCTCTGGAAATATTGGTGAGAATGGCTCCAAGCGCATCAACATCGCCCTCAATGAAGCGATCAAACCGGGCGACGTTGTCACCCTCGTCATCGCCGGTATCAGCGGCGTCGCCCAGAACCTCATCAAGCTTGTCACCGGCGACCAAGTGCTGGATTTTGGGAGCGGTAGCATCACCCTCAACCCGGTAGCGGGACAAAACTTCCTCTCCTTCGCCATCTTGGAGCAAGGTAACCTCGACGCTAATGCCAATGTCACCTTTAAAGCGATCATCGCAAGCACCGACGCGAATGGAGTTGTCACCACCACAACCAGCAATCTTTACACCCTCAATATCGCCGACAGCGGCTATGCCGCGATAGACAATATTGTCACCAGCAATGCCATCAATGGTGACATGAACCCCATTCTCAACAGCCAAGGCAATCCTATACTGGACAACTGGGGCAACATCATCAGCGACGGGCAAGTCTCGCCGGGTAGAGCGGATACCATCTACGACACCAGCGGCAACGACCTCATTAGCGCAGGCGATGGCAACGACACTGTTTACAAAAATCTCAGTGGCGACGATGTTGTCAACCTTGGTGCCGGAGATGACAACTTCTACACCTCCTTGGGGGCGATTGGGCGCGTCATCGCCAACGGCGGAGATGGGCGAGACTACCTTGGTGCAGGATCGGGACGCGACATCATCGAGGGCGGGGCGGGTGCAGATGGTTTGTATGGCTCATCCGAAGGCGACCTTCTATACGGTGACACCAAAATCGACATTGTCGCAGCCATTGCTAACGGCGAGACCCAAGCAGGCACCGGGCAACAAGGAGAATGGGTGGATGCGGAGGACGGTAATGATCAGGTGATCACCGGCGGGGGGAATGATCTGATTGCAGGTGGCGGAGGGGATGATCTTATCGTCACAGGGGGCGGCAACGATGTGATCTATGGCGACTGGAACAGTTGGAC
This sequence comes from uncultured beta proteobacterium, assembly GCA_963822425.1. GTDB lineage: Bacteria > Pseudomonadota > Gammaproteobacteria > Burkholderiales > Gallionellaceae > Sideroxyarcus. Next base: position 108,313 of record CAWGHS010000007.1, read on the forward strand.
AAAAAGTGCATTGTGGAAAGACTGGACTGTTACCGAAAAAATGACTACCAATGCCAATGGCGACCAAGTCTATAACTACGAGATACTCAATGTCTTCACCGAAGACAACTTGGGCAGCGGCAACGACACCATTCGTGCCGGAGCAGGCGATGATGTGGCCTTTGGCGAGCGTGGCGACGACACCATCTACCTTGGAGACGGTAATGATAAATCTTGGGGGGGCGAGGGTAACGACATCATTTTAGGTGGAGCCGGGGACGACATTATTCATGGTGATAATGGTTTTGAATTTGTGCCCGAAGCGTTGCATGGTAATGACTTTCTGGATGGGGGAGATGGCAACGACAAACTTTACGGTGGAGCGGGCAACGATACGATCTACGGTGGAGCGGGTAATGACACATTGGTTGCTGACAGTACCAACCAAGTGACTGCGGGCAACAACTATCTGAACGGGGAAGATGGCAACGACATCCTGCAAGGTGGTTTGGGCGCAGACACCTTACTGGGCGGTGCGGGCGACGACGAGATTAATGCAAGAGGCGCCAACAGTTATCTCGATGGTGGGGATGGTAACGACACGCTATATGCGGAAAGGGGCAACAACACGCTATTCGGTGGCCTAGGCAATGACACTCTTCAAGCAAAAGATGGCAACAACTATCTGGATGGTGAAGAGGGAACCAACAAGCTGATTGCCGAGGGCGGCAATAACACGTTATTCGCCGGGGCTGGCAATGATGTTCTTTCTGCGGCAGGTGGTGGCAATTATCTGGAAGGGGGCGATGGCACGAACAAGCTCATCGCGAGTGGCGGTAACAATGAACTTTTTGCGGGCATGGGGGACGACATCCTCTCCGCTGGTGAAGGCAATAATTATCTGGACGCTGGTGAAGGCAACAATGAACTAGTTGCGGATGGAGGCAGCAATACACTCTTCAGTGGGGCTGGAAATGACAACCTTTCTGCTGCGGGTGGTGGCAACTATCTGGATGCGGGGGCTGGCAACGACACCCTTGTTGCAGATGGGGGTAACAACACGCTCCTTGGGGGTGTTGGCGACGATACTATGGCAGGTAAAGGAGGTAACAATTACCTTGAGGGAGGAGTAGGTAACAACAGTCTCTATGCAGATGGCGGATACAACACGCTCATCGCCGGAACAGGCAACGACACTCTGCAAGCATCCGGCGGCTTCAACTATTTGGATGCCGGTGATGGCATTAACACATTGATTGCAGGTGGCGGCAATAACCAATTGTTTGCAGGTGCAGGCAACGACACAATCGTTGCCGACAATGGTGGTAACAACACACTCTTCGGCGGTGGCGGGGATGACAGTCTCTCAGCTGCGGGCGGTGGTAACTACCTAGACGGCGGCGACGGCATCGACACCCTCATCGCCGATGGAGGCAACAACACCCTGCTGGGCGGCGCGGGTGACGATGTACTCATCGCACACGGCGGCAACAACACACTGGATGGCGGCGCCGGAGCTGACCTGTATGTGTTCGACGCCGGATTCGGCACCGACCACATCGCCGATAGCGGAGGTGGTGCGGGCGGCAACACCGTGCAATTCAACTTTAGCTTTGCCAGCTCCGGCGTTGTGTTTGGCATCGGCTCGCTCAAATTGTCTTTTGCGAATGGCGACGTGCTGCATATCGACGGCTTCGACCCAGAAGATCCAGTTAATAGCTGCGCCATCACTACGTTCAAGTTTGCTGATCGCACGCTTAGTCTGCAAGAAGTGCTCGACATTGGTGCGCCAGACCTGATTGGTACGACAAATGATGATGTGCTGATAGGCACGGGTTTGAACGAACGTATCTATGCTATGGATGGCAACGATACCGTTTTGGCGGGAGCGGGCAACGACACCATTGATGGTGGCATGGGAGATGATGTTATCAATGCGGGATCGGGTAACGATATGCTGATTGGTGGTTCTGGTGCGGATACGCTAATTGGTGGGCGCGGTGATGACAGCTACGTAGTGGATAACAGCAACGATACCGTTGTCGAGAATGCTAATGAAGGAATCGACAGTGTTCGTTCGTCCGCTAGCTACATTCTTTCCGCCGATGTAGAAAATCTGACGCTCGAAGAGGGCGCGGCGCTCGATGGCACTGGCAATGCACTGGACAATGTTATTCAGGGCAATGAACAGGCAAACGTACTTTTGGGTAACGCAGGCAATGACACGCTGGATGCCAGAGGCGGCGACGATGTGCTGGATGGCGGGGCAGGCGCTGACATCATGACCGGCGGTGCGGGTGGCGATACGTATGTGGTGGATAACGCAGGCGACCAGGTGATTGAAAATGTTGTTGGACAAACCTACAACACATGGTGGGGGTATCAGTACACCGTTGCCGACATCGACACGGTCAATGCTTCGATCACTTACACCCTCGGCAATAACGTTGAAAACCTCAACCTGACAGGTTTTGCCAGCATCGATGGCACGGGCAACTCGCTCGATAACGTCATCACCGGCAACGATGGCGCAAACACACTGGCTGGCGATACAGGCAACGATACGTTAGATGGTGGTGCAGGTGTCCGCCTTCAGCGATTCAAATGCGAGGCGGCGAATGATGCGGAAGGGAGGATGTGCGCATGAAGCTATTTCAAACGATACCGACTACGTTGCTTGTTCTCTGCGCAAGTTGTGTGTTCACCTTTGCACAGTCCGCGCAGGCGGCGAGCTTTGATTGTGGGAAGGCGCAGACGAAGGTGGAGAAACTGATTTGTTCGGATAGTTCAATAGGTGAACTGGACGATGAAATGAGCACCGCCTACCAATGGGCATTGATGCGAGCCAAAGACAAGCAAAAAGTGATTGAAGCACAACGGCGTTGGCTGAAAGCTCGTGATGCATGCAAGGAAGATTCGGCTTGCTTGTGGAATGCATATCCAACCCGGATTAGGGAACTGGAGGCGCTAGTAAAGACTGGGGGCTGTTATACCTTGGAACCTATTCTGGATGGCGGCAAAACCGGCAAGGTGCTGCCGATTGAACCTGTATGCGAGGTGCTGGAAAAAAATCTCAACCGTTTCTGCGACGAACCCCCTATGGTCTGCGGCTTGAAAGTCGCGCCCGAATTCCGCGACAAGATCACTTTTCCGACATGGACGCCGATTGAATCGAAGGACAATTTGGCACTGATTGAGGCATTTATTCGTGCGCCTTGGATTGATCGTACCAAGGATCATTTTGATCAATACCGATGGGACATAGAACGCCCAGAGATTGAGCAGGCCATTAAGGAGAAGCGACTCTCTTTCTCGCAAACAAATTTGGATTTATACAATCTTGGTCAAGCGCAACCCGCCTATAAGCTCGACTACGGTAATTGTGAGGCAAACAATCCGCGGTTGAAGGAGCGGATACAGTGGGATGCATTAGAAATTCATCAGCCCTCGTCGGTAAAAGTCCATCATGCCCCCGAAATATTACGTTCTCTTTTTCAGCAGTATTTTCCGTTGGATGGTGATCCTCTTCGCGAAGTATTTTTGTTCGAGGGCAAAGTCTATGACTATGGCATGGGGAGCCATGAACCAGAGAAGCGAACAAGCGACGATGCTGAAAACGCACCATATCGTCCTTGGGTCATCGGACTAGGGGTTGGCCGCCATGAGCGCTGGACGAATCCCGGAAACAATAAAATATTGCTCAACTCGAACGGTATTTGTCGTTTTCAATACCAACCAATCCAAGCTAATCAATCAACACAGGGAGAAAACAAATGAACTTCCATAACACCGCAGGCGCATATCAAGATGATCGTTACAACCTCATATTGCGACTGGAAGAAGGCGGCAATCCGCATTTGACACCATACAACGACGGCGCTGGTTGGGTCACCATCGGTGTCGGTTTTAACTTGTCTGATGCCAATGTGCGCAACCATGTATTTGCAGGCATGGGTATTACAGATACGAATCTAATTAATGAGCTGACGGTATATTTGCGGAAGAAATATGATGGATTTGAATATCCGAAGAAAGACAACACGACGATTCAGAATGAACTGAATACGATCATGGCCAAATATCCCGCCTGCTCGGCTGCATTCGAATTTGCCAGCGTGGATCAGGCCAAGACAGTATTCAACGGGCCTAATGGCAATGATGGACTCGTTCAAACCTACGAAAATAGACTCAACAATTGGGCGATAAGCAATCACATCCCCGCTATCCCGGAATCCAAAGAACGCTTGGCGTTACTTTCGCTTTGCTACAACGGACTGGGCGCATTGCCAGCCAGCCTTGCCTCTGCCATGAAGAGTGGCGACCGGGTCGAAGCATGGTTTGCGATTCGTTATGAGGCTAATTACGTTGGTCTTCACGCAATCCAGAACGGCGTCTTAAATCTGAATAGCAAAGAGATGGGGTATTACAGCCAGGGTATTGATAGAGGTTGGGCAAGACGCAGATACGACGAAGCCAACCTGTTCGGCCTCTACGACCCCACCGCCCCCGATAAACTCACCGAAGCCAAAGACATCTACCGCATGCTCGCATTGCATCGTGACGAGATGGACGCTTACGAAAAAGTCTACGGCATCGCGTTTGATGGTTCATCGGGCACGCGAGGGAATAATCTTGGCAATATCAACGCTATTCGCCAAGCCCTCGACCCCGCCAAAAGCGCCCTCCTCGCCGACCTGAATATCAACTTGAACGCAGCAGATTATCTTTCAACCGATATCTACCTTGATCCCGGGCGAAACAGCGCAAGTATGGCTATTGATCCGAATCACGCATCTATCCTGACAGGCAGTGACAGAAACGATATCTTCATCGGTGCAGGCGGTAATGACAATTTGAACGGCGGATTGGGGAACGATGCCTACCTTTATCAAGCTGGTGACGGAGAAGACCACATCACCGACAGCAACGGCCTCAACGCCATATACGTGGGTGCGACAAAGCTCACTGGCGCTATCGAACAAGGCACCCCGGGCCTTGGCAACCACACGATATGGAAGGTCAACGGCGGCGAATACGTCTACATCCTGAACCCAGACAACAACACCCTCACCATTCGGGGCAGCGCACTGGGCGGCGCTACCGATAAAATCATTCTCGAAGGCATCACCAGCCTGCAGGTCGCGAAAGACCGCTACGGCATCGACCTGCCGTTTACCGAAGCCGTCGCGCTTACAACCTCCAGCCTCAATCCCTACAGCGATCCCAACTACACGGCAGCGGATGGCTCTGGAAATATTGGTGAGAATGGCTCCAAGCGCATCAACATCGCCCTCAATGAAGCGATCAAACCGGGCGACGTTGTCACCCTCGTCATCGCCGGTATCAGCGGCGTCGCCCAGAACCTCATCAAGCTTGTCACCGGCGACCAAGTGCTGGATTTTGGGAGCGGTAGCATCACCCTCAACCCGGTAGCGGGACAAAACTTCCTCTCCTTCGCCATCTTGGAGCAAGGTAACCTCGACGCTAATGCCAATGTCACCTTTAAAGCGATCATCGCAAGCACCGACGCGAATGGAGTTGTCACCACCACAACCAGCAATCTTTACACCCTCAATATCGCCGACAGCGGCTATGCCGCGATAGACAATATTGTCACCAGCAATGCCATCAATGGTGACATGAACCCCATTCTCAACAGCCAAGGCAATCCTATACTGGACAACTGGGGCAACATCATCAGCGACGGGCAAGTCTCGCCGGGTAGAGCGGATACCATCTACGACACCAGCGGCAACGACCTCATTAGCGCAGGCGATGGCAACGACACTGTTTACAAAAATCTCAGTGGCGACGATGTTGTCAACCTTGGTGCCGGAGATGACAACTTCTACACCTCCTTGGGGGCGATTGGGCGCGTCATCGCCAACGGCGGAGATGGGCGAGACTACCTTGGTGCAGGATCGGGACGCGACATCATCGAGGGCGGGGCGGGTGCAGATGGTTTGTATGGCTCATCCGAAGGCGACCTTCTATACGGTGACACCAAAATCGACATTGTCGCAGCCATTGCTAACGGCGAGACCCAAGCAGGCACCGGGCAACAAGGAGAATGGGTGGATGCGGAGGACGGTAATGATCAGGTGATCACCGGCGGGGGGAATGATCTGATTGCAGGTGGCGGAGGGGATGATCTTATCGTCACAGGGGGCGGCAACGATGTGATCTATGGCGACTGGAACAGTTGGACAAAAAGTGCATTGTGGAAAGACTGGACTGTTACCGAAAAAATGACTACCAATGCCAATGGCGACCAAGTCTATAACTACGAGATACTCAATGTCTTCACCGAAGACAACTTGGGCAGCGGCAACGACACCATTCGTGCCGGAGCAGGCGATGATGTGGCCTTTGGCGAGCGTGGCGACGACACCATCTACCTTGGAGACGGTAATGATAAATCTTGGGGGGGCGAGGGTAACGACATCATTTTAGGTGGAGCCGGGGACGACATTATTCATGGTGATAATGGTTTTGAATTTGTGCCCGAAGCGTTGCATGGTAATGACTTTCTGGATGGGGGAGATGGCAACGACAAACTTTACGGTGGAGCGGGCAACGATACGATCTACGGTGGAGCGGGTAATGACACATTGGTTGCTGACAGTACCAACCAAGTGACTGCGGGCAACAACTATCTGAACGGGGAAGATGGCAACGACATCCTGCAAGGTGGTTTGGGCGCAGACACCTTACTGGGCGGTGCGGGCGACGACGAGATTAATGCAAGAGGCGCCAACAGTTATCTCGATGGTGGGGATGGTAACGACACGCTATATGCGGAAAGGGGCAACAACACGCTATTCGGTGGCCTAGGCAATGACACTCTTCAAGCAAAAGATGGCAACAACTATCTGGATGGTGAAGAGGGAACCAACAAGCTGATTGCCGAGGGCGGCAATAACACGTTATTCGCCGGGGCTGGCAATGATGTTCTTTCTGCGGCAGGTGGTGGCAATTATCTGGAAGGGGGCGATGGCACGAACAAGCTCATCGCGAGTGGCGGTAACAATGAACTTTTTGCGGGCATGGGGGACGACATCCTCTCCGCTGGTGAAGGCAATAATTATCTGGACGCTGGTGAAGGCAACAATGAACTAGTTGCGGATGGAGGCAGCAATACACTCTTCAGTGGGGCTGGAAATGACAACCTTTCTGCTGCGGGTGGTGGCAACTATCTGGATGCGGGGGCTGGCAACGACACCCTTGTTGCAGATGGGGGTAACAACACGCTCCTTGGGGGTGTTGGCGACGATACTATGGCAGGTAAAGGAGGTAACAATTACCTTGAGGGAGGAGTAGGTAACAACAGTCTCTATGCAGATGGCGGATACAACACGCTCATCGCCGGAACAGGCAACGACACTCTGCAAGCATCCGGCGGCTTCAACTATTTGGATGCCGGTGATGGCATTAACACATTGATTGCAGGTGGCGGCAATAACCAATTGTTTGCAGGTGCAGGCAACGACACAATCGTTGCCGACAATGGTGGTAACAACACACTCTTCGGCGGTGGCGGGGATGACAGTCTCTCAGCTGCGGGCGGTGGTAACTACCTAGACGGCGGCGACGGCATCGACACCCTCATCGCCGATGGAGGCAACAACACCCTGCTGGGCGGCGCGGGTGACGATGTACTCATCGCACACGGCGGCAACAACACACTGGATGGCGGCGCCGGAGCTGACCTGTATGTGTTCGACGCCGGATTCGGCACCGACCACATCGCCGATAGCGGAGGTGGTGCGGGCGGCAACACCGTGCAATTCAACTTTAGCTTTGCCAGCTCCGGCGTCGTGCTGGGTATAGGCTCGCTCAAATTGTCTTTTGCGAATGGCGACGTGCTGCATATCGACGGCTTCGACCCAGAAGATCCAGTTAATAGCTGCGCCATCACTACGTTCAAGTTTTCCGATCGCACGCTTAGTCTGCAAGAAGTGCTCGACATTGGTGCGCCAGACCTGATTGGTACGACAAATGATGATGTGCTGATAGGCACGGGTTTGAACGAACGTATCTATGCTATGGATGGCAACGATACCGTTTTGGCGGGAGCGGGCAACGACACCATTGATGGTGGCATGGGAGATGATGTTATCAATGCGGGATCGGGTAACGATATGCTGATTGGTGGTTCTGGTGCGGATACGTTAATCGGTGGGCGCGGTGATGACAGCTACGTAGTGGATAACAGCAACGATATCATCATCGAGAACGCCAACGAAGGAATCGACAGCGTTCGTTCGAGAGCCAGCTATATTCTTTCCGCCGATGTAGAAAATCTGACGCTCGAAGAGGGCGCGGCGCTCGATGGCACTGGCAATGCACTGGACAATGTTATTCAGGGCAATGAACAGGCAAACGTACTTTTGGGTAACGCAGGCAATGACACGCTGGATGCCAGAGGCGGCGACGATGTGCTGGATGGCGGGGCAGGCGCTGACATCATGACCGGCGGTGCGGGTGGCGATACGTATGTGGTGGATAACGCAGGCGACCAGGTGATTGAAAATGTTGTTGGACAAACCTACAACACATGGTGGGGGTATCAGTACACCGTTGCCGACATCGATACGGTCAATGCTTCGATCTCTTACACCCTCGGCAATAACGTTGAAAACCTCAACCTGACAGGTTTTGCCAGCATCGATGGCACGGGCAACTCGCTCGATAACGTCATCACCGGCAACGATGGCGCAAACACACTGGCTGGCGATACAGGCAACGATACGTTAGATGGTGGTGCAGGTAATGACACGCTCAGCGGCGGCGATGGACAAGACATTCTGATTGGTGGCGCAGGTGCGGATGTGATGCTGGGTGGGGCGGGTAACGATGTTTATTTTGTGGACAATGCGGGCGATCAGGTGATTGAAAGCTCGGCTGGGCTAACCTGGTCTGGGTATCAATGGACATGGACGCCGCAAGGGGTTCAGTACCTGCCGTACTCTTACACCATAGCGGATTACGAGATCGTCAATGCGTCGATCAACTATACGCTGGGCGCAAATCTGGAAGCCCTTACCTTGACGGGTACGGATAATCTCAGCGGCACGGGCAATGAGTTGAATAACACCATCACCGGTAACAGTGGCGACAATGTGCTGTCGGGCGGGGCGGGTAGCGATACGTTGATCGGTGGGGCGGGCAACGATATGTTGATCGGTGGGGCGGGAGATGATAGTTACAACGTGACTGAGGTGGGTGACGTCATCGTTGAAGACGTGGGTGGTGGTTTCGATCAAGTGTATTCGTCGGCGGATATTACCTTGTCTGCGAATATTGAAAGACTGACGCTTAATGATGGTGCGACCGTGGGGATCGGCAACGATTCGGACAACTATCTGTTCGGCAACAACGCGCACAACGTGCTGGATGGTGCGGCCGGGAACGATTCCATCGATGGTGGCGCGGGAGACGATACGATTTCTGGTGGCGATGGGAACGACACAATACGCGGTGGAGCCGATGATTTTGTGCATCACTACGGTTCAGCCCTTTTCAGCAATGCGGACACGATTGATGCCGGAGCGGGTGACGATTACGTCGATGGCGGATCGGGCAGCGACACCATTCTCGGCGGAAGCGGGAACGATCATCTGTATGGCGGGCGTGACGATGGTAGTGAAGGCGGCGATACACTCACTAACGATGACACCATCAACGGTGGTGATGGCAATGATTACATCGACGGGCAATCCGGTGCGGACAGGTTATACGGCGGTGCAGGCGATGACGTGATCTACGGCGGGGATAATAGTTGGAGCAGTCGATATTACGATTCTGTCTCTGGCACTTTCATTGCGATGTCGAACGACGACACGATTGATGGTGGTGATGGTAACGACCAGATATTCGGGCAGGCTGGTAACGATATTTTGCAGGGCGGTGCGGGCAATGATGTGATCGATGGAGGTACAGGCAACGACCGTCTGGATGGAGGCACAGGTATTGATTCTCTGGCGGGTGGGCAAGGCGATGATGTGTATGTGGTGGACGGCAACTATGCGCGTGTTGCTGGCGCACCGACGATGAATGAGTGCGGCGATCTGATTCCAACTGAGAAGCTACAGTGGACAACCGATACTGTGATCGAGAATGCGGGTGAAGGTTATGACGTTGTAATAAGCAGCGGCAGTTATGCGTTGACGGATAACGTTGAAGAGTTGCGACTGACATTCGATCCGACGATGGCAATGACCGATCCACAACGTTATGCAGACATGATCGCTTTCGGACAAGATGGCACTGGCAACGCACTGGATAATGTCATCATCGGTAACGAGTTGAACAACCGGCTGGATGGTGGTGCAGGTGCAGACACGTTGCAAGGTGGCGCAGGCAACGACACTTACGTGGTCGACCAAGCGGGTGACACAATCATCGAACAGGCCAACGCAGGTATCGACACCGTCGAGAGCAGCATCGACTACACCCTTGCAGCCGAACTAGAAAACCTCACGTTGCTGGGCGGTGCTGTTTCCGGTATCGGCAATGCGGCCAACAATGTGATCAGCGGCAATGCTGGCTATAACGCGCTGTATGGTGGTGCGGGCAACGACACTTTGATCGCCAACGGCGGGGGAGATTATCTGGAGGGTGGTGCAGGCAATGACCGCTATGTGTTCCGTTTGGGTGATGGTGGTGTAACGGTATCCGACGCCCAAGGCGCAGATACAGTCTTCATTGGCAACGATCTAACGGTGGCGAACTTGAAGGCATCGCGCAGTGGTAACGACTTGATCCTGTCGGTTATTGGAACTACCGATTCGATCACGATCACTAATTGGCTTGCACAGTTGGAAGGCGTGAACCGTATTGAGTTCTGCGATGGTTCAGCGTTGGATTATGCGGGAATTAATACGTTACTGAATGCACCTCCAGTTGCCAATGCGGATGCAGTGACGGTGTATGAGGATAGTGGAGCGAACAGCATACCGGGCGCGCTGTTATTGGCAAACGATACCGATCCCAACGTGGGCGATATTTTGAGTATTGTGGGTGTCGATGCGCTCAGTGCGCAGGGCAATACGGTGGTGTTGGATGCGACGGGCAATGTTATGTTCGACATCGGCAATAAATATCAATCGCTGGCTGCGGGACAAACGTTGGTGGATAGCTTCAACTACACCATCAGCGACGACAAGGGGGCGACTGCAAGCAGTGTGGTGAATGTGACGATCACCGGCGTGAACGATGCGCCCGTGACCACTGCTGATGATGCGACTGCCTTGCAAGAGGATGTTGTAATCACCGCGACAGGCAATGTGCTGGCGAACGACACAGATGTCGATCAAGGTACTGTGCTTCAAGTTGCCAACGCGGGTGTCTTTGCAGGGCAATACGGTCAGCTCACCTTGAATGCGGATGGTAGTTACACCTATGCGCTGGATGGCAATTCGTTAGCCGTTCAATCGTTGGCTGAAGGACAGGTTGTTACCGAGACCTTTGCCTATGATGCAACCGATGGCTTGATCTCTACGCCATCGACGCTGACCGTCACTATCACCGGTACCAACGATGCACCAGTGACGAGTGTGGATAGTGCGGCGGTGCAGGAAGACATTAGCGTCACAGTCACAGGCAATGTTCTGACAAATGACACAGATGTTGATCAAGGTACTGTGCTCAGTGTGGCGAACGCAGGCGTCTTTACGGGCCAGTATGGACAGCTCACGCTCAATGCTGACGGCAGCTACACCTACGCACTCGATAATGTGTCGCTGGGAGTCCAATCGCTGGCACAAGGTCAAGTGGTCAGCGAGACCTTTGCATACGACGCAACTGACGGTCTGGTGTCTACACCTTCAACGCTGACCGTTACTATCACCGGCACTAACGATGCACCAGTGACGACTGTGGATACTGCCGCAGTACAAGAAGATATCAGCATCGCTGCAAGTGGTAATGTCTTGCTCAATGATAGCGATGTAGATCAAGGCACCACGCTTAGCGTGGTAGACCAGATTACTTGGATAAACACACCCGGCAGTTCACGTCCAACTCCAGTGTTCGGCGGGCCAAGGATGGGTACTTATGGTCAACTGAACTTGGCTGCGAATGGTAGCTACACTTACACGCTGAACAATGATTCACTCGCTATCCAATCGCTGGCACAGGGACAGGTGGTGACTGATACCTTCACCTATCAGGTAAGCGATGGCATCACATCTACGCCATCTACACTTACCGTTACCATCACAGGTACCAACGATGCACCGGTAGTCGTTGCGGATACAAATGCTGTTCAAGAAGATTTGAGCATAACCGCAAGCGGTAATGTGCTTACGAACGATGCTGACGTCGATCAGGGTACTGTACTGGCGGTTGCCAATGCAGGTGTCTTTGTTGGCCAGTATGGTCAACTGACGTTGCTAGCCGATGGTAGTTATACCTACGCCTTGGACAACAGTTCACTGGGTGTCCAGTCCTTGGCTGAAGGGCAAGTCGTCACGGAGACGTTCGCCTATCAGGCAACAGACGGAATTACTTCCACACCATCGACACTGACCCTTACCATCACTGGCACCAACGATGCACCAGTGACCACGGTAGATACGGCAGCAGTACAGGAAGACGTTACGTTGCTTACCACCGGCAATGTGCTAGCCAACGACAGCGATGTCGATCAAGGCACGGTGCTCTCTGTGGTGAATGCAGGTGTGTTTGCTGGGCAGTTCGGACAGCTCACCCTAAGTACCGATGGTAGCTACACCTATGCGCTCGACAATAGCTCTCTAGCCGTTCAGTCTTTGGCACAAGGCCAAGTGGTGACGGAGACGTTCGCTTATCAGGCAACAGACGGAATTACTTCCACACCATCGACACTGACCCTTACCATCACTGGCACCAACGATGCACCAGTGACCACGGTAGATACGGCAGCAGTACAGGAAGACGTTACGTTGCTTACCACCGGCAATGTGCTAGCCAACGACAGCGATGTCGATCAAGGCACGGTGCTCTCTGTGGTGAATGCAGGTGTATTTGCTGGGCAGTTCGGACAGCTCACCCTAAATGCCGATGGTAGCTACACTTATGTGCTGGACAATGCTTCGCTTGGAGTTCAATCGCTGGCACAAGGCCAAGTGGTGACGGAGACCTTTGCTTACCAAGCTAGCGATGGCATCGCTGCCACACCGTCTACCCTCACTGTGACCATCACCGGAACGAATGACGCACCTGTCGTGGTTGCCGATGCAGCGGCTGTCCAGGAGGATCTCAGCATCACGGCAACCGGCAATGTTCTGAGTAACGATAGCGATGTCGATCAAGGCACGGTGCTTTCCGTAGTAAATGCAGGTGTGTTCGCTGGTCAATTCGGTCAGCTCACCTTGCAAGCAGATGGTAGCTACACCTACGCATTGGACAACAACGCACTCGCAGTCCAATCGTTAGCGCAAGGTCAGATCGTTACTGAAACCTTCAGCTATGCAGCAACCGATGGCATTACCTCCACACCATCAACACTGACTGTCACCATCACGGGTACCAACGATGTGCCAGTGACGACTGTGGATATGGCCGCTGTTCAAGAAGATGTGATACTGACTGCTTCAGGTAATGTGTTGGCGAACGACACCGATGTCGATCAAGGCACGGTGCTCTCTGTGGTGAATGCAGGTGTATTTGCGGGGCAGTATGGCACGCTCACCCTCAATGCGGACGGTAGCTACACCTACGCTTTGGACAATGCTTCCCTAGGCGTCCAGAGCTTGGCGCAAGGCCAAGTGGTGACGGAGACGTTCGCTTATCAGGCAACCGATGGCATCACCTCTACACCATCAACGCTTACTGTGACCATCACGGGTACCAACGATGCGCCGGTGACTACGGTGGATACCGCAGCTGTGCAGGAAGACCTCAGCATCACGGCGACCGGCAATGTCCTGGCAAATGACACAGATGTCGATCAAGGCACTGTTCTGACAGTGGCGAACGCAGGCGTGTTCGCCGGACAGTATGGACAGCTCAGCTTGCTGGCCGATGGCAGCTACACCTATGCGCTTGATAACGCATCGTACAAGGTGCAATCCTTGGCGGCCGGTCAAACGGTCACCGAGACCTTCGCCTATCAAGCCAGCGATGGCATCACTTCCACACCATCCACGTTGACCGTCACTATCACCGGTACCAACGACGCGCCAGTTGTGGCGACCGCCATTGCCGATCAGCAGACCCTCGAGGATATGCCGTTCAGCTTCACCGTTCCGGCGGATACCTTCTACGATATCGATCAAGGTGATGTACTAAGCTACAGCGCCACCATGGCGGATGGCTCTGCCTTGCCGGGTTGGCTCAAGTTCGATGCTGTCACCCGCACTTTCAGCGGTGTTCCATCGAATTGGGATGTGGCTGTGCTCAATGTATCGGTCACTGCAACTGACACTGGTGGGCTGTCTGCAACTGACACCTTCGTGCTTGATGTGCAGAACGTCAATGACGCTCCCGTCGTCGTCAATCACTTTGCAGATCAACATGTCGAAGAAGATCATCACTTCAATATCTCTGTTCCGTCCAACACGTTCGACGACTGGGACATCGTTCATGGGGACAGTCTCAGCTTGAGCGCTACGCTGGCAGATGGAGAGCAGCTTCCATCCTGGCTCAAGTTTGATGCCGTCACCCGCACCTTTAGTGGACACGCAGAGTGTTCTGGCAACTGGGACATCTTGCTGACTGCCACAGACCAAGCAGGAGCTAGCGTTTCGCAAGTCTTCAACCTGAGCGCCGGGCATGATCATCACGATGCACATTGCGATACGCCGCCAGTCGATACGACACAGGATGAGATCATCACCAGCAGTAAAGTGAACGACATCATCCACACGGGCAATGGCGCTGATACCATCGTCTTCAAGCGTGGCGATGGACAAGACAGGCTTTATGGCGGTATTGGTACCGACAATACCGTGGTGCTGGCCGGTGGTATCCAGATAAGCGACATCGCATTGTCGAAACAAGGCAATGACTTGATTCTGGAGGCAGGCAACAACGACCAGATCAACCTCAGGGGTTGGTACGACACGAGCGCGAATTACAAGAGCGTGCTGAATTTGGACATCATTTCCAATGCCGTATCCAGTTTCAGCGGAGACAGTCAGCACAGCGGGTGCGATTACTCAATCGATCAGTTCGATTTCACCGCTATCGTCACGGCTTTCGATCAAGCTTGCGGCACAAGCGCTACGTATCAGCATTGGAATGCGGCCAGTAGCCTGACGGCGGCACATCTAGCCAGTGGCGACGATAGCTCACTGGGCAGCAGTGCTTTCCATGATGCAAGCATCAGCGGACTTCTCGCCATTGGACAAGCTGCAAACCAGAGTCTTGGCAGTGCACAACTGAATACACAATCGCAATTGAATAAACAGGTGGTGGGGGTGTAGAGATAACGTGGGATTGGGCGTGTTTTTTGTGCAGTGGCACGCCTCAACTTTGTGGCTGCTTAGCGCTGGTTACATCAAGCAGTTCTGGACTCATTTTGAAAAGGGAAAGAACATGGCTAGACGTTTTAAATCAGTACTGCTTGCGGCCATACTCATGAGCTCAGCTTTCGGCAGTTATGCGGTCAGTTCCAACAGGCAAAAAATGATGGATTATGTGGTTCCTCCGGCAACGATGGTTGGCGGGGTGCCGAGCAGAGCTATCATCCATCTTGCTATTGGGCTGCCTCCACGAGATGCAGAGGGGCTACGGGCTCTTGCGGACGAAGTATCAACACCGGGAAATAAAAAATATCATCAGTTTCTCTCGCTCGAACAAGTGACCGATAGATTCGGACCATCAGCGGCCGACTATCAGTCGCTGATCGATTGGGCGAGGAGAAATAGACTCAAAGTTGAGGCGCAATATCCGCATCGGCTGCTGCTCGGCGTGAGTGGAAGGGCGGTTGATGTCGGGCGCGCGCTTGCCGTTAAGTTGCACTATGCCGAGCGACCTGATGGGTCGCGTTTCTACAAACCGGATCGGGTACCGTCACTTAACCTCGACACTAAGATATCTCACATCGCGGGCGTCGATAATTTTTTCGTACCGCATTCTCGCGGTGGGTCGCAGTTGGGTGGTACCGCCTATGCGTCTTTCGATTTGCGCAACGCCTATGCGGACAAGTGTCTAGGTCTTACGGGGGCAGGGGAGTCGATTGGCATTATGGCGTATGGTGGATACAGCCATGCCGATGTTGCCGCCTACCAGTCAGCTGCAGGGTTGGCGAGTAGTGGTACTTGTGGTGCATCTACGGCCACATCCCCCCCTTGCTTGACCGACGTGATGGTCGGCGGTTTTGCCGGGGGTATCAACGGATTTAGTACGGAGGCTGCTGCGGATGTCGAGCTGTCCATTGCGATGGCGCCCGGGTTACATCAGGTGAAAGTCTTTGAAGGTGATTCCTCAGGGGGATGTGCCTCTGGCGATAATATTGTGGCGGCGATGGCGGCAGCGACTGATGTAAAGCAATTTTCCAGTTCGGTCGGTTTCTGCGTGAGCGACAACATCGCTCTCCTTGAGGCGATGGCCATAGCTGGGCAATCATTCTTCATTTCCTCCGGTGATGCGGGCAGTGGCTTCACGGGAAATTTCCCTAACTTCAATTATTTTTTGCAAGCCAAGCTGACTGTCATTGGCGGAACGGTGTTGGCGATGAACGGTAGTGGTATCTCCTACCAGTCTGAGCAAGCATGGAAGTTTAGTGGAGGTGGCGTCGAGAATTTTCCTACCTTTCCTGCAACCTGCCCGACCAATTGCATACCGGGGACAGCCGGTTGCAGCAACAACTGCATTCCGGCTTGGCAGCAAGGGATTGTCACGCCACAGAATGGGGCGTCTGCGACCTACCGTAACGAGCCTGATCTGGCAATGCCTGCGCAGAATGTATACATCGAAGACCATAGCAATGGCGTACATACCAATAGCTTTTGTGGGACCAGCGCATCGGCCCCACTCATGGCTGGATTCATGGCACTTGCCAACCAACAGAAGTGTGCCAATTCACCGGGTTCTTGCATGAAAGGACAGGGATTCATCAATCCGACTCTCTACAATATCGGAAGGAACGCATCTGCGTACTCGAACAGTATTCGCGATATCTCAGGAAACTCGACTGATGTGAGTTGCGGCCTCACTGGGCAAAGTGCACCAGCAGTGGCGGGTTACGATCTTGCCACCGGATGGGGTACTCCAAAATGCGGCCTCATCGATCAGCTTACCTGCACTGTGTGTAACGGCAACATCGCCACTCAGGGGACGCCGCCGTCGGCTACATGTGTCAGCTTTCAATCTGATTCCAACAATTGCGGCACTTGCGGAAATGTTTGCGCCACGGGTGCTGCTTGTGTGAATGCGCGTTGCCAAGCCGGGCATATCGTCGGCGATACCCACATCTTGACTTTCGATGGTTTGTTCTATGACTTCCAAGCATCCGGTGACTTTCTTGCGGCGACGACTGGCGCGTCTTTTATCGTTCAAGTGCGGCAGGTACCGGGACTGCCAAACTGGCCGAATGCCTCGATAGCCAAGGCAGTCGCTATGCAAATGGGCAAGAATCGTGTGGTGGTTTACATTGACCCTCTGAAACTCGTTGTCAACGGTAAACAAACTGTACTTGATGATGGCAAATCAATTTCGCTAGCGGACGGTGTGGAAATCGTTCGAGTAGCCAACGTGTTCTCCATCAAGCAAAGTAGTGGCGAGACCGTACATGTCGAAACCTACTCTGGGTGGATGAATGTCACGGTGGCGCTGCGCTATTCTCCCAACGGGGCACTGCGAGGGCTTCTTGGTAATGGCAATGGAATGACTCAAGATGATATTGCGACACGCGATGGTGCCGTGCTCCAGCAGCCAGTCTCCTTTAAGGATATCTATCACCGTTATGCGGATAACTTGCGCATTCGACCTGGCGAATCATTGTTCGGCGACGAAACTCAGGCCATGTTCGGCGTTCCAGCAAAACCGTTCTACGCGAATGAGTTGGCGCGGGGGGAATATGAATCTGCACGAGCCACTTGCAAAGTGGCAGGTGTAGTGGGGGAGTCCCTTCTTGACGCCTGTGCGCTCGATATTGTGGTGTTGGATAGTCCGGCTGCCGCCAAGGTGTTTGCCAATACTATTCGGCCTGCCTCCGTCATGCATATAGGCTCCGCTCCCCCGCATCTGTTGAACAAGTGAGAAGCCCATTGCTCTTCCGATCTGCGATCTGATGGCGAGATTGCATCGTCTGCGATTGTTTATTCACTTGGGGCAGTCTTGGGCTAATCAAGCATTTATCTCACTTCAATCCGGCCATTGAGTCGAAGCTTAGCTTCGGTTACAATGCGCGCCCTGTTTATCCGGCAACCGCTGAATAAGCAGTAATTCACACACTCGTTCATGTTGGGGTGTCCTTTTATAAAGGATCAGGCTGACGGGTGGAAGAACTTAACCCTTAACGATTGGAGTAATCAAATGCAAGTAACCATGCGTCAAATGCTGGAGGCGGGTGTCCATTTCGGTCACCAGACCCGTTTCTGGAATCCCAAGATGGCCCCTTATATCTTCGGTCATCGCAACAAGATTCATATCGTCAACTTGGAAAAGACCGTCGTGATGTTCAACGACGCGCTGAAAGAAGTGCGCAAGATTTCCTCGAAGAAGGGCTCTGTCCTGTTCGTGGCGACCAAGCGTCAAGCGCGCGAGATCATCCGTGAGGAAGCGATCCGCGCCGGTTCACCCTTTGTTGACCATCGTTGGTTGGGCGGTATGCTAACCAACTTCAAGACCGTACAACTGTCCATCAAGCGCCTGCGCGATCTGGAAGCGATGATCGAGGACGGCAGCATCGAGAAGGTCTCTAAAAAAGAAGGATTGGTTCTGCGTCGTGAGCTGGAGAAGCTGGAACGCAGCTTGGGTGGTATCAAGGACATGCAAGGTCTGCCTTCCGCCATCTTCGTGATCGACGTGGGCTACCAAAAGGGTACAGTTACCGAAGCGCAGAAGCTGGGCATCCCGGTGATCGGTGTGGTCGATACCAACCACAGCCCGCTGGGTGTGGATTACATCATCCCCGGTAACGACGACTCCAGCCAAGCGATCCGTTTGTATGCTCGTGGTGTGGCTGATGCGATCCTCGAAGGTCGCGAGCAAGCACTGAACGAGTTGACGGAACAAGTCGCAGAAAAAGCCGCCGCATAAGCAGTATCCGCGCAACAAGGGGGCGCAAGCCCCCTTTTTTGTAACTTGAATTTAAGTGAAATCATTAGGAGTGTGACATGGCAGAAATCACCGCAGGTATGGTGAAGGAACTGCGCGAGGCGACTGGCCTCGGCATGATGGAATGTAAAAAAGCGCTGGTGGAAACCAACGGCGACGCGAAAGCTGCGGAAGAATTGCTGCGCATCAAGAGCGGCGCCAAGGCTAGCAAAGCGGCTTCTCGCGTGACGGCTGAAGGTGTGATTGGCGCGTATCTGGCGGCTGACGGCAAGATCGGTGCTGTTGCGGAAATCAACTGCGAAACCGACTTCGTAGCCAAGAACGACGACTTCGTGGCATTCGCCAAGAACGTGGCAGAAACCGTGGCGCAAAAAGCACCGGCTAATGCCGAGGCCTTGTTGGCTTTGCCAATCGTTAACGGTTCTGCTTCTGTTGAAGAAACCCGCAAAGCGTTGGTGATGAAGCTGGGTGAAAACCTGACCGTGCGCCGTTTCGAGCGTTATGCAACCACCGACGGCAAGCTGGCAACTTATTTGCACGGTAGCCGTATTGGCGTGATGGTGAACTTCAACGGTGGCGACGAAGCGTTGGGCAAAGATCTGGCGATGCACATCGCTGCGAGCAAGCCGAAGTCGGTCGATTCCTCCGGCGTGAATCCGGAAGACATCGCTACCGAGCGCCGTATCGCGATCGAAAAGGCGAAGGAATCCGGCAAGCCGGAAGCGATGCTGGAAAAGATCGCCGAAGGTACGGTGCAAAAATTCCTGAAGGAAGTGACGCTGCTCGGCCAAGTGTTCGTCAAGGCGGAAGACGGCAAGCAAACCATCGAGCAATTGCTGAAGAGCAAGGGCGCGACGGTTGTTGCTTTCCAAATGTTTGTGGTGGGTGAGGGCATCGAGAAAGTGGTGGAAGATTACGCCGCTGAAGTTGCCGCTGTCGCTGCTGCGGCCAAGAAGTAATAGAAAGGAAACCATGACTGCTCCCGCCTACAAACGCATCCTGCTCAAACTTTCCGGCGAAGCCCTGATGGGTGATGACAGCTACGGCATCAACCGTACCGTCATCGAACGCATCGTGGGGGAGATCAAAGAGGTGAGCGAGCTGGGTGTGGAGGTGGCGATGGTGGTGGGCGGGGGCAATATCTTCCGTGGTGTGGCGCCTGCCGCAGCCGGGATGGATAGAGCCAATGCCGATTACATGGGCATGCTGGCCACGGTGATGAATTCCATGGCATTGCAAGATGCGATGACGCGCGCCGGGCTGGAATGCCGTGTGCAATCCGCATTGAGTTTGGAGCAGGTGGCTGAGCCGTTCATACGCGGCAAGGCTTTGCGTTATCTGGAAGACGGCAAAGTGGTGATCTTCGCTGCCGGTATCGGCAGTCCGTTCTTCACCACCGATACCGCCGCCGCATTGCGCGGGGTGGAGATGTCTGCCGATGTGGTGATCAAAGCCACCAAGGTGGATGGCGTATACACCGCCGATCCGAAGAAGGACCCGACCGCTACGCGCTATCAGAAGGTGAGTTTCGACGAGGCCATCAGCAAGGATCTGAAGGTGATGGATGCTACGGCATTGACGTTGTGCCGCGACCAGAAGCTGCCCATCATCGTCTTCAGCATCTTCAAGGAAGGCGCGTTGAAGCGCGTGGTGATGGGACAAGACGAAGGAACGCTTGTACACTGTGATTGAAGGATGCCTTGACGGAGGACGATGATGATCGCTGATATCAAAAAGAATGTAGAACAAAAGATGAGCAAGTCGCTGGATGCGCTGAAAGCGGACTTGGGCAAGATACGTACCGGGCGGGCTCACACGGGCATTTTGGATCACGTGATGGTGGATTACTACGGTAGCCCGACCGCCATCAATCAGGTGGCGAACATCACGCTGACGGACGCACGCACTATCGGTGTCCAACCTTACGAAAAGAACATGATCGGCCCCATCGAAAAAGCGATCCGTGATTCCGATCTAGGTCTGAACCCCGCCACCAATGGTGATTTGATCCGAGTGCCGATGCCCATGCTGACCGAAGAGCGTCGCCGTGATTTGATCAAGGTGGTCAAGAGCGAAGGCGAGGATGCCAAGGTCGCCGTGCGCAACATCCGCCGCGATGCCAATGAACAGTTGAAAAAATTGCTCAAAGACAAAGAAGTCGGCGAGGATGAAGAGCGTCGCGCGCAGGATGATGTGCAGAAACTTACTGATCGCTTTGTGACCGAGATCGATAAAGCGTTGCAAGCCAAAGAAACTGACCTGATGGCGGTCTAAGCTCAGCCCCAATTCATCGGTGATACTGCGTTGACATCCTCACTCATTCCTGATGGAACGATTGGCCACTCGACCGGATCCACGAGTGGGCGAGTCGCTGGTTATCGCGGTGCTGTGTGTAGTCTCGCATTCGGCTTGAGGGTGGAATAAACGATGGCGCTGCCCTTCTTCAGTTCCACTCGCACCATTCCTGACATCAATGCTGTCCCGCGTCACATCGCCATCATCATGGATGGCAACGGGCGTTGGGCGAAACAACGTTTCATGCCGCGCGTCATGGGGCATCAGCGCGGTGTAGAGACATTGCGCGAAGTGGTCGCATCATGCCTGAAGTTGAAAGTGGAATACCTGACGTTGTTCGCGTTCAGTAGCGAAAACTGGCGGCGTCCTGCCGATGAAGTCTCTTTTCTGATGCAGCTGTTCCTGAAGATGCTGGAGCGCGAGGTGGGCAAGTTGCATGAGAACAATATCCGGCTGAAAGTCATCGGCGACCGCAATCGCTTTGACGCACAACTTGTGCGTTATATCGAAGAGGCGGAGCAGCTCACTGCCAACAATACCAGTCTGACACTCACCATCGCGGCCAATTATGGTGGACGCTGGGACATCATGCAGGCCATGCATGCGCTGAGTCAGGCGCATCCGGAACGGGCGGCCGCATTCGATGAGGAAGAGCTGCAGCCCTATCTTTCCATGCACTATGCACCCGAGCCAGACTTGTTCATCCGCACCGGCGGTGAGCAGCGCATCAGCAATTTCTTGCTGTGGCAACTGGCTTACACCGAACTCTATTTCACCGATATTTTATGGCCGGCATTTGATCATGCAGCTTTGGCAGCGGCTATCCAGTCCTATCAGAAACGGGAGCGGCGTTTCGGACGCACCAGCGAACAACTGACGGAAGGCAAGACGCATGCTTAAACAGCGCATCATCACCGCCATCATCTTGTTCGTGTTGTTCTTGGGGGCGCTGTTTGGTTTGCCTTCTATGGGATGGCAGGCATTGGTGCTGGTTGTCATGTGGCAAGGCGCGGTCGAATGGGCACGTCTTTCCGGTCTCAGCCCTGGAACCGCCGTCGCCTATTGTTTGCTGACCTTAGCCATGATGGGGGGCATACTCTGGTTTGATCACAGCTTTGCGCTGGAACAACAGACGTGGCTACATCTGCTGTGCTACGTTTTAGCCGTGATCCTGTGGGTCGTGGTGGTACCGGCTTGGCTGATCTCCGGTTGGCGTACACAGAATACATGGCTGATGGGTGTGGTCGGCTGGGTCGTGCTGTTGCCGACCGGATTGGCGATGCTGGATCTGCGAGCACTCAATCCTTGGTTGTTGTTGTTTGCCATGACGGTGGTGATGATGGCCGATATCTCTGCCTATTTTGCGGGCAAGCGTTTCGGCAAGAATAAATTGGCTCCAGCGATCAGTCCCGGCAAGACATGGGAAGGGGTGTTCGGGGCGATGCTGGGTGTGAGCGTGTATGTGATCGTGGTCGGCTGGGCGAGCGATCTGTTCAAGCACTACCCGGTGTTCCCTGGAATCATCGTCGCTTCCTGGTGGTGGGTGGGTCTGGCAGTGATCGGTGACCTGTTCGAGTCGGCCATCAAGCGCCAAGCAGGGGTCAAGGACAGTGGAGCACTACTGCCCGGACACGGTGGCTTGCTGGATCGCATCGACGCGCTGACTTCCACGTTGCCCTTTGCCGGCATCGCGCTCATCCTGCAAAGGCTGGAATGAGCAAGCTCACACGCCTCACCCTACTTGGTTCCACGGGCAGTATCGGTAAAAGCACGCTGGATGTGGTGGCGCGCCATCCCGATAGATATCAGATCATCGCGCTCACGGCAGCGCAACAAGATGGATTGCTGTTCGAGCAATGCCAGCGTTTTCAGCCGCGCTATGCGGTGCTGCTGGATGCGGCGGCCGCAGAGCGTTTGAGCGAACGCATCGCGTCGTCCGGTCTGGATGTCGAAGTGCTATGCGGCGCGAAAGAACTGGAGCGCGTTTCGACCCTGCCCGAGGTGGATGCGGTGATGGCAGCGATCGTCGGAGCGGCGGGCATGCCGCCCACGCTGGCTGCAGCACGTGCGGGCAAAAAGATATTGCTCGCAAACAAAGAAACATTGGTGTTGGCTGGGCATCTGTTCATGGAGGCGGTACACCGCAGTGGCGCGGTCTTGCTGCCCATCGATAGCGAACACAATGCCATCTTCCAAGCGCTGCCGCGTGGCTATGCGGGCGATATGCGCGGCAGCGGTGTGAGCAAGATCCTGCTGACGGCTTCTGGCGGCCCATTCCGCAATACGCCGTTGGATCAGTTACAGCACGTCACTCCAGAACAGGCCTGCGCCCATCCGAACTGGAGCATGGGGCGCAAGATATCGGTGGATTCCGCCAGCATGATGAACAAAGGTCTCGAAGTGATCGAGGCACATTGGTTGTTCAACGCTGCTGCCGACGATATTCAGGTGGTGGTACATCCGCAAAGTGTGATCCATTCCATGGTGCAGTATGTGGATGGCTCGGTGCTGGCGCAGCTCGGCAATCCTGATATGCGTACCCCTATCGCCTATGCCTTGGCTTATCCAGAACGCATTGATGCCGGTGTCGCGCCACTCGATCTTTTCGCCATCGCAAAATTGGATTTTGTGGCTCCAGATTTCACCCGCTTCCCCTGTCTTGGTTTGGCCTATCAAGCCCTGCGTGCAGGCGGGACGACTCCGGCCTTGTTGAATGCGGCGAACGAAGTGGCGGTGGCCGCGTTCCTTGAACGGCACATCGCTTTCCTCGATATCCCGCGTCTGATCGAGGCCGTGTTGGGCAAAGTCGCCCGTGCCGAAGTGCATGCGCTACAAGATGTGCTGGATGCGGATGCTGCCGCACGTGCGGCAGCTCAGGAATGGATCGCACAATGACTACCTTATTCGCCTTCGTGATCGCTATTGCCGTGTTGGTTGTGTTCCATGAATTGGGGCACTACATCGTGGCACGCCTGTGTGATGTGAAGGTGCTGCGCTTCTCCATCGGATTCGGCAAGGTGCTTTATACCAAGCGTTTCGGCAACGGCGAGACGGAATGGGCGCTCTCGGCCATCCCGCTGGGTGGCTACGTCAAGATGTTGGATGAGCGTGAGGGCGAGGTGGTTGAACATGAATTGCCGCGCGCGTTCAATCGCAAACCGGTGTTGCAGCGCATGGCGATCGTGGTGGCCGGGCCGATTGCGAATCTGCTGCTGGCGATCACCTTGTACTTTGCGTTATTTATTTACGGCGTACCGGGCGTCAAGCCGATATTGGGTGAGATCGCCCTGAACTCACCTGCCGCCGCTGCCGGACTACAAAGCAAACAGACTATCCTCAGCATTGATGGGGTGGCGACACCGAGTTGGCAGGAGATACGCTGGGTGTTGCTGGAGCATGTGCTACAGAGCAAAGCGGCCAAACTTGAGTTGCGCACCACGGAGGGCGAGCAGACCTTCCGTATCTTGGAGACGCATAGCTTGACGGCGGCGGATCTCGACGGCGATTTTTTGCACAAGCTGGGGCTGCAACCGTATCAGCCGCCGATCTATCCTGTCATCGGCAAGCTGGTTGATGGGGGTGTGGCACAGCGTGCCGGCCTGCAAGTGAGTGATCGTATCCTGCGCGTGAATGGGCAGGACATTGGACTGTGGGAAGACTGGGTAGCGGTGGTGCGTAGCCACCCGGGCAAACCGCTGGCGGTCGAAGATCGAACGCGCGGGAACATTGGTGAGGCTAAGTTTGACACCGGATTCTTTCGATGAGGCTGATAAGCGCATCGGACGTATCGGTGCTGCCGCTTATATCGACAAGGCGGTATTTGAAGCGATGCTGGTCCAGGTGCATTACCCACCTTTAGAAGCGCTGTCTGAAGCTGTGCGCAAGACCTGGGATATCTCCATCGTCAGCTTGAAGATGATGGGCAAGATGGTGGTAGGTGATGTGTCTCTGAAGAACCTCTCCGGTCCGATCACCATCGCCGACTATGCAGGACAATCCGCTCAGATCGGTTTGGGGGCTTACATCGGTTTCCTTGCGCTGATCAGTATCAGTCTAGGTGTGTTGAACTTATTGCCTATCCCTTTATTGGATGGCGGGCATTTGCTGTATTATGCGGTCGAATTGATTAAGGGTAGCCCGGTTCCAGATGGGCTGTGGGAAGCGGGACAGAAGGTCGGTATCGCACTCTTGGTTACCATGATGGCTTTTGCGTTATATAACGACATCAGCCGCCTGATTTTAGGTTGACACAATAATGGATCTTAAAAAACTGGTGGGTTTGCTCCCGCTGCTGTATGCCACATCTGTTTGGTCGATAGAACCATTCGTCATCAAAGATATTCGCGTTGAAGGTATACAACGTACCGAACCGGGGACGGTATTCAGTTATCTGCCCGTAAAAGTCGGCGATACCTTGGATGATGAGAAAGCCACTTTGGCGCTGCATGCTCTGTTTGCGACGACTTTCTTCAAAGACGTCGAGTTGAAAGCGGAGCAGGGAGTGCTGGTCGTTCTGGTACGCGAACGGCCTTCCATCGCCAGTGTCGAGATCAATGGCGTGAAGGATTTTCCGAAGGAGCAGTTGCGCGATAACCTCAAGTATGTGGGCTTGGCGGAAGGGCGTATCTTTGACAAGTCGGCATTGGAAAAATCGGTGCATGAGTTGAAACGCCAATACATCGCACGGGGTAAATACGCCGTCGAAATCAAAAGCACAGTCACCGATCTGGAGCGCAACCGTGTGTCGGTGGTTTTCGATGTGGTTGAGGGTAAGCCGTCCAAGATCCGCCAGATCAATCTGGTGGGCAACCAGGCATACAAAGACAAAGACTTGCGGGAGGTGATGAAACTCACCACGCCGGGCTGGTTCACTTGGTTCAGCAGCAACGACCAGTATTCCAAACAAAAACTTTCTGCCGACATGGAAAGCTTGCGCACTTTCTACATGAATTCCGGCTACATGGACTTTGCCATTGAATCGACGCAGGTCTCGATCTCCCCGGACAAAAAAGATGTGTTCATCACGCTGAATATCTCTGAGGGGGCGAAATACACGGTGTCTGGGATCAAGGTCGCAGGAACTGAGACCGTGATCACCCATGACGAGGCTCGCAAGCTGATCGGTATTCAACCCGGAGATGTGTTCTCGCGCGAGGCTATCACTGAATCGACCAAGAAGATCGGCGAGCGACTGGGCGAGGACGGCTATGCGTTCGCCAATGTGAATGCCGCTAATGAGGTGGATAAAGATAAACGCCAAGTGGCGTTCACCTTCGTCATCGACCCATTGCAGCGTGCGTATGTCCGTCGCATCAACATCTCGGGTAACGACAAGACCAAGGATGAGGTCATCCGTCGCGAGTTCCGGCAGATGGAGAGTGGCTGGTTCGCCACTTCCAAGATCAAAAAATCCAAACAGCGTATCGACAGGCTGGGATTCTTCTCCGAGGTGAATCTCGATACATCGCAGGTGCAAGGTACCAACGACCAGATGGATGTGAATCTCAAAGTCACTGAAAAATCCACGGGCAACTTCCAGATCGGTGCCGGTTATAGCAGCTACGAAGGACTGACGTTCATGGGCGGCGTCACTCAGTCCAACTTGTTTGGTACCGGAAATTATCTGGCTACGCAGATCAATACCAGCAAGATCAATCAGGTCTACTCGGTCTCCTATACCGATCCTTACTACACCGATGACGGCATCAGTCGCGGTTTCGATGTGTATAAACGCAAGACCAATGCGACCCAACTGGCGGTCAGTCGTTATGCGTCAAATACGGTGGGCGGCGGCGTACGTTACGGTGTTCCCATCAGCGACGACGAGACGTTCCATTACGGCTTGTCGTCGGAAATGACGACTATCTTTCTGACCACGACCAGTCCGCAGCGCTATATCGACTACGTCAATACGTTCGGTGCGACCACCCACAACATCTTGGGTACCATCGGTTGGACGCGCGACACGCGCGACAGTGCCATCTACACCACGACAGGTACGGTGCAGCGCTCTTTTATTGAAACAGGATTGCCGGTCTCCGGCCAGCGCTATTACAAGTGGACGTATCAGCAGGAATGGTTCCATGCCCTCAGTCGCGAAGTCACGCTGTTCATGAATGGTGAAGTCGGGGTCGCCAATGGTTATGGCGGGCAGACTTTGCCCTTCTTCAAGAATCTGTATGCCGGTGGTATTGGTTCGGTGCGGGGGTATGACCCGAACTCACTCGGGCCGCGTGATGCGAACAATTATGCGCTGGGCGGTAACAAGCGCGTGGTGGGTAATATCGAGCTACTATTTCCGATGCCGGGAATGGAAAAAGAGAAATCGGTGCGGCTCAGCGCGTTTGTGGACGGTGGCGCGATCTATGGCCCGGGTGGACAGCTTCCGGCTTCTGACGGTATGCGCTATTCTACGGGCTTGGGGCTGACATGGTTCTCACCCGCAGGGCCGATGAAATTGTGTTGGGCGACCCCGTTGGGTAAGCAGCCGCAGGATAAGGTGCAGAACATCCAGTTCACGCTGGGTTCGATGTTCTGATTTCGTTGCTCAAGGAGTAGGCATGAAAACATTATCGGTTGTGGGCATCGTGTTCTTGGCCTTCATTGCACAGGCCAGCGCGGGCGATTTCCGCATCGGCGTGGTGGATACGGAGCGCATCTTGCGCGAATCGGATCAAGCTGTCCGCGCGGAGAAGAAGATCGAGCGTGAATTTTCGACACGCGATCAAGAGATCAAAAAACTGACCAAACAGAGTAAAGATCTGCAAACGTCGCTGGAAAAGGACGGTTCCACCATGTCCGATCCGGTGCGTCGTGGCAAAGAGCGCGAACTGGCCAATCTGGGGCTGACCTTGCAGACCATGCAGCGCGAATTTCGCGAAGACTTGAATCTGCGCAAGAACGAAGAGTTGGCCGTGGTGCTGGCTCATGCGGACAAGGCGATACGTGCCATCGCCGAGAATGAGGGCTACGACGTCATTCTGCAAGAGGCCGTATACCGCAATCCCAAGGTCGATATCACTGACAAAGTGTTGAAGTATCTATCCACCGAGATTCCAGAAAAATCCGAGAAGTAATTTGAAGGAACAGTTCCTGATGGATCGTACAGCCTACCGATTGGCAGACATCGTGGCGCGTTTCGGCGGGCAGGTGAGAGGAGATGCGGCCACTTGTGTGCAACAGATCGGCACACTTGAGCACGCGAGTGCCGGGCAGATCGCTTTCCTCGCCAACGCAAAATATCGCAAACAACTGGAAAACAGTCATGCGTCAGCGGTGATCGTCTCCGAGGCGGATGCCGATGCCACTGAATTGCCGCGCATCGTTTGCGATAATCCCTATTCTTACTTTGCCAAACTTTCCGCATTCCTGAATCCGCTGCGTGACTACGCGCCGGGAATCCATCCCTCTGCCGTCATCGGTAAGGGTGTGCAGATATCTGCGCAAGCGCATATCGGCCCGCAAGTGACAGTCGGTGACGGGGTGGTCATCGGTGCGCGAACGGTGGTGATGGCAGGCTGTGTCATCGGCGACAACGCCACCATGGGTGATGAAACGCGACTGTATCCACGCGTCACCGTGTATCACGATTGCGTCATTGGCAGTCACGTCATCGTGCATTCCGGCGCGGTGATCGGTGCCGACGGTTTCGGCATCGCGATGGAAGAGGGACGCTGGTTGAAGATACCGCAGATCGGACGCGTACTCATCGGCGACCATGTCGAGGTCGGCGCCAACACCACCATCGACCGCGGTGCGCTGGATGATACCGTGATCGAAGAGGGCGTGAAGCTGGATAACCAGATACAGATCGCACACAACGTGCACATCGGCGCGCATACCGCCATCGCCGGCTGTGTGGGCATCGCGGGGAGTGCGACCATCGGCAAGTATTGCCGCATCGGTGGCAGCGCCGGAATACTGGGACACTTGCAGATCGCAGACCATGTCGAGATCGCCTCGTTCACATTGATTGGAAAGTCAATCACCGAGTCCGGTAGTTATACCGGTATCTATCCGTTCAGCAAGAACGAGGAATGGCGCAACAACGCTGTCCACTTGCGGCATCTGGGCGATCTGGTCAAACGCGTCAAAGCATTGGAAAAAGAAATCGAATCATTAAAAGGGGAGAAGCGATGAGCACAACGATGGACATCCATGAGGTATTAGAACATTTGCCGCATCGCTATCCTTTCTTGTTGATCGACCGCGTACTCGATGTCGTGCCGAACGAAAGGATCGTGGCGCTGAAGAATGTCACCATCAACGAACCGTTCTTTCCCGGACACTATCCGCACCATCCGGTGATGCCCGGCGTGTTGATCATCGAGGCGATGGCGCAAGCCGCTGCGCTGCTCACGTTCAAAAGCTCGGGGACGAAGCCGGACAATAATTCGGTGTATTACTTCGTCGGCATCGACAACGCGCGCTTCAAACGTCCGGTCAGCCCCGGCGATCAATTGATCTTTAAGGTGGCGATCACGATGAACCGTCGTGGCATGTTCAAATTCAGCGCTACCGCCGAAGTGGATGGGCAAGCTGCTGCAGAAGCGGATCTGATCTGCACTTTACGGGAAAAATAATGGAAAATCTGCGTCATCCGACCGCCCTCATCCACCCCAATGCCAAGCTCGCCGCTGATGTGCAGGTCGGCGCGTATTCCATCATCGGCGAACATGTCGAGATCGGTGCGGGAACCAACATCGGCCCGCACGTGGTCATCAACGGTCACACGCGTATCGGCAAGAACAATCGCATCTTCCAGTTCAGTTCGCTGGGCGAGATACCGCAGGACAAAAAATATGCGGGGGAGCCGACGCGCTTGGAGATCGGCGACGACAACACCATCCGCGAGTTCTGCACCTTCAATCTGGGCACATCGCAGGATGTGGGGGTCACGCGCGTAGGCAATAAGAATTGGATCATGGCCTATGTGCATCTGGCACATGACTGCCAAGTCGGCAACAACACCATCTTTGCTAACAACGCACAACTGGCGGGACATGTGACTGTGGAGGACTACGCCATCTTGGGCGGATTCACCGTGGTGCACCAATTCTGTCAGATCGGCTCGCATGTCATCACCGGCATGGGAACCATTCTGTTCCAGGACATCCCGCCTTATTTCACAGTGTCCGGTAATCCTGCCGCGCCGCATGGCATCAACTCGGAAGGCCTGAAACGACGCGGTTTCTCGAGCGGCGCAGTGATGGCGATCAAGCGTGCCTATAAGACTTTGTACAAATCCGGCCTGTCGTTGGAAGATGCCAAGACCGCGATCAGCGAGCAGCTCGGTGAACATCCCGAGTTACAACTGCTGTCTGATTTTCTAAGCCGCACAGAACGCGGCATCGTGCGTTAATCATGTCTCCATCGATCAAGACCATCGCCATCGTGGCGGGTGAGGCATCGGGCGACCTGCTTGGCAGCTTGTTGATGCAGGCGATCAAACAAGCCGCGCCCAACGTGCGCTTCATCGGCATCGGTGGCCCCAAGATGCAAGCGGTCGGCATGGACGTGTTGTTCCCGCTGGAAAAACTGGCCGTGCGCGGCTATGTCGAAGTGCTGCGGCATTATCGCGAGATCATCGGCATCCGCCGCCAGTTGCGCGAACGCTTCATTGCCGAGCCGCCCGATCTGTTCATCGGGGTGGATGCACCTGACTTCAATCTCGATCTCGAACTGGCACTCAAGCAACGCGGCATCCCCACTGTGCACTACGTCAGCCCGTCCATCTGGGCATGGCGTGGCGAGCGTATCCACAAGATCAAACAAGCCGTGTCGCATATCCTCGCGCTATTCCCATTCGAAGCGCCGCTGTATGAACAGGCCGGCGTGCCGGTCACCTATGTGGGGCATCCCTTGGCCGATATGCTGCCGGACTTTCCCAAGCGCGAGGAGATGCGTGAGCAGATGCGCATTTTGCCCAAGCACGCCAAGGTGTTCGCTTTCCTGCCGGGGAGCCGCCAGAGCGAGGTGCGCCATCTGGCAAAAACTTACATCGAGACCGCGCAACTCATTCTGCAAAAGATGCCGGAGGCGCAATTCCTCGTGCCGCTGGCCAGCCGCGAGACGCGCACCATCTTTGAAGAGGTGCTCTGGAAGTTGGAAGCGCAGCATCTGCCGATCACGCTGCTGTTCGGTCATGCGCATGATGCGATGGTCGCGGCGGACGGGGTGCTGGTCGCCTCCGGCACCGCCACCCTGGAAGCTGCTCTGCTCAAGCGCCCCATGGTCATCACCTACAAGATGCCCGCGCTGACCTACTGGTTGAGCATGCGCAAGAAATATCAGCCCTATGTCGGGCTTCCCAATATCCTCGCTGGACGCTTCGTGGTGCCGGAGATATTGCAAGACGATGCCACGCCGGAGAATCTCGCACAGGCTTTGCTCAATCTGGTCAACAACAAGAACGCCGTCGCAGAGTTGGAACAAACCTTCGGCGCGCTGCATCAGACCTTGCGCCAAGATAGCGCGCAGAAAGCGGCAGCGGCTATCCTGCCTTATCTCACATGAACCTAATCGATGTCATTCCCGCGCAGGCGGGAATCCAGCAAGAGCAAATATCCCCGCGTAGCGGACAACAAACCAAGATGTTGTCTCGCGTTGCGAGAAATACTTCAATTGTATGGATTCCCGCCTACGCGGGAATGACGAGCATATGAATAACAGTGTCATCCTTATCTGCGGAGTGGATGAAGCAGGGCGCGGGCCGCTGGCGGGGCCGGTGAGCGCCGCCGCCGTCATTCTTGACGACTCGCGCCCGATCACCGGCTTGGCCGATTCCAAAAAACTTTCTGAAAAACAGCGCGACCAACTCGCCCCCCTCATCCGCGAACGTGCACTGGCGTGGGCCGTAGCCTATGCCGAAGTGGGCGAGATCGACGACCTCAACATCCTGCAAGCCACGTTGCTCGCCATGCGCCGCGCGGTGCTGGCATTGCAGATACAGCCGCAGCAAGTGTTGGTGGATGGTCTGTATTGCCCGCAGACCGGCATTCCCAGCCAAGCCATCGTCAAGGGCGATAGCAAAGTCGCCGCCATCTCCGCCGCCTCCATCCTAGCCAAGACCGCACGTGACGAACTCATGCTGAAGCTGCATGCGCAATATCCGCAATACGGTTTCGACGGACACAAAGGCTATCCCACACCGTCACACCTTGCCGCCTTGCGTGAACATGGCGTATGCGATGTGCATAGACGCAGCTTCCGGCCGGTGCGCGAAGCGATGCGCTATAACCAACAGATTCTTTCCTGAGAGCCGCATGACATTCTTTAAACTTTTCCATCTGCTTGGTGTGCTCATCTGGGTCGGCGGCATGTTCTTCGCCTATGTCGTGCTGCGACCTGCGGCTGTGGATGTCCTGCAACCTCCCGAACGCCTGCGCTTGTGGGACAACGTGTTCCGGCGTTTCTTCGGCGTGGTATGGGGCGCGGTGGGGGTGATCCTGGGCAGCGGCCTGTATATGATCTATCAATACGGCGGCTTGGCACATGTGCCGCACCATGTGCACCTCATGTTGCTACTGGGACTGGCGATGGTCGGCGTCTATGTTTATGTCTTCTTCGCCTGCTACGTGCCATTCAACATGCATGTCGCCAAGGAGCGTTGGAAAGAAGCAGGCGAGATATTGGGTAAGATACGCAAATTGGTTGGACTGAATCTCACATTGGGCTTGATCACCATCAGCATCGCGACCATCGGCACGACTTGGGGTTGAATAGACTGCATAGATGAATACTAGGAGCGTCACATGAACATGAAAAACATTCTGAGCATCGTTGCATTCACTGCCCTCGGCTTGATCGTCGGCTATGCCATCTTCGGCAAATGGGCGGGGGATTACGTGAGCTTAAAGACACTCTTCTCGTTCGGCGGCAACGCCTTGCAGAAAGCCTTCAGCTCGATCTCCGGCCTCGAAGAGATACGCAACAAGATATTACTGTGCGGCTTGGGTGGGGCGGTGGTGGGCGTGTTGCTCACTTTCAAGCTGAAGAAATAAGGAAGTCCCGTTCGCCCTGATGGAACTACTAGCCATTCGACTAGGCTGTCAACAAACGCCAGCCAAGTCGCTGGTTATGAGCTTGTCGAAGGGCAGATTATTGACTCCCGTTCATGGTTCGACAGGCTCACCACGAACGGAGATTTTCGCGGTGTATCTAGTCCGGGATATAGGCCGTTTGGCATATTGACCCTGCCGCAATGGCGGGTTAGGTTGCGCGTCATCCATTCAGAGAGCGATGCCGCCACATGTCTTTATTTCCCCCAAGTCTTAGATCAATTGCGATGCTGACCCCTTTGGGTTGCATTGTGATTTGCAAACTTACGCAGCAGCGAACGATTTTGAATGGAGGATCGCAGCATGAGCAAACAAAACGGAATGATGAAACGAATCGCGAAACTTGGATTGCTGTTGATGATGGGGATAAGCATGAATGCAGATGCTGGGTTGTTTGGATTCGGCGGCACAAGCTGGAAGGAAGAAGTGCTGCTGCATGATGGGAAAAAAATTATCGTTAAGCGTTCTATCAAACGAGGCGGTAGGCATGAGATTGGGCAAAGAGCCGGTGCTACAAACGAAACGCTCACCTTCACCATGCCCAGCACGAACAAAACCGTTTCATGGGAAGACAAATTCAGCGAAGACATCGGAAGTTCCAATTTCAACTTGTTGATGCTGGAGATTCACGAAGGAACGGCTTATCTCGTTGCCTCACCGATGGGCTGCTTGTCCTACAACAAATGGGGGCGCCCCAACCCGCCGTATGTGATCTTTAAATACCAAGGACAGGAATGGAAGCGCATCGCATTGCAAGAATTACCTGCCGAGTTAAAGACTCCCAATTTGGTTATTTCATCGCCCGATGATGCCGCTGATAAAGCCAGTCACGGGGTGGTTTCGGCGGAGACGATCAGAAGTCTCAACAGCACAGCTAGGCAGCCTGAGTTTAAAACTATTCTGCGGGAGGTGTTGCCGCCGCATCCAGACAGTCAAATGAGCTGTCCAATCCCATCAAATGCAGCAGCAAAGCTGATAGCACCGGAAGTAAATGGCAAGCCTTTGTATTACAACTGGTGGCCTTTGGCACAAGACTGGCTCAACAAAACGTATGGTAGAAACAAGTAATTCCTGGCGGAGAAATTACGTTTAAATCTCAAGGAGAAAAATCATGACTACTACAATCAACTACGCGCTGATGGCGGGAAAACCAAACAAAACCAAAGGGGTCAGCATCGCATTTGAAAAATTTGGCAAGACCGAACTTCACTCGCCCAACTGCATCCTGCGCACATAGTGGCAGGTATATCCGTGCGGGTGCTTGACTAGGTATTTCTGGTGATATTCCTCCGCACGGTAGAACTCCTTGAATGGCACAACCTCTGTGATCACCTTGGCTTTCCAATCACCTGATGCATCCACTGTGTGGATGACTTCTTCGGCAGTGCGTTTCTGTTCATCGTCCAAATAGAAAATTGCTGAGCGGTACTGCGTGCCGATGTCGTTGCCTTGCTGGTTCTTCGTGGTGGGGTTATGCATGCGGAAGAATTCGAACAGCAGGTGGCGATAGGTGAGCGTCTTCGGGTCGAACACGATCTTCAGCGATTCGGCATGGCCACTGCCGCCAGTCTTTACGATCTCATAAGTCGCATTCGGTGTAGTGCCGCCGGTATAGCCGACCTCGGTCTCCACTACGCCGGGAATGAGGCGTACTAATTCTTCCATCCCCCAGAAACAGCCGCCGGAGAGGTAAGCGGTTTGCTTGGTGTCGGTCATGGGAACTCCTTTGGGTTGTGCGTTGCTGACTGAAGCAATAAGTGTCAGTAGTAAGAAAAGAAAAATGCGTGACATCTCAGCGGCGTTCCTTTTTCATTGCCTGCGCTGCTTCGCGCTTCGACTCACGTTTTCCGTTCTGTTGCTCTCTTGTCATGTTCCTTCTTGCCCTTGGCGAGCCCGATCTCTAGCTTGATGTGGCTGCCCTTGTAGTGCATGTCCAGCGGCATGATGGTGTAGCCCGCGCGCTGCACTTTGCCGATGAGTTTGTCGATCTCGTTCTTGTGCAGCAGCAGTTTGCGGGTGCGCACGGGGTCGGGGTGGATGTGGGTGGAGGCATTGAGTAGCGGGCTGATATGCGAGCCGAATAACCACAATGCGCCATCTTTGACCGTAACGTAGGCTTCCTTGAGTTGCACGCGACCATCGCGGATGGCTTTGACTTCCCAGCCTTCCAGCATGAGTCCGGCTTCATGTTTTTCTTCGATGAAGTACTCGTGAAAGGCCTTTTTGTTCTGGATGATGCTCATGTTTCCAATCCAATTTCTTCGGTGAAACTACGTTGATTTCCTCACTCACTCCTAGTCGTGCAAGAGCACTGCCCGCGTCGTTTGTTCGTCATCGCCTTGTTTGACCTTTGAAATTAGACCGGAAACTGATGAGTTTTATAGAGGGTTGCGATATTCTACCAGCCTTTGATTTGACGGGCTTTGCAAAGGGTGACTCTAAAAGTTCAGAGTTCGCCTAACTGCAAGGCGCGAAAGAAATTTCGCAGCGCAGCATATGAGCGGATATGTAAGCAAGAAATTTATTTCGCAACGTAGCATAACCAGCCACTTAGCGCAGGTTTCATCGCGCTTAGTGGAATGGCTAGTAGTTTCATCAGTTGGGATGGAATCTGGACTTTGAGAGGTACCCTTTAGCGATGGCTTTAGTAGAGAAGACGGTATTGACCCTGCACAGCGCAGAGCAGATGTTCAACTTGGTGGACAGGGTGGAGGAGTACCCGCAGTTCCTGCCTTGGTGCGGGGGGGCGAGCATCAATGACATGCAGGGAACGACCATGCATGCCACGGTGCATATCGATTACCACCATATCAAACAGCATTTCAGCACCGAAAATAAGCGCGTTCCGCCGCACCAGATCGACATGATCTTGCTGGACGGGCCTTTCAAGCATCTGGATGGCAATTGGAGATTCATCCCGTTGAGTGACGAAGCCTGTAAAATAGAGTTCCGTTTGCATTACGAGTTTTCTAACAAAGTGCTGGAGAAATTGGTGGGACCGGTGTTCCACCATATCGCGAACAGTTTTGTGGACGCTTTCATCCAGCGCGCGGAAAAGGTCTATGTAAGATATGAATAATGAAAAGATCAATGTAGAGCTGGTCTATGCGTTGCCGAACGAGCAAACGCTGCTCAAGTTCGAAGTGCCGCAAGCTACCAAGATCGTGGATGCCATCAAGCTTTCCGGCATCCTGAATAAATATTCCGAGATCGACCTTGAGAAGAGCAAGGTGGGCATCTTTGGCAAGCTGAGCAAGATGGATACCGTGCTGCGCGAGAAAGACCGCATTGAGATATATCGCCCATTGATCGCTGATCCGAAAGAGGTGCGCCGCAAGCGTGCTGAAGAGGGCAAGGTCATGAAGAAAGGTGGCGGCGATGCCTGAGTCGGCGCAAAAAAATCGTCATTCCCGCGCAGGCGGGAATCTAGCGTGTTTATTCAACATGCCGTCAGGGTTTGCACTTGCTGTGCAAGCTACTTTTTATTGGACTGGATTTCCGCCTTCGCGGAAATGACGGAATCTCTAGAGGTATTTACGTGCTCGATTACGACCTGCATTGTCACTCCAACGTCTCCGACGGCACGCTCACGCCGACGGAGTTGGTGCTGCGTGCCGCCGGTCGCGATGTGAAGGTGTTGGCGCTGACCGATCACGATGACGTGGATGGTCTGGCGGAAGCGGCGCGAGCCGCCGCCGAACATGGCATCGAGTTCATCAACGGGGTGGAAGTCTCGGTCACTTGGCGCAAGCACACGCTGCATATCGTCGGTTTACACATCGACCCGAAAAATGCGGCGCTCGCTGAGGGGCTGCGTAACATCCGCAGCGGACGCAGACGCCGAGCCGAGTTGATGGCGGATTCGCTGGCGCGTTGTGGTATCGGCGGTGTGCTGGAAGGCGCTTTACGTCACGCCTCTAATCCAGAGATGATCGGACGTACCCATTTCGCACGCTATCTGGTTGAGGCCGGACACTGCAAGGATGTGCGCAGCGTGTTCAATCGCTATCTGGTCAAAGGCAAGCCGGGCTATGTGGCACATGAGTGGGCCGAACTATCCGATGCGATCTCCTGGATACGCGGTAGCGGCGGCATCGCCGTGCTGGCGCATCCCGGGCGCTATACCGCCGGACGCAAGGCGATGGGTAAAACGACATTGCTCGAACTGCTAAAGGAATTCGTCGAGTTGGGCGGGCAGGGGATCGAGGTGGTGAGCGGTAGCCACACGCCGCCGCAGTATGCCGAGTTCGCACGCTATGCCAAGGAATTCAACTTGCTGTGCTCTTGCGGGTCGGATTTCCACGGGCCGCAAGAAAGCTATCGCGACCTCGGACGTCTGCCCGACTTCCCATTGGAATGCCAACCGGTGTGGACGCATTGGGAAGCGGCTCTGGTCTGATCATGGCTCAATTCTTTTCGATCCATCCCGACAATCCGCAAGCACGCTTGATCAAACAGGCGGCGGAGATGTTGCGCAAAGGTGCGGTGATCGTCTATCCGACCGA
Source organism: uncultured beta proteobacterium (assembly GCA_963822425.1). Classification (GTDB taxonomy): domain Bacteria; phylum Pseudomonadota; class Gammaproteobacteria; order Burkholderiales; family Gallionellaceae; genus Sideroxyarcus. The sequence goes on from CAWGHS010000007.1 coordinate 146,360, forward strand.
TTCCGGTTATGCACTCGGTTGTCATCTGGACGACAAAGACGCGGTGGCGCGCATTCGTCAGATACGCGGCTTGGACGATAAACATCTGCTGACTTTGGTCTGTCGTGATCTGTCCGAACTTGCAACGTATGCGCGCGTGAACAACACGCAGTTCCGTTTGCTAAAGAACAACACCCCCGGTGCTTACACGTTCATTCTGGAAGCGACCAAAGAAGTGCCGCGTCGTTTGCAGCACCCCAAGCGCAGCACGGTAGGCGTGCGTATCCCGGATCATCCGGTGGCGCTCGCTCTGTTAGCGGAATTGGGCGAGCCTTTGTTGAGTTCTACACTGATCCTGCCGGAAGCCAGCTTTCCACTGACGGATGTGAATGAGATCCGTGAGCATTTGGAGCAACTTGTCGATCTCGTCATCGAGGGAGGCGCGGTCGGTATCGACCCCACCACGGTGATCGATCTGACCAGTGATACCGCAGTATTGGTTCGTGCAGGCAGAGGCGATACCACCCCGTTTGGAATTGAGGACTAAATGAATTTTGACGCACTGATACAAACCATCACGCTCGCAGCCATCCCTGTGTTATTCGCCATCACCCTGCATGAGGCAGCGCACGGTTATGTCGCCAAGCATTTTGGCGATATGACGGCGTATCAGCAGGGACGTATCTCACTCAACCCGCTACGCCACATCGATCCGGTCGGCACCATATTGCTACCGCTCATCACGTTAGCGGTGGGCGGTATCCTGTTCGGTTGGGCGAAGCCGGTTCCGGTCAATTTCGCCGCGTTACGGCATCCCAAGAAAGACATGTTGTGGGTCGCATTGGCGGGCCCCGCCGCCAACTTGGTGATGGCGCTGTTTTGGGGCGCGATGATGAAGGTGGCTTTGATGTTCCCCGCGAGCTATTTTGCCGAGCCGCTGATTGGGATGGCGCAGTTCGGCGTTACAATCAACGCCATTCTGTTGGTGCTCAACCTGTTGCCACTTCCACCTTTGGATGGCGGGCGCATCGCCATCAGCTTGTTACCGCATCGGCAGGCATTCCAACTGGCAAAGATCGAACCGTATGGTATCTTCGTTTTGATCCTGCTCGCGGTGGTGCCGGTGGGAGGTAAGCCGATCTTGAGCTGGATACTGTCACCGTTGATGGGTGCGGTGATTCGGGTGATCGGATCCATTTTTTAATATCATTATCAAAGTAGAGCTATGTTTGCTGATCGTGTTTTATCCGGAATGCGCCCCACAGGCAGTCTGCACTTGGGGCATTACCACGGTGTGTTGAAGAATTGGGTGCAGATGCAGCATCAGTACGAGTGTCTGTTCTTCGTGGCCGATTGGCACGCGTTGACCACGCACTACGACACCCCGCAAGTCATCGAGCAGAGCGTGTGGGACATGGTCATCGACTGGTTGGGGGCAGGAGTCGATCCATCGCAAGCGACCTTGTTCATCCAGTCACGGGTGCCGGAGCATGCCGAATTGAATCTGCTGCTGTCTATGATCACGCCGCTGGGCTGGCTGGAGCGCATGCCGACCTACAAGGATCAGCAGGAGAAGCTATCCAATAAAGACCTCTCTACTTACGGCTTCCTCGGATATCCGCTGTTGATGAGTTCGGACATTCTGATCTATCGCGCGACGCAAGTGCCAGTGGGTGAAGATCAGATACCCCATGTTGAATTCACGCGCGAACTGGCGCGGCGTTTCAATCACATCTACGGCAAAGAGCCGGGTTTCGAAGACAAGGCCTTGGCTGCGATCAAAAAGCTCGGTGGCAAGAAAGCCAAACTCTATGCCGAACTGCGTACACGTTTTCAAGAGCAGGGCGACGGCGAAGCGCTGGAATCTGCGAAATCCTTGTTGGATGAACAGCAGAGTTTGAGCTTGGGGGATCGCGAGCGCCTGTTCGGTTATCTGGAAGGCGGCGGCAAGATGATTCTGTCTGAACCGCAGGCCATGCTGACCAAAGCATCGAAAATGCCGGGACTGGATGGACAGAAGATGTCCAAGTCTTATGGCAACACCATCAGTCTGCGTGAAGACGAAGCCGATGTGAGCAAGAAGATACGCACCATGCCCACCGACCCGGCGCGTATCCGTCGCACCGATGTCGGTGAGCCGGATAGATGCCCGGTATGGCAACTGCATCAGGTGTATTCCAGCGACGCTATCAAGCAATGGGCGCAGCAAGGTTGCCGCAGTGCCGGTATCGGTTGTATCGAATGCAAGCAGCCCGTCATCTCGGCTGTGTTGGAAGAGCAGAAGCCGATGCGCGAGCGCGCCCAAGTTTATTTGGATGACCCGACGCTGGTGCGCAACATCATCGCCGACGGCTGCGAAAAAGCACGCAAGCTGGCTGGCGAGACCATGCGTGATGTGCGCGAAGCCATGGGATTGGGCTACAACTGAATATGAGCGAAGCCGAAGTACAACTCCAATTACAGACCGCCGATCCGGTGGCACATGTCCACGGCGAACCGATGATGGAGATGCCGCTGGATCTGTACATCCCGCCGGATGCGCTGGAAGTGGTGCTGGAATCCTTTCAAGGGCCGCTCGATCTGTTGCTGTACCTCATTCGCAAGCACAATTTGGATGTACTCGACATCCCGATGGCCTCGCTCACCAAGCAATACATGGTGTACATCGAGGCGATGCAGCAGCACCGTCTGGAATTGGCGGCCGAGTATCTGTTGATGGCGGCAGTGCTGATTGAGATCAAATCGCGCATGTTGTTGCCGCGCCCACCCAAAGTCAGCGAAGAAGATAGTACTGAAGACCCGCGCGCCGAATTGATGCGCCGCCTGCTCGAATATGAGCAAATGAAACTGGCCGCACAGAAGCTGAACGAAGTGCCGCAAGTCGGGCGAGACTTCGAGTTGGTGCAGGTACTCATTGAGCGTACCGTGCTGGAGCGCTTACCCAGCGTGAGTGTGGAAGACCTGCGCAATGCCTGGCTTGCTTTGCTCACGCGCGCCAAGATGAATGCGCATCACAAGATTCGTCGCGAAGAGTTATCGGTGCGCGAGCAGATGACCAAAGTGCTGCGCCAATTACGCAACACTGACTTTGTATCGTTCGAGAGTCTGTTCGAGGCGGATGCCAGCATCCCGATGCTGGTTGTGACCTTCATCGCTGTCCTCGAACTGGCCAAGGAAAGTTTGGTCGAGATCACGCAAACCGAATCATTGGGGAATATCTATGTCAGAACCAGTCGAGCCATCACTGCCGAGTGAACACAATGTGGACGTTCGCCCTGAGCCTGTCGAAGGGATGGACGTTCATGCTTCGATAAACTCAGCACGAACGGAGGTCGTTGAGGTCGAACATGCGGTCGATAGCGTGTTGCTCACCCGTATCTTCGAAGCGGCCTTGCTCACCACACAAGAACCGCTCTCTATCACCGAGCTGAAGCGTCTTTATGACGTGGCGCTGGAAACCAAGGTGGTTGAAGATGTGCTGCAACAGTTGACAGAGAAATATGCAGAGAGCGGTATCGAACTGAATCGCGTTGCCAGTGGCTGGCGCTTCCGTGCGCGTCCCGAGATGCAAGAACATCTGGATAAACTCAACCCGCAAAAACCGCCGCGTTACTCGCGTGCCGTGATGGAGACCTTGGCCATCATCGCCTATCGTCAGCCGGTGACGCGCGGCGATATCGAAGACATCCGGGGCGTGGCCGTTTCTTCGCAAGTGCTGAAGACGCTGGAATCGCGCGGCTGGATCGAGAGCATCGGCACTCGCGATACGCCCGGCAAGCCCGCGCTATATGCCACCACACCGCAGTTCATGGATGACCTCAATCTGCGTTCTTTGCAGGAACTACCCGCGCTGGAAGAGATGGGTACATTGCTGGATGTCGGGCACACAGAGTCGGAAGTCGGCACTGGCTGACGGACATGGCGAGTATTTTTTGATTATGAAACTCACCATGTCCGTTCCCTCACCGCAATCCTCTGGTGAAACATCTAGCCATTCGACTAAGCCCGCAAGCGGGCAAGTCGCTGGTTATCCCAGCGGGAGAGGATGCAGACGAATCGCTTCGCGAATCTTTTAATGGCTGCGATCAAGCGCATCTCTTCGCGCGACAATCCGTTCTACAAGTCGCTGCAAAAAATTGCCACCTCCGCTCGTGAGCGGCGCGAAGCGGGGCACACCCTGCTCGATGGCGCGCATCTGCTGCGCGCCTTTTTGGATGGCGGGAACAAGCCGCTGCATCTGCTGCTGAATGCGCAGGCGTTGCAGGATACCGAGATACGTCTCTTTGCTGGAGCTTTGTTCTGATGTGGCGCAGACGCAGCTAGACGATGCGCTGTTCGCGCAACTTTCCGAACTCAAGACCCCGAATGGTTTATTGGCGCTGATCGACATTCCGCTGCCCAAGGTGGAAACCGCACACAGCCAGTTTGCTTTGCTGTTGGAAGATATCCAAGACCCCGGCAATCTGGGTTCCATCTTGCGCAGTGCGGCGGCGGCGGGTTGCGATGCTGTGTTCCTTTCGCAAGGGTGTGCCGACGCTTGGTCGCCCAAAGTACTGCGTGCCGGGATGGGCGGGCACTTTGCGTTGAGCTTGCACGAAGCGGCGGATTTGCTACAAATCGCCACCGATTTCACAGGCAAGCTATTGGCTGCATCACTGCAAGCGGAGAAGTCCCTCTATGATTGCAACCTGCGCGGCAAGCTGGCTTTCGCCATCGGCAACGAAGGTGCAGGCCTTTCGCAAGCCTTACTGGATAAGGCGCAGCAACACTTCATCATTCCCATGCCGGGTAAGGTCGAATCCTTGAATGCGGCGGCGGCGAGCGCAGTGTGCTTGTTCGAAGCGGTGCGACAAAAAGGAAATTAGCAACAAAAAAGCCGCAGCGAGCATATTCGCTACGGCTTGATCTTGAACCTGCTGATTAAGCTGATTTGCGACGGCGAGACATAAAGCCCAGCATGCCGAGGCCAATTACCAGCATGGCATAGACTTCAGGCTCCGGCACCGGATTGATGATGATGCTCGTAACGTATTTGTTGTTGAAAGGGAGAACGATACCCGCAACATTTTTAAGATTGGGTGAAAGGGTATAAGAACTGGTGGAGAACATGTCTGGTGAAACGTACAGATATCTACCTGCAGCATCTACGAAAAACATATTGTTGTTGAATCCAATACCATAACGGCTGTTATCTTGAACAATGGAAATCGAGCTGATGTCGATCAGTGAGGAGAACTTCATCAACACTGGCGCAGAGACCGTATCCAAACCGGTTGCGGTTGTCGGGAGACTGCCGTTGAAACCGTAATAACCAAGATTTACGAGATTTACGGCTGAGACCTGAGGCCCCATATACCAAGGAGCGGTTGCGCTTGCTCGTGAGGTGGCTTGAAAACTTACTGCTGGATTATTGAGGACGCTGTTCGCAGCCACTGTTTGATTTCCAGTCAAACCTGCGTTGGTGAAGTTAAAGTTGTAGCTGGGAGCTATCGCATTAGCGGTTGAAACTGTCGCCATCAGACAAAATAGTGCAAAGAGATTCTTCAACATTTTTGCTGTTCCTTATCAAGATTTAAGAGAGAGTGAGAGTACTTTTCGGGGCTTAAGCCCACTGTCTATGAATATACAGTGGGCTAGTTACGCGCCAGTGTTGAGCGTATGAGCTGAACGGACTGTTTTGGTATGAGCTGAACGGACTAGTCTGATAAGGTAATGCGTTACTTTTCAGCAAATTTTGGCGTGCGGGCTGTCAGAGATTAGTCAATGGCATAGCCATCTTCGATGTCGTTTTCTTCGTCGGTTTTTTCATCGGCGGCATTGGGCGTGCCGAGCAACGCGTAGTTAAAAACGATATTGCATAAGAATGGTTCGTGATCGAATTGATCCGATTCCATCGGGGTGTTGGTTTCGACGAGGCCAACGATGTGATGGTCTCCGGTTTCCCAAGGCACGACGACGGAGGATGTGCCATCCAAGTGTTCGATGATCGAGGCAGCCATAGAATCTCCCCTACATGATGCATCATGGTGGGCGAACTGAGATGCGACCTGACCGCCCAAGAGTCTTGCGGGAAGAATCTAACAAGTGAATATGAAAATAGTGCTACTGCCAAGTTATAGAAAATATTAATTCATCGTTTCAAACCCGTTTTATGCAGCAAGGTCGTTGCGATCTCTTCCACTGACATGCTGGTGACGTCGAGATAAGGCAAGCCGAATTGCCGCATCATGCTTTCAGCTTGTTCCACCTCGAAGCGGCAGTTTTCCAGCGAAGCGTAGCGGCTGTTAGAGGAACGCTCTTCGCGTATCTGACTCAGGCGCTCCGGCAAGATACTCAGCCCGTACAGTTTGCTGCGCAGGTTTTTCAGCGCGACGGGCAAGGCGTTGGAAGAGAAATCCTCTGGTACGAGCGGGTAGTTCGCGGCGAAGATGCCGAATTGCAGCGCGAGGTAGAGCGAAGTCGGTGTCTTGCCGCAACGCGATACGCCGACCAAGATGATCTCTGCACGGTTCAAGTCTCTGGTGATGCCGCCGTCATCATGGCTCATGGCATAGTTCACTGCATCCATGCGTTCGCCGTAGTGCATCCCGGCAGAATGAGAACGTCCGACCGCATGCGAAGAATGGAGACCCAGCTCATTTTCCATGGGGACGATGAAGCGCTCGAACAGATCGAGGATGAGGGCATCACTTTGTTCGATGATGTTGCGCACGGCAGGCAGGATCAGCGTGCTGAAAACGATAGGGCGTTGCCCATCGGCCATCGCGGCTTCATTGATATGCGTCACCGCATCGCGCGCTTTTTCTACGGTGTCTAGAAACGGCATCGTGACGCGATTGAACTCGACTCCCTCGAACTGGCTCAACAGGCTGTGACCTAGTTTTTCCACCGTGAGCCCGGTGCGATCCGAAACGAAGAATGCGGTGCGCTTCCTATTCATCTTCCCATCTCCTGCAAAATTGCCCTATGATGTGCCACCGCATCCTAACGAGGGAGACGCATATGGAACAGCAGTATATCGCCAGTTTCGAGACACTACGCATGACTGATGTCGGCAAGGTCGGCGGCAAGAATGCCTCGCTAGGTGAGATGATCTCGCAACTTGCATCGGCGGGGGTACGCGTGCCGAGCGGGTTCGCCACCACGGCGGATGCCTACCGCGACTTCCTTGCTCATGGTGGTTTGGATCAGCGTATCCGTACCTTGCTCGATGCGCTCGATATCGAGGACGTCAATGCACTGGCTCGGGCGGGCGATCAAGTGCGCCGCTGGATATTGGAGACGCCATTCCCTCCCCGATTGGACGCAGAGCTGCGCACTGCCTACCAGAAACTACAAGATAAAGCCGGGGCTGATATCTCTTGGGCGGTGCGTTCTTCTGCCACAGCGGAAGACCTGCCGGATGCGTCGTTCGCCGGACAACAAGAGACCTTCCTCAACATCCACGGTGTGGACAATGTGTTGCACGCCATCAAAGAGGTGTTCGCCTCGCTCTATAACGACCGTGCGATCGCTTACCGTGAACATCAAGGCTTTGCGCATCATGATGTGGCTTTATCGGCAGGTATCCAGCAGATGGTGCGCAGCGATATCGGTTCATCCGGTGTGATGTTCACGCTGGATACCGAGTCCGGGTTCGATCAAGTGGTATTCATCACAGCGGCCTATGGTTTGGGCGAGACCGTGGTGCAGGGGGCGGTGAACCCGGATGAGTTCTATGTCTATAAACCCGCACTGAAGGCCGGTAAGCGTTGCGTCATCCGCCGCACCTTGGGTAGCAAACTCATCAAGATGGAATTCGACCAGACGCGCCAAGCCGGACGCTCGGTGCGCACCTTGGATACTTCCGCGCAAGAGCGCCAGCGCTTCTCCATCAACGATGCCGAAGCGGAAGAGTTGGCCCGCTATGCGCTCATCATTGAGCAACACTATGGGCGTCCGATGGACATCGAATGGGGTAGGGACGGTATCGATGGCAAGTTATACATCCTGCAAGCGCGTCCGGAGACGGTGCAAGCGCACGGCCGGTTGGATACCTTGCGCCGTTATCGATTGAAGCAGAGTGGCGAGATCATCGTGAGCGGACGCGCCATCGGTCAACGCATCGGCAGTGGCCGAGTGTGTCTGGTCAGTGGCCCGCGCGAAATGGACAAGGTGCAGGCGGGCGATGTGCTGGTGGCCGATATGACCGATCCCGATTGGGAGCCGGTGATGAAACGTGCCTCCGCCATCGTGACCAATCGTGGCGGACGTACTTGCCATGCCGCCATCATCGCCCGCGAATTGGGCATCCCCGCCGTCGTCGGTTGCGGTGACGCGACCGAGGTACTCAAGCATGGTGATGCGGTGACGGTATCCTGCGCTGAAGGCGATATGGGCAAGGTGTATGCAGGTCAGCTCGATTTTGAAGTGTTAGATCTAGCGCTGGATACCTTGCCCGAGCCGCCTATCAAGATATCGATGAATGTCGGCAATCCAGAGCTGGCCTTCGAGTTCAGCCGTTTGCCGAATGCGGGTATCGGTCTCGCCCGTTTGGAATTCATCATCGCACGCATGATCGGCGTGCATCCGAAAGCGGTGCTTGAGTATCCCAAACTGCCTGCCGAGTTGAAGGCTCAGGTGGAAGCGCGTGCGGCTGGTTATGCCAGCCCCAAGGATTTCTATGTGGACAAGCTGACCGAGGGCATCGCGACACTCGGTGCGGCATTCGCTCCCAAGCCCGTCATCGTGCGCCTCTCCGATTTCAAATCCAATGAATATTCGAGTTTGATCGGTGGCAAACAATATGAACCATCGGAAGAGAACCCGATGATCGGTTTTCGTGGCGCATCGCGTTATATCGCCGATAGTTTCCGCGATTGTTTCGCGCTGGAATGCAAAGCCATGCGCCGGGTACGGGACGAGATGGGATTGACCAACGTGGAGGTGATGATCCCCTTCGTACGTACCGTGGATGAGGCGCGCGGCGTGATCGCCGAATTGGAAAAAAACGGCCTCAAGCGCGGAGTGAACGGCTTGCGCGTCATCATGATGTGCGAGATACCCTCCAATCCATTGCTGGCGGACCAGTTCCTTGAATACTTTGACGGTTTCTCCATCGGTTCCAATGACCTGACGCAACTCACCCTCGGTATCGACCGTGATTCCGCTTTGGTGGCAGGTGGTTTCGATGAACGCAACCCAGCAGTGAAGGCGCTGTTGAGCATGGCGATACAAGCTTGCCGCAAAGCGAACAAATATGTGGGCATCTGCGGACAGGGGCCATCTGATCATCCTGATCTGGCGCAATGGTTGGTAGAACAAGGGATCACCGCGTTGTCACTCAACCCGGATACGGTCGTCGAAACGTGGTTATATCTCGCGAGAAAAGAGCCAGAGTGATACTGAAAACACTGTCGTTCATTTTACTGATCATGCTATGTACAGATGTGAGTGCAGAAACTGAAAATCCTTTCAAGCTCGAAGTGTCGAAGCCAATCAGCGAGTTTTGGGTAAATCCGGGTTTTTACTCATACCATTTGCAAAAAGAAAAAAATCTCAATAACAGTAATCCTGGATGGGGTGTGGAGTATCGCTACTCCAATGTGAATTCGATCACGGTAGGGGGCTTTTTTAATAGTGTCCGTCACACTTCACGTTATATCGGCTGGACGTGGCAACCCTTGTCACTGGGGGCTGTGCGTTTTGGTGGAGCACTGGAAGTGCTTGATGGTTATCCGGGGATGCTAAATGGCTCATGGTTTGTGGCGGTGATTCCCGCCGCCACTATCGAGTATCAGCGTGTCGGTATGAATCTGATCTTTATTCCTCCGGTCAAGGACAAGGTTTATAGCGCTCTCTCTTTTCAATTCAAGCTCAGGCTGGACTAAGCCTTACACCAGAAAAATAAAAAACCGTCCACATGGGACGGTTTGTTATTTGGCGGAGAGGGCGTCCGCATTTTTATTGTCCGATAACATCCGCAGTAAACCACTCAACTATCGAATTACACGGTATATTAGTTGACATATTGTCCGAAATTGTCCGACCCAATCCGTCTAAATCCGCGTATAATTTGTGGGTAGATAAGGGGGTGGATATGGCACGAGGAATTCAAAAGCTGTCAGCGCTGCAGGTAGATCGCGCAAAGAAGCCTGGGTACTACGCCGACGGCGGCGGCCTGTACCTGCAAGTCACAGCGACTGGTGCGAAGTCTTGGCTGTTTCGTTTCATGCTGGATGGGCGAGCTCGAGAAATGGGCTTGGGGGCTTTGCACACGATCAGTTTGGCCGAGGCTAGACTGAAAGCGACCGACTGCCGAAGGAAGTTGCTTGAGGGGATTGACCCCATCGAAGCGCGCAAGGCCGTGCGCAGCGCCGCACAGCTTGCCGCCGCAAAGGTGATCACCTTCGAGCAGTGTGCCGATGCATACATCGCGGCCCATCGTACCGGCTGGAAGAACGCCAAACATGCGGACCAGTGGACGAATACCCTGGCGACTTACATGTATCCCGTATGCGGCAACCTGTCGGTTGCTGACATTGATATAACCATCGTGATGAAGTGCCTTGAACCCATATGGTCGACCAAGACTGAGACGGCAAGTCGACTGCGTGGCCGGATAGAGAGCGTACTGGATTGGGCAACTGTTCGCGGTTACCGCCAGGGGGAGAACCCTGCACGGTGGAAAGGCCACTTGGATAAACTGCTGCCGGCGGCAACAAAGGTTTCAAAGGTTAAGCATCACCCGGCATTGCCGTATTCTGAGCTTGGCGACTTCATGCAGGATTTGAGAACACATGAAGGGGTTGGCCCCAAGGCGCTCGAACTGGCGATTCTCACTGCTACGCGATCCATTGAGATACGTGGCGCCAAGTGGGCAGAATTCGACATGCAGAATTCCGTATGGACCATCCCAGAGGGGCGCATGAAGATGAAGGTAGAACACCGCGTTCCTTTGTCAAAGGTAGCCCTGTCCCTGTTAAAGGAAATCCAGAAGACCCAGCACTCAGACTCCGATTTGGTGTTCCCCGGCAGCAAGAGGGGCAGCACCATTTCTGAGGCGACCATGGGGGCCGTGCTCAAACGCATGGGCCTGACAGTAGTACCGCACGGCTTCCGCTCGACTTTCAGGGACTGGGCAGCAGAGCGCACCAATTACCCGCGAGACGTGGCCGAAATGGCATTGGCGCATGCCATCGGTGACAAAGTGGAAGCAGCCTACCGGCGCGGCGATCTGTTCGAGAAAAGACGCCGGATGATGGCTGACTGGGCGAAGTTCTGCGCCATGCCCTCAGTGAAAGCCGGTGAGGTTGTCTCTCTGCGCAGTGCGGCATAATGCGCTTGACGTTTAACGCGACACGGTAAATAATACGCCCATGACGATTCGTTCTTTCCAGTGTGCCGATACAGAAGCCCTCTATGAGGGGAAGAGTCCAAAGCGCTTCAGAAACATCGAATCAGTTGCAGAGCGCAAGCTGCAGATGCTTGATGATGCGATAGAGCTACGAGACTTGGCATCACCTCCGGGCAACCGCCTTGAGGCGCTGAAGAATGATCGGAAAGGGCAGCACAGCATCCGCGTTAACGATCAGTGGCGCGTGTGCTTTGTCTGGACTGAGAACGGGCCGAAAAACGTAGAGATAGTGGATTACCACTGAGTGAGGTAGACATGGCAACCAACAAAATGAGAGCAATACACCCGGGCGAAATTCTCCGCGAGGAATATCTGGTGCCGCTGAACATGAGCGCGCACGCCCTGGCGATGGAGTTGCGCGCGCCGGCATCAAGGATCAATGACATTGTGCGCGAGCGCCGTGCCGTAACGCCTGATACTGCGCTGCGGCTGGCGCGCTGCTTCGGCACCACTGCGCAATTCTGGCTCAACTTGCAAAGCTCGTACGACCTGAAACAGGCTGAGCACGACGTCGGCAAGCGGATCAACGAAGAGGTGCGGCCGTTGGCAATGGCTGCGTAAAGAGTTCTGCCGTCCCCCATGCGGATCATGGGGAAAGCGGCGGCAAGGGTGCGCGAACACCCAAACCGCCTGACCACAACGCAACCTTATAGGAGGTACGCATCATGGCTAAGGCCGATTCTACAGCAAGCAACAAAGCCGCACCCGGGGGGATCGTGATCAGTTTCCCCGCATCCATAACCCCGATTTACCAGTTACGTGGCAATGCAACCAATGCAATGATCCAAGACCATTTGGATGCCAGGCTAAGCCAGTTAGAGGCCATGCTTACGATGTCTCACGGCAACGGTTTTGCCACTTTCGATTCGTGGTCTGACGAAATCAAAGACAATTACTTGTGGGGATGCGCGATGCTCGCGACCGAGTGCAAAGAGCTTGCATCAATCATCAACGTGTCTTCCGGGGAGGTGAGCCATGCTTAACCGAGAATTCATCAACCCGGCGAATCAACTTCAATCAGGCGCCTTCTCCGATCCGCGCGTAACCCTTGTGCGACCGGATGATCCGCGCCTTGCCTCACTTCCCACGTCTGAATACCACATTGAGCAGAGCCACGATACGCCAACCTATGTGGCAATCGGCAAGAACGCGAAAGATGGGCAACTGGCAAAGGTGTCGGTACGGTACGGCGTGCCGCTGGATGATTTGCAGGCCTTCAGGGATGGTACGCGGTGGGTGCCGATCATCCAATTCGCTGGTGGCCAGGTAACGCGCCTGCCGAGTTGCGCTACGCATGCCGAGGCAATGGCAGCGGCGGAGAGCGAGGCCAAGCAGCGTTCAGGCGTGGAATATTTCGCAGCGCAGCGCGAGGTTATCTCGCATTGAAAGCCATGACGCCAGAAGAGTACCTGTCGCGGCACGAGATCAACGGTCTGTTGAGAGAGCTGGGGGTAACGGACGAGCAGAAGAACTCTGCTCGTTTGGTTCCGCAGGATGGAGTGAAATTCGAGTCCTGGCCGGTTACATCAATGGCGAATTGGCCGAACAATACAGCCAACGCGAAGCGCGCATGGTGTGCTTTAAAGTGGCTGGTATTGGACGACCCGAAGTGTTCAGAAGACACTGAAAAAGCGGATAAATACGTGTCTGATTTTCTGGAGAGGAAGAAGTCGGAGAAGGTCTCGGCAGAACTTGAGAAGGTCTCGACCAGCAAAGAGCTTGTGGCAGGAAAAAAGCACTATGCGAGTGCCAATAAAGCTGGAGAAAATGCCCGTAAAGAGAAATTGAAAAGGGCTGTTGAGTATTGCAAAGTGATCCGCACAATGAAGGATAAAAATAAAAAACTAACCAAGGAGGCCGCAGTCAAGGCTGCATTTGCAGACACAGCAGTAAAACGTACAGCTGGGCTGAGTTACATAAAACTGGCTTTTCTCGACTGGGACCAAATGGAATCGAAATAAACGATAAGAAATAGCCTCCGCAGACCGCTGACGCGGAGATACAGCCACCCACATGATGCATCCCTAACGGCCCGAAGCGGCTTATTAAGGAGCATCAAAAATGCACTCACTACCCCAAACCGGCTTTCTTCGTCTCAAGCAAATCATCGGCGATCCCAAGGCGGAGCCGCCGATCCCTCCCATCATTCCAATCAAAAAAACCGCATGGTGGTCCGGCGTGCGTAGCGGTCGATACCCAACTGCGGTGAAATTGTCCCCCAGAGTCACCGTCTGGAAAGTTGAGGACATCCGCGCCCTAATCGCCTCTGCTTCCTGAGGGGCGACCATGATCCACAACAAAGGATCTGCCAGGCGGCCACGCCTCGGCAAAGTCGGGCGCGCGGTACGCACCATAGCAAAGCGCAAAAGCACATCGGGCGCCTTCGGGCGGCATGAAACGCTGAAAACCTCTCTTGCTGGGGCTGACAAGGCTTCACTCGCTAATCAATCCCAAGGCTGCGACCGTGGCTGATATTTTTTCAATTGTCCCGATTGCGGTTTTTGCTGACAGGCGGTTGACGCTATGGCACATGCGAGTTTTGATCGCGCTTCTGTCCTTCAGAAACAAAAACACAGACACAGTTTGGCCGTCGCGAGAAACGCTTGCAGAGCGCTGCGGCGGAATGCACTTATCAAACATCAGCAAGGTCACTACCGAGCTGTGTGAGCTTGGATGGCTGACCAAGGAAGGCACAGGCGGAAAGTCGAGGACGACTCGCTACAAAATCACCGTCCCAGACCTTCAAACGGTAGCGGATTACGCAACGGTAGCGGAACCCGCAACGGTAGTGAAATCCACTTCTAAAAAATCCCCAACAGTAGCGGAATCCGCCACCTCAACAGTAGCGGAATCCGCTAGGGGCATAGAACATACCATAGAACAGACCAGTAGAAGCAACAGACCAGAAGACGCGCACGCCCATGAAAAGCTTGCGATGCACATCAACTGGAAGCCATCAGAAGAATTCCCAACCTTGGCAAAAATGGCAATGGTGACAGTTCCTGATGGAAAACTGGGTGAGTTCATCGCTTACTGGCTGACGCAGCCGCATATCCGGCGTACTCAACCTGAATGGGATAGAGCGCTGTTGCAATCAGCACAGCATGACAAGCTGCGCGCAGCCTCACCATCCTCGACGCGCGGCAAGCCAGCCCTTGAAAACTTTGACCAACGCAACTACGGGACGGGAGTAACTGCGCTATGAATCTGAAAGAACTTGGTATCAATACCTCTAACGAAACCAAAGCTGCTCATTGCGATACGCACGGCGATTTCAGCAGTCGCAATATATTTCGCTCAGTCTGGTCGGGTTGCCCGCAATGCGCCGCGAATGAAAAAGCAATCAAGCAGCGCGAAGAGGAGGAGCTGGCTGCGATTGCAAAGCATCGTGCCTGGGAAACCCGCCTTGGAGATGCAGGTATTCCTGAGCGTTTCAAGAATCGCACGCTTGCAAGCTACGTGGCGAATTGCGCAGGGCAACGCACGGCACTTGCTTTTGCCTGCGCCTACGCCGAACAGTTTCGTGAAGTTCTCAAGACCGGGCGAAGTGCAATATTTTGTGGCAAGCCCGGCACAGGAAAGACTCATCTTGCCGTCGGTATTGGGTTGTCTGCGATGGAAAACGGCGGGCTGGTTGCGTTCACAACCGTGCAACGCATGGTGCGACGGGTAAAAGATACCTTTCGAAAAAATTCAGAAGAATCGGAAAGCGACGTGATCAGACTGCTGGTGCAGCCTGACTTGCTAATCATTGACGAGATCGGCGTGCAGTTCGGCACCGAGTACGAGAAGAATCTGATGTTTGACATCTTGAATGAGCGATATGAAAAGCGTCGCCCGACGCTGCTGCTGTCAAACCTGACTGCACCGGAAGTGAGAGCATTTTTGGGAGAGCGCGTCTATGACCGCCTTCGCGAGGATGGCGGCCAGTGCGTGCCGTTCGATTGGCAAAGCAATCGAGGGCTTGAGCGATGAGTAAATTAAAACGTGTTTTCCGTTGCTGCCGCATCAACGAGGTGCCGCCGTTCTGCTTCATGACACCCGGGATGACACCCGAGGAGGGCGCACTGGCGGCGGTGAAAGCCATGGAAATGACGCTGCCAATTGATGCCCTTGAGACCCTTTTCAGGTTGCGCGATGCGCGCGAGGCGGAGCAAATGTCCGCCATTCGTGCCCAGCAGCGCGCCGCTAAATGTGGGGGCAAATCCAGAACAACCAGCGCAACCCCCAACGCTACCCCCAAGGACGGCAAAAAATGATCATAAAACTCAAACGCTGCCGTGTCTGTGGGTTTCGCTTTTCGCCGCCACATCCCAAGCAGTCCATGTGCCATGTTTGCATCAAATTGAGCAATCAGGCGAAGCGAGATCATGGTGGCGCCCGGTGGGGGGCGATTGCCCGCGCAGCTCGCAAAATTCACCAGCAACGCATTTTGCAGACCGGCGCCGCAATCTGCGATGCCGGAATCATCTCGGAAGTAAATCAGAGTACGTCCAATCTTCACAACAACCGCCCAGAACGGGCTCAACCCTGAAAGGAAACATCAAATGGAACAAATTAAAACAATCAGCCGCACCATCCAGGCCAAGCGCAAGGAGATCGTCGGCATCAAGTCGGATCTCGAGCGCTGCGCCGCATGCATTGCCACTGTCTCCGAAGCCAAGGACGCGCTGGCGGCCCTCAAGGACCAGCGCAAGGATGCGTTGACGGAGGCGTTCATGGCAGGCAAGGAGGCTGATACCACCGAGGTAGACAAGATGATCAAGGCAGCCGAGAAGGCGGTTTCCAGCGCAGCAGATACTGCCGCCGGAGCCGAGGGGGCCGAGGAGGTATTGCAGGAACGCCTCGATGTGCTTAACGAGGAATTGGAGCAACTCATCGGCGAGCAGCGAAATGTTGCCTATGTCGTGTGCGAGCAGGAATTCAAAGCGGCCGAGACCGCCTACACCGAGGCGGCGAAAGGAATGCATGCCTCCATTACGAAAATGATGGCATGCAACTCGGCGGCGAATAAGTTCCAGCGCTTTTCGGTACCGCTGCGCGACATCATGAAGGGCTTTTACACCGACGGATTGAGCGTCAACCGCGGCCGGCACCTCCCCCGAATCTTTCGGTTTGCGCTTCCTGTCCATTGCCGAAGAGAACTCAACACAAGAAGCCGAGCAGCTGCTTGCGCAGCTGCGGGCTGCCGGTCTTGAGATTGAGGAGTAAACGCTATGAACTTGCTTCAGAGTCTAAGCCTCCAGCAAATAGCCGTCATCCGCTCGATGGGCGGACTCGTGTTTGATGCGGTGTTCGAAGAGACGCACGAGTCCGATCTGGAAGTCACCGACAACCCGGTAGAGACGGGCGTCGTCGTCAGCGACCATGCCTACATGAAGCCGCTGCGCGTGAAGATTTCCGCCGGCGTGTCAGATTCTCGGTTGAACATCTTTTCAAGCGACCCGTTCTCCTCGGCGGCTGGCCGTTCGCGTCGTGCGTTCGAGTTGCTCACCGAGCTGCAAAAGAAGGCCGAGCCGTTTGACCTGCAAACCGGCCTCAAGCTCTACAAGAACATGATTTGCACGTCGGTTCGGTCGAGCCAGGACAAGGACTCGTCCGCTGCCCTGCTGTTCACGGCAGAGCTGCGCGAGGTGATTGTCGTCTACACGCAGGTTGTGCAGTACCCGCCGCGCAAGGCTGGGGCGACAAAGCGGCAGGCAGGCCCGAAGAAGGACAAGGGAGAGCAGCAGGGAACAGAGGTGACTAGTGCGCCGAAGAAGCAATCTCTCGCCGCTAAGTTGAAACAGGCCATGACAGGAAGCAAGTGACATGATCGCAGAGCTGCCATTCTCCAGCGACCCGGCGCAGAAGTTCACCTCGCAGCTGGGCGACGCCAAGTACACAATCGAGGCAAAGTACAACGACCGCTCCGGCGTCTGGACGTTCGACCTGTACGACGGCACAAGCCAGCAGTTGATGGTCGCGTCGGTTCCGATGGTGCTTGGACAAGACCTGCTGGAGCCGTACAACTTCGGCATCGGGCGCATCATCTGCATCGATACCAGTAAGCAGGGAGTGGAAGCCGGGCCGAATGATCTGGGTGTTCGCGTGAAAGTATATTGGTTTAGTGAGGATGAGGTGTTGCCATGATGGATATTGAAACCGATGCAGGGGAGCGCGATGAGAACTGCCAGAAAGTGCCGACAAAAGATCGGGGCTATCTACAGGGCCGGGAAATAACAAACGAGGACGAAAGGCAGTTCCTCTTAAAACAACTTGCAGATGCGCGAAGGAAAAAGAAATGACACATGGCGCCCGCATCACGTCGAAGATTTTGAAGGACATCGACTTTCGGGCATTCGATGAGCTTAAACGCCGCATCAATGCCGGAAAGCATGTTGTCCGTGTTGGAGTGCCAAGCGGGGAAACAGAGGGTGATGGTACTCCGCTGGTCATGGTCGCCGCCGTACAGGAATTCGGTTCTCCCGAGCATGGCATCCCGGAGCGACCATTCTTGCGCACGACGCCGATCAAGCAGCGGATGAAGTACATCCGGCTCAACCGCATCAACCTGGTGAAGATGCTGCGCGGCCAGATGACAGTCGAGCGGGCGCTGGGGCAGCTCGGTGAGATGTGCAAAGGTGACGTACAAGCAGAAATCAGGCACGGCAACTTCAAGCCCCTTGACCCGAAAACAATCAGGGCGCGCGAGCGAAAACGCAGCGGCAGTCACAACCAGTCACTGAAACGCAAGGTTGAAAGCAAGCAGGCGGCAGGCGCGGCCGCCGGCCCGATAGACCGCCCGCTTATTGACTCTGGCCAGATGATCCAGTCGATCACCTGGGAAATCGAATGACCGTTACATCCAACAACTGAAAGGGGAAGCGCATGTCAGCACAAGCATTGCAAGAGTTTTTCGTTAGCCTCGGATTTGAGGTGGACACATCGAATGTCGACGAATTCGAGCAGAAAGCGGCCCATCTCCGGGATGGGATGCTTAAAATCGGGACCATAGTTACCGGCGTTGCTGCGGGGATTGGGTTGTTCGTGACCGAGATCGCAGGCGGTATTGACGAGCTTGGGGACTTTGCAGAACTCGAACAAGTCAGCATTGAGGCTTTGCAGGAATTCGGTTATGCGGCCCAGCTCAATGGGGCGAGTCTGGATGCTGTCAAGGCTTCAGTGGCTAGCGTCAACAAGACGGTGGGCGAGGCCGTGCTCGGCATCGGACGCGGTGCGATGACGTTCAACAAGCTGGGCATGTCGGCCAAAAACGCCGACGGCTCGGTCAAGTCGTTCGACCAAATCCTCGGGGAAGTTTCGGACAAGATGCAGGGCATGTCCCGGCAGGAATCCATCGCTATGGCTGAAAAGCTTGGCATCGATCGCACGCTGATTCCCTTGTTGATGAAAGGCCGCGGCGAGTTGGAGAAACTGCGCGCCGAGGCTCGCGCCTTTGGAGTAGTCAGCGAGGAGGGTGCACAGAAGGCCGGAAAATTGACCGATAGCCTAGACCGCACTAAGTTCATGATGGGCGCGCTCGGCAAGTACATCGCGGTAGAGCTGATGCCGCAGGTGACATCCGTGCTGGACGGGTTCCGAAACTGGATGGTTGCGCACCAGGACATCATCAAGTCTGGCCTCGGCACCGCCCTAAAGGTTGTGACCTCGATCATCGGCACGCTGTGGGACTGGACCGTCCGCATTGCGAATGGCTTCTCTGGTCTGGTCAAGTGGCTCAACTCATTCGGCGCGACAGCCAAGATAGCTGCAGGAATCGCCTTGATACTAGGTGCCGCCATAGCATTCCCCGCCGTAATGGTTGGACTGTTGATTGGCGCACTGTTCCTTGTCGCAGACGAGTTGGTGAACTTCTACGAAGGGAATAACACTGTTCTTGGCCTGATTCTTGAAAAATATCCCAATGCCGGAAAGGCCGTAGTAACTGCGCTTGGAGCTATCGGAGCCGCATTCATCGCTCTCAAGTGGAAGGCTATACAGGCATGGGCAGCAACGATAGGCGGAGCATTGCGAAGCGCTGCAGTCAGCGTCCTTGCTGCTGCGACAATCTCGGGCGGATTTCTTCCGATGATTGGAATGTTTGCAAGCATGGCCGCATCAGCTATAGCGGCTGGAGCGGCGATGGTGTTTGGCTGGATGATGGCAATTGCTCCAATAGTGCTTGTTATTGCCGCAATAGCCGCTGTCTCGTATGCAATTTATCAGCTCTGGGCGAACTGGGGCAAAGTAACGGCATGGATTAGCAACGCTTGGGATGCGGTAACGAAAAAGGTGTTTGGCTTTATCGACACCGTGATGGGCGCCATCGGCAAGGTAGGGCAGTTGCTGGGGCTCACGGATGATACCAACAGCATGGAGGTGAACGTCAGCAAGACAGCGCAGGCGGCCTCGCAGGCACCCGCCATGCAAGGTGGCGCAGCGGCTCTGCAAGGTGGAGCAGCGTCATCTCCGATCATGGCTCCAGGTGGCGTTGTCGGTCGCGCCGGCAGCAGCGTCAGCAACGCATCGACAGTGACGCATACCACGCAAATCACCGCGCCGATCACCATTCGAAGTACTGACCCCATGGCAGCGGCCAAGGAAGTCGGCAAAGAAATGGCGCGCCTGAACAAGCAGACAACCCGCAACGGACAATCGGCGGTGGCACTATGAAGAAAACAGTTAAAACCGTGACACAGAGGGAATTACAGGGCTTCATCGATACCATGACCTCGATCATCAATCAGTGTTCTCGGATGAAAGCGCTGGCTAATGGCCAGGGAAAAAGCACCGTTCCGGCGGCCGAGTATTGGGAGATGCATGACCGATTCGAGAAGGCGGCAGGTGCGTTTCTCGGTGAAAAGCGCCGTCTCTTGGAGAGCCGGAATGCATTCTTCGAGCGGGTGATGAAGATCATGGGAAGCCCGGAGCAGGTCATCGTTACGATGCATCGCAACGGCATTCAGTTGAGGATGTGAGCCAATGTCCAGCGGAAAAGAATCGGCCAGAAGGCAAGCTGGGGGCGGGAATGTGCTGACCCTCACCCCCAGCAAATCACGCAAGATTGATTTGCGAGACGCGCACGCAATCCGGCGCGAGCTCGCATCGCTCTATCGGGATGCCCGAAATGGGAATGTGGGGACGCAGGACGCCACGCGGCTTGCCTACGTTCTCGACCTGATGCGGCGAGCCTACGAAACCTCGGTCTTGCAGGATCGCCTGGAGCAATACGAAAAGACAATTAACCACAACGACAAGGGCTAGAAAATGAACAACACATTGAATGTTTGCGACCGCATAGGACTGACCACTCGGACGGTCAGCGAGGAAGGGTATCTGATTGTTCCCAGCAATCTGGCGCGCACCGGCGTTCAGGAATATCGGGCTTTCGAGCTTGGGCTGGATGCCGACGGCATTGACCCGATGAAGGTTATCCGACTGCACCGGCCAGCAGAAGAGGTTTTCAACCCGGCCAGCATGGCCAGTTTCGAGAACAAGCCCGTAACACTCGGCCACCCTGATAAACCGGTGACTTCCGATAATTGGGCCGAGCTGGCCAAGGGCGATGTGCGCGATGTGCGGCGGGCTGGCGATTTGATGACCGGCAAGATCACCGTCAAGTCACGCAGCGCGATCGATGCCATTGAGGCGGGGACTGTGGAGTTGTCGAATGGCTACACGTTCAAGATCGACATGACGCCGGGCACTGCGCCAGACGGGCAAGCCTACGACGGCATTCAGCGGAACATTCGGGGCAACCATGTGGCACTGGTTGAATCCGCCCGATGCGGATCGGTCTGCCGTCTGGGGGATGCGCTGGGCAGCGTGTGGACCCGCGCGGGACTTGTTGGCCGGGCTGCATTCGTTGAGAGGCAGCGCACTGGCACGGATGCAGATGCGACCGAGTTGGACGAGAAAGGCGTGGCGCGTGCTGAACAGACTGCGGGGGGCGCAGCGGCGATTGCCTCAATGAAACCCGCCGGCCGCGCCGCCTTCATGAAACGTCAGGCCACGGCGTGGCAACAGGGTGGCGATAAATGAGCTCGGCATCGATGCTGCGTAGGCTGGAAGCGCTGGAGAAACTGAACGAGCAGAACACCCCAGCACCGGAGGCGGAAGCTCTCCAGCGCTTCGACGAAGCGATCAAGCGCCCTGGTGTAATGGATAGGCTTTGGCGCATCGCCGAAGAGGGGGCAACGGACCAGGATCTGGAATGGCTTGAGCAATGCACCTCTCAAACCGGCTTTGATTTCCACGCTGCAGTGGCGGCGTGCGTCAAGCTGAGTGAGGAGTATTGAAACTCGCCAGCGTCTTGTGGGTTTGCGATTGATTTGGCACAACGTCCGATTCTCGGTACGTGGAATCAAATAGTTGCAGCGGTCAATTTGCGGGCCATTTGGCACAAGGGAGGGCGCAGGATGGCAATTTGCGGCTCATTTGGCACTTGGCGCGGTGCACCTTCCGTGTTTAATCATGCGGTTAGATCGATGTGCCAAATGCTCTGCAAATTAGTGCCAAATCAACCGCAACCCCACAGATAAAGCAGCTCATGCTTTTTCGTCGGTCCGGGCCGTTTGGTCGAATAGCTTGTTAATCTCAAGGTGGGCAGAGATACCAATAGCGTACTCCCTCTCATTTCCCTCCAGGGAAGAGGCGAGCTTTGATAGGTAGGTTTGCCTCATGTTGCGCCCCAGATGGTCAAATAACGTTTGCAGCAACTTCTTGCCGGCCACCTGATTTCCGGTGCTGTGCAGGTAGCAGGCAACGGCGAATAAATCCCGATACAGAATTCGTTCAGCCGAAGAATCGCTCTCATCATCAATGATCGAATCCAATTTGCTAATGTCGACATGCTGCATGTCCGCTCCTTTGAATGTCTGGACAGGGATTGTGCCTGAGAAAATCTGAGATTCAGAGTGGTACGCAGTTCGGTACGCAGCGAATCGGAGATGTCAGGTGCGTACCCGGCAACTGGTATCCAATCAGGTATCCACAGATAAGGCGGTTTCCAAGGTCAGGTTTCCAGCAAGGTTGCCACGGAAACAGCCCGTTCTGAATGGAGACGGCAGCCCAGATCGGCGAATGCCTGTTGAGAAAAGTTGAGATTCAGGCGGTGCTGAGAAGGCGAGCGAGCGGCGTACCGGGATAAATCACAAATGTGGGTGTATTTGTGGGTAGGAAATAAAAATGCGCCGTAAGGCGCATGTCTATTGGTTTGCTGGGAGGGCGACAGCCACGAATTACGAGTTATGGCGGGTTCCAAGACTATGTGCTTGGAAATACCCCCAGCGATACCCCCAGATTTACAAAAATTCGCTCGGATCGGAAAATCGACTGAAAAATCCCCATCATTTTTTTTCATCAATTTTAAATTGGATGCATCATACATCTGTGCGAGCAATGATGCTCTCGCATGGCAGTTGATTACCGGGGCGGGTTGGACTTGAGCCAGTAGCCAGATAGGGATCTGCGGATTCCTTGACCGCCGGCAGACCGGGCGGGAGTATGGGAGGGGATGTGCATAGTTCCAGCGCATATTTCTGAACCCATTGGTCGATCCAGGGTAAGTGGATTTCATCACCTAACTTTCTCTTTTGTTCCGTGCTCGCGCGGAAGAAAGAGAATTGTCATGTCAGTCGATCTCAAGATTCAGCAGCTTCAAGCTACTCAATACGTACACGAACTTCCTCCTACAACCCTATTGCCACCGGCGCTTTGCGCTGTCCTGCTGGGCAGAAGTGCATCCAGCGTTGGGTCTGATGTAACTCGTAACCCGTCCAGTCTCCCCGATATCACGAGAATTGGGGGCAAGGTATTTTTCCTGAAATCCGATGTGGATGCCTTCATTCAAGAGTGCCGTAATTCCACGCCATCAGCGCCAAAACGTCGTCTAAAAAAGAAAGGTGGTGCCGCATGAGCATCATCCGAACCCACACAAACGCGTGGAAGTCTGTACCCAGCGCAGCAGCCGAAGATCCACGCATGTCGAATACCACTCGCGGCGTCCTGTTCTGGCTGCTGACTCGACCTGAGAATTGGGAGATTCGGATTGGCGCGATGTTACGGCTGACCAACACATCGGAGACGATTTGGCAAAAACGTGTCCGGCCAGAACTGGTCAATGCCGGGTACCTAGTGGTCACCAAATCAAGAAATCCAACTAACGGCTATATCGAATGGCAGTTTGATGTGTATTCAATCTCGCGCATTTCCTTGCCATCCCCCCGATCTCCATCCTTGGAAAACCCAGGGATGGATAATCCAGGGGTGGAGAAACCATGCATGGAATCTCCATCCCTGGAAAATGGGGGGACTAAAGATACTGGAACTAAAGAGAAGGGAAATAAAGAAATAGAAGCTAAAGATATACAGGGAGGGAGAGTCACCGCACAAGATTCTGCACCCGGCACGCCTCGGGAGGCGTTTCTCCAAAAGCTCAAGATCGATAGCGAACTCGATTCCAGAACGGCATTGTGGCTTGCGGATAATTACCTTGCTAGGCTCGAAAACATCCCCAGGGGGCTTTATCCAGATCAGGTGGCGCAGCAGCTCGGTCGTGACGTTAAACTAGCTCTAACGAAGTTTCTGAGTAGATTGTGACCCCTCTCCCTAGAAGACAGCGGCCACCCCCGCTCGGGGGTGAGGCAAGAGGGGTGGGGTAATATTTTCCGCACTTCCGCTCTCTCACGGGCGCGCCCAACGCACCCGATTAAAAAAGGTAAAAAGCATTCAGCCGAAGGAAAGAGCAGGGACGCGACACCCACACATAAAGCAGCCATTCGCGGTACACAAAAAATGCGGGGTTAACTGTCTCCTGTGTGCCATCAGCGGAACTTCACATATGTCCAGATGAACGACTGGTTTCGGTAGTGCAAGAGACAGTCGCGAGTAGGATGCCGGAGTGGGTCAAATCGGCCAACGGTCCTTCAGATATATTGTTCAAATAGTAGTTCGTGAACATACATCGCCCCCTGATACTTTCTTCCATCTCATTTCTTGATGTTGAGAAGTGACTTCTGGATTACCTCCA
This sequence comes from uncultured beta proteobacterium, assembly GCA_963822425.1. Lineage (GTDB taxonomy): Bacteria > Pseudomonadota > Gammaproteobacteria > Burkholderiales > Gallionellaceae > Sideroxyarcus. The sequence goes on from CAWGHS010000007.1 coordinate 170,746, forward strand.
GCGCCGTCAATGCAGCATCCGGTGTCTGATCGTATTGCGCTCGGATAATTGCTCCGTCAACCGCTAACGCCAGAGCCTGCGCATCCTGCTTCCGGTGCCGAGAAGTTGGAAGTAAATTCGCAATGACGTCTGTCATTTCATTCTTATGACGTCGTGTGATCTCTAGGACTTCAGGCAGGGAGGTGCCCAACTCTCCAACGCTGTTGATGAAGGCGCAACCACGAAAGCCCTGATCAGTAAACCACTCAGCCAAGGCCGGAGAAAGCGCCTTAACTCCACCACCATGACGTTGCAGCGCATCAACGAACCATGCCATCCAGCGCTGGTGTCGATACTCCAAGAACTCATGAATGAGGACATTTTTGCTGGGGAAGTGTCGATAGAAGGTGACTTTTGCAACGCCCGATTCTGCAATCACCCGATCAATTCCAGTCGCACGGATTCCTTCTCGATAGAAGAGATCGTAGGCAGTCAATAGGATGCGATCACGAGCGCTGCGCATCTGTGAAATAGAGGGGGTGATAGTTTGCATGGATTGATTGTAGACAAGTCTGTCTACAATGTATAGACTTTGACGTAGTAGACAGACTTGTCTACATAACAATACCAAGGAGCTAATTATGGAAATCAAGCCACCGCTTCCACCATTTACACAAGAAACCGCCACCCAAAAAGTACGTATGGCCGAGGATGCATGGAACACCCGCGATCCAGATCGTGTAGTGCTTGTCTACACAGACGACACACGCTGGCGTAACCGAGCAGAATTCCCCGTCGGACGCGAACAAGTTCACCAGTTCCTCGTGCGCAAGTGGGCAAAGGAACTGGACTATCGTTTAATCAAAGAGCTGTGGGCATGTTCCGGCAATCGAATCGCAGTACGATTCGCCTATGAGTGTCACGACGACTCCGGTCAGTGGTTTCGTGCCTATGGCAACGAAAACTGGGAATTCAACGACCAAGGTTTCATGATGCGTCGCTACGCCAGCATCAATGATCTTGCAATCAAGGAGACAGAGCGCAAATTTTTCTGGCCTCTTGGTCGCCGCCCAGATGATCATCCTGGATTGGGTGACTTGGGACTATGAATGCTTTACAGGATTGAGCGTATCCCGCCATTGCAGGCAGGGATCGATTGCCGGACTCGCTTATGTGATCCGGAATGCCTGTAATGGGTAGCTGGAGACATGCATACGTAATCTGAGCTCCGCGGACGTGAATATCAATTAAATTAACATGGGAAAACTATGACAAAGGGATATTGGGTAATTCGTGTAGATGTAACTAAGCCTGAGCAATTCAAAGCCTATGCAGAAGCAAATGGTTCAGCGCTAAAGAAATACGGAGCCAAATTCTTGGCTAGAGCTGGCAACTTCGAAAATCCAGAAGGTAATACTCGGTCTCGCAATACTATAGTCGAATTTCCTTCGTACCAAGTCGCCGTCGATTGTTGGCACTCTCCTGAATATCAAGAGGCTATAAAACTTCGCTTAGATGCGGCTGCCATGGATCTTGTAATCCTTGAAGGATATGAAGGTCCACAACCATCTTGAATTCACGTAAGCATTAACGTCCGCTATTAGCACCAGTCGTTCCGGTTAATCGACGATGCAACTCGACACCCTTAATCTCTAATTTCAGGCGGACTGTATTTCTCGGGAAGAGTTACGCTTGGCAAGTACTGCACTCCCCATTTAACCAAGGCTCTCAATACCGGCGCAAGCTCGGCTCCCCGAGACGTGAGAAAGTATTGGGCTCGCGGAGGATTGTCTTGATACAACTCGCGCTTGATGATTCCGACCGCCTCCAGCCGCTTGAGGCGATCCGCCAGAATATTGGTCGGTATCCCCTCTGGGGAAGCAAGAAACTCACCGTATCGGTGTTTATTTCGAAAAAAATCGCGCACCACGACTAGGGTCCATTTGTCTCCCAGAATGTCCAGCACGCTAGCGACCGGACAGGAGGAGCGGAACTCACGGGGAAAGCCCTGGGAATGAACTGGGGATTTCTTCATGAGGAAGACTCTAACTTTATCACTTGCATTTTGCAAGTTTGTCGATGTAAGATTTAGTCACTTGCATATTTAAAGTGTCGTTCCGTTAAAGTAACCAACCAAGGAGAAGCCGTATTACCACCCAATCCGCGAACTACAGCACCAAGCACATTGGCAGCCTGAAAAATATTCTCGCCAACGACTTCAACGGAATTTATGGCAAACACTTCACCCGTAACGAGTTGGGGTTGACGGGATGCGAAGTCTCGATCAATTGCATTCCAGCCGGAAAAGGAGTCGCGTTCATTCATTCCCACAAGAAGAATGAAGAGCTGTATGTCGTTTTGCGGGGCAGCGGAATATTTTACGTGGATGGAGAGGAATTCCCGATTCAAGAGGGAAGTCTCATCCGTGTGGCTCCGGCAGGAGAGCGGGCCTTAAGCGCGGGGAACGAGGATATGTTCTATATTTGCATTCAAGCCGAAGAAGGCAGCCTGACTGGTGCAACCAGGGAAGATGGCATTAAGCTGCCGGGTAAGGCTTCGTGGATGTAAAGAAATCTTGATGATGGCAGGACAAACTGAGGTTTAATCGGCATTTAGATTGCGGACATTTCAACCCAAAACAATTTTGCTCCGTCCCTACGCAGGTGCTTGCTCGGCGTTTCCCTAAATATTTCAATGAATACACACACCCCAGTTTTTCCACGCCGCCGCGTAGCTGCAGGAGTAGTCGTTCAAAATGACTTTGGTGAGGTTTTGCTCGTCAAGCCACACTATCGGGACGGATGGCTAATACCCGGTGGCCTCGTCGAGGAAGGGGAATACCCGTTAGCGGCGTGCGTACGTGAAGTCAAAGAAGAGCTAGGTGTTGATATTGTTCCAACACGTCTCTTGTGTTTGGACTACGTCGGTGTGTATGGCGGTGCACCAGAAGGTGTAATGTTTATCTTCGATGGAGGAAAATTATGCCAATCCAAGATTGCTTCCATTGTACTGCAGGAGAGTAAACTAACCGACGCGAGGTTTATGTCAATGGGAGATTCGCTTGACCGGGTTTCTGCCGTTCTTAGGGCTCGCTTGGAAATGAGTTATTTCGCCCTTCGTGATTCCTCGATCTATTATCTTGAACAGGGCTGCTTGATGTTGAAGCGGCCCATGCCAGGAACGTAATCTCAACCATTTCGGGTGAGAATTAAACCGAGATTACCTAGCCGAGTAAGAATTTCAGCCGTTCATCGCCTTTGGCCGGTGTGATTTCAAGTATCTCAGCGCTTACGATATTTTCCGCAACGAATGGATCGTCGTTCACCCTGCGTTGAAGATCACGCAGTGACGTATTGTGTGCCACGATCCCGCCGCCCAAATTTGGCTGAAGACTGCCGACTAGCGCAAATACCCCATCTTCAATGCCGTGCTCTATCCACTCTTTGTGGCCTTCCATGAATTGTCCGGCTTGGCTTTTGTTACTGGAAAATTTAAGCAGTACGATAAACATTCGATTTCATTCCTAATAATTTGGTTGAAAAACTGATTCCGTCGCCCTTTTGAGCCTTTCATTCGGAGCACTTAATACACGAGCTGAGCCAGTCGCTCATCTGTGTTACCTCATGCTTAATAAACTTCTCGTCGTGAAAGGCATTTGCCAGCGTGGCGACACCCTGACTGCGGGCAAGAAGATGCATCGCTAGTTCATCTGCATCTGCCTCGCGTCCCAGCAACGTAAATTGCCTGCGCAACCAGGTACGAAACAGCGTAAACAGGTTGTTGGCCTCGGGTTGCGAAGCGTGGTTCAGTTTCGACAGTTCTGTGCATAGCGTGCCAACCGGGCAGCCGTACTGTTTTATTTTGGCTTTGTTCGCGATCAGAATATTGATGAAACTCCGTATTCGATCCTCTGGCGTTTTTCCCTCGATTTCCCATTTCTCCAACATCGTCTGGGTATTGGCCAGACGCTCATTGATTACGGCATCCAGAATTTCATCCTTGGATTTGAAGTGATGGTAAAAATTGCCTCGGGAGATTTGAACAGCATCCGCGATGTTTGAGAACGACGTATGTTCAAAACCTTGCCGATAGAACAACTGGTCGGCAGCTTCAATAATGTGATCTCGTGTTGTCATGTCATTCATAGTAAAACCTCCTGCACCCTCAGTGTTTCAAGGGTTAGTTTGCTCAAGCTCTTTACTACGATAGAACGGATAGTCGGTATAGCCGACCTCGCTACCTCCGTAGAAGGTGGATGGATCGACCTCGTTTAACGGTAGGCGCTCCCGATAACGGCGCACCAAATCCGGATTGGATAAAAAGGGTATTCCGAAAGCAACCAGGTCCGCAGCACCACTTCGTACCGCCATTTGCGCACGTGCCAGGTCATAGCCGTTGTTGGCAATGTATGGGCCAGTAAATTTCGAGCGCAACGCAAGATAATCTACCGAGCTATTCTTCGTCATCATGTCGCCTTCGAGCACATGTACATAGGCCATGCCGCGCAGGCTTAACTGCTCGACGAAATATTCGAAGTGTGCTTGCGGATTGGAATCAGACATCGAATTAAAGCTGTTCTCGGGGGTTAAACGCACACCCACTCGGTGCGCAGGCCACACCTCACAGACCGCATCCAGAATTTCATTCAATAGGCGCATGCGGTTCCGCACGCTGCCACCATACGCATCAGTGCGATGGTTGCTCCCATCGCGCAGAAACTGGTCGATGATATAGCCGTTAGCGCCGTGTACTTCTACGCCATCGAAGCCAGCGAGTTTGGCCATTTCAGCGCCAAGCCTGAATTGCGCCACCATACCCGGAATTTCACTGATCTCTAGTGCGCGTGGCGTCACAAAATCCTGCATGCCGGTATAGGTGACTGCCTGCCCCGAAGGTTGCAACGCCGATGGAGCAACAGGTGTGGCGTTGTTTGGCAGCAAGCTTGGGTGGGAAATCCGCCCGCAGTGCTGCAATTGCGCAAAGATATGACCACCGGCTGAATGCGCCGCATCGGTCAGACGGAGCCAGCTTGCCGCTTGGCCATCTGTGTAAATCCCCGGGGTGGCAGGATAGCCCACGCCCTCAGCTGAAACTGGGGCAGACTCGGCAATGACCAAACCGGCGCTGGCTCGTTGTTGATAGTAGGTCACCATCATGGGGGATACGATACCGTTTTGATCGGCGCGGTTACGCGTCATTGGTGCCATGACCATCCGGTTGGCGAGTGTCAGGCCGCCCAGCTGAAACGGCTCGAATAGATCTGCAGACAAAATGACCTCCTTTGGTTGTTTATGTCATCGCTAGGACATTCGTCCTAGATTGGGGCGCATGTTAGGACGCACGTCCTAGACTGTCAAGAGCCAAACGAGGTAGCAGAAATATGCGGAACAGAAAAACATCGGAGATATCGCAATGCAGAGGGACTTCCACCGTCGCCAGCTGGCCTATCCGGAGGACTGTCGCTTCAAGTCTGGGCTGAATGATTATGAGCGACCGCATGTGGCATGCTGTTAGCTGCTTGCTCCAGCCGCTTCGTGCCATCAGCAGAACTTTGAATCGGGAACATCTGTGTCCGCTCCCATACACATAACAGAAGTAACGCACCTTTTCCGCAGCTGCCGATCTTGCGACGTACTGCACCTATCTCAGTGCTAACCGTCATGCCAACTTGTCTCATTAACGACACCGACAGAAAAGTTAGGTAACGTACACCGTATATTAATAAATCCAAAACTGGCGAGCCACTTGGACGCGTGTTGATCCTAAGCCATGTAGCGACGATTAACGTCACTAATACGTCATTGAGAATTTCGATTCTTAATTACCGAGGTGCAAACATAATGCCGATTGCAAGTAGTAATGTTTCCTGAAACATCATGGCCTCAGTCATATTCGCATAAGCCAAATTGTGTTAGTTGCACCTATTTCAAATAGGTCTTTAACACACTTATTACTTCATACAAATCTTGCTGACGCTGCTTCTGCGACGCGGCTACTGAGCCAAGGTGTTCGCGAATATGTTCCTCTAATATTCCCGACATAAGGCCGTTAACGGCGCCTCGTATCGAGGCAATTTGTTGAAGCACAGCAGCGCAGTCGGACCCTTCAGTCAATGCTTTCTCCATGGCTTCCACCTGGCCTTTAATCCGCCTGACACGGATCAATAGCTTTTTTTTATCTTGAACGATATGTGACATATAAATCCTTTCTTTTCTCACTATGTATAGTGGGGTATAGTATATAGATAAAATATAAATTCATTAATTGTCCATGATATCTCTTCCTGCTGATAATGGCCTGACGCACTCTCACCGATTCGACGAGGGGAATCCTCTCGCCGAGAAAAGTACCCTGCGTGTTGCCATTCTTACTGCTGTGATGATGGTGATCGAGATCGCCGGTGGCTGGTATTACAACTCGATGGCTCTGTTGGCCGATGGCTGGCATATGAGTTCGCATACTGTAGCCTTAGGATTATCCGTTTTCGCATACGCGTACGCCAGGAAATACGCCCACGACGCCCGCTTTTCTTTTGGAACCTGGAAGGTCGAGGTGTTGGGTGGTTATACGAGCGCGATCTTTTTGGTGGCGGTGGCAGGATTGATGATCTATCAATCCGTCGAAAGGCTGATATCACCGAGCTCGATTCACTATGATCAGGCGATTGCGATAGCAATTGTCGGCTTGTTGGTCAATCTTGCTTCTGCGTGGTTGCTTAAGGATGGGCATCATCACGACCATCATCACGACCATGAGCACGGACATCATGATCATGGACATCATGACTTGAACTTGCGCTCGGCTTATATACATGTTCTCGCAGATGCTGCGACATCGGTTTTTGCAATCATCGCGCTATTTAGCGGCAAGTTGTGGGGAGCAAGCTGGATGGACCCGGTGATGGGGCTGGTTGGTGCTTTATTGGTTTCTATTTGGGCATACGGTTTGCTTCGCGATACCAGCAGTGTACTGCTTGATGCGGAGATGAATGCTCCAGTGGTGGCGGAAATTCGCGAAGTAATAGATGCATCACCGATTAAGGCTAAACTCTGCGACTTACATGTATGGCGTGTGGGGAAAGGAAAGTACGCTTGTATTCTGAGTCTCGCAACGAATAATGAAACATCAGCGGAATATTTCAAGCAGCAGTTAAGTATTCACGAGGAGTTGGTTCATATTAGTGTCGAGATAAATCAAATTGGCTAACTCAATCAATGCAATGTCATTCGGTCAGAGCCGGTTCGGGAATGTCCTCAGAGTAAATTGGAAGGCTGCTTAGTGTCAATTACTGTATGTCATGAATTACTAATCGGGCAGAGAGTTTTGATGGTCAGTTACAAAAGGACGTTCGCATTTCTCCGATTGAACCTTAACCTGAAGCTCACTGCTGCCGCGATTTACTGTTGTCGCGGGCTAACTGTCGAAGGCTTTTTCACCACGATAATTTGAGCATGGTTTTTATTTGTAACCCGGGAAGACCTTACAAGTTTGTGGGTCTCGTAGCGAGCAGCAATTATTTACGCTCGATGATGCACTGACGTATGATGCAATCTCTCTGAACTGGTGACATTAAATTTGCCGCAGTTCACTGAACAATCGCGCTCATCGCTTGACGTATTCAAGCAAATTACAAAATATCTATAGAGGGACGCGATGTTTCGTACTGTTTTGATCTGGCTTCGATTCGCTCAAGATGATGCCATGTTGTCACACCTGGTACATGCATCGGACGTTACCATCCGTAAGACAAATCGATTTTTCGTCTTATTCCGCCTACTCCCAGTCTGTAGCGCATTTTTTTTACTGGTACTCGGTTCTACCCCTGCGCTGAGTCAAGCTGCCGAGACGCCGTCCTTTGCGGCACTGCTTCAACAAGGGCTAGCAAACGCGCCGCAGTTGCTCGAACAGGCCGCTAACGTTCGTGCCAGCGCCGCCAATACCCGGCAGGCCAGCGCCTGGCTCAATCCAACCGTGAGCGCAACGGCGGAAAACATTGGTGCGCCGCAACTTGGAGGTGTTAGTCAAAGACAGGATACCTACACCGTCTCGCAGGTCTTCGAAATTGGCGGTAAACGATCTGCTCGCATCGAGGCCGAACAAAGCAGGTCGGCTGCGACTGTTGCGCGCGAACGGCAGGCACGTGTAACTTTTGCTGGCGAACTGGCAGTTGTGTACGCCACGGCAGAGGCCATGCAGCAGCGCAAGGAGGTAGCGGATGCCGAGTTGGCGAGGGCAAACGACGATCTGCACGCGGCACAGGTTCTGGTAAAAGAAGGCCGCGAAGCTGAACTGCGTCTGGCGCAGGCGCGCGCCAGCGCCGCCGCCGCCCAGGCGGCAGTGGAATCCGCCTCCGCAGACGCCACCGAAGCATTGGAACGCCTGTCGGCGCTGGTTGGGGCCACAGAAAGCTTTACCCATATCGACCATCCATTCCTGGCTAGCGTGGCCGATCCGCGTCCGTTGTCCGACTGGACACCGGCCGAAGCACCGGCGTTGGCCAGCGCTGCCGCTGAACGCGACGCCAATGCAGCCCAAGTGCGGGTAGAGGAAAAAAAATGGATTCCTGACCTCGACGTCAGCGTTGGCATGCGCAAGTACGGCTGGACCAATGAGAGCGCAACGGTTATAGGTTTGACGGCCAGCGTGCCCCTGTTCGATCGCAACCAAGCCGGCATTGATGCGGCGAACGAGCGTGCCACCGGCGCGGCAATGCGCTTGGAGGCTGCACGCCTTCAGGCAGTGGCACAGCACCGGTCGGCCATGGCGCAAGTTCTTGCATCCGAAAAGCGCCTACAGGCTGCTGAACAGGGCGAGGCTGCCGCGTCCGAAGCATACCGTCTGGGCCGCGTGGGCTATGACGCGGGCAAAACCTCCCTGGTTGAGGTATTGGCCATCCGCCGTGCACTGGCCGAAGCAAAGGCACTCACCATCGAGGCCCGCCTGACCCGCGTGCGTGCGATTGCCACCCTCTCAATAGCCGAAGGCCGCAACCTGTTTGGAGAAACACCATGATGAAACAACAATTCCGCTCAGCTAGCTGGCCTGTCGTCGCAGGACTGGTTGCTGTCGCCGCCGCACTCGGATTCGGTGCTGCGTACGGGCTGGCTGCACACAATACGCCAGCTGCAGTGCCAGTCGCAGTGGCACCGGCCGCGTCAACGGGAGACAGCGGCGCGCCTGAGATCAAGATTCCGGACGCATACTTGTCTATTGCCAAGATCGCGGTGGAGCCAGTCAGCAGCGGTGGACTGGCGGCGGAAATTCTGACCACCGGCACGGTGGCTGCGCCACCCAATAGCGAGGCGGCGATCGTAGCGCGGGTCTCTGGCAATATCATGCGAGTCAATCGCCAACTGGGCGATACGGTACATGCGGGTGACACCCTGGCCCAGGTAGAAAGTCTGGAGGCGGCCACAATGGCGGCCGACCGCAATGTCGCAAACGCAAAGGCAGAACTGGCACGCAAGAGCTATGCGCGAGAATCGAGGCTGTTCGAACAGGGCGTGACTCCGCGTCAGGAAATGGAGGCCGCACAATCGGCATTGGCGGTGGCGGAGACTGAGGCTCAGCGCGCGTCCTCGATTGCGACGGCGGCACATGTTTCCGAAGATGGCAAATCGGTGGACGTGGTCAGTCCGATCACCGGCAAGGTGACTGCGCAGATGGCGACCCTGGGCAGCTTTGTCCAGCCGCAAATGGAATTATTCCGCGTGGCTGGCGCGGGCCAGGTGCAGGTGGAAGCTTCGCTGCCTGTGGTCGATATTGGCCGCGTTGACGTCGGCGACAAAGCCACCATCGTGGCCTCCAGCGGTAACCCGGTAGCAGCAACTGTGCGCTCGGTGACGCCCACCGTTAGCGGCAGCACGCGCGCCGCGACCCTGATCCTGAATCCCGTTTCATCGGCCCGCAAACTGATCGTAGGCGAAGGCGTGCAAGTTCGTATTTACGTCAAGAATAGTGCTTCCGGTTTGGTGGTGCCTGAGGATGCGGTGCAGAACGTGGACGGACACGACGTGCTGTTTGTTCGCACCAAAGACGGTTTTCGTGCCCAGCATGTGCTGGTCGGCACCCGCAGCAGGGGCGTGGCACAAATTATTTCCGGCATCAGTGCAGGCGAGCCGGTCGCCACCCGCAACGCCTTCCTCGTCAAGGCCGACATGATAAAGAGCGCCCAGGACGAATAATGATCGATTCCATACTCACCGGCTCGGTCCGATTACGCTGGCTAATTCTGTTCGTAACTGTTGTCGTGGCGCTACTCGGAGCCTGGCAACTAAACCAGCTGCCCATCGACGTGACACCGGACATCACCAACAAGCAGGTGCAGATCAACACTGTGGCGCTGAATCTGAGCCCGATCGAAATCGAAAAACGTGTGACCTTCCCGATCGAGACGGCACTAATCGGCCTGAATGGGGTGGAGGACGTGCGTTCATTTTCGCGCAACGGCTTCAGCCAAGTTACTGCCATCTTCAAGGAAAGTGCGGACTTGTACTTCATGCGGCAGCAGGTCTTGGAGCGTCTGGCGCGTGCCAAGCCAGACCTGCCCGCGGGGGCCACCCCACAAATGGGGCCGGTTTCAACCGGTCTCGGTGAAGTATTTCACTACAGTGTCGAATACGTCCATCCCGATGGCAAGGGCGCGACGCCAAAGGATGGCACGCCAGGATGGCAGGCCGACGGTAGCTTCCTGACCGAACAAGGAGATCGACTGGCAGATGACGTGTCCAAGCTTGCGTACCTGCGCACGGTACAGGATTGGATTATCCGGCCGCAGCTGCGTGCAACGCCCGGCGTGGCCGATGTCGATTCGCTGGGCGGCTATGTCAAGGAATACGTGGTCGAGCCTGATCCGGCCAAGATGGCCGCGCAGGGAATTTCCTTTGACGAGCTCGACCGCACACTGGCAGACGCGAATGTCTCGGTTGGCGCCAACTACATTCTCCGTTCCGGCGAATCTTATCTGGTGCGCCTTGACGGTCGTATTCGCACTCAGGACGAAATCGCACGCGCCGTCGTAACTACGCGCAACGGCGTTCCGGTCACTGTCGCACAAGTGGCGACAGTCAACGTGGGCGGCGAACTGCGCACCGGCGCTGCCAGCCGCAACGGCTATGAAACAGTGATCGGCAGTGCCTTGATGCTGGTGGGCGCCAATAGTCGAACTGTCGCCCGTGACGTGGGCGATAAACTGAAGGATGTATCAAAGACATTGCCAGAGGGCATCATGATCGTGCCTGCTCTGGACCGATCGCAACTTGTGATGGCCACAATCACGACGGTGGCGAAGAATCTGGCGGAAGGCGCGTTGCTGGTTATTGCCATCCTGTTCGCCCTGCTTGGCAACTGGCGGGCCGCACTGATTGCAACGCTGGTGATACCTTTGTCGCTGCTAATGAGCGCAATTGGTATGAATGCTCTTGGCATTTCGGGCAACCTGATGAGCCTTGGCGCGCTGGACTTCGGCCTGATCATCGACGGCGCTGTCATCATCGTCGAAAACACATTGCGTCGCCTGGCCGAACGCCAGTTTCAGCTGGGTCGCCCCCCAGTAATAAAAGAGCGGCTGGAGGAAGTGGTGGCATCGTCGCGTGAAATGCTGCGCCCGACCATCTACGGCCAGTTGGTAATTTTCCTGGTGTTCATTCCCTGTCTGACGTTCCAGGGCGTAGAAGGCAAGATGTTCTCGCCAATGGTCATCACACTGATGCTGGCCCTGGGTTCCGCCTTCGTGCTGTCATTGACGTTTGTGCCTGCACTGATTGCCGTGCTGATGAATGGACCGGTATCCAAGAAAGAAGTCACAGCCATCGTCGTCGCTAAAAGCCGCTACGAACCGTGGCTGCGCGATGCCGTCGCGCGGCCGCTACCCTTCATTGGCACCGGTCTTGGCATAGTGCTGCTGGCGCTGATTGCCTTTACTTTTGTGGGGCGGGAGTTCATGCCGACGTTGGATGAGCAAAACCTGAATTTGTCCTCGGTGCGTATTCCGTCGATGTCGATTGACCAATCGGTGGCGTTGGACCTGCAGCTGGAACGCTCAGTCATGACGCTGCCGGAAGTCAAGATGGTCTACTCCAAGGCCGGTACTGCCAGTCTGGCCGCCGATCCAATGCCGCCGAACGCCTCGGATAACTACATCATCCTCAAACCGAAGGATGAATGGCCTGCAGGGGTGACAACCAAAGACCAGGTGATAGAGCTCATTCGCAAGAAGACCGCTAGTGTGGTCGGCAACAACTACGACGTCACCCAGCCCATCGAAATGCGCTTCAACGAACTCATCGGTGGCGTGCGGAGCGATGTCGCTCTCAAGATCTACGGCGATGACCTGAAACAGTTGGCCGACAGCGCCAACAGTATTGCGGCGGTACTGCGCAAAACGCCAGGCGCGGCCGACGTGCGCGTTGCGCAAACGGAAGGATTCCCGACCCTGGATGTCGCCTTCGACCGCGCCGCCATCGCGCGTTATGGCTTGACGGTGAAGGAAGTGGCCGACACAGTTTCAACGGCACTGGCAGGGCGTGCGGTGGGCCAGATTTTTGAAGGCGACCGTCGCTTCGACATCGTGGTCCGTCTACCGGGCGAGCTGCGTAATAACCTAGATGAACTGGGTGCGTTGCCGGTAATGTTGCCGGTCAGCGATCGAGTGCATGCATCGGTCCCTTTACGTCAATTGGCGCAGTTCCGCTTCTCGCAGGGTTTAAACGAAATCAGCCGGGACAACGGCAAACGCCGCATCTACGTTGAAGCCAACGTCGTCGGCCGCGACCTCGGCAGTTACGTCGATGACGCTCAGGCCCGCCTGGCGAAGGAAATCAAGCTGGCCCCGGGATCATGGATGGAATGGGGTGGACAATTCCAGAATCTGCGTGCAGCCACCCAGCGTCTGGCCATCATCGTTCCCGTGTGCTTCGTGCTGATCGCCGTAGCGCTTTACCTGGCGATCGGCAATGCCATGCTGACTGCCACCGTCCTCACTGCAGTGCCGTTGGCACTGGCGGGCGGCGTGTTCGCGCTGGTGCTTCGAGGTATCCCGTTCTCGATTTCGGCTGCCGTTGGCTTTATTGCAGTATCAGGCGTGGCGGTGCTGAACGGCTTGGTGCTGATCTCCGCCATCAACAAGCGCCTGGCCGACGGCATAGAATCGTCCGCGGCTGTGATCGAGGGCGCGATGGAGCGCCTGCGGCCAGTGCTGATGACTGCAATGGTGGCATCGCTAGGCTTCGTGCCGATGGCGATTGCAACCGGTACCGGTGCTGAGGTGCAGAAGCCTCTGGCCACCGTTGTTATCGGTGGACTGATCACCTCGACCATCTTGACGTTGTTTGTTCTGCCCGCGATTACCGGAATTGTGCTGCGCCGCCGCGAAGGCGGCAAACGGAGCTCCAACACGCCATCGAACGAAGTTGCACGCGCCATGGGGATGAAGTGATCCGACGTCTGCTCCTGCCGGACGGAATCGATCATCGTGTTTTACCACTTCTGGTGGGACGAGCGTTGCGTGCCTTTGCCGATGGCTATGTAGCAGTGCTGTTGCCCGCCTATTTACTGGCATTGGGATTCGGCACAATAGATGTCGGGATTCTCAGTACAGGAACGTTGTTAGGGTCTGCATTTGCCACCATGGCCATCGGTGCCTGGGGCTATCGGTTTCATCATCGGTTCTTGCTGCTTGGTGCCGCGCTATTGATGATGACCACTGGCTTCGCCTTTGCCATGCAGACAGCGTTCTGGCCGCTCCTGCTAATCGCTTTTTTTGGCACACTGAATCCCAGTTCCGGCGATGTCAGCGTATTCTTGCCACTGGAGCATGCGCGTCTGGCCGAAGCCGGTGAAGGCGCTGCCCGCACGGCATTGTTCGCTCGCTATTCGCTGCTTGGCGCATTGTTTGCCGCCTTGGGTGCTTTGGCCGCAGCGATACCAGAATGGTTTTCCGCTCAGAATGAGATATCGCAGCTGGCTGCATTCCGAGGCATGTTCATCCTGTATGGATTAATTGGCGGCGTAGTTTGGTTGCTCTACAGACGCCTGCCGCAACCGTCAACTGAAGCGCCGCTGCCGCCTACGCCACTTGGACCCTCACGCAGCATCGTCATAAAACTCGCAGCCCTGTTTTCAGTGGATGCCTTTGCCGGTGGTTTGATCATCAACTCACTGATGACTCTTTGGCTGTTCCAGCGTTTCCATGTTTCGCTTGCCGCTGCGGGGATTTTCTTTTTCTGGGTGGGTATTCTTTCAGCGGTTTCCCAATTGGCCGCACCTTGGGTAGCACAGCGCGTTGGCTTGCTCAACACTATGGTTTTCACCCATATTCCGTCTAGTGTCTGTTTGATTCTAGCTGCCATCGCACCCAGTAGTGAACTGGCCGTGGGTCTTCTGTTCGTGCGTGCACTGCTCTCACAAATGGATGTCCCGACCCGAAGCGCCTTTGTTATGAATGTCGTTACACCAGCCGAGCGAGCCACTGCCGCCAGCTTCACGTCCGTTCCGCGCAGCCTTGCTTCGGCAATCAGCCCGACACTCGGTGGTGCGATGTTTGCAGCCGGTTGGCTGGCGGCTCCCTTGGTGGCTTGTGGGGTTCTGAAGATTGCCTATGATTTGGCGTTGTGGCGAGCGTTCCGGCAGCAGTCTGGAAGAAGTTGAGAAAATTACCAGTTGAGTTGCACGCAGCGTTGATTCATCTATATATTTCATTGCCCGATTGCGGACAATCGTGAAAGTCATATTAAGTTACTTGGCACAAAACTCTTGAAGCTGAAGAAATGAGGGGAGCGTATGTCGATCAGCCTTTACAGTTTGAAGAAATTGCGTGTGCTTATTATTGAAGACAATCGCGATCTCGCTGCCAACATGTACGATTTTCTGGAAGCCAAAGGTCATATCCTGGATGCGGCTGAAGATGGGATCACCGGCATGAATCTGGCATTGATCAATGATTACGATGTGATCGTGCTTGATCTGATGTTGCCAGGAATGGATGGCATCACGCTATGCCGCAAATTGCGTGAAGAAAGCGGCAAGACCACGCCGATATTGATGATCACAGGGCGCGATTCGCTGAACGACAAACTCGTCGGCTTGGAAGCGGGGGCGGATGATTACCTGACCAAGCCAGCCGAATTGCGCGAAGTTGAATTACGACTAAGAGTGTTGCACCGACGAGCCGGCAATCACGCCCAAAAGCAGAGAAAGATGTTGGTAGAAGATCTCAGTCTCGATCCATGCACTCGTTCGGTGCGGCGTGGCGGTGTAGCTATCGATTTGCCGCCGATGTCCTACAAGATATTGGAGACGCTGATGGCGCGTTCACCTCAAGTCGTCAATCGTGATGACCTCACACATCGGGTGTGGGGAGACGCTTGTCCGGATAGCGATGCGCTCCGGGCGCATATACATATGCTTCGAGAACTTATCGACAAGCCGTTTCAACAGAAACTGTTACATACACTACGCGGTTTCGGCTATCAACTTGCCAGTCTGGAAGCTCAGAGTCAATAGACTACGTTTGGCCACGCGATATCACATAAGCTGATGCAGAGTACGGTCAGCTTCAGATTGTCTAACTCATCTCTGCCTGTGAAGGGAATTTAAAGGATGTCCGTTGCTATTGTGCCAATAGCAGTCGCTCAGTGCTTTTCTTCGAAATACCGATTCAACTAACTCTCTCCTAATTCTTGGTTGCTATCTTCGCAACCACGTGAATATCTGCGTGATTTGTAAGGAGAGCATTATGAAACGTCTACTTAATCTCGCAATATCACAAATACCTTCGCGATTCCCATCGGGATTGCTTACAGGGTAGCTGTCGGCGAGAGCGATGCACTTGCTTACGGTGTGGCAGAAATCAGCATGATTCAATT
Source organism: uncultured beta proteobacterium (assembly GCA_963822425.1). GTDB lineage: Bacteria > Pseudomonadota > Gammaproteobacteria > Burkholderiales > Gallionellaceae > Sideroxyarcus. The sequence continues at coordinate 186,588 of CAWGHS010000007.1, forward strand.
GGAAACTGCTGCTGAACAATACGTCCCATATTTATGGAAGAACAGAAATATGAAACTCCCAACACGCGAAAGCGAATTGCCAATGCTCAACAAAGTCCCGGAAGTGATGGTTTCCTTCTGGGTCATGAAAATCATGTCCACCACGGTAGGCGAGACGGGTGCCGACTTCCTGGCCGTGAATGCGGGTTTGGGCCAAGGCATTACCAGAAGTGTTATGGGCATACTGCTGGTAATTGCCTTATTCATGCAACTGCGCACACGCAGTTATACCCCTTGGATTTATTGGCTTACTGTAGTTCTGGTCAGCGTGGTTGGCACACAAATTACTGATGCGCTTACAGATGGTCTGGGTGTCAGCCTGTATATCAGCACGTCAGTCTTTGCAGCGGTATTGGCAATTATTTTCGCGCTTTGGTACCGCGTTGAGCGGACACTGTCCATCCGGACTATAGTCACGCGACGCAGAGAGTTGTTTTATTGGGCGGCTATTCTTTGCACGTTTGCCTTGGGCACAGCAGCGGGAGATCTCGCCACTGAAGCCTTGGCAATGGGGTTCCAGTGGGGTGCCATAGCATTCGGCGCACTGATCGCCTTCACACTGTTTGCCTGGCGTTTTGGTGCAAATGTGGTACTGGCATTCTGGACCGCATACATCCTGACACGCCCGCTTGGCGCCTCACTCGGCGATTTGCTTACCCAAGAAAAAATATATGGCGGATTGGGTCTAGGGGCAATGTGGACAAGCGCAATTTTCTTGACCGTGATCGTTGTTCTGGTGGCCGTTGCCAGCAATACGGGCAAATTCGCAGATTCAAAAGCCATTAAGTAATTCCGCTTTCATTTACATATTTCATTAAATAAGGAAAATCATGAAACCAATCCATTCGCTGAATCGCTCACTCTCTGCCGCGGCGGTCGTTTTTCTGCTGGCATTCACGGCAGGATGTTCCAAGCCTTCAAGTACCGAAGCAAAAGGTGCTGCGCCAGCAAGCTCACAATCTGGCAATACTATCGAAGCAACTACACCGACAAAATTGGGCGATTTATCGGCATTTCGTACCATCGCTGCTGATGTTGCTGCACTAGTGGACAAAGGCGATCTGCAGGGGGCCAAAACCCGCATCAAAGACCTTGAGATCGCTTGGGATTCAGCCGAAGCAGGCTTGAAACCCCGTGCATCGGATGATTGGCACAAGCTGGACAAATCCATCGATCACGCCCTGACTGCATTGCGCGCAGACACACCCAACGCGGATGACTGTAAGCAAACGGTAGCGGCCATACTCAAAACCATTGATCTCATGAGCGGGAAAATATGATTAAAAAAATGTCGGCATTGAAAGAAGCAAATCAAGCTAGCGGATCTGGTCAGGAACCAATGTGGGATATCCCAATCACCTGTTATTTGCAATGCGCAACGGCCGTCAGAATGCCTCAAGTGATCAGGTTCGCGTGATGGACACTGCCGTTATTGACAAACGAACAGCTGGGCAATTTGATAAGACGATAAGGGGTGGAACATTGGCTCGTTTCCTTTTCGCCGGCTTGGTTGCACTGGTCTTGACCGGATGTACCAGTTATGTTCAGCAACCTCTACCCAAGCACGTGGATATGCCGCAGACCGTCTCCGCAATTACGCTCAATCCGGCGCAACTGCCCTTTTCCAGGCTGAGCTCCCATTTATACAACCCCGCCGACGGCCTGGACATCGAAGAAGTCGCCATGCTGGCGGTTGCGAACAATCCGCAACTCCGGCAAGCGCGTGACGGATTGGGCATCGCGCGCGCCCAATCTTTTGCTGCCGGGTTGCTGCCCGACCCCCAGTTGGGCATCACTTCCGATCATCCGACCAACGGCACAACGGGCAACACAAACGCATTCAACCTCAACCTAAACTACGATGTCAGCGCGCTGCTGCTGCGCTCTTCACGGACCGGATCGGCAATCGCAGCCGAGCAACAAATCAATCTGGATTTGCTATGGCAGGAATGGCAAGTGGTCAGCCAGGCGCGCCTGCTTTTCATCCGCCTGACTACACAGCAGCGTTTGTTGTCACAATTACAGGAAGCCCGAAATCTTTTCGCCGACCGCTACCAGCGCAGTCAACAGGCGCTGGCGGATGGAAACATTACGAGCGATTTTGCCAGTTCTGATTTGGCCGCCTTGCAGAATGTCGAGCGACAGATCAACGATCTGGAGCGAAACCGCCTTCAGAGCCTCGCAGGTCTTCACAGTTTGCTGGGAGTTGCACCGGGAACACCACTGGAGCTGGTCGGGGAACCTGCACCCTCTGCAATTGACGCCGCCAGTGTGCGATTAAGTCTGGAACAGCGCCTGAATCAGCGTCCCGATTTGCAGGCACTTCAGGCGGGTTATCGCTCCCAGGAGGAAAAATTCCGCGGGGCGGTTTTGGCGCAATTTCCTGCGTTGAATGTGGGCATCACCCGTGCCCGCGATACCAGCGGACTTTATACCCTGGGTTTCGGCGTGAGTTTGAGCCTGCCGATTTTCAACGCCAATCGCGGCAACATCGCCATTGAAAAAGCCACCCGCAAAAAGCTTTTCGATGAATATCAGGACAGACTCAACAGCGCTTACAGCGAGATCGACACCGCACTTGCAAATTTGTCCCTGCTGCAAGACCAATTACAGCGTACCCAACAGGGTGCCGTCGAGTTCGGCAACGTGGCACGGAATGCCGAGTCGGCATACCGCGCCGGCAACCTGACTGCGACTGACTTCGTGCGTCTGAAAACCGCGCTGCTGGACAAACAAACCGAGGCCATCAATTTGCAGGAAGCCATGATGGAACAAGATATCGTGCTGGAAACACTGCTTGGTCCAGACTTACCGGAACAGAACGGGAGCAAACAATGAACAAGCCATTCACAATTATCTTTCCTGTGCTGCTGTTGGCAACCAACTTGTGCTACGCGGCAGATATCCCCGTTGTGCAAGTCAAGACGGTTGCGATGAAACAGCAACAGATGAACGACACGGTCTCGGGCTACGGCAGCGTGTCCCCAGATACACGTAGCTTGGAAACTCTCAGCCTGCCAAGGCCGGGACAGATTGTCAGACTACTGGTCAGTTCCGGGCAGACGGTGAAAAAAGGCACTCCCTTGCTTCAATTTGGCACAGGCGCTGATGCCACCCTGGGTTACCAGCAAGCACGCCAGGCGGTTGATTTCGCAACCAGTGAAGCGAAACGCATCGGGCAACTTGCCGCCCAGCAACTGGCCACCCAGTCGCAACTTGCTGCCGCGAACAAAGCGCTGGCCGATGCCGAAGCTGCCTTGCATGCCCAGGACAGAATCGGTGCGGGCCGCGCCTTGGAGCAAACTACTGCGCCTTTCAACGGTATCGTGATGTCCGTCCAGGCCGCACAGGGTGATCGACTGGCCGCAGGTGCACCTCTACTGCAACTGGCGCGGGCCGGAGGACAGCGTGTGCTGCTTGGTGTGGAGCCCGATGATGTGTCGCGTGTTCGACCAGGCATGACAGTTAGCATCGCCCCGGTATTCAGTAGCAAATCCAAAGTATCCGGGCGGGTCGCACAGGTTTTCGGCATGATTAATCCGCAAACCCAGCTGGTGGACGTACTGGTAAAAGTTTCTGAAGGCGGACTGATGCCGGGCACCCGGGTGCGGGCCGAGATCGAGGTGGCCACGCAGACCGCATGGGTCGTACCGCGCACTGCGGTATTGACGGATGCTAACGGCGCCTATCTGTTCCAGGTGGCGGCAGGTATTGCACGCCGGATCAATGTGCAAACTGGAGTGGAACACAAGGGACTGATTGCCGTTCAAGGTGCCTTCGACACAGCACTTGCGGTGGTCAGTCTGGGTAACTATGAACTGCAAGACGGCATGGCAGTGCGCGAGGGTGACCAATGAGCTTCACGCAATGGCTGCAGGGGCACCGCCGCTCGATTCTGTTCTTGCTCGCGCTGCTGGCGCTGGGCGGCACCGTGGCAGCCTTCAAATTGCCGGTTACGCTGTTTCCCACGGTGGACTTTCCCCGGGTCAAGGTATTCCTCGACGCAGGTGACCGCCCCGCCGACCTGATGATGCTGACGGTGACACAACCCGTGGAAGAGGCGGTGCGCCGTGTGCCCGGCCTGCGCGATGTGCGATCCACAACCAGTCGCGGCTCGGCGGAAGTGTCGGTGAGCTTCGACTGGGGCACCGACATGGGACTCGCCATGTCGCAGATCAACCAGTCCATTGCACAAGTCATGCCGTTACTTCCCGCCGGTACGCAATTCACCACCCAGCGCATGGACCCCACGGTGTTTCCGATTCTGGCATACAGCCTGACTTCGGTGAACCAGTCGCAAACAGAGCTGTTTGATCTGGCGCGTTATCAATTGCGGCCGTTGCTGTCGAGCGTCAACGGTGTAGCACGCATTGATGTGACCGGCGGCGCGCAAGAGGAGTATCAAGTCACTGTCGATCCTGCACGCTTGCTTGCATACGGCCTCACCCTGTCCGATGTGGCTCAGGCACTATCTGCCGCCAATGTGGTCACCGCAGTGGGACGGCTGGAAGACCATTACAAGCTGTATCTGACCATTTCCGATACGCGTCTGATTAATGTCAAGCAGATCGGTGAAACTGTCATCAAGACAGGCAGCAACGGCATCGTGCGGATGGAAGACGTCGCAAAGGTCAGCGACGGTGTGGTGCCACAATGGATCAAGGTCAATGCGGACGGGCGCCCGGCGGTGCTGTTGAATATCTACCAGCAGCCCGGCAGCAACAGCGTGCAGATTGCGAGCGACGTGCAGGCCAGACTTGCTGCGTACCAAGCGCAACTACCTCCCGGGGTGAAGTTGGCCAACTGGTACGACCAAAGCGTGCTGGTTCTGGACTCCGCCGCCAGCGTGCGCGATGCGATATTGATTGGCACCGGCCTGGCAGTACTGGTGCTGTTTGCCTTCCTGCGCAATATCAAAATTACCCTGATCGCAGCCCTTGTTGTGCCGGCTGTTCTGGCAACAACCGTGGTGATGTTCTTTGCGTTCGACATGAGTTTCAACATCATGACGCTGGGGGGCATGGCGGCCGCCGTGGGATTGATCATCGACGACGCGATTGTGATGATCGAACACATCGTGCGACGATTGCGCGGCACGCAGGGCGACCACCATGGCCGAGTATTGGCAGCGGCGATGGAATTCGTCCGTCCACTGGCGGGTTCCTCCGCATCCACCGTCATCATCTTTGTGCCTCTGGCCTTCCTGACAGGTGTGACCGGTGCCTTCTTCAAGGCATTGTCGCTAACCATGGCGTCGGGATTGATCATTTCCTTCTTTATTACATGGCTGGCCGTGCCGTTGCTGGCAGACCACTTTCTGAATGACAAGGATGCGAACCAGAAAGAAGGCGGGCGGATCACCGACTGGATACATAACCGCTACGACAATCTGATGCAGCGCCTGCTGGCCCGCCCGCTGCTGGTACTGCTGTTCGTGCTACCGTTGCTGGGAATCGGTCTGTTGTCATTCAATTATGTTGGTTCCGGTTTCATGCCCGCCATGGACGAGGGCGGCTTCATCCTGGATTACCGTGCCGACCCCGGAACGTCCCTGAGCGAAACTGACCGGCTGCTGCAACAGGTCGAGGCCATCATCAAGGCCAATCCCTATGTGGACACGTATTCGCGCCGCACCGGTACCCAGTTGGGCGGTGGCCTCACCGAAGCCAACGAGGGTGATTTTTTTGTACGACTTAAATCTGGAACGCGTCCGCCGATCGACGAAGTGATGGATGATATTCGCGGTAAGGTTGAGCTAAAGGTACCGGGACTGAACATCGAATTCGCGCAACTGATGGAAGACGTCATCGGCGACCTCACTTCGGTGCCGCAGCCAATCGAAATCAAGCTGTTTTCTGACAATGCGGATGAACTCGATGCTACAGCGCACAAGGTTCAGGCCATCATCAACAAGGTGCCCGGTGTGGTGGATACCCGCGATGGAATCAACCCGGCGGGCGACGCGCTGGAAATTCATGTCGATCGTGTCAAGGCTGCGCTGGAAGGCATGAACCCGGACAGCATTACGCAGATACTCGGCGGTTACCTGTCCGGGATTGTGACGACGCAGATGCAGCAAGGTCCAAAGCTGGTTGGCGTGCGCGTCTGGATACCGCAGGATCAGCGCGCCATCGTGCCGGATGTGGGCCAGCTGTTGATTCGCGCGCCCGACGGACATGTGTTCCCGCTAAAGCGGGTTGCGCAGATTGTCCCGATCAGCGGACAGCCACAGATCAAGCGCGAGAATCTCAAGCGCATGGTGGCCGTGACCGGCCGCATCAGCGGGCGCTCAATGGGTGCGGTCATCGCCGATATCCGCACGGCAATGGCGACACCCGGACTGCTGCCCAAGGGGATGTACTACGATCTTGGCGGACTGTATAAGCAGCAACAAATCGCATTCAAGGGTCTGATGGCGGTATTCGCCGCCGCCGTGGGGCTGGTATTTCTGCTGTTGCTGTTTCTGTATGAAAGTTTCCGCATGGCGCTATCCATCTTGGTCCAGCCGTTGCTGGCGGTGTCGGGGGTATTTGCAGGGTTGTGGCTGGCAGGTATCGAACTCAATATTTCGGCGATGATGGGCATGACCATGATTATCGGCATCGTCACCGAGGTCGCCATTTTCTATTTTTCCGAGTACAACGATCTGATCAAGGATCAACCGTTCCACCTTGCCCTCATCGGGGCCGGCAAGAACCGTATGCGGCCCATTGCGATGACCACATTCGCTGCCATTCTTACCCTGCTGCCGCTTGCCTTCGCCATCGGGCAGGGTTCGGCCATGCAGCAGCCGCTGGCGGTAGCGATCATCGCCGGACTATTTGTGCAATTGCCGCTGGTTCTGATCGTCATGCCTGTTTTTTTTAGCGTACTGCAACGCAGTTCACATGAAGCAGATAAGGTTTGATGGAAGAGGATTTCTTTTGCTTGCCCTAACGGACAGCTAACTTACCCAGCGTAGATTAATCATCAAGGCAGTTGTAAATTGACTGCCGAACTTAAATCAATTCTACAGGAGCAATATCATGACAGTATCAAAAAGACTCATCATCACCCCACTGGCTCTGGCTCTGTCAGTGGCCGCAGTCAATGCGTTCGCCTACACAGGTCAAAAACTTGCAGGGGAAGCCAAGATCAGTATGGAACAGGCCCGTGCAATCGCACTCAAAGCTTATCCTGGAAAAATCACTGATGAGGAACTCGAAAAAGAGAAGGGAGGCAGTGGACTACGCTACTCCTTCGATATGCGGCAAGGCAAGCTCACACAGGAAGTCGGAGTGGATGCAAAATCCGGAGAAGTATTGGAGAATGCCCCAGAAGGCAAAAATCCGGATTAGTCATTAGACAGGAACCGTCCCTCGTGGGCGGTTTCTTGTTCCCACAATTCAGGTTAAGGATGGCATGCGCATTTTGTTGATTGAAGATGATCAGATGATCGGCGAGGCGGTCTGCATCGCGCTCAAAGATGCCGCCTATGCGGTTGACTGGGTAAAGGACGGCACGTCCGCCAGCAGCGTTCTTGAATACGGCGATCATCAGGCAGTACTGCTGGATTTGGGTTTGCCCAATCGTGACGGATTGGAGGTACTGCGTCGCCTGCGTCAGGGAGGTAGCTCTGTGCCGGTCATCGTTATCACCGCTCGCGATGGTGTGGACGATAGAATCAAAGGTCTGGATTTTGGCGCGGATGATTATCTGGCAAAACCATTCGACGTCAACGAATTGCTGGCACGCCTGCGGGCGGTCATCCGCCGTCAGGGCGGTCAGGCTGCGCCCCTGCTGTCGAACGGTAAAGTGACCCTTGACCAGGCAACCCGCGAGGCACGATGCGGAGATTCAGTTGAATTATTGAGCGCCCGAGAGTTTTCCCTATTGCAGGCGCTGTTGCTGCGCCCAGGCGCGATTCTAAATCGTACTGAATTGGAAGAACGCATATATGGCTGGAACGAGGAAGTGGAAAGCAATGCAGTGGATTTTCTGATACATGGCGTGCGCAAGAAACTCGGTGCAAATGTCATCAAGAATGTACGCGGTGCGGGATGGATGGTGGACAAATCAGCATGAATCGTTCCTTGCAGCGGCATCTTTCAATGGTATCAGCAGGCGTCATTTTGCTTGCAGGATTGATTGCCGCAGTCGCTTCCTTCAGCCTTGCCTTCTCGGACGCTAGAGAATTCCAGGATGACGTGCTGCGGCAGATCGCCAAACTTTCTGCAGTCAGCACAACCGCACCCATTGCGTCCCTTGCGCAACAATCAACATCAAGTAATGGCGGGATTACCGATCCGGAATCGTTGGTATCAATCTATCATTTGCCTGGCGACGTCGCGCCCGTCTGGCTAAATCGCAATTTGTCTGCAGGCATGTACACGCTGGATACAGACTCTGGAGAACTGCGCATTTATGTACGTGATGAAGAGAATGGTCTGCGCACAGTAGTTTCGCAGCCGACTGAAGTGCGCGATGAAATTGCCATCAATAGCGCATTACGCACGCTGATTCCATTACTTTTGCTGCTGCCCATTCTGGTCTGGTTGATCACATATATCTTACGCAAAGAACTTGCGCCGATCACGCGCCTATCCACAAGCCTGGATGATTTGCCAGTAGAACGCCCAGGTGTTATCACCGACAATGATCTCCCGCAGGAAATTACACCCTTCGTGCATGCGATCAATCGTTTGTTGGAAAGAGTGAATAAGCTAATGTCACAGCAAAGGCGCTTTATCGCCGATGCCGCACATGAACTTCGCAGTCCGCTCACCGCGTTATCGCTTCAGGCACAAAACCTGAAAAGTGCAAGTTCCCTCGAGGTTGTTCGCGAAAGGATAGTTCCATTACAGGAAGGAATTGAGCGTGCGCGCCAGTTAACCGAACAGTTGCTCAGTCTTGCGAAAACACAATCCGGAGAAAGCATAGGTTCGGATATCAATGTCTCCGCAATGGCGCGAGAACAGGTGGCTCACTATCTGCCGCTTGCAGAGTCTAAGCGCATCGATCTTGGCATTGAGGAGGTTGCTCAACTTCATCTACATACAGAAGCCGAGTCGTTGCGCCTAATAGTCAAGAACGCGCTTGAAAATGCCATCAAGTACACACCGGCAGGCGGCAAAGTCACTCTCAGACTGCTTACGGACAACGATGATGCTGTCATCGAAATCGTTGACAACGGTCCGGGGATACCCGTCTTGGAGCGTGAAAAAGTATTCGATCCGTTTTACCGGGTGCAAGATACGGTTGTTGCGGGTAGCGGACTTGGCCTGGCTATCGCACGAGAAGCTGCTGCCCGTTTGGGTGGAACATTGAGCCTTCACGATGTGCAAGAAGGTGGTGGTGTTATTTTGCGTTATACGCAAGCGCTGAAATAATATTTCTGACTGAGGCAGTTGTCTGACCTCTTTTTGGATCTCAACAACATGCTTCCTGAACAAGATTTCTGCAGGATTAGAAGTTATTGAATTTCTCCTCCCGGGAATTGCGTTGGACAGAACCATATGCTTAGTTGTGCTGCGCGAAGGGCAGAATGGGGCTGCGGCCATTGAGATGAGCTAATTTTCTTCCTTTTCAGTGACCGCTCCGCAGTAAAGCAGTCGCTCAGTTGTTCCACCCTGAAGGTCGGGTGTGGGTCGAATGGAGACCGTCGGGTCGCGTCGAATTGAATGTCCGCAATGCGCAACAGATATTCGGAACAACTGGCGTCAGCCGGTTCACTTTGGGATTTCACTCCAATCTCAAGTGGCGGCATTCATTAGCGGTTTTGTTCCGTCGCCAACAGGGGTAATCCGATGCACCGGACGGGAAGATTTGTTGAATACGGCAGTACCATCTACGAGTTTGCTAGCGAAGATGCGATTAGTTGTGATTCCTTTCTCACCGGCCTGGTAGACCGCGATCGTGAAATACTTGAGTTGCAGTTTGTCGACTTGTTTCAGTTCGATCATTTGCATAATCAAAATCCTCGTTCTCATTTCGAACTATTCGTGTTATGTCTTGCATGGCTTGGCAGATCAAAAGTCTTCATCTCGGTACTTCACTTTGCTTTTGCGCGCCGAGCCGTGAAACATGGAAGCATCGGAAGCTTCGGCTAATCCGCGTTTTACGAGTTCGCCAAACTCGCGCCGGTTCTCGTCTTTTTGTGCCGCACGCTCATCTTCGATGAACCCCTGAACGCCTGTTGGTGGACAACTCTTCTTTGTTTCGCGCATTGCCATCCATCCAGCACGATGCGCATGAGCATCATGCAGCGCATGATGCCAAGGCTGGTTCTGCTGCTCGTGGTAGCGACATACAGCATCGTTGAAAACGGTGGTGTCGATCAGCGAACGAAGATCAAAAACCGACTTGTCCAGATTCTCCGGCAAACCCTCATCAAAAGCATCCCAAAGCAGATCGCGATCGTGTGTTGAATCGCTTGCGATTTGCACATGGTGCGGCAAGGTCGCAAACCACGCCCATAGCCGCCGTGTCAGTTCATTGCGGGTACAGGCCGCGCCGGGGAATCGTCCCAAGAGCGGCAATACCCCCTCGCGCACGAAGTTGTTGCACCAGCCATCGGTGTAGTCGGTTCGCTCCGCGTAAAACTCATGCTGACCATCCTCAGAAACCATGCCGATGGACACCAGCTCGCAGTCGATGAAATCCGTAAACTCCGTATCAAGAAAAATCAGCATATTCAAAATCCTCTCCTGTTCGCTAACTTCCACGCAACATCAAGACTTCTGGCATCCACTAAAGCGTGATGCTGCTGTGCGCTGTGATCCTTCCAAAAGGTCGCTAATCCTGCTTGGTATTTACGCCATTTGCTTGGTGACTTAAATCCGATCTCACCGCACTTGCGGCGCAAATTCGCAGGCCAGCCGTACTCATCAAAAATGCGCGCGACGAGAGGCCAGTCGTGCGATGGCGAGTCGCTATGCAAGACCACCTCTTCCTCACCAAGTTTCTCAATCCAATCTTTCAACCTGACCGCGAGCTGCGCCTCGAACATCCGGCAGTCCCCGTCATCGAGCAACCGCAAGACGTTCTCGATCACGAACGCCGAGCACATGTCTTTTGTGTAAGTATCGATCAGCTCGGCATAAAACTCGCGGCCATCAGGTGCCACCACCCCGATACTAATCAGGGCAGGGGTTTTCATCAGGTTGATGTCCGTGAATTCCGTGTCAAAGAAGATGTTGATCGCTTTCATTTATATTCCCTTCATCGCATATTTCCATGCAAAGTGCATGCTGCGTGCATCAACCAGTGCATGATGCTGACGAGCTTTGTTGGACTTCCAGTAATTCATCTGACCAACTTTGAAACGATGTAAATGGTTTGAGTTTTCGAAATTGATAGCTTCACATTTGCGACACAGGTTCGCAGGCCAGCCGTAGCCATCGAAAATCGCCTGGATAAAGCGCCAGTCCCAATCCCGAGCGTCGCTGCGCAACACCACCTCATCATCACCAAGACCCTCGATCCATTCCTTGAGGCGTGCAGCCAGTTGCTCAACCGTCATTCTTCGATCACCGCCATCCAGCAGCGGCAAGACGATTTCGATCACGAACGACGAGCACATGCCTTCATCCCATGTGTCGGTCAGTTCGGCATAGAACTCACGCCCGTCCGACACCAGTCCGACGCTAATCAGGGCGGGTGTTTTCTTCGGGTCGATGTCCGAAAATTCGGTATCGAAAAACACGTTGATGGTCTTGTTCATTTTCTCTCGCTAGTCAACGTCTCGAATTGTGAGATTGCTTTCTATAGTGGTCGGCAAGTTGCACTTCCGAAATCGGCGTCATGTCCCACACATCGACGCCTACATTGAGCATCCGCCGACCTGCTTCTGCGTGCTCTCGCCAAAGCGAATGAACATGCCCGCACAACAGCAAATCTTCGCCCTCATGCTTCGGTCGAAGATCCGGATAGCGAAGGTCGTAGTCCTCGCACAAATCCGGCCGCGACGGCCAATACGGAAAATGCGAGAGTTTCGCAGTTCCAATGCCGTCAACCTCGATCAGCAGCTCGACATGCGCTTCAGCGAAGCCAGCCTCAATTGAACGCTGAATCCCAATCTCTTTCGTTTTTAGGTCAATCATGTGCTTGAAAAACGGATCATGGTTGCCCACAATCAGGATCTTGCGGCCATTCAGGTGCGGCAGATAGTCGCGCAGGATCGATTCCTTGAATGACATGTCGCCGACGCAATACACCTCATCGTCGCTGCCGACGACCGAGTTCCATGCGTCCACGATCGCCGAATCCATCGCGTCCGTGTTGCGAAATTGACCACGAGCTTCAGGCTCGTATTTCAAAATGTTTGCGTGACCAAAGTGCTGGTCTGAGGTAAAGAATCTCATTTCAACTTCTCCGAATTCCTTGGCATTTTTAGCCAATCCTGTAGCTTCTGCTGCGGCGCGATGTCGCCGATTCCGCCTATCTCATTTGTTTGTACTAGCCGGTGCATCTCGTCTTCCGGCCAACCATCTGAATCATCATCGATCGCGATCCAGTCCATAATGTTGTGCCGATGAACATACCTGTTGATCTGCCTGTATCGCGTTAGTTCCGAAAACCACTCTTTCATCGATTTGTGATAAGTCGCGCCTATCAAGCGCGCCTGCAGCGCGTCCGGCAAACGTGCCTTCGCGCGCTGGAAATCGAACACATGCACCCAGCTCGTACTCAACACGATTTCGACATACGGGTGCGGATGGTCTACAAATTCCGCTCGCTAATTCTTTTCGCTTCGCATGGATCGCACAGCACCCGCCAATACCCGCCGTCATTTCTCATTTCGGCAGGCTGGCCGCAGCCCTGGCAGATCGTTGATGACTTCGCTTCGGCTTCGGCGACCAGCTTGCGGATCGACTCTATGCTGGCTACCGGCCTGAAGCTCAATAGGTCTCCACGCGATTCTGCTTCAAGCCTGTTGTCACTCGGTTCTGGGCTGGGTGTGGAAATATAGAAGCGCATTGACCCGAACTTCTCCTTCACCTGTCGCGCCATCGGCCAATCCTCGGTGGCCGGGTCCAAACCCATTTCCCGCGCCTGAGCCTCGATGGACGTGCACAGCTCATAGATGAGCTGGAACCAGCCATCACTACACTCAAATCCACGTCCCATGCAGGTTTGCTGCTCGCTACTGCTACGCAGAGCGTCACGAAATAGGGCAGGGAAATCAGTCAGCAGTTTTTTTGTGTTTTCTTCATTCATCGTAGTGCCACCTTCCTTTGTTCATCTTCACTTGGTACTTCAACTAGGGTGCTGCCCAGGAAGCGCACACCGCCAATCACAACTTCATCGTCATCCAAAAGGTTTACATGGCATTCATAAGCCGCAATTCGCATTAGCGAGAGCGTTTCAAGGCGATCAGTGTTGTAGAACTCGTGATTACCAGGCACGTAGATGATCGGCGTTTCCGGAAACGCATCACGCGCCCAGAAGATGCCATTGCTATTTTTGCCAATGTCGCCAGCCAAAACGATCACATCCGCGCCCGTCGCTATTGGATCGAGCGTAGAGAATTCGAGATGCAGGTCTGACAGGATGTGTAATTTCATGGCCGTGACTACCCCAATAAAAAACGCAAATTGGGCAGTCAGGCTCGGCCACTAGAACAGTGACCTTCTGTTGACGATCGGAACCCCCGCTTAGGCTGTGAGTAGGTTATAGCCAGTCAACTCTTTTCCCTCCATCTCCCCGACACCATTGGGCTGCTTTCCCTTTGGTATGCGGTTCCTCGCTGAGGCTGATCGCGCAGTGATATGCGGAGGTATCGCTATTGAACTAAGTGAATTTTACTGTGCGTTATGTTTCAAATCAAGGAATATGAGTGGGATCAATATCGAATTCCTCGTGATACCGGGTATCGAAATTCTGGTTGCGGTCGTCTTCGTCAACTGCTTTGCAGTATTCCGCATACCTCGCGCAATCGCTGCAATCAGGAGCATATGAGGTCGTCACGGGTACTTGAAGCGGAGGGCGGGTACAGTCATCGCATATTTCATCTGCTTTTCTTTCAAACTCAACAACGATTTTGCGGATCGATTCAATGCCGGGATATGGGCGTACTCCGTAATGCTCAATTCCAGACAAGTCGTCTGTTTTTGGGGATGTTGAAATATAGAAACGTAGCCCGCCACGCATTTCCTTGATTGTCACGATCAACGGCCAGTTGTCTATTGGCAGATGTAGCCTGCGCGATTCGACCTCGATCGCAGCGCATAGGTCTCGAATAATTGGATACCACGCATCACCGCAATCAATACCGTGCTTCCAATATTTGCTATCACGGAACTGATGGGGGAAAGCGTTGTACAGTTTTTTTGTGTTCTCTTCGTTCATTACAATCTCCATTAAATTATCATTCTCAATAACCAGGACAACAACTTTGGAAGAAAAGCGCCAAGAAGAAATGCGGCACAGAGCGCACTCAATATTAGTAAGCTCATGATCCATTTGTCCTGAATCATTTCGAGGATTTCATCCTGCAGGCTATTGCGGTGCTTGATTTCTGCTACAACCCGTTCTAACCGGTCGAGACCCAGATCCTGGGTGGCAATCAGCATGAGCAAGAAAGGATCGTTCAACTCGATGTGGAGGCCGGATTCTTTCATCACAACCGCACGGATCGAATTAGCATTGATCGGTTCAACATTCGGCACGGGCAAATCTTTCAGTGTGGCAATGATCGCATCGACTCGTCGCGCAGCACCACACTCGGATTGCTGGACAGCCAGCGCGGCAAGCGCCATGGAGTCGTCTTTCGATGACTCTACGACGTGTTTTATTGCGCGCGCCAGAACTGTCCTGGTATCCATGATTAAGCAGCGACAGCATCCAGCGATTCGATGATGCTGTTGAGTTGCCCGAATACATCATTGCGAACGATTTTGAGAAGACGATTTTTCTCGGCGAAATCGAACTTATCGCTGTTCTCGACCTCATCAAAAGTCAGACGCAACGAAGTCATCTTGTTGATGGTCTTGTCGAAATCAATGGAACGTTTTTTCAGCGTGACCGTGCCAATCAGCTTGTGCGCGTTTTCCTTGTAGACCTTGGCGTTTTCGATTTTGACGCCAGTGTTGGATTCGAGCGCGCCGAAGTGCTCGTTGAGCCACAGCACAATGCCGCCGTCAACGTAGTTGGCGATGTCGGCGAACCCGTTTGCAGTGTCATACATCACGTCCCCGCCGCCGATGATTGTGTGAATGATGAGTTCCTTGCCGTTCTCCTTGATCATGTCAAACGACAGGTTCTGGATCGCGTATGCCAGAAATGCGGAAAAGGTATTGGCGCCGGTGTCCACGACAACATCGCCTTCATGAGTGATGATCATCTCCATCAATTTGTCGAACATCATGGGATCGATGGAATGATTGTCGTCCATTACGCTCAAGCGGCTCGCTCCCAGCGCTCCATATTGCGAGAAGGTCGGATTTTCTTGATCGAGATCGATGAACTTTGGATTGTCGAATATCCGTTGAAGAAGTTGAGCCAGCAGCGACGAAACATAGCTTTTGCCGATACCGCCCTTTGCTTGCAAAACCAAATGCACTTTCCATTTTTTCATGGTATTTTTCCTGTGTGATTAAAATAATTCGCTTGGATCGCGATCTGTGTTCCTGGTGAAATCCTTTGCTTCTACTGCTGCCGGTCTTGGTCGTACTATTGCTGCCGGTGCCGGCCTAATTGGTGACCCCCTGTTTCTTGGTTCTTTTCGTTCTATCCGAATCCTTCGCAGGATGTTTTTTAATGACCCTGCCGTAACCGGAATGCCAAAACGATTTAGTTCCTCCTCGATCGTCCTGTAGCTGAAGCCGTTTTTATGTGCGTCTTCAATCGCATCAAATGCATCTCGAATCAGTCCGATCTGAGATCGCTTGGTGAACCCTGAAGTCATGACCAGGTTCTGTACGATCTGTGATGTGCAGGTGGGTACGAAATCTTTTCCTTCAGCGTTGCTCATGCATCTCTCCTGATCGATTGCTTATTTAGAATACATAGAAACAGCAGTGCAAAATAAAAAAACGCAAATCGAATCCATGCCATTCCAGAATCCGCCAACTCGCTCCGTTTGTACCTATTTGTCCCCAAACAACCCAAAAAATAACCGCATTTAACCAGGTCGCCAGCTCGACGAAGATATGCGCATAAGCGCAGTTATGTTGCTCTGCGCGTGATTCGAAATTGTTTTTTGCAGTCAGGCTCGGCCAGAGATGAAACAACTGGCGTTCTGTTGAAATACTTGTGCCGCTTCGATTAGGCGTTTAGCGGGTGATAGCCTGTCCAACTCAATTACCCCATTTCTTGCTGGAATTCCTTGGGCTGCTTATCCCTTGGATATTCAAGCTGCTCGCTGAGCAGAAGCTACAGAGGTGTCGCTGTCGAACTAGCCATCATCCTAATTGCATCGTTTTTTAAATGCAAATATTTTGATAGTTGGTGAGATAACAGCAGAGATACAAACAGCGATTGTTGGTCGGCAAATACACGATGAACTTTCCACACGGATGAGCTTTCAATCTACACAGGTCAGCAACATATCCAGGTAAACAGCAGAATTATGGTGATTTCACATGTGAGCGGGAGCGAGCATGGTAATCACCATAATTGGCACGCTCATCGATCCCATACCAGTTCATCTTCATACAGACTCATCAGAAAAAGACCAGTTTTTTTATTTTACAAGGTCAACTGTGAATACAATTAGTCAGATGGCAAAAGACCAACAGCCAATACAAGTATCTCGATCAACCCAAGACCAATTGCGTATCAGGGCAATCAGTAAAGGATGAAAAGCAGATGACACCGGAACAATTTCATAAAGCACAGGAAGTCATTAATGCCATGCGATCATGGTATTCATTGCCATCGACTGAAACCAAGATTGGCAAAAGTACAGTTCAACAATACCGGCTCGCGCTTGAACATTACGATTTACAGAAAAATGTTGTTCAGGATGGATCGGGCAATCTTCTGTACAAGCCATCAAGTCAGAGCAAGATGCTCATTCTCACATCTGCGCTCAAACATCGATCCGTGAATCGGATGTCGCAGATCACGATGGATATGGATGCCATAGAGGTTCTGAAAAAGTTAAAAAATATCAAGATCGACCTCGACCAGGTATTGAGCATGAGGAAAGGTCTATTTGTCCGCTGGATGGAGACAGAACTAGCCAAGGGAAAATCGGCGGGAGAATGTATTACTGACCTGAATGCCAATTGCGGTACCGGCTATGGAAACGACTGGCCGGATGTAATGAAAGCGCAAGGTTACAAGTCAAATCGACTGCCAAGTTCCGTTTTGCGATACATGAAGCAGATCGTAGCTGAGCCAACTGCAGCTCAAGAATCAGATGTCAAACTGAAAAAGCTCATTCGTCGAGTATCAATGATCGAAAAGCAACGGCCTCACTGGCGCGAAGAGCTTGATGTTCGCTTGAAGGAATCGAAGTATCGCGATCAATACATCATTCAGCGAATTACCGGATGCCGTACTGAAGAACTGACAACCGGCGTTCGAGTTGAGGAAGCCAATGATGGTAACGGATTTCTGCTGCATATTGTGACTGCAAAAGGTCGGGCTAAAAACGATGAAAAGGATAGCGATAGAATTCGAGTCATTCGGTCTACAAACCCGCTGCTAAGTGAGCTGGCTGGGAATACGGTGACACTCGGCAGTAAGAATAAGCTGTCCTATCGCACTAACCTCGCGAGGATCACCCTAAGAATGTTCGGCACCGAACTGTCTCCCTACGCCCTTCGATACGCGATCACCTCGGATTTGAAACATGCAGGACTTTCCTCAGTTCAGAGAGCTGAATTTCTTGGTCATTCGTCAATGCGGGTGGTGGGAAAATATAGTCGAGGAATGAACACCGGCGGAGCCGGGAGAGAGCCGGTTGCGAGACTTGAAAAAGCGCGCGTAGAAGTTAAGCCATCCACGCCGCCCTATATGAGCAACGATGAATCAAGGATGCGGTGATGTTACGTTTGCTTTATCGCTTCAGTTTTCCGACTGGCACACCGCAGATCCGCTGCCAGTGGAATTTAGCTTCCGGCGCAAGTTTACGGACCATCGCTTCAAATTCACCTGTGCTGGTGAATGTCTCGCGAGGGATAGCGGCGATCCGCACAATCTGCCGGCAGTTGGACAATTGTCCATCATCAAAGAAATCCATCCCCTCAACTTCATACTTCGGGCTGATCGCTTGCTGCAATTCCAGCAGGCTTTGATCCTTATTACAGCCGGGCTTATGGATGAATAGTACTTCAAGTTTGTCGTACATGGCCTTTTTCCTTTATCCAAGCACGGATTACTCGGGCTTATTTGTTGATACAACTGCTGCGGGCGTCGTAAATACTGTTCGCGGAGCGATAATCGGCGATTTGAGCACGGCGTGTGCCAGTTGATTTACAACAGTGGTGGGGAGGGATGGGTTGTTGAAATCACAGAGACGATTGTCAAACGCAGGATCGGCAAACAGATTGCCTTTGTCATCCAGATATATGCACCAAAGACACAGGTCTTCGCCATTATGCTTCGTGACAAATGCATACTCGGATGCGATCAACTGTCCGTCGCTCCCAACCAACCTGCGTATAACGTGAAAGTCTATTCCGAGAACGGTGGCGAATAAGTCATCCCCTTCGACCGTAAACGATCCGCCATTGAGCAAGTTGTTTTTCCAAGAAGAGACGAATCCAATAAATTCCTTATGCTTGGCATTGAGCTTTGCCTGAGTATTGATAGCAAACGCGACTTGAGATGCGTTTACAACGTCTTTTCTTCGCTGCGTATTCATTCTTAACTCCCTCTGTTTGATATGGGGCGATCTGTTCAGCCGCCATCATAATCAAATCTGGACTTCCCGGCACGGCAGTGCGAATGGGGGAGGGGACGGGCGCGTGTGGCGCGCCCGTGAGCAAGGCTCTAAGCATTGAGTTCCACCCCGCCCCTCTTGTCTCGCCCCGTGAGGGGCGGACGCTGTCTTCAGGAAAGGGTAAATTTATCGCATGGCTTGGAAGAAATCCAGTAGCGATCAGGGCGGGCAGATGGGATTTAAAGAGATCGTCGTTCCGGTGATCTCAGGCATCATCTTGCTGGGTTTCGCATCCTTTATTGTGATGACTTCCAGCACGTTCGGGTTTGCTTCGACTGCTGCATCACAGTTTGGGATGTGACTATCGGGGCATGACCGTGTTCTTGTTTTAATAGACGGCGCCCCCCTTTGGTGCAAGCCATTCAGTCAAGGGGGGCGAATGATGAATTAACTTTCCATCCATGCCATAAAGTCTTTCCAACTTACCTTAACGCCGTTTTTCAGAGTGGTTTTTCCTTTACACCAAACTATTCCTGATTTGTTGACTGTCATATCGCCAAGGAATTTATCTTGATTGTCGTAAACTTCAAATTCAACACCGTTGTTTTTTACTTCCATTGCCACACTAAGATCTTTAATAGCGACTTTCATTTCTTTTCCTTATTATGAAGTGAATAAAACTGAGCGGCCTAATGCTTGAATTAACCTAGCCAGAGCTGATTCTACGCCACTCTGCAATAATATAGGCCAAATGGCATATAGGTTGCTTTTCTCCTTCGTGCTAGCATTCGCCGATAACAGAAACATGCTGACAGGGAACACGAATGCACTGGATTGCACCAACCGAACGAGATACTGCCTCCGATACCCTTGAAAAACGCCTGTGGAATGCCGCCGACCAGTTTCGCGCCAATTCCGGGCTGACTGCGGCGCAGTATTCCGCGCCGGTGCTTGGTCTCATCTTCCTGCTGTTCGCCGAAACCCGCTTCGCCAAGCGCCGCGCCGAATTGGAGTCTGCTGGCTCATCTTCCCGCCGCGCTACCTCCCGCACTGACGAGCCAGCCGCCTACCATGCCGAGGGGGTGATCTTCCTGCCGGAAACCGCACGTTTTGCGCATCTGCTGAGCCTGCCGGAAGGCGCGAACGTTGGACAAGCCATCAACGACGCGATGGCGGAAATCGAAAAGCACAATCCGCAACTGGCGGGCGTGCTGCCGCGCACCTTTCAAATTTTCACCAGCACCTTGCTCAAAGAGCTGCTGAAGAAGGTCTCCGAGATTCCCGTCAGCCTTGATTACGATGCCTTCGGTCGCATCTACGAATACTTCCTCGGCCAATTTGCCCGCACCGAAGGATCAAAGGGTGGTGAGTTCTACACGCCCAGCTCCATCGTGCGCCTACTGGTCGAAGTGATCGAACCATTCCACGGACGTATCCTCGATCCCGCCTGCGGTTCCGGTGGCATGTTCGTGCAGAGCGCTCGCTTTGTGTCAGAGCACCAAAAGAATGCTGCCGATGAACTGTTCATCCACGGCGTGGAAAAAACTGACGAAACCGGACGTCTGGCACGCATGAACCTTGCTATCCACGGTCTTGAAGGCGACATTCGTCACGGCGGCCACATCAATAGCTACTACGACGACCCGCATGAAGCTGTCGGCAAATTTGATTTCGTCCTCGCCAATCCTCCGTTCAACGTCAACGCTGTGGACAAGGACAGGCTGGGTTCGGACGTGGGCGCAGGCCGTCGTTTTCCCTTCGGCGTGCCGCGCACCGACAATGCCAATATGCTGTGGATACAACTGTTCTATTCCAGCTTGAATGCCCAAGGTCGCGCCGGATTCGTCATGGCAAACTCCGCCAGCGATGCACGTAGCAGCGAACAGGAAATCCGCAAACAATTGATCGAAGCTCGTGGCGTGGACGTGATGGTCGCCGTCGGCCCCAACATGTTCTACACCGTCACGCTGCCTTGCACGCTATGGTTTCTGGATAAAGGCAAGCAAGACACGCCACGTGCTGACTCCATCCTCTTTATTGATGCCCGCCATATCTACCGCCAGATTGACCGCGCCCATCGCAATTGGGCCGATGCCCAGATTGGCTTCGTCGCCAATATCGTCCGCCTGTATCGTGGCGAAGCACCGGACTTCACTTTGGGGGGCGAAGAAGGCAAGGCCAAGCTGGTGGAAGTGTTTGGTAAAAAGCCAAGTTATGCGGACATCCTTGGGCTGTGCAAAGCAGCGACTCTTGCTGAAATTGAAGTGCAAGGCTGGAGCCTTAACCCCGGTCGCTATGTCGGTGTAGCCGCTGGCGAAGAAGTCAGCGACGAAGACTTCAAAGAAAAGCTAGAAACATTGAATGAGGAACTGGAAGTTCTGAATGCACAAGCACGAGAACTGGAACAGAATATCGCTCGCAATGTGGCTGAGATTCTGGAAGGTTGAAGATGGAACTTGGCGATCTTTCAGAATTTATCGTGGACTGCGAGCATAAAACTGCTCCAACTCAGATGGCAGGCTATCCATCAATTCGCACACCAAACATTGGGCGTGGTTACTTCATTTTGGATGGCGTCAATCGGGTATCTGAGGAAACGTACAAACTTTGGACGAAGCGCGCTGTTCCACGGCCAGGTGATCTCATCATGGCGCGTGAAGCCCCTGTCGGAAACGTAGCAATGATTCCAGAAGGGCTGAAGCCCTGTCTGGGGCAAAGAACACTACTGATTCGGCCTGAACGATCAAAGGTGCTTCCTGCTTTTCTGAATTATTTGCTGAATGGACCTGAGATTCAGGGTGTCATTCATGCAAAGACAAACGGCGCTACTGTTGCGCACTTAAACATGAAGGATGTGCGTGCTCTTCCGATTCCGGAGCTGCCGCCTATTTCCAGTCAGTGTCGCATTGCGGGCATCCTCTCGGACTACGACGAGCTGATCGAAAATAACCAGCGGCGCATCCGCATACTGGAAGACATGGCGCGCAGCCTCTACCGCGAATGGTTCGTCCACTTCCGCTACCCCGGCCACGAATCCGTTCCGCTCACTGATTCACCGCTTGGGCAGATTCCGCAGGGGTGGGAGGTGAAGAAGCTCAGCGACATCGCGGACGTGAATCGTACCCAGATCAACGCAAAGACTGCGCCTGATGAGTTGCATTACATTGACATTGCATCCGTCAGCCCGGGGCAGATTGATTATGTAACGACCTATGCTTTTGCCGATGCACCTGGCCGTGCGCGCCGCGTTGTGCAGCACGGCGATGTTCTCTGGTCTTGTGTGCGTCCCAATCGCCGCTCACATGCGCTGGTTATGCACCCGGAAACAAACACCATAGCATCAACCGGATTTGCCGTGCTTTCGCCCAAAACCGTGCCGTTCACGTTCCTTTACTTTGCCACAACCACAGACGATTTCGTTAGCTACCTGACCAACAACGCAAGCGGCGCGGCTTATCCTGCGGTTACCGCCACGACTTTCGAGAAAGCGGAATTGCTTATTCCATCGTCTGGTCTATTGGAACGCTTCGGTGAGGCCACCATTGCAATTGCGGAACAGGCGCACACGCTCCAACGGCAAACTGCTAACCTTCGTCGTACCCGCGACCTACTGCTGCCGCGCCTGCTATCAGGACAGATACCCTTGCAAATCGAGAAGGAGTTGATTGATGCCTAGAACAATTGATGAAGGTTTTAGAGACTTTTTCACTCGGCTTACGCCAACCGGAGCAGAATCTGAAGCTGCAACAAGACATCGTGCTTCAATCAAAACGTGCCTTGAGAATAATTTTGGCCTCAAGCGTTTCGCGAGAATCGGATCGTATGGTAATGGAACCAGTATCAGCGGTTATAGCGATGTTGATTATCTGGCCTGCTTCCCAACTGATCAATTGACTCAGAGTTCAACTTATACGCTACAAAAGATTCGTAATGTCCTTGATGTGCGATTTCCCAATACTGGCGTGAGGGTAAATTGTCCGGCAATTGCAGTTCCATTTGGAACTGTTGCTACAGCCACAACAGAAGTGGTGCCTGCGGACTATATCAAGGTTGAAGATGGCTTTCATGTTTATGAAATTGCTGACTGTGCCGGAGCGTGGAAAAGGGTGAGTCCCGATGCACATAATGCTTATGTCCGGCATGTGGACGAAAAACTGGGCGGGAAAGTAAAGCCGCTAATCAGATTCATTAAAGCCTGGAAATATTTTAGAGACGTCCCAATTTCATCGTTTTATTTGGAGCTTCGGGTCGCTAAATATGCCTTGGGTGAAAAAACGATCATTTATGAAATTGATGTGAGAAATATCCTTAGAGAATTGTTTGATTGCAAACTGGCAAGGATGCAAGATCCAATGGGAGTGTCGGGCTATATTTCAGCTTGTTCAACTGATGCCAAACATGAAGATGCTATGTCAAAGCTGGAGAGGGCCCATATACGTGCAGAAAAAGCTAGGGAAGCCTCAGTTCAGGAAAAAATTAAGGAAGCATTTGATTGGTGGGATTTGGTTTACGCCAACCAATTTCCTACCTACTACAGATGAATGACATCTTAAAAAAACAGAATTCAGAAAAGCAACTGCGGCGACTTGCAGCGCAGAGGCAACTCTATTCAACAGCGAAAAGAATATTTGGTGCTCAGCTAGTTCTAGGGGGGCCGATCGCTGTCATATGTGCGATTACAGCATTGGCCATTCAGAGTGTTGAGGGTTATGTGGCGGCATGGGGTGTACTAATCACACTTTTGGATTTGCTTTGGCTTGAACCTTGGCAGAAGCGATTGAGGGAGCGTGCCGCGAGAATTCAAGAAATATTTGATTGCGATGTACTCCAGTTATCTTGGAATGACATCAAGGTAGGCAGCAAGCCTGACACAGAGCTTGTTAAAGAGCAGGCGGACAAGTATTTCCAATATGTTCAAAATCCATTGCCACTATCCAACTGGTATCCAACGGTAGTTGGATCCCTACCCGTCGATATGGCAAGAATTGTGTGCCAACGATCAAATTGTTGGTGGGACTCAAATCAAAGGAAGCATTACGCGACTCTATTAGTCGCGACTCTTGCGGTTATTTGTCTATCGATTTTAGTTGTTGGACTTATTGGTGGCCTAACTTTAGAGAAGTTTTTCCTGGTTATCGTTGCGCCCCTTCTTCCGGCAGTCGTAATTGGTATACGTCAGTACTCTGACCAGATGGAAGCCGCAGAACGACTGGACAAGCTTAAAGAACATGCTGAGGTATTGTGGGCTGCTGCAATCCAGCCGCACTCCGCGCCAGATTTGGCTACTAAGTCAAGATTTCTACAGGACGAGATATTCGAGAACCGTAGGAAAAGCCCATTTGTATTCGATTGGATATTTCGTCGATTGAGAAATTCCTATGAAGATCAGATGAACTATAGTGCAGAACAACTTGCAGTCGAGGCAAAAAGAACTCTCAGCGTCGTTAATTAAGCCGGTATGAGTATCTTCACAGAAGCCCAACCCATCATTCAGTGCTTCCCTTTTTGCGATGGGAAAAGTAGTATGTTTTCCCATCAAAACTGCTTGCACAGTGTTTATGCAATCTATTAATAAAAAAGCAATTTCTAGAATATACGGGCGCGGTAGGGGTTGGGCGTTCTCGCCGAATGATTTTGTCGAGGATTTTAGCCGAGATCAGATTGAAAACGCGCTGGCTGGACTGTGCCGTGAGGGGAAGATCCGCCGAGTCTGCCGGGGCATTTACGACTATCCGAAATATAGCGAGTTGTTACGGCAGGACTTGAGTCCGGATTTCGACCAGGTGGCGCAGGCGTTCGCGCGCAAGTTCAACTGGCGCATCCAGCCTGCGGGCGATGCGGCGCTGAATCTGCTTGGGCTTTCCTCCCAGGTGCCCGGTCGGCTGGTGTATCTCTCCGACGGGCCGAACCGTCAGTACGATATTGGCAATTACACGCTGGAATTCAAGAAGTCGGCGCTGAAGGATGTTGGTTTCAAGCACCGCGAGAGCGGGCTGATCGTGCAGGCGTTGAAGGCGCTGGGGCAGGAGCGGGTGGATGAAACGGTGATCACCACGCTGCGCAAACAACTGGATGAAGCGGCATGCAAGCGGGTGCTGAAAGATACGGTGACTGCGACCGGCTGGGTGTATGAGTCGATCAAGCGAGTTTGCGGGGAGCGCACCTGATGGAGTCGGTCGCGCGCCTTTCCTCCGCTGAGCGCCGTGAGCTATTCGCCGAAACGGCGGCGCGCAAGGGCATGACGCCCGCCATCGCTGAGAAAGACTTTTGGGTGTGCTGGACACTGGGACGGCTGTTTGTGCATCCTGATTTGTCGCGCTTGCTGATGTTCAAGGGTGGCACCAGTTTGTCCAAGGTGTTCCATCTGATCGAGCGCTTTTCCGAAGACATTGACCTGATCCTGGATTGGCGCGTGGTGATTGGCGAAGCCGATCCGCTGGCCATTCGCTCAAAAAGCAAACAGGAAGAACTGAACAAGACGATCGAAGCCAAGGCCATTGATTACATCGGGGGTGAATTGCTGGCGATGATTTCACGGGCAGTTGATCCGGTTTGCCGCTGTGAACTGGCCGTCGATGATCTGCATGCCTTGAATGTGATTTATCCAGCTTCCTTCTCCGACAAATACCTGCGGCCAGAAGTGCGCCTTGAGATTGGGCCGCTCGCGGCCTGGATGCCTTACGACCATTATCGGATCAAGCCCTATGCCGCTGAGGCATTTCCGCAACTTTTCAAGCAAAACGCGGATTGTGCAGTGCAGGCCTTACGTGCAGAGCGCACCTTTTGGGAGAAGGCGACGATTCTGCACCATGAGGCCAACCGCCCAGAAGGGAATGAGCAGCCGATGCGCTATTCTCGCCATTACTACGATTTGGCCATGATGGCCACCTCTCCGGTAAAAGATGCGGCGCTGAGAGACCTCGCGTTACTTGAGGATGTGGTGGCATTCAAGCAGCGCTTTTATCCACGCGGATGGGCACAGTACGAAAAGGCGAAACCGGGAACATTCAGGCTGGTGCCTTCGGGGGATGTATTGGAGGCGGTCGAGAAGGACTATGTGCAGATGCGCAACATGATTTTCGGTCGCTATCCTAGCTTTGACGAGATCATGAAGACGTTACAGAAGCTGGAGGCGGAGATCAATGGGCTACACCGAGGATAGTCTGGTCGAGCAACCCGCGATCCAGCTCTTTTCCGAGCTGGGCTGGGAGACATTGTCCGCTTCTGAAGAGGTGATGGGGGCGAGCGGCACGCTCGGACGCGAGACGAAATCCGAAGTGGTGCTGGCCGCGCGCTTGCGTGCTGTGCTGGCTCGGTTGAATCCTGCCCTGCCGCCCGAAGCAATTAACGCTGCCGTGGATGAGTTGTCGCGCGACCGTTCCGCAATGACGCCCCCTGCTGCAAACCGCGAGTTGTGGACGTTGATGCGCGACGGTGTGAAGGTGTCAGTGCCTGATCTGGTCAGGGGCGGAGTGAAAGACGAGCGGGTGAGGGTAGTGGCGTGGGATGATCCTGCTGCCAACGACTTCCTGCTGGTAAGCCAGATGACTATCGTCGGCCAGCTCTACACTTGCCGTCCGGATTTGATTGGTTTCGTGAATGGCATGCCGTGGGTGGTGATCGAGCTGAAAAAGCCGGGCGTGCCTGCCAAGCAAGCCTTCGACGGTAACCTCACCAGTTACAAGCATGCGCAGAACGGCGTTCCCGCCTTGTTCTGGTCGAATGCCTTGCTCATTGCTTCCAACGGAACGGATAGCCGCGTCGGTTCGCTGACCGCAGATTGGGAGCGATTCTTCGAATGGAAGCGCATCGAGAGCGAGGATGAGCCGCGCCGGGTGTCGCTGGAGGTGATGCTGCGGGGGCTGTGCGAACCATCGCGCCTGCTCGATTTGGCAGAAAACTACACGCTGTTTTCCGAGCACAAGAGTGGGCTGACCAAGATCATCGGGCAGAACCACCAGTTCATCGGCGTAAACAACGCCATCCGCGCCATGCTCAAGGCGCGTGAGGAAGGCCACGGACGCGGCGGTGTGTTCTGGCAGACGCAGGGTTCCGGCAAGAGTTTCTCGATGGTGTTCTTTGCGCAGAAGGTGTTGCGCAAGATTCCGGGCAACTGGACGTTTGTGGTCGTGACCGACCGGGTTGAACTGGACGAGCAGATCGCCAAGACCTTTGCAGCTTGTGGCGCTGTTTCAAAAGACGCCGATTGCCATGCACAGAGCGGCGCACAGTTGCGCGAATTACTGTCCGGTAACAATCGCTACGTATTCACCCTGATCCACAAGTTTCAGACGGCCGAAATGCTGTGTGACCGGCGCGATGTGATCGTGCTGACCGATGAAGCGCACCGCAGCCAATACGACACGCTAGCGTTGAACATGCGCGCAGCACTGCCAAATGCCATGTTTGTCGCCTTTACAGGTACGCCGCTGATTGCAGGCGAGGAGCGTACCCGCGAGGTATTTGGTGATTATGTGTCCATCTATGACTTTCAGCAGTCGGTTGAGGACGGTGCGACGGTGCCGTTGTTCTATGAGAATCGCACACCGGAATTGCATCTCGATAATCCCGAACTGAACGACGACATCTACGAACTGATCGAGAACGCCGATCTATCGGATGAAGCCGAGAAAAAGCTGGAGCGCGAACTGGGGAGGCAGTATCACCTCATCACCCGTGATGACAGGCTGGATACGGTGGCGCAGGATATTGTGAAGCATTTCCTCGGGCGAGGATTCCAGGGCAAGGCGATGGTGGTATCCATCGACAAGGCGACCGCACTGCGCATGTACGACAAGGTGCGCAAATACTGGCCGAAGGACGACAAGACCGATATGGCAGTGGTGGTGTCGGCAGGACAAAACGAGATTGAGCAGATGGCGAAGCTGGGCATCGACATCGTGCCGCACCGCAAGCGCATCAACGATGAGAAGCTGGACGATAAGTTCAAAGACCCCAACGATCCGTTGCGTTTGGTGTTTGTGTGCGCAATGTGGTTGACGGGATTCGATGCGCCGAATTGTTCGACGGTATATCTCGACAAACCGATGCGTAACCACACTCTGATGCAGACCATTGCCCGTGCCAACCGTGTGTATCCCGGCAAGCAGAGCGGTTTGATCGTGGACTATGCCAACGTGTTCGCATCGCTGGAAAAGGCGCTGGCAATCTACGGCAAGGGGGGCGGTGGCGAAATGCCGGTGCGGGATAAGAAGGCATTGGCAGATGAGCTGCGTTATGCCGTGAACGACGCCAATGTCTACTGCCAGGAGCATGGCGTTGCCTTGGCGGAAATCGAGAATAAGCCAACGGCCAATTTTGCTCAGGCTGGCGCAATCCAAGCCGCTGCCGATCGCCTGATGGCACCGGAGACGATCAAGCGCGACTTTCTTGCGCTGGAGGCACTGGTCAGTAGCTTGTTCCGCGCAGTGAAGCCTGACCCGGTGGCGGTTGAGTTCTCGCAGCGCTGCGGCTGCTTGGCAGCAATTGCCGAATGCATCCGCACTGTGACTGATCCCCCGGATATTTCGCACATCATGCAGGGCATTCAGGATTTGTTAGATGAGTCTATCGCTGCCGAGCCGTTCAAAATTCGGCAAACCACATCAGCCTATGGGCAGATTGATTTGTCGAAGATCAATTTCGAGACGTTGCGCAAACGCTTCGAAAACAAGAAGCCGAGCAATACGGATGTCGAACGACTGAAGGCGGCGGTACGTGCCCAACTGGAGCGCATGGTGCGCCTCAACCCAACCCGTGCCGACTATCTGGCGAAATTCCAGGAGCTCATTGAAGGCTACAACTCCGGCAGCCGAAACATCGAGGAGATATTCAAAGAACTGCTGGCGCTCTCCCAAGTGCTGACCGAAGAGCAGACCCGCCATGTGCGCGAACACCTGTCCGAAGAAGAACTGACCATCTTCGATATCCTGACTCGTCCTGCGCCGGAGCTGACCACCGAAGAACGTGAAGAGGTGAAGAAGATCGCGCACCAGATACTGGAGAAGCTGAACAAACTGCTGGTGCTCGGCTGGAGACAAAAGGTTTCCACACGTGCTCGTGTGAAGATCGAGATTGAGAACGCCTTGGATGAAAGTTTGCCGCGCG
Source organism: uncultured beta proteobacterium (assembly GCA_963822425.1). GTDB lineage: Bacteria > Pseudomonadota > Gammaproteobacteria > Burkholderiales > Gallionellaceae > Sideroxyarcus. Next base: position 215,545 of record CAWGHS010000007.1, read on the forward strand.
CCTATTCCAAGGAACTCTATGAGGCCAAATGCTCAGCGGTGTTTGATCATGTGTACCAAAGCTATCAGGGCGAAGGGCAGAGCGTTTATGCTGCCTAATCAATTCGGACAGTTAAATTAAATTAAATGACCTCCGGCAAAGCTATCGCCTTCCACGTGCCTTTCCGGAAGTCAGGGAACTCCGTTGGAATTTCAACGGTTGCGTCCTTATTGGTAACCACTGCTCGCAGACGCTTCATAGCAAAATGATTCATCGGTGTGTCCAAAATTTCTGGCACAAACCAAAATCCAGCAGTGCCAAGCAGCACAGTGCAAGCAGCAGCGAGGTTCGGTTGGGATGTTGAAAGCAGGGCGATCTTCCCAGAGATTAATCCAAATAGGATTGCAGCAGTCCAGCGGCTGACTCTATAACGGAAGACGCCGGCATTTAATCCATCCTGGAGTATTCTGGATTTGCGCGCTGCCTCCACCTCAGCTTGGGCGGCTAAAGTGTTACGAAGTGCTTCGTTCTGGGCACTGACATCTTGATTTTGTTGTTGATGCTGTAATATTTCCAACTGAGCGGCCCGAGCTTTAGCATCTAAAATGGCCTGTGCAGCGGCAGCCTCGCTCTTCAATCGTTCGACCTCTTCTTCGTGTGCTTTATGGATTTCCGCCTCACGTTGCGCACTCTCCTTGCGAACAGCATCTGCGGCGAAATCGCCGGCAGCGAGTTTTACTTGCTCAAGAATGAAAGGTAGGCGTTCACGGGTGACATCTTCTGGATCACCTTTGGTGACGCGCATTAGCGCTCTTGCGCCTTCTCTGTCTTCCAGTAGTGCTTGCAAGTCTTCTGCTTCTTGACTTCCACTTAATTCCAAAACCAAATTGTATGCCCGAGCCTTTACGTCCGCTCTCGGTCGTACCGCCGACGAGCAGTGTGCGAGAAGTCTGGCACGCGACATTGATCCATCACTTCCGCCAGTTCTTGCCCAGAGATAACCGGCAAATTGCTTGTCGGACATTGAAATTGGAGACCAATTTTCTATATGAGTTTTACTATGTTTCGTAGATCCCTTGAGCCAAGTTAACCATGCATCATTAGCAATTCCAACGAGAGGTGTATTTCGTGTAAGTAGAAGGCTTTGGGAATCGCAGATGCGCGGACAGGGTGTGGAAGTGCTCCTGATAGAGAGCATAGCCCATACGGATTTTCTGTCGTATTCCTTTGCATCTTCATTGCGCCAGGCTTGCATTCGTTGTGTCATTTCTGCTTCGATGTCACCAACAGTGGCTGGCGATTTTCGATGAAGACTTACATCTGGATCACGATGAATTTCGATTCCTAGACGCTGTTCTGCTCTTTCGCCAAGATTTCCAACCAGAGCAGAAAGTAAGCCCGGTTTCGTTGACGTTCCCCAATTAGTCGAGGTTTGATTGATCCCAGAACGCAAGTAGTTCAGTTGTGCATGGATTGCCGCTTCAGCTTCGGCGATGCAGTGATCAAATACTGCAGCTTTAGCTCCACTTGCCTTTATGGAGGCTAACAATTCCAATCCGTAGTCTGTGTACTCCTCGTTCACACCAAGCATATCTAGAAGCAATGGGGAGTCGAGATAAACGGTTAAATCATTTAAAGGTCTATTCTCGGCAGGTGGCTCAAGAAAACAGGAGATAGCCTCTGCTGCCATATTTGCAAATGCAACGTTCGATACACGTTCGAAAGCTGCATGGTTATTGTCTCTCAATTCAAGCAGGAACTGTGATACCAAGAAATCAATATGAAGTTCATCTCTGTCATGTTGCTCGTTTGGATTCGCCGGGGTCGTGATGACCAAAGTTTTGGCGGTTTTTTTTGCAGCGATTGAAGCTTCTCTTCTGACTAAGAGACGCATTGAATCGACATTTAGCAATCTGTCCAAAAATGCGGCTTGCAACGCCGCGTCGCTCTTGGTTTGCAATCTGTTGTCTGTTCGGCAATGAGTTACAAAAGATTGTAGTACAGCTTCGATTTCTCCCTCAGTAACTGGATTCTCCGAAGATGCATCAACGGTTTCGCTCTGTTTTGTGTATCGATAGACAGCTACGGATGAGTAATTCGAGACAGGTTCGAGGAGACCATTGCGCGCAAGTTGATCAGTAAGTCCAAGAGCTGCTAATCGTGGAATACGAATTCCGTAGCGTTCAGCTACTGCGTCTGAAAATTTTGACGCATCGAATAAATCTCCGGAAAACTGCCGGCATGCTTCCGCCAAGAAAGGCGTCAATGCCTGCATCCTTCCAACTCCTGGAGTTCGGAGCCTTTCTGCAAGTACACAATAAGCAATTAACGCACTCTTGGGTTTCGAACTAGCAACCATTAACAACCTCCACTTGTTAGCTGATACTTGGCTGATACACATCAATTTTGTAAGTATACTCTGCTTGAGCTTTGGGCAAAGAAGCCAAACTCAACTTAAATTCAGATATGGAGCTTCTCCCCAATGACAATCTCCCGCTGTGCGCGTGAAGTTCTGAATTATGGGACAATTATTAATGAGTTTGCCGTGCAAAAGAATTAGACAGGGAGCATGGATTGGATAAAGCACACGAGTTACTTCACCGACTGCTTGATTACATAGGTGAGCAGGCTAAAGATGTCGATCCACGCGGGTACCGTCTTGGTAATCTAAAAGGCTTCATTAGACGACGCGAATCCGTTACAGGTCTTCCTGGTGCAGAGTTCGATTTAAAGGTTGAGGGTGACCACATCTGGTTACGGATTCCACGTCTTGAGGCTGTCCATCCTCCATCATTGCCGGACAAACAAAAAGGCATGTTCGTGATTAGCGCCGATCCTGATGGCGCAAAACCATCACTGGATGAAGCAGCGTTCAAACACCGATTGACTCAGGCGATTGATGGCAAGTCCAATGTCGAAGCTGCAGAAATTGAAAAAACCTGGCGTGCAGCCGGGGATCGTGCTCTAAATGCATATTCCTCGCTTTGGGCGGCTTGGGCAGAAGGCGAAAGTCCCCGCCGCAAGACGATTGCACTTTATGGTGACCTGTTTGCGCTCAAGCATCAGATGGAGGCAGAAGAAACTGCCAAACCGCAAGAACTGGTCTGGGGTGTTGGCATCAGCACATGGCAGATTTCGTTGCAAGGCGCTCATCTGTCCTTTGAATATCCACTTCTTACTCAGACCGTGGAAATCACGCTTGACGAGAAAACAATGGCACTCGAAATTCGCCCACGGGCGACCGACACACGGGTTGAGATGGACGCCTTTGTTGCTTGCCAGATTGCTGGTTCTTCAGATGTTGAGCGCACTATTCGTGACCACCTGCAAAAACACAAGGATCGTCCAGTAACGCCGTTTGACTCGTCGAGTTACTCCGATGTGCTCAAACTTGCAGCAACAAATTTGGACAGCCATGGCAGTTACCGTGAAGTTATGTCCAAAGAGGGGCTGGTACCCGTTCCAGGTGAGAACCTCGTTGTGACCGACGCTTGGGTGCTCATCGCCCGGCCACGGTCTAACAACTACCTATTCGAGGATCTGAAGCGACTGCAAGCAAATCTCAAATCTGGTTGCGACATTCCAGCCGGGCCGTTGTCACTCGTAATGCCCCCGGCAGACGAAGCCGTTGAATATGACACAGTACGTTTTCGCGGCCTATCAAGCCGGGATGGCTCGGGAGCCGGCCAAGTTAAAGAGCTTTATTTCCCGCTCCCCTACAACGATGAACAAGTCACTATCGTCCAGCGCCTAGAGAAAGCCCCCGGCGTTGCTGTGCAGGGGCCACCCGGAACTGGCAAGACGCACACCATCGCCAACATCATCTGCCACTATCTAGCTACCGGACGCAGAATCTTGGTGACATCCCGGGGCGAGTCCGCCCTGCAGGTTTTGAAGGCGAAAATCCCCGAGGAAGTTCAGCCTCTCACGGTGGCGCTATTGTCCAGCGACCGCGAAGGTGTACGCGAATTTCAAGCGTCGATTGACGCCATTCAGCACCGAGTTTCCCAGTTGAACCCAGAGCAGACCGTGCATGAAATCGAGTTGCTTAACGCGGCCATTAATCGTGCTCACTCGGAATTGGCGAGCATAGACCAGCGCGTTGATGAGATTGCTGTAGGCCAGCTCTCCGAAGTTGAGGTCGATGGTGCGCCGATGCGCGCGCAGAAGATTGCCGAACTCGTCGTTTCCGGTCACGAAAAACACAGTTGGTTGGAAGACCCTTTGAGTCTCGCACCCGAGCATGTCCCGCCGCTATCCGAGGACGAGGCGGGGCGGCTTCGCGAGGCGCGCCGTAAGCTTGGCTCTGATCTGGTTTATGCACACACGAGAATTCCCTCAGCGGATGATCTGTTATCTGTTGCCGTCGTCAGTGAGTTGCACGAAGTTCTATCCCGCATGAAAACCATTGAGGGCGAGGTTGCCCGAGGTGATGTATTGGCACTCAAAGCGGTCACGCCGGATACCCTACGGGCCGCGCGCGAGCTTCTGACGAACATCGAAGACGCTTTGGGTCTCGTGAAAGAACTTGAAGCTGCCGGGGAAAAATGGCCCTTCGAGCTACGGAATAAATGTCTTCTGCCATCATTTGCTTCGGAGCGGAAAGCACTTGAAGTCCTCCTTGCTGACGTTGCCTTCCTCATCAATGCTCGCGCCGAATTTTTGCAGCGTCCAGTTGAGTTTCCTGAATCAGGCTTCGCTTGCACCAAGACACGGGAGGCGGTGGAGCGAGGAGCGGCGCACGGTAAACCTTTTGGATTTGTTTCTCTCGGTAACGGCGAAGCCAAAGAGCACATCGCTCAGGTGCGAGTGGATGGGCAGCCGCCGGCGACAGAGGAAGACTGGGCGCATGTCCATCGTTATATCGAACTTCACGGCCAAGTCATTTCATTCCAAGCACGATGGAATCATATCGCCGCTGACCTTTCGGTTCCGCACCTTGAAGGCGGGGTGACATCCCTTCGCAAGATTGAACTTGTGGCAGTTATGGCACGGAAGGCACACCGCATGGCAACCCACTTCGACACGCTGTTGCCCAAGAAGGCCGAGACCGTTTTTGACAAGCCACCCACAAAAGAGCTGGCTGGGACGGCTGCAAATCTCATGCACATACGTGAGGACTTGAGGCGGCATTTGACCCGAGCGGATCTATCGCGTTCGGCAACCCAGCTTGCCATTCTTCAAGAAAAATTAGCAGGTACTGCTGGGCCGGTTGCCAATAGACTACGCTCTTTCGTGGAATCTGAACTAGGAAATCCCGATTTACCGGTAGAACGAGCTGTAGCTCGTTATGCCGAATTGCTCGCAGAATTGCGCCGTATCGCTGGGCTATCGGTAGAACTCACCTGCGTGCGTGACTTTTCAACGCGATTTGAAGCCAGCGGTGCGCCTAAATTCGCTGCGCGAATTCGAACGGAACCGGTGGACGCATCTGGAGAGGACTTGGCGTTCCCTACTACTTGGCGGCAGGCCTGGAACTGGGCACGCATGCGGTCGTATCTCGACAGCATCGAAGCGCGTGATGAACTTGTTACTTTGTCCGCGCGTCGTCGTGACGTAGAAGGGGGACTCGCACGGTTGTACAAAGATATGGTCGCCAAGGCTGCGTGGCTCGCGACCAAGCGCAATGCGACCCCCAAGGTATTACAAGCATTAGCCGGGTACGCGACGGCCATTCGCAAGATTGGTCAGGGTACTGGAACCAATGCCATGATGCATCGACGGGATGCCCGAGACTCCATGTTCGACGCTGCCGGCGCCGTGCCGTGCTGGATTATGAGCCATGCCCGAATCTCTGAAGCCATGCCCGCAGAGATTGGCGCGTTCGATCTGGTTATCGTGGATGAGGCGAGCCAGTCGGACTTGTGGGCACTGCCGGCCATCCTGCGCGGGAAAAAGATACTAGTCGTCGGCGACGATAAGCAGGTGTCGCCTGATGCCGGATTTATCTCTGCACAAAAGATTCAAGATCTGCGCGTACGCTTCTTGGCTGATCAGCCCTATGAAGCGGCGATGACCCCGACAAGCTCGCTCTATGACTTGGCGGCTCGCGTGTTTGCTGCCTACCAAGTCATGCTGCGCGAGCACTTCCGGTGTGTCCCGCCTATTATCGCGTACTCCAATCGTGTGTTCTATAAAGACGGCATTCAGCCACTTCGCATTCCAAAGGCCTCGGAGCGGCTTGACCCGCCGTTGGTTGATATTCGCGTAACAGAGGGATGGCGGAATACTCACGACTGCAATGAATATGAGGCGCACGCAATTGCAGATGAAATCGAGGCACTCCTGAAGGACGAGCATTTCGCCAGTCGCTCTTTGGGTGTGGTTTCCCTTCTGGGGATGGATCAGGCTAAGCACATCGATGCTATCGTTCGCCAACGTTGTAGTGCCGCCGAGCTGCTTCACCGACGCTTCGAGTGCGGGGACGCGCGGACATTTCAAGGCAATGAGCGCGACATCATGTTCTTGTCGATGGTGGTTGATCCCAGCAACTGTAAGGCGCTTTCAGGAAACCTGTTCGAGCAGCGTTTCAACGTTGCCGCCAGCCGGGCAAGGGATCGCATGTACCTAGTGAGGTCGGTCGACGCTGCCCACCTTTCCGACAAGGATCTTCGCCTGACACTGTTGTCTCATTTCGACAAGCCGCTGGTCGTAGATAAGGAGTCAGCCGAAGATTTGATCGAACTGTGTGAGTCTGGTTTTGAACGCGAGGTATTCTCGGTTCTGATTTCCAGAGGCTATCGCGTCATTCCCCAGGTGAAGACAGGCGCGTATCGCATTGACATGGTGGTTGAGGGTGCCAACGACACCCGTCTTGCAATTGAGTGCGATGGCGACGAATACCACGGGCCTGATCGATGGGCCCATGACATGGCACGGCAACGAGTGCTGGAACGTGCAGGCTGGGTCTTCTGGCGATGCTTCGCCTCAACTTGGTCTTTGCGCAAGGATGACGTTGTTGCCGAACTGCTGAATCGACTGGCAGCCATGGGAATAGATCCGTTGGGTGCCGTAACCCAAATGCCGAGCTTGGTCGAAAAACGTGAATGGACTAAAAAGACCCCGGAGAACGAGGTTGCAGACGATGTCCAGATTACATTAGAAAATGCGATTTCCGCTTCGATTTAGGTCTTTTGATAAACGGGTATAAGGCAGCGATGAGTGATTCGTCGGTCGAGGATGGCTATCAATTATTACTTGGATGAGAGTGGGCACAGCGGAGACCTGATTAAATCTGGTCGTGCATTGGATTTTGATGGGCAACCGTTTTTTTCATTGGCATGTGTCGGCGTCGATGATGAAGTCCGTCTGGAAAGTGAGATTGCTCGCCTGAAGGCAAAGCATCAGATTGAGGCTTCAGAATTGAAGTCCAGCTCTTTGACAAAGAAACCTGGCTTCGTCCGAGACATCGTGGAGTTTGTATGCGGTGAAAAACTTCCCTTTTTCATCGAACTGGTTGACAAGAAGTATTTTCTTTGTATGCATATCGTCAATTCCCATATAGCCCCGCCTTGCGCAGGACTTGGTCACGACTATGCAGACGCAGTTGTGCGCGTTCGTTTTGCTGATTATCTCTACGACCATGCGCCTATCACAGTGTTTGAGAAATTTATCGCGGCCTGTGCGGCGCCATCAGATTTAACTCTGCGCGAGTCCTTCCAGACGCTTCTGTCCTGGTCTGAATATGAAAGGGATCAAAATATTGAAGCAGAATTTATGCTCAAGAATTTGATGGAAAGTTTTGATGACTACGAAACCATGAGTAGAGATACTGAAGATGCTCACCTGAAATTTCTTCCCTTGCCAGACGATAGCAAGCACAACAAACCGATTTGGATGCTTCCGAATCTTTCGTCTTTTTGTAACATTTACGCCCGGATTAACCTGTTTCATTTGGGGGATATATCCGGTGTTCGGATTTATCACGATGAACAGAAGCACCTTGACGAGATTATCAGGAATGGCAAACAAAGTGCGGAGGTGCTGTTGAAAGACGGGAGGCAGGTATATACGCCGCATTCCAATTTCCACTTCACTCAGACCGCGCCATTATTTTTTGCAAATTCAAACCGATCATGCGGGATTCAATTGGCCGATGTGCTTGCCGGCTTTGTTATGCGCCATTGCAAAGAGATTGTGACTGACCGGAATGCGATCAATCCGCTGTTGCTGTCTGCGTATCGGATGTTGATTGATCACTCGATTCCTTCAAAGGGGATCGGCGTGAACCTGGTAGTGCCTACAAAATTTGCCTGATTTGGCCTTTTACGCCCTCCGCAGTTCCGCCACATGCCCCGAGCGCTCGATTCTGACCAGGTAATCGCTCCACCATTGCATCATCTTCACCCGTTCGTTCCAATACTCAACGCGCTTGTAGGCCGCATCAACGTTAGCTCGCGCGCGGAAGCCATACCGTTGCGCTTCCAGCTTATCAGCCGGCTACTGATCGAGTGACACTGTCTGCACTATGGATTCGAACTCTGTCAGAACATCCGGCTGTTTTTGACGAAGATAGCGAGCCACAGACTTGTTTTCCAAGAGCTTGGCTAGATAGCCCTTGGCAAGCACCAGATTTAGGACATCCTGACCGTAGGTCTGTTCGACCATCTTGTATTGTCCCTGCAGGTTGCTCATCTCGCGCTCCATCTTTGCCATTTGTTCTTGACTAACACCGGTCAATTTTGCCGGTTTCTTTCCATCTACGAGCATTTCCGCTGGGGTCGCAACCAACAATGCTTCAGCATAGGCGGCTGTAATGTTGTTGGCCGACACCATCAGTTCGATACATTCAACTTGTCGCGTTGGCTTCATTTTGCGAATGACCCTGCCAACGTCTACCGAGAAGTTCTGATCCTTCAGCAGTTCCGTCGCCTCATCACAAATTCCATCCAGTAAGTTCATTTTTCTGATGATGTAGCTGATGTCCACGCTGAGTGCCGAGGCGAGACGTTCCGGTGTAACGCCGCGAGAGATCGCCCGTCGCAGCATAAAGTGCTCCTGAATCGTCGACAGGCGATTGATCCGGCTATTGTATGTATAACTTTCGTCATCTTTGGCAACGAGGCATTGCACTTCGCCAAAGCCCAGTTCTATTATAACGAGCAGGCGAATGTGACCGTCCAGCAAAATATGTTGTCCAGATTTCTTGTCAGCAGGCCCAACCGAGAGAGGTTCAATCAGACCAACGGCCTCAATGGATGATTTAATCTGCTTGAATTTGCGAGATATCGATAGCCCTTCTGGCATCTTGCGGGAAGGCAGAATCATGTCCAAGGGGACGGTGAGCGGTTTGGGTATGAAACCGAGCGATACCTTGGTCATATAACATGCCCTCCGGACCAGACGCGCTCGGCCAGATATTTCGGCAGAGTATCTAACCCTTCAGCTCGGAGCAGATTGGTGAAGTTTTCATCCGCCAGCATCTCGCGAAGAGCGCCGACAACAAAGAGTAGGCGCTGCTGCGTAAACTCGGCCTTTTTTACCATCAATTTCTGGCGTTCGACTTCCTTTGTGTAAACCCTGACCAGGCTGGAGGTTGTAACATCTTCCCGTTTACGGGAAGTGCCGCGCGCCACTGACCGACCTAGTGCCTGCCGACGCTCGATGATGCGACGTGCCTGGAGTAGTTGTTTGCCACGTAACTTGCCGGATTCGTAGGCATCCTGGAGAGCCACCTGTACCGCTTTGCTACTATCTCCTGCTCCAACAATGGCAAGTGCAGTGTTGAGCGGAATGCGCCCCCGCTCGACTGCAACCAAGAGACGCTCCTCGCCATTCTGTAACAATAATAGGATGCCGTAGACGTATTCCGGGGTGAAACCGACTTTTTCGGCGATGGCATTTTTGTCGTAGCCTTGGTCGCGCAGTCGCTGAATTCCTGCCAGCAGCTCCAATGGTCGGCACTGGCGGCGAGCAATGTTTTCAGCGAGACTCATTATGTACGCATCCTCGTCGCTCACTTTCACCACCAATGCGGGGATAGTGGCCTCGCCCAAAGAACGGAATGCCTTGAGTCGCCCCTCGCCACAAATCAGTAGATAGTGTTCTTCGCCATCTGAACCAAAACGGGGAGTAACAGTTATCGGTTTCTTCAAACCGATCGTTTTGATATTGCATACTATTTCCTCGAATACACGGGTATTGCGCTCGCGGGGATTAAGAATCTCGATTCTGTCAATCGGGATCATCTGCAGTTCGCTGGGTGGGTGAACTTGAGTCATGCTGCTCTCCTGATGCGTGTGCGCTCGGCCATTCCATAGAGGTAATCCATCGTGTCGAATCGGTAACTCTCGAACTCAATGGCGTTATGATTTGCCAAGCTGATCAACTGCTGCCCGAAATCCAACCGAGGCAGCAGGTAGTAATCCAGTGGTGCCTGATTTGGCTGGTCGAGGCGAACCGCTACTGTGATGTCCGGGGCTAGGCTGGTATCGAATCGGACTTTCCAGCGGTTGCGGCCGTTGTCGTGCGTCTGGCAGCGAGCCAGTACCAGCGATACGGTGAACTCGTGATTGACCTGCAAAATGTCAGTCGCCGGATCTCGCAACACGCTACCGCCCAAGTCAGCGATCATCTTCTCGGTTTGGTCGATAATTTCCGGATGAAGTTTCCGCAAGAAGCGGTTGGTTTCCAGATAACGGTAGTCACGGTCTGGGGTGAAACCCACTGCCTGATAGGCTCGTATTAGACTGCCGAACCGATGTGCGTAGATCGAAGTGGACGGCATCCCCTCTGTCTCGTTGATGATCAGGCCTGAGAGAAATCCGCGATGCTGATATAAATTGCGAAGACGTTCAATCAGCTCCTCTTTAGTGTAACGTCGAGCGCGAGCGCGGATAATTCCTTGTACGGTGTAGAACAATTCAGGCGGAACGATGGCGTCGAACGCACCTTCCTTCTTGATCCACATATCCGGCGTATTGGTGACACGAAGTTTTTTGAGCTTGAACGAAATTCGGTTATAGATATTGTTGCCAATGTATTTTTCGTTGGTCAGAACCTCATGCACGGTGGCGCGGGTCCAGTCGCGGTCAAGATCGGTGCGTACCTTCATGCCGTTTAGTCGTAGCGCAATCTCGGATTCCACCAATTCTGCATCGATGAACCAGCTGTAGATTTGATTCACGATCCGGATTTCGTCCTCCGGCCCCGGCATGAGAATAACGCGGTCAGTTTGCAGACTCTTATGCTCACCTCTTGCCAGTTCGGCTTTCATCGAACCCGATTGGTCGATCAGTACACGACGCAGACCGTATCCAGCTGGCCCCCCCTGGCGAAACCCAAGTTCAATCAGGCGGCACTGACCGGCGAATACCTTGGCAGATAACTCTCGGCTATATTCTCCGGCCATCGCACGTTTGACGCCCTTGACGATAGTAGAGACCGGCGAACCGTCATTTTCAAATTGCTCGGCGCAGTATGAAACCTGAATGCCAGCGCGACGGCAGATATACTCGTAATATGCACTTTCGTCCGCATCTTGAAACCGTCCCCAGCGACTGACGTCGTACACTAGAATCATTTGAAAATCAGCCGCCCCAGTTTCGACATCCTTGATTAGCTGTTGCAGAGCCTGCCGACCATCCATGCGCAGACCGCTTTTGCCTGCGTCGGCATACGTGCGTACGACTTCGATACCCCGATGGGCGGCATATTCTCTGATTTTGTCAGCTTGATTCTCAGTCGAGTACTGTTGGTGTTCAGTGGACATCCGAACATATTCTGCAGCCCGAAAGAGCTTCGGCTGGTCGATTGACACATCTGATGGTTCGCCTGATTGCATACGTCCCGATCTCCCGATATCTAAAGGAAGCTAGGCTCTCTAATCGCACATTTACGGCGCGACGGTCATCTTGGTATGCTGTTTTAGGTCTAAAAGCATGCCAACGAGAAAGGCGCAAAAATCGAGAGCACATAAGGGCGTACGGTAGTGTTTGTGCGCGTCAACGCCCATCACGTCATCTCTTTGCAAGGCTCTTCGTTACATGGACAGATTGCGGACAACAGAGTGATTTCAACAATGCACACATCCATCTTTGCAAGAGCTGAAGCGATAGCTGGCTGCAAGCGGTAAATACCTGATGGGAAAGGCTGAAGTGCTGCCGACACGTCCATCTTTGCAATTTCCAGTTTCTGCGGCGGCGCGTCGCGTTGCCGCTGCTTTTCTCGATTGCTCTCCACATAATCTGGATGTGCCTTGCGATATTCGCTAAAGTACTTGGGGTTGCTGTCCATCTAGGCTCGCTGTGCTCTGGACTGATTGTCCCGATAGTCGGGATCGGTTTGCAATTTGTTTCGCTGCCAACGTCGGCGGCGCTCCCGTTGGCATTCGGGTGCAGAGCAATAGGATTGATTCGGAACTTGTGGGCACGGTTGAAACGATTGATGGCAGACCACGCAACGCTTGCTCTTCATGAAGTTTCTCCATACCAGCCCAGTACTTAATGGAACACCTCCAACAATTGGCGACAACAAGATTTGGGTTCCACAACCCCTTTTTTCCTTCTACTGGTTGAGCCTGTGGGCATTGGCAGGACAACACGGAAGATGCACAAACAGGGAGGCCGATCAATTACATGGAGTTGGTGAAGAGGTCTGGTGTGGGTTTTTTGCCGGGTTGGGCTATCTGTGGAACTATTAGATTGGTTTCACCAATATCGTCCAGAAATTTTGGAAGAAGCAGGCAAATTTGATGATTCGAATCTCAAGATTGAATAGATATGCGTATAACGGCGCGGGGGAGTTGATAGAGCTGTCCTCAATGGATTTAGCCGTAGACATCTTAATGCACAATGACATTTAGGCAGCGGTCAGGATTGACTGCTGAGGTGGCAGGGCGACTTCATCGACGTATTTGCACAAACCTGACGTGCTGCATAAGAGCTCAGGTAGTGGCGAAGCACCAACACAAATTGGCTGAAGTGGCACTTTCCTAAACGGGGTGATTCTGAAATACAAAAACCGCCCGAAGGCGGTTTTTATAAGTTATGCAGCACGTTTTTTCGGCAACCTTTTCGCCCTTGGGACGTTTGACTCGCCTACTGGACCAGGCAGCGACAGAATCACCTCATCCAGATATGGCAATGCCATCGGATCGCGCTCCCTGAAATACTGTGCTGACCGTTTTGGTACCCATTCCTCGTGAATAATACGTCTGAACTCTGCAAGGTAGTCGTTTGGGTATAATCACTCCACCACTGCATCATCTTCACCCGTTCGTCCCCAATACTCAACGCGCTTGTAAGCCGCTTCAACGTTAGCTCGCGCGCGGAAGCTATACCGTTGCGCTTCCGCTTATCAGCCAGCTACCCGCTTAAGTTCAAGCACCTTGGCACCCTTCGCCAGTTCGTCAATTCGATTAGCCCACCACTGCAGCATTTCTTTGCGCTCTTCCAATCGCTCGGCTTTATCATATGCGCTCACGGTCGCATTTCCAACCGAGTGCGCGAGTTGGCGTTCCATCGCTTCGTAGCTCCATTTCCCTGACTCTCCCCAGCTCGTTCGGGCGAGCCTGCGGAAGCCGTGCCCGCTCTGCTTTCCCTTCCATCGTCCATCTACGCCCATATTCGCAATTGCGCTAGAAATCACGTTTTCACTGGCCTTTGTATCGAAATTCCGATGCGTCGGAAAGATATACTGCGCGCCGGAATTACCTGTTAATGATTGAGCTTCGCGGAGTAGGGCAACCACTTGGCTCGACAGCGGGACAAAATGTGGCTTGCCAGCTTTGCCTTGGTTGATGGACTTCCGGCCTGTTTTGTAGCCAGTTGCTGGGATTGTGATTAGTTTGTTTTCAAGATCCACCCATTCCCAAATCAGATCCCGCATTTCACCAGTCCGACAGGCTGTGAGCAGCAAAAAACGTAGGGATAGCTTCGTGATGTAAAAGCCTCGATAGACCTCAAGATCGTGAAGGAATAAAGGCAATTCACGTTCTGAAATGGCTGGGTTGTTTTCCCTCGCATGCGGCGAAATTGTTGCATGCGTCATCTTCGTAACTGGGTTCTGATCTCGCCGGCCAGTCGCCACCGCGTAATCGAACACCTCGCCGATTCGCTGAATGATGCGGTGCGCGAGATACTTTCCGCGCGCCTCAGTGCTCTTGCCCAACTCGATTACTTCGATTGCTGTTATTTCCTGAATGCCCTTGTTTCCCAGCTTTGGCAATACGTGCAGTTCCATGCTGCGCCTGTAGTCCTGAATATGTTTTTCGGTCGAGCGCTTCGCTTTCGCCTCGATCAACTCATCCATCACTACCTCAAACGTCGCGACGGGTTGTGCAGATTCGATTAAACGCGCTTTGGCCGCTTTCTTTTCTGCGGATGGATCAATGCTCTGTCCGAGCAATTTGCGCGCTTCAAAACAGCACTGGCGTGCGTCCTTTAGTCCTACCTCTGGATAAGCACCGAACGATAGCAACTTTTCCTTTCCGGCAAACCTGTATTTCATCCGCCACAACCGAGTGCCGTTGGTTTTGACGAGCAAGAACAGACCATCGCCGTCGCTGATTTTGCGATCTGCTGCCGTTGGTTTCGCTGCCTGGACTGCCTTCTCTGAGAGCTTTCCCATCGCCATTCCTTTCACGTCGGAAGATGTGGGTATTATACCGATACCCCCACGTGAAAACTAAAAATACCCCCACAAGTACCCCCAAATAGTACCGGATTTGGGCGGTCGGTTGCAAACCGGAACGAACCGGAACGAACCACTTAACATGCATCAAGTATTTATTTATAAAGTGAATTTATGGCTTTTGACAATAAATAAGCCACTAGAATCAGTGGCTTATTTTTGATTTACTGGCGGAGAGGGCGGGATTCGAACCCGCGGTGGGATGTTATCCCACACACGCTTTCCAGGCGGCTTAATGAAAACTAATGAATCCTTTTGTTGACGGGGCATTCGTGGTTGTGGAGAATCCGTAAAAGTATTTATTGCCACAAATTTGCCACACTGCACAGGGGAAACTCAATATGGCGACAATCAGGAAAAGAGGCGAATTCCAGTGGGAAGCTCAGGTCCGCCGGAAGGGCTATCCGCCGCAGTCAAAGACCTTCAACACTCGTTCGGACGCAGACCTAGGCTTGTTCCGCCTTGCTTTGCCACGATCCGCCAGCGGGCCATTGGGCATCGAAGGTCAATCCCTTGGCAGATGCCAGCGTCGGCGGCATCAGGAAATCATGCAAGGCTGTGATGATGTCGGGGAACGTCAGGTCATCCACCGGCAATGCGTTCTTGCGCAGAAACGCTTTCCACTGGGTTTGCTTTGCCGCATCGTTGGCAAACACCTGGGTCAGGGCTAAAGGTGCCTCGGTCGGCAAGGGTGTCTGGCGTCGTGCAAAGGTCGCGTCGATTGCGGTGCTCAGAACGCGCCCCTCAAACGGAAACTTTTGCATGATGACCCAGATGTCGTAGAAATCCTTCATGCGGCTATTGGCTATGCCGAGCCACACCATGGCTTGAAATTTTTCTGCGACCACGGTGTAGATCGGATAGGCGCGCAGCTTGGGGGCGGCAAAATCCAGCACGGTGGGGTAGGTAATGTCTTCCGGCGCGGGTGTCACCGCATCGCCGTAGCCAATATCAATCTGGATCGGGATAACGGCATTTCCCAAGCGTGCTTCAAATGACACGCGCACGCCTTGGTACTCCTGATCCTCGCGGATTTCTACCGCGCGCATGGTGTCCGGGAGAAACTCCAGCCCATCCGGCTCCACGGACACTTGGCAAATGTCCTGGAAAATCTGCACCACCTGCGGAAGCTCGCTCGACCCGAATCCCAACAGGTCAACGTCACGGGTCGGGCGGTGCGCCTCTCCGCCCCACACAGCAAACAGCATGGCTCCCTTGAGCAGGAACTGGCCGTGGTATTGGGACTGTCCCAAACGATACAAAAGTCGTTCCAGAGCATAGCGCGTCAACACCAGATCGAATGCCTCGCCATCGCGCTTGGCGATATTGAGCAGCCGTTGGCGCACGGAGGCGGGGAGGTTGCTTGGTTGATCTACGCTCATGTCAGTGTTTCCAGATAGGGACGCATCACATTGGATACCCGGCAAACCGCCGCGTAACGCCAGAGTTCGTCCATGGTGCATTTACGCGCGCGCCAGCTTTCCCTTAGCGCTTCGACAGCCACGTCTAGCCCGATCTTGTTTCGGTACTTGAAGCAATCGGCGATTGTTTTGGCGAGGGAGTAAATTCGGGTCGGCACTCCGTCTATCACATGAGTCTCTATCCCGGACTCTAGTGCCTGCCCAGAGAATCGGACGACGCGCAGTGGCGTTTCTTTGGCGGCTGGCGCGCGCGCTTTGTTTTCAATCGCTATCCAGACTTCGAAGGGGGCTTGGGTTGTGACCCCATGAAAGCGCAGTGCCGAGAGCAGGCAAATCACGCCATGGGGTACGCGCTTCGCGGCTTCCCCCAGACTGTGGTTGGTGGTAATGGCGCTATCGGCCAGCATATAAAGACCGCGCCCAAGACGCTGGAGCCTGCCCGCTTCACATAGGCGGGCAAGATAGGTGCGGGGTATGTTGTGTGGTTCAAGGTCTCGGGCGCGAATAACGCCTGCCTGCTTGGCGAGACTCAGAACCTGCGTGACTTTTGAGGTTTCCATGCCTGATACATATCGTCGGTAGTTGCCTATATTTACCGACATTCAGTATCATGTCAATGTGCGTTCATGGAGACTGGCTCAATGGATTTGGTTTCGTTTCGTCAAGCTGTAGATAATTGCCCGGATGGTATTGCTGCATGTAAGGGGGACCTTAGCGAGCTATACAGTTACGTTGGATTACCTGCGGGATCGTCTTATACGCAGTCGGCTGTTTCCGATGAGCTCTACAAGAAAATAAGAAATTCATTTAGCTCGGGTCATCTGTCTGTATGGCGACGGTGTAGGCGATTGAAAGAGGAGCTCATACATAATCATGTCATTGACGGTGAATCACTGGAACCCTATTTCTCAGTACTGGAACGATTGCAGGATGCTGTCCGGGCTGATTCTTCGCATCGCGAGGAAATAGAAGGAGATTGGAAGCAATCCATTCTTTATGCCCGAGATCATGCAGCCTTACAGAGTTGGGGAGACGGATCCATTCGTGAAATAACGCATCGACGAGAATTCGAGGTGGCCAATGCCGCGAAGCGAGTTTTGAATGATGGCTATAAACTGAATCGAAAAAATGGCGAAATATATTTCGTACCAGAATCCGAATCCAGACTTGTAGCTAGGCTGGAAAAATTGATCGTATCAATGGGGGGATTAAATGTCGCCCAACGCATTTTCAATCAAATTACCCCTCTTTATGATGAAGCATTTGAGCGATACCACTTGGTTAGGAGATCATCTCCAGTAGGAGAAGGCTCGCCGCAAATACCTTTTGGATATTTACTCCTCTTGGCTGCCAAACATCCCTTCGGCAAGAAGCCGTTGAAGAATACGGACGAGCATTGGAAGCAACTTCTCCAGCTTGCCACTGACTATGCGGCAGTATTGGATGTGCAGAGTTATGCGCCTTCGGCGTGGGCAAGTTTTGATGCGAGGAGTCTGCTCCCGCATCTCCAGGAACTGGCCGTCTACGATACTATGTTCTGTATTCCACAAATTCGTGGAAGTGATGTTGTTGGCCTTATACGCGGACTGCTCGATGGGCTGGATTTTGACTCCAAGCATGGGAGCGGTTGGACAATAAACGAAGGACTCGCCGTTATTGTTTCACTGCTCGACTTATCGAAGAATCGGCGAGGGCCAGTTAGATTTGACGTGCAAACCATCGCAGAAAAATGTGCTGGTTTGTCACCCGAGGCAATCGCAAAAGTACTAAGAGAAGTTCTGAGCCATCCCACAGCGGGGGCGAATCAAAATTTTTCAAAGCCCAGTGATGCACCGGTGCGCGGTGTTCCAGAACTGGAAAATTCTGGACATGATTTTTTCTTGCGCCCACTTCTAACCAATGATGGGAAAAACTATTTTCTGGTTGATCGTGCGATGTGTGCCCAAGCATGCTTGGAAGCCTTATTCGTGCCTTTGCGAAAAGACATTAAGAAATTTGACGATGCGCAAATTGGCTCAGCCACAGAACGATTTCTACGCGCTGAATTCTTGAAACGAGGAATCACAACTCTTACTGGCAATTATCGTTCCAGTAACGAAGATGGAGAATGCGATCTCGTCATCGAAACGGCGCAAACGGTAATTTTTGTTGAGATCAAGAAAAAGGCCTTAACTCGTAGAGCCAAGGCCGGTTCGGATGCGCATGTGTTAAGCGATCTTGCGGCCAGCCTGCTCAAGGCGCAAGTCCAAGCAGGTTGGCATGAGCTTCGATTAAGGCAAGAGGGCTTTATCGAAGTTGATGATAATGGCGTCAAGACGCGCTTGGAGCTTAAAGGACGCCAGACCGAGCGTATTGCAGTGACCTTGCTGGACTATGGGAGCTTTCAAGATCGGATATTCCTAAAGCAATTTCTGGAAGGAAACCTCAACGCCCAGTACTCAGTCAGTGACCCCGCGCTCCATAAATCCTTTAATGAGCTAAATGAATCTTTGGAAGAGCTGCGCCAACAAATAGCGGTTCATGCAAATGGAGAGAAGGAAATCAACCAGCCATTCTTCAACTGCTGGTTCCTGAGCGTGCCTCAATTGCTGGTTTTGCTGGATGGCGTGCAGGGAGCAGACGCTTTCAAAGATTCGCTGTGGCAAACCCGACACATCTCAACAAGCAGTTACGATTTGTATTTTGACCTAGCATACATGCGTAAGCTCAAGGCGTCTGTGCCACCGGCTATTGAGTGACAAATATGATGCCAATCCAATGCGACATCCTGTATATATTCCGGTTCGGCGGTATGCTTCGCCTTCCTGATATGCTTCGGCAGCAATGTGCCTAATAAAATAACCAAGAAGAACAGAAGACAATGCCATTTCTCGATTGGGTCAACAAAAATCAGGCTAAGGAAACTACCCGCGATGTGCCTTATCATCTGCTGAAACAGGAAGCCGTGTTTGGATCGGGCGATGAAAACCTGCTGATTCAGGGTGACAACTTGCTGGCGCTCAAGGCATTGATCCCTTTTTATGCCGGGCAGGTGAAGTGTGTCTTCATTGACCCACCGTACAACACTCAGAGTGCTTTCGATCACTACGATGATAAGTTAGAGCACAGCCAGTGGCTCTCGATGATGTATCCACGCTTGGTGTTGCTACGTGACTTGCTGGCTGATGATGGCAGTATATGGATTACGATTGACGATAACGAGGCGCACTACCTCAAGGTGCTGATGGACGAGGTTTTTGGTCGCAGTCGATTTGTCGCTACAAACATTTGGCAGAAACGATATTCAAGAGATAATAATTCGGCCATTGGTGATGTGCATGACTATGTGCTTTGCTATGCAAAAAATCCAGACAAGTTCAAGCTGGTAAGAAATCGTGTTGCGATTGACGATAAAACACGATCTGCTTATCGAAATCCAAACAATGATCCAAATGGGCATTGGCGTTTAATCCCTATGAATGGCGCTGGGCTTCGCCCGAACCAGCAATACCCTGTGACTACTCCAAGTGGTAAGGTTATTTACCCGCCCGAGGGAAGGCATTGGGCAATGCTTGAAGATAAATTCCTCGATCTAGTTGCTCAAGGAAAAGTGTTTTTCGGTAAGAATGGAGATTCTGCTCCCGGACAAATTCGTTACCTGAGCGAGGTTGAAGGTCTTGTTCCTTGGACTTGGTGGACTCACGAAGAGGTGGGGCATACGGATGAATCTAAGAAGGAGATTCACTCGTTGTTTGGCGTGGCAGATGCGTTTGACACACCTAAGCCAGAGCGATTGCTAAATCGAATTATTCATATCGCATCAAACCCCGGTGATCTTGTGCTGGATTCATTTTTGGGCTGTGGAACTACCGCTGCCGTGGCACATAAAATGGGTCGCCGCTATATCGGCATTGAAATGGGTGAGCATGCTCGGACGCACTGTATCCAACGCTTGCAGAAGGTCATCGAGGGGGAGCAAGGCGGAATCAGTGAAGCCTTGAATTGGAAAGGCGGCGGCGGATTCCGATTCTGCACATTGGGAGAGCCTGCGTTCGACTCTCATGGTCGGATCAATCCCACAGTTCGCTTCGCCACTTTGGCTGCATACGTTTGGCACTATGAAACGGGAGAGCCGGGGCAGCAAGTATTCGACAAGCCGCTGCTTGGAATTGAGGGCGGCAAGGCTTATTACTTACTGTACAACGGCATTCTCGGAGATCGTCGCCCTGCGAGTGGCAACGTGTTGACCCATGCAGTGCTGGATGCCATCAAGGAGATATTCCCGCACGATGGGCCAAAAGTAATTTATGGTGAAACGACCCGCTTAGGTGCTGCCCGACTCGCTGCTGAGAACATTACGTTCAAGCAGATTCCCTATGACGTAAAAATGCGCTGAACACTATGTTTGAACTGAAAACCTACCAGAAGAACACTCTAGCCGCGTTAGTGCAGTTTTTACAATCCTGCCGCAGCGTACCTATTGCTGATGCCTTTCATGCGATGCTGGCAACCCAAAATCGGAGCAACGAACGGTATCAGCCCGTGTTTGATGATGTGCCCTGCGTTTGTTTGCGCATCCCGACGGGTGGGGGCAAAACGGTGCTTGCCGCTCATGCTGTTGCACTGGCAGGCAAGGCGGTGCTTGATAGTGACTCACCGATTGCATTGTGGCTAACTCCCTCTGACACCATCCGTTCACAGACACTGGAAGCACTGTCCAATGCCCGGCATCCTTATCGCCAAGCATTGGCTCATTACTTTGGCGACAGAGTTCAGGTGTGCGATCTGGAAAGTCTACAAACTGTCAGTCCGCATGATGTCGGCAAGGCTTGCATCGTGGTAGTGGCAACAATTCAATCCTTCAATGTGACTGACACCGCCAAGCGAAACGTCTATTCCTTCTTTGAAGAGCTCGCACCGCACTTCGATAATCTGCCAGCCAATCAGAGCGCGAATTTGGAAAAGGTGACAGAAGCAGATTTGCAAAACCAGCCCTATCTGACTGCCTCCGACATCGGACGGGTCAAGTATTCCCTTGCGAACTGGCTGCATCTGCGTCAGCCGGTGGTCATCGTGGATGAGGCGCATAACAATCGTACTGACCGTTTTTTCAAGACGCTGGGCAGATTGAATCCTAGTTGCGTAGTAGAGCTTACTGCGACACCCGTTGCCGGAAACAATGTGCTGTATCACGTATCCGCGCAGGAGCTGAAAACCGAGCAAATGATTAAGCTGCCGATTGTGTTGGCAGAGCACCCGGAGGGCTGGCGTGAGTGTTTGCGCGATGCGATTCTGACCCGTGACGGACTTGAGTTGACGGCACAGAAGGAAACGGACTACATCCGACCTATCGTGCTGGTGCAAGCCGCGCCCAAGGGGAATGAGGCAACGGTTGATGTTGTGCGCCAGCACCTGATTGAGCAAGAGAACATCCCGGAAGAGCAAATTGCAGTTGCGACTGGTTCGCAGAAGGAATTGGATGGAGTCAACCTGTTTGACCCTAGTTGTCAGATTCGCTATGTAATTACCGTGGAGGCCTTGAAAGAAGGTTGGGATTGCTCTTTCGCTTACGTGCTGGCCTCTCTGCAATCAGTGAAATCCGCCAAGGATGTGGAGCAGTTGTTGGGACGTGTGTTGCGTATGCCCTATGCCAAACAACGTCAGCAAGATGCGCTGAACAAGGCCTACGCCCACATCGTTGCTGAGAATTTTGCAGAAGCAGCCGCCACACTTAAAGACCGTATGGTGCAGAACATGGGCTTTGAGCGACTGGAAACGGGCGCATTGATTATCCCTCAGCAACCATTGCCGCTGACTGGCGGGCAAAGTGGTGGCGTGTCCACAGCACCCGCAATCCCGGATTGCCATATCGAAGTGCCACAGATGCCAGATACACAGCATTGGCCTGAAGAGATTAAGGCTGCGGTGCAAATCCGCGCCACTACGCAAGGTGCAACGATTCTCCTAAAAGGCGATGTCGATTCGGATACGCTGGCGCAAGCAGAAGTATTCATCAGCAAAACCTTGCCGGAAAAAGCGCGTGTCGCAGTCAAGGAGCAATTTGATGCGCACCGCGCTGTCCGTCAGGCACTACGCGCTCCGGCACAGTTAGGTTTGACCTTCGCACTGATTCCGCAGCTCTGCTTACAACTGGATGGTTATCTCGAAATCGTCGAGAAAGAAACACTCTCCAGTATTGGTGATTGGGACTTGCTCGATCAGCCCGTACAACTTGCCGGATTTACCATCCGCGAGAGCATCAATTCGTTTGAAATTGATGTGAATGGTCAGCAGGTCAAGTATCGACATATTGACGCACAACAACTCAAGCTGAACGACGTGACCAGCCACATTAGCGAGCAAGACCTCGTGCGCTGGTTGGACTTGGAAGTACGCAAGCCATATGTATCTCAACTGCAATTGCAGGCATATCTAGTGAAGATGTTGGCACATCTAGTCCATGATCGTGGCTTTACCCTGACAGCACTGGTGCGAGCACGCTTCCAACTAGCTCAGGCCATCAGCAAAGAGATTGAACGGTTGCGTGAATTGGCTATGGAGAAAGGATTCCAAGCGAGACTGTTTGAGATGTCAGTACCGCCTGTTGAGAATTCCGTGCATTACAGTTTTGAGTTTCGGGCGGGGATGTATCCGGCGCGGCAGTGCTACCAAGGCAGTTATGAGTTCGAGAAGCATTTCTATCCGGTGATCCATGACCTGCGCGAGAAAACCGGGGCGGGTAATGTGGCGGAAGAGTTCCAATGTGCTCAAGCCATAGATGCACACCCCAAGGTTAAGCAGTGGGTACGCAATATCGAGCGGCAAGAGAAATTCTCCTTTTGGTTGCCGACTTCCAGTGATTATTTCTATCCAGACTTTGTGGCTGAACTCATTGATGGGCGCGTCTTGGTTGTAGAATATAAAGGCGAACCCTACAAGAGCAACGACGATTCACGCGAGAAGAAGCAAGTCGGGGAGCGTTGGGAGAAATCTAGCAAGGGGCGCTGCCTGTTCCTATTTGCGGTCGCAGAAGACGAGGCTGGGCGAACGGTATTCCAGCAACTGGATGAGAAATTAGCCAATCCATAACGCTAACCGTTAATGCGCTTTCTCCTCGATACCAACATTCTGATACCGCTTGAGGATTCCAATATCCCATTGCCGCCGGGACTGGGGAATTTTGTGCGGCTGGCCCAAGAGCATGGGCATCCCCTAGTTTTCCATCCCGCATCGGAAGAGGACATCAATCGCGACAGGAACGCCGAGAGGCGCTTGCGTACACGAGACCGGTTGGCGCAATACACTCGTCTCGATGGAGTGTCGGATTGTCCTTGGAACACCCCAGAAACACGTCCCAATGATGCCTGCGATAATGCCATTCTGTTTGCGCTTGAGTGTGATGCGGCGCATTACTTGGTTACGGAAGACCGTGAGATTCACAGAAAGGCCGTCAGTCGCGGGTTAGGTAATCGTGTTTTTGCGATTCAAGCAGCAGACGACTTCTTGCGTCGATTACATGAGCCGACGTCAGTTCAGCTTCCCAACATTCATGACGTGCCGCTGCATTCGCTGACACGGTTACTGAGTGGCGAATTTTTCGATAGCTTGCGAGAAGGGTATCCAGAATTTGATGATTGGTTTAGAGGGTGTGCAAGGAATGATCGTCGGGCCTGGGTTTACTGGGCAGAGCCGGATAGGCTCGGTGCATTGTGCATATATGCCAGAAAGGAAAACGATGATGCAACAGGGCATGGAGATGTACTACCTGGCGCATCATTGAAGCTGTGTACGTTCAAAGTCGCGCCGGATTGCCAAGGAAGGAAGATCGGCGAATTGTTCTTGAAGGCGGCTTTTCGCTACGCAACAGAAAATCGACTTGAGCATATCTTCATCCACGGGGACGCGGAGAAGCACGGCTTCCTCTTTGAACTACTTGCAGACTTCGGATTTGCCGAATTCGGGCGATATGGTACTGATGTTGTGTATGTGAAGAAGCATCCCGTTATTGCCCCTGATGACACACCGGCAGACCTATCTTCGTTTGAGTATTTCCGGCGATATTTCCCGCACTTCAGGCATGACGCGAACATCAGAAAATTTATCATTCCAATTCGCCCCGAGTATCACCGGATTTTGTTTTCAGATTATTTCTCCCCGTCTGATCCGCCGCAAATGACGCTGTTTAATTCCTCGCACACAGCGAGCAATGCCATTAAACAGGCATATTTGTGCCATGCCCAATTGGGGCAGATCAGTCCAGGCGACGTGGTTTTGTTTTATCGCTCAATTGACGAGAAAGCTGTGACCAGCATTGGCATCGTCGAGCAGTATGAAACGCTGGGAGATGCGAACGAGATCGTGGATCGGGTTCGCCGTAGAACAGTGTATAGCATGAGTGAAATTGAAAGAATGGCCACCAAGCCAACCAAAGTGATGCTTTTCCGGCTGGTGAAGCATTTTACCCATCCACCTTCGTTTGACTGGCTTACTCAGAATCGAGTTGTAAATGGCAGCATCCAAACTATCCGAGAAATTGATGACGACGCGTACCAAAGACTTATTTCCCAAGCCGCCTAGAGTTGCGCTTATTTCTATCCGTCCCTGCTTTGTGGAAAAGATACTGGCCGGTGAAAAACGGCTGGAATTTAGAAGAAGCTGGGCGGCTGAGCCGGTTGATGTACTGGTGATCTATTCATCCTCGCCCACCCAGAAGATTGTAGCGGCCGTTAATGTGGTTGATGTCATCGAAGGATCGCCCACGGCCCTATGGGAATTAGCAAAGGAAAAAGGGGGCGGGGTAACCCGTCAGCTTATCTACGATTATTTTGAGGGGAAGAAATCCGGCTTCGCAATCGAGATTGCCGACGTGCTTGAGTTTGAGCAGCCAGTTGATCCGAAGAAGATATTCAAAGACTTTGTCGCACCACAATCCTTTAGGTACTTGGATTCCAAGGATTACGCCAAGATTCTTTCCAAGTCATGGAAGGGGAGAGCATGAAGGTTATTTTCGTGGCAGGCATCCATGCGGTTGGAAAATCATCATCCTGCAAACTTGTATCGGATGAGATTGGCATTCCTCACTACACGGCAAGCCAGATCATTCGTGAAGAAAAGCAGTCTGCCATCTCGGGCAACTCGAAGCTGGTTGCCGACGTTGAGGCGAATCAGCGTTTGCTGATTCAAGGGGTATCCAGGTTGTTGCAGACGGGAAGTCTCCTGCTCGATGGACATTTCACCATGCGCCGCAAGTCTGATGGCGGCATTGAGGCAATTCACATTGATGTTTTCAGTGAGCTACGTATAGGCGGAGTGGTCTTGTTTATTGACCGGCCTGAAGAGATAGCGAAAAGAATGCACTTGCGCGACGGCGTGTCACTGCCCGTAGATGAATTCCATGAACATCAAGAAGCTGAAATATCGCACGCGCGGCATGTAACTTCCGCACTCGGATTGCCATTGGCCGTTCTTCAAGCCTTCGACACACAAGGCATGGCAAAGGCATTGTTATCTTGGGCTGGCATGCCCCGCTAAGTTCACCACATTTAGAGCCAATCTGAAGCCCGCCCCTGTCGGGCGTAAGACCATCTAACCCGTATAAATCACATTCCTGTTCGGCTTGGCCGGTTGAAAGCCGTTCGAGCGCCATCCCTTCGCGCCGGATTGCTGCATGCAGAAGCCGTGTTGAAACAAACTCCCTAAAGCGTTCGTCACTTCAAGCCAGCCATTCTGGCTACGGCTAAAAACCGTGGCTGTGCTCGGCTTTGCCTTCCGCGCAGGCCGCACCACTTTTTTGCCTTCGGGCTTTCCGTTCCTCTCTTGCTTTCGACGTTTGCGCTGCCGCGACACGGCTCCAAAACGCATGCAGCAAACCGACAAACGAACGCAGGAGAAAGACCATGGACGCAGCGAACACAACCAGCCAAGCCGAACAAATCAAAACCGACACTCACCAAACCGCATGTGTGAAGAACGAAATCTCACCCCCCTACGAAGTGCAAATCCAGAACGAGGAAGAAAACATCATTGCCAAAGCGCTTGAAATTCTTTCGCGCAGGATGCGTCAGGCAGAGGCGTTTTTCAGCTCTCCTGCGGCAGTGCGTGACTTTTTGCGGCTGAAGATGGCAGAGCTTGAATTTGAGGTTTTTAGCGTGATTTTCCTTGATGCGCAGCATGGCGTGATTGCCACAGAGGAGATGTTTCGTGGAACGCTTACGCAGACCAGCGTTTATCCACGTGAAGTCGTGAAGCGTGCGCTGCATCATAACGCTGCCGCCGTGATTTTCGCGCATAACCACCCGTCTGGATTGTGCGAGCCTAGCAAGGCAGACCAGATGCTGACCGATGCACTCAAGCAAGCCTTGTCACTTGTTGACGTGCGCGCCCTTGACCACTTCATTGTTGCCGGTGTGGACTGCATGAGCTTTGCAGAACGTGGCCTGATTTAAGGGGGCGCCAACATGACAACGACCAACCACAAGACAAGAGAGGAGGCGCAGAATGCGCTGCGCTTCCTGCAGGGCTTCATATCTCATGCACAGCTTGCCGCCATCGCTGCCGGGATGCGTGGCGAAGAGCAGCAGCATTTTTTCGATAAGGTGGTGGAAATGGAAAGGCTCATTCGCACGATGCCGAAGACCTACGAGCAGGACGGCGCAGGTGATGAGGCCATCGCGCACCTGCATTACTTCCTGAATGGCTTTGATTGGTACATCACGGAACGAGACATGGAGCGCGAGCAGTTGCAGGCTTTTGGGCTGGCCTGCATGGGCGAGGAAGAAATGGGGTATATCAATATCGTGGAGCTTATCCGCCACGGCGCGGAGCTGGACTTGTATTTTGAGCCGCGCAGTTTGCGGAAAATATTCGCGGAGCGCGGGTAGATCATGGCCGGGCCGGGGATGAATCTCCGGCCCGTAAGCGGGACGGCACCCTTGGCAAGGTGGTTGTCTCTGGTTGCCGCTATTTCAACGCTTGGGATTTTTGCCACAAATTTGCCACACTGAAGTGTGGCAACGTGGTTTTCTTGGGTTGCCTGCGTTAGTTTGCAATTAACGCAAGTTGCTGATTTGGCGGAGAGGGCGGGATTCGAACCCGCGGTGGGATGTTATCCCACACACGCTTTCCAGGCGTGCGACTTAAACCGCTCATCCACCTCTCCGAAAGGGCGCGCAGAATAAACTAGAACGCTCTTTCCCGCAATCAAAAATGCTCACGCCAGTCGCGCAAGGCAGTAAAAACGCCAAGTTCGCTGGTATCGGACAAGCCGCGTGCTTGCAAAGTCCAGATGAGTTCTGGGCTGGTGCAACGCAAGAACGGGTTAGTGAGTTTTTCCAATGCAATAGTGAAAGGTACAGTGGCACGCACGATGCGGGTATAGGCAATACGCTGCTGGACAACCGGATTGGTCGGTTCACAGGCATGCGCGAAGGGCAGATTGTAGGCGGTGTATTCGTGCGCGCAATAAACTAGGGTGTTGTCGGGCAAGGCGGCCAGACGTTGCAGCGAATGGTGTAGTTGTTCCAGCGAGCCCTCGAAGTTCTTGCCACACCCTGCACCGAATAGGATGTCGCCGCAGAACACCAGACCCGGGGCAGCGAAGGCGATGTGGTCTTCCAAGTGTCCCGGCAGTTCCATGATGTCGAACGTGATCTCCAACTGGTCTAGCCGAAGCTGCTCACCTTCGCGTAAGTCATGGGTGATATGGGGATTGTTCGGATGACTTCGCCCATACACCGGCACGTTATATACTCCACGCAGTTCTGCGATGCCGCCGACATGGTCACGATGGCGATGGGTGCACAGGATCGCTTCCAGTTGCAAGCCGTTCTTACGCAGGACGTCCAACACGGGAGCCGCCTCGCCCGGATCGACCACGGCGGCATGCCGTCCATGCTGGAGCAACCAGATGTAATTGTCCTGTAAGGCAGGGATGGCGGTGATGGTCAGCATGATTAAAATAGGATTCCGATGCCGAATTGTAAGTTAACTGCACAGAGTTTGAGCGAATGGTTCGCTTGCGAACAGGGCGGCTACGTTTTGAAACGCGAGCAGGATTATTTCGACCATACGGTCAGCGACATCTTTGGTTTCAATGCGCTACAACTCGGGTTGCCTAAGCACGATTTTCTGCGTAGCAGCCGCATGCCGCTACGTTTTACGGCGGGAAATCAGCAGGGCAATGCGGTTCGTCTCGCCTGCACCGAGTTGCCTTTCGCTTGCGACAGCTTGGACTTGGTATTGCTGCCGCATGTGCTCGAATTTTCCGATAACCCGCACCAGATCATCCGTGAAGTGGAGCGCGTGTTGATGCCGGAAGGCAGCCTCATCATCAGCGGCTTCAACCCCTTCAGCCTGTGGGGACTGCATCGGGCATTGGGTAGAAAACAGGGGTATCCGTGGAGCGGACAATTCATCGCGCTGCCGCGCATGAAAGACTGGTTGGCATTGCTCGGTTTTGAAGTGGTGGGCGGGCGCTTTGCGGTCTATACGCCCCCATTGCATCAAGCCAAATGGTTGGATCGTTTCACTTTCATGGAAAAGGCGGGCGACCGCTGGTGGGCGATGAGCGGCGGGGTCTATTTTTTACATGCGGTGAAGCGCGTGCCAGGCATGCGGTTGATCAAGCCGAAATGGAACGAGGGGTTGGTGCAGAAGCTGATGCCCGCATCGCCCAAGTTGAACAAAGGGATACAGAAGAGTGGGTCACATGAGTGATGTGGTGGAGATATTCACTGATGGTGCCTGCAAGGGCAATCCCGGCATCGGCGGCTGGGGTGCGCTGTTGCGTGCCAAAGGTAAAGAGCGCGAGTTATGCGGCGGCGAGGCACATACTACCAACAACCGGATGGAGTTGATGGCTGCCATCATGGCGTTGGAGACATTGACGCGCGCTTGTGAGGTACGTTTGCACACCGATTCGAAGTACGTGCTGCAAGGCATCACCGAATGGTTGCCCGGTTGGAAACAGCGCGGCTGGAAAACGGCGAGCAAACAAGCCGTGAAGAATGACGATCTGTGGCGCAGACTGGATGCGGCGGTCGCTCGTCATCACATCGAGTGGGTGTGGGTCAAGGGGCATGCCGGGCATGATGGCAATGAACGCGCAGATGATCTGGCAAACCGAGGCATCGAAGAATTGAGGGCAAGAGCATGAGACAGATCGTACTTGATACAGAAACCACTGGACTCGATCCTAAACAGGGGCATCGCATCATCGAGGTTGCGGCCATCGAGCTGGATGGGCGCAAAGTCTCCGCGCGCAACTTCCATCGTTATATCAATCCAGAGCGAGAGATCGATGAGGGGGCGGCAGCGGTGCACGGCCTGACATTGGATCGCTTGCAGAACGAACCCAAGTTCGCCGAGATCGCCTCCGCACTGATGGAGTTCATTGACGGAGCGGAACTCATCATTCACAACGCGCCGTTCGATATTGGCTTTCTGAACGCGGAGTTGGCGCTAGCCGGATTGTCGCCGTTGAAAAATGCGGTGATCGATACATTGAAGGTCGCCAAGGAGTTGCATCCGGGCAAGAAGAACAATCTGAATGCCTTGTGCGACCGTTATCAGATCGACAACTCCCACCGTACTTTGCACGGTGCATTGTTGGATACCGAGTTGCTGGCGGAAGTGTATCTCGGCATGACGCGCGGACAGGAGAGTCTGCTGGGCGAGGAGAGCTCCGATGCGGATGGTGTGCAATTCAACGACTCGGGCGAGGCGATCCGTTTACGTGTACGGGTATTGGCGGCCAATGCGGCCGAACTGGAACTGCATCGCACTCAAGTGGAGGACATCGAAAAGGCCAGCAAAGGAGCGTGCGTGTGGAAACGTCTAGAAGCACAAGCGTGATCTTGAAGTGGTCTAAACGTATCCGCTGGACGTTGATGTTGGCGGTGCTGGGGTATGTGGGCATATGTACCTATATGTGGGCTACGCAGCGGCAATATATCTTCTTGCCTAGGTCTAAGTTACAGACCTCACCAGAGCGCTTCGGTATGAAGTTCGAGGAGGTCCATATTCCTTCCGGCAGCGGGGATGAACGGGGAGAATTGTATGCATGGTGGATACCCGCTGAACGTAGCGATGCACCGGACGTACTTTACCTGCATGGTAATGATAAAAATATCGGACATAGTCATGATGCGGACAGCGTGGCTAGGTTGCACAATATGGGCTACAACCTGCTCGCCATCGATTATCGTGGCTATGGCAAGAGCACAGGCGGCGAACCCAGCGAAACGAAAGTGTACGAAGATGCCGAAGCCGCTTGGCAGTACCTGATCAAGCAACGGGGCTGCGATCCCCAACATAGTTTCATCTACGGGCACTCCTTGGGCGGTGCGATCGCCATCGAGTTGGCGAGCCACCATCCGGAGGCCGCAGGTATCATCACGGAAAGTACGTTCACTTCGATGGCGGATATTGGCAAGATGCAATATGCCTATCTGCCCGTCGACCTGCTGTTGAACCAACACTTCGATTCATTGGATAAAGTCGGTCACTTGAAGATACCACTGCTGCTCATTCATGGCACGTGGGACAAACTCGTCCCGTACCCGATGAGTCAGCAGCTTTACGATAGGGCAGCTCAGCCGAAGTTCATCAAATTGATCGAGGGCGGTGAGCATGGCAACAGTGGCCTCATTTCCCCAGTGGAATATCGCTCGGCCATCAGCGAATTCATCCAACGCTATGCGAAAGACCGCCCATGAAAGTGGCGGTGTGCAATGCGCAATCTCACGGCCGGCATTTTTTAACTGCGGCCAATATCAATGGTGAACAGGAGTTGGGGGTTTTTGAAACGCGCTTGTCTGCCGAGAGTGTGCAAGTCGTTGTGGGATTTTCCGTAGTGTGCGCCTTCGTCGAAGTCATCCGCGAGTTGTTGCGATGAAGGGTGCGGTCGATGTGCTGATCGTGGGGGCGGGCGCAGCAGGGATGATGTGCGCGCTGACCGCTGCGCAACGCGGGCGTTCGGTGATGTTGCTCGACCATTCAGCCAAGCTGGCAGAGAAGATCCGCATCTCCGGCGGCGGTCGCTGCAACTTCACCAACCTCAATACCAAGCCTGATAACTACCTGTCGCAGAACCCGCATTTCTGCCGCTCGGCTCTGGTGCGTTTTACACCGCAACACTTCATTGCCATGCTGGATAAACATGGCATCGGCTATCACGAAAAGACGCTCGGTCAGTTGTTCTGTGATGAGGGTTCTGAGGCCATCATCGCTATGCTCAAGTCGGAATGTGATGTGGCTGGCGTGCGTTGGTGTATGCCGTGCAGCGCGGAAAACATCGAGTACGACGATGGTTATCGAGTGACGACCGGACGCGGGACATATACGAGCCCGGCATTGGTCATCGCGACGGGTGGACTATCCATCCCCAAGATCGGCGCCACGCCGTTTGGCTACAAAGTGGCCGAACAGTTCGGTGTGCCGATGACCAAACTCAAACCTGGCTTGGTGCCGCTTAACTTCCACCCTGAAGAATGGGCGCTCTACGCCGAGTTGTCCGGCGCGTCGCTGGAAGCGGTGGTGAGTTGTGGCAAGCAGCGGTTTCGCGAGAATCTCCTGTTCACCCATCGCGGCTTGAGCGGCCCGGCCATCTTGCAGATATCTTCCTATTGGGAACATGGTGATCCGCTTTGCATCGACCTGTTGCCCGATCACGAGCTGCACGAAATGTTCTTGCAACAGCGCGGCAGCAAAATGTTGCTAAGTAATTTTTTGGCACAGTATCTGCCGAAGCGCCTTGCCGAGATCATCGCTCTGCATTGGGCGGAGAATAAACCGCTCAACCAGTACGCAGAAAAAACCTTGCGCCTACTGGCTGATAAGATCAAAGCTTGGCAGATCACGCCGACGGGAACCTTGGGTTACAGCAAAGCGGAAGTGACTTGCGGCGGCGTGGATACGCATGCGCTGTCTTCCAAGACGATGGAATGCATCGATGTCCCCGGCTTGTATTTCATCGGTGAAGTGATGGATGTCACCGGACAACTTGGCGGCTACAACTTCCAGTGGGCATGGGCATCAGGGTATGCTGCCGGACAGTCTGTCTGAGAGAAACAAGCGGCCATTCCGCAAGCGATTCATTGAGTGCCTAGTGATAAGTGAGAATATGGCAATCGAAACCGAACTCAAGCTGCACATCGCACCTGAGCACCTGCAAAGGCTCAAGCGTCATCCCATGTTGCGTTCACTGTCGACCACCCGGGCTCGCACGCTCAAACTCTATAGCATCTATTACGATACCGCCGACCTCGCGCTGCGCCAGCAAGCGATGGCACTCCGTTTGCGGCGGGTCGGCAAGCGATTCCTGCAAACTTTAAAGGGTGGCGGACAGGTTAGTGCTGGTTTGCATCAGCGCAACGAATGGGAGATGCCGGTCGTTTCTGAACAATTGGATTTTGATGCACTCAAAGCCAGCGGCGGTGTTTTACCACACGGTGTCCGCAACCATTTGCAACCGGTATTTGTCACCGATTTTTCACGCAACCTGCGTCTGCTGAATTTTGAGGGAGCCGAGATCGAGCTGTGTATGGACAGCGGCGAGATCCGTGCTGGGCAAGCGAGCTGTCCTATTTCAGAATTGGAACTCGAACTCATATCCGGCCACCCGCAGCAACTATTCAAACTGGCGTTGGCTTTGCTGGACATCGTGCCATTGCAAGTGGAACACACCAGCAAAGCGGAATACGGCTATCTGCTGTTTTCGGCGTCCAATCCATCCGTGGGCAAAGCCAGATTTCCGAAGTTGCATCGCGCTCAGCCCATCGCCAGTGCACTGCAAAGTCTGATCGGTACCTGCTTGGCGCATGTGCAGTCCAACGTGCCAGGGGCACTGCTCAAATTGGATGAGGAGTATCTACATCAAGTTCGTGTCGGACTGCGCCGCTTACGTGTGGCACTTTCCATCGCGCTGCGTTTCCATGCCGATGCCGAATTATTGGCTTTGCGCGGGCAAGTGGCGGCCTTGTGTGTGGCCTTGGGACGTTCGCGCGAATGGGATGTGTTCGTCACCCAGACGTTAGCCCCCATCTGTACTAGGCTGCCGGAACATGACGGTCTGCACGATGTATTGCAGGCGAGCGAGCGGGTGCGCAAACACCAGCATATCGGCATGGAGAGCAACCTCGCCGCACCAGACTTCCAACGTTTGTTACTGCGCTTTGGCATGTGGT
The DNA here is from genome assembly GCA_963822425.1 of uncultured beta proteobacterium. GTDB lineage: Bacteria > Pseudomonadota > Gammaproteobacteria > Burkholderiales > Gallionellaceae > Sideroxyarcus. The sequence continues at coordinate 248,738 of CAWGHS010000007.1, forward strand.
TGCACGCTGATCCGATAGGAGGAGCGGGAGATTCTTTGGATCAGTTCGCCAAGCGGATATTGACGCAGCGCAACAAGCAAGTCCTTAGCCGTGGCATGGATTTGGTTGGTGCAGATGCGGCACAACTGCATGCCTTGCGCATCGCCTGTAAAAAGCTGCGTTACAGCACTGAGATGTTCGGTAGTTTGTTCGATGAGGCAAAGGTCAAAGAATACGAAGCTGTTCTGTCAGGTCTACAAGACATCCTTGGCATCCTGAACGATATCGCGGTTGCGCATCGCCTGCTGAATGAGTTGGATAATGCCGCACGTCACGATACACTCGCGCTCATACGCGGTTGGACGGAACATGATTATGCAGAGCGCGTCGCCGATTTTGGCAGGGCATGGAAACGCTTCGAAGCACAAAAAGGATTTTGGAACTGAAGGCAGTGACCGTATCCCGCGATGGGGAAGAGGGGGAGGAAGAATGATAACTAGAAAGGGCAGCAGCGAATGACCAAGAAAAACACGCCATTACGGGTGCCCGTTACACAAGGTCTGAAAGACCTGTATGCGATGGACATGCACCTGCCGTATCAAGCCGCCTGTGAAGGACGCTTTAGCGTCACTGCATTCGGGCGTCTGGCAGCGGCGATCTCCGTGGTGCGTACGGCATTGGTGCAAAAGAACACGCAGATACCTAATGCTGTTGAGATGTTGGACTCCGCCATCGCCACCTTGGGTGTCGTGCGCGCCCGAGGCGATGCGACCGATGTATGGGAAATCACCGAAATAG
>CAWGHS010000008.1:0-130884 GCA_963822425.1 uncultured beta proteobacterium
GGGGTTTACTTAGCTCGGTCTTGTTGAAAACATCATATGGCAAGACTAAATTCTCACGTAGTTGAACGTGACGCAGATCAAGTCTATCCAGTATCAGTCCATGCTCTGTGCAATATTGGCTAGTCGGCAATTGATGAACCCGATGCCAATAGCTGACGCCGTAAATCCTCGCATCCCGTTCCACGCATCGTCTGCAAACCCGCCAATAGCGCCCCCTGGCCATCCCAAATGCCAAAATGCCCAGCTCCGGCGTTCTAATCCCGTTTTCGACCTGCGATAGGGTCGAGGCGCTGAGGGCCCCCAAGTGAGTCAACGCTGGAAATACAGTCGCGTGGCTCAATAGGTCGTTTGGAGAGCCGTAGGCCCCCTTTGTGACCTCACAGAAGTGTTTGGTGTTCACAGGACAACCAATTACCGATATCGGCCTCTCTTCACCAGAAAGAAGCCCTAGGACCTCCAGAGGGCTAAGGGCGTTCACCCGTGCAATCTTAGCCAGTAGGCTATAGAGAGTCTCGTCAGGCCAACTTTCAGGGAGGATCAGCATTGGACACGCCCATACAGCAACCCTGACCCGCAGGGTTGCTGCTTTCGACGCTCCTTTGCGATTGGGGGCTGCATTTACGACTTTATTACCCTATTTACGACTGTAATTGCCTGGAACATCACTGTTCCCGCATCGAACCTTTTTACGTTCTGGCACTCCCCTCGCCGGAGTGCTAGAATTCCAGCATTAAGGAGGAAATGCCATGAATGCAAACATGAGTCTACCGATACCTTCTGCCGTAGGCAGTATTGAGGGTTATGTGCAGGCCGTGAATCGCTTCCCGGTACTGTCGCACGAGGAGGAATTGACCTTGGCGACTCGCTTCAGAACACAAAATGATCTGGATGCGGCACGTCAGTTAGTGCTTTCTCACTTGCGCGTCGTCGTCAGTGTGGCGCGCGGTTATGCCGGCTACGGCTTGCCGCAGGCCGATCTGATCCAAGAAGGCAATATCGGCCTGATGAAGGCCGTCAAACGTTACGACCCTGATCGTGGCGTGCGCTTGGTTTCGTTCGCCCTGCACTGGATACGCGCCGAGATCCACGAGTATGTCGTGCGCAATTGGCGCATGGTGAAGATCGCCACGACCAAGGCACAGCGCAAGCTGTTCTTCAACCTGCGCAGCATGAAGCAGGGATTGGAGCCGCTCAAACCGCAGCAGGTGACTGAGATCGCGCAGCAGCTCAATGTGAGCGAACACGACGTAGTGGAAATGGAGGCGCGTTTTGCCGGACATGAGATTGCGCTTGAGCCATTGGCTGGCGAAGAGGAGGAAAGCTACGCCCCCATCAACTATTTGGCCGACAACGCCGAACATGAGCCATCCTTCATTTTGGAAGCATCAGAACGTGAACGACTACACACGGCCGGCTTATCTCAAGCGCTGGCAAGTCTGGATGAGCGTAGCCGCCGCATTGTGGAAGCCCGTTGGTTGCGCGAGGAAGGGGCCGCCACACTGCACGAGTTAGCGGCCGAATTCAATGTCTCTGCCGAGCGCATCCGTCAAATCGAGCAAAAAGCCATGAGCAAGATGCACTCCGTTATGCATTTGAGCTGAGCTAGTGGATGTCCTTCCAGATTTCTTTTTTCAGACGATAGACCAGCATCAGCAGGATGGAAAGAAAGACAAGTACGATCCAACCGATTTTATGCCGCACTAATTCGCCCGGATCGCCCATGAACACCAAGTAGTTAGTCAGATCGGCGATTGCGCTATCGTACTCGGCGGGTTTCATCGAGCCCGGCGTCTTTAGAACCAGTTTCTTGATGTCATGGCCGTCATGCTTCTCGACCTCCAAGACTTGCTCTCCTTGCAGATCGACCAGAATAAATGGCATGCCCACATTGGGAAAGGTCGTGTTGTTCCAACCGTTCGGACGACTAGCGTCCAAATGGAATGTCCGCAAATAGGTGTACAACCAATCTGCACCGCGTGAACGCGCGATCACACTTAGATCAGGTGGCGCAACGCCGTAGGCAAGTTTGGCCGAGTTCGCATCCATCACCGATTGCATTCTGGAGCTGAGCTGGACATCCTCCGGCATCTCGATCTCTTTCTTAACCTGTTCTGCGCTCATGCCGATGTCGCTCAGCCGGTTGTAGCGCATATAAGTGGCTCCATGACAAGCCAGACACCGAGAGGTGAACAGTTTTGCTCCCCGTTGCAATGACGCTTTGTCATCTAGCCTGATAGGGGCTCTGTCCAAATGAGGTTCCGTATTGGCAAGCGCAATGACGGGCACTGCCATCAGTAGCAGCCAAAAGTTTTTGATCGCATTCATGCTCGATAGGCCTCTCTCAATTATTTGGATGTCACACGATCCGGTTCTGGCTTGCACTTATCGATGGCGGTGTACCACGGCATCAGGAAGAAGAATGCAAAGTACACAACCGATAAGATGCGCGAGATCAAGGTGAAGGTAGGTGTGGACGGCAACATGCCCAGCCAGCCAAGGCCGATGAAACTCACCACGAATGCTGCCAAGAATGACTTGTAGAGCGGGCCGCGATAGCGGATCGACTTGACCTTACCTTTATCCAACCACGGCAAAAAGAAGAAGATGACCGTGGCGATTCCCATGGCCACCACACCGGGGAATTGCGAACCAAACAAGGGGGGCACCGCACGCAGGATGGCGTAGTAAGGCGTGAAGTACCAGACGGGCGCGATATGCTCAGGTGTCTTCATCGGGTTAGCTGGTACAAAATTATTAGCCTCGATGAAATACCCGCCGATTTCCGGCGCAAAAAACACCACTACAGCAAAGATGATCAGAAAAACGACCGCAGCCACCGCATCCTTGATGAACATATAAGGGAAGAATGGAATCCCATCCAGTGGATTGCCGTTCGCATCTTTATGTTTCTTGATCTCAATGCCATCTGGGTTGTTCGAACCAACCGCATGTAACGCCACGATATGGATGAATACGATGCCTATCAACAGCATAGGAACCGCGATGACGTGGAGGGCGAAGAAGCGATTCAGTGTGGTATCGGAAACCACGAAGTCGCCACGGATCAGAATAGCCAAGTCATGTCCGATAAAGGGTACTGACGAGAACAGATTGACGATCACCTGCGCCCCCCAGAACGACATCTGCCCCCACGGTAATAGATACCCCATAAAGGCTTCCGCCATCAATGCCAGATAGATCACCATCCCGATGATCCACAGCAACTCGCGCGGATTGCGATACGAGCCATACATCAAGCCACGGAACATATGCAGGTAGACCACCACAAAGAACATGGAAGCGCCCGTGGAATGGACATACCGCAGTATCCAACCCCATTGCACATCGCGCATGATGTACTCGACGGAAGCGAATGCAGACTGCGCATCCGGCTTGTAGTTCATGGTCAAAAAGATACCGCTCAGGAATTGAATGACCAACACCAACAGGGCGAGGCCTCCGAAGAAATACCAAAAATTAAAATTTTTAGGCGCGTAATACTCGGAGAGGTGCGCCTTCCAAGTAGAAACCAGAGGGAAGCGCTCATCGACCCAAGCGATCAGCTTGGAAAGAAACTTCATCATGCGGCGCCCCCTTTACTGTCGTCTCCGATCAACAAGCGCGTCTCGCTCAAATATTTGTGCGGCGGAATGATCAAATTGGTCGGTGCTGGCACGCCCTTGAACACGCGTGCGGCCAGATCGAAACGTGAACCGTGGCAGGGGCAGAACCACCCGCCCCCCCAATTCGCCCCTAGATCAGACGGGGCAGCTTCGGGACGGAAAGTCGGTGAACATCCCAGATGAGTGCAAATCCCCAGCACCACCAACACTTCAGGTTTGATCGAACGAGTTGGATTTACGCAATAGTCAGGCTGTTGTTGTACGGAAGACGCCGGGTCAGACAGCTCAGACTCATGCTTACCCAACAGATCAAGCATCTCTTGGGTACGACGCACGATCCATACCGGCTTCCCTTGCCACTCCACACTCATCATCGAACCGGACTGCAAAGTGCTGATATCCACCTCTATCGGTGCCCCAGCGGCTTTGGCTCGCTCACTGGGTGTCAAACTTAATACGAACGGTGCACTGATTCCTAATACAGCGATGCCACCCGCCCCAGCTGTAGCGGCAATTAGAAGATTCCGTTTGCTGTGATCCACGCCTTCAGTCATTTCTTCATCCTTTCTGTGCAACATCATTGATCCAGCTCACCCACAACGCCAAGCTTGATTCGCTAACAATCTTTAATTCGATTGATTCTTTTGACCAGTTCGACGTCCGGAACTTAATTATTTTTAGCCCCTTGCTTGACCCACTTTCTCAAGATCAAGATGTACTTGCGATCCAATGTTCCGCTACTGTTTAAGCCCATCGGCATCTTCAATCCTTTATTGGTACCCGTCAGTAGTTTGGTAAAAGTGCTGTCCTCACTGTTGCCCGGAATAACGACCTTTCCAAATATCGTGCCCTTCATCGTGCCTTGATAGGAAGTCAAGTCCAGACCACTCTTAAGGAAACCCTTTCCCGCAGGCGAATGACAACTCACACAGTAATCGTGAAGAACCGGCTGAACATCCCGCTTGAAGCTGACCTCATCCGCCGCTAGCGGATTGAAGGATGGCTGACTTGGTGCGACTTGTTTTTCGGTCGCCATTGAATTGAACGACAGCAACGCCAAGAACCCCCCGCCCAATAACGCTTTGACTTTCATGTTTTCCCTTTTCAAACGAACTCTCAGCCATTCAATATCCATCTAGCCCTGCCTACAATAAAACATCCCTAACAAGGGATGCGTGATCGACCGCCTCGGATTTAACCATATTTTGACAAAGGATTCACCTTCTCATAATATTAGTTCAAAGCGATGTGCCCCGCCGAAAATGTGCTGCACGCGCTTTTATGCTTTTTTAACCCCTTTAAATGAAAGTGAACTATGAAAATCATCAATATTATTTTTGCGGTAGCAGGTTTGCTGGTTGCAGGCAGCACAATGGCGGCAGATATGCCTGCTGATGGAAAATCCAAATGCGGCACCTGCCACACCATCAACAAAAAATCCGTTGGCCCAGCCTGGAATGACATTGCGGCAAAATACAAAGGTAAAGCAGATGCCGAAAAGACCTTGGTTGAAAACATCACCAAAGGTGGTCAGTTCGGCTGGAAGCAGGGCAATATGCCCGGCAGAGGCTTGGGCGCTAATGACACTCAGATCGCAGCACTGGCAAAATTCATTGCTGTCGATTTGAACAAATAATCGCCCGTATAAAAATTGAATTCAGTCGCTAGTGACCTAGCGACGAATCTGCCAAAGAAAAAAGCCGTGGAGTTTATCCACGGCTTTTTTTACTTCACCACTCTAAGCGTTGGCTTACTCGGTGGCGGAGGGGTATCGTCCGGTGGCTCTCCGACGGCTCCCACTGTTTGCATCGGCGAGGATTCTTGCCCTTGGAAAACCAGCCCCTGCCCTGTCTCTTTAGCAAAGATACCGATCACCGCAGACATTGGCACAATGAGCTGGTGAGCCACACCACCAAAACGCCCGCCACAGGTGATGTCGTCGTTACCCAGTTGTAAATTGCGCACGGCATCCATGCCGATGTTCAGTACGATCTTGCCATCCTTGACGAATGCCATCGGCACTTGAGTGTATTCATCCACCTGCACTGCCAAATAGGGCGTATATCCCGCGTCAGCACACCAATCGAAAATCGCGCGAATCAAATATGGCTTGGTGGACGGCTCACTCACTTGCGCATCGCTTTTTCGGCGGGAGTCATCGCATCAATGTAGGCTGGACGCGAGAATAAACGTTCCGAATACTTCATCAGTGGCGTCGCATCCTTGTCCAACTGGATGCCATAGTGGTCAAGACGCCATAGCAACGGCGCGATCGCCACATCGAGCATGGAAAACTCATCACCCAGCATGTACTTCTGTTTGGCGAACACCGGAGCGATCTGTGTCAGATTTTCACGGACAGCTGCACGTGCTTTCTCTGCAACTTTAGCGTTGCCACTCTCCAATCCTTCGATGTGGCAGAACAGCTCATTCTCAAAACGATGCAGGAACAAACGCGCGCGCGCGCGCATGACTGGATCCGGCGGCATCAGTTGCGGATGCGGAAAACGCTCATCGATGTATTCATTGATGATATTGGCCTCGTACAAAATCAAGTCGCGCTCGACGAGTACCGGTACCTTGTTATACGGATTCATCACCGCGAGATCTTCCGGCTTGTTAAAGACATCAACGTCGATAACTTGAAAGTCCATACCCTTTTCAAACAGCACGAAGCGGCAACGGTGGCTATAGGGATCAGTCGTCCCCGAATACAGTGTCATCATATTGCGAATTATCCTTTTATCATCTGGCTACGCGTCATTGTTCTGCGTACCAGTTGATACCCTATCACGATGACGACCATGCTGACTAGCAGACCCCACAATACCGGGATGGTTCCCGAACCGTTGATACCCGCAATCCAGACAAAACGCTCGAATATTGTTCCCACGATGATGACACCCGCAACCCCAACGATCGCCTGCGGCGAATGACGCGGGCCTGGGAAGCAGAACACAACGAACGGAATCACGAACTTCATGAACACCATGCACCACCACAACGCGCTGAAATCTCCGTTCTGCATGCCCATCACGCGATCAACCTCATCGCCGAGGTTGCCGTACCAGATCGTCAGATACTGGGCAAAGAAGGTGTACATCCACAGCAGGGTGAACGACAACATCATCTGCGCCAGATAGTTGTAGATATATTCCTTCACCGGACGAACCAACTTGTCGCGCATGTTCAACACATAGATCCAAATCACAAGGAACGCGAGGAACATACCAAAGTTGCTGACGAGGTTCTGCATGCCATAGATAGCGCTATGCCAAGACGGCTTGAGTGTCATTTCGAAATCCCATGCCACCATGGTCGCGTATAACACCGTGAAGAACGGGACCCAAGTTGCGATCGTATGGAATCGTGCCGCATCTTCCGCGCTACGCTCGCGCACTTCCTGACGCTTGATGAACGTCCACCACAGATACATGATGGTGAGCATGCCGATGATCTCGCGTGCTGCCAGCAAAGGTAATGTGTACCATCCCGGCATATGCACATTCTCGCCGTGGCTAGTATGTCCGAGCCACGGGAAGGTATGCTCGCCACCGATCAGCAGGATCAGCAGCAGCACAAAGGCTAGCGGAAACAGGGCAAACAATGCTGTTGCGAGTTTGTAGACCTCGGTACGCCACTTCGCGCCAACCAGATACAGCACGGAACACAAGGCGACACCACTCATCGCCAAGTAGAGCACCACCATGAAATTGACCGACAGAACCGACCAGTTGCTATAAGAAATCATTGAGTCCCCCGTTATTTGGCTGCCGACGTCTTGTTCACAGCGGGTTGCGTCTTCTGTACGACTTGGCGCACATAATTGACCACATGCCAACGCTCGGTAGGCGACAGATCATTGCCGTAGGTCGGCATCACCGCCCCCCCAAAGGTCATATATCCCCAAATGAAACCGTCGCTACGCTTCACTGTTTGCTCTGCCGCCAGGTTATAGGGGCGCAAAACCAACTTTGCACCGACCAACCCGTCTCCAGTCCCAGCTTTACCATGACATGGGACGCAGTAGATCTCGAACAGGCGCGCGCCTGCCGCGACCGAGTTCGCATCCGCCATGATTGGATTCTTCAACTTCTCCGCCGCCGCCATATCCTTGGTCAGATTGGCGGTTCCCGGTACTGGGACAGAACGTTTTGGGAACGGCGTCATTCCAGGATTCGCCGGGTTGACGCTCTCTTGCGGCTTGATACTAACTTGGTTAGCCATGTCCTGTGACCACGGCCACGCCTGAGCCAAGGTTGGCATCAACAACAATGCGATGAGTAAGCTTTGTCTTTTCATTTCCCAGCCTCTTCCTGAATTTCCAAGGCACGATGCTTAACGAACACGGCCTTGATGGTCGCGATTGCAGACGCATCCGCCTTCACCAGTATCCCGATCTGATCTTCGGACACTTTGGCGCTATACAGCGGCGAACGCTTCGCTGGCAGCCCAGCACATACCAAGAAACCCAGCACAGTGATGAACACGCCGCCCAAGATGAACATCTCGTAGGTCAATACGAAGTTAGGGGGGAGCGGCACGATCGGTTTGCCCCCTTTTATTTGCGCATAGAAATTCGCCTGCGCACCCGAAATTAGGAAGAATCCCAACAATCCCCCCATCAATGCACCGCCCAAAGTGAACCACTGAACGTTGGCCGATCGGTCGCCCAGCACATGCTCGACTTCATGGTGCTCAATGGGGGATTTCAAAGTCAAATCATCAAATTTGAATCCTTTGATGTTGGCTGCACGCAACTCCGCAATGACCGCTTCCGCTTCTTCGAAGTTACTGTACAGCGCAAGTATGTGATGTTGACTCATCAGTGCGCTCCTTTCGTGGCCGCATGACCTTCAGACGCCAAACGACGGTGATAGACCATCTCTTTGACCTCGTACATAGAGACCGAGGGGAACACCTTACAGAACACAATGAACAACATGGCGAACCAACCAAAGCTACCGAACACCATCCCCCACTGAATCAAGCTAGGCCATTGGTTGTGATCCCATGTCCATGGGTAGTAGCCGTGCGAGAAGGTCGGCGCCACGATCATCCAGCGCTCCAGCCACATCCCTAGGTTCAGCATCAAGGACACAGCGAACAACACAGGAATATTGGTTTGGAAGCGCTTGAACGCCAAGGTCAACGGCACGACAGAGCCGCAGAAGATCATCATCCACCAGAACGGCGCATAAGGACCGGTCGCTTTCTGGATCAGCACATCTTTGGATGCTTGGTCATGGCTGTACCACACCGATGCGAACTCGACCGCGTTCAGATAGGTCCACACCATAGAGATCGCAAACGTCAGCCTCACCACCTTCTTCAGAATCGGCAAGGTCATGTATTCCTCGAACTTGAACACGTAGCGCAAGATGATGAACAGCGTGATGATGGCCGCACAGCCAGAATACAAAGCCCCCGCCACAAAGTATGGCGGGAACGAAGTCACGTGCCAGCCCGGTTGTTGCGACATCGCGAAGTCGGACGCCACGATGGAGTGTACCGATACCGCCAAGGGGATCAGGAAACACGCCACGGTCAGGTAGGTGATGCGGAAGTTGCGCCATTGACGATCCGTCCCCTCCCAACCCAACGAGAGAATGGTGTACAACTTCTTACGCCAACCCGGATGCAGGTGGTCACGACAGATCGCCAAGTCAGGGATCATCCCTACAAACAGGAAGATCACCGATGAACTGAAGTAGGTGAAGATCGCCATCGCATCCCACAGCAACGGAGATTGGAAGTTAGGCCACAGACCGCGTTCGTTCGGATACGGCAGCGAATAATAGAACTGCCACAGGCGTCCCAAGTGCACCATCACGAACAGACCGGCCGTCATCAGCGAGAAGGTCGTCATCGCTTCCGCAAAGCGATAGATAGGTTTACGCCAGTCGGCATGCATCAGGTGCAAGATGGCCGACAACAACGTGCCAGAGTGGCTCATACCGATCCAGAAAATGAACGTGGCGATATACAGCCCCCACACATGCGGATTGTCCAAATTGGCTACGCCCATACCGACGTTGTATTGATACACCTCGCAACCGATGCCGACACTGAACGCCAGCATGGCGACAAATAGAATCACCCAATACAACCTGCGGGGTGCTTCCATACTCTTCAACACATCCTGGTTGATCTTTGCCCAAGAGATGTCTTCGCGGATATCTTTTCCCATTTTATTTTTTTCCTTCCCTTGTGCCTTAAACGGCGCTTTCGCGCACCCGCTCCAGATACATCACCGACGGGTATGGACGCAACTCTTCCAGAATGCGATAGCCCCGCAAGCGCGCCTCGTCTACCTGTCCATCTTTCTCTTGCTCATCTTTGGTCAACTCGACCTGTTGATGCTCCCACTGTTTATGTACCTTGGACTCGGCATCAACCAAATTGCCGAAAGAGATAGCACTGGTCGGACAGGCTTGCTGACATGCCGTCTGCACTTCCCCATCGCGCACACTGCGGCCTTCGTTACGTGCCGTGTTCTTAGCCACTGTCAAGCGCTGCACGCAGAACGTGCACTTCTCCATCACACCTTTGCTGCGCACACTCACGTCAGGATTGAGCTGTTGCGTCATCTCCGCAGGCCAGACATTATCCGTCGTCGGGTAGTCCCACCAGTTGAAGTAGCGTACTTTGAATGGACAGTTCGCGGAACAGTAACGAGACCCGACACAGCGGTTGTACACCTGCGAATTCAAACCGTCAGCCGTATGGTTGGTCGCCCCTACCGGACACACCGTCTCGCAGGGAGCGGCTTCGCATTGCTGGCACATCATCGGCAGGAACTGCGCGCCTTGGTCAGGGAACTCGCGTCCATCTTCATCCCAGTAGCGCTCGATACGCATCCAATGCATGGCCTGACCGTTGGAATACTTCTCTTTACCCACCACGGGGAGGTTGTTTTCTGCATAGCACGCCACGCTACAGGCATTGCAACCGGTGCACGCATCAAGGTCGATAGCCATCGCCCATTTGTATTCCTCATGCAGCTTGTCGCCGACGGGATGGGTATGGCGGAACTGCGACCAGTTTTCTAATAGATTGGTAACGGACACTTTTTAGACCTCCTCGGAAAGATCGACTTTGTCAGACGCTTTGCGTACGGCGATCTTCTTGCCCATCTGCTTGCCGCCCGCAGCACCTTCTTCTTTGGCGATGATCACACGCTTGCCGGTCTTGCTGACCTTGACGTGCGTCTCGTTGCATGCCAACTCGCCTGTTTCCTTGTCCGTCACCGGATCAAGGATCGTCGCAACGTTCACGCCGATGTCCTTGGCATAGCGACCCAACGCTTGATGCCCGTATCCGAATGGGATGGAGATCGCATCAGGATGGATGCCGGGGAACAGATACGCTTGCGTTTTGATGGTGCCATTCTTGGATGCGACTTCCACGATGTCGCCGTCCACGATACCCAACTTAGCCGCCGTCTTGGGATGAATCTCCATCCAACTGTCCCACACGATGGTGGTCAACGGATCAGGTGATTCCTGCAACCACGGCTGGTTGGCGTTGCGCCCGTCGCGCATCGTCGCCGTCACCGACGGGATCAAACGCAGCGGATAGGCATCGTCAGTTGCCGCAGGCGACGGCAGGGAAACGCTAGCTCCCGCCTTGACGGACAGGGCACTGGATGCACCCGGCAACTTGACCAGACCTTGGCTCAGTGTCTCGCCCCAGAAATATTCATCCTCTTTGCCCGCACCACCCAATACACCCTTGATAGCCAACACCGAAGCACGCACATAGGCGTAGTAATCTTCGTGATCCTTATAGTCATTGGCACGACGCTGTTTCAACAGACTCAGCAGGATATCGCCAGCGCCGCGCGTCTCTGGGTGCAGCCGCTCCATCAATGGTTGCGTGATATTCAGTTGCACACCTTCCGCCAGATACTCCGGCACACTGGTTCCCCAGCCTTCCAGAGCGGAATCCAACGGCAACACCAGATCCGCTTCCAGCGCCGTCTCGTCCATGTAGTTTGCCAACACGACTTTGAACGCGGCCTTCTTCAGATTCTCTTTGAGCTGGAGCGCAGCAGGTGCGGTGTGCACAGGATTGGCACCGTACACGAACAACACCTTGATCTTATCCTTGGACAATTGCTCATTCAGCACTTGCACCGCAGCCCGGCCACCCACTGTTGGCTCGACTTGCGGGAACGGCACCTTGGCTGGCGCTTCGATCGTTTTGCCAACATTACCCAACACCCGGTTGAGCAAGGCGATGGCGGCGGCATTCTGCGAACCATGCGCATAACCTTCTGCCGCATCGCCCGCCAGCACCAAACTTGGCGTACGCGCTTTCAATAGCGCCGCCAGCTTTTCGATATGCTCGGCACTGACACCCGTCTCGTTGCTCACGCGCTCAGTCGTATAGGACTTAGTCAACGCAGCCACATCTGCCGGGATCGACAATCCGGCCTTAGCCAAGGCGTGGATGATGCCGAGTGCCAGCACACCTTCCGTGCCGGGACGGACGACCAACCAACGGTCTGCGTTCGCTCCCGTCAGCGTCATCTTGGATTCGATCTGCACCAGCACGCCACGACCTTCGGGACGATTACCCTTGCGGAATTGCGCGTACTGCTGCGAGAAGTGTACCGGAGAGACCCAAGCACCCAAGAAATCAGCACCGAAAGAAACGATCACCTTCGCTTTATCCAGACGCAAGCGCGGCATCTCGACGCCATAGGCTCTTTTGTTAGCGGCGCGAACTACGGATGGCGAGACCGCCTCGTACACGAAATGATTCTTGGAACCCAGCGCATCCAGATAGCTCTTCAGCAACACCTTCAGATGTCCGCTCACACTACCAGTCAAAAACGCGACTTCATCACCTTTGGCTCCGTTCAATTTTTCATTGATCAAACCCAGTGCTTTTTCCCAAGTGATCGTTTCGCCCTTGTCGCCGTTGCGCAACAGAGGCTCACGCACGCGATCCGGGTTGTAATGCGCCTGCACACCCGACTGCCCCAAGCCACACATCTTGCCGTGGTTGATAGAAGAGGCGGCATTGCCTTCCAATTTGAGCACGCGTCCTTCACGCACCCGCCCGCTGATGCTGCAACCGGCATCGCACTGCGCGCAGGTCGAGTTGAAATAGACACCGATACCGGGCAAGGCATATTCAGGCGGCTCGACGTAAGAAACCACCGTCTCTTTGCCATCCTCTACCGAGGTGAAACCACAACCACTCAACGTGATCGCAGCGCCCCCCCAACCCAGCACCTTTAGAAAGTCCCGTCGATTAATTCCGTTTTCAATCATCACTGAATCCCCTTGAAATCTTGATGTAGCGAACGTGCCGCTTATTTATGGCACTGCCAGCAATCGTTCGGCCCGTGCGAAGTCTTAGTCGCTGTCGCATCTACCGGATGATCTTTTTCATGGCAGGTCACGCACCACCCCATCGACAGTGGCTTGGAACGACGCGCCACAGTCATCGTCTTCACATCGCCGTGGCAATAGCCGCACGCTTCTTGCACTGGCTTGCCTTGTGCGAACACAAAACGCTTGATGTGGCGCTCGTGATTGAAGCGCACGAAATCGGGGAGGTCATGCACCTTCTTCCATGGGATCGCCTTCTTGGCCTCCCAGTATTCGAATAGCTTCTTGATACGCGGCGTCTCTTTCACCGAATCGATCCAGTTGTGACAGCCGATGCACTTCTGCAACGGCGGGATGGCGGCGACCGCACCACGCCTTGCGCCAGTGTGGCAGTACATGCAGTTGATCTCCATGCCGCCCTTGGCCGCAACGGAAGGATCAGCCGCATCGGCTGGATCACGCAAACCTGCGTGACGGTTGTGTGGAAACTCGATTGGTTGCTCGACCTGAGGACCTAGGTCATCCGCCGTAGAAAGAGGTGGAAGCGCATCGGCGGCATAACTGCTCGCATAAAAAAACAGACCAACGAGCAGCGTAAGTGAACGTAAAAAACACTTCATCGTGTGTGGCTCCCCCAACAAAACAATAATCAGACACCGGCTCTATTTCAGCCGGGAAACTACGGGAAAAACGGATTTATTCAAAAAGCAATGTAGTCGCCATTTTGTGATTTAGTTTTAACTTCATCAGCCACCACTTCCGGCTGATGCGACTACACAGGTCGAATAATGTCGATGTTAAAAAATAATGTCAACACACCTCGCACACATCACCACACACACCCCCGCGCCAAGCTATGCCAGACAAGGTATTTCAGCATTCCCTTATATTCTTTCGCGCCACATCCGTACAAACAGGAAACGCAAAGAACACGTTAAAAATTAACCGCCTTTAGATTAAGGGTATTAATCGGCATCTTCATGTAAACTTCAAGAAACAGTACGAATACTTTTAACGGAAACCGCCCTCAAAAAATGAACGAACTTCCTTTTGCATCGCTCACCTCTTATTGGTCAGAGCCGGTAGTCTTCACCAACATCATCATCATCCTGAACATGCTTGGCGCACTAGGCTTGGGCTTAGCGGTCGGGTATGAGCGTTCATATCATGGCAGAGCGGCGGGAATGCGCACCTACGGCCTAGTTTGTATGGCAGCGTGCGCGCTGACCGTCATCGCTGGCTATCCCAGCTTCTGGTACGGCGGACAACTCACTGCCGCAACAGGAGGCGACCCGACGCGCGTCATTCAAGGCATCGTCACCGGCGTCGGCTTCCTCGGCGCAGGTGTCATCATGCACGAAGGCCTCAACATCAGCGGCCTCACCACTGCCGCCTCCATTTGGGCGGCGTCGGCGATCGGCATCATGGTCGGTGTCGGCTTCTATGCCTCATCTGTCGTACTCACCATCCTCGCCGCCTCCTGCATGATGTGGGTGTCGAAACTGGAAAAATGGCTCCCCTCCCGCCCCGCCGTATTGATCGTGCTCCAATTCCAACGTAGCTTCGTTCCCAACGAAGAGACCTTGCGCCAACTCGCCGACACCCATGGTTTCGAGATCGCTGGCGGCTCCATGTCCATCAGCTCACACGAGGATCAGCAAGAATGGCGCTTCGTCGCGACCGCGCTGAATAACCACTGCGGTTCCACCATGAGCCAACTATCGAGCGGCCTCACCACACTCGAAGGAGTGGAGAACTTCTCCCTCAGTCACGCCCGCAACTGATCATTTTTTGATTCCGGTATGAACGAAGAACAAGCCGTACTCGATTTTTTCGCCAAAGAAGAAAATCTTCCCCTCGCCCTGATCGCCGCCGAACATCTCGACGGCATCCGCCTGCAACACAACAACCGCTTCTGGCAAGCATTGCGGGAACGGCTTGATGCCCTGCTCACACAAGACGCGCTGCCATGGCACAGCACCCTCACCGAAGACCGCAACAACGAAGCTGCACTGGTCGGACTGCATCTGGAGCCGCACACCGAACAGCGCGCCTTCTTGCGCCCCTTCATGGAACAGCAACTCATGGGCGACAACTATCGCATCTACTACGGACTGATGTGGAATGCAGCGCCCGAACCTGCGCAAAAGAGCCTGCCCGCAGTGGAAGCGTTGCGCCTGAGATTAAGCGATGCCGGATTCAAACAGAGCGACAGCTTCCTCGCCTGGCAGTGGTCGCCGTGGTATCCGCGCCGCAAAGATTTTTTGCTGCGCTTCTCAAGCAAACAGGATGAAGTACTGCAAGAAGCCATGCGGCCTTGGCAAGCACTGCTGGGGGAGTATGGAGAACAACTCAGACTTGCCAACCGCGCACTGAACGAAGCACCGCGCAGTGCGGCGATCTCATTGGATAGGTTGCACAATAAAACAATGCGCTAGACAGGATTGTCCTGATCGAAGAAGCGATGCTCCAAGCCAAACTTCGCCGCAAGGTGTTCGCCCAGTGCCTGCACGCCATAGCGCTCGGTCGCATGATGCCCTGCGGCAATGAAGGCGACGCCCGTCTCTTGCGCGACGTGCACATTCTGTTCTGAAATTTCTCCCGTCAAGAAAGCATCTACGCCAAGTGCGATGGCTTGTTCAAAGTAGCCTTGTCCGCCGCCGCTGCACCACGCGATGCGGGCAATGTCAGGATTGGCATAGCCGATGACTTGCGGTGTACGTTGCAGTGCATGCTGGATGTGATGGGTAAGTTGTTGCAGGGTCTGCGGTTGCGCCAGTACGCCATAGCAGGCGATGTCCTGTTCTCCGAAGCGCCCTTGTTCGATGAAGCCGAGCCGCTCGGCCAGTTGCGCGTTGTTGCCGAGTTCGGGATGTGCATCGAGCGGCAGGTGATACGCCAACAGACTGACATCGTGCTTGAGCAAGTGGGCGATACGGCGCTTCTTAATGCCACTGATGCTGGCGTCTTCGCTGCGCCAAAAATAGCCGTGATGCACGAGGATGGCATCCGCCCCCCATGCCGTGGCCGCTTCCAGCACAGCTTGCGAGGCGGTGACGCCGGTGGCGATACGCAGCACTTCCGCCCGCCCTTCGACTTGGATGCCGTTCGGACTGTAATCACGAAAACGGCTGACGGACAGCTCGCTTCCGATATAATCGCGCAACTCGTTCAATCGCATCGGGTTCGTCCCAATAAATTTAGCGGCTCAGATCATATCATGCGTAAATTCTGGCTCCTCTTCGCGCAAGCCACCACCATCGCTCTCGCGGCGCTGTTCGTCATCCATACGCTGCGTCCGTCGCTACTGCCCAATGCCGCGCGCAGTGGCGTGGTGACGCTGTATGAGAACGCCAACAAGGGCGAAAGCGAGTTGCCTGCGGTCGGCTTCAGCAAAGCCGCACAAAAAGTGATGCCCGCCGTGGTCAACATATTCACCAGCAGCGAAGTGAAGCAACAATCGCATCCGTTCATGGACGATCCGCGCTTCCGCTTCTTCTTCGGCGACCAGTTCGATGAGAACGTGCCGCAACAAAGTTCAAGCTTAGGTTCCGGCGTCATCGTCAGCCACGATGGCTACATCCTCACCAACCATCACGTCATCGAGAGCGCGGATCAGATCGAGGTCGCTTTCTCGGATGGCCGCACCGCCAAAGGCCACATCGTTGGCTCTGACCCGGACACCGACCTCGCGGTCATCAAGGTGGATACCGGCAACAACCTGCCCGCTATCACCTTCGGCCAATCCGACCAAGCGCATGTCGGCGATATCGTGCTCGCCATCGGCAATCCGTTCGGTGTAGGACAAACCGTCACCATGGGTATCGTCAGCGCGTTGAAGCGCAATCACCTGGGACTCAGCACGTTTGAGAATTTCATCCAGACCGATGCCGCCATCAACCCCGGCAACTCGGGTGGCGCATTGGTGGATAGCGACGGCAATCTGCTGGGGATCAACAGCGCGATCTACTCGCCCAACGGCGGCTCGCTCGGTATCGGCTTCGCTATCCCGGTGAGTACTGCGAAAAAGATCATGGAGCAGATCATCCAGAATGGTTCGGTCATACGCGGCTGGATCGGCGTGGCGGTGCAAGACCTCACCCCGGAACTGCTGGAATCGTTCAAACTCGGCAATGTACAGGGGGTGCTGATCGCGGAAGTGGTGCGTGGTAGTCCGGCTGATAAGTCCGGGGTAAAAGCGGGCGACATCTTGCTGAGCATCGCCGACAAGCCACTGACCGACTCCACCATCATGCTGGAGACCATCTCTTCACTGCCGCCGGGCAAGGTCACCATGCTCAAGTTGCTGCGCAACCAGAGCGAGATCAGCGTGCAAGTGAAGGTGGGGAAACGTCCGAAACCCAAAGCGCAGGAATAAAGCCTATTGGCTTAGCACCTCACTCTTGGCCTTTGGCTTCATCCACACTGCGGCCACGATACCCGCCTCGTAGAGCAGATACAGCGGAATCGCCAGCATGAGTTGTGACAACACGTCCGGCGGAGTGAATATCGCGCCGATGACGAAGGCACCGACGAGAACATAGCGACGACTGTCGCGCAACTTCTCCACCGAAACGAATCCCATCCTGACTAGGATCACCACCGCCACCGGCACTTGGAAAGTGATGCCGAACGCCATGAACATCCCCAATACGAAGCTGAGATACTTATCGATGTCCGTCATCACGGCCACGCCTTGCGGTGTGGAAGCGATGACAAATTTGAATACGGCAGGAAACACCACAAAGTAAGCGAAGGACATGCCGCAGAAGAACAGCAACGTGCTAGCGAAGATGAGCGGCACCACGAATTTCTTTTCATGCGCATACAGCCCCGGCGCAACGAAACGCCATATCTGATAAAGGATGTAAGGCAGGGCGACAAGGAAAGAGGCCATCATCGTCACCTTGAGCGGCACGAAGAAAGGCGTAGTGATATCGGTAGCGATCATCTGCCCGCCCTGCGGCAGCTTGGAAAGCAGCGGCTGCGCCAGAAGGGTATACAGATCCGACGTCCAATACACCAGACACAGGAACACCACCACCACGGCGATAAACGAATTCAACAGTCGCTTACGCAACTCAAGAAGATGGGAGATGATACTTTCGCTGGTGCTCACAATGAGGGTGGCTTAAGAGCTAATCGATTGGGAATTGCTGTTGTTCAGGTACAGCGGATTGTTTCGGAGTGCCGCCTACAGCAGGCACACTGCGCAGCTTGGCTTGCATCACGGGTGCAGGCTCATCGGGCACTTCAAGCGACCGCATCTGGTTATCCGCCGACTGTACGGCCTGCTTGGTCGACTGCTCGACTGCCGCCGCCTCCTGCTCCAGTTTGAGCTTGAGTTGGCGCAACTCTTCCATCTGCATGTCGCGCTCGATGTCGGCGCGTACACCATTCACGTAACGTTGTGCCCTGCCCCACAGATGCCCCATCGTGCGCGCCACTTTGGGCAGGCGTTCAGGCCCGATGACGACCAGCGCCACCACCATGATGACCACCAGCTCAGAAAAGCCGATCTCAAACATGACGGCTCGTCAGACTCACGCCTTGGTTTGAGTCTTGTCTTTCACTTCACCCTCGATGGTCTTGCCATCGTGGGTGACTTGCTTGTGCGCCTCTTCGTCGCCTTTCATGCCGTCCTTGAATCCTTTCACCGCACCACCCAGATCACTGCCGATATTGCGCAGCTTTTTGGTGCCGAAGATCAATACCACGACCAACAACACGATCAACCAATGCCAGATACTGAACGAACCCATTTTTCTCTCCTCAGTTAATTACGCTTGACCATAGGCGGGATGTTGCCGCCGCCGATGATATGGATATGTAAGTGAAACACTTCCTGCCCGCCACCTTTGCCGCTGTTGATGACGGTGCGAAAACCGTTCTCCAAGCCTTGCTCTTTCGCCAGCTTGGGCGCCAACAGCAACATCTTGCCCAGCAAGGCCGCATGCGCTTCTTCAGCATCCAATAACGAAACCAGATGCAGTTTTGGCACGAGCATAAAGTGCACGGGTGCAACCGGATTGATGTCGTGAAAAGCCAGTACTTCGGCATCCTCATACACCTTCTTGCACGGAATCTCACCGCGCACGATCTTGCAGAAGAGACAGTTGTCACTCATTTACGGTTTGCCTTTTCTTCGATGCCGGACACACCTTCACGCCGTGCCAGCTCTTGCAACACATCCTCCGCGCTCAGGCCTTTTTGCGCCAGCAACACCAGGGTGTGGAACCACAGGTCGGCTACCTCATATACCAGATGTTGCTTGTCGCCATCCTTGGCTGCCAGCAAAACCTCACCTGCTTCCTCGATCACTTTTTTGAGGATCGCGTCATCGCCTTTGCTGAACAATTTGGCGACGTAAGAAGACTCCGGCGCAGCCTGTTTGCGCGCCTCCAGTGTCTCGCTCAATCGTTGCAGAATGTCGTTGCTCATTTCTTATAAATTTCGTCGGGGTTCTTCAACACGGCATCCGTTTCCACCCACACACCGTTCTCCAATTTACTGAAGAAGCAACTCTCACGACCGGTGTGGCAAGCGATGCCGCCTTGCTGTTCGACTTGCAACAGGATCACGTCACTGTCGCAGTCCAACCGTATCTCTTTCACCGTCTGGATATGACCAGACTCTTCGCCCTTGTGCCAGAGCTTCTTGCGCGAACGCGACCAGTATATCGCCTCGCCGGATTCCGCTGTGCGCTTGAGCGCATCGCGGTTCATCCACGCCACCATCAATACGCGCCCTGTCGCCGCATCCTGTGCGATAGCGGGGACGAGGCCATCTTCAGACCAGTTCACTTTATTCAACCAGGTCTCACTCATAAGCGCACCGTGTCATAACCGCACCTCCAACAGAGCGAATGGGTCGCTGCGCAGCAGCGGGGAGCCCATCGGCCTACCCCTTGCGGGTACGTTACTGATGAAACAACTAGCCATTCGACTAGGCGCGCAAACATCGCTCGCCAAGTCGCTGGTTATGGCGTAGCCAGCCGTTTGCGGGCGGAGGTGCGATGCGGTTATTCCCACACCCGTCGCTTTCGCGCACCGTGTCATAACCGCACCTCGATGCCCTGCTGCGCCATAAACTGTTTCGCCTGCTTCACGGTATATTCGCCGAAGTGAAAGATGCTGGCCGCCAACACCGCGTCAGCTCCGCCTTTTTTAACGCCATCAGCCATATGCTGCAAATTGCCCACGCCGCCGCTGGCGATCACCGGGATATCCAATGCATCGGTGACTGCTCGGGTCAACGCCAGATCGAAACCGTTTTTCTGACCATCTCTATCCATGCTGGTCAGCAGTATCTCGCCCGCGCCCATGTCCTGCATCTTTTTAGCCCATACCAACGCATCCAATCCCGTCGCCTTACGCCCGCCATGTGTGAAGACTTCCCAGTGGTTAGGTGCGACTTGCTTGGCATCGATCGCCACTACGATGCATTGCGAACCGTAGCGCGCCGACGCATCCGCCACCAGTTGCGGATTCACCACGGCAGAGGTATTGATACTGACTTTGTCCGCCCCCGCATTGAGTAGGTTGCGCACATCCTGCACTTCGCGCACACCGCCGCCTACGGTCAGCGGGATGAACACCTGCTCCGCCACCTTCTCGATGATGCGAAAGATGATGCCGCGGTCATCCGAACTGGCGGTGATGTCGAGAAAGGTCAGTTCGTCGGCGCCCTGTTCGTCATAACGACGCGCGATCTCCACCGGGTCGCCCGCATCGCGCAACTCAACGAAGCTCACGCCTTTGACTACGCGACCGGCAGTCACATCGAGGCAAGGAATGACACGTTTGGCGAGCATCAGAGCTTCGGCGACAGTTCATCCGCTAAAGCTTGTGCCGCGCGGAAGTCCAGTGTGCCTTCGTAGATAGCGCGACCGGTGATGGCGCCAGTGATTCCTTCGGGGCGCACGGCACACAGCTTGCGCACATCGTCCAGATTGGTGATACCGCCGCTGGCGATGACCGGTACGTGCAGTGGGCGCGCCAATTCAACTGTCGCTTCGATATTCACGCCGCTCATCATGCCGTCACGTCCGATGTCGGTGTAGATGATGGCTTCCACGCCATAGCCCTCAAAACGTTGCGCCAGATCGGCCACATCGTGGCCGGTGAGTTTCGACCAGCCGTCCACTGCCACCTTGCCGCCCTTGGCATCCAGACCGACCATGATGTGTCCCGGGAAGGCATCACAGGCCTCGTGTAGGAAACCAGGAACCTTCACTGCGGCGGTGCCGATGATGACATAGGTGATGCCGAGATCGAGATAACGTTCAATGGTCTCCAGATCACGGATGCCACCGCCCAGTTGCACCGGTATCTCGGTACCGACCGCCTCGATGATGCTGCGCACTGCGGCCTCGTTCTTGGGCTTACCGGCAAAGGCACCGTTCAGATCGACCAGATGCAGACGTCGTGCACCTTGCGCTAGCCAGTGTTTAGCCATCGCAGCGGGATCGTCGGAGAACACGGTTGCGCCCTCCATCTCACCTTGCCGCAGGCGCACGCATTGTCCGTCTTTCAAATCGATTGCAGGAATGATCAGCGTATTAGTGTCCATGATTGGTACGGATTAAACAGGATTCCAGTTAACAAAATTCTGCAGCAGCCTCAGACCCGCAGCAGCGCTTTTTTCAGGGTGGAATTGCACCGCAAACAAATTCTCTTTCGCCACCGCACACACGAAAGATTGCGGATATTTGCTGGTCGCCTGGATCAGGACTGCATCCTGCGTCTGCACATAATAACTATGCACAAAATAGAAGCGGGCATCCTGCTCTATCCCTTCCCACAAAGGATGTTGTACATGGTGCACTTGGTTCCAACCCATGTGCGGCACTTTAAGTTTGTTGTTTTGTGCATCGAGCATATGCGTGGCGAAGCGCCCTACTTTCCCGTGCAAAACGCCCAACCCATCAACATCGCCCTCCGCACTATGCTCGAACAGCATCTGCAAGCCGATGCAGATGCCTAAAAAAGGTTTGTTGCGCGCCGCATCCAGCACGGCTTGCCGCAAGCCGCGTGCATCCAGTTCGCGCATGCAGTCCGGCATCGCTCCCTGACCGGGGAATATCACGCGTTTCGCTTCAGCAATGACTTGGGCATCGTCGGTGACGCTCACCGATGCATCCGGCGCGACCTTGCGCACGGCCTGCAGCACCGAGCGCAAGTTGCCCATACCGTAATCGACGATCGCGATATCAACCATGATGGAGGTTTACAGTGTTCCCTTAGTCGATGGCATCACACCGGCCATCCTTGGATCCAGCTCCAGCGCGACACGCAACGCACGCCCGAACGCTTTGAAGATGGTCTCGGCCTGATGGTGAGCGTTATCACCTGCCAGATTGTCGATGTGCAACGTGACCAAGGCATGATTGACAAAACCTTGGAAAAATTCGCGGATCAGATCGACCTCGAACTCACCCACATTGGAACGCACGAATTCGACATTGAACACCAGCCCAGGACGTCCAGAGATATCCAGCACCACGCGCGACAACGCCTCATCCAAGGGCACGTAGGCATGCCCGTAACGACGCAGACCTTTCTTGTCGCCGATGGCCTGTGTGAATGCCTGACCCAGCGTGATGCCGATATCTTCCACAGTATGGTGTGCATCGATGTGCAGATCACCCTTGGCATTGATGTCCAGATCGAGCAAGCCGTGGCGCGCGATCTGATCCAGCATATGTTCAAGGAACGGCAGGCCAGTATCCAACTTGACCTTGCCACTACCATCAAGATTCAGCTCGACGTTGATCTTGGTTTCCAAAGTGCTGCGACTGACTTTTGCGCTACGCATGATTCACCTTATGCGAGTTGGTTGATTGTGTCTTGCAATGCTGCAATAAATCTCTGACTCTCGTCAGACGTACCCACAGTGACTCTCAAACAATCAGTCAGCGCCGGATGTCCACCATTCAAGTTTTTGATCAGCACCCCGCGCTGCTTCAGCCCATCAAACACCTGCGTCGCCTTCGCCACGCGGAACAGGATGAAATTGGCTTCGCTGGGATAAGCCTCCACCCCTTCGATTGCGTCCAGTGCTGCTAACAACTTGGCGCGTTCCCGCTTGATGCTTTCTGCTTGTGTCAGCAACACAGCGTGGTGCTCCAACAGTTTGGACGCCACCAGCTGCGGCAAAACGCCCACATTATACGGTAAGCGCAGCTTTTCCAACTGGCTCAACCAAACAGCCGAACCCGCCAGAAAACCCAGACGTAATCCGGCCATCCCGAGTTTGGAGAAAGTGCGCATCACCAGCAGGTTGTCATAGCGTGCCAGATGCGGAATAAAACTATCGCGAGCGAAAGCATAATAGGCTTCATCCACTACCACCAACCCCGGAGCCGTTTGGATGATCTGCGTGATCGCCTCCGCATCGAACAGGTTGCCTGTCGGATTATTGGGATACGCCAAGAACACCAGCGCGGGCCGTTCGCGCCGGATGGCCTCCAGCGTGGCGAACAGATCGAGCGAAAAATCTTCCTTCAGCGGCACGCCAACGTATCTCATCCCCACAAAGGTGGCGATCATCTTGTACATCACGAACGAGGGCTCGACACTCAACAATACCGCGCCCGGCTTAGCGACAGCCAAGGCGAGCAATTGGATGATTTCGTCAGAACCATTACCCAGCAAGACATCCATACCGGATGGCAAATTCGTCACGCTGTGGATATCTTCCTTGAGTCGATGCGCTCCGGCATCTGGATAGCGATTGATCGCGGCATCGGCCACCAAGCGCGCGATCTCGTCGCGCAGACCTTGCGGCAAAGGATACGGATTCTCCATCGCATCCAGCTTGATCATGCCACTGGCCGGTGGAACGTGGTACGCATGCAGCGCTAACAGTTCCGGACGCAGCAGCTTCTCGGGAGTAAGGGGTGGGCGGGCGAAGGACATGATGTGGCGGGTTCGATAACGGTCAGCATTCTACCGGAATATCCGCGCTAGTGTGCAGTACGGGCGGCGCTTATAATCGCGCCATCTGTACGGAAAAATAGAATGACTGCCAAGAAACTTCGCGTATTGCTGGTCGAATCTTCGAGCGCCGATGCACAGCACACACTGAGCAAACTATCGCAAGCCGGATACGCGCTCGAACATCGTCAAGTGAGCAGTGCCAAGGCCATGAAAGCCGCTCTGGGCAAGAGCCAGTTCGACGTAGTACTGTGCAGCTATGACCCGCCAGGTTTTGGTGGATTACCCGCGCTTGAGTTGCTGCAAGACAGCGATAAAGACATCCCGTTCCTATTCCTCTCGCACGATCTGCGTGAAGAGACCATCATCCTCACCATGCAACACGGTGCAGATGACTACATCTTTAAAGGTAGTTTGAATCGCCTTGCGCCCTCCATCGAGCACAATTTGCGCGAAGCGCGCATCCGCCAAGAACACCGCGCCGCCCAACTCGCACTACAGGAGAATCAGACCCGCTTACATGCCTTCATCGCCGATCTTCCCGGCATGGCGTATCAGATGCTGCTACACGCTGACGGTAGTGTGTCGTTCCCCTACGTCAGCGAGGGATGCCACGCATTATTGGGCGTCTCTCCGCATGATTTGTCCCGTCTGTCGTCACTCTTCACGACGCTTGCTGCATCCTGAAGATCTGGCCTCCTACCAGCGTAGCATGCACACTTCGGCCAATAAACTCTGTTCTGGAACTGGGAAGGCCGCGTCCTCACCCTGCCCGACAACGAGATCAAATGGATCAACTTGCGCTGTAGTCCGCGCAGGTCTCCCGAGGGAATACAGTGGGAAGGCATCATCTTCAACATCACTCAGAGCAAAGAAGCCGAGATCGAGATCAGACGCTCCAAAGAGCAGTTACGCGAACTTTCCTCCCACATTCAGGATGTGCGCGAACAAGAGCGCATCGCCATCGCACGTGAGGTGCATGACGATATGGGCAGCACGCTCACTGCGATCAAACTCGACATCGCCTGGTTAGGCAGCCGGTTGGCTGAACACCCAACACTTGCCGAAAAAGCCCGGAGCATCGAAATGCTTGTAGACAAATGCACCGCATCCGCCAGCAATATCTCACACAGTCTGCGCCCCAGCGTGCTGGACACATTTGGCGTGATCGCCGCGATCGAGATGGAAGCAGGTGAATTTGAACAACGCACCTCGACTCCTTGCACGATAAAATCACTTGATGAGGGCGCAACGATCCCGCCAGACAATTCCATCGCCCTGTTCCGTATTTTCCAGGAAGCCTTGGCCAACATCATCAAACATGCTTCAGCCAGCAAAGTCGGCGTACACATCCATAACCGCAAAGATGGGGTCATGCTGACGGTGCAAGACGATGGCAAAGGCCTTTCCGATAGCGACCGCGCCAAGCCACGTTCATTCGGCTTACGCGGCATCCGCGAACGGGTAGAATACTTCGGCGGAGATGTGCACATTGATAGCCATCCCGGACAAGGAACCCAAATTAAAGTATTCATCCCGCACGAGATGGGACAGCCCACTGCGGATGAGCTGCTGGCACAACAAAAATTATTTTAAAGAACGACGCCAAATGATAAAAGTGCTGATAGCCGACGATCACGCGCTCATCCGCAAGGGCCTGAAGCAATTGTTGGATGACACCAATGATATGCGCGTGACAGGTGAAGCCGAAAATGGCATGCAAGCGATCCGCATGGTGGAAGAAGACGCTTTTGACGTCGTTCTGCTCGACATCAGCATGCCGGACAAACACGGTGTCGATGTACTGAAGCAGCTCAAGGCCAATCAACCGCAACTGCCGGTGTTGATGCTCAGCATGCACCCGGAAGAGCAATACGCGTTGCGCTCGATGAAGGCTGGCGCAGCCGGTTATCTCAACAAACAAAGCGCGCCCTTACAGCTGGTCACCGCCATTCGCCAAGTCTCTATCGGCAAGAAATACATCAGTACCGAATTGGCAGAACAACTGGCGGATGGGCTATCTCAAGGCTACCAAGAGCTACTGCATCAAACCCTGTCCAACCGCGAGTATCAGACACTATGCCTGATGGCTTCCGGCAAAAAACTCAGCGAGATGGCCGACATCATGTCGCTCAGCCCCAAAACCGTGAGCGTCTATCGCTCGCGGCTATTGGAAAAAATGAAGCTAAAGAACAATGCCGAGGCGATCCATTACGCCATCAGCAACCACTTGATCGAATAGGCAGACCAAATTAACGCGGTAAACAAGCGCTATTCGCCGCTTTACAAGTCGCGCATTACCCGATAATCCGCAGCAACGAACTTGGCACAACCTAATCATTTTATGAGCTCTCCCAACAATCCTTCCGAAATCGCGCGCGAAACACTCAAGGCGCTCGCCGCACGCAAGCTGACACCGACGCCGGAAAATTACGCGCAGATGTACCGCGAGATCAGCGGCGAGCCGGAACCAGTCCCCACCCCAGACATTGGCGCTACAACCAGCAAAGGCCAGCTCGTCCCAGCGTGGTCGGAACTGATCCGCGATCTGCTACGACAATTGGAGACCCCGCACAAAGGCATCACCGTCACCCGTAAAAAAGAAGGCGTGGAAACCGTACTGACGCGTTTTTCCAATGATCCAGCAATATTGTTCGCCAAATTACAAGGATTGTTACGCTCTTGGTCTACCGCACCCACCGCCGCCATCGCGGGCGAATTGCCCATCGCCTCCGTACCCGCGCCGACCACAACTTCAGCACAACCTACCTCGGCCGTTTCCGCCTCGTTAGCCCCAACCGAGAACCACGAGTTATTGAATCAATTGCGCGAGCTATTGGCGCAGACACTGGAAAACACACTCGCCACTCACCCAGAGTTGGGCGGTGAAATACAGACATTGGTATTGCAAGCACGCGCCACTGATAGCAATGATCGACTCAACCTCCTCGCCAAACAATTGCGCCAGTTCTGGTTCAAACTGGAACTGCGAGGTGGCGATAAGGCCAAGATACAAGAAGGGTTGGTCCGCCTGTTGCGCCTGTTAGTGGAGAACGTCAGCGAGATGGTGGAAGACGACAAGTGGTTGCATGGGCAGATCGCCACCCTGCAAGAGATCATCGCCAATCCCTTGGACAAACATTCGATCGCCGATGCCGAACGCAGCTTACGCGATGCCGTCATCAAGCAAGGTTCGCTCAAACAAAGCCTGAGTGATGCAAAAACGACACTAAAGAGTCTGATGACTACGTTCATCGACCGTTTGGGTGACCTGACGGCAAGCACGGGCGAATATCACACCAAGATCGAAGGCTACAGCCAAAAGATAGGCAAGGCCGACAATCTGACCGAACTCAGCCACATCCTCAAAGATGTGATGCACGACACGCGCATCATTCAAGCGAGCGCTTTGCGCTCACATGAACAGTTGATTGCCTCCAAGAAACAAGCCGATGAGGCCGAGACCCGCATCAAAGAACTGGAACACGAATTGGCGCAGGTCAGCGAACTGGTACGGGAGGATCAACTCACTGGCGCACTCAATCGGCGCGGATTGGACGAAACCATAGAGCGCGAACTGAAACGAACCGATCGCAGCAAGACCGCCCTGAGCGTCGCCTTGCTCGACATCGACAATTTCAAACATCTGAACGATTCGCTCGGCCACCAAGCGGGTGATCGTGCGCTGGTCCATCTGACCCAGGTCATTAAAGAAACGCTGCGTCCTGCCGATACAGTGGGACGCTATGGCGGTGAGGAATTCCTCATCATCCTGCCAGACACCGACCTCAATGCAGCCATTGAGGCCATGCAGCGCCTGCAACGCGACCTGACCAAAAAGTTCTTTCTACATAACAATGAACGCATCTTGGTCACGTTCAGTGCTGGGGTCGCTTTGCGGCATGAAGACGAAGACCAGGAAGATCTGGTCGGGCGCGCCGACAAAGCCATGTACAAGGCCAAACAGGCCGGCAAGAATCGCGTGATGGCGGCGGAATGAATTGTTTTTTCACCCATTCCAATCACTTGACCCTAAAGTTTTCTGTCGAGTCTCCGATAACAGGTACAACAGCGGTTGCAATGCCTTGCAATTCTAGGCAAACCAAAGTTGACGGCGAGAAGCCGTAATACCAAAGCAGCACAGTTTAAAGGAGAACTAAAATGTCCCTAGTCATCAACACCAACGTCGCATCGCTGAATGCCCAACGCAACCTGACTTCCTCCAAGGATGCCTTGGCCACTTCACTGCAACGTCTGTCCTCCGGTCTGCGCATCAATAGCGCACGTGACGACGCTGCCGGCATGGCGATCAGCGAACGTATGACTGCTCAGATTCGTGGCTTGGATCAAGCTCGCCGCAACGCCAATGACGGCGTTTCTCTGGCACAGACCGCTGAAGGTGCATTAGCTCAGTCGAGCGACATCTTGCAGCGTATTCGTGAGCTGTCCATTCAATCGGCCAACTCGTCGAACTCCACCACTGACCGCGCTTCGTTGAACTCTGAAGTGAATCAGCTGGTGTCTGAATTGGATCGTATCGCCAATACCACTTCTTTTAACGGCCTGAAGCTGTTGGACGGAACTTACCAAGGTCAGCAATTCCAAGTCGGCGCAGATGCAAACCAAACCATCGGTGTTTCCGTTGCCGGTTCGCGTTCTACTGACTTGCAGAACAATACGGTAGCCCTGAAAGGTACGGCGACCACCGACTTGGGGGGAGCAATCATCGGCGCTGCTACAGCGACCGCCCCTGCCAATGCTGTTGCTGGTCAAACACTGACCATCGCTGGTGCAGCTGGTTCGGCTGCCGTTACCGTCGTGGGCACATCCTCTGCGGCCACGATTGCTACTGCGATCAACGTCAACACAGCCAGCACGGGTGTTACAGCCACTGCTAGCTCTACTGCGACTTTGAGCGCCATGTCGGCCGGCACCGTTTCCTTCACGCTGAATGGCGGCGGTACAGCCACCACCATCAGCGCGACTGTGGGCACCGGCGGTACGGTATCTGGGCTGGCAGCTGCAGTGAATGCAGTATCTGGCAAGACCGGAGTGACTGCCACAGCCAACGCAGCTGGTACAGGCTTGGTTCTTTCACAAGCGGCAGGTAATGACATCACGATCGTTTCTTACACCAACTCCGCAGCGGGTACGGCCACCCTGCTTGGTGGCATCGCCGCACAGACAGTGACATTGGCTTCTGGTGCTGCAGCCACTGACTCGGCGCGTGTGACCGGCACCATCAGTTTGGCTTCCGACAGCGGCTTTACTGCAGTATCGTCTGTCGCTGCTGCCGCAGGTAGCGTACTGGGCACAACGGTAACCGCAGCGACTGCGGCGAAAGTGAACTCGATCGACATCACCACGATCACTGGCGCTAACACCGCCCTTGGTATCGTCGATGCGGCAATGTCTCAAATCAACAAGATGCGTGCAGATATGGGTGCTGTGCAAAACCGCTTCAATGCCACCATCAACAATCTGCAAACCACGTCTGAGAACTTGAGCGCTGCTCGTAGCCGTATCCGCGACGCAGACTTCGCTGCAGAAACCGCAACGATGACTCGTAACCAGATCCTGCAACAAGCCGGTACTGCGATGTTGGCTCAAGCGAATGCCTTGCCCAATTCCGTACTGACTCTGTTGAAGTAACGGCGAGGTGATATAGGTCACTTGTGTGATACCCCGGTCGAAGCGATTCGACCGGGCTTTTGAATAGAAGGAGAGGCACCATGCTTATCCAAAATGCAACTAGTAGCCCAGTACCGGCTCCCCGCGTCATGAATGACGGTGGTGGGATGTCGGCTGTCGCCACTTCCGAATCCGCTGTTCCTATTGATACCCCGAAAGTATCTGTTGCCAACGCACAATCTGCCGTAGCGCAACCGACTCCGGCGCAAGTGAAAGACGCGGTGGATAGTCTCAATAAGGCGATGAGGCAGATCAACTCGGATCTGGAGTTCAGCATTGACAAAGATACCAAGGCGACCGTCGTCCGTGTGGTCGACTCATCGACTGGTGTCACGATCAAGCAATTCCCTTCCGAAGAAGCGCTTGCCATCACCCGTGCGATGGATAAGATGCAAGGAATGTTGTTGAGGCAAAAAGCCTAAGAGGCGAGGTTATCGTGGCAACTATTTCTTCAGCAGGTGTCGGTTCCGGTCTTGATGTGAATGGCATCGTGACCAAGCTCATGGCCGTCGAGCAGCAGCCGATCACTAATCTGAATAAAAAAGAAGCCACTTTCCAGGCAAAGATCTCCGCCTACGGCTCGTTGAAAAGTGCGCTCAGTGGTTTTCAGGGCGCATTGCTGGGATTGACCAATGCCAGCAGCTTCAAGAGCATCACCGCCACACCCGCCGATAGCAGCATCGTCACCGCCTCCGCCAGCAGTATTGCTGTGGCTGGCAGTTATACCCTCGATGTCACCAAGATCGCCCAAGCACAGAAGCTAGTTGCCACGGGGCAGGCCAGCACCACAGCCGCTATCGGGACCGGAGCTGCAACGACGGTGACCATCGATTTCGGCACTATCAGTGGTGGCACTTTTAATGCGGTGACAGGCCAATATACTGGTGCGGCGTACACCTCGAATGGGAATGGGGCGAAGATGCTGACCATCGACGCTTCCAACAACTCGCTCACCGGCATTCGTGATGCCATCAATACAGCCAATCTAGGTGTCAGCGCCACAATCATCAACGATGGTGGCACCTCGCCCTATCGGCTTTCATTGAGTTCCAACAACATGGGACAGAGCAACAGCATGAAGATCTCGGTAGCCGGCGATGTCACGCTCGGCAACCTGCTGGGGCAGGATCCGGTCGGCGTGCAGAACATGTCCGAAGTCGCAACGGCGCAGAACGCCACGTTCAAGGTCAACGGTATCGCCGTAAGTAAAGCCTCGAACACCGTGACCGATGTCATCCCCGGTGTGACACTCAATCTGCTCAAGCCAACAACCAGTACCACCTCGGTGAACGTGGCACAAGACACGGGGTCTGTGCAAACGTCGGTAAGCAGTTTTGTTAAAGCGTATAACGACCTGAACACAACTCTGAAGAATCTTTCCGGCTATGATGCTGCAGCGAAAAAGGGGGGCGTCCTGCAGGGCGATTCAACCGTCTTGCAATTACAGGCCAAGATTCGTTCGATCTTGACCACCTCGGTCAGCAACACCTCTGGCTCACTCACCAACTTATCGCAGATCGGCGTGTCGTTTCAGCGCGATGGCTCGTTGGCCTTGGATGCTGCAAAATTGAGCAGCGCGATCAGTAGCAACCCCAACGACATCGCCAGCCTGTTTGCCGAAACGGGCAGAGCCAGCGACAGCTTGGTCAGTTATACCTCGAGCACGAGCAACACCAAAGTGGGGACTTATGGCATCAACGTTACCGCGCTAGCCACTCAAGGCTCGCTGACGGGTTCCGCAGCTCCAATCTCGACCATCATCACAGCTGGAGTGAACAATGCACTGGATGTGTCGGTGAACGGTACAGCCTCCAGCATCACATTAGCAGCGGGAACCTATACTGCTGCCACGCTAGCCGCCGAACTGCAGTCCAAGATCAATGGCAGCAGCTTGATATCCTCTGCTGGCTTATCAGTCGCAGTCACCCAAGCGGGCGGCGCCTTCACACTGACATCTTCGACTTATGGCTCTAGCTCTGCCATCGCTGTGACTGGCGGCAATGGCTTGGCTAATCTGCTTGGCACGCCGACGCAAAGTTTCGGCGTAGATGTTGCCGGCACCATCGATGGGCAATTCGCTGCGGGTTCCGGTCAAAGTCTAACCGGCTCGGGAAATACTGATGGGCTAAAAATACTGGTAAGCGGGGGCGCATTGGGTGCGCGTGGCAACGTGAGTTTTTCGCAAGGTTACGCTTATACCCTGAACAGCCTAGCCACCAGCGTGCTTGCTTCGGACGGATCTCTTAGTACTCGCACGACCGGAATCACGAACTCAATCAACTCGATCGGCAAGCAGCGCGACGCGTTGACTGCACGCTTGGTCGGCATCGAAGCGCGCTATCGTGCACAGTTCACCAATCTGGACAGCATGCTGAGTAGCATGAATCAGACCAGTACTTACCTGACACAACAATTGAATGCGTTGCAATCACTAAAAGCGTAAATAATAAAACATAGACAATTAATTAGGAGCAGATCATGAACGCAGCCGTCGGAATAAAAACATATTCGAGCGTCAGCCTTGAGTCGAGCTTGAGTGCTGCCGATCCACACAAACTGATATTGATGCTGTACCAAGGAGCCCTTCTAGCTATCGCATCCGCCAAGAACCAGATGTTGCGGAATGAAACAGCTGCCAAAGGAGCATCCATCAGCAAAGCCATCATGATTATCGATGAGGGGCTGAAATCGTCGCTCAATATGAACGTGGGGGGGGCGCTCGCACAGAACTTAGCAGATCTATACGACTACATGAATCAACGTCTACTGCAGGCCAATCTGGACAATGACCCTGTCATTCTGGACGAAGTCAGCAAGTTGCTCATCGAACTCAAAGGGGCGTGGGAAAGCATCCGCCAGATTAATTCCGCATCAACGACCACCCTACTACAACAACCCATAGTGGCTCACAAACAAGCCGCACTGGTTTACGGAAGAGGCTAACGATGTCACTACTACTCGCTGATTACGAGCGCCTGTCTGGCATCACCGGACAGATGCGTAACGCAGCCGAACAAGGCGAGTGGGATCGTTTGATCTTGCTTGAGCAGGAATGCAAACGCAAAGTGGAAGAGATCAAACCTCGAGATGCCGTACCATCGAATCCGACCGAGCGTCAGCAAAAGATCGATTTGCTCAAAAAGATATTGGCCGATGATGCGGAAATCCGCAACCACACGGAAGGTTGGATGGAGCAATTGCAGCGCATCATGCAAAGTTCTCGCAGCGAGCAACGTCTACAGCAAGCCTATTCGTCGGCCAATTTTTAGTCCGCACCACGATGCATGCTGCCTTCCAGCCTCATCACTACACTTCGAGCACTGTCTCTCACAGACAAACCGCTCATCACGACAACTCTGGACAATAATGCCGCCCAGACGAACCCAAAATTCGAACTGGGACAAAAGCTACAGGCAACCGTGCAGGCTCAGGTCTCTCCAAACGTATTCAATGTGCGGGTGGCCGATCAATTGTTGCAGATGCAGCTCCCTGCCTTCATCCGCTCCGGTGATACCATCGCGCTACAAGTCGCTTCACTGCAACCTCGCCTAACTTTCACGCTAGCAGCCTCCTCCAATCCGGTTTCCACGCCTGAGTCACTCAGTGCCGCATCTCGCCTCCTCTCTTCGTTATCGCAGCAGCCACTGGAAAGAAGCTACGTGCGCCCCCTGCACAGCACACCTCTGTGGACTGGAGCGCAAGCACTGCCGGACACCACGCAACTCGCCAACAAATTACACGATGCCTTGAGTCACAGTGGTTTATTCTACGAATCGCATCAAGCGCAATGGATCGCCGGAACACGCCCCACTACACAATTGCTACTCGAACCGCAAAATCAACTGCCACCACAAACAGCAGCAAAAGCTATCGATGCCGCAGACAGCAGAATGCTCAATACCCAATCCGTCCCGGAGGCAAATACGTCGGTCATTCCGGATCATTTGCAAACATTAGTACAACAACAACTGAACACATTGGAAACACGACAAGTGTTGTGGCAAGGACAAGTTTGGCAAGGGCAGGAAATGACATGGGAGGTGCGCGAAGATTCGCCGCACCGCACTACACGAGGCGAACAAGAGGGACAGTGGAACACTCAGATCCATCTGGATATGCCTAGACTCGGCGGAGTGACGGCTCGCCTCAGCTTCACCGATGGTGCACTCAATCTGACACTCGACGTCGCCAATCCACAGACGCGAGACCGGCTAGGTAATGCCAGTTCACAACTAATCGCGGCCCTGTCCGAGCGCGGCATCCGCGTCACTCATACACAGATCACACAAAATGAGCAGCTCTGACAACAAACGCCAAATGGCGGTCGCCCTCGCCTATCGCAGCGGCGATGCCGCCCCCAAGGTGGTTGCCAGCGGGCGCGGCTTGATTGCCCAAGCCATCATCGAGCGCGCCAAAGAGCACGGTGTGTACGTCCACGAATCGGAAGAATTGGTCAGCATGCTGATGCAAGTGGAACTGGATCAGCATATCCCGCCCCAGCTCTATCTGGCGGTGGCCGAACTGCTAGCCTGGCTATATCGTTTGGAACGGGGAGAAAACACCCCTATTCCACGCACTACGACTGCAATGAACCCGCTACAATCGCCACCGGTGAAATTACGTTGACGATTGCCACATGCGTACCAAAGAAATCCCACTCAAGATCGAGCTGTTCTCCAACGACGAAGAGAGCGACTTTCTCATCCATGACCCGAAGGAGATCGTTGCCATCCTGCAAACCATCGTCCAGCGCAAATCACGCGTAGCGTTGTACTACAACGAAGGCAATAGCGTGGTGCTGACCATGCTGTTGGCAGCTGACGAGCAAGGTGTCTGGGTGGATGCCGCCTCCAACGAACTCGATAATCGCCACATCGAACGCAGCAACCGTATCGTGTTTGTCAGCACGCATAATCAAGCCAAAGTGCAATTCGTAACTAACAACGCCATGATGGGGGTGTATGAGAACGCACCTGCTTTCGGTATCGCCTTGCCGAGAAAGCTATTACGACTGCAACGCCGTGATTACTATCGTCTCGTCACACCGGAATCACATGCGTTAAAGTGCCTCATTCGTCCCGTTCCCGATAAAGCACATATTCAGCACGAGATCACCGTGATGGACATCAGTATTGGCGGCCTAGCGCTAGTATGTGAAGAAAGCGGCGTCGAATTGAAACCAGGCATGGTGTACGAACATTGCCAGATCGAACTCCCCGATGTCGGCACGCTAGATACGACCATCGAGGTGAAAAACACTTTCGAGGTCACCGATCGTAGTGGCAAAGTGAAGCGCCGTGCAGGTTGCGTGTTCGTCAAACCGGATGGCAAGACCACCATGCTGCTACAGCGTTATGTCGCACAGATGCAACAGCAAATCGCGAGCTCACGGAAGTGACACATCACAGATAAGCTTCGCCCTCGGTTCGTTCCCGCACGACCCGCGCTGGCATCCCGTAAGCCACTCGGTATGCCGCAATGGAATGGGTGACAACCGCGCCCGCACCGATCACCGTGTGCTCACCGATAGCAACTCTGTTACGCAATGTTGCACCAAGCGCTATCGCGGAAAATCGTCCTATGTGAACATTACCTCCAGTCACTGCGCCAGGGGCTAGGCTCGAAAATTCCTCCATGATGGAGTCATGTTCCAGAACGGCATGAGTGTTCACGATGCAAGAATCTCCCACCACACATCCCACATTGATCACCGCACCCGGCATAACGACGACGCCCATGCCGATTTGCGCGCGCGCGCTGACAACCGCACTCGGGTGGATTGCAGTTATAAAACGGAATGCCGGATAAGCGGTGGATATCTTTCTCTGAATCAGGCTACGTGCGAAATTATCACCAACCGCGACCAATCCACCGCCGACACCTTGTCGTGCACATATCTCAGCCACGTCACTCACCTTACCCAGCACAGGATAACCACAGCTTTCCTCGCCGACCGAGCGAAAATCGTCAATGAGGCCGACGATCTCGAACAAGCCCTGACTCTCGATGACATCGATCGCCACCCGTGCATGACCGGATGAACCGATCAAAATGATCTTCGACATTAAAGGCATCTCTCACCTCCCCGTCGCCGCAGCAAGCACCTCGTCGATCACCCGCCGCTGATCCTCCTCGGAAAGCGCGGGATAGATCGGCAGGCACAGCACACGCTCTGCGATATCCGTCGCAACTGGTAAATTTCCAGCTTGCGCGGACAACATGCCCCGATACATCGGAAAGCTGCTAATCAAAGGATAGAAATAGCGACGTGAATAGATTCCCTTTGTACGCAAACGTTCATATAAAGCATCCCGCTTGATTGGAAAATCATCCTCGATGAAGATCGGAAAATACGCATAGTTGTAGTCCACTCCCGGCGGGATCGGGTGCAAGCGGATATTCTTGGTATTTCCAAACGCCGCACGATAACGTTGATCGATCAGTTTGCGTGCCGCTAAGACAGCGTCCACTTGTGTGAGCTGCAACAGCCCGAACGCCGATTGCACCTCATTCATCTTGCCGTTGATGCCGGGAGCCACTACCGTCACTTCGTCGGCAAAGCCGAAGTTCTTCAGAAAATCGATGCGTTGCTTGGTCTTCGCATCACGACAAATGATTGCTCCGCCCTCGAATGTATTGAACACCTTCGTCGCATGGAAACTCAAGATCGACATGTCGCCGAATTCCAAGATCGGTCTGCTGTTCAGCTTCATGCCGAAGGTATGCGCCGCATCGTAGATCACCTTGAGTCCGTAGATGTCGGCAATACGCTGTATCTCCTCCACGGCGCACGGGATGCCGTAGACATGCACCGGCAGGATCGCCGTGGTCTGCGGCGTGATTGCCGCCTCGATCTTGCGCGGGTCGAGATTGAGCGTGTGCGGATCGATGTCCACGAACATCGGCTTGATCCCGTTCCAGTGCAAGGCATGCGTCGTCGCCACGAAGCTGTACGGCGTGGTGATGACCTCGCCGGTCACGCGGAGCGCCTGCAATGCGGTGACCAGCGCCAGAGTGCCGTTGGAGAACAACGACAGATGCTCGACCCCTAGGTACTCCGCCAGCTTGAGTTCGAATTCGTCGTGGAACGGCCCCTTGTTGGTCAGCCATTTGTTCTCCCATATCTTTTCCAGATAGGGAATGAACTCTTCCAGCGGCGGAAGATGCGGCTGCGTCACATAGATTTTTTCGCTCACGCCAATTCTCCCGTTTTTAAAATGACCGCATCTCTTCTGCGTTTCAATTCAGTCAGCATCTCGATCGACTGGCCTTCGTCCTGATTCAAGTCGCGCAGAAAGAACGCGTTGTTTTCCTTGATCCAAGAAAGCGGCATCTCCCACCATGCTAAATCAAGTAGACGCTCACGCACCCTCTCGCCAAAACGGAACTTCTTCAACCTGGCCGGAGCGCCCACGTAAATACCATAGGGTTCACTGGTAAAGTTCTGTGGCAACAGGGAACGAGCACCGATGATGCATCCGTTCTCGATGAGACTCCCGCCCAATACCATCACCTCATCCCCCAACCACACATCATTCTTAACGATGGTATCGCCGCATTGCGGAGGGGGGACGTTGGTCAGGTCGCTCTCCAGGATGGAGAACATGAACATGGAGATGGTGTTCTTTTCATGTTGTCCATTCAACAGGAAACGCAGGCGCAAGCCGCCAGCCACATAACGCCCCAAGCGCAAACTTTGCGCGTCACCATCATACTTGACGACAGAGCCCACCCCCAGCCATGAACCTTTGCCGATATGAAATCTCCCGAAATCGGGTTCTTCATCCAGCCAAGTCCGAAAGAAGCCGTGTGGAACGGCTGATATCCCACCTTCCCGATAAGACAGCAACATGAAATGCTTCGCCCAAGGGTGGGTTTCCAGCAGTCCGTTAAAGTCATCTTCGGTCACGATATTCATCAAGCCTCCTTCGCACACCACTCGCTCCACACTCGCCGGAAAGCATCTTCGACCATGTGCGTGTAGGCCACAGGATCGATGACTGAACTGGACAAAATGCGCTCACGCAGCGACTGCCGCAGGTCGTTCAGCGCGTGCAGATCCCGGCTGTGCTGCAGCACGATCTGCACGTACTCATCCTCGTTCTGCGCCACGAACTCAGGCAATCCGACGCGCATCAGGTTGCACACCCCGACGCGCGCAATCGGCCTGTCGCCAGCGAGTACGACTACCGGCACACCCATCCACATCGCGTAATTCGTGGTGGTACCACCGTTGTATGGAAATGGATCCAACGCCAGATCGATACGGTGGTGCGCCTCCAGATACTCCTGCAGATTCACGCGCGGTAACAGTAGCAGACGATCCTCAGCCACTCCGTGTTCAGCGAAAAGTTGCAACAACCATTTTTCCTGGTTTGTCTGGGCATTGCCTAACATTAGGCGCGAATGCGGCACGGCGGCAAGAATACGAGCCCACAATGCCACGACTTTCGCGTTCAACTTTGCCGGGTTGTTCAAACTAGCGAAAGTGAAACTGTTTTCAGTCAGGGCAGGCAATGTGTTCACTGGTGGAGCCGCAGAGTCTGCTCGAAACGTAAAGGCTGCCGGCAAACGCAACAGATGTTCGCTATGGAAATCTTCCGTCAGACCGGGCGGATCAAGATGCTCATCGGTGAATCGGTAATCCATCGCTGACAGTCCTGTTGTCCCGATATACCCGATCCAGCTGATCTGGATGGGCGCCGGCTTGCGGGCGAACACGGGAAGCCGGTTGAATGCCGTATGTCCCGACAGATCGACCAGAATATCTATGCCATCAGCCTGTATCTCTGCACTCAATCTTTCATCAGTCATCCGATCACATTGCAACCAATGGTCTGACAAACCGCGCAAGCGAACTGTCATCGCATCTTGCAACGGATGGTTGTAATAGCAGTAGATTTCAAATTTTGATTTGTCATGGTTCGCCAAAACGGGCTCGATGAAATAAGCCAAAGCATGATCTCGTAGATCAGCGGAGACGTAGCCGATCTTGAGACGGCGATTCTCATCCCGCGAATTAGAATGCTTAGGCCATTCCGATTGGAGCGGCTGCTCGATGCACTCGGAAAACCGGCGAGTCTCCGCAAACATCTCTAACGGGGATATCCTGTCGTCATACAATAACGTCAATAAAAGATTGCTCCATGCCACCGGATGATTGGGGCTGAGTTCAAGCGCCTTGCGATAGGATCGAATTGAATTCTCCACCTGACCGATCCAAGGCAGTGCATTACCGATGTTGATATAGGGTTCCGCAAAATCGGGCAACAGCTCGATCGCGCGCTGACTGGATTCAATCGCTTCTTGATGCCGCCCGATTTCACGCAACACCACCCCGAGGTTGTTGTGTGCCACCGCGTAGTCCGGCGACAACTCGATGGCCTTGCGATAACTCTCGATCGCCTCGTCGCGCTTACCTTCCTCGGACAGCACGCACCCCATGTTGTACCAAGCTTCGGCATACCCCGGACGAATCAGCAATGCACGACGATAATATTCGAGCGACTCGTCCAGCCGCCCCTGCGCTTTCATCACATTCCCCAAGGTGCATAATGCCTCGACAAAATCAGGTTTGATGGCAAGGGCTTGTTCGCCATGCACGATGGCCTCATCTAACTGCCCCAACTCCTTCAACGCACTAGCTAAATTATTATGCCCCGCCACATGGTTGGGCTGAATTCTCAGTGCCTGTTGGTAATTCTGTATCGCGCCATCCACGTTCCCGGCCTCAGCCAACAATAGGCCGATGTTGTTATACGCATCCGCAAAATCCGGCTTATGGCGCAGAGCCTCTTGGTTGCACGCCAGTGCCTCCTCACGCAGCCCCTGATCCCTCAACACTATCCCCAAGTTGTAGTGTGCCTCGGCATAATCCGGTTTGATCTCGATCGCTCGTCGGTAAGCGTTGACCGCCGCTTCAAGTTGGCCAAATTGTTGTTGCAAGTGTCCAATGTTGTTCAGCGCCTCGACGTGGTCCGGCAGTAGCTCAACGACTTTCAAATAACACGCAAGCGCCTCTTTCTTCTGCTCCAACGCGAGCAACACCGGGGCGATATTGGAGTAATAGAGTGCGACATCGGGTGCCAATTGGATGGCTCGACTAATGAAATCAAGTGCCAAAGCGTGCTGACCATTCTGATGTGC
Source organism: uncultured beta proteobacterium (assembly GCA_963822425.1). Classification (GTDB taxonomy): domain Bacteria; phylum Pseudomonadota; class Gammaproteobacteria; order Burkholderiales; family Gallionellaceae; genus Sideroxyarcus. Next base: position 39,742 of record CAWGHS010000008.1, read on the forward strand.
AACCACCCCTAACAAATGCAAAGCATCCGCATGGTCTGGTTGTATCTCGATGATTTGCCGGTATATCTCAACGGCCGAGTCAAAACGGCCTGCCTGATGGTGTTGCACGGCGCACTGTAGCGCTTCGCTCAATGCCCCCTGTGCATCCTGTATGGTAGCTGGGGATACAGCCGGCGACGTTTTCCCGAGACAGCATTTTTTGTATTTTTTACCGCTACCACATGGGCACGCGTCGTTCCGCTCCGGCACATCCATCGTCACCCCTAGATTCCGCAATCAAACTTGCATGTTCATGATGTCGTTATAGGCCGCCACCACCTTGTTGCGCACCTGCACGCTAGTTTGAAAAGCGATGTTGGCTTTCTGCATGGCGATCATGGTATCACTCAGGCTGACCTTGTCGTCACCCAACACAAAGGCTTTTTGCATGTCTTCTGCCTGGTGCTGGGCTTGGTTGACACTATCCAAGGAAGATTTCAACACATTGGCAAAGTCCGCCCCGCCTGTCGCCGCTGGCGCTTGGGGCGCCTGTCCTTGAGCCACGGCCATCGCGGCGCGCATCTGACTCAACAGGCTGTCTACATTGGAAACGTTCATGCTCATGACCCACCTCCTTCTTCGATGACGGCACTCTACCTCTCGCGTGCGCGTGGCTAGCGATAGAAAAGCGCCCGATTTCCCCCGCTTTTCGGCATACTGAAGTTGTCTCAGAGGCAGATAATGCGCAGCGTGAGGGAGTGACCCTTGTATCCATCTGGAAGAAAAGCATGGCAGATACAGACACCAATACGAACGCTTCTTTGACCCGGCTGCTGTTCGGCATGCCCAGCCAGCAAAAGCTCGGCCTGATCATCGCCGTCGCCTCCACGGTCGCCCTGCTCGCCGGTCTGTTCATGTGGGGACAGACACCGGATTACCGCGTGCTGTACAGCAACCTGTCGGAGCGTGACGGCGGTGCGGTCATCGAGTCGTTGCAACAACAGAACATCGCCTACAAATTCTCCGAAGGCGGCATCTTGATGGTGCCCGCCGACAAAGTGCATGAAGTCCGTCTACAAATGGCCGCTAAAGGCTTGCCCAAGGGCGGCGCGGTCGGTTTCGAGCTGATGGAGAACCAGAAATTCGGTACCAGCCAATTCCTCGAACAGGTGAATTACCAGCGCGCATTGGAAGGCGAACTGGCACGCTCGGTCGAAACCATGGCCTCGGTCGCCAGTGCCCGTGTCCATCTAGCGATTCCCAAGCCAACCGTGTTCGCCAGAGAGCAGCAGAAGCCCAGCGCCTCGGTGGTGCTCGCCCTGCATGCCGGACGTTCGCTGGACGCAGGCCAAGTCAGTGCGATCGTCCATTTGATCTCCAGCAGCATCCCCAACATGCCATCGCAAGCCGTCACCGTAGTGGATCAGACCGGCACTTTGTTGAGTTCGGCACGTGACAGCGCCGCCGAACAGTTGATGGATGCAACGCAACTCAAATATGTGCGGCAGATCGAACAGGATTACGTCAAACGCATCGAAGATATCCTGATCCCGATCACTGGTGTGCAAAACGTACGCGCCCAAGTCACCGCCAATCTCGACTTCGCGCAGACCGAACAGACGGCAGAAACTTACAAGCCCAATCAACCGCCCAATCAGGCAGCGGTACGCAGCCTGCAAACGCTGGAGACGCTGAACGGCACGACGACGACCGGCGGCGTCCCCGGCGCACTTTCCAACCAACCACCGGTTCCGGCCACCGCCCCCATCGTCTCGCCTGCCAGCGCAGTCGCGGCAGCCGCTGGGGCAGCCAGCAATACCCATAAAGAATTGACCACCAACTATGAAGTGGATCGCACTATCCAGCACACCAAGATGCCGGTGGGCAGCATCAAGCGCCTGTCCATCGCCGTGGTAGTGAACAACCCCAGCAGCACCGACAAAGATGGCAAAGTCACTTCGCGTCCCTACACCGATGCGGAAAAAGCGCAGATCACAGCCCTCGTCAAAGAGACCATCGGTTTCGACGCGAAGCGTGGTGACAGTCTGAATCTGTTGAACAGCGCCTTCAACGACAAGCAAGAAGTGATACCGGACACCCCGATATGGAAGCAGCCCGACATGATCGCGATGGTGAAAGACGTATTCAAATATCTGCTGATCGCTGGCGGCATCGGCTTCCTGTTGTTCGGAGTCATCAAGCCTGCATTCAAGGCGATCACCGAACAAAGTGCCGCTCAAGAAGAAGCGATGTTGGCGGCGGTGCAGCATGGACAAGTCACCCACCATGCGGGTGGCGCAGCCAACCAGTATGCGGCACAACAAGCGGCCAACTCTTATGAAGACAACCTGCAACTCGCCAAACAACTGGCGAAAGACGACCCCAAGATCGTCGCCACGGTAGTCAAGGAATGGGTGAATAAAGAATGAGTGATGAAGGCATAAACAAGAGCGCTATCCTGCTCATGACCTTGGGCGCCAACGAGGCGGCTGACGTCATGAAATATCTGGAACCGAAAGAGGTGCAAAAGATCAGCGCCGCGATGGTGACCTTGCGCAATCTATCACGCGAAGAGATTGCCAATGTGTTCGATGAATTCCATGAAGTGGCCTCGGAGAAAACGACCATCGGCATGGACTCCAGCGACTACATACGCGACATGCTGACCAAGGCATTGGGGGACGACAAAGCGGCAGGGCTGCTCGACCGCATCCTGCACAATAGCGACACCAGCGGCATTGAAAGTCTGAAGTGGATGGATCCGGCTTCTGTCGCCGACCTCGTCGCCAACGAACATCCGCAGATCATCGCCACTATCATGGTGCACTTGGAACCGGATCAGGCCTCCAGCATCCTGGCCCTGATGACCGAGCGCACCCGTAACGATGTGATGCTGCGTATCGCCACGCTGGACAGCGTACAACCCACGGCTTTGCATGAACTGAATGATGTCCTGACCAAATTGCTCTCCGGCAATGCGGTCGGCAAAAAGAGCATTCGCGGCGGTATCAAAACGGCAGCTGAGATCCTCAATTACATGGGCAACCAGGAAGCGGTATTGGAATCCGTGCGTACCAACGATGCCGAGCTGGCGCAGAAGATCACCGATGAGATGTTCGTGTTCGAAGATCTGCTGGAAGTGGACGACCGCGGCATCCAGTTGATCCTGCGCGAAGTGCAATCCGAATCGCTCATCGTCGCACTCAAAGGAGCCAGCGAAGAATTGCGCGAGAAGGTGTTCAAGAACATGTCGCAACGTGCTGCCGAGATGCTGCGCGAAGATCTGGAAGCCAAAGGACCGGTCAAGCTCAGCGAAGTGGAATCGGAGCAGAAAGAGATCCTCAAGATCGTGCGCCGTCTAGCCGACGAAGGTCAGGTGGTGATCGGTGGCAAGGGAGAGGAAGCTTATGTCTGACGTTCTGGCAGCGCCGGAAGGGCTTACCGCTTGGCAACGTTGGGAGGCACCCAACTTTGCCGCAGGTGGTCTGCGTCCAGGCGACATCGCTCTGCCGACCGCCTCGCAACTCGAAGAGATACAACGTCAAGCTCGCGAAGAAGGTTTCCAGAGCGGCTATACCGAAGGTGTGCAAAAAGCGACTCAAGAGAACCTGCGCCTAGCGGCGTTGTTCGATGCCTTAGAACAAAAAATGGATGAACAAGTCGCTCAGGAACTGCTTGATCTCTCCTTGGATGTTGCACGTCAGATGTTGCATCAGGCACTCAAGGTACAGCCCGAGCTGCTGCTCGGCGTTGTGCGCGAAGCCATCGGTACGTTGCCTCACTTCAATCAAGGCGCTCATCTGGTATTGCATCCCGATGATGCCGCATTGGTACGCGAACGCATGGGTGAACAACTCGCCCATTCCGGCTGGAAGATATTCGAAGATACACGGGTCGAACGCGGCGGTGCGCGCATCGAGACTGCCAACAGTCAGATCGATGCTTCGCTGGAAACACGTTGGAAACGCGTGCTCGCTGCGCTGGGGCAAGACACCTCATGGTTGGTGCAAGAATGAACATCCACCATCAGCGCTGGCAAGACCTACTGCATTTAAACCGCGACATGGTCGCACAGAGCAGTCCCTTGCTAGTCAGCGGTCGCCTGACCAAAGTCACCGGCTTGGTGATGGAAGCCGTCGGCTTGCGCATGGCGGTAGGAGGCACCTGTTGGATCGAGTTGCCCAGCAATCGCATCGAAGCGGAGGTGGTCGGTTTTGCGGGTGACCGATTATTCCTCATGCCGGAAAACGATGTGCAGGGGCTAGTGCCCGGTGCGCGCGTGATTCCCGCCGAACCGCTACGCGCCCCTGTCGCCATCGGCCAGCCACAACAACCGCGCCGCCGCACCGCCGATCTGGCACGACATCTGCCCGTCGGTGAACATCTGCTCGGACGCGTGCTAGACGGTGCGGGTCGCCCGCTCGATCAATACGGCCCCTTGCTGGAAAGTAAGAGTGCACCCTTGCAGAGCCGCCCGATCAATCCGTTGGAACGCGCGGCGATCAAAGATGCGCTGGATGTCGGCGTGCGCGCCATCAACAGCCTGCTCACCGTCGGCCGCGGCCAGCGCATGGGGCTGTTCGCGGGTTCCGGTGTCGGTAAGAGTGTGTTACTCGGCATGATGGCGCGCTACACCAGCGCCGATGTGATCGTGGTAGGCCTCATCGGCGAACGCGGTCGCGAAGTGAAAGAATTCATCACCGACATCTTGGGAAAAGAAGGCATGGCACGTTCGGTGGTAGTCGCCGCCCCCGCCGACACCAGCCCGCTGATGCGCCTACAGGGTGCCGCCTACGCCACCACTATCGCCGAGTATTTTCGCGATCAGGGCAAGAACGTGCTGCTCATCATGGACTCGCTCACCCGCTACGCGATGGCGCAACGTGAGATCGCGCTGGCCATCGGTGAACCGCCTGCCACCAAAGGCTATCCGCCCTCGGTGTTCGCCAAGCTGCCGCAACTGGTGGAGCGTGCGGGTAACGGTGCCGAAGGCGGAGGATCGATCACCGCGTTCTACACCGTGCTGACTGAAGGCGACGATCAGCAGGATCCCATCGCCGACAGCGCGCGCGCCATCCTCGATGGACATATCGTGCTGTCACGCCGCTTGGCAGAGCAGGGTCATTATCCGGCCATCGACATCGAGGCCTCGATCAGCCGCGCCATGAACCATCTGGTCAGCCAGCAGCATTTTTTACAAGTACAGCGCTTCAAACGCCTGTATGCACATTTCCAGCGCAACCATGATCTGATCAGCGTCGGCGCCTACATTCACGGCAGCGATCCGTTGCTGGATGAGGCCATCCAGCTGTATCCTCACATGGAGCATTTCCTCAAGCAGGGCATGTTCGAATCCGAGGCTTATACTGCCAGTATGGGGAAGTTCGCAGAACTATTCCCGAATGAAAGTTGATGAATATGATCAAACCATTTTCACTACAACCCTTGGTTCACTTGGCGCAACAAAAGAACGATGCCGCCACTAAGAAGTTGGGGCAGCTCAACCAGCAGCACCAGTCTGCACAAGACAAACTGGATGCGTTGCAGCAATATCGCAAAGACTATCAGACAAAATTCAAGGAAGCCGCCCAAAACGGCATGGCACCCGCCGATATGCGGAATTTTCAGGATTTTATCGGGCGTCTAGACCAAGCGATCCAGCAGCAGCAAAGGGTGATCGAAAAAGCCAAGGTCGGTGTGCAGACTGGGCGTAATGAATTGATGGACACGACGCGCAAGATGAAATCTTTCGACACGCTGGCTCAACGCCATGTTGAAGCGGAAAAAAAGCTGGAGGCAAAAAACGAGCAACGTGCGCAAGACGAACACACCGGACGTTTCGCCGCCTATCGTGCAGCGGAAAAGAACGGCGACAAATAATCTCAGGAGTAAATGCCATGACCAATCTGCCTATCACCCCTCGCTCACCTCAGGCCGTTGCGACGCCTACCCCGCCCGCCAATGCCACGGGAGCGAGTGATGCCCAGAACAGCCAGCCTTTCGGCGAAGTGCTGGCTCGTGAGATGAAAGAACCCAATGCAAAAGATGTGAATGCTGCTGACAAAAAAGTGGCTTTGGATGGACTTGTGCAGCTCGGCGTGGACACCAAAGATGATAAGAAGCCGGATATGGCGGCTGGAGACCTTACTGGCTTACCCACCACGATACAGATCTCTATGCTGTTGCCGCAGCCCACCGCAACCGCCACATCGAAGATCAGTTCAGACACTATGGTGGACACAGGTCAAGGCAAGCATGTCCGCGCGTCATTGAAAGCAGACACCTCTTCCGCGACTCTGCCCGGCATTGATGCAAAAGTGACAAGAGAGATTTCACTCGATGGCTCGAAAAAAGAAATTCCTGTCGCAACAGGACTTACAGCGCCCTCTGCGCAGAACATCAAGGATTTTGAATCGATCCTGAGCACGCGTGATATGTCTGCCACGCAGCCTGCCCTACAACCCAATCTCGCCACCATGGTTGCGCCGCAAAACCCTGCTGTAAACATCGCGGCACAGGTTCTGCAGCCCATATCTAACTCAATCAACACTCCGCTCACACATGATAAATGGAGTGAAGAGTTCAGCCAAAAGATCACATGGCTAGCCACATCCAATCAGGATCAAAGTGCCGAGCTGCATCTAAATCCGCCGCAATTAGGCCCTCTGGATGTCGTGATCAAGGTCAGTGGTGACCAAGCCACAGCGCTGTTCACCTCTCCCCATGCCGCCGTGCGTGATGCGATCGAGCAAGCCATGCCCAAGCTGCGCGACATGCTGGCAGATAACGGTATCACCCTGGGCAACGCCACCGTCAGCGACCAATCACCGCGTGACCAGAATCAGCCCAATGCTCCGCGCACGGCAGGATCGACTGATAACGACATCCGGGACACCTCGAACATGAGCAATAGTGCGGTTCGGGTATCCCAAATCTCGCGGCATAACGGTATAGTGGACACATTCGCCTGAGGCAGGAAATAAGGTCGGTTTCCCTCTTTATTCCTCCGATGGCAGGCGATAGATCAACACCATAATGCCAACCAACTAAAAGGAATCGCGAGATGTCGAAACCCACTGCCAAACCAGCCGCCCCAGCCGCCAAAGAAGAGGCTCCGGTCGCTGCCCCCCCAAAAAGCAAAAAGATGCTGATCATCATCATCGTCTTGTTGTTGGCGATCATTGGCGGCGGCGCAGGTTGGTTCCTCACCAAAGGCCACGCCCCTGTACCAGAAGGACATACCGAAGAGGTGAAAGTAGAGCCCGTGGGTGAGCCCAAATATGTGCCTTTGGGAGATCACTTTATAGCCAATTTAAAGCGTGAAAACGGTGATTCCAGACATCTGCAAATAGCCATCACACTAAAGATTCTTCAATCCGAACTGGAAGAAAAGATCAAAACCAAAATGCCGGAAATCCAAAATACGGTAAATATTTTGCTTTCCGATAAAACGCCCTCGCAAATCGAAACAGTGGAAGGCAAGAAGCAATTAGCGGCGGAGATTATTGAAAAAATTGACGTCATACTCGGCTTGGGGAGCACACCTGCTCACGCCGCCGCACCGATCGCGGCCGCTTCTGCGCCAGTTGCACATGAAGGCGCAGCACACGAAAGCGAGGCAGCTACAACTTCTGCTGTAGCCGCTGCTCCGACTATTGCGGTGCCTGCCGCACCCAAGACCAAGGGTGTAGTGGACGTATTGTTCACTTCATTCATCATCGAATGACGCTGAGTTGATGCCATGAGTAAGGAATTCCTCTCCCAAGACGAAGTCGACTCGCTGTTGCGAGGCGTCACGGGCGAAGCCGAAGACAACAAGTCCGACGCTCCCGATGGAGGCATACATCCTTACAACATGGCGACGCAGGAACGCATCGTGCGTGGGCGCATGCCCACCATGGAGATCATCAATGAGCGCTTCGCCCGCCTGTTCCGCATCGCGCTATACAACTTCATCCATCGTAGTTCAGAGGTCTCGGTCGGCCCAGTGAAGGTGATGAAATTCTCCGAGTTCATCCGCAATCTTCCCGTTCCCGCCAACCTGAATCTGGTACAGGTCAAGCCGCTACGCGGTAATGCCTTGTTCATCTTTGACCCGAACCTGGTGTTCATGGTGGTGGATAGTCTGTTTGGTGGCGACGGGCGATTCCACACACGTGTCGAAGGGCGCGAGTTCACTCAGACCGAGCATCGCATCATCCAGAAGATGCTGGAAGTCGTGTTCCAAACTTATGGAAAATCTTGGGAGACCGTACAGAAGCTGGACTTCGAGTTCCTGCGCTCGGAAGTGAATCCGCAGTTCGCCAACATCGCCACGCCCAATGAAGTGGTGGTGGTGACCACCTTCGAGGTCGAGTTCACGGGCGTCGGTGGTTCCATCCATATCTGCATGCCGTACGCGATGATCGAACCGATCCGCGAACTGCTCTACAGCACCATGCAGGGCGATCATATTATCGCAGATAAACGCTGGCTACATATGCTCTCCAAGCAGATACAGTCAGCGGAGATCGAACTGACTGCCGTGCTCGGTCATGCCAAGATGAACCTAGATCATGTGCTGAAAATGAAAAATGGCGATGTCATCCCGTTGGAGGTGGAAGAAAACATCCAAGTGGTGGTCGACAATGTGCCGGTGATGGAATGCAAGTACGGTGCGTCCAATGGACAGTACGCACTAAAGGTGGAAAAGATGCTAGCTACGGAGGGTAGCGAGCCGCTCAATGGAGGGAAGAATCATGGCTGAAGAAACCACAGAACAAATCAGTGCTGACGACTGGGGCGCCGCGATGGCGGAACAGACCACTGCGGACGCAGCTGCAGCACCCGTGCAACCCCACGTGTTCGAACAGTTCGGCGGAGCAGGTGGAGCGACAGCCCACAACGATCTGGATATGATCCTCGACATCCCGGTGCAACTCACCGTGGAACTTGGGCGTACCAAGATGCCGATCAAGAACCTGTTGCAACTGGCACAAGGTTCGGTGGTGGAATTGGCCGGCATGGCTGGCGAACCGCTGGACGTGTTGATCAACGGCTTCCTCATCGCACAAGGAGAAGTGGTGGTGGTGAACGATAAGCTGGGCATCCGTCTCACCGACATCATCACCCCGTCGGAACGACTGCGCCGCATCAATAAATAATCGGCTACCAACCATGCGCATACGCCTCTTTGCTGCCCTCGCCGCAGCATCTTGCCCCCCGCTCGCCTTGGCAGCGGAAACCGCACGCTCAGTGTATGTCCCGCCACCTGCCGCCGCCGTATCTTCCGGTAGCGTGCTGCAAGTCGTTTTGAGCCTGTTTCTTGTCCTCGCCGCTGTGGTGGTGGTGGGCTGGATACTGAAGCGTATCAACCTGCCGCAACAAGGTGCGGGTAACGCGCTCAAAGTCATTAGCGGTGTAGCTGTCGGACAGCGCGAGCGGGTCGTGTTGCTCGAGGTGAACGATACGTGGCTGATTGTCGGAGTCGCCCCCGGACAGGTGAATGCACTGCACACTATGCCCAAAGGAGCGCTTCCTTCCGCAATGAATAACGCAACGGGTGATGACAACAAATTCCAGATCTGGTTGAAGCAAGTGATGGAGAAGCGAAATGCGCCTTAGTCGATTCTTTATCCTCGTCTTACTGCTTGCGTTTATGCCTGCCGCACACGCAGCCGAGTCCGGCATGCTGGCACTGACCAGCACACCGACCGCAGGCGGGGGGCAGACTTATTCGCTCAGCCTGCAAACGCTGATCTTGATCTCGTCACTCACGTTTTTGCCCGCCATCTTGCTCATGATGACCGGCTTCACGCGCATCATCATCGTACTGTCTTTGTTGCGTTCAGCCATCGGTACCCCAGCCTCGCCGCCGAACCAAGTATTGATCGGGCTGGCCTTGTTTCTGACTTTCTTCGTGATGGCACCAGTCTTTGACAAGATATATTCGGATGCCTACCTGCCCTACAGCGAAAACAAGATATCCCTGCAACAGGCCTATGACAAAGGCAGCTTGCCGCTCAAGGCATTCATGTTGCGCCAGACTCGCGAAGCCGACCTTGCGCTGTTCGTGCGCATCTCCAATAGCGCACCGCTGGAGAGCGCGGAAGATGTACCGCTCAAGATTCTAGTTCCTGCTTATGTCACCAGCGAATTGAAGACCGCATTCCAGATCGGCTTCGTCGTATTCATCCCCTTCCTCATCATCGACATGGTGGTGGCCAGCGTACTGATGTCGATGGGTATGATGATGATGTCGCCCGCCGTTATTTCCCTACCCTTCAAGATCATGCTGTTCGTATTGGCCGATGGCTGGAACCTGCTCATCGGCTCACTGGTGCAGAGCTTCTATACCTGAGGAGAAAAATATGACCCCAGAATCGGTAATGACCATAGGTCAACAGGCGATGGAACTGACACTGATGGTGTCGGCACCGTTGCTGCTCACTGCACTCATCATCGGCTTGATCGTCAGCATCTTCCAAGCAGCAACACAGATCAACGAAATGACACTGTCGTTCATCCCCAAGCTGGTGGGCATGTTCGGCGTACTCATCATCTCTGGTCCGTGGATGATTGGCATCCTGCTGGATTACATGACACGGCTGTTCAACAGCATCCCCTACATGGTCGGTTGATGCCGTGATCAGTTTCACCAGCGCTCAACTTTCCACTTGGCTCGCCGCCTTCATTTTCCCACTCGCGCGCATCCTTGCACTCATTGCCAGTGCGCCGATCTTCGGCAACAGGCAGATTCCGGCGCGCATCAAAGTCGGCCTAGCGGTCGCGATCACAATACTCGTCGCACCTACGCTTGAGATTCCAACCGATCTCGACCCGGCCTCAGCACAAGGTATGTTCGTATTGATGCAACAGATCGTCGCCGGACTCATCATGGGCTTTGCCATCAGGCTCATCTTCACCGCTATAGAAATGGCGGGAGACCTCGCCGGAATGCAGATGGGTCTAGGATTTGCCAGCTTTTACGATCCACAGAACGCGTCCTATACGCCAGTGATCGCCCAATTTCTCGGCATTATCGCCGCCTTGATTTTTATTACCGTTGACGGTCATCTGTACATGATCTCCGCACTGTCTGAGAGCTTCCACGATTTCCCGATCAGCACCAGCCCGCCTTCTGCCGGCGCATTCCGCACCATCACGGAATGGGGCGGCTCCATGTTCCGCAACGCTTTGCAATTCTCTCTGCCGCTGATCGGCGCTCTGCTCATCACCAATCTGGCGCTCGGCATCCTCACGCGTAGTGCGCCTCAGCTCAACATCTTCGCTGTCGGTTTCCCCATCACCCTTGCTGTCGGCTTTGCCGCTCTGATGCTCACCATCCCCTACCTCGCCCCACTGATGGAGCACTTCACTCACACAGGACTAGACACCGTATCACGTGTCATGATTCAACTCGGCGGGCATTAAGTTCCGTACTGATATACAAATGAAAACGGCGCGCAATCTTCAGCGCGCCGTGCCAGAGTGAGCAAGCTACTTACATGTAATTGAACAGAGACATCTTCGCCACCTGCGCGAACGATTGTTGTGCAGCCTGCAATACCATATGCTGCTGAGTCAGATCGCTGATGGCTTTGTTGTAGTCGGTATCTTGAATCTGCGACAGAGTCTGTTTGTATTGCAGGCTTAACTCATCACCCGTCAGATTCAGCGCATCCACTTCGCGCAGACGAGAACCTAAAGTTGCACGCACGCCCAGAACATTGCTTAAACCTTGATCGAGATTGCCCAATGCGTCACTCAAACCCTGATTGTAGGCGGCTGTCGAAGCCACACTCCCAGTTGCCACAGGAGAGTTGAGCGTATTGATCAAATTGGTGAGTGTAGCGAACACGCTCTGGTTGGTACTCGGTGTGACATTGAACACATCACCGTTAGCGGGAGCACCTTTGATGTCGAACTGGATCCCGTTGAAGCTGATTGCCTGTCCACTCACGTAAGGTACGCCGGTCATACCGGCCACAGCGACACCCGGTGGCGCAACGGTAGTGACATCGGTGACGCTGTACGTGGTGATTGGCGGCGTAGCTGCCGTCACAGTGAAAGTGACTTGGTATTTGTTCTGCGTGTTGTTGTACAACGCCGGATTTGTCACCAAGCCGGGGCTGATGACACCACTGCCGGTATTGGCACCGAGGGTCAGCGCATTGGTACCTGGTGCAGCCAGATAGGTACCGTTACCGTTACGCACACGCATAAACATGTCTGAGCCAACATCGGTACTGGCAATCTGGCGGGAGGCGCTCACTTGTACATTACGCTTCACATCATCCCCTTGGTAGACGATACCCGCTGCGGTAGAAACAAAGGGCTGAGTCCCACCCTGGGCTCCGGAGAAGAGATAATTACCGGTACCGTCGGTACTATTCGCCAGCGAGAGCAATTCCGCATAACGGCTTTGCAAATCCGATGCCAAAGATTTACGGTCAGACAAGCTCAACGATCCACTCCCGGCATTCACCGCAATGGTCTTGGCATCTTGCAACAGCAGGGTGACACTTTGCAGGATACCCTCGGATAAGGACAACGTGTTCTGAGCCGCAGTGCGGTTGGCCGCGAACTGTGTGTTAGCTGCATCAGATTGATTAAGTTCGACCGCACGGGCAGCAGCCGCAGGATCGTCAGCCGGGGTCAGAATACGTCTTCCGGTCGATATCTGTTGCTGTGTTTGCCCAATCTGCACCTGAAGATTGTTCAGTGTGGAGATGCTCTCGCTATAGAGTGTGCTGGTACTGATGCGCATGATCTACTCCTACTTTCCGATTGCCAGCAAGGAATCAAACATGGTGTTGGCGATAGTCATAGCCTTCGCCGCGGCCTGATATGCCTGCTGATATTTCATCAGGTTCGCCGCCTCTTCGTCCAGATTGACCCCAGAAACCGCCTGCGCGGCTTTGTTCACTTGGCTCAACATACTGGTCTGTGCTTTGCTCGTTACATCCAATTCGCGGGTTTGGCTACCCACCTGACTGATCAACTGACCATATGCGCCTTGATAGCTGGTCGTGCCGTTCGCTAAAGTGTTGGTGGTCTGCAATGCCGCCAGCTTAAGGACATTGCTTCCATCGGTCGTCGCATTAGTGTTTTGCGCGACAGTGAAGGTATCGCCTGCGACAGGTACCCCGTTGATCTGTGTGGTCCAACCGTTATAGGTGATCGCTGCACCCGCTGTAAAAGGAACGTTGACAGGGTTGCCAGTCCCTACCCCGGTCACATTAAAAGTGGTCGGCGGATTATTAAAGGTAATGGTGACCGCTTGCACTAGATTCACATTCAGCGGCAAGCCGCCAGTCACAGTGGCCGGTGTAATGGTCCCGGTTCCGACATTGGTGGTCGGTGCATTGGCGCGGATGGGGGATGCAGCAGCGATCTTTGTCGGGTCAGTGATATTGAGCGCGATATTTTTTGCTCCATCCACTGTAGGACGCACCAAAAACGAATCCCCAGCCGCCATTGGCGCAGTGCCTGGCGTCAGTTGTAGCGTAATACCAGTAGTGCCTAAAACCTGACTCGCCGGCGCAGTCAATGCAGCCGGAAGATATTGACCAACCACCGCATTGGTGGTGGTGTTGTAGACGTTGTAGTTGGTACCATCAAATTGTACTCGGTAGTCATTGGCGGCTAGCAACGAGGTACTGTTGATTGTCGCCGAAAAAACGCCATTTCCCACATTGCTGGTGGATGCCGTCACACGCGGAACTGCGGAGGCAAAGAAAGTACCGCCCAATACACCTTTAAGATCGACGCCTTGTTGATGCTGTTGATTGAAAGTGGCGGACAACCCCAAAGCGATGCGCCCTAGTGCATTCACAGCTGGATCGATCACATTCTGGCGGGTAGCCAGAAAACCGCCCAGATTACCCCCCTGTAAGGCACTTTGCTGGATCGTATAAACCCCACCGTTATTCACATAGGCGACTTCCAGCGCGCTCGGGTCGGTGGTTGAAGCGACGGCTTGTAGGGTAGACACCTTGTTACCGACGACTAGGGACTGTCCATTTCCAATGAACACGTCCACCGAACCATCCGGCTGATTGATCTTGGAGACACGTATCTCTTGACTGACCTGATTAATCAGTTGATCTCGCTGATCAAGCAAATCATTGGGAGGTTGACCGGGAGTTCTGGCTTGAAGTTGAACGATGGTGTCGTTGAGCGCAGCAATCTGCTTCGCGTAACTGTTGATGAGTGAAACGCTGTTGGTTATCTGCCCGTTGAGGCCGTCGCGTATCTGGTTCACCCGCTGATCCAATGTCTGCAAACGGTTCACCAGAGAGGCCGCGCTACCCAGCATGGCTTGCCGCGCTGGCACCGATTCCGGCGCATTCGACACAGCATTCACCGAACTGAAAAAATCCTGCAAGGCAGGCGTCAGCCCACCATTAGTGTCACCCAATAGATTGCTCACCTGTTGCGACAAACCAAGTTGGGTCGTCAGCGTGCTGGCCTGGGTCTGTGCTTCCAGCACCTGGGCTCCAAGGAATTGATCATAACGACGCAACACAGTGGTGACATTTGCGCCCTGACCGAAATAACCCGAACCCGTGTTTTGTGGCAACCCTGCGGTCTGGAGTATCTCCTGCCGCGAAAAGCCCAATGTGTTCGCGTTGGCGATGTTGTGTGAAGTCGCAGTAATACCCGCTTGCGCTGCCTTGAGCGCACTCACACCAATGCCGTAGATACCACCCATATCGAATCCTTTTGCCGTGAGGCAACATTACTTAAGTGAGTTATCGGCACCGCCCGAAGAAACTTTAGGCACGCGCCCGTATGCTGCCGATCACACTCACCAACTTGTCCGCATAACGCGGGTCAGTGGCATAGCCAGATTTCTGTAAAGCCTGCGCAAACATCTGGCTATCACCTTTATTTAACACATCTGCATAGCGCGGATTGTCACTCAGCAGTTTGGCATAATCTTGGAATGCCTCAGTGTAAGAGGAATATGCTCTGAATCGCTCCACTTGTTTGCTCGCTACGCCATTCTCGTATTCCGTAGTCGTCACTTCCGCCACTTTCCCGTTCCAATCCTTACCTGCCTTGATGCCAAACAAGTTATAGCTATCACTCCCGTCCGCCATCTTGATCTCACGCTTCCCCCAGCCGCTTTCCAATGCTGCCTGACCCAAAATAAGGTGCGCGGGAACCCCCGTCGTCCGGCTGGCAGATTCCGCATGCGAACTTAATTTATCCACAAAGGATTGCTGCACGTCGGCCTTATACACAGAAGGTACAGCACTTATCGTCGCTGTCGTTGTTTGCGTCGGATTAACGGTGGGACCAGATTGTGATCGCGTCAGCTGTTTCACCATCATCTCCGCCAGCCCCACGCCGCGCGCGGACATGCTTTGCGCCAATTGCTGATCCAGCATGCCGGTGAACATCTTGGTTTGTTCACTATCGAACATGCCGTCTTGCGGTGTCGCTTCGCGCATACTCTTCAGCATCATGTTCAAGAACACCGTCTCGAACTGCTGCGCCGCCACCCGTAATGCTTGGTCTGGAGTCTGCTTGGCTTGTAGGCGCAGCTTGTCCAAACTCTGCGTATCGATGGCCAAGCTGCCGATGTCTGTGCCGGAGAGTGCCATGAGCGAATACCTTAGATCACCTCAAGTTCAGCGCGTAACGCGCCAGCCGATTTCATCGCCTGCAAGATCGCCAGCATATCCTGCGGTGTTGCACCGATGGAATTAAGTGCCTTAACGACATCACCCAGATCCACACCACGTTTCAGGTGCAGCAAATTACCCTTATCCGCTTTGATCTCGATGTTGGCTTTGGTCGATTCCACGGTCTGCCCCTGCGACAACGGAGACGGCTGACTGACCACGCTTTCCGCGCTGATAACGACAGTCAGATTGCCATGCGCCACCGCACAATCATCCAAAGAGACATGCTGGTTCATGACCACCGACCCCGTACGTGCATTGATGATGACCTTGGCGCTACCCGCTGCCGCATCCACTGATAAATTCTCGATGCGCGAGATGAAGGCAACACGTGCATTTCCCGCTGGAGCCTTGACTTGTATGGTGCGACTGTCCAATGCCTGCGCAATCTCGTCATCGGGAGCGATATCGCGGTTGATGACATCAGCCAAGCGCGTTGCCGTAGTGAAATCCGCCGTCGCCAGTTCAAGATGGATGAACTCGCCCTGCCCTAATGCCGTCGCCACAGAGCGCTCCACCGTTGCCCCGCTGGGAATGCGTCCCACGCTCAAGTGGTTGATCTGCGTCTTGGAACCGCCCGCCGCCGCTCCCGCACCGCTCACCAGCATGTTGCCTTGTGCCATGGCATAGACCTGACCATCAGCGCCTTTGAGGGGGGTCATCAACAATGTGCCGCCACGCAGACTCTTCGCATTACCAATGGACGACACTGTGATATCGATGGTCTGACCTGGCCGCGAAAAAGGTGGCAAAGATGCCGTGACCGTCACCGCCGCCACATTTTTCAGTTGCAGACTCGTACCCGCCGGTAGCGTGATACCCATCTGCGCCAACATGGTGACCGTACTCTGCACCGTGAACGGCGTCTGCGTCGTTTGGTCGCCGCTGCCATCGAGACCGACCACCAAGCCGTAGCCCAACAATTGGTTATCGCGCACGCCCAACACTGTTGCCAAGTCTTTGATGCGCTCAGCTGCTGCTGCACACGAGAGCAGCATCAACGACGTGACGATAAGCGATTTGATCCAAGTGTTCATACGACCTCCTTAGAACGGCAGCATCGAGAAGAAGAAGCGGTTGAACATGGTCGTCACCGCCGCCGCGTCGATGTTTTGCGCGCCCTTGTATTCGACATGCACATCCGCCACCTGAGTGGATTGCACCGTGTTCGTGCCCGAGATGGTGACGGGATTCACCACGCCGGAAAAACGCACATACTCTTCAGAATGTTTGATCGCCACCTGCTTCTCACCCGCCACACGCAGATTGCCGTTCGGCAGCACCTCGGTCACCGTGACCGAGATCGAACCCGTGAAAGTATTGCTCCCTGTACTGGCACTGGAGTTCGCCGATTTGAGCGCACTGCTACCCGTCACATTGGTGAGTGCCATCGTTGCAGGCGTAGCCACAGCAATGCTGCCGCTACTGCCTTCGGTGGTGCTGGATTTGCCGGTCGCCGAAGTGGTCTCAACGATATTGATGACCAGTACATCGCCCACATTGCGCGCGCGTCGGTCTTCAAACATAGGACGTTCGTTCGTGCCCGCCTGAAAGATCGCGCCATTCCCGACTGGTGCGACAGCTACCGCCCTAGATTCAGGACGTGCGGTGAGCGGCTGCTTGATGTTGGTGGAGGGGACACATCCAGCCAACACGGTCGCCATCGCCATGCCCAACATCCATTCGTTTAGCTTACGCATATGCCGCCTCACTCAAATCTGGGTCAGTTTCTGCAACATCTGATCCGAGGTGGTGATCGCCTTGGAGTTGATCTCATACGCACGCTGCGTCTGAATCATGTTCACCAACTCTTCCACCACATTCACATTCGATGTCTCGACATAACCTTGACTGATCGTGCCCGTGCCATTGGTTCCCGGCACATTCGTGCTGGGTGTACCGGATGATGCCGTTTCCAGATACAGATTCTGTCCCATGCTCTCCAGACCAGCCGGATTGATGAAGGTCGCCAGTTGCATACTACCCACCTGCACCGGCGCAGCCACACCCGCCTGCGTGATGGTGACCACACCATCCTGACCGATAGTGACGCTGGTCGCATTAGCCGGGATGGTCATCGCAGGCTGCACCACGAAGCCGTTAGAAGTCACGATCTGCCCTTGGTTATCGGTCTGGAACGACCCGTCACGCGTATAAGCCAAGGTGCCATCCGGCATCAACACCTGAAAGAATCCGCTACCTTGTACCGCCACATCCAGCTTGTTGCCGGTCTGTTGCAAGTTGCCTTGAGTATGGATGCGCTCGGCTGCGATAGGACGCACGCCGGTACCGATCTGTAAACCGGAAGGTATCTGCGACTGCTGTGACGACTGCGCACCTGGCTGGCGAATGTTCTGATACAGCAAGTCTTCGAACACCGCGCGTGAACGCTTGAAGCCGGTGGTGCTCACATTAGCCAGATTATTGGAGATGACATCCATCTGCGTCTGTTGCGCTTCGAGACCGGTCTTGGAGATCCACAGGGAACGAATCATGATGAGTATCCTTTTAATAAATCAGCCATTGATACTGAGTATAGAAGCCGCCTGCTTGGCATCGGCATCCGCCGTTTGCAGCATCTTCATCTGCGTGTCGAACTGGCGCGCCAAGGTGATCATATTGACCATTGACTCCACCATATTCACGTTGCTGCCTTCCAAACTGCCAGCCATCACCGTCACCTTGGCATCGGCATCCGCCGGGTTGCCATCTTTGGTGCGGAACAAGGCATCTTCACCGCGCACCAGTTGATCTTCGGGTGGATTCGTGAACTTGAGACGACCAACGATGACCACGCCACTTTTTTGATTGGTACTGGGTACAGTAGAGATCGTCCCGTCCTTGGCGATGCTCACTTGAGTGTCCGGCGGGATAGTGATCGGCCCTGCGTCGCCCATCACATTCAAACCGCTGTGTGTCTGCAAGATGCCATTGGGCAGCACCTGAAAACTACCGTTACGCGTATACGCTTCGTTACCGTTCGCATCCTGCACGGTGAGCCAACCTTTGCCATCGATCGCCACATCAAGCGCCCTGCCAGTGGTTTGCATGACACCCGGCGTGAAATCAGTACCCGATGTCGAATCCACTACGAAAGCGCGGGTCGCGAGACCTTCACCCACCAGCGGTACGCTACGGAAAGTATCGATGGTCGCGCGGAAGCCCGGCGTATTGGTGTTGGACAGATTCTGCGACACCGATGCCTGCTGTTGCAGGGTGTGCGAAGCTCCTGTCATCGCGGTGTAGATCAATCGGTCCATATCACTCTTCCTAGTGCGCGAGCCTATTAACGAATGTTCACAATGGTCTGCAAGACTTGGTCTTGCGTTTTTACCGTCTGTGCGTTGGCCTGATATACACGCTGCGCAGTGATCATATTCACCAACTCAGCTGTCAAGTCGACGTTGGAATCTTCAACTGCCGAGGTTTGCAGCACCCCCAGAGCGGAGGAACCCGGCACGCCCACCAACGGCGTACCCGAGGTCGAAGTCTCTGACCAGTTGTTGCCACCCATCGGTTGCAAACCCTGTGCGTTATTGAAGTTCGCCAGCACCACCTGCCCCAGCGTCTTGGTCTGTCCATTGGAGTAACGTCCGGTGATGATGCCATCCGCCCCGGTATTGAAACCAGTCATGCGCCCTGATGTGTAGCCATCTTGACTCAAAGAGTTGACACCGAACAGACCTCCGAACTGTGAGGTATTGGAGAAATTGAAACTCAAGGTCTGTGCGGCCGCACTGGCCGGATTGGTCGCGGTCAAAGTAAGTCCGGCAGCCGTCGCCGTCGCCGCAGCGGACAGCACAATCGTGCCAGGTGGAGTGATTGTCGCGATCGTCGCACCTGCAGGAATGCCCGCCCCTGTGACTGCCGCTCCTACCGACAAGCCTGCCGTGGTCGATACGGCGACCGTAGTCGAACCCAGCGTAGTGGATGACCCCGCCAGCGTGATCGCAGGGGGAGTCGGGTTAAAACTAAACGAAGTCACAGGCGCAATAGGAGTCGCCATCGTGCCGTTGGTATTGAACGTCATCGATGGCTGCGTTGCGCCCATAGTCAAAGGCGCTGGCGCCGCATTGGGCGAAACGATATTACCGTCCACCGTCAGATAGATGTTCCACTGATTCGATGCGGTCTTGGCAAAATACAAAGAAGCCACATGACTCGAACCCAAACTGTCATACACCGTCATCGATGTGGAATTATTGAAGGTGGCGGCATTGTTTGGATCAAACACAGGCGCTGCTTGGATGATGGTGGATCGCGCATCCAGATTCAAACCGGCATTGACCGCAGTGGTCTGTTTCGGCAACAGATCGGCGGTGGATATCTGTAAATCGGCGGGGGTAGTCGCGATGATCTGCCCCAGCGCATTCGGCAAGAACCCCGTCAGGCGATAACCCTGAGAATTGACGATATAGCCGCTCTTATCCAATTGGAATTGGCCGTTACGCGCGTAAGTGATGGAACCATTATTGGACATGCGATAAAAACCGTTGCCGCTAATGGCCATATCCAGAGAGTTATTGGTCGTGGTGATATTGCCTTGGCTGAACTGCTGCGCCACGGTGGCTACACGCGTACCGATACCCACCTGACCTGATCCCGATAATGAACTGGCGTAAACATCTGCGAATTGTGCCTGCGAGCCTTTAAAGCCTACCGTGTTGGCGTTGGCTACGTTGTTGCCGATCACATCCAGATTCTTGGCTGCTGCATTCAGACCGCTTAGACCCTGTTGGAAACCCATGTCATCCTCCTATCAAAGAATTTGCTTTACGTCAGTCAGGCTGATTGCACCCAACAAACTCACATTCAACGTCGGGCCTTGCGCTCCCTGCGTCACACTATTGACCAAGCCATAAGACAAGGTCGCCGGACTGCTCGTCGCTCCGCTCAATACGGCAGCTGCACTGAATTTATAACTGCCGTTCGCCACTGCCACGCCCGCATCGTTCAAGCCGTCCCATTGGAATCCGACAAGGCCGGTGTTCTGCGCTCCCAGTTGCAAGGTACGCACTGTATTACCCTTCGCATCCTCGATAGTCACGCTGACTTTGTCGGCAGGCTGGGTGAGTTCCACTGCGGCATCCGATTTGCCATTCAGCAGGTCGATCTGTTTGCCCGGAACCAGCACCGTATGACCGATCATGGTTGCAGCTTGCAACGATTGTGTGGCTTGCATACTGGCACTCAATGCCTGCACCGTCGCATTCAGCTTGTCGATCCCCGTCACCGTGGAAAGCTGCGCCATCTGCGAAGTGACTTGCGCGTTATCCAGCGGATTGAGCGGATCCTGATTCTTCATCTGCGTCACCAGCAATTTCAAGAAACGATCCTGCGTGATGCCAGCTTGCGCGGTTGCCGATGTGGCCGCGGCGGCGGTTTGTGCCGCCGTGCTGGAGCTATTGTTCTGTACCGAGGTAACCATGGTCTATCTCCTTTATTGTCCGATGGTGAGCGTTTTTAGCAGCAAAGTCTTGGATGTGTTCAGCACATCGACGTTGTTCTGGTAGGAACGCGATGCCGAGATCATATTCACCATCTCGTCCACCGGATTCACGTTGGGCATAGTCACATAGCCCTGCGAATCCGCCATCGGATGCTTGGGGTCATACACCAGTTTCATCGGCGCAGCATCTTCCACCACTGCCGAAACCTTGACTCCCTCACCCACCTGCCCGGCGATCGGCGTGGTACTGAACACGACTTGCTTCGCACGATACGCTTTTCCATCGGGGCCAGTCGCACTGTCGGCGTTCGCCAAGTTGCTCGCCACGACATTGAGGCGTTGCGATTGAGCCGTCATGGCCGAACCTGCGATATTGAATATATTAAACAGGGACATGATCGTTATCCTTGTAAGGCGGCCAAGACATCTTTGGCTTCATCACTGACGAACTTCACGCTGGCCTCATAACGCAACGCATTGTCAGCGAACTGCGCGCGCTCTACATCCATATCCACCGTATTCCCGTCAGCACTCGGTTGCAAGGGCTTGCGGAACAACACCGGCGCTCCCATCACACTTTCACCTGTCGCCCCTGCCAGATGGTGCGAAGATGTGGTTGCCACCGCCAATCTTGTACCACTTCCCTCCAATGCACCTTGCAACGCACTGGCGAAGTTGATGTCCTTGGCCTTATAGTTCGGTGTATCCGCATTGGCGATGTTGGACGCAATCAATTCCTGCCGCACCGCACGCAGGTTCAGCGCCGCTTGGTGAAATCTGAACATCTCGTCTATCCTGCTGCTCATCTTGCCCTCCCGCCTAAATCTAGGCTCTTTTCATGGTTTGCATACTAGTCACGCTGTGTCATCCCCTATCCGTCGATTAAGAGCAGAAACCCGTTTTATTTCCCGCTTTAGAAACCTGACACTAGTTCCACAATATGGCCATGAAGAATCTCGTACTGATCGCATCACTCCTACTCTGTAGCCCATTGGTTTGGGCAACGGACAACCAGAGCCATGCCAAGATACGCGAGGCTGCCCTTACCTTTGTCCAGACACAGACTCAAGCGCTCCCTGGCAGAGTCAGCATCAAGATCGAGGACATCGACCCCCGCACCCGTCTGCCCGCCTGCACCTCACTCGAGGCTTTTCTGCCTAATGGCTCACCGCTGATGGGCAAAACCAGTATCGGCATACGTTGCAATGCGAATGAGCAAGGTAAGTTTCAGCACAGCCCCCAAACGGGCTGGTCGGTCTTCGTGCAGGCGACGATCAAAGTCAGCACCGATATATTGGTCGCCAACCGACCACTGGCACAAAACAGCGTGTTGACCCCTAGTGATTTCAGCTTACGTAACGGTGAATTGGGACAAGCGGGTATCCTCACCGATCCGTCTCAAGCCGTTGGCAAGACACTCAAATTCGCCATCGGGGCGGGGCAGGTGTTACGTCAGGACATGTTGCGCTCCCCCTTCGTTGTGACCCAAGGTCAACCGACCGAAGTGCGGGTACGCGGCGTCGGCTTCGCCGTCCGTTCCTCTGGGCAAGCGATCAACAATGGCGCAGAGGGACAAAGCGTACAGATACGCATGCCTTCCGGCCAAGTCATCAGCGGCATCGCGCTCGCCGATGGCAGCATAGAAGTGCGCCCTTGAACCGACTATAATGCCCCACAGATGAGCGACCACCCTAAAGTTTCCCGAACACCTGCCGATGTAGAGTCTTAACCGAGTCAGTGAAAAGGGGAATACCCAATGAAGATCGAAAAAACCAACAAACCTTTACCTCCTACCCAGATCGGCGAAGCTTCGTCGCGCACTCCGGCAGCACGCACCACGGGCACGCAACAATCGCCAGCCAGCGAAAACAGTGGGACGAGTGTGCACCTAGGTTCCACCACTGCACAATTGCGCAGCATCGAGAACAACATCGCCAGCAGCCCATTGATCGACAGCAAAAAGATATCAGAAATCAAGCAGGCGATCAGCGAAGGGCGGTTTCAAGTAGATTCTGGCGTCGTGGCTGATCGTTTGATCAACACAGTGCGCGACCTGATCACCGCGAGCAACCGTTGACCCATCAACTGCATCACCCTGCAACGACGGACATCCTGTCCAAACTAAACGACGAATGCGCCAAGTTCCGCGCCTTCGTCGTTTTGCTTGAGGACGAGCAAAGAACCCTGCTCGGGCAACGTCCCGAAGACCTGATACCGTTGGCGGAAGCCAAAGTGCAGCTGGCCGACACGCTCTCTGCCCTCTCCCGCGAGCGCCAGCACCTGCTCAGCGAACAGACGCGTGACATGGCAGAATGGCTGGCACGGCATGAGCCTAAGGGTACCTCGCTGTGGCAGGAGATTCGTCAACTGGCGATGCAAGCGCAACGCCTCAACCAAACCAACGGTGAACTGATCCAGATCAAACTGCGCTACAACCAACAGGCACTGGGCGTGTTGTATGGCGCAGCTCAGAACGCATCCGGCCTGTATGGCCCGGATGGACAAACCAACTTACCGAGCAGCGGTCGCATGCTCGGTAGCGTCTGAACGATCCTCTTTTTTTATTGTTGCTCTGCTGGTGATGCCGCCGCTTTTTCCGGCTCAGGCGCGAGCACGGTGACTGTCACCCGGCGGTTGCGCGCACGGCCTTCTGGCGTATCGTTGGCCAACACCGGGTAGTTGTCCGCTGCCCCCGCTGCTTTCAGTCGCTTAGCCGCAATACCCTGCTCGATGAACAAGCGCACCACGCTGCTAGCGCGTGCTGATGACAACTCCCAGTTGGACGGGAACTGCGCTGTCTTGATGGGCAGATTGTCGGTGTGCCCTTCCACTTCGATGGCGAATTCATTATCCGCAAGTACCTTCGCTGCGTCGGATAAAGTCGTGCGCGCCTCTGGTTGTATATCGGCTTCCCCCTGATTGAACAGGGCGCTGGCATTGATCTCCAACACCACACCGCGATTGGTTTGCGAGACGTTCATCTGTCCACTCTTGACGAACCCAGCCATAGCCTGGTCCAGATTCTTCGCCAGATTCTGTAAGCGTTCGCTCTGCTTGCGTTGTTTCTCAGCCAGCCGCGCGTTACGTCTATCGATCAAGGATTTAAAATAGATCTCTTCTTCGCTCAAGCGAATCGCGCCGCCTTCCGCGCCATTGCTGCTACTGCTGTCGAAAGCTTTGTTCACGGCGACACTGAAGATTTTATATTTGCCCTCGTTCACCGAGGAGATACCGTACATCACCACAAAGAATGCGAACAACAAAGTGATGAAGTCGGCGTAGGAGACCATCCACCGTTCGTGATTATCCGGCTCAGCTCTTTTGGGTCGGCGCGCCATCTTTAAGCGAGGTAGCCCTTCAGTTTATTTTCGATGAAACGCGGATTCTCGGCATTGGCGATCATGCACAAGCCGTCGATCAGCATCTCGCGCATGTTCACCTGTTGCGCGATGAGTATCTTCAATTTGCCCGCGATGGGCAGAAACACGAGGTTGGCGAAGCCCACGCCATAGATGGTAGCGATGAACGCGACTGCGATGCCCGCCCCCAACTTCGCAGGCTCACCCAAACTCTGCATCACATGTACCAACCCCAGCACTGCGCCAAGAATGCCGATCGTAGGCGAATAACCCGCTGCCGACTCCCACACCCGCGCCGATTGCCAGCGCAAGGTCTCATAACTTTGCAGATCGATGTCCATCACTTCGCGGATCTTCTCCGCGCTGTTGCCATCCACCAGCATTTGCAACCCTTTGGCGACGAAAGGATCGTCTATCCCTTTAAGCTGGGCTTCCAGAATCAAGATACCATCCTTGCGGGCCACACTCCCCCAAGCGGTGATCTGATACGCCAGTTTCTGCGCATCGAGTTGCGGTGTGATGAAAACCCAGCGCGCCATCTTGATACCTGTCACGAATACTTTGAGCGGGTGTTGTAGCATCACCGCACCCAGCGTGCCGCCGAACACAATAAGGAATGCCGCCACCTGCAGCAGAACGGAGACCGAACCGCCTTCCAGCAGTTGTCCGCCGACGATGCCGGCGACCGCAACGATCAACCCGAGCAGGCTGAGCTTGTCCATCAATATCCCTTCATCGAAGCGCGCAGACGTGCCACGGCCTGGCTGTGCAACTGGCACACGCGCGATTCGGAAACGCCCATCACCTCGCCGATCTCGCGCAGGTTCATGTCTTGCTCGTAGTGCATCCCCATCAGTTGACGTTCGCGTTCGGGCAAGCGCTCGATGGCGTGCACAAGCGCCTCACGGAAACGCCCATCCTGCAACAGCTCCAATGGATTGCTGTCACTGTCGAACTCAAAACGATCAAAGAAGTCATCGCCTTCATCCCCGTGAAAATCTTCGTAGTAAAGCAGTTGTGCACCGCGTCCGTCCAACAACATCTGCTGATACTCCGGCAAGGACACGCCCAATTCCTTGGCGATCTCGGTCTCACTCGGCGTCTTGCCTAATTTTTGCTGCAAGCGGCTGAGCGCAGTCTCGATACGGCGCATATCGCGACGCAGGCTGCGCGGCAGCCAGTCGGCACCGCGCAACTCGTCCAACATCGCGCCACGGATACGCTGTGCCGCATAGGTCTCGAACTGCGCACCACGCAACTCGTCATAACGGCTGGCCGCATCCAGCAAGCCCATCATCCCGGCTTGAATGAGATCGTCCACTTCGACGCTGCCGGGTAGTTTGAGCATCATGTGATGGGCGATGCGCTTCACCAGATGCGCATATTCCTTCAGACACTCTTCTTTGTCGTTCAGTCCGTTCGGCGTGTACATGGCCTTCGTCTTTAGATTACTGGCGAACCTCATGTGATCGTCGCCATCGTATTTTTCGCCGGACGCGCTTGGCGCATCAGGCGTTGCATCACATTACCCAGCGCATCATGCCCTTCTTCCACCGTACTCGGGGCACGCAACAGACCCTGCGCAATCTCGCGCAAGGCATAGGATGCCTGCGCTGCCGGGAATGTCTCGATCAGCGTGCGGCCCAATTGTGTCGCACGTTTGAGCTTTTCATCAACCGGAATATGACCCAGATATTCCAAATGCACCTGCAAATGTCGCCGTGCCACTTGAGCCATATTATCAAACACGGCCAGCGCCTCTCGCTCCGTCGCCACTTTATTGACCACGATATCGAAGGCTTGCCTGCCATTATGCATCGCCATCTGCTTGAGTAGCGCGTAACTTTCGGTGATACCGCTGGCGGTCGCATTCAACACCAACAACAAAGGCTCGTCGCCCGACAGGCTGGCGCACACTGAATGCCCATCGCGTGCCGCATCCACCAGCACCACATCCATGTCTTTCGCAGCGGCGCTCAATGACTCCAGCAACCGCACACGCTCCACCTCACTCAACTTCGATAGATTCTGTATCGCTCGCGCCACTGGCAAGACACGCACACCATCCGCCCCACGTAACAGCACGTCTTGCCAAGTCTTGTCGCCGCGCACCACGTGTAGCAGATCGTAGCGGGCTTGTAGTGCCAACGTATTGGCCACGTTATCCTGTGACAGATTCTCATCCAGCACCAACACATCCTTGCCCGCCCCCGCCAGCACGGCGGCCAGATTCACCACGATGCTGGTCGCGCCCAATCCGTCGCGTGCACCGATCACCGTCACCACGCGCGAGCTGGAACGCGCCAGCAGACGGCGCAGACCAGCGGCCTGATCGTTTGTATGTTCAGAGCGCATATTGGCCTCCCACCATCTTCTGCGCGCTGCCCATCCCCGCCATGAAGGCAGGCAACTCTGTCTCCTGCATGGTGAATGCCGTACCCGCCTTGGCCACATCCTTGAACACACGATGCAGCAGATATTCCAGATTCACTTCATGCAGGTCTTCCGGCACACGCTGCCCGCTGGCGACGTAGTACATGGTCAACTTATGGCGTACCACCACATCCAATACCGTGCCCAGTGTCACCGCCTCATCCAGTTTGGTCGGGATGCAACCGATCACCCCTGTACCGCCATACATCTTCACCACATCATCCAGCGTGCCGCCGGAACTCGTCGCATTCAGCAACAACAGGCGCTGCACACCCACGGCATCGAACATCTGAGCCTGCTCCGCCACGCGACTGTCGCGTTGCCCCACCCCCATGGTGTCGATCAGCACCAGATGCTTGTGCTTCAGGCCGGACAAGGTGAGTTTCAAATCTTCGGTGTCGCGCACCGCATGTACCGACACACCGAGTATCTTGCCGTAGATCTTCAATTGTTCGTGCGCACCGATACGGTAGCTGTCGGTGGTGACCAGCGCCACCTTGTCTGCGCCGTATCGCACGACAGCACGCGCCGCGAGCTTGGCGGTGGTAGTAGTCTTGCCCACCCCGGTAGGACCGACCAGCGCATACACACCGCCACGCGCCACCACATCATCCTGCGCCGACGCCACACGCAGATTGTGTCCAAGGATGCGGCGCAACCAATCCAGTCCGCCTTCGGCTGGAATCTTTTCCAGCAATTGGCGCGACAGCAGCGGGCTGAAACCGACATTGAGCATATCGCGTAGCAGCGCACCACGCTGCGGATCATGCTGCTGCATATCCGACCAAGAGAGCCGTGCCATCTGCTCCTGCATCATATTGCGCATGGTTTTGATCTCGGACAGCAGCGACTGCTGCTCTGTCGCGGTCGCTTGGGTTTCGCGCGGGTGCAGATTCTCGCGCTGCTTGTTGGCCTCCAACACTTTCGCGCCTAACGCTGCCGCTTGGTTCGCCGCCTGTGCAATGAGCTTGCCCGAACGCGCAGGCTTGTGCGCATCCTCATGCATCCGCGTCTCGCTCAAATGCGCCAGATCGGCACCGGCCATCGCCACGATCTCCACGCCTTCTGCCACTTTGCGGTTGGACAAGATCACCGCGTCCTCGCCGAGCTCGATGCGTACCAACTTCAATGCGTCACGCGAACTGGCTGCGATAAATTTTCTGGCGTTCATGCTCTACCCCCTACGATGGATGTAACTCGTACCGTTTTGAATCCCGGTACCTCTTCATGTGAAATCACTTTGAGTTGCGGCAACGCACGCTTGAGGAAGCGCGCCAACAGGTCGCGGATATGTCCCGGCACCAGCAACACCGTGGGCAAGCCCATCCGTTCTTGTGTCTGTGTCGCATCGCGTGCCTCACGCAGTAGCGTATTGGCCAGCCCCGGTTCGATCGCCGAACCGCCCGCCTGCAAGGCCTGCGCCAATACATATTCCAGCTCTTTGTCCATACCGATGACTTGCAACTCCTGTGCGGAAGGATAGAACTGCTGCACGATGGCCGCACCGAGCGCGATGCGCACCAACCCGGTCAGCACATTGGTGTCTTGTGTCTGCGGTGCATGCTCGGCCAGTGTCTCCAAGATGGTACGCATATCGCGGATGTGCATCCCTTCATCCAGCAAGTTCTGCATCACCTTTTGCACCGTGGCTAACGACAACAGCTTGGGCACCAGATCTTCAGTCAGTTTGGGCGCGATCTTGCCCAGATGATCCAGCAGTTGTTGCACTTCCTGACGCCCCAGCAATTCAGCCGCATGGGTATGGATGAGGTGGCTCATATGCGTCGCCACCACCGTACTCGCATCGACCACGGTGTAGCCCATGGATTGCGCTTGTTCACGCACTGCGCTCTCTACCCAGATCGCGGGCAGACCAAAGGCCGGGTCTTTAGTGGGTGCGCCCGGCAGGGAGCCGCTCACATTGCCGGGATTGATCGCCAGCAACATGTTCGGATAAGCCTCGCCATTGCCGATCTCCGCCCCTTTCAAGGTGATGCGATACGCATTCGGACGCAGGTCGAGGTTGTCGCGGATATGCACGGCAGGAGGCAGGAAGCCCATGTCCTGCGTGAATTTTTTACGGATGCCTTTGATGCGGCGCAACAGATCGCCATCTTGCGTCTTGTCCACCAGAGCGATCAGGCGATAACCGACTTCCAGCCCCAACACATCCACTTGTGCCACGTCTTCCCAACTGGCTTCCGGTGTTTCGCTGCTCGGTGCGATGACCGGATTTTCTTCGATTGCGGCCTTTTCCTCTTCCAGCTTGGTGCGTTGCAACAGGTAAAAAGCGAACCAACCCATCGCACCTGCTAGCAACAGGAAAGCAAAGTGCGGCATGCCGGGAATCATGCCCAACATGCCGATGATGGCGGCGGTAAGGATGAGCACTTGCGGACTGTTGACCAGTTGCTTGGCCAATTGCTGGCCGATGTTGTCTTCGCTGGCGACGCGGCTCACCACCATACCGGCGGCAGTGGAGATGACCAACGCTGGAATCTGTGCCACTAAGCCGTCACCGATGGTGAGCAGGGTGTAGTTCTTGGCGGCGGTCGCCAGGTCGAGATCGTGTTGCAACACACCGATGACCAATCCGCCCACGATATTGATGAGCATGATGATGATGCCGGCGACCGCATCACCACGTACGAATTTAGAAGCACCATCCATCGCACCGTAGAAGTCGGCCTCCTGTGCGACTTCAGCGCGACGTTTGCGCGCCACATCCTCTCCGATCAATCCTGCATTCAGGTCGGCATCGATCGCCATCTGTTTGCCCGGCATCGCATCCAAGGTGAAACGGGCGCCGACTTCGGCGATACGTCCCGCACCTTTGGTGATGACCACGAAGTTGATGACGACGAGGATGACGAACACCACGATACCGACGGCATAATTGCCGCCCACCAGAAAGTGACCGAACGACTCGATCACCTTGCCCGCCGCATCAGGGCCGGTGTGGCCTTGCAGCAACACCACGCGGGTAGAAGCGACGTTGAGTGACAGGCGCAACAAGGTGGAGATCAGCAGCACCGTGGGGAACACGGCGAAATCGAGCGGCTTGGTGGTATTCATCGCGACCAGCAACACCATGATGGCGAGTGCGATGTTGAAGGTGAACAAGATGTCGAGCAGGAACGGCGGTAACGGCAGCACCATCATCGACAGGATCATCACGATCAAGATCGGCCCCGCCAGCCCGCGCACCCCGCCGCGCAACATGGCGGCCTTCAACGTTTCAAATATGTTCATACGCACCTCCTGAGCTCATGCTTGCGATCCGCGAAGACCGCTTCCCTTGTGCGTATTATCTGAAACGCACGTCAAATCGATGACGTGAATAGAGGGGGATTTCCGGGGTAATTCAGGGGTGTCGGTAAACTACCTACAACACAAGATTGGCCGGATCGAGCTCTTTAGGAACCGGCAACTCAAGCGGCTCGTGCGGATAGGCGCCCCCGACTTGCTTGTAGCGGCGCAATTGATAGACATAGGCCAGCACTTCGGCCACGGCGGTATACAGCGCCTCGGGGATCGCCTGTCCGAGTTCCGCATGCTTGTTCAGGGCGCGCGCCAAGGGCGGTGCCTCGAGGATAGGGACATTGTGTTCCTTGGCGATCTCCTTGATACGTGCCGCTAACAGATGTGAGCCCTTGGCCACCACGATCGGCGCGCGCATCTTGTTCTCGCTGTACTTGAGTGCGACGGAGTAGTGCGTCGGGTTGGTCACGACCACATCGGCGGTCGGTATCTCTGCCATCATGCGACGGCGCGCCATCTCGCGTTGCATACTGCGGATGCGTGATTTGACCTGCGGATCGCCTTCGGTCTCTTTGGATTCTTGACGCACCTCTTCCTTGGTCATCTTCAGCTTCTTGTTGTGCTCCCACAATTGGAACGGCACATCCACGCCAACAATGAGCAACAAGCCACCCATGATGGCGGCGAAACTGCCCCACACCAGCCCGCCCAGATGCGGGATGGCAAGATGGATAGGTTCGCTCACCAACAGCAGTACCGCCTCTTTGTTGTGCCAGATCACCCAGGTGCCGACTCCGCCGACGATGATCGATTTGGCAATGGCTTTACCCAACTCCATCAAACTGTTGGTTGAGAACATGCGGCCGATACCGGTGAGCGGATTGAGCTTGCCCAGATTGGGCGCAAGCGGTTTGAGCGTGAACAACCAGCCATTCAACAGCAAAGGCGAAAATGCCGCGACCGCCAGCATCAGCCCCAACAGCGGCAAAAAAGTGAGTAGCGTCGACAGGCTCAGGTCATACAGATGGGGCAGCAATAGCTCGGAATGGAATGCCAGCGTGGTGTCCAGTGTGAGCCCTTCGCGGATCAACGAGATAAGCTGTTGCGACAAGACAGATCCCATAGCCCAGATACCAGCGCCACCCGCCATCAGCACCGCAAACGTGGATAGCTCGCGCGAACGCGCGACCTGCCCCTCCTCCCGCGCTTGGTCTAAGCGTCGCTGCGAGGGTGATTCGGTCTTTTCTAAGTCGCTGTCTTGTTCGGCCATGGCACAGTCCTTTGCACAGGCCGATTATCGACATAATCGAAAAATCCAATCCGCTGAACAGCGGGAGAAATAAGGCTTATCTAATCTTCGACAACACGCGCTCTGCCATCTTGGGCAGGGGCACGATCTCGTCCACCGCTCCCAGCGCGATCGCTTCACGCGGCATACCGAACACAACACAACTCGCTTCGTCCTGAGCAAAATTGTAAGCACCGGCTTGCTTCATCTCCAGCATCGCGACAGCACCATCTTTGCCCATACCGGTGAGCATCACGCCGATGGCATCTTTACCCAGATACTTGGCGGCCGAGCGGAACAACACCTCGACCGAGGGACGATGACGGTTCACCGGAGGTTCTTGGCTAAGTACCGTGCGATATTTCCCGGCGATATATTGCAACGACAGGTGCGAATGTCCGGGTGCCAGATAGACACAGCCAGCTTGGATGTTCTCGTGATGTTCCGCCTCCTTTACCTGCATCGCGCACAAACTATCCAGCCGCTCGGCAAACGACTTGGTGAACAGTTCCGGCATATGTTGCGCGATCAAAATGGCGGGCGTATGCCGAGGCATCCCGGATAAAAAGACCTTGAGTGCCTCGGTGCCGCCCGTGGAGGAGCCGACCACGATGATCTGCTCAGCCATCAAAGTCCCAGCCTAGGTGTGGCAAGTTCGTACACCGTGCTGCCGCGCAGCTTGAACAGATCGCTGGCATGATGGAAGCTCTCCGAGTGCCCAGCGAACAGCAGGCCGTCATTGCGCAGTAGTGGTGCGAATTTCTTTAGGATGGAGAGTTGCGTCTCCTTGTCGAAATAGATCATGACGTTGCGACAGAAGATCGCATCCAGCGGAGGATGTATCGGCCAAGCCGTGTCCAACAGATTGATACGACGGAAATCGATGAATTTTTGTAGCTCTGGACGAATGCGCACATAAGCCACATCGCCCCCAGTCTCGCGGATAAAAAACCGCTCCAGTTGCTGTGGTGACAACTTAGCCGCAGCATCCGCTCGGTAGCGCCCCTCGCGTGCGGTCTGCAACACCTTGGTATCGAGATCGGACGCGATGATATGGAACGGCCGCTCATAGCCCCCCATCGCTTCGACGACGGTCATCGCGATCGAGTAAGCCTCTTCTCCGGTAGAGCAAGCCGAACACCACAGCGCCAGCGGTCTATCCATTGCTTGCTTGCGCAGATGTTGGGCGAGGATGGGAAAGTGGTGTGCTTCGCGAAAGAACGAGGTGAGATTGGTGGTGAGTGAGTTGGTGAATGCCTCCCACTCCGCCACGTCACCTCGCTGTAGATACGCCAGATAGTCGGCGAATGTCTTGATCCCAGTCGCCCGCAGCCGCCGTGCCAAGCGGCTATACACCAATTCCTGCTTTCCATCGGACAGGGAGATGCCGGCGTGCTCGTGAATCAGCTTACGAATACGCTGAAAATCCTGATCGGTGAACTGAAACTCGCGCGTATGACCAGTCACCTTCAGCCCACCATCAATGTCCGCCGCGCACGTCGCTGAGTAACTCTTTGATATCGAGGATCAACACGATATCGCCTTCACTGGACATGGTGACGCCCGCGACGCCCTTGGGTCGGAAAGTATCCAGAGATTTGATCACCACATCCTCGTGCCCGACGAATCCATCGGCGGTCAAAATGAAACTGTTGTTGCCGAATTGCATCAGCACACCGACTTCGGATCTTTCGCTGGTTCCCCAGCCGATCAATTGCGCCAAAGGCAACACCGGCAGCACCTCGCCGCGCACGACCATGGTCGCCTTGCCCGAGACTTGCTGTAGTTCTTGTGACGTGACCGGCAGTATCTCGCGCACCATCGACAATGGCACCGCAAACGATTGATCTGCCAAACGCAACACCAGCACCGGCAAGATCGCCAGCGTGAGCGGCAAGGAGATGGCGAAGGTCGATCCTTTACCCACCTCGGAATGGATAGTGACTGTGCCGTTGAGCTTCTGGATGTTGGTCTTCACCACATCCATACCGACCCCGCGACCGGACACACTGGATATCTCATCTTTGGTCGAGAATCCCGGCAGGAAGATCAGTTCCAAACACCGGGTCTCATCCAGCGTATTGGCCATCTCCGGCGTGATCAGCCCCTTCTCGATGGCCTTATTACGGATCACTTCCGGACGCATCCCCTTGCCATCATCGGTGATAGTGATGAGGATGTGGTCACCTTCCTGCCGCGCAGAAAGTTCAACGTAACTTTTCTCCGGCTTGCCTGCCGCGATACGTTCTTCGATCGTTTCCACACCATGATCCACCGCGTTGCGCACCAAGTGCACCAAAGGATCGTTCAGGTCTTCGATCATGGTCTTGTCCATCTCGGTCTCTTCGCCGGACAGCACCAACTCCACATCCTTGCTCAAAGAACGCGCCAGATCACGCGCCAAGCGCGGATATTTCTTGAACAGACGCCCGATAGGCTGCATGCGCGTCTTCATCACGGCATTCTGCAAATTGACCACCAGCATATCCAACTGGGTGACCGATTGATCCAATTCGCGCAAGGTGTCTGCATCGTTGCGACCTTGCAGGATATCCGAGCGCAGATGCGTCAGACGGTTCTTGGTCAAGCCGATCTCACCGGACAGGTTGAGCACCTGATCCAAGCGTTCGGTATCGACCCGGATCGTCGTCTCTTTTGCTTCGCCAGTGGGCACATCCCCTGCACGACGTCCGACGGTGGCACCCGGCACATCCGTCGTGCGACGGCCAAAGGCTTTCTTGGTTGATTCTTCTTCGTTGACCGCCTCCGCGATCTTGGTCTCGTCGCGAGTCGCACCGACTTGTTTGACGATGTCGGTGCCGGTCAATGCGTTATATAAGGCGTCCCAATCCACATTGTCCGCGCCAATAGCTGGCAAAGAAGGCGCGGTAGGTTCTGCGCTCGTAGCGACAACCTTGCTTGAACTCTTAGAGATCGCGGCAACCGCTTTGCCACTCAAAGCATCCTGCAAAGCTTGAATGACTTCGGCAGGAGCAGGAACGGGTTGCAGGCTCTGTTGCAGCGCACTGAACATCTTGCGGACTTCGGCGGTCGCCGCGAAGATCACATCCATCAGCTCGGCGGTCAGCTTAAGTTCATTGTTGCGCAGTTTGTCGAACAGGTTCTCGGTGAGGTGACACAGCGTCACCAGTTCAGACGCATTCAGAAAACCCGCGCCGCCCTTGATGGTGTGGAATCCCCGAAACACTTCATTGAGTAGCGGAGCGTTGTCTGGATTCTTTTCCAACTCCATCAATTTGCTATCCACATCGGACAGCATATCGCCCGCCTCCATCAAGAAGTCCTGTAGCAACTCTTCCATTCCCACGAAATCGTTCATGCTCTTCTCCCGACCGCAATCATTCGTTGGTATTTAGGCAACGACCATATATTTAGAACCCCAAACTTTCCAGCAGGTAGCCTTTCCGACACGGTGCGGCGAAGCCGTCTGGTGCGGGAGGAATGGCCGATCTGCGACCGCTGCACCTCATTTCAAAACCCCAAACTTTCCAGCAGATCGTCCACCTGATCCTGACTGGTGACCACATCGGTACGTCCTTGCGCATTGACTACCGGCCCATTCAACAATCCAGAATTCAGCTCCGCCTTGACTGAAGCCGGCGCGTTCTCCAACAACAACGTCAAGAGTTGCTGCTCCATGTTCTGCGTCACTTCGATCACTTTCTTGATGACTTGTCCGGTCAAGTCTTGGAAATCCTGCGCCATCATGATCTCCATCAGATAGGCGTTAGTCGCCTTCGTCTGTTTGGGGGTCTCATGCAGATAGGCATGGGTCTGCGTCACCAGATCCTTGAATTGCTGCACATCGAGTTTCTTCTCGAACAGCAAGTCCCACTGTTTGGCCAACTGCTGCGCTTTGTCGCCCATCTTCTCGACCACGGGCTGCGCCGCCTCGGTCGCGTTCAGCACCCGCTCGGCTGCTTGCTGGGTCAGCGTCGCCACATAATTCAAACGGTCACGCGCATCAGGAATGCTCGCCGCTGCCTTTTCGATCTCTTTGTGCAGCCCCAGCTCACGCAGGGTGTCATGCAAAGCACGCGCCATATGTCCGATCTGTTTCATGACCTTAGCCGGATCGGCCTCACCCTCCGTGAGTGGCGTGTTCACTGCCACCAGAACCGGTTTAGCTTCGTCCGCATTCGCTTGGATGATACTGTCGAACAACGCTTCCAGATCGTCCGTATCTTGGGTTGCCGTATTGGTCGCCATGGCCTACCTCACTTGTTTAACTGCGGAAACGCCGCAAATATCTTCTTGAGCTTCTCGTCCAGTGTCGCCGCCGTGAACGGTTTCACCACATAGCCAGAAGCCCCCGCCTGTGCCGCTTCGATGATGTTTTCTTTCTTCGCTTCCGCCGTCACCATCAGTACCGGCAGGTGTTTCAAACCGGCATCGGCGCGAATCGCACGCAGCAATTCGATGCCCGTCATGTTTGGCATGTTCCAGTCCGACACCACGAAATCAAAGGATTCTCCGCGCAGTTTATTCAGCGCGTCCACGCCGTCTTCGGCCTCCTGCACATTGGTGAACCCGAGTTCCTTGAGCAGATTGCGCACGATGCGTCGCATCGTCGAGAAATCGTCCACCACCAGAAACTTCGTATTTTCTATGCCCATCACTTTCTCCTAAAATCAGCTACCCGCCGCAAGCCATTAGTGTAATCGAGCATCGTCGCTCTCCTCCTAGTGTCTTAACGGCTTGCTTCTATACCCTACGTCAACAGTGGGCGTAACGTTGACGACAGAATCATTGAATCGAACTTTGGTACGTAATAATCCACCCCGACACGCTTGCCCATCGCACGGTTGGCATCCGACGATAATGACGAATGCATCACCACCGGAATCTCATCGAAACGACGGTCACTCTTGATGTTTTGCGTCAATACATAGCCATCCATCTCCGGCATTTCCGCATCCGTCAAGATCACCTGTATCTGGTCACGCAAATTGACACCTGAACTCTGCGCCGCATCGGCCATCGCTTTCAAGCGATCCCATGCCTCGCGTCCATTGTTCGACTGGATGTGCTTCACACCCATCTTGTCCAACACTTCGGATATCTTACGGCGTGCCACCATCGAGTCATCCGCATAAAAGATGCACAATTCATGCTCTGATTCCACGCGCTCGACGTTACCCACCACGCCCTCGCCAAATGCATTGGCCAGTATCTGCTCGACATCGAGGATAGAAACCAGCGAACCATCTTCCAATTCGGTAATGGCGGTGATGAGCGCCCCTTTGTCAGAAAGCATGCCCTCCGTAGGCCGCACCTTGTCCCAGTCGACGCGAATGATGCGATCCACTCCCTCGACCAAGAAGCCCAGAATATGCCGGTTATATTCTGCAACCAGCATAGTCTCGTGCTTTTTCGCCAGATTCATGCCCATAAAATTGGCCAGATTGAGTACCGGCATCACGTGTCCACGCAGGCTGACGATACCATCCACGCCACTCGGCATATTCGGCGTGCGGGTGATCTTGCCTGCCTGGCAGACTTCTTTGACCTTGAACACATTGATGCCGAATTTTTCGGCGGTACCCAGCTTGAACAACAATATCTCCATCTTGTTGGTGCCGGCCAGATTGGTGCGTGCATCGATCTGATCCAACAGGCCGTCTTGCCCCGAACTCAACATGTCTTCTGCATAAGTCATTCTGTTCTCCTTCTTCGGCGACTAGCCCAACAAACGCGTCAGCGTTTGCGATAGTTTCTGCGGTTCGAACTTGGGCACGTATTCATCCACGCCGACCGCTTTACCCAATTGCTGGTTGGATGAGCTGGACAGCGAGGAGTGCATCAATACCGGGATACCGTTGAAACGTTTATCCGATTTGATCTTGCGCGTCAGCATATAGCCGTCCATCTCCGGCATCTCGACATCGGTCAGGATCACCTGCACCAGATCCTTCATCATCGTGTGCGAGGCGTCTGCATAGTCCGCCATCTTGGATAGTTCCAGCCACGCCTGACGTCCATTGATGGCCGCAATGGATTTGACCCCCATTGCATCCAATGTGCGCTGGATCTGGTTGCGTGCCACGGAAGAGTCATCGGCATAGAACACCGTACGATCTTTACCCAGTGGCTTCACGTTCTTGAAGATGATCTCGTCGTCGTCGAAATGCCCCGTCTCAGACAGCACCTTCTCCACATCCATCATCATGACGAGGCGACCATCTTTCAATTCAGTGATCGCCGTCACCAGCCCGCCCATCTCCGCCACCAGCATCGCTGGCGGAACTCGCATCGCCGACCAGTCCAAGCGCAGGATGTTATCCACGGCTTTGACCAAGAAGCCCTGCGTATGTCCGTTATATTCGGTGACGATCATGATGTCCGCCTTCTCCTCGGTCTGAATACCGGTGTACTTCGCCAGATCGATCACCGGCACCAAGGCACCACGCAGACTGACCATGCCTTCCACCGCATCCGGCATATCCGGCGCACGCGTGATGGGAGGAATGCGCATCACCTCGCGCACCTTGAACACATTGATACCGAAGGTCTCTTCACGCCCAGTGCGCTTATCCAGCCCGAGCGTGAACATCAGTATCTCCAGCTTGTTGGTGCCCGCCAGCTTGGTGCGCGCATCGATGTTCTTTAATAGTTCAGACATTGCTTTCTCCTTCAGGCACCAAGGGCAGATGCCCCTGCGCCGCTAACTTCATTTGCTCACTGCACATTTGGTCAATGGATAACCGGCCTTACTCAATTCATCGGCAGAATGTGCCAGTTCTTCAGTGGCAAACTTTGCATCCTGTGCCGCATGGGCGTTGCTATCCACCAAGCTCGTGATGCGCTCCAGACTCTGCGCCACGCTCTCGCCTGCGACGGCTTGCTCTCTCGATGCGGTTGCAATGTGGTCGACACGTCCGGACACCTGCACCGTGGCAGTCATGATCTCTTTCAGTCCTTCCCCGTTCTTGCGGATCAGCGTGATGCCGCCTTCAACCTCGGTGACCGCATCCTGCATCGACTTCACTGCCGCATCGGAGATCATATTGATCTCGGCGATGGTCTTGGCGATATCCTTGGTGCTGGAAGCCGTGCGTTCCGCCAGCTTGCGCACTTCGTCCGCCACCACCGCAAAGCCACGTCCCTGCTCACCTGCACGCGCCGCTTCGATCGCCGCATTCAACGCCAGCAGATTGGTCTGCTCCGCGATCTCCTTGATGGCATTGGCGATCACCCCGATGCGCTGGATGGATTCGCCCAAATCGGAGATGGTCTTGCTGGAAGCCTGCACCGTACTCGCCACCTTACCGGTCGCCACGACGCTCAACTCCATGTTGCGATTATTATCATCCACGATCTTCTGCATCGCTTTCGCATCCGTGAGCGAATCCGCAGCCATGCCGGCCACTTCCGCGATGGATTGGCTGAATTGCTCCATAGTTGCGGCGATCTGCTGGATATGATCCTGCTCGGTCAGCGCATTGCTCGCCACCCCGCTCACCTTGCCGTCCACGTCCTGGATGCGTTCCTGCATCTTTTTCACAGGTGTGACGATCTCATCCACCATGGTGCGCAGATACGACTGCATGCTCTGTATCTCGCACAACAACGACCCCATCTCGTCATGCACCGATATGTCCAACTCTGTATCCAGATTGCCTTCCATGATGTGGCGGAATTCAGCTCGGACAGACTCGACCGGGTTACGCACATAGCGCTTGACGCAATAACCGATGAAGAAGAACAGGAAGATATGCAACGCGATCTGCCCCAATATGGTTTGCATCTCCATGCGATGGATACGGTCGTAATCCGGTTTCATATCGATCAGCACATCCGACACACCGAGCACCGTCCCCTCTTCCGCTTGGTGGCAGCCCGTGCAATCGGTGCCGTGGAAATCCTTGCTTGCCTTATACGGCGTGATTACCCGCAGGAATGCACCCTGCTCGTTCTTGCCGAATGTCACGCTGGTCTGCTTGCTCTCGATCACCGCGCGTTGCGCATCGTCTTTGACATGCTCTTCCGGCAAACCCTCACCATACAGCTTGACGACTTGTGGTGCCCGCACCAACTGCGCCGATTTGACATTCACACCGGAGCTCACCTTGTGGATCAGCAGTTTCCGATTGCCGACCTCGCTGATCTGTCCCGTCACCATCAGCATATTGGCACTATCGATGATCTCGTTGGCCAGTTGCTCCCCCTTGTCTTCGGCCAAGGCTTTGGATTCTTCGCGCAGATTGGAAGAAATAAATACTTGAGCCGCAGAAAGTACGATGACCAGCGACATCTGGATCAGGAACTGCAACTTGGTCGTCAACGACCAATTCTGGAACTTGAAGCGTTCATATTTAGAAACGATCTGGGCGCCACTCTGATTCAGCTCTCGATACAAAGTTTCCGCCTCGGCGATCTGCCCGCGCGTCGGTGAGCGACGCACCGACACATAGCCGATGATGCTGCCGTTCTCGACGATGGGCGCGACGGTCGCGCGCACCCAGTAATGGTCGCCATTCTTGCAGCGGTTCTTCACCAGACCGCGCCAAGGACGCTCAGACTTCAACGTATCCCATAACCATTTGAACGCCTGCGGCGGCATATCAGGATGGCGCACGATATTGTGGCTCTTGCCGATCAACTCATCGTGGCTGTAACCGGAGATTGCAACGAACGCTTCGTTGCAATAAGTGATGATGCCCTTGGTGTCGGTCTTGGAGATCAACACCGTCCCTGCCGGGAAGGGCACTTCTTTTTGCGACACATGAGCGTTCTTGTTTTGCATGGCTCTCTCCCTGCGGTTAGCCTACACCTTGAAACGATCGACAGTACTCTGTAATTCCCGCGCCAGCTTTTCCAAACGCACGATGTCCTGCGAATTGGAATCGACGGCGGCATGGTTCTCTTCCGACATCTGGGCGATCTTTTCCACATTGCGCGCGATCTCGGTGCTGGCCAGACTCTGCTCGCTGACCGAGGCTGCGATGTCGTTCACGCCGTTGCTGGAACGCTTCACCGATTCCCCGGCTTCGGTCAGTACGCTGGACACACGCGCCACATGTTCCTGTGTCGCTTGCAAGGAGCGCAAGCCCCCTTGCACCGTGAATTCGACATGCGCCGACTTCTGATTCAACGAGTTGGTGACCTGATCGATCTCGCTCGCGGATTGCGCGGACTTCTCCGCCAGCTTGCGCACCTCGTCTGCCACCACCGCAAAGCCGCGCCCTTGCTCGCCGGCACGTGCGGCTTCGATGGCCGCGTTCAAGGCCAACAGATTGGTCTGATCGGCAATGTCTTTCACCTGCTGCGTCATGCTGGCGATGGCACGCGTGCTATCCACGAATTCCTTGACCGACCCGGCGATCTGGTTCACGGCATCCTGCACGCTCTGGATCTCGACGATCATTTCAGTCACGTTCTGATTTCCATGCTGCGTCTGTTGCAGACTCATGTCCGACAACTTTCGCACATCCTCGGTATTGGCCGCCACCGAATTGATACTCACTGTGATCTCTTCGATCGCAGCAGCAGTGGAAGCCGCTGCCTCGCTCTGCACCTGTGAACCTTGGGTGATCTGCGTCGAAGTGGCCGACAGTTGCGTCGCCGTCGAGATGACGGTGTTTGCGCTGTCGTGTACTTGGCGCATAACTTGGCGGAAGCTCTCCATCAACGAATTGAAGGCGACTGCGGCTTGTGCTACTTCGTCTTTGCCACTGACCTGCACAGTACGCGTCAGATCGCCGTCCGTCGCCGTACGCGACATCACATCACGCATCGAATTGGTTGAGCGCACGATGCCTGCGATGATGGAATAGCCCAACCCCACACCGACCGCCACCGCCAGCAAGGTACCAAACAGCATCAACAATTCCATATTGTGGGCAGTTTCCAGCGCCTCTTCCATGGCCTGCTTTGCTTTTTCATCCTGATATTCGGCTACAGCCTTACCCTTTTCAATCGTCGTATTCAACATCGGGTTGACTTTGGACAACAGCAAATTTTCTGCCTCAGTCCACTGTCCTTCCTTGATGGCCTTAAGAGACGGGTGCAACGCTTGGCTGGCGAACTCGGCACGCGCGTTGGTCAGTTCCTTCAACAGCGCCTTACCGGCAGCGGTATTTATATTTTTCTCCATGTCGGCGAAGTATTCATCCAACTTGGTTTTGTTCGCAGCGATGTGATCCAGATGTTTACTGGTCGGATGATCCAGCAACTTGAAGGTCGTGGAAGCTGGATCATGCTGCAAGGCAGCCATCACCTCAGCACGCTCATCCGCGAGCGTGAACATGATGCGATTGGCAGTCCGAATAAGATGGATACGTCGTTCGGCGATGTCCTGCATCGAGGATTGCATCTTGGCGTTAGCGTAGTAACTCACGCCCTGATTGAATACGATGACTGCCATGATGGCGCTCACCAAGAGAATCAACCGCGCCTTGATCGTCATATTGTTCAACATTTCTCTCTCCTCGTTATCTTTCGTTTTTATACTTTGAAGCGCGCAACCGCGCCCTGCAACTCAACGCCCATGCGCTCGAGTTCGGCGATATCGTGTGCGGTTTGCTCGATGGCAGCGTGATTCTTTTCAGCCATCTTGGCGATCTGCTCGATGTTGTGTGTGATCTGCTTGCTCGCGGCACCTTGCTCGCCCACCGACACGGCGATCTCGCCGACGCCGACGTTGGATTCGCGCACCGCCGCACCCGCCTCATTCAGTACCGCCGACATCAGTTCGACATGTTTGTGCGTGGTCTGCAAAGACTGCTCCCCAGAAGCAATAGCTTGTTCCACTCGTGCAGATTTCTCATCCAGCTTGCTAGTCACTTTGTCGATCTCGCTGGCGGATTGCGCGGATTTCTCTGCCAGTTTGCGCACTTCATCTGCCACCACCGCAAATCCGCGACCCTGCTCACCGGCGCGCGCTGCTTCGATAGCGGCATTCAATGCCAACAAATTGGTCTGATCGGCGATGTCTTTCACTTGTTGCGTCATGCTGGCGATGGTGCGCGTGCTCTCCACGAATTCATTGGCAGTCAGTGCGATCTGCTGCACAGCAGTTTCGATGCTATGTATCTCGTGCACCATCTCCGCCACACTGCGATTACCCTGCTCGGTTTGCTGTAGGCTCTTTTCAGACAATCCGCGTACCACGTTTGTGTTCTCGGCCACAGAATTGATGCTGGTCGTCACCTGTCCTACCGACGCTGCGGTGGATGAAACAGCCTCGCTCTGCGCGCGCGAGCTACTGGCGACCTCGGTCGAGGTGGTGGCGATGTGACTGGAAGTCTTGTTGATCTTATCCACTCCAGCTAATACTTGGCGGATGATGGCACTGAAATTGTCGATCAATGCATTGAACGCCACAGCGGTCTGCCCGACCTCGTCTTTGCTGCGTACCGCAACGCGACGTGTCAAATCACCATCGGCCTGCATCGCCAACATGATCTGCTGCAATTCACGCGTCGGGCGAGTCACCTGATTGATGAGCCAGCCGATGACGAAGAACAACATCACCTGCACCGCCAACTGTCCCAGCCATAAGATGGCACTGGCTTTGCTCATCGCCTCATATTCACTTGTCATATCCAAGCTCACACTGACCGCGCCAACGACTGCGCCATCCTCGACCGAGTGGCATTGCAAACAATTCGTCCCGGTTCCGCGAAAATCCTTGGCAGCGGCGAACGGCTCGACCACGCGCAGGATGCGTTTGCCGTCTTTGTCGATCAACTCGCTTTGCCGCTCTCCACTTTTCAATGCCGCGCGATCCAAGTCATCCTTGACCTGCTCGTCCGCCTTGCTCTCCCCGAATTGGGTCTCGATCAATCTGCCGCGTATGGCACGCAACTCTTCCGCCTTGCTGGACACCGCCATCTTCTTGATGAACAAGCGTCGCTGCTCGACATCGGAGATGGTGCCGTTCAGCATCATCATATTCAAACCGTTGAACACGCCGTCCGCCGGGATCGCAGCTCGGTTCTTGGCATCTTCCAGCACACGCATCTCATAACGATCGAACGCCCAACGTTGCGCAAAGACCAGCACCACCAGCAATAGCAGCTGAATCGGTATCTGCAATTTGTTCTTGATCGAAAGACCACTCCACCATTCGTTCATTTTGCTCACCTTGTCGGTTGATT
This sequence comes from uncultured beta proteobacterium, assembly GCA_963822425.1. GTDB lineage: Bacteria > Pseudomonadota > Gammaproteobacteria > Burkholderiales > Gallionellaceae > Sideroxyarcus. The sequence goes on from CAWGHS010000008.1 coordinate 83,307, forward strand.
GCAGATCGGTCAGACCTTGAAGCGTCCGACGGTCTTGTTCAGGTTGTCTGACAAGTCCTCCATGGACTTGATCGCAATCACCGTACGTTTGACCACATCGTTACTACGGCTCGCCATCACCGCGATCTGATCGACGTTGCGCGCGATGTCCTGACTGGTATCGCGCTGTTTATTGATCGAAACCGCGATATCTTCCAAACCTCGATTCACGCTATCCACAGAGACGTTCGCCTCGACCAGCACCGCCGTCACTTCACGAATGTGCTCCTGACTGCTCTGCAAGGCGCTCATGCCGCGCTGCACCGTCTTTTCGACCTGCCCCGATTGCGCGCCCAAGGACTGCGTCACCTCGTCGATCTGCGTCGCGGATTGTGCGGATTTCTCCGCGAGCTTGCGCACCTCATCTGCCACCACGGCAAAACCACGGCCTTGCTCCCCGGCGCGGGCAGCCTCGATCGCGGCGTTCAATGCCAACAGATTGGTCTGTTCGGCGATATCGCGTACTTGCTGCGTCATATTGGTGATGCTTTGCGTGTTGCTGACGAACTCGCCCACGGCGGTGGCAATCTCTTTCACCGAGTTCTCCACCCGCTCCAACTCCTGCATCATCTCTTGCAGGCTTTGTTGCCCGCGGTTAGCGCGTTCCAGACTCTCGTTCGACAGCTTGGCCACCTGCTCGGTACCCTCTGCCACATGCGCGATACTGGCACTGACCTGCTCCACCGCCTTGGAAACGGATGCAGCAGTGTCACTTTGCTTTTGTGCGCTCTGTGCAAGTTGCTCGGCATCTTGCGCCAGTGAGTGAGCGGCACTCGCCACCTGATGGGCATGTCCATCGACTTGGGTGACGATCACTTGGAAACCGTTAGTCAGATCATTGAAAGCTTTGGCGGTTTGGCCGATCTCGTCTTCGCTATGCACCAGCACGCGTTTCGACAAATCACCATCCGCCTGCATCGCCTGCATAACTCTTTGTAATTCGCGCGTAGGGCCGGTGACAAAGCTGATCAACCAACCGATGATGAAGTACAAGGCGATCTGCACGATGATCTGCGCGCCCCATAGCGCCATATTCGCATGGTTCATCACGGCATATTCTTCGGAGATATCCAGCGTGATGCTGGCCGCGCCATTGACCGTACCTTCCGGCACCATGTGGCACATCAGGCAGTTGGTACCGCGAAACTCTTTCTTGGCGATGAAGGGAACGACCACGCGCAAAGCTCGTGCGCCATTCTTGTCCAACAACTCGGTCTGTTGTTTAGCTGAGGACAGTGTCAGCCTATCTATCTCGTCTTTGGCTTGTTCAGACGGCATGCCAGGGCCAAATTGATCCTGTACGGGCTTGTTGCGAATGACACGCAACTCGAGAACACGGTCGGATGCCGCCATCTTGTCAACGTATAACTTGCGCTGCGCTTCATCGCTGATGATGCCATTGATCATCAGCATGTTCAGTCCATTGAGTACGCCATCGGCGGACACCACCGCCTTTTGCCGCGCTTCTTCCAGCACGCGCTCCTCGAATTTATCTAAGGCGGTACGCTGCGCCAAGATCATGATGACCAGCAGGATGAGCTGGATCGGAATCTGCAACTTATTTTTCAGCGAAAGTCTGCTCCACCAACTTTTCATCTCTCTTCTCCCTTCTTGCGCAACGCAGATCGCTCTGCGTATCCACCCTGTTATATTGCTGCTCTGTGTTCCATAGCGGCATGGAGCCGAGATTCTTTAATGTGCGACTGGTGACACCCCTGTATGTACGCCGGTTTCCGGCAGTGCCTCGACCGCAGAGGCCGGCATTGGTTGAGGTGCAGCCGGAGCGACACCGGAGGCCGCATCCGGCTGCAATGCCTCTTTGGCATCACCGGTCTCGGCATCGATGTCGACGCTACCGCCATCCTTCTGCGCAGCTTCTTCGGCTTTCTTGTTCATCACGATGATGCTGATGCGGCGATTGATCGGATTCTGCGGCTGTGTCTTATCGAACAGCACCGCCGAGGACAGGCCGACCACGCGCACGATCTTCTCTTCCACCAATCCGCCGATGATCAGTTCCCGGCGAGAAGCATTGGCTCGGTCTGCCGATAACTCCCAGTTGCTGTAGTGTCCATCCGCCGTGATGTAGGGCTGCGAATCGGTATGCCCGGACAGGCTGACCTTATTCGGCATATCGTTCAGCATCTTGCCGATCTCGTGCAGGATGTCTTTGGTATACGGCTCCAGATCGGCACTGCCGCTCTGAAACATCGGGCGATTCTTTTCATCCACGATCTGCACGCGCAAGCCTTCCGTCGTGAGGTCGAGCTTGATCTGGTCTTTGAATTTTTTCAGCTTGCCATCGCTATCGAGTTTTTTCTCGATGTTGGCTTTCAGTTCCTTGAGCCTATCCAGTTCTTTTTTACGCTCAAGACGCATAAGCTCTTCTTGTACAGCCTTGAGGTTGATGACCTTCCTTTCCGGCGGCAGCTCGCCAGATTTGACTTGACCTTCGCTGCGCGTGAGGTCCTGTCCTCCGCCCTTGATGATGCTGGAGCTATCCCCGCTTCCGCTCCCACCCATCAAAGCCACTTTCAGTGGGGTCTTAAAAACTTCCGAGATACCCTTCAAATCGCCCTTTGCCGTTGAACCCAACAACCACATCAACAAAAAGAACGCCATCATCGCCGTCACAAAGTCGGCATAGGCGATCTTCCACGCACCACCGTGATGCCCGCCTGCCACCTTCTTGATGCGCTTGATGACGATGGGTCTTTTTTCTTCACTCGCCATGATCTGGTTCTATCGACTTAGTTATGGGTGATGCTCAGCGTTTTTGCTTGACGTGCTCTTCCAGCTCGGCGAAGCCCGGACGCTCGGTCGAATTAAGTACCTTGCGCCCGAATTCCACGGCCATCGCCGGTGCGTAACCATTCAGGTTCGCCAGCAATACGACCTTGATCGCCTGAAACATCTTGCTGCCCTCTTCGGCTTTTTGTTCCAACAAGCCGGCCAGTGGACCAACGAAGCCATACGCCAGCAGGATACCGAGGAAGGTTCCCACCAGCGCGTGCGCGATCAATATACCCAGTTCGGCCGGCGGAATACCGACCGACTCCATGGTGTGTACCACGCCCATCACCGCCGCGACGATACCGAACGCAGGCATGCCGTCGCCCAACTTGGCAATGACATGCGAAGACACCAGCGCTTCGTGGTGATGCGTCTCGATCTCCACATCCATCAGGTTCTCGATCTCCATGGCATTGAGATTGCCGCTGACCATGATGCGCAAGTAGTCGGTGATGAATTCGACCACATGATGGTCGGCCAATATCTTCGGGTATTTGGCGAACACGGGACTTTCATGTGGATTTTCGACATCGCCCTCGATGGACATCAGACCTTCTTTACGCACTTTACCGAGCAGCTCGTACATCAGCGCCATCAGCTCCATGTAGGTTTCTTTGTTGTACTTGGAACCTTTTAGCACGGTCGGCAGATCTTTGAACGTGGCCTTGACCGCCTTCATGGTGTTGCCCACGAAGAAAGCGCCCAATGCACCGCCGCCGATCATGAGCAACTCCAATGGTTGAAACAGCGCACCCAGATGTCCGCCCGCCATGGCGAATCCGCCAAACACGGAGACCACAACTACGATATAGCCAACGATCACCAGCATAATCAAGCTCCCTTTGAGTCAATACCTGTCCAAGTTTACGGCAGCATCGTAGCAGCTATGCACCCAATTCATGCAGGGAACAAGACGCAAATTCGCCAGCATTTCCCGTTTTCGGGGATCTCAAACGCAAAAACGCCGCCACTGCTGATGCCTCTCGTCAGTAGTAGCGGCGCTCGAAGCGATAACTTTAAACGGTCGCCGTTTCGGCTTGAGCGGCTTTTTTCGTTTTCCCTGCTCGCGATGGCGGGCGACAAATGCCACAACTGTAGTCTTCGCACAACTCGTTGGCATGCACGACAAACTGCCCCCCACACTCTTTGCATTCGGTCACTTGCAGCATCTTCGCATCGAAGAAACGAATCAGGAACCACGCACGCGTAATGCTCAGCACCGGCTCGTCGGTGACAACCTCCACCTGCTCAAGATACAGTCGGTAAGCCTTGATCAGCGCCTCGACACCGGAGACATTGGCATTTTTCAACAGATACTGATGGATGCCCATGAATAAAGACGAATGGATATTGGGCAACCAACTCATGAACCAGTCTGTCGAGTACGGCAACATCCCTTTGGAAGGCGACTCACCTTTGACTTCTTTGTACAGACGCAACAGACGCTCCCGACTCAACCCCGTCTCTTCTTGCAACAACTGCAGGCGGGCACCTAACTCGATGAGGTCAACGGCGATCCGTATCTCGCGCGCCTCGTTCACTACGCTCTTATTGCGCATAGTCGCCACCCGCTCAGATCGCCAAAACTTCGGCAGGTTGGCCAGCCATCAGAATCGTGGCATGCGCCTGCGACATCATTCTATCCTTGTTGTAATCGGTCACCATGTTGAGCAACAGACGTTCATCGAAACGGAAGCGGCACAGCAACATGTTCGATGCAGCCATCTTGAGCATCTGCGCTGGAGAAAGTCCAACGATCAGATCAGCCAACTCTTCACTCACACCGAGACGAAAGATCGCACTGGCTTTGTCCGAACGTATCATTTGTTGCGCCAGCAACATATACGAAAGATTCGTCTCCTTGATTTCCTCATGCATTTGATTCGTGTTCATAGCAGTCCCCTCGCTTAAACATTGTTTGTCTTATTACGACGGTCGCATTCTGGCGGGGGAATTCCAAGGAAAAAATCGGACATTTTCCGATTATCGTGTAGGAATAAGACCTACAAAAAGCCAAGACACCCCTGCCAGCGCCTAGCCAGCAGGGGTGTCCTGTATTGTGCGAACCTTCGCGAGGGGACGCTTTGACTCACACAACTTACGTATCGGCAGGGAATTAAAAAACTTTAGGGATTTTTTGAATTTTTCACTTAAAACAAAAAATAAATCTAACTTATGACATCAAATCAATTTGATACATCTTTATTTGGCTTGCCAAGAACTAGCGTTGCACAGGCAACCACCGCGCCCAAATCGCAACTTTTTTGTATTTCAGACATTCCGGCTTTTGTATCGCCCATTTTTTTCAGTACGATGCCCTTGTTGTAGTGCGCCTTCGCGTTCATTGGCCGCGCTACAATGACTTTATCTAGCTCTGCCAAAGCATCGTAATACCGCTTATTCCCATAATATGCAGATGCCAAAGCCAATTGAGCCTCCGGGTTATCTGGCTTGAGTGAAAGCGATTTTTTGTAGTCTACAATCGCAGCCTCCCAATTTTTTTTCGCAGCTAAGGCATGCGCTCTACCGTAATAGGTTCGGGCAGCACCAAGTCTATCCTCCCCATGTAATAGCGAAACGGCATCATCCCAAACTCGAAAATCATCTGCAAAAATCCACATCCGATTCCAAGCTAAAGGAATTAGAAAAACAACGAGTAAACCACCCACCAGAAGATGCCTGCGGACAGGCCAAAAACTCAACATCAATGCAAACAGCATGATGCAACCGGGCAACCATAGATAGGTGCGATAAAGAACAAATATTTCCTGAATTCGAATACTGGAAAATTCCACAATGAAATAGCACCAAGGATACAACAATGCCAAACCAAATAATCCTCGCCCCCCCCCCTTTAACAAGCACCATAAGGAGAACACACCATACACAATAAAAGCAGCAACCCCACCCCAATTAACCCACTCTTTCCATGACAGTAGAAAGGTCTCACGCATGTCGATAGACATCCATGCTGGATTGGGAAGCAGCATGAGAAGAAGATACTTGAAAAACAGGCCTGCCTGTGTAAGCACACTTAAAATGTGAAGCTCTCGCGCATCCTTGACCATGCCTTGTTGCAAGAACAAAGCTCCAGCGTCAGGCTCATACGGTCGCCCTAAAATGCCTTTAACGTGTAAAACAACGAGTAGTGCAACAGCAAGAAATCCCAACCATGTAACAACCAACACACGCAATGAAAGAACGCTCTTTGCTCTAAACAACCAAGTCAGGGGCAATAGGATCAAGGGAGCCATCAAGCTATGCTCTTTGCTGAACGCCGCCAGTAAATATGCGAATACCGCGAACGCCAAATAGCGTTTATTGCTCTCAATCAGACCCCGCAAATACGTCAACTGCATCAATAACGTAAATAGCGTAGCCATCAAAATACTACGCTGCACCAAATAACCCGCCCCATATACCGCAAGGGGGTGAACTGCAAAAATTGCTGCCGCCCAATACGCCCCTCTGGCGAATCGCGCCTTATGCTCGGCGTCCAACAAAAATAGCTCACCCCATAAGCGCAGCAGTCGCCACACCAGCCAAACGTTCAAACAGTGCAACAGCAGATTCTGTAACCGGAAAATCGGAAGGTTCTCTCCAAAAAAAACCCACGTAGCGCCCAGAGTAAAATACGGCAATCCACGCAAATTAACTACTGAGCTCAACTCGGCATTTTTCTCAATCTGCCCCATCAAACCAAGGTCATCGAATATCATCGGGTTGGACAAAAACGGAAGATACAGCCCGCCCACCAGCAACATGAACATGATGGCAAGCAACCGTTTAGTAGAAAAATTTCTATTCCAAGGTAAGCGCATCTCTCGTTAACTCGTTTTTCACAACCGATAAAAAGCCCCTCCGTAGAGGGGCTCCCTGATTTTCAACTACCGCCAAACAGAATTATTTCCACTTAGCGATGATAGTTGGAACAGGCGCTGGGCAAGCCACAGCGTGCGTTGGAGTCACATCGCCTTGAGTCACCGTTGCGGTAGTCGCGACAGCCCAAGTCAACGCAGTGGATCCAACCGTAGGTGTAAAGCTGATGTTGCACGCAGTACCGATGAGGGTTGCAGGTATATTCGCAACGATTGTACCTGCAGTGCCCACTTGAATGCCGTCCACTTCAGTTGTGGTTGTTGGCGCTGAGTTGTTAGGCAAACCGAGAGATGCCCAAGGCGTCGCTGGCAACAGTCCAACACCGCCGGATGAAAGTACGCCGCCGCTTTCTTGAGCGAATTGCGCAACCGCCAATTTTACGGACTCGACCGCCGCAGCAACTTTAGACACCTTGGCCTTGGTGATGTAATCCTGATAAGCGGGAATCGCTACCGCAGCCAAGATACCAATGATCGCAACCACGATCATCAATTCGATCAGGGTAAAACCTTTTTGAATTTGTTTCATGTTTAAGCTCCTTTGAGGATTTGAACGATGCCCTTACGGACTACACACAAGGTGTGCAAGCAAATGCCTGCACAAATCGTGCCAATCATCCATTCTTCATAGCTAATATTTTACTGTCCGAGCTCTCAGCATGAACTAGACGAATGCAACCACTCTGATTTAAACGTAAAGATGTCATCTCCCTTGAATCCACCTCTCTCGTAACTCGTTTTTACAACCAATAAAAAGCCCCTCCGTAGAGGGGCTCCCTGATTTTCAACTACCACCAAACAGAGTTAGTTCCACTTAGCGATGATAGTTGGAACAGGCGCTGGGCAAGCCACAGCGTGCGTTGGAGTCACATCGCCTTGAGTCACCGTTGCGGTAGTCGCGACAGCCCAAGTCAACGCAGTGGATCCAACCGTAGGTGTAAAGCTGATGTTGCACGCAGTACCGATGAGGGTTGCAGGTATATTCGCAACGATTGTACCTGCAGTGCCCACTTGAATGCCGTCCACTTCAGTTGTGGTTGTTGGCGCTGAGTTGTTAGGCAAACCGAGAGATGCCCAAGGCGTCGCTGGCAACAGTCCAACACCGCCGGATGAAAGTACGCCGCCGCTTTCTTGAGCGAATTGCGCAACCGCCAATTTTACGGACTCGACCGCCGCAGCAACTTTAGACACCTTGGCCTTGGTCACGTAGTCCTGATAAGCAGGAATCGCTACCGCAGCCAAGATACCGATGATCGCAACCACAATCATCAATTCGATCAGGGTAAAACCTTGTTGAACTTTCTTCATGTTTAAGCTCCTTTGAGGATTTGAATGACGCCCTTACGGGCTACACACGAGGGGTGCAGCTACATATTAGCAGGACGCATGCCAAATAGGGGATGCCACTAGATAACTTTAGGTGAATATTGAAGAAATCGGAAAGTCAGCTATCAAACCGGCAAGTTGATGCATTGCATCTTCAACACAAAAAACGTCATCGCCGTGACGTTTTTTGTCACGCTAAGGGACGTAACCGGGAATCTGGCTTTCATCCACATCGTCGATCTGCTCTGGCCGAAGGAACTGCTTGGCATAGGTGAGATAGACTTTTTCGCGGATGAAGACGTCGAACAGGTCGGGATCGATGTGTCCGTTCTCTTTGAACTTGCCCAGGATGGCGAGCGATTCGGTGAGTGTCTTGCCCTCTTTGTAGGGACGATCTTGCGCGGTGAGCGCCTCGAAGATGTCGGCGATGCCCATGACTCTCGCCTGTATCGGCATCTGCTCGCGCGTCAGCCCTTTGGGATAGCCTTTGCCATCCATACGTTCGTGATGGCCGCCCGCATATTCCGGCACATGTTTAAGGTGGTTAGGCCACGGCAGGGATTCCAGCATCTTGATGGTGACCACGATGTGGTGGTTGATGATGGCGCGTTCGGCTGCGGTGAGCGTACCCGCACGGATGGTGAGGTTCTCCACCTCGTCTGCACTCAGGAAATCCGCTCCCTGCACCTTGCGTATTGCGCCATTGATACTTGGCGATCCTTTGCACACGCGCAATATCCTCATCCTGCATCTTTTCTGAACCCACGTTGCTCAGTCGCAAGAATTCTCTGTCCGCATCCAATTGCCGTATGAGCGCCGCGAATTCATCTGCACTGCGCTCACCCTTGAGCATCTCGATCTCGGCATCACGCTTGAGTACCTCAAAACGCGTGTCAATCAAATCGATGCGATCAAAGATGGTCTGCAACTTGGTGGATTTGTCCACCACATGCACGGGGGTGGTGATTTTGCCGCAGTCATGCAGCAAACCCGCGATCTTGAGTTCGTAGCGGTCTTTGTCGGTGAGGTTGAAGTCTTTGAGCGCCCCCTGCTTGGTGCGGTTCGCCGCCTCCGCCAACATCATGGTGAGCGCGGGTACACGTGCACAGTGTCCACCGTTGTAGGGTGATTTATCGTCTAGCGCCGTGTTGATAAGGCTGATCAAGGACTCGAACAACTCTTCCATCTGCTGGATGAGGCGGCGATTGCTCAATGCGATGGCCGCCTGAGATGCCAATGATTCCAGCAATTGCTGGTCATCTTTGGTGAATTGTTTAACACCGCCCGTCGGCACATCGATGGCATTGATGAGTTGCAACACACCGATGATCTCGTGGTCATGATTGCGCATCGGGACGGCAAGAAAGGAGCGCGAAACATAACCCGTCTTGGCATCGAATTTTTTGGTGCCGGAAAAATCGAAGCCTTCCGCGATATAGGCATCAGGGATATTGACCGTCTCATCGCGCAACACGGCATAGCTCACCACCATCGCCAGATTGGGCTTGCCATCTTGATAGAGCGGGACGGGGTAGAACGAGATCGGATTGCCCGAGGTACCACCCATGCGGATGTTGAGCGAATCGTTGTGCAATATCTCGAAGGTCAGCACCTGTTTCTCTGCGTCGACCAGATACAGCGTACCCGCGTCGGCATTCGTGATCTTCTTGGCAGCATCCAGGATATTTTCCAGCAGGCGATTGATGTCGCGTTCGCTGGACAGCGCGGTTCCGATGGCATTGAGGTCGCCGAGCCGGTTGAACAGACTCTCCAGCATGGCGCGCTGTGCCTGCTCTTGTGCCATATAGGCTTGTACTTTGGTGGTGTCCATCGCGCTACTTGATACAGACCGCCCGTACTTGATGGATGTCGGTGACGCCGCTCAACACCTTTTCGATACCGTCTTGCTTCAAGGTGCGCATACCCTCTTCCAATGCGGTGGAGAACAACTCGGCGACACGCGCATGCTCCTGAATGAGCTTCTTGACCGGGTCGGTACCGATCAACAGTTCGTGCAAACCGACGCGCCCACGATAGCCCGTACCGGAGCATTTGTCGCACCCTACTTTTTCATACAAAGTGATCTGCCCTTTGTCGTCACCGAACAGCTTGCGCCACTCCTCATACAGCCCGTTGTAGGCAATATTGGGGTCTTTTTTCCAGGTCTCTGTATTCATCAACTCGGTCGCATATTCGGTCAGCAGCTCTTTGATTTCTTCTTTGCTCGCGATATGGGCTTTTTTGCAATCTTTGCACAAACGCTTAGCCAGACGTTGCGCCAAAATACCGAGCAAAGCATCGGCAAAGTTGAATGGGTCCATGCCCATATCCAGCAAACGGATGATGGATTCCGGCGCGCTGTTGGTATGCAATGTGGCGAACACCAAGTGACCCGTGAGCGATGCCTCAATGCCGGTGGACACCGTTTCCTTGTCGCGCATTTCACCCACCATGATGACGTCGGGGTCGGCACGCAGGAAGGCGCGCATGATGGTGGCAAAATCCAGCCCCGCTTTTTTGTTGATCTGCACTTGGCGCAAACCCTTCTGGGTGATTTCGACCGGGTCTTCCGCCGTCCAAATCTTGGTGTCAGGAGTATTGATGTGCTTCAAGATGGAGTGCAGGGTGGTGGTCTTACCGGAACCGGTCGGGCCGCACACGAAGAACAGGCCGTAAGGTTTGCTCACCGTCTTTTTGACCAGCTCAAGATTGCGTTTGGAGAAGCCCATGTTATCCAGCGGAATAGGCTCGCCGGAGGCCAGAATACGCATCACCACATCCTCTACGCCGCCTTGCGACGGGATGGTCGCGACACGCAACTCGATATCCAACGGACCGAATTTCTTGAACTTGATCTTGCCGTCCTGCGGCTTACGCTTCTCAGAGATGTCGAGGTCGCACATGATCTTTAAGCGCGTGACCAAAGCACTGCGGTAGGTGGCGGGCACTTCGATGTAATTCAGCAGCGAACCATCCTTGCGCAGACGCACCAAGGTCTTGGCCTTCCCCGGTTGCGGTTCGATATGGATATCCGAAGCCCCCATCTTGTACGCATCGATGATGATCTTGTTGACCAGCTTGACCAACTCGTTGTCGGCCGCTGCGCTGACATCATCCTGACTGGCGGCGGAGGTATCCTCATCATCACCCAAGGAGGTAAGCAGATCATCCACCGAACCTTCCATGTCGGCGAAGCTGCCGGTGGATTCGCCCATCCCTCCTGCCCCACCGCCGTAGAACATGTCGAGCGTGGCCTTGAATTCGCGCCGGGTACAGACCTTATAAAGCAATCTGTTCTTGGGAAAGATGTTGTTGACCACGCGCGAAGCCTGGATACGCTCCGGGTCAGTCGTCAGAATGACCACCCCTTCCGGCGTATCGTCTACCGGAACCCAGTGGCTACTCTCCACATATTCGCGCTTCAGATTGCGCAATAGTTCGGCTGGCTTGATACGATCTGCCTTGTAGGGCTCATAGGGCACACCAAAGAAGCTGGATAGCGCCTTGCCCAACGCTTCAGGCTTGACTTGAAATTCATCCAGCAACACATCTTCGACATCGACACCCTTGCGCCGTGCCGTGCGCGTCGCCAATTCGAATTCGGCAGCCAACATCACCGCATCCGAGACGAGATAATCGTATTTGGTTTTGACCGTACCGGATTGCTGTTGCCGCTGCTTGAGTGCGACCGCTAGCGTCTGTGCAAGCTCACGCACCCCCTCTTCCACCATCGAGGGAAAAGGCATACCTGCTTTGTTGTTGATGACCTGCATCACTCCGATCAGGTCGCCACCTTCCGCATCGACGATGGGAGCGACCAGCATCTGCTTGGTACGGTAGCCCGTGCGTTTATCCACATCCTGCAAAAAACGCAGCGTCGTACTGTAAGAAGCCAATTCCTGCTCGTCGTAGACATCCTTGAGGTTGAGCAGTTTTTTGTGGAAAGCAGCGTAACCCGCGATGCTTTGCTCAGCGATGGGCAGCTTGAGGTCTTTGAAGGAGTTGAGCCCGGTCTTCACCTTGGAGATCAGCGACGCCTTGTCTTCCCCCACGACATAGATGGTCAGGCGATCTGCGTTGAACAATGCGCAGATGTCTTTACTGACATCCAGCATGATCTCGTCGATGTTGCTGGTGGCGTGGATCTTATTGGTGACTTGACTGAGGTTCTTGGTGAACTCCAAGCGCAACCCCATCTCACTCACATTACCTTGTACCGGACTGTTCATACGTCTTCTCCCAGACCTTTCGATTTCTATTGTTGCTGTGCTTTAGGCACAGACCACAAACCATCCTCTAACACATATACATCGTACCCTGCTTGCGCCAAGATGAAGGCTGCCGCCGCACTGCGCCGTCCGCTCTGGCAATACGCGATGTAAGTCGTCGTCTTGTTGAGCACACCGATGGCGTTACGCACATCATTGAGCGGGACATTGATCGCCCCCGGCAATTTGTCGTAACGATATTCCGGTGGGTGTCGCACATCCAGCCACACCGCTCCCTGCGCCACTTTTTGCTTAGCATCCTGATAGCTGATGCGGTGCAACAACGGTTCTTTCAGCAACTCGAGGAAGTCTTGTTTCTTCAAACGCAGCAACACGCCATTGCTCTTCATCGTCACAGTGGCATTGCGTTTGGAGTCGGAGATCAACGCCTCCTCGCCAAATACATCACCCGCTTTGAGCTCAGCCAGCACCAAGTTCGCACCGCCGACCAATCTTGTCACTTGGGCGCGACCGCTCTCGATCAGATAATAATAATCGCCGTCATCCCCTTCGCGGATGACCACGTCTTTATCCCATACCGCGATGGCTTCGATGCGGTTGAGCAATTTGCCGATATTGGCCGACGGCAGATGCGCAAAAGGACTGTTGCTCAGGTTCTCCGCGCTAAACATACCGGAACTGAGTAAACGTTTAACGGCGGACTCCGAACCCTCGCGTGAAGCCATCGGCTTCACGTCATCGTGATAGGCGAACTGATCCCAAGTCACCATGCGATCCAGCAGGTCATCGTCCACACGCAGCATCTGAATATTACTCAGCGCCTCTGCCGTGCGGATATTCGGCTGGCGCTTGCCGATGGGATGGCGCGCCCACTCCGAACCAGAGCGGATCAGCACGCGGTTGCCATCCTCATACACCACCTCCAATTCACCGCGTAGCAGATAGACAGACTGTCCCTGCGGCGGATGGTTTTTGAAGGGGTCGCCACCTTCTGTCACGCTCTCCACATGGCAATAATCGAGCAGTTCGCGCAAGCGAGCGGGGCTGAACGAGGAGATCGGCTCCAGCGCGGCGAGTACTCTGATGTCTAAAATATCTTGCATTCTGTTCTCTATATGGTCGCTAGAACTCGAATATCTGTCCGTTCTGCAACATCTTAGGTACGAATCCCTGCACGCATTCGCTGACCTCCTGCATGGTCAACTCGACCTCACCCGGCTTCAGATGGGTGATATATATCTTCGGATCCAACTTGAGCTTGCGCAATTCCGCGCCCAACAAACTGGGACACAGGTGCTTGGACACATCCGCAAGCTCTTTTTCCGCATTGGAGAAGGCTGTCTCGACGATCAGATATTCCAAGTTCGGGATGCGATTGACCTGTTCCCACAACGCATCGCAAGTGGTTGTGTCTCCGCTGAACACCAAGCTCGCCTTGCCGCTATCGATCCTGAATCCGACCGCAGGTACCACGTGATTCGCGGGTAGCGGCGTGATCTTGCGCCCACCCATTTCCACAGCCTCTCCCAGCGCGATGCGCTCATAGCGCAAAATAGGCTGATGCAGATTCGGTATCTCACTGAAGTCCGGCCATATCTCCCAGTTGAAGATATGCTCCTTGAGTATGTTCAGCGTCTCGTCGGTCGCATGGATGGTCAGCGGTTTATCCCGCATGAAACCGACGCTATCTACCAGCAAGGGTAAACAGGCAATGTGGTCGAGATGGGAGTGCGTCACAAAGACGTGATCGATCACACTCATCTCAGCAAGGCTCAGGTCACCCACCCCCGTTCCCGCATCGATCAACACATCGTGATCAAGCAGTAGTGACGTGGTGCGCAGGTTACCGCCGACCCCTCCGCTGCATCCCAATATTCTCAATTTCATCGTTAGCGATCCATCTCACTGAACATCTACTTCGTCTTAAAGACGAACACGCCATCCCAATTCTCACCGGGCGGGTTATTACGGTAGTAGCCAACCCGCTCGGTATAGACCTCATACAATTTGCTTTGCGGAGCGATCTTGAGCAAGTTGAAGAATTGCAACTCGGCCTTATCCCAGTCTTGCTTGCGGTACAGGCGCACCGCTTGCTGGAACAACTTGACCTCTTCCAACAGCTCTTGCGCCACCTCCCCCACCAATCCAAGCGGCTCAAAGATCGCCACCGGTTTGTCCTTGCCCTTCACGCGCACCAGATCAAGCTCACGATAGACGAATTCCGGAACCGCCTCCTTGGTGCTCTCGCCCACCAGCACACCTGCGCCATACTCTTTGGTGATCCCTTCCAAGCGCGATGCCAGATTCACTGCATCACCCATCACCGTGTAAGCCACACGCACTTCGGATCCCATGTTGCCGACGCTGACTCGTCCAGTATTGATGCCGACACCGATGCTGATCTGCGGCCAGCCACGCTCTTTAAAATGCGGCTGCAATGAACTCAGGGTACGTTGCATCTCTAACCCTGACAGCACGGCATGATAAGCATGACGCGTGTCCGGCAGCGGTGCGCCCCAGAACGCCATGATACAGTCGCCCATGTATTTATCAATCGTGCCACGATGGCTATAGATCACGCGCGAAAGCGGCGTTAGAAACTCGTTCATCAGTAGTGAAAGCTCCTTGGGATCCAAGCCCTCTGAAATCGTGGTAAAGCCGCGCACATCGGAGAACAAGACCGTCATCTCGCGACTCTCGCCCTCCATCGACACCTGCTCCGGATTCTTACTCATCTCATCCACGAGCTCGCTCGGTACGTACTGCCCGAACAAGCCAGTGATCTGACGCTTAGTGCGCGACTCGACGAAGTAACCGAAAGTCATATTGAGTGCAAACAATGCCAAGATCATGAGCATCCCGCCCGCCATCGGCAAGGCGATATTGCCGTATTCCCACAAGGAGCCGTTGACGATGACCGCCAGCAGCAATACACCGGCGGAAAGTAAGGTGCCACGAATCGGACTCAATATCGGCAATAAGATGCTCAGCGCCACGCCAACTAGCAACACCAACAGCACATTCGCCCCCAGCACATACGAAGGGTTCTGCTTGATGCTCTGACTCAAGATGCCGCTGATCATATTGGCATGCACTTCCACCCCCGGATACACCTCGCCGACTGGTGTGGAACGCATGTCCATCAAGCCTGGCGCAGAAGTCCCCACCAGCACGATCTTGTTCTGAATGTCTGTCAATGGGATGCGGTCATGCAAAACATCCGAAGCTGAGATATAACGGAACGATCCGCGCGCGCCCCGGTAGGGCACCAATGCGCTAATCTCGGCATCCACTGGAATACGCAAATCCCCTTGCGCCGCTTCCAAAGTCAGCCATTCCAGACCGCCATAATTTTTATCTTTGCTGGTCGCATAGCCCGGAGACAGTTTTGGCATCCCCAACAAGGTGCGCACCACTGCCATTGATAGCGATTCGTAATAGGCTCCTTCGTATTCGACGATCATGGGTATGCGGCGCACAACACCGTCGAAATCCACCACTGGGTTGAAGTGTCCAGCCAATGCAGCACTGGTCTGCAACTCAGGCAGATTGGCACCATAACTGTCCCACTTGAGGAAGGTGACGGGACGCCCCTTGAATGTCCCCGACGGGAACACCGGCTCAGGCAACACCCCAGACATGCTTTTCTGTGCACCACGCTCACTGTTACTGAAGTAGTAACCCAGCACCACGTTGCGTTGTTTGATCTTGCTTGCAAAAAGCGCGTCGTACTCGAGATGCGGACGAATCTGGGTCAAAACAGACTGAAACTGGGCGACGTCTTTGAATTGATTCCGCCCCAGATCTTGCAGTACCTTCAAACCAGAGCTGTTGTCCTTCTCGGCGAACACCACGTCGAAACCCACCACGGCGGCACCATCACGGTCAAACAACTTTTCCATGAGCACGGCCATCTTGTCGCGGCCCCAAGGCCAGCGACCATCCTCTTTTAAACTCTTTTCGTCGATATCGAGGATGACAATACGATCATCTGAAGTGTGGGGTAATGTAAGACGCAGGCGGTAGTCGTACAACTTTGCGTCAATGAACTGGACAAAGCCAAGACGATAGAATTTGGCAGCATCACCCAAGAACACCAAGACGATGAACACGCCCAGCGCAATGAGGAGTGCGTTTTTTTTCATAAGCTCCGCCCTTCACTCCTGCCGATTGCGCACTGATGACTCACTTTGCGCGATCAGGTCTTGAAATAGAACTCCATCTTCACCCCAGCCAACTCGATCAGATCATGATCATTCAGTTGATGGGGCTGCTCACCGATCGAAGATCCATTCACCGTGGGGAAGCTACCGCCCTCCACATGAGTGATGAAAAAACCGTGCGGACGGCGCGCCAACACCGCGACTTGCACCCCCGGCTTACCCAAGGTTGTCAGGCTCTTCACCAGCTCCAGCTCTTTTCCGGAATTAGGGCCATTCAATATCTGCACCACGGCAGCGGGCTGTTGCACGCTTGCCGCCGTTACCCCAGACGCCGTTGCATTGAATTGCGTGGTCGATTCCGGCTTGTGTGCTGCAACATCCACTTGCGTTTTAGTGAAGCCCTCATCCATCTTGACCGACGGTGAAGTCTTTATCGGAGCACGCAGCACCATGGTCTTCTCAAAATCCGCGGCCGTAGTCTGGGTAGGCTGGTCATTCAGATATTTCAACTTATACTTGCCGATCTCAATCAGATCGTTGTTCTGCAAGAAGTGCTTTTTAGTCGGCACACCATTAACCGTCAGACCGTTGGTGCTATCCAGATCTTCCAAAAAGGAATCGTTCAAAATAGTCACGATGGCCGCGTGCTCGCTACTCACCGCAAGATTATCGATCACAACATCGTTGTGCGGCTTGCGACCTATCGTGGTGCGCTCTTTGTTCAGCGGACATTCTTTCAGCACCACCCCATCCATGCTGAGTATCAATTTAGCCGGCATATCATCAATCCCCGTAGTTAACTCTTACTCTCAATTTCCGAACCAAGAACGCAACTTCGCCCACCATCCGCGAGGAGTAGTGAATCGTTCTTTTACCTTCACCAAGATGACCGACACATTATCTCGCCCACCATTATCATTGGCCATCTGTATCAATTGTGTCGCAGCCAACGGCAGATTGTTCTGCAACATTTGTACCGTCATGCCGATGTCCTCGTCTTCAACCATGTCGTTCAGACCATCCGAGCAGAGTAGATAGACATCCCCCACTTGAACCTCATGTACATGAACCTCAGGAACGACCTCCGCATCAATTCCCACAGCGCGCGTCACCAAATTTTTGTTCTTGGAAAGACGCGCGTCTTCCTTGCTGATCAATCCGCTATCGATCTGCTCTTGCAGCAGTGAATGATCCCGGGTGATCGTCTCAAACGTCTCGCCGCGTAGACGATACATGCGCGAATCACCCACATGCGCCACAACCACTCGATCATCGTAGAACAGTGCTGTGACGATGGTCGTTCCCATCCCGGCATACTGCGGCTGGCTCTGCGCTGCATGGAAAATGGACAAGTTCGCCTTCTTCACGTTGTCACGCAACAAAGCGATCCCCAGCTCTTCGCCTTCCACATTCAATTCTTCTGGACGCGCACCTTCTAAATGATGCTTGACCTCGCTCGCCAGAACGGAGACCGCGATTCCGCTCGCCACCTCTCCGGCATTATAGCCTCCCATGCCGTCCGCAAGCACCACCAAGCCCAACTCCGCATCATAGATGACGCTGTCCTCGTTATGCGAGCGCACCATTCCAGGGTTGGTTTGGCTGATTATTTCAAGTGCATCTTGTATATCCACGTCCCACCCCTGAACACGTCTTATTCAATACCGTCTACGGCCTACAAGCTGGCTGCGCACTGCCGAATCGCTTCCGCCATCGCGCTGCCACTCTCATAGCGATCCTCGATCTTCTTCGTAATCGCCTTATTGATGATGGTAACCACACACGGCGGCACATCTGGCTTGATGCTCAAAATATCAATATGCGGTTCGTTGGCGATACGGAACATCAGTTGCGCCATCGAGTCTCCCTCGAACGGGAGCTTACCACACACCAGTTGGTACAGGCTCACACCCAGCGAGAACAGGTCGGAATGCCCTTCAATCTTAGTCCCTGCCAATTGCTCTGGTGACATATAAGACGGCGTACCCAGTACCATGCCAGTCTTGGTTTTGGAAGAATCCGTGATGCGTGCGATACCGAAGTCAGTGACCTTGACCGTATCACTCTCCAAGTCATACATGATATTGGCTGGTTTGATATCGCGGTGAACCACATTCAAGCTATGCGCGTAGCTCAACGCATCTGCCACACGCGCAACGATACTCAGCACCTTAGGCAGCGGCAACAGGTTCGGCTGCTTGGCATACATCACCAAGTCCTTGCCCTTAAGAAACTCCATCGCGATATACGCCAGATCATGCTCTTCACCGGCATCGTACATGGTGACGATATTCGGATGGTTTAGACGACCCGCAGTCTCCGCCTCGCGGAAGAAGCGAGCTTTAACGTCTTCCAATTCGTCGGCTTCAAACTCTTGCGACAATGCCATGGTCTTGATCGCAACCACCCGGCTGATCTTCGGGTCCTTACCCAGATACACCACGCCCATCGCGCCCTTGCCCAATTCTTTCTCGATCTCATATCGTCCCAGCATCGGCTTGGCCAGCCCTGCCTGATCGAGCTTCATCGTACTGTCGTTGCTGCGCCCAGAAGAGCCACCCAAAATGACTGTCTCCGCCATCGCTTTGGATTGCGCGGTGCGCGCCTCCAGATCGCGGAATTTCGGATTGTGATCCGCCATGTACTTGAACACGGATTCCGCCTTGTTGAACTGACGTTTGCGCTCAAAGTCCAGCCCAAGGTTGTACAGCACATCCATCAAACTATCGTCCAATGGCACTTTGCGGAACTTATCAAAGGCCATATCCAATTGCCCCTGACCTTGGAACGCCAAGCCCAACATACGGTTGCTCTCAGCCGAGTCAGCATCGGATTTGAGCTTCCCCTTCTCCGTCATCAAGAAGCGCTTGGTGGTCAACAACAAGTGACCAACGAGCAACAAGGCGGCGGGCAACATCAATTGCAACCACATCGCTTGCGTCGTCATCAGGATAAAATGGATGGCTAGCAACACGACGAACAGCGTGCCCGTGATGGCGGCGGCAAGCCCCGCGTTCAAACGCGGCAACAACAGCGTCAGATACAAAGCGATGAGGAGGAAAATCGCCAACTCAGCCCAGTACCCCCACCTCGGCGTAACGAAAAAATCCTGTTTAAGGATGCTGGAAACAGAATGCGCTATCGTCAGCACGGGCGCCATGCCCGCAGAGATCGGCGTCACTTGCGAAGCGCCTACACCTGCCGCTGTCGCGCCGATCAACACGATCTTATCGCGGTATTTTTCAGCGGGGATCTTGCCACTCAACACATCGTAAAACGAATCCACTTGGAATGCGGGTTTGCCGTCGCGATCCTTATAAAAGAAGGTATGCATACGCAACGCCGGATCGGTCGCGATATTCAAGTTCCCGACTTTGACCCCCTGCCCTAGCGTGACTTGAATGTCCTTTGGCTCCAAATTCAAACTTTTCGCCGCCAACATCAGGGACAGCGAAGGATAATACTGGTCGAAATAACCGACCACCAGCGGTTCGGTGCGTACCCCCCCATCCATATCAGGAGTGGAATTTAGATGACCGATTGCCAGTGCGGACGCACCCAGTATTGAAATGGGTATCTGCACGCTCATTGAAGGGATAGGCAAAGCGGAGTCTTCGCTGCCTTGGATGTTGGTCAGATTGTTCTTGAGGATGTATTCGGGCAACGCGCTATCCGGCTTGCCTTGCGGCTCACCCAATTCAAAGAACATACCCAGCAACACATCGTTGGCTTTGAGCATGCTTTCAGACAGTTTCTGATCATTATCCAGATGCTGCAACGCATCCTGCATCAGCGCATCCAGCTGCGCCCACTCGGTGGGATTGCTGTGCTTTAAGGACGAGTTGGAAAGGACGGCACCGATCTTATTAATATAGTCCAGCCCGCTATCGACCTGCGGTTCGAAGAAGAAAGCCGTATGCCCGATCACCTTGGCGTGCGCTGCCGCCAGAATATCCAGCATCTTGCCATGTTTTTCGCGCGGCCAAGGCCAGCGTCCCAAATTGGCGATACTCTGATCATCGATGGCGATGATAGCGATCTTGTCGCTGGGCGTACGCGACGAAGCCGCCACCCCCCAGTCGTACGCCTTACGCTCGAGACTTTGAACCAGATCGCTATTGGCACTGAACAAAAACACCAAGGCCACCAGTAAACCGGTAAACCAATCGGCCTTCCAAAACGATGCTTTTTTCATAGTCACCCTGCCCGTTTTCACTCATCCCCTGAGCTCACGAGGGCGGATACTAAAACATTTTTCAAGCCCAAGCCATACCTGTTTGATTTATCAGTCGTTTCACTTCACAAGCAACACGGGAACCTGCGCCAGATGAACGACCTTGCCGGCCACCGACCCCAACAACAATTTCGACAAGCTGTCTTCTCCGTATGTGCCCATCACGATCTGATCCACATGCTGTTCCTCGGCGTATTGCACGATGGCTTCAGCTGGCGTTCCCACACTAACATGGTAGTTGTAAGCCAAGCCTGCCGCATCCAGTTTGGCGCGAGCCTCGGCCAATGCGCTTACCCCTTGCTCGCGATAATAGCTGTTGACCGTGTCCTGATTGATGAACAGCTTCACATTACCGGAAGCCAGCTTCCACTGCACATTCAACAACAAGAGCTGCGGTACTTCTTTCAACCAAGAAACACTGGCGATCACATGTGCCACTGCTCGATCAGCTCCGACCGAACCATCTACTGGGATCAATATTTTCATCTTCCGTCTCCGTTCAGGATTTATCGCGTGCAGCAGGTATCTGCTCATCCACCAAGTCAACGGCCCTTGCCGCCACCGTCTTGCGTAGCGCCAACCACTTGCCCACCGCCAACACCAGCACGGCACATACCGCAGGAACCAACCAATGTAGCGCGTGCTGAGCCTCAAGCACCGATTTGAACAAGGCTTCGCTCACCAACATCTCTCCTGCCACATAGCCCAGTAATGCACCGCCCGCATAGATGATGTAGGGAAAGCGGTCGATTAGTTTCAATACCAACTGGCTGCTCCACGCGATGAGCGGGATGCTGATGAGCAGACCGAACACTAACAGCGCCGCATTCCCTTTTGCGGCGGCGGCAACTCCGAGTACATTATCCAAACTCATCACAAAGTCGGCGATGATGATGGTCTTCATCGCGCCCCACAGATGCGTATCCGCCTTGATATTGCCTTCGTCATGTTCCTCTTCTTCCGGCAGGATCAGCTTGATACCGATCCACAGTAACAGCACGGCACCAACCAGCTTGAGATATGGCAACGACAACAGATTGACCGCAAAGAAAGTCAGCACCACACGCAAGCCAATCGCGCCGATCACGCCATACATGATGCCCTTCTTGCGTTGTGCTTCCGGCAGGTTGCGGCAGGCCAGCGCGATCACCACCGCGTTATCGCCCGACAGCAATAAGTCGATCACGATGATCTTGAATACATCCATCCAGAACTGGGCACTTTCCAACATTTCCAACATCAACTCATCCCTTCAAAATCTTCTGCATCGTGCGCCCCATCTCCGCCGGATTGCGCGTGATGTGGATACCGCACTCTTCCATTACCGCCAACTTTTCGTTGGCGCCACCCTGACCGCCAGAGATGATCGCCCCGGCATGTCCCATGCGTTTGCCCTCGGGAGCGGTGACACCCGCGATGAAGCCAACCACCGGCTTCTGCATATTTGCTTTGATCCAGCGCGCACATTCTTCCTCGTCGCTGCCACCGATCTCGCCGACCATGATGACCGCATCGGTCTCGGGATCGTCGTTAAACAACCTCATCACGTCGATGTGCTTCATGCCGTTGATCGGGTCGCCGCCGATCCCAACGCAGGACGACTGCCCGTAGCCCAGCGCGGAGAGTTGTCCGACCGCTTCATAGGTCAACGTGCCTGAGCGCGACACCACGCCGATGCGACCTTTCTTGTGGATGTGGCCGGGCATGATGCCGATCTTGATTTCGTCCGGCGTGATCAGGCCGGGGCAGTTAGGGCCGATCAGCAGCGTGCGTTTGCCTTGCATCTTGTAGCGCGTTTTCAGCATGTCATGCACGGGGATGCCTTCGGTGATGCAGATCACCAGATCGAGATCGGCCTCCACCGCTTCGTCGATCGCCGCAGCCGCACCCGCTGGCGGCACATAGATCACTGACACCGTCGCACCCGTTGCCTGCTTGGCGTCGAGTACCGAAGCGTAGACTGGGATGCCCTCGAATTCTTCGCCCGCTTTTTTCGGATTCACCCCCGCCACAAAACAATTCGCGCCGTTGGCGTATTGCTTGCAGTGAAAAGTGTGGAACTGGCCGACCTTACCCGTCATGCCTTGCGTGATGACCTTGGTGTTTTTATTGATGAGGATGCTCACTTTGCCCCCTTCGCTGCGGCGACAACTTTTTGCGCCGCATCTGCCATATCGTTGCCGGAGATGATGGGTAGCCCTGATTCGGCCAGAATCTTCTTGCCCAATTCGACATTCGTGCCTTCCAAGCGCACGACCAGCGGCACGACGAGATGCACCTCGCGCGCCGCCGCGACCACACCTTCGGCGATCACATCGCACTTCATGATGCCGCCGAAGATGTTGACCAGAATCGCCTTGAGATGCGGGTTCTTCAACATCAACTTGAATGCCTCGGTGACCTTCTCTTTATTCGCGCCGCCGCCCACATCAAGGAAGTTGGCGGGACTGCCGCCGTACAGTTTGATGATGTCCATCGTCGCCATCGCCAAGCCCGCACCGTTCACCAGACAGCCGATGTCGCCGTCGAGTTGGATGTAGCTCAACTCGAATTTCGAAGCCTCGATCTCCGCCGGGTCTTCTTCGTCCAGATCACGATACGCCACGATCTCGGGGCGGCGATACAGCGCGTTGGAATCGAAATTGAATTTCGCATCCAGCGCGATCACGTGATTGTCCGCCGTCAGCACCAGCGGGTTGATCTCCGCCAGCATCGCATCCTTCTCGACGAAGGCGTGATACAACCCTTGCAACACCTTCACCGCCTCGGCATTCGCCACATCGGGAATGCCGATGGCGCGCGCCGTTTGCGATGCTTCCTCTGTCGTCAACCCGGCAACGGGGTCAATGCGCACGGTGCGTATCTTTTCCGGCGAGTGCTTGGCGACCTCTTCGATCTCCATGCCGCCTTCGCTGGAAGCCAGCAATGCCACGCGCTGCGAAGCGCGATCCACCACCATGCCGACGTAGACCTCCTTGACGATCTGCGCGCCCTCTTCGATCAACAGACGGCGCACCACCTGACCTTCGGCGCCAGTCTGGTGCGTGACGAGGTGCATGCCGAGAATCTGCTGCGCGTACTGGCTTCACTTCATCCAAGCGACTTCGCCACCTTCACGCCGCCGCCCTTGCCGCGACCGCCCGCGTGGATCTGCGCCTTCACCACCCAGACCTTGCCGCCCAGTTGCTGCGCGGCGGCAACCGCTTCATCGACGCTGAAGCAGGCCACACCGCGCGGCGTCGGTACGCCGAACTCGCGCAGAATCTCTTTTCCTTGGTATTCGTGGATTTTCATGATGTGTGTGTCCGTATTGGAACAGCCCGAAATTTACCAGACAGAGTTCGGATGTGCAGACATTTCAAAACAACGGGGTCGCCGGATACGTTCCAGCGACCCCGTTAGATCCTAACTACAACCACTTTAGAAGTCCCAGCGCACTCCGCCCGAAAAGAAATATCGGGTCGTCTTGGTCGTCACTTGCGTACCGCTATACTTGGTTAACTCGAAACCGCCATCCACATCGAAAAAGAATTGCTCCCTCAAACGATAAGAGCCGCGCAGCATCGGTGAATTTCGCGTCGTCGTACCACCAAATTGGTCTTTCTGGTTATACAGTTGCAGCGAGGTATCGACCATCCATCCAGACTTGAATTGCGTATGGTTGTAAAGATAGATGGAATGTCCATTCACCGCACTGCTGGTGTTGAAAGTGATGCTCCCGGACCAGATATCTCCCTCTTTGACAAGTCCGCTGCCGATGACCTGCCCAGTCACGGTCTTTTCCGTACCGCGGCTGGGTGTTGCCGCGAGTATACCTTGCAGCGTGGTCGTACCGCTGGCTGCCAACCCCGTCGTGCGCGACAAACCAGCACTGCCCCCGACTTGGAATTTCTGACGGAAAGGAACGGTGATGCCGATTTGCCCCATGTTAGAAGTAGCGGTGCGCGCCAGCGCAAGGTCACGCAAACTGCTGGCAGACATGCTTTGCATCAGTGCGTTGACGGAAGAAGTGCTGGCACCGTTCAGCGCGTTGCGAATGCTGAGCGAGGGGGTCTTGCGCCTATCTACCATAAAGGTCACTGTCCCACCCATCGCCCCCACTGTACCCATGGCCTGTACCGCATTCACCGCCTTGAAGTAAGTGTCGTAGTCCAACATGGCGAATGCGGTCTTGTTCCCTTCGAAATAGCGGAATTCCGTACCTAGCGCGCGACGATCTGTGGCGCTCTCCACGCGCTGACTGATCGCGTAGAACGAAAGTGGACCCGTATCCATGCTAGTGCCAAAAAATACTGGCTTGCTCCCTTTCGAATAATCGTCCAACGCTCCCGCAACGGCATTGACGCGCAAGTCCTGGGCATTGCCATATCCACCAGCAAGTCCATCGAAACGCCCCAACACCCCGCCACCATACGCAGACTGACGGCCTAAACGCACCATGTAATCTTTTTTGCGGTTCTTGATCTCGCCATAGGCCGCGCCCACCCGATTCTGACCGGGCTGATTCGCCAAGAAGTTCTTAGTGTTCACATCACGGAATACCAGACGTCCGTCGAACTCTTCACTCACATAACGCTCCGATGCATCCACGCTGGTGATGAGCATCGATTGGTCAGTCAGCGATGTCGTCAGTGTTTCCGGCACCGTATTGAACAGCTGGGTCGATTCGATCTTGCTGCGTCCATAGTAATAGCGTGAAGAGACGCTACCAAAAGACATCAAGCGAGTCGTCTGCTTTTTCTCCTCGGTTGCAACGATAGCCTGCCCTGCTGTCTGACCTAACCCAGCCAAACGCTGCGCTACATGCGCCGAACCTTCGCCTTCGGGATACAACCGCAGATACAGCTCATATTCGATCTTAGCTCTGTCGGCCTGCCCAGCGCGCTCACGCGCCACGCCGATCCACTCCTGTCCGTCCTGCGTGTAATCATTGGGTGGTAACAACAACAACTTGTTCAGCGCATCCACCGCCGCTTCATTGTTTTTCGCCGCCAAAGCATCACGTCCCTGCACCATCAACGTACGTGCCTGCGCATTGGTCTCGGCGACGACGGCGGCATCCGCGCTCAGCGTGCCTGCTGGTGCTGCCGCCACTTCCGGTTTAAGCGTCGGCAGCAGCGGCAAAGGCCCGGTGCTCACTGGACGCTTGCTTGGTTGAATGGTGATCAACAGACTGCGATTGTCCTTACCCGGTGAGACGCTGTATTCCGCCTCGCGCGCGAACTCGATCACCAATTTTGGCTTAGTCGCTTGGTCGCGCGTGGTCACCGTAAAGCTGGGAATAAGACCGGAAGGAGGCGACTTGCGCACTTCGTTGTCCACCCATGTTTCGGTGCTGGTCGCTCCCGGCACACGTTCATAGAATATCTCCAGCGTATTGCCGTGGCTCTCTGGAAAATGGCTCAAATACCGGATCGGGCCAGTGAATTTGATCGTAGCAACGACCCCTTTATCTTGAAACTCGAGGCTCACATCATCTAATGGCTGCGCAATCGCACCATATGAAATTGCGGATAACAACAGTGAACTACAGATGGCTCGATAAAACCGCGAAAAAAAGTTACAAGACATTTCTACTCCTGTCTGATTTTTATGACTATCCACCATCACTAGGGGAAAATTTACTCACTTCGTTAAAGTCGATACCGCACAACATTCGTTGTGCGCTATCGACTGCCCGATCAAGGCTTGTTCCAAACCGTATATTGCAAGCGGTGACACGAAGTGCAATCTTGTCCAGCATTAGACCCTTGATGATTGCCCAGCGTCATTGTCTTCATTCTGCCGAGATAAGGAGTGGGCTTGTTGTGGCAAGTCTTACAAGCAGTGACCACATTCGCATGCAGAGCGGCACCCGTCGCGGTCACCCCGACCCCTAAGTGACACGCAGTACACGCTGCGCCAGCGTTATAGGGAATATGGTTAGCCGGTTTAGCCCCCAGCGCCCCCAGGAAAGAGATCGTGTTGAAATGGCACTGATTGCACTCTGTCGGCCAGCCCGGGAATCCGGGGTGGTCTGCTCGTGGCCCCATTGCGATCGAGCCATTATGGCAGCTCGAACATGCAGCTCCGGTATTGTGTTTGAACCTAGCAGGAAGCCAGCCGACGAAGCTATGGCAATCATCACATTGGTTGATACCTTTAATAGCGGGCGGTGTATGACTTGCAGGCTTGCTGATCGAACTTTGACCTCCGACCACATGACAGCTCGTACAGGTTCCAGGGGCTACACCGATGTGATTCCAGCTCGCTGGCAGAAATGCACTGGAGCGATGGCAATGGTCACACGAATCCGTGGCTTTCTTACCTATATTGTGACTATTCGGCTTACCTGCGGCGATTCGAGCGTTGTGACAGGTGGTACACTGCCCCGGTATGGCCGTGCCATGGTTGTAGCGCGCACCGAGGAAGGTGGAAGTATTGAAGTGACAGGTTTCGCACGGTGCATCGGTCACGAGATGGCTGGTGGATTTCGGCGTCGCCACGATACGTCTACCGAGCGCATGGCAACTGTCACAGGCTTTGGGGGTCCCTTTGAAGACACCGCCGACGTGACAGCTCTCACATGCCGCAGTCGCGTGCCCACCGGACAATACGAACCCTGTGGTCATGTGATTGAAGTCACGGCCACCCAATTGCGTTTCGGCCACGGCCTGCAATGAGAACACCGTTAGCGCTACGGCAAGGAAATTGCCCAATACTCGTCCTAGTCGTTTCATGATCCACCTCCGTTAGTTATATCTGTCCAACCGCTTACTTTTTGCGCGTCGCTGTTCCAACGCCCATTTTCACTTGCTTCCACGTGTCGCCATCGTGGCATCGTTCGCAACGATCACCGAAGTTGCCGTTGTGGACATCATCACGGTCATGGCAACTACCGCAGGCACTGGAAACCAACACCTTCTTGTCCATCGTATTTTTGTGACAGGCGTAACACTTATTCGCCGCTTTTTTATGCGCCCCGGTCAATTTGAAATTCGTCTTATTGTGATTGAAGTCCCACGCCTTCCAATCGCGCGTGTTATGGCAATCCTGACACTCGGTGCCGAAGCGACGCTTATGCACCTTCCCGTCGTCCCTCTCATGGCAAGACCAGCAATCTGACTTGGCATCCTTGAATGTCGCCGTGGCATGGCATTTCTTGCACTCCACCAACACGTGACGTCCGAGCAACGGGAATTTGGTCTTGGCATGATTGAAGGTGGTCTTGTGCCAAGATTCCTCAACGTGACATGCCTTGCAATTTTTGCCTTCCTGACCTTTGTGCTTATCGTCCTTCTCGTGACAGGAGAAGCAATCGCTCTGCAATTTGTCCTTGTAGATATCACCCTTATGGCAACTCGAGCATTTGGCCTTAGCATGCTTGCCTAGCAGAGGATATTTCGTCTGCTTGGCGTGATCGAACTTGATCTCTTTCCAATCATCTTCCTTGTGGCAGGACTCACACTTGGCGCCAAAATTGCCCTTGTGCGCCTTGTCGTCCTCTTTCTTGTGAC
Organism: uncultured beta proteobacterium; assembly: GCA_963822425.1. Classification (GTDB taxonomy): domain Bacteria; phylum Pseudomonadota; class Gammaproteobacteria; order Burkholderiales; family Gallionellaceae; genus Sideroxyarcus. Next base: position 111,465 of record CAWGHS010000008.1, read on the forward strand.
AAGACACACAAGTCATCGGCAACTTATCTTTGTACAAATCGCCTTTATGGCAGCTCGCACATTTGGCCTTTTCGTGCTTGCCTAACAGCGGATACTTAGTCAGCTTGGCATGGTCGAACTTGATCTCTTTCCAATCTTTCTCCACGTGGCAAGTCTCACACTTGGTGCCGAACTTACCCTTATGCACCTTGTCGTCGTCTTTCTTATGGCAAGAGTTACATAGCTTGGGCGTCTCTTTGTACTTCTTGTCGATATGGCATTTGTCGCACTTCACATCCTCATGCTTGCCCAGCAGCGGGAAGTTGGTCTTGCTGTGATCGAAGCGCGTCGTCTTCCAATCCTTTTCGCCATGGCATTTCTCGCACTCATTACCCAGCTTGCCCTTGTGCGCCTTGTCGTCATCTTTCTTATGGCAGGAGACGCAAGTCTTGGGCGTGTCCTTGAATTTGTTGTCGATGTGGCATTTGACGCACTTCACGTCGATGTGCTTACCCAATAGCGGGAACTTAGTCTTGCTGTGGTCGAACTCGGTGAGCTTCCAGTCTTTCTCAACGTGGCACTTCGCGCAGTCCGTTCCCAAGCCGCCTTTATGCTTGTCGTCCTTTTTGTGACAGTCATTGCAATAGGCGGGCGCTTCGCGGAATTTTTTATCCGCCTTGTGGCAGTCCTCGCACTTGACCTTAGGATCGGTATGTTTACCTTTCAGCGGATAGTCGGTCAGCGCATGGTCGAATTTCGCATGATCGAATTCCGCGACCTTGGCTTCGCGTCCTTTGTGGTCAGGGTGGCAGTCCTTGCATTCTTTACCCTGCTCCATGCGACCGTGGTAACCGCGCTTATCGGCGATATCCTTACCGACTTCTTTATGGCAATCCGCGCACAACTTGGATTGCGCGCCTTTATCGAATTTCTTGTGGCACTTTTCGCAGGTCTCTTCTTCCTTGGCGTGGCCTTTGATGACATCACCCGGCATCAATAATTTATTCGCCTGCGCCTGCATAGGAAGCGCGGACATGAGGCAGGCCAAAACGAAAATACGGAAGAGCGTCATCATCTGTCTTTTCCAGTCATTAATAAGCATGCACCGCATACACATGGTAGATCGCACTGAATACCATCATGTACACCAACGGAATATGAAAGATGTGCCACCACGAGAAGAGGCGTTCGTAGGTGTGGAATTGGGCGGCATCACGCACGGCTCTCAGGTAAGTCGATATCTTCTCGCGATACTCCTGATGCATCTTTTCCATACTGGCCATCTGTTGCGCATTGAAATGATGCTCCCGCGCCTGCGTCTGCATGACCTGCTGCAACTCTTTTGACAAAGAGCGCAACAGGAACGAAGCCTGAAATCCCACTTTGATGAAGTTGGCAAAACCGTAACCGGTATCTTTGCTGATCTTCTCCGCACTGGCTCTGAATTCTTCCAGCACGCTCTCAATATGCGGAGCGAAGTTGAATACGGATTTAACGTCCCCCGTTTGCTCCAGCTCAGCCCTAATCTCGTTCACCGAGGCCTGGCGCCCGTATAAACCATGGTGGATCTTGGTGTAGAAAAAACGACCGAACGTGCCACTACCGGACACCAGCAACATGCAATACATGGCCACGGCAGCATTCATCGAGCCTTGCGGGTGAATGAAGGGGATATATACGTGATAAGTCGAATGGAAGATGATGAACAGCGGCCCCAAGATGCCCAGCACCATGTGCCATTTGAACCATGTCGGCAGAAAACCCAGGTTCTCGAAGAACTTGACACGCTTGCGCAAAGGATAGAACAGCAGCAATAGCATCATCAGGCCGCCGGTCAAACCCAAGTTATAACCGAAATCGAATAATTCATCACCCGGCCGGTAGAGTTTTTGTGGGTAGACCACAAAAAAACCAGCGAAGGTGATGACCCCGACGATGCTGATGAATACTATCCAGCGTAAGTGCTCTGATTGATCCTTAGCTTTCATTTCTTTTCTTTAACTTGTCGTATCAATTAATTTGGGCGCGCATTGTAACGACGAACCCTACCTGCATCAAATTAGGGGTTTCTACCTATATATAACAAGGGGGTTCTACTTATATCGAGCTGTGGGACTAGATTTTTGCAGAAAAACAACTCACCGGACGTGGCATGCGACAGACGGTATGCGAAAAAGTTCTGAACGGTCGTTATTTGACCTTCAACTCCGCTCTGGTATTCGCCTACAGTCCCTAAACACGTATATCATTCACGCCTCTTTTCATCGAAAAACTATTTTGAATATGACCGATATCGCCATTTATCTCATTCCGCTGGCCATCATCATCTATATTTACCTGAGCGGGCGTAAGAAAAAAGAAAATGCCGCCGTCGAACAATTCAACGAGGCGATTGAGGCCGGATTGACCGAGCCCTCGTCGCTTCATCCAGAGATCAACCCTCGCCTTTGCCTCGGCTCAGGTAGCTGCATCACGGCCTGCCCGGAAGAAGCCATCGGCATGATCAAAGGCAAGGCCGTGTTGATCAATCCAACGCTCTGTATCGGACATGGAGCCTGTGCTGTGGCCTGCCCACATGATGCCATCACCCTGGTCTTCGGCACCTCGAAGCGCGGCATGGATATCCCGCAAGTCTCCCCGACCTTTGAGACCAACGTGCCCGGCATCTTCATCGCGGGCGAACTAGGCGGCATGGGACTGATCCGCAAAGCCGCATCACAAGGCTCGCAAGCGATGGAACACATCGCCAAACTAAAAGGCGGCGCGAACGACTACGATGTGGTCATCGTCGGCGCCGGGCCTGCCGGACTCTCCGGCACACTCGGGGCGATGGAACACAAGCTACGCTATGTGACCATCGAGCAGGAAACCTCATTGGGCGGCGCCATCTTCCAATACCCGCGCAACAAAGTCGCCATGACCGCCCCCGTCAAATTGCCAGTCATCGGACAGATGCACTTCAGAGAAGTCAGCAAAGAAAAACTGCTTGAGTTCTGGCAAGCCATCATCGTCAAGACCGGCATGAAACTCAACTACAACGAGCGCATGGAAAGCATCACCAAGACCGACAAGGGCTTCGTCGTCAAAACCACCAAAGGCAGTTACACGACGCGCACCATCCTGCTTGCCATCGGTCGGCGCGGCACGCCGCGCAAACTCGGCGTCCCCGGCGAAGACTTGCCCAAAGTGGTGTATCGCCTGATCGACCCAGAGCAGTATCGCAATCAGCATGTCGTCGTCGTCGGCGGCGGCGACAGTGCATTGGAAGCCGCTATCGCCATCGCCGACCAGCCCGGTACCACGGTCACCCTCTCCTACCGCAGCGACGCCTTCGGACGCGGCAAACCGAAGAACCGTGACCGCCTGAAAGAAATGACGGACAAGGGCCGAATCGACGTGCGCCTGAAATCGAATGTGAAGTTGGTTGAAAAAGACAAGATCACGCTCGAACAAGAGGGTAAAACATTCACCATACCGAACGACGCGATCATCGTATGTGCGGGGGGTATCTTGCCTACGCCGTTCCTCAAAGAGATTGGCGTGATCGTGGAAACCAAATTTGGCAGCACTTAAAACTTAACCGCTAAGTTGATTACTTATTATCAATTTACTCTTCACCTTTCGGAACGCCACCCCCCAAACGGGGTGACCAAGCTCTGCTTGAGATAATTCAAAGCCGGGATCAATTTCCAGTGCCTTGCGAAAATAATCGTTGCATAGCTGTTTGTTGGCAGAGATGCAGTGGATAAAAGCCAAATATTTGTAGGCAATCACTCGATCCTTCTGATCTGCAAATTGTGATTCCAACACCCCTTGCAATGCGCTCAACGAAGAATCGTAATTCCCGGATTCAAACTCCTTGATGCCAGTCATCAGCCGCTGACCCACCTCTTTTCTAAAGGACTTTACTTCACCAACCGGATTTTCATATGAGATGACTACCCCGCATCCAACAATCAGCCCAATTAGTATCAAGCCAGTTTTGATCCTCAATGATTTCATTGTCTCCTCCTAGCGATAGCGTACTCACCAGCGATCAATCCGATTTTTAAAACAGATAATCAACCAAGATTCCACCGCCCCAATCGGGGACGCTATTGGTGAATCCCTTAAGGAAATGGCCTTGGATTTTCCAATTCCTCTCAAGTTTATGACTGACAAAAATGAGTGCTTCAGCACGATTCGATCTGATTGCCATTAGCCTCTGGCTAGCGATGAACATCACACCCGCATTCGTTTCTTGATCAATCTTATAACTGCCGCCAAGCGAACCATAAAACACATTGTTAAGCGTGTAAATCGCAGGGCTACCGTACATCCTATACCCAACAGTTCCAAATGCCGTCATGTCTTCAAACGTTTGCGACAAGGTCGATTCAATTGAGTAATCATTCATTCCCGTACCCAATCCTTGCGCGCTATCCGCAGTCCCAAGTTTTACTTTTCCAGTAAGACTGACAATGAGTCCTGCTGAGCCACCGTTATAAACATTGCGTGTGGCCGCTAATACTACGTCACCCATTCCTGACCGAGCAGGACGCGCTCTGGTAGTAGCTACTACAGTTTGACCGACTCCATTCACCACATTACCCGGCCCCGTAATCTGAAGGTAAGGAACGGTCATTTTAAGTGTCCAGTCCTTTACTTGTAATTTGCCGGTGACAGGAACATACAAGATGTCTGTAGATTGAGTACCGCCATACTTGCCAGAGTAATACTCCACACCCGTTTCAATACTAAATTTCCCATTTACTTCTGCATATGCCGACTGCATGGAGGCAATGGAGGACAGACTGAAAATAGCTGCAAATATGGCGGTTTTCATGATAGACCCTTCTTGGTTTAAAAAACTTTATGAACGTGCTTCTGGTGCCTCAGGCGCTTCTGGAGCTTCAACCTCAAGAGCTTCGGGAACCTCTGGGACTTCCAATGCTTCCGTAGCATCATGAATATCACCTACATCATGACCTGCAATATCGTGCGCCGACATCGAAGGGGCGGTCATAGCAACTGTAGGGGCAGCTACTGCGGGAGCGGTTGCAGCTGGAGTTGGAGCAGTGACCGCCGGAGCTGCAAAAGTGATTGCGGAAGCACCTGTCAAGAACAGTGCGCCAATAAGTTGCACTACATTTTTTTGGTTCAACATGATGATCAACTCCTTTTCATAGGTATTGCTGAACAATTGAGCCCAGAGCAATTTGCTAGGGACTCGGCTGCGCGTTCAAACTATTTCAGCCGGAGCGCGCGTGTGCACATTGCACACGGAATGAACAATACGTGTGTTTTTTTCACACGTCAAGTATTTTTTTATGGTAATCTGTTTTCCATAGATTTAGGGAGCGGGCTAAGCAAATGAAAACTCGGAACAGCGCGGGCGGCAATACTCACGTGACCATTGCAACAGCGATTGGTCATTTGTTGCGCCCTTTAGTTCGATTGTTACTGTCCAATGGAATCTCCTTTCAAACATTCTGCGAACTAGTCAAATCAGCTTACGTCAAGGTTGCGGATGACGAATTCAGACTGCCATCCAAACCACAAACAGACAGCAGAATTAGCTTGCTTACAGGAATTCACCGCAGAGAAGTTAATCGGTTGCGCAACGAACCCGTTGCAGAGATCAACCTTTCACAAGATGCATCCATGAGTGCATTGTTGCTGACGATCTGGAGCGGACACACCGAATATTTGGATCAAAACGGCATGCCTATCCCGCTGGCTCGCCTTTCAAGTAAGGGCGAGAAGCTATCATTTGAAGGATTAGTCCAGTCCGTCAGCAAAGACTTTCGCCCTCGAGTTGTTTTAGATGAATGGCTTCGTCAAGGTATTGTCACTCTGGACAATGATGACAATGTGCATTTGGCGATCGATGCCTTTGCGCAGCCTCAGGACATAGAAGAAAAATATTTCTATTTTGGTCAAAATCTTCATGATCACTTGGCAGCGACAACTCACAACCTGACAGGAAGCCAGCCCCCCTTCCTCGAGCGTTGTGTTTTCTATGACAAGTTGAGTGCGGAGTCGAGCAAAGAGTTGGCAGAATACTCAAAGACGGTTGGCATGAAAGCCTTACATGCGGTTAACAAACGCGCCGCCGAACTTCAAAAACGCGATCAAGGTCACCAACATACTACGTACAGAGCCAATTTTGGCGTGTACCACTTTAGCGAACCGGAGATGCCCAATGAAAATAAAGCCAATTAATCCATCGCTATGGGCGCTCCTCATATTGGTGTTGTTTATCTCCTGCCATGCGGATGTGTGGGCCGCTTCAACGAGCTGCAATTATCCTAAATCGACCATAGAAAAAGATGGTACTGGGATGGGGGGCACTGGAGTGATTGCCAAAGAGGCAGGGATCGGCGGAACGGGAGCTCGTCCGGACTCTCAGCCAAGCTTGGCGCAAATTGCGGGAAGTGTGATTCTTAGCAACGGAACTGCCGAAGCACAATATAACGGCGGAACAAGGCGTTTGACCAATAATGATCCTATATGCGTAGGCGAAACGATTGCGACATCAAAATCTGCACAATTACAAATCAAGATGGCAGATGGCGGGTTGATCGAGTTGCGCTCTCAAACGAAACTCAAAATTGAAAAGTTCGTTTACGGGAGAACAAACAAAGACAGCAGTCTGATTGCGCTGCTTGAGGGTACAAGCCGTTTTGTCACTGGCCAGATAGGAAAGAAATATCCACAAAACGATTTAATCAAAACGCCTACGGCAACTATCGGGGTTCTGGGCACTGACCACGAGGCGACCGTCATTTTGCCTAGTGAAAAGAGCCAAAGTCCTGCTGGCACGTACGACAAGGTAAGCTCTGGCATTACCTATATCAGCACCGACAAAGGGCGGATTGATATCCATTCCAATCAAGTTGGCTTTGCCGCGACAACCGGAGATTTGCCAGTATTGTTGAAAGAGATGCCAGATTTTTACCACATCGCTCCTTCTGCAATAGGAAACGATAAATCTCCTGAAGACAATAAAGCAGAAGATTCAGGAGATATAAAGTCATCTGGTGTGGATTCAGGGCAACCAAACAAAGATGCAGCGCATGACAATATTTTGGAGCACAACATGCCTGCTTTAGATAACCATGATATTGGTGATCTGATGCACCTCCCAGAGTTCCATGAATTACCTGAACTGCCCGAGGAGTTGGATCTTTGACCTGAAAAATCAGGCCGTGTCGCTTCCAATTCACGGCCACCGAAAAATGGAAAAGCCCCGCATTCCTGCGGGGCTTTCTTATTGGTGCCGCTTGTCGGATTCGAACTGACGACCTACCGCTTACAAGTCCAATGATAAACACTTATTGCCGCGTTGATTGCCATTCCACCATTCGCATGATTTACCAATAATCAATAAGTTATATATTTCACCCTGTTGTTTGTGTTGATAAGTATTCCGCTATATACTGCAATCGTGGTGACATAGTGGTGACATGGAAATCAGCATAGGGGGTAAGCATGGCAATAGTTAAAGCGGTAAAGGTGAAGCTGACAGCCGGACGCATAGCTACCTTTCAATGCCCCAAAGATAAAACGCGAACTTATCTATGGTGCGATGAGGTGAAGGGTTTGGGCGTTATTGCGACGACCAAAGGCGCGAAGTCTTATTTTTTTCAAGCCAAGGTTAAGGGTAAATCCATGCGCCTGACTATTGGCGATGTGGGTGCGTGGAGCATTGCAAAAGCCCAAGGCGAAGCCCGCCGCCTTCAAACCGTTATAGACACAGGCAACGACCCGCGCCAAGTGAAGGCCGAACAAGAAGCCGAACAGAATGAACAAGCCGCTACGCTGGCGCAAAAGCAAATAAGCGAATCGGTGACTGTTGCCGAAGCGTGGCAAGCCTATATCGCTGACCGTAGCGCATCCGTAAAGAATGGCAAGCCGGAATGGGGTGATAAACACAAAGCCCACCATACCTATTTTGTTCAACCGGGTGGAGAAAAGCGCACCCGTGGCCGCCGCCCTAATGAACCAAAGAAAACACGCCCCGGCATTCTGGTGCCACTGATGACCATGCGCCTTGTTGACCTTGATGCTAAAACAATTGCGGCATGGTTAGACAAAACAACAAAGCAAGCCCCTACAACCGCCGCTCAAGCATTTCGCGCCCTTCGTGCCTTTTTGACTTGGTGCGCCAAGCATGAAACCTTCAGCGCCGCTGTTCAATCTGGTGCCTGTCAGTCCGATGACGTAAAAAAGAGAGTACCTACGCCACAAACAAAAGAAAATGACAGCCTACGCCGCGCACAGATTAAGCCGTGGTTTGACGCGGTGCGAAAAATTGGCAATCCTGTAATCAGTGCTTATTTGCAAGCCTTGCTATTAACCGGCGCAAGGCGCAACGAACTGGCCGCGCTACGCTGGCAGGATGTAGATTTAAAGTGGGGAAGTTTAACCATTCGTGACAAGGTGGAAGGCGAACGCACCATACCGTTGACCCTTTATGTCGAATCATTGTTACTCGAATTAAAACGCCTTAATGACACGCCGCCCAATATCAAAAAGTTAAACGCCTTGAAAGTAGCGGGCAAAGAATGGAAGCCCTCGCCGTTTGTTTTCTACAGTGCCACGTCGAAATCTGGGCGCATTGAAGAGCCGCGCAACCTACACAATAAGGCATTAGAAGCCGCCGCTCTGCCCGCGCTATCCTTGCATGGTTTGCGCCGTTCCTTTGGTACATTGTCTGAGTGGGTGGAAGTCCCTGCCGGTATCGTTGCGCAGATTATGGGACACAAGCCAAGCGCAATAGCTGAAAAGCATTACATACAACGCGAACTTGACTTGCTGCATATGTGGCACGTCAAAATAGAAGCGTGGATATTGAACGAAGCCGGAATTAAGTTTGTGCCAGTAAAAGCTGGATTGCAGTTAGTGGCATAACGAGTTAAACCCCGCCTAGTTTTAGGGGTGGAAGAGCTGGGCACTTCCACCGGCCTGACGGGGTTCCTTAATTGAAAGCGCATTTTGAAAGGAGCGCAGCATGGTAGATTTTGATATAAATGTTATTGATGGGCACTGCGTCTATGATAAAAGTGAATTAGCTAGACTAATTAACAACCCATGTACTGAGGCAATATTAACGCGTGAAATTGAATCTCAAAAACAGTGCGAACCTTTCGTTCTTGGTCAAAGCAATGTTAGCCCCGGTGAAAACATAACGACCCTGACTGATTACCTCGAACTAGACACATGGACAATCGAACAGGGCGCTTGCCTAGTGGCTGGTATTGATCCAAAAAGTTTTATTGGTCAACCCAAAGAGGGTGACAATCCCGTGCATTATCCGATGGCTGACAGCCTTTCAGGAATGAAATTGCGCGGCCATAATGCTGTACTACCACAAACAGAAATCGAGATATTGAACGAAGGGTATACGGCCTTTGTTCAAAGGGGGCGCGTGTTGGAGCTATGGAACAGCCAACCTACTCCGCCCCCAAAAATAACCAAATGTGAATTTGTGACATGGTGCAAATCTAAGAACATTGATACCCGATGGCTGGCTGAAATTGATGCACCCGCCGCGAAAGTGAAAGGCTTGCCAACCACAAGCTCGAACGGTGATTGGAAAGAGAAAGCCCGCGCAATTGCTGATGAGTGTTTCGACCATGACACAAATGCTACACCATCTGTTCGCGATTCACTTGCCACTAAAAATAGCGTTGGTCATATTACTGGTGGTTACTGTTTCCGCGTCATGGAACTGATGCAGAAACGTGGCATAAAAGGTGCGCGTGGAATTATTGATAACCCGGCAACGATAATGCGTGAAGCGTTACAGGGTGCTAAATGGTGGGCGAACAAATCAAAGTGAGAGTGGGGAACGTGGGAAAACTGGGGAACGCATAAAAAGACAAATCCCCAGTGTTGATTAAAGATGATTAAAGCCCGTGGCCGTATAGGTTTGCGGGCTTTTTTGTTTGTTGTTGGTGGGGAATTTTCCCACTATTTAAATGGCAATCCTCGAAACTTAATACAGAGGAACCAACGATGCAAACCATTCAATCATTGCCCGCAACACCTGCCGCGCAAATTTCGCAAACCTTCCCACCACTGGAGCAAGTAACCCGCCCCACGGTTCCAACTGAACAAGCCGCGTACTACCTGAACAGACAACCTCAGACACTCCGCGCTTGGGCTTGTTTAGAAAACGGCGCACTTCGTCCCATAAGAATTTCGGGAAGATTGGCATGGAGTGTCGCTGCCATTCGTGCGCTGATGGAAGGCGGTGCAAAATGACCAACGCAAGCGCCCAAACATCGAAAACAAACACACTCGACAAACGCGACCATACGACAAGGCTAATACATTACAGATTGGATGATGCTTTCGAGGATATTTGGTGCCCAATACGAACGGATAAGGGGAGTTCGACTCACACGAATTATTGCTGGCGGGGGGTGTGTGCAGCGTTTCGCTTTATCAGCGAGGATAAGGGTTATTGCAAATTGATTGATCGGGAGGGCGTATGCAAATAACTATTTTTCCTGACATCAAAGGCAAGACCCTTGACCAGCAAGATTGCACATGGGGTGCTATTGTTGACGCTTGCGCTACCCCGCAGAGCTACACGTCAAAGAGCGACTTGCCTTTAATTAAACTTGCCACTTTTGGTGAAACAGCCAGCGAGGCGGGCTGTTTGCGAATTAACGAAAATGTGCTGAACATTTCCGGCATAGAAGGGGATTATGACGGCGAGGAGGTGCAACCTAGCACAGCTCATGCCCTGCTCTTACTGTGCGGAGTCACAGGAGTCGTCTACACAACACCATCGCACACCCCAGACAAGCCCCGCTGGCGCGTTCTTTGCCCGCTATCGGGCCAACATCCACCCGATGCACGGCGCGAGTTCGCAGGACGGTTAAACGGTGTTTTGGGCGGCATTTTGGCCTCCGAAAGTTTCACGCTCTCACAAGCTTTTTATTTTTGCAGAGTGGAGGGCGCGATGTATGAATCATTCTCTGTCGAAGGGGAATTTATTGACAAAATTGTTGGCCTTGAACCTCTCTATCCGGCAGGAGCTACAGCAGCCATTGTCCAGGCCACACCACAAACTGACCGTGAAGCTACCGACGAAAATATCGAAGAGTTACGGAGCGCGTTAAAATTCCTGTCAACCGATAACTACCCTGACCGCATTAAAATCGGTATCGCTCTTTCTGGGCTGGGTGACCGAGGGCACGGGCTATGGGTTGAATGGCTAGATAGTGCAGGGCGCACCTTCGCGCATGAAACACATTCCAAATGGGCAACCTTTCAGCCGCAACGAACTGGCTGGCAGTCGATATTCACCAAGGCTCAAGCCGCTGGCTGGCCGAATCCGAAAGCGCACAAACCAATTGATATGGCTTCAGTGTTTGGCAACGCCCCTATGCCGGAGACGAAAGAGTTTAACGCGCCGGGCGTAGCCACAAGCTACACTGGGAGCGGCGAGGATGTAGAAAATGGCAGGCTTTTTGCCAATAACTGGCGCGGCAAATTATTGTTCGTCCACGAAACTAATGATGTTTTGCGATTCGATGATGGGGCGGGCTGGATCATCGCCCCGCCGGGCGAAGCTGACCGAGCGGCCAAGTTTGTGCTGGAAACAATGCACAATCTGGCAGCCGCGCAATACAAGACTGCGCCTGACGACCCAAGAACAAAACGCCTCATGGATCAAGTCAAGCGCACCAGCAAAGCCCCAAATCTTCGCGCCATGATTGACATGGCTGCTTCGGAAAATGGCATGACAAAAAGCCTCAATGAATTTGATGCTGACCCAATGCAGCTAGGCGTATTTAACGGGGTTCTTGACCTCAATACTGGCAAACTGATGCCGGTGTCACCCAGCTTGTTTGTGACCAAGCGCAGCCCAGTTATCTATGACGAAACGGCAATATGCCCGCAATGGGAAGAATTCCTTGCCGATGTTCAACCTGATTCTGATATGAGGGAATTTCTTCAAGCATGGGCTGGCTACTGTTTGACAGGCAGCGTTCAAGAACAGAAATATGTTTTCCTGCACGGTGGGGGAGCGAATGGGAAAAGCGTTTTTATTGAATTGCTAGCTTGGATGTTGGGTGACTACGCCACGAAAATCGCCACGGAAATGCTTATGCAACATCAGCGGAGTCCACAGAACGCCAGCCCTGATATTGTCTCTCTAAAAGGCAGGCGCTTCGTCTACGCTAACGAAACTGAAGAAGGTCGGAAGCTTGCCGAAGCCAAGGTCAAAGATATGACTGGCGGTGACACACTGACAGGACGGGTTCCATATGGCAAAGCCGATATAACTTTTCAACCAACCCACAAGCTCGCTATAGTCGGGAACCACAAGCCTGAAATAGGAGACAGTAGTAATGGCATGTGGAGACGTGTTTGCCTTGTCGTATTTGATGTGACTATCGAGGAAAATTTGCGTGATCCTAAATTGCTGGAAAAACTAAAAGCTGAAGGCGCTGGAATTCTCAATTGGGCGTTGGCTGGCCTGCAAAATTGGCAGCAAGACGGATTATCTATCCCGAAGAAAATCGAAGCCGCAACGACAGCTTACCGCGAGGATCAGGACACTATCAACGAGTGGATAGGCGATTGTTGCAAAGCTGGCATTGGTCATACAGCCAAGAAGAAAGACTTGTATCAGTCATACCGCGAATGGGCGCTGGCTAACGGGCATCACCCTTTTGCGCAAAAGCGGCTCACCCTTCGTCTTGGCGAGCGAGGGTATCGCCTACAGCCAGACAAGCGAACTATTGCCGGACTGTCTTTGATCAGCCCCTTTGTCGCAATTGCGTGATGTGCGTGATCTAAGTCCTTTTTACTAAAACTTTCTCACGTAACGCGCTATAGAAAAGTTTTAGTAAATTAGCTCAACATCACGCACATCACGCAAATGGACTGTGCGCACACACTAAAAGAAAACCCGCCGGGCTACCTCTAGCGCCAGCGGGTTGAAGTGAATATTCATTCAAGTGGCGGTTACATATAAGCGCTCTTATTAATGCCATCAACAACTAAACATTGTGTATCCCTAATTCTTTTTCCCATAAATGTCTCGCTACAAGGTGTCACGTGGCCATAAATTTTTCTCTTACAAACAGTTAATTTGCCGCACCCAAAGTTTTGAAGTTCAATTAAGTCTTTTCTCGCATCTCTTGGGGAGTTCTCAGTCAAGAGAAGTACTTTGTAAATGTTATAATATTGATTAAAATGCGCCTGTTCTGGATAATTGGCCAGAGTCACTAGGTTTCCTGAAAACTCAAGGAAGCCAATAATTGCAAGTTTCTTCCCCGTCTTCATTGATTTTGCATCTAATTGAAAGTCGGCCATCGAAATCACTGGATGGCTCATATCAATTTCTAAATCTCTTAGGTTCTGTTTGGCTGTTACATTTCCTTGTTTAACTGCCTTTTTAAACCATTTAGCAGCTTCTGAAAAGTCTTGATGAGTTCCTCTTCCAAAGTAATACGCTTCGCCTAATTTATTTTGAGCATCACTATCTCCGCTCTCAGCCAATGGCCTATTCATATCCAGCTCATTTTTGTAGTCATTTTGAATTTTGGCCATGACATCGAAGTTTTCTTCTGCTATTGCATTCAAAGAAAAAATCAAAAAGAAAGTTGGAATTAGTTTTGCGTATTTATTCTTCATAGTTAAGTCCGCGTCTGAAAAACTGATGTTAATAGTAACAGGGGGGGGCTGCAAATATTTCAATGAGCAGACTATCAGCAAAAACCTCATTCATTTGCAAATGGGACAATATTCGCATTTCCTCGCGTGCGTGCGCGACTGGCACACATTGGCGCGATGGGTGGTTTTGATTTCTGAAAAAATTGCAAAAAATTTTCGAGGGGTGGGTGCGGGTCAATTCATATACGGGCATTGAAAAGTTTACCGCTTGGGTTAATTACTCCGCCCGCCTCCTTTAGAGAAAGCCCTGCTGTTTTTATTGGGCGCGTGTTCGATATTGAAAAAATGCGGTGACATACTGGTGACATGAATAATATTTTAAGCGCAACGAAAAAGGCTCCCATCTCTGGAAGCCTTATTCTTATTGGTGCCGCTTGTCGGATTCGAACTGACGACCTACCGCTTACAAGGCGGTTGCTCTACCAACTGAGCTAAAGCGGCGAAGTGTTGGCTTACGCCGCACTTGGTGAAACTGGTGGGTCGGGCGAGATTCGAACTCGCGACCAACGGATTAAAAGTCCGCTGCTCTACCGACTGAGCTACCGACCCCCGCCCGAAAGGGAGCGCGCATTATACGGGTTTGACCTCGACTGTCAAACGAACCCGCAAACAACTCATGTCTCGCAATAGCGCGTGGAATCTGGCACTCCGGCTGATTGAAATCCTTCACGACGTAAGCGGCATGAATCACAACGACCACAGGCACGCCCCGCCTCATCTGCCTGATAACAAGAAACCGTGAGCCTGTAATCGACCCCTAAACGCACGCCTTCGCGGATGATCTCAGCCTTGCTCAGATGCAGAAGCGGCGCATGCAAAGTAAGCGGCTTGCCTTCCACCGCAAATTTAGTCGCCAGATTCGCCATGCGCTCAAATGACTCCACGTACTCGGGGCGGCAATCAGGATAACCGGAATAATCCACCGCGTTCACACCGAAGAAGATGTCCTGTGCCTTGAGCACCTCGGCCCAGGCTAGCGCCAGCGACAACATGATGGTATTGCGGGCAGGGACATAGGTCAGTGGGATACCACTACTTGCCTTTTCGGGCACGGCGATGTTGTTGTCGGTCAGCGCTGAACCGCCAAATCCGGTGAGGTCGATATTGATGACGCGATGCTCTTTCGCCCCAAGCTCGCGCGCTACGCACTGGGCTGCGGCCAATTCGGCATGATGGCGCTGACCGTAATCCACACTTAAGGCAAAGCACTCGAAGCCTTGCTCTCTGGCCAGCGCCAACACGGTCGCCGAATCCAAGCCTCCCGACAGAAGTACCACGGCTCGCTTCATCTTTAATGCCCCGCCTCATTACCCCACAACAGTTTATGCAGTTGCACCTGTAGGCGCACTGGCAGCTGGTCGCGTAATATCCACTCAGCCACGTCTTTTGCCGCAAGCTGGCCTTGCGCGGGAGAAAACAACACAGCACACCGTTTCGCCAATTCACGTTCATGCAATACTTGCTTGGCCCATTGATAATCCGCCTCATCACACAACACGAACTTGATCTCGTCATGTCCGGTGAGATGCTCCAGATTACTCCACAGGTTCTTATCCACTTCGCCAGAAGCTGGAGTTTTGATATCGAGCACTTTGTTCACCCGCGCGTCCACGCCACTTACATCAAGCGCCCCGCCGGTCTCCAAAGAAACGCTGTATCCCGCATCACACAACTCACGCAGTAGTGGTAAACAGTTTTTTTGTGCCAACGGTTCGCCGCCCGTGACGGTGACATACCGTGCACCATGACTCGCCACTTCTTTCAATATCGCAGCCAGTGTCATACTCTGACCGCCGCTGAATGCGTACGTGGTATCGCAGTAAGTGCAACGCAATGGACACCCCGTCAGCCGCACGAACACTGTGGGCAAACCAACACGACTGGTTTCACCTTGCAAGGAAAAGAAAATCTCACTGATGCGCAAGGACTCGCTGCGAATGGACGACATCACTTGGAAAACTATTTGATGGTGGCAAGGCGCTTCTTCGCCTTGTCGGAAGCATCGCTACCGGGAAATTGAGAGATAAGCTGTTTGAGCGTTTTCTTGGCTGCCGGTTTATTCTTCAACTCCAATTGACACTCGGCGATGTTGAGCATCACCTCTGCCACACGCGGATGGTCTTGATATTTGCTGATCAAGGATTGATAGCTGTTTAAACTGTTCTTGTAATCCTTCAACAGGAAATAGGAATTGCCCATCAAATAATGCACATTCGCCTCATGCACCGATTGCGGATAGTGTTTGAGAAACTCGCGAAAGGCATCGGCCGCGTTCAGATAACTCTCAGCCTTATAAAAGCCAAAGGCCGCCTCGAACGCACGGTTCTCACCGACCGGGTCGGCAGACATGTCCTTAGTGCCATCGACCCGCTCTGTCGGAGTGGCATCGGCAGCCTCAAAGCGGCGTAAGCGAGCATCCAGATCGATATAAAAATCTTTTTGGCGCTTTTCGGCATCTTGCAGATTATGCAAGAGCTCTTCGTTCTGTCCGCGCAATTTGCGCAACTCCGTATTCAAAGCTTCGAGTTGCATCTGCATATCGAGCATAGAACGGACATGCTGCTGATTGTCCTCTTCCGACTTGCGCAGCACGCCTTCCAGCTTGACTAAGCGCGCCTCCAATTGCTGCACTTGTTTGCGCGCCTCATCATCCGAGAACAGCCCCGCCGTAGCGTGGCTGCTCACGACGCACAAACCAACCAGTATCCAGAGGCGCAACTTATCCACGCGGATTACTTGGATGTGTAGACGATGTCAGCACGGCGATTTTGCGCCCATGCCGCTTCTTCATGACCGGCTGCACGTGGCTTCTCTTCGCCATAGCTCACGGTCTCGATCTGCGAAGTTCTGGCACCAGACAAGATCAGCAGTTTCTTCACATTGCTCGCACGACGTTGACCCAGCGCCAAGTTGTACTCACTGCTACCACGCTCATCCGCATTGCCTTCAACGCGCACCTTGGCCGTTCTGTTTTCACCCAGATATTTTCCGTGTGCTTGCACGGTTGCACGATCTGATGCTTGTACTGCATCCACATCGAACGGGAAGTACACGCTACGACTGTCCATGATGCTGGCAGCGGCGTTCTCAACGGGAGCGGGTGCGGGGGTGGGTTCAGCAGCCACAGGGTCAGTAGCCGTTTGCGCAGGTTCAACAGGTGCGGTTGCTGGCGCAGCGGGTTCCGTAGCCACAGGCGCAGGCGCCGCCGCAGGCCCTTTGACCTCTTCCTTCGGCACATCGCTCGCGCAAGCAGCCAACAGGTTAAGCAATACGATACTCAAAATAATTTTCTTCATCTTGATCTCCAAATGTTTACTGTTTAAGGAAAGGCCCCCAGACCGGTTCGCGTATGTCACCACGCTGAGCGACCATCTTTTGCTTCACCCTGCCGTCGCTGGATACGGTCGCCAATATACCACGACCTTGCGACTCAGTTGCGAACAAGACCAGCTTGCCATTGGGCGCGAAACTAGGCTTCTTTTCCCATCCGCCCGTGGTCAGTATCTGCATCTGTTTGCTCTCAAAATCCTGGGTGGCAATATAGAACACACCACCCGTGAAATGGGAGAAAACAAAACTTTTGCCATCCGGACTGAAGCGCGGAGAGAAGTTGTTGTTCCCCTCGAAAGTCAAACGATCCGCATAGCCCCCATTCGCTGCGACGCGATAGATCTGCGCACTGCCCCCCCGATCCGAGGTGAACAACAGATATTTTCCGTCGGGCGAAAAGACCGGCTCGGTATCGATGGTCTCGCTGAACGTGATACGCCGCAGGTCGCTGCCGTCATCACGCATGAGGTACAACTGCGAACTGTCGTCGCGCGTCAGCACGATGGCTAACTGCTTGCCGTCAGGCGACCATGCCGGTGCACTATTACTTCCCGGAAAATCGGCCAGTACGCTGCGTTGACGCGTCGCAAGGGATTGCACATAAACCACTGCGTGCCCCTTCTCAAAGCTCACATAGGCTAGACGCCCTCCCTCCGGCGACCACGCAGGGGACATGATCGGCTCGCTCGATGCCAGCAAGGTCTGCTCGCCATAGCCATCACTGTCTGCGACCACCAATCGATAGTTCTTTTTTTCGCGGTTCACATACGCGATGCGCGTACTGAAGACACCAAGACTCCCTGTCAATCCCTCATAGACCAGATCGGCGACGCGATGGCCGATGGCGCGCAACTGCTCGTTCTTGGCTGTCACCGCCAAGCCGACCAATTCGGTACGGCGCACCATATCCAGCAAACGAAACTTCACCTCCACCCGTCCGCCTTCCAGCACCCGCACTTTACCGATGAGCAAAGCTTCCACACCCGGCCATTCGTCATATTTAACTTCATTGGGTTCGTGCGGCGACCTGCCTGCCGGATCGATCAATTTGAACAATCCGGTACGCAACAGATCGCTGGACACCACAGTACTGATCGTCTGCCCGGTCAGAGTCTCTTCACCGGAAAAGCGCACCAACGAGACCGGTATCTGATGCTCCCCCGCCCCCGTGATCTCGATACTCAACTCGGCCTGCGCAGACCACGCCACGCACAACAAAATGATCGCACTCCAACAACGCATATACATCCTTTCTTACGGCCTAAGCGTCAAACGCAATTCACGGAACATCTTTTGCAACCCAGCCTCAGCCGGTACCGGCAACGGTTGCGCTTTATAGATCGCGCGCTCTACTGCATTGTCATAAGCCGCACTGCCGCTACTCTTCAGCAGCACCGCATCCATCACCATCCCGCCGGGCAGCAGCGTCACTTTGAATTCGGCCTTGGCACTCTCCGGCACATCCGGCGGCATCACGATGTTGCGGCGAATCTTGCTGCGGATCATATCCTCATAGCGCCCCACCTGTGTTGCCGTCGCCGCATCCACCTCCGCGCGAATCCGCTCCTGCTCCGCTTTCCGCAGTTGATTAGAATAGGCATCCAGCTCACGCCGCTCCGCTTCTTGCTTCGCTTTGGCGATAGCGGCTGCTTTTTCTTTCGCCGCCGTCTTCTTATCTTGCTTGTCTTTTATTTCAGTCTTCTTGCTTTTCTTCTCGCGCACTTCGATCTCCGCCTTGACTGGCGGTAATACAGGTGCCACGAGCTTGGGCGGCGCAACCGGCTCTACTTTGACCGGCGGCGGCAACGGTTCCTGCACCGGGACAGGCACAACTTCAGTGCTCGGCAAGCTGTCCCACATCTCTACCATGAACTCTTCCGGCGGATGCGCTTGCCAACGAAAACCAAAATAGAGCAAAGTGAAAAACGCGAAATGCACCACCAACGCCAGCAACCCGGCCGAGAATTTGTACGGTTCTGAATAAGCCAACGCGGCACTCATCGCATCTTAGCCAGCAAGCCGATCTTCTTGATGTGCTGCTGTTGCAACATGTCCATGACGTTGACGACCTCCTCATAGCGCACATCCTTGTCGGCGGAGATCACCACGGGGCGCTCCGGACTCTTCGCCAGACTTTGCTGCAAACGGCTCACCAGCTCATCGCGCGATACCGGCGATTCCTGTCCGCCCTTACCGTGATCGCGCAAGGCCAACGTGGTGTCTTTCTTGATGATGATCTCCAGTGGTGCCACCGGCGGCGCCAGCGATTTACCCACGCTGGGCAGATCGATCTGCCCCGGATTCATCAGCGGTGCAGTGATCATAAAAATGACCAGCAACACCAACATCACGTCGATATAAGGCACGACGTTGATCTGACTCATCGGGCGCAACGATGAGCGGCGGCTATAGCTCACAAACACCTCTC